>NZ_WMBX01000012.1:0-1232 GCF_010994165.1 Pseudomonas nitroreducens | reverse complement strand
TTGGACTACCCCCGGTACGATAGACATCCCCGGCCTACGCTTTGAGCATAGGAGGAAGTCTATGAGCACCCAGAGATTCACCCCGGAATTCAAGGCCGAAGCCGTCAGGCAGGTCATTGAGCGCGGATACTCAGTCGCGGAAATCGCCTCACGCCTCGGCGTCTCTACTCACAGCCTCTACAAATGGGTAAAGGCTGTCACCCCCGACAAGTCGGAGAAGCAGGCCAGCGAACTGTTGGAAGCCAAGAGCGAAATCCTGCGGCTGAGGGCCCAGATGCGTCGCCTTGAAGAAGAGCGGGACATCTTAAAAAAAGCCGCGCGGTACTTTGCCAGGGAGCCCGAGTGAAGTACCGCTTCATGAACGAGCATCGCCATCAGCATGCGATCACCACGATGTGCAAAGTGCTGCGGATTGCTCGGGCCGGGTTCTATCAATGGCTGCACAAGCCCGTTTCCGACCGCGACCAGGATAATCACCGACTGCTCCAGTTGATTCGAAGCTCTTACGCGGCCAGTCGTGGTGTTTATGGCGCGCGTCGTGTCTTTGGCGATCTTCGGGAAGCGGGTGAAACCTGCGGCAAGCACCGTGTTGCCCGCTTGATGCGCGCCAACAGGATCAAGGCTCTACGCGGCTACAAGGCACCCCGTCCAATTGCCGGTCGGCCTTCGATTATTGCCCCCAATCATCTCAATCGAGAGTTCACCGTCGATGCTCCCAACAAAGCTTGGGTGACTGACATTACCTACATTCGCACTTGGCAGGGCTGGCTGTATCTGGCGGTGGTGGTCGACCTGTACGCACGCAAGGTAGTTGGCTGGTCGATGAAGCCGACGTTAGCCCGCGAGCTGGCGCTGGATGCCTTGCTGATGGCGCTCTGGCGGCGCAAACCGAAAGCACGCGTCATTGTGCACTCCGATCAGGGCAGTCAATACGGTAGTGACGACTGGAAGCGCTTCTGTGTTGCCAACAACCTGGAGCCCAGCATGAGCCGGCGCGGCAATTGTTGGGATAATGCCGTGGCGGAATCCTTCTTCAGTAGTTTGAAGAAAGAGCGTATCCGCAAACGCATCTACAAAACCCGAGACATGGCTCGGGCCGATGTTTTTGACTACATCGAGGTCTTCTACAACCGAACCCGCCGTCACAGCCACTTGGGCGGTGTCAGTCCCGAGGCCTTTGAAAGCGCCTCGTTATGAGGCCGGGAAATGTCTATTGAAATGGGGGTAGTCCA
>NZ_WMBX01000011.1:0-1480 GCF_010994165.1 Pseudomonas nitroreducens | reverse complement strand
TCGTCGGTGCCGTCGCAGACGATCACCATCCCCGAGTGCTGGGAGAAGCCCATGCCCACCCCGCCGCCATGGTGCAACGAGACCCAGGTGGCGCCGCTGGCGGTGTTCAGCAGGGCGTTGAGCAGCGGCCAGTCGGACACGGCGTCGGAGCCGTCGCGCATGGCTTCGGTCTCGCGGTTGGGGCTTGCCACCGAACCTGAGTCGAGGTGGTCGCGGCCGATCACGATCGGTGCCTTCAGCTCGCCGCGGCGGACCATTTCGTTGAACGCCAGGCCGAGCTTGGCGCGCTGGCCCAGGCCGACCCAGCAGATGCGCGCCGGCAGGCCCTGGAAGCTGATGCGCTGCTTGGCCATGTCCAGCCAGTTGTGCAGGTGGGCGTCGTCCGGGATCAGTTCCTTGACCTTGGCGTCGGTCTTGTAGATGTCCTCGGCGTCGCCGGACAGCGCGGCCCAGCGGAACGGACCGACGCCACGGCAGAACAGCGGGCGGATGTAGGCCGGGACAAAGCCGGGGAAGTCGAAGGCGTTGGCGACGCCCTCTTCCTTGGCCATCTGGCGGATGTTGTTGCCGTAGTCGAAGGTCGGCACGCCCTGCTTCTGGAATTCCAGCATGGCGTTGACGTGCACGGCCATGGATTGCTTGGCGGCCTTGACCACGGCGGCCGGGTCGGTCTGCGCGCGGTCGCGGTACTGCTCCCAGGTCCAGCCGGCCGGCAGGTAGCCGTTGAGCGGGTCGTGGGCGGAGGTCTGGTCGGTCACCATGTCCGGGCGCACGCCGCGCTGGAGCAGCTCCGGGAGGATTTCCGCGGCGTTGCCCAGCAGGGCGATGGAGATGGCCTTGCCTTCGGCGGTGTACTGGGCGATGCGCGCCAGGGCGTCGTCGAGGTCCTTGGCCTGCTCGTCGACGTAGCGGCTGGCGAGGCGGAAGTCGATGCGGCTCTGCTGGCATTCGATGTTCAGCGAGCAGGCGCCGGCCAGGGTCGCGGCCAGCGGCTGGGCGCCGCCCATGCCGCCGAGACCGGCGGTGAGCACCCACTTGCCTTTCAGGTTGCCGTCGTAATGCTGGCGGCCGGCCTCGACGAAGGTTTCGTAGGTGCCCTGGACGATGCCCTGGCTACCGATGTAGATCCACGAGCCGGCGGTCATCTGGCCGTACATGGCCAGGCCCTTGGCATCGAGCTCGTTGAAGTGCTCCCAGTTGGCCCAGTGCGGCACCAGGTTGGAGTTGGCGATCAGCACGCGCGGGGCGTTAGCGTGGGTCTTGAAGACGCCGACCGGCTTGCCGGACTGCACCAGCAGGGTCTCGTCTTCATTCAGTTCTTTCAGGGTGGCGACGATCTTGTCGTAGCACTCCCAATTGCGCGCGGCGCGACCGATGCCGCCGTACACCACCAGCTCCTTGGGGTTCTCGGCGACTTCCGGGTCGAGGTTGTTCATCAGCATGCGCAGCGGCGCTTCGGTCAGCCAGCTTTTGGCGTTCA
>NZ_WMBX01000010.1:0-5357 GCF_010994165.1 Pseudomonas nitroreducens | reverse complement strand
GAAAGCCTTAACCAACTGCTCTTTAACAAGTTGAATCAAGCAATTCGTGTGGGTGCTTGTGATGTAAGACTGATGATCGACTGATTATCAGCAACGCAAGTAACACTCGTGAATTCGAGAGTTTTAGCTCATTAAGTTGAGCATGCGATTGCTGAGCCAAGTTTAGGGTTTTCTCAAAACCCAAGCAGTATTGAACTGAAGAGTTTGATCATGGCTCAGATTGAACGCTGGCGGCAGGCCTAACACATGCAAGTCGAGCGGATGATGGGAGCTTGCTCCCGGATTCAGCGGCGGACGGGTGAGTAATGCCTAGGAATCTGCCTGGTAGTGGGGGACAACGTTTCGAAAGGAACGCTAATACCGCATACGTCCTACGGGAGAAAGCAGGGGACCTTCGGGCCTTGCGCTATCAGATGAGCCTAGGTCGGATTAGCTAGTTGGTGGGGTAAAGGCCTACCAAGGCGACGATCCGTAACTGGTCTGAGAGGATGATCAGTCACACTGGAACTGAGACACGGTCCAGACTCCTACGGGAGGCAGCAGTGGGGAATATTGGACAATGGGCGAAAGCCTGATCCAGCCATGCCGCGTGTGTGAAGAAGGTCTTCGGATTGTAAAGCACTTTAAGTTGGGAGGAAGGGCAGTAAGTTAATACCTTGCTGTTTTGACGTTACCAACAGAATAAGCACCGGCTAACTTCGTGCCAGCAGCCGCGGTAATACGAAGGGTGCAAGCGTTAATCGGAATTACTGGGCGTAAAGCGCGCGTAGGTGGTTTGGTAAGATGGATGTGAAATCCCCGGGCTCAACCTGGGAACTGCATCCATAACTGCCTGACTAGAGTACGGTAGAGGGTGGTGGAATTTCCTGTGTAGCGGTGAAATGCGTAGATATAGGAAGGAACACCAGTGGCGAAGGCGACCACCTGGACTGATACTGACACTGAGGTGCGAAAGCGTGGGGAGCAAACAGGATTAGATACCCTGGTAGTCCACGCCGTAAACGATGTCGACTAGCCGTTGGAATCCTTGAGATTTTAGTGGCGCAGCTAACGCGATAAGTCGACCGCCTGGGGAGTACGGCCGCAAGGTTAAAACTCAAATGAATTGACGGGGGCCCGCACAAGCGGTGGAGCATGTGGTTTAATTCGAAGCAACGCGAAGAACCTTACCTGGCCTTGACATGTCCGGAATCTTGCAGAGATGCGAGAGTGCCTTCGGGAATCGGAACACAGGTGCTGCATGGCTGTCGTCAGCTCGTGTCGTGAGATGTTGGGTTAAGTCCCGTAACGAGCGCAACCCTTGTCCTTAGTTACCAGCACGTTATGGTGGGCACTCTAAGGAGACTGCCGGTGACAAACCGGAGGAAGGTGGGGATGACGTCAAGTCATCATGGCCCTTACGGCCAGGGCTACACACGTGCTACAATGGTCGGTACAGAGGGTTGCCAAGCCGCGAGGTGGAGCTAATCCCATAAAACCGATCGTAGTCCGGATCGCAGTCTGCAACTCGACTGCGTGAAGTCGGAATCGCTAGTAATCGTGAATCAGAATGTCACGGTGAATACGTTCCCGGGCCTTGTACACACCGCCCGTCACACCATGGGAGTGGGTTGCTCCAGAAGTAGCTAGTCTAACCGCAAGGGGGACGGTTACCACGGAGTGATTCATGACTGGGGTGAAGTCGTAACAAGGTAGCCGTAGGGGAACCTGCGGCTGGATCACCTCCTTAATCGAAGATCTCAGCTTCTTCATAAGCTCCCACACGAATTGCTTGATTCACTGGTTAGACGATTGGGTCTGTAGCTCAGTTGGTTAGAGCGCACCCCTGATAAGGGTGAGGTCGGCAGTTCGAATCTGCCCAGACCCACCAATTGTTGTGGTGTGCTGCTGATCCGATAAGGGGCCATAGCTCAGCTGGGAGAGCGCCTGCTTTGCACGCAGGAGGTCAGGAGTTCGATCCTCCTTGGCTCCACCATTAATCGTCGAAAGCTCAGACATGAATGTTCAGGTTGAACGAACATTGATGTCTGGTCTTTGTGCCAGAACCGTTCTTTAAAAATTTGGGTATGTGATAGAAGTAGACTGAATAATCTCTTTCACTGGTGATTATTCAAGTCAAGGTAAAATTTGCGAGTTCAAGCGCGAATTTTCGGCGAATGTCGTCTTCACGTTAGAGACAATAACCAGATTGCTTGGGGTTATATGGTCAAGTGAAGAAGCGCATACGGTGGATGCCTTGGCAGTCAGAGGCGATGAAAGACGTGGTAGCCTGCGATAAGCTTCGGGGAGTCGGCAAACAGACTTTGATCCGGAGATCTCTGAATGGGGAAACCCACTTGGCATAAGCCAGGTATCTTGCACTGAATACATAGGTGTAAGAGGCGAACCAGGGGAACTGAAACATCTAAGTACCCTGAGGAAAAGAAATCAACCGAGATTCCCTTAGTAGTGGCGAGCGAACGGGGACTAGCCCTTAAGCTTCTTTGAATCTAACAGAACGCTCTGGAAAGTGCGGCCATAGTGGGTGATAGCCCCGTATGTGAAAGGTTCTTTGAAGTGAAATCGAGTAGGACGGAGCACGAGAAACTTTGTCTGAATATGGGGGGACCATCCTCCAAGGCTAAATACTACTGACTGACCGATAGTGAACCAGTACCGTGAGGGAAAGGCGAAAAGAACCCCGGAGAGGGGAGTGAAATAGAACCTGAAACCGTATGCGTACAAGCAGTGGGAGCCTACTTTGTTAGGTGACTGCGTACCTTTTGTATAATGGGTCAGCGACTTATATTCAGTGGCGAGCTTAACCGAATAGGGAAGGCGTAGCGAAAGCGAGTCTTAATAGGGCGAATTAGTCGCTGGGTATAGACCCGAAACCGGGCGATCTATCCATGAGCAGGTTGAAGGTTAGGTAACACTGACTGGAGGACCGAACCCACTCCCGTTGAAAAGGTAGGGGATGACTTGTGGATCGGAGTGAAAGGCTAATCAAGCTCGGAGATAGCTGGTTCTCCTCGAAAGCTATTTAGGTAGCGCCTCACGTATCACTCCAGGGGGTAGAGCACTGTTTCGGCTAGGGGGTCATCCCGACTTACCAAACCGATGCAAACTCCGAATACCTGGAAGTGTCAGCGTGGGAGACACACGGCGGGTGCTAACGTCCGTCGTGAAAAGGGAAACAACCCAGACCGTCAGCTAAGGTCCCAAAGTTATGGTTAAGTGGTAAACGATGTGGGAAGGCTTAGACAGCTAGGAGGTTGGCTTAGAAGCAGCCACCCTTTAAAGAAAGCGTAATAGCTCACTAGTCGAGTCGGCCTGCGCGGAAGATGTAACGGGGCTCAAACCATACACCGAAGCTACGGGTGCATCGCAAGATGCGCGGTAGAGGAGCGTTCTGTAAGCCTGTGAAGGTGAGTTGAGAAGCTTGCTGGAGGTATCAGAAGTGCGAATGCTGACATGAGTAACGACAATGGGAGTGAAAAACTCCCACGCCGAAAGACCAAGGGTTCCTGCGCAACGTTAATCGACGCAGGGTTAGTCGGTCCCTAAGGCGAGGCTGAAGAGCGTAGTCGATGGGAAACAGGTTAATATTCCTGTACTTCTAGTTACTGCGATGGAGGGACGGAGAAGGCTAGGCCAGCTTGGCGTTGGTTGTCCAAGTTTAAGGTGGTAGGCAGAGATCTTAGGTAAATCCGGGGTCTTAATGCCGAGAGCTGATGACGAGTCATCTTTCAGATGATGAAGTGGTTGATGCCATGCTTCCAGGAAAAGCTTCTAAGCTTCAGGTAACTAGGAACCGTACCCCAAACCGACACAGGTGGTTGGGTAGAGAATACCAAGGCGCTTGAGAGAACTCGGGTGAAGGAACTAGGCAAAATGGCACCGTAACTTCGGGAGAAGGTGCGCCGGCGAGGGTGAAGTATTTACTACGTAAGCCCATGCCGGTCGAAGATACCAGGCCGCTGCGACTGTTTATTAAAAACACAGCACTCTGCAAACACGAAAGTGGACGTATAGGGTGTGACGCCTGCCCGGTGCCGGAAGGTTAATTGATGGGGTTAGCGAAAGCGAAGCTCTTGATCGAAGCCCCGGTAAACGGCGGCCGTAACTATAACGGTCCTAAGGTAGCGAAATTCCTTGTCGGGTAAGTTCCGACCTGCACGAATGGCGTAACGATGGCGGCGCTGTCTCCACCCGAGACTCAGTGAAATTGAAATCGCTGTGAAGATGCAGTGTATCCGCGGCTAGACGGAAAGACCCCGTGAACCTTTACTGTAGCTTTGCACTGGACTTTGAGCCTGCTTGTGTAGGATAGGTGGGAGGCTTTGAAGCGTGGACGCCAGTCTGCGTGGAGCCATCCTTGAAATACCACCCTGGCATGCTTGAGGTTCTAACTCTGGTCCGTTATCCGGATCGAGGACAGTGTATGGTGGGCAGTTTGACTGGGGCGGTCTCCTCCTAAAGAGTAACGGAGGAGTACGAAGGTGCGCTCAGACCGGTCGGAAATCGGTCGTAGAGTATAAAGGCAAAAGCGCGCTTGACTGCGAGACAGACACGTCGAGCAGGTACGAAAGTAGGTCTTAGTGATCCGGTGGTTCTGTATGGAAGGGCCATCGCTCAACGGATAAAAGGTACTCCGGGGATAACAGGCTGATACCGCCCAAGAGTTCATATCGACGGCGGTGTTTGGCACCTCGATGTCGGCTCATCACATCCTGGGGCTGAAGCCGGTCCCAAGGGTATGGCTGTTCGCCATTTAAAGTGGTACGCGAGCTGGGTTTAGAACGTCGTGAGACAGTTCGGTCCCTATCTGCCGTGGACGTTTGAGATTTGAGAGGGGCTGCTCCTAGTACGAGAGGACCGGAGTGGACGAACCTCTGGTGTTCCGGTTGTCACGCCAGTGGCATTGCCGGGTAGCTATGTTCGGAATAGATAACCGCTGAAAGCATCTAAGCGGGAAACTAGCCTCAAGATGAGATCTCACTGGGAACTTGATTCCCCTAAAGGGCCGTCGAAGACTACGACGTTGATAGGTCGGGTGTGTAAGCGCTGTGAGGCGTTGAGCTAACCGATACTAATTGCCCGTGAGGCTTGACCATATAACACCCAAACAATTTGTGTGTTGTACGGTGAAGACGTAACGAACCGAAAGTTCGTGTGAACCGCAAATTACCTGTCACATACCCGAATCTGGATGAGCGTGTGCAACTGCCACGAGCGTCCTAAAGAATTGCTTGACGACCATAGAGCGTTGGAACCACCTGATCCCATCCCGAACTCAGTAGTGAAACGACGCATCGCCGATGGTAGTGTGGAGTTTCTCCATGTGAGAGTAGGTCATCGTCAAGCTCCTATCCCAA
>NZ_WMBX01000009.1:0-83930 GCF_010994165.1 Pseudomonas nitroreducens | reverse complement strand
CCATAGAGCGTTGGAACCACCTGATCCCATCCCGAACTCAGTAGTGAAACGACGCATCGCCGATGGTAGTGTGGAGTTTCTCCATGTGAGAGTAGGTCATCGTCAAGCTCCTATCCCAAGACCCCTGGTCAGCTTCGCTGGCCGGGGGTTTTGCTTTTGCGCCTGAAAAAGGACTCCACCCGACATGGAAACGTTGATCTCAACCCTCATTCTGCTGGGCGTTCTGAGTCTCAGCGTCGGCCAGTTGCTTGCCTTCTTCCTGTTGCTCTCGCGAGCGGGGCCAACCGCGCTGCTTGCATTGATCATCCCCGGCTTTGGCTTCTTCCTCGGTCGCCGCCACGGCATCTATAAGTGGCTCCTGCTGCCGTATCTGGTGTGCATGGGGTGCTTCACCTCCGCCATGATCATGGCCGGGTGAATCCCACCAAGAGTCTGCGAACAGCGCGCGCAGGAGCAGGTTGGTTTAACAGAAGGCGCTCTAGGACAGCTATTTCAGCGTGATTTCTCCTATTCGGGAGGCGCTATTCTTGCTGTTACAAAACCTCTTCAGCAGCGCTGATGGCATTTCATCCAACTGTCATATTCGCGTCATAGAGTCTTCATGCGGCCTGACGATACTGGCCCCCGTTCCATCCAACCCCATTCTCCTCAAGGAGCAAGGCATGAAACTCAAGCGTTTGATGGCGGCCCTGACTTTTGTCGCCGCAGGCGTAGGCACCGCCAGTGCGGTGGCCGCGATCGATCCGGCTCTGCCGGACTACCAGAAAGCCAGCGGTGTGTCGGGTAACCTGTCGAGCGTCGGTTCCGACACGCTGGCCAACCTGATGACCATGTGGGCGGAAGAGTACAAGCGCCTGTACCCGAACGTGAACGTGCAGATCCAGGCCGCCGGCTCCTCCACCGCGCCGCCGGCTCTGACCGAAGGCACCGCCAACCTGGGCCCGATGAGCCGCAAGATGAAGGACGTCGAGCTGCAGGCTTTCGAGCAGAAGTACGGCTACAAGCCGACTGCTGTTCCGGTGGCCGTGGACGCCCTGGCGATCTTCGTGCACAAGGATAACCCCATCAAAGGCCTGACCATGCAACAGGTCGACGCCATCTTCTCCTCCACCCGTCTGTGCGGCGGCAAGTCGGAAGTGAAGACCTGGGGTGACCTGGGCCTGACCGGCGACTGGGCCAACAAGCCCGTGCAGCTGTTCGGTCGTAACTCCGTATCCGGCACCTACGGTTACTTCAAGGAAGAAGCCCTGTGCAAAGGCGACTACAAACCGAACGTGAACGAGCAGCCGGGTTCGGCTTCCGTGGTGCAGTCGGTCAGCCAGTCCCTGAACGGCGTTGGCTACTCCGGTATCGGTTACAAGACCGCTAGCGTGAAGACCGTTGCCCTGGCCAAGAAAGAAGGCGGCGAATTCATCGAGGACAACGAGGCGAATGCCCTGAACGGCACCTACCCGCTGTCGCGCTTCCTCTACGTCTACGTCAACAAGGCGCCGAACAAGCCGCTGAACCCGCTGGAAGCACAGTTCCTGAAGATGGTGCTGTCCAAGACTGGCCAGCAGGTTGTCGTGAAAGACGGCTACATCCCGCTGCCGTCCAAAGTCGCCGAAAAAGCGATCAAGGACCTGGGTCTGTAATCAGCCTTCAAACCGGGCGGAGATCCCCGCCCGGCATGGGCTGACGCTTACTCGACCGAGCCCGCCAGCATGGCTCTGCTGGTGGGCTTTGTCGCGTCACTTCCATGTCATCTTTCTGTCATACAGAGCCGCTAGGGTGTCACCCCATGAACGACATGGCCAACTCCCCGATGACTTCTTCTCTCCCCGAGCGGATCGATTTCAATACGCCTGCCCTGCAGCGCAAGCGCCGTATCCGAGCGCTCAAGGATCGACTGACCCGTTGGTACGTCCTGGTCGGCGGTCTCGCCGTGCTGGCTGCCATTACCCTGATTTTCTTCTACCTTGCCTACGTCGTGCTGCCGCTGTTCCGCGGCGCCGAACTGGAGACGCGTGATCCCCTGGCTCCGGCCTGGCTGAAGACGGCCCAGGCGCCGCTCCTGCTGAGCATCGAAGAGCAGAACATGGTGGGCATGCGTGTCGCCGCGAACGGCGAGGTGATGTTCTTCGACGCCAAGAAAGGTGACGAGATGGATCGCGTTGCGCTCAAGCTGCCTGCCGGTACCAGCGTCACCTCCATCGCCGAGGACCAACCGGGACATCCGACCGTTGCGCTGGGCCTGTCCAATGGTCAGGTGCTGGTGTTCAAGCACAACTACAAGGTTACCTACCCGGACAACAAGAAGACCATCACCCCGCAGATCGACTATCCCTATGGCGAAGCTCCGATGAACCTGGATCCCCAGGGCCGTCCGCTGGAGCACGTGGCGATCGTCTCGGGTGATGACAGCCTGTTGCTGGCCGCGTCCACCGGCAGCGAGATGCTCCTGCTCGGCCTGACCCAGCAGGAAAACATGCTGACCGGCGAAAGCACCCTGCAGGAAGAGCGCATCAACCTGCCGCAAATCGCCGACCCGGTGAAAGCCATCTACATGGACCCGCGCAAGCAGTGGCTCTATGTGCTCAATGGCCGTGCCCAGGCCGACGTCTTCAACCTGAATACCCACCAGCTCAACGGCCGCTACAAGCTGCTGGATGACGCCTCCGCCGAAGTGACTGCCAGCAGCCAGCTGCTGGGTGGCATCTCGCTGATGGTCGGCGACTCCAAGGGCGGCATCGGCCAGTGGTTCATGGCTCGTGATGAAGATGGCGAGCCGCGCCTGTCTCACGTACGTGACTTCAAGCTGGGCGACCAGCCGATCTCCAGCATCGCCCCGGAGCAGCGCCGCAAGGGCTTCCTGGCCCTCGACAAGCAAGGCAACCTGGGTATCTTCCACAGCACCGCGCACCGCACGCTGTTGGTGGAGAACGTCGCTCCGTCCGCCGGCCCGATGGCCCTGTCGCCGCGCGCCAACCGTCTGATCGTCGAGCAGGGTGGCGAACTGCGCCGCTTCAGCCTGAGCAACCCGCACCCGGAAGTGTCCTGGAGTGCGCTGTGGGGCAAGGTCTGGTACGAGAGCTACGACAAGCCGTCCTACGTCTGGCAGTCCACTGCCGCGACCACCGACTTCGAGCCCAAGCTGAGCCTGTCGCCGCTGACCTTCGGTACCCTGAAGGCCGCCTTCTACGCGATGATTCTCGCCGCGCCGCTGGCCATCGCCGCTGCCGTCTACACCGCTTACTTCATGGCGCCGGGCATGCGCCGCAAGGTCAAGCCGGTGATCGAGTTGATGGAAGCGTTGCCGACCGTGATCCTCGGCTTCTTCGCCGGCCTGTTCCTCGCGCCCTACGTCGAAGGCCACCTGCCGGGCATCTTCAGCCTGCTGCTGCTCACGCCTTTGGGCATCCTCGCCGCCGGCCTGATCTGGAGCCGACTGCCCGAGCGCATCCGCCTGAGCCTGCCGGCCGGCTGGGAAGCAGCGATCCTGATCCCCGTGGTCCTCGCCACCGGCGCCTTCGCCCTGTGGATGAGCCCGCACCTGGAGACGCTGTTCTTCGGCGGCGACATGCGCCTGTGGATCAGCCACGACCTGGGCATCACCTACGACCAGCGCAACGCCCTGGTAGTTGGCCTGGCCATGGGCTTCGCGGTGATTCCGAACATCTTCTCCATCGCCGAAGACGCCATCTTCAGCGTGCCGCGCAGCCTGACCTACGGCTCCCTGGCCCTGGGCGCCACGCCCTGGCAGACGCTGACCCGCGTGGTGATCCTGACCGCCAGCCCGGGCATCTTCTCCGCGCTGATGATCGGCATGGGCCGCGCCGTGGGCGAGACGATGATCGTGCTGATGGCCACCGGCAACACCCCGGTCATGGATGTGAACATCTTCCAGGGCATGCGCACGCTGGCGGCGAACGTCGCGGTGGAAATGCCCGAGTCGGAGGTGGGCGGCACTCACTACCGCGTGCTGTTCCTTTCGGCACTGGTACTGCTGACCTTCACCTTCGTGATGAACACCCTGGCAGAGCTGATCCGTCAGCGCCTGCGCAAGAAATACGCGTCGCTCTAAGCGCCGCCCGACGAGGCTAGTTCCGTGAAACAGAAACAGGAATCCGTCAAAGCGTGGTTTGCCAGCGGTTCTCCCTGGGTGTGGATGAACGCGGGTGCGGTGTCCATCGCCGTGATCATGACCATCGGCCTGCTCGCCGTGATCGCCGTGCGCGGTCTTGGCCACTTCTGGCCGGCGGACGTGATCGAGGCGACGTACAGCGTCCCCGGTGAAGCCCCCAAGACCCTGATCGGCGAAGAAGTGCAGATCGAACAGGTGCCGCGTGCGCGCCTGCGCGGCGCCGGCCTGCCGGTGCCGGACAACGGCCCGGAGTTCATGACCCGCGAACTGCTCAAGCTGGGTAACCGCGACCTGTATGGCAGCGACTTCTCCTGGGTGATCGGCGAGTGGCTGACCGACCGTCACCACCCCGCCGAGCTGGTGACCCTGGAGCGCCGCGAGTGGGGCAACTTCTATGGCTACCTGCTGAGCGTGAAAGAAAACGGCAAGGTGGTCGCCGAAGGTCCGGGCGCCATGGCCGAGCTGCAGACCCGTCTCAAGCGCGTCGATGAGCTCTACACCAAGCTGTATCAGCTGGAGAAGAAGGACATCGGCGGCATCAACCACGGCCTGGAGCGCCTACGCCTGAAAGAGCGCGGCTTGCAGCTGAACAACAAGCTGGACGCCACTGCCGAGGCTGACATCGCCGCTGGCCGCGCCGAGCTGAACGCCCAGTACAAGGTGCTGGAAGAACAGCTCAACGGCCTGCACCAGGAGTTCAACCGCGACAGCATCGTCATGCGCGATGCCACCGGGCAGCAGACCGAAATCAGCGTCGGCAAGCTGGTGCATGCCTATCAGCCGAACCAGATGGGCGTCGCGACCAAGCTGAGCTTCTACTTCAAGAAACTATGGGAATTCCTCAGCGACGACCCGCGTGAAGCCAACACCGAGGGCGGTATCTTCCCGGCCATCTTCGGCACCGTGATGATGACCCTGGTGATGGCCGTGATCGTCACCCCGTTCGGCGTGATCGCCGCGGTCTACCTGCGTGAGTACGCTCGCCAGGGCCTGCTGACCCGGATCATCCGCATCGCGGTGAACAACCTCGCGGGCGTTCCGGCGATCGTCTACGGCGTGTTCGGCCTGGGCTTCTTCGTCTACGTGCTGGGCGGTTCCCTCGACCGGATGTTCTTCCCCGAAGCGTTGCCGGCGCCGACCTTCGGCACGCCGGGGCTGTTCTGGGCCTCGCTGACCCTGGCCATCCTCGCGGTGCCAGTGGTAATCGTGGCCACCGAGGAAGGCCTGGCGCGCATCCCGCGGGCCACCCGTGAGGGCTCGCTGGCACTGGGCGCGACCAAGGCCGAGACTCTGTGGAAGGTGGTCCTGCCGATGGCCAGCCCGGCGATGATGACCGGCCTGATTCTCGCCGTGGCCCGCGCCGCCGGCGAAGTGGCGCCGCTGATGCTGGTGGGTGTGGTGAAGCTGGCTCCGGCGCTGCCGGTGGACGGCAACTACCCCTACGTGCACCTGGACCAGAAGATCATGCACCTGGGCTTCCACATCTATGACGTCGGCTTCCAGAGCCCCAACGTCGAGGCTGCACGCCCACTGGTATACGCCACCGCGCTGCTGCTGGTGATGGTGATCGCCCTGCTGAACTTCTCGGCCATCGCCATTCGTAACCGCCTGCGCGAAAAGTACAAGGCGCTGGAAAACTGATTCTGCAGGCGGCGGGCAAGGCCCGCCGCCAAGCCTCCCAAGGAGACTGGATATGCAACATGAAACCGCAACCCATGGCATCGACATCGGCGCACTCGGCCGTGGCGATCGCCAGGGCATGAACCTGGAAAGCGAGACCGTCGCTCTGGAAGTACCCGGCCTGAGCCTGTTCTACGGCGAGAAACAGGCGCTGTTCGACGTCAGCATGAACATCCCCAAGCAGCGCGTGACCGCCTTCATCGGCCCTTCCGGCTGCGGCAAGTCCACCCTGCTGCGCTGCTTCAACCGCATGAACGATCTGGTCGACGGCTGCAACGTGAAGGGCGAGATCCGCCTGGACGGCCATAACATCTTCGCCAAGAACGTCGATGTCGCCGAGCTGCGCCGCCGCGTCGGCATGGTGTTCCAGAAGCCCAACCCGTTCCCCAAGAGCATCTACGAGAACGTGGTGTACGGCCTGCGCATCCAGGGCATCAACAAGAAGCGCGTGCTCGACGAGGCCGTCGAGTGGGCGCTCAAGGGCGCGGCGCTGTGGGACGAGGTGAAGGACCGCTTGCACGAGTCCGCCCTTGGCCTTTCCGGCGGCCAGCAGCAGCGCCTGGTCATCGCCCGTACCATCGCCGTGGAGCCGGAAGTCCTGTTGCTCGACGAACCCTGCTCGGCGCTGGACCCGATCTCCACCCTGAAGATCGAAGAGCTGATCTACGAACTGAAATCCAAGTTCACCATCGTCATCGTCACCCACAACATGCAGCAGGCCGCGCGCGTCTCCGACTACACGGCGTTCATGTACATGGGCAAGCTGATCGAGTTCGGCGACACCGATACCCTGTTCACCAACCCGGCCAAGAAGCAGACGGAAGACTACATCACCGGTCGTTATGGTTAAGCGCTGCGCGCCAGCTTCAAGCCGCAAGCTACAAGCGGCAAGAACACCAGGAAACGACTGACTTGAAGCTTGCAGCTTGCAGCTTGCAGCTATTTCGCGGAGCGAAAGCATGATCAACAAAGAAAGCCTCACCCACCATATCTCGCAGCAGTTCAACGCCGAGCTGGAAGATGTGCGCAGCCATCTGCTGGCCATGGGTGGCCTGGTGGAGAAGCAGGTCAACGATGCGGTCAACGCGCTGATCGACGCCGATTCCGGCCTGGCCCAGCAGGTGCGCGAGATCGACGACCAGATCAACCAGATGGAGCGCAACATCGACGAGGAATGCCTGCGCATCCTCGCCCGCCGCCAGCCGGCCGCCTCCGACCTGCGCCTGATCATCAGCATCTCCAAGTCGGTGATTGATCTGGAACGCATCGGTGACGAAGCTTCGAAGATCGCTCGTCGCGCCATCCAGTTGTGCGAGGAAGGCGAGTCGCCGCGCGGCTACGTCGAGGTACGCCACATTGGCAACCAAGTGCGCAAGATGGTGCAGGAGGCGCTGGACGCCTTCGCCCGCTTCGATGCCGACCTTGCGCTGTCGGTGGCGCAGTACGACAAGACCGTCGACCGCGAATACAAGACCGCCCTGCGCGAGCTGGTCACCTACATGATGGAAGACCCGCGCGCCATCTCCCGCGTGCTCAACGTCATCTGGGCCCTGCGTTCGCTGGAGCGCATCGGCGACCATGCGCGCAATATCGCCGAGCTGGTGATCTACCTGGTGCGTGGCACCGACGTGCGCCACCTGGGCCTGACCCGCATGAAGGAAGAAGTGCAGGGCACCGCTGGCAAGGCAGACAAGGCCGAATAAGCCGGACGCCCGTGCCAGAACGAACCCGGCCACCGCGCCGGGTTCGTCATTTTATGGCCGAGCGGTCCCTCACCAATGGCATGTAGCCACCCGGCAAGGCTATTCTTCGCCCTATCGTTTTCGGGAGATGCCGATGGGCAAAGTCAGTGTGCTGGTGGTGGATGACGCTCCGTTCATCCGTGACCTGGTGAAGAAGGGGCTACGGGACCATTTCCCTGGCCTGCAGATCGAAGAGGCGGTCAACGGCCGCAAGGCTCAGCAGTTCCTTGCGCGCCAAGCGGTCGACCTGATCCTCTGCGACTGGGAAATGCCCGAGCTCTCCGGTATCGAGTTGCTCACCTGGTGCCGCGAGCAGGACAGCCTGAAGACCACGCCCTTCATCATGGTCACCAGCCGTGGCGACAAGGACAATGTGGTGCAGGCGATCCAGGCCGGCGTCTCCGACTTCATCGGCAAGCCGTTCTCCAACGATCAGCTGGTGAGCAAGGTGAAGAAGGCGCTGTCGCGCGCCGGCAAGCTGGAGGCCCTGGCGGCGCAGGCACCGCAGCGCAGCCTGGTTGGCTCGCTGCCCAACGACTCCCTCGCGGCCCTTACCGGAGGCAAGGCCGAAGTCGTTCGCCCGGCGGCGGCACCCGCTGCACCAAGTCCGGCTGCTGCGGCGCCGACAGCAGCTGCCCCCGCCGCGCGCAGCGGCGCCAAGGGCCAGCAGGGGCAACTGCGGCTGCCATCGGCGAACCTGCCCTGCGTCATCAAGGCGTTGAGCCTCAAGGAGGCGCTGTTGGTGGTGAAGCGCGTAACGCCGCTGCCACAGGTACTGGAAAGCGCCGTACTGGACCTGGAGGAAGACAGCGATGTCGCTCGCCTCAACGGCTACCTGCATGCCGTGGCGGCGCTGGAGCCCAAGCCGGACAGCGAGTGGCTGCAGCTGACCTTCCGCTTCGTCGACCGTGACCCGCAGAAACTCGACTACCTGTCGCGCCTGATCGCCCGAGGCAGCACCCAGAAGCACTACGTGCCCGGAGCCTGATCCGGCTACAAATGCGCCGACCGGCGGGTAGTACTGCTTCACAGGCCGACCGGCGGCAGGTCGCGACGCAGGAGCGACGCTGCTAGTCTTGCCACCGTCGCCATACCTATAACCAGAGTCGACATGCTAGGGCGCAGTATCCTCCTGTGCGGTCTATTGGCCGCCTCCGGGACGGCTTCGGCCGTGACCATCTACAAGTACACCGACGCCAACGGCGTGGTCACCTACACGGACAAGGCCGTGCCGGGTGCGGCCGTCTTCGTCTTCCGCGATCGCATGGTCGAGCACCTGGAACAGCAGGTGAAGTTGGAGACCAGGAAGCACGCCGGCGGCGAAACGCTGCAGGTGCGCAACGACCTGTACGCGCCGGTGGAAGTGGAGCTGAGCGTGACCGGTGCGCAGAACGCCGTTGGGGTTCCGAAGCAGCCGATTCGCTGGGTGCTGCCGCCGCGCAGTTCGATCCGCCTGGCCACCCTCAGCGCGCTGGATCCCAACCAGCCGCTGCGCTTCAAGCCCAAGCTGCGCTACGCGCTGGGTGATCCGCGGCCGGTACCGCTGTCCTATCAGTACGCGCTGCCGTGGGTGGGCGGCCCGTTCCGCCTGACCCAGGGTGCCAACGGCCGCTACAGCCATTTCACGCCCAAGGGCCGCTACGCCATGGATATCGCCATGCCGGTGGGCACGCCGATCGTCGCGGCACGCGGCGGCATGGTAGTGAAGATCGAGAACGGGCAGAACGGGCGCGGCAAGAACCCCTCGGGCAACTTCGTGCGCATCCTCCACGATGACGGCACCATGGGCGTCTACCTGCACCTGATGCAGGGCTCGGTGCTGGTTCGCGAGGGGCAGCGCGTAGCTACCGGCTCGCCGCTGGCCAAATCGGGCAATACCGGCAACAGCAGCGGCCCGCACTTGCATTTCGTGGTGCAGCGCAACGTCGGGCTGGATCTGGTCTCGATTCCCTACGACTTTGCCCAGCCAGTCGATACGCTACCCAATTTCGCGGTGGTCAGAGAGCACTGACGGCCACTCCCTGCAGGAGCGATCCTGCTCGCGAGCAGAATTGCCAGCAGCGCCGGCGCCGGGCAAGCTCGCTCTTACGAACAGACAAAAAAGGCTGCCCTGGGGCAGCCTTGTTCATTTCCGCGCAGGAGAATCAATCCAGCTTCACCACCTTGGCGAGGACGATCCTCGGGCCTTTCATCTTCTTCACGATGATGCGCAGGCCTTCGGTATCCAGCACTTCCTCTTCTTCCGGCACGCGCTTGAGCGTGTCGTAGACCAGGCCGGCGAGGGTATCGGCCTCGATGTGATCCAGGTCGATGCCCAGCAGGCGCTCCAGCTTGAACAGCGGGGTATCGCCACGCACCAGCAGTTTGCCGGGCTGGTAGGCAACGATGCCGCGCTCGGCCTTGCGGTGTTCGTCCTGGATATCGCCGACCAGCACTTCCAGCACGTCCTCCATGGTCAGATAGCCGACCACCTTGTGATCGGCTTCCTCCACCAGCGCGAAGTGCGAGCCGCCCTGGCGGAACTGCTCCAGCAGACGCGCCAGCGGCAAGTGCTTGGTGACCATTTCCAGCGGATGAGTCAGCTCATCGAGATCGAAGGACTCCGGCAGGCTATCCAGCGTGGCCAGGGCCAGCAGCAGATCCTTGATGTGCAGCAGGCCGATGAACTCGTTCTTCTCGCTGTCGTACACCGGGTAGCGGCTGTACTTGTGGCGGCGAATGGTGGCGAGGATGTCATCCAGCGGCGCAGTGCGCTCAAGGTAGACCAGGTCCTCGCGGGAGTTGGCCCAGTCGGCCACTTCCAGCTCGCCCAGCTCCACCGCCGAGGCCAATACGCGCATGCCCTGGTCGCTGGGGTCGTGGGCGCGGCTGGAGTGCAGGATCAGCTTGAGCTCATCGCGGCTGTAGTGGTGTTCGTGATGCGGCCCCGGCTCGCCTTGTCCGGCAATCTTCAGGATGGCGTTGGCGCTGGCGTTGAGCAGCCAGATCGCCGGGTACATCGCCCAGTAGAACAGGTACAGCGGTACCGCCGTCCACAGCGACAGCAGCTCCGGCTTGCGGATCGCCCAGGACTTGGGCGCGAGCTCGCCGACCACGATGTGCAGGTAGGAAATGATGAAGAACGCAGTGAAGAACGACACGCCGCGGATGACTTCCTCGGAGTGCACGCCGACGGCGGCCAGCAGCGGCTCGAGCAGCTCGGCGAAGGCCGGCTCGCCGACCCAGCCCAGGCCAAGGGAGGCCAGGGTGATGCCCAGCTGGCAGGCGGAAAGGTAGGCGTCGAGCTGGTTGTGCACCTTGCGCAGGATGGTACCGCGCCAGCCGTGCTGGTTGGCGATGGTCTCCACGCGGGTGGAGCGCAGCTTGACCATGGCGAACTCGGCGGCCACGAAGAAGCCGTTGAGCACGACGAGGAACAGGGCGAACAGGATCAGGCCGAAATCGGCGAAATAGGTGAGGAAGTTGCTACTAGGGGAAGGGTCCATGGTTCTGTTGGATTAAGAATGGACGGACAAGAATGCGGTTCGTGGGGCCTGGCTGGCAAGCCCGTCTATACCAGAGTCGAAGTCGGGCACCGTTATGCGCGGCTCTCCACCTGCTGCGTCGGGAAGTGGCAGGTGAAACTGCTGCCCTTGCCCGACACGCTGCTGATGTCCAGGGTGCCGCGGTGGCGCAGCAACACGTGCTTGACGATGGCCAGGCCCAGGCCGGTGCCGCCGGTACTGGCGTTGCGGCTGGAGTCGACGCGGTAGAAGCGCTCGGTCAGGCGTGGCAGGTGCTTGGGATCGATGCCGATGCCGCTGTCCTGCACGGCCAGGTGCGCGCCTTGTTCGTCCGCCCACCAGCGAATGCGGATCTCGCCCTCGTCGGGGGTGTACTTCACCGCGTTGAACACCAGGTTGGAGAAGGCGCTGCGCAGTTCGGCCTCGCTGCCCTTGAGCTTCACCTTCGAATCCGCCTCCAGGCTGATGCGATGGTTGCGCGCGCCAGACAGCGCCTGGGCGTCGTTGCGGATCGACAGCAGCATCAGGTCCACTGCCACCGGCTTGTTGTCCGCCGGGTAGTCGGTGGCCTCCAGCTTGGCCAGCAGGAGCAGGTCGTTGAGCAGGTTCTGCATGCGCCCGGCCTGCTGCTGCATCTGCTGCAGCGCGCGGGTCCAGCGCGGGTTCACGTCCTCGACGTTGTCCAGCAGCGTCTCCAGGTAGCCGGCGATCACTGTCAGCGGCGTACGCAGTTCGTGGGAGACGTTGGCGACGAAGTCCTTGCGCATCTGTTCCAGCTGATGGACACGGGTCACGTCGCGCACCAGCATCAGGTGTTCGCCGGCGCCGTACAGGGTGATGTGGAACTGCAGGCGCAGGTTGTCGCTGATCGGCGAGGAAAGCTCCAGCGGCTCGCGGTAATCCTCGCCTTCGAAGTATTCCTTGAAGCGCGGGTGGCGCACCAGGTTGGTCACCGGCTGGCCGCCGTCCTGCGGGCTCTTGAGGCCCAGCAGGCGCTCGGCGGACTGGTTCCACCATTCCAGGTTGCCATCGCGGTCGAGCAGGATCATGCCGTCGCGCAGGGCTGCCGTGGATTCCTGCATGCGATCGATCACCGCCTGCAGGCGCCCACGGGCCCGCTGGTTGCGCCGCTGCAGGTGGTAGATGCTGTCGAATACCTCGCCCCACAGGCCGTAGCCATCGGGCGGGGCCTCATCGGGCTGGTGATGCTTCAGCCACTTGTGCAGGCGCAGCAGTTGCCAGGTCGACCAACCGAGGTAGGCGCCCAGCGCCACGGCGATGGCCCAGCCGTACTGGCCGGTGATCAGGCCGAGTAGCGAGCCGGCGGCCACCACCAACAGCAGGTGGCGTATCAGCACGCCTCTCCAGTTCTGGGTCACGAAATTCCGTTCCTTGTACCCGTCAGACGAGAAGTCGGGTCAGCTCTTGGTCGAGAAACGATACCCGGTGCCGCGCACGGTCTGAACCAGATTTTCGTAGACCTCGCCCAGGGCCTTGCGCAGACGACGGATGTGCACGTCGACGGTGCGTTCCTCGACGTAGACGTTGCCGCCCCAGACCTGGTCCAGCAGTTGGCCGCGGGTGTAGGCGCGTTCCTGGTGGGTCATGAAGAACTGCAGCAGGCGGTATTCGGTCGGGCCCATCTCGGCGGGCTTGCCGTCGATGGTCACGCGGTGGCTGATCGGGTCCAGCAGCAGGCCGCCGACCTCGATCGGCGTTTCGCTGTCACCGGCGCCGGTACGACGCAGTACGGCCTTCAAACGGGCCACCAGTTCGCGCGGGGAGAACGGCTTGGTGATGTAGTCGTCGGCGCCGACTTCCAGGCCCTGGATCTTGTTGTCCTCTTCACCCTTGGCGGTGAGCATGATGATCGGGATGGCCGAGGTCAGCTCGTCGCGCTTGAGCCGGCGGGCCAGTTCGATGCCCGAGGTGCCCGGCAGCATCCAGTCGAGCAGGATCAGGTCCGGTTTGCGATCGACGATCACCGCGTGAGCCGTCTGGGCGCTGTCGGCCTCCAGACATTCGTAGCCGGCCATCTCCAGGGCCACGGCGATCATTTCCCGGATCGGAGCTTCGTCATCGACGATGAGGATTGTCTTGCCAACCATGCTGAGGCCTCAGAATTTCTGTAATGCGCCGCATTAGATAACGGAAATATTTCATGAATGTGACACGCCGATGGTAGCCGAGCCTGGTCGCAGCACGCTCGTCTATGCTGATCGAGTCGCCGCGCGATGCTTGCGCGGCACACGGAACGCACCGGCCCGGTCGGCGGTGTGCCCGGCAGGCGAGCCTGCCGGAGTCTTGCGATGACGGTAGTGAGTGCGTTGTCGACGTCGCCTGGCCGGCCCTGCCTGCATTCCCGCCTGCCTTTGCGCCGATGCTCGCGCCGTTTCCACCTCACCAGAGGAGAAGCGCTCATGAAACTGCTATTCCCGGCCCTGGCACTGGGCCTGATGCTGCCCGCGATGTCCGCCCTGGCCGCCGGACCCGGCATGGAGAAGAACGGCATGCTGGTCGATGCCAAGGGCATGACGCTCTACACCTTCGACAAGGACAGCGGCGGCAAGTCGATGTGCAACGGCGGCTGCGCGCAGAACTGGCCTCCGCTGATGGCCGCTGCGGATGACAGCGCCATGGGTGACTGGACGCTGATCAAGCGTGACGACGGCAGCGCCCAGTGGGCCTACAAGGGCAAGCCGCTGTACACCTTCGTGCAGGACAAGCAGGCCGGCGACATGGCCGGTGAGGGCAAGATGGGCGTCTGGCACATGGCCAAACCGTAGCGTCTCTTTGTAGGAGCGAGCTTGCTCGCGAACTGCTCCGCTGCGGGGGCGATTCGCGAGCAAGCTCGCTCCTACAGGGTTTGTATCAGCGCAGGGCGAAATCCAGCACGGTGCCGAGGAAGATCGCCAGCCCCGCCCAGTGGTTGTGCAGGAAGGCCTTGAAGCACTTCATCGGCTCGCGGTCGCGGGTCGAATGGAACTGCCAGGCGAAGCAGCCCGCCGCCACGGCCAGGCCCAGGTAGTAATACAGGTGCATCGCCAGCTTGTTGCCGGCCAGGATCAGCAGCAGGAGCATCAGGCCCTGCAGGCTCAGGTTGATCACCCGGTCGGCATCGCCGAAGAGGATCGCCGTGGACTTCATGCCCATCTTCAGGTCGTCCTCGCGGTCGGTCATCGCGTAGTAGGTGTCATACGCGACCGTCCACAGCACGTTGGCGAAGAACAGCAGCCAGGCCACCGCCGGCAGGGTGCCGCTGGCCGCGGTGAAGGCCATCGGGATGCCCCAGGAGAAGGCCGCGCCCAGTACCACCTGCGGGTAGTAGGTGTAGCGCTTCATGAACGGGTAGAGCGCCGCGATGGCCGCGCCTCCGAAGGACAGCCAGATGGTCTGCGCGTTGGTGCACAGCACCAGCAGGAAGCTCAAGCCCAGCAGCACGAAGAAGGCGATCCAGGCTTCGCGCACGGTGATCCTGCCGGTTGCGAGCGGGCGCAACTGGGTGCGTTCCACGTGGCCATCGAGCTTGCGGTCGGCGAAGTCATTGATCACGCAGCCGGCCATGCGCATCAGCACGGTGCCGAGGACGAAGATCACCAGGTTCTTCACGCTCGGCACGCCGCCGCTGGCCATCCACAGCGCCCACAGCGTCGGCCAGAGCAGCAGGTAGATGCCGATCGGCTTGTCCATGCGCGTCAGCTGGATGAAGTCCCAGGCGCGGGGATGCAGGCGGGCGAGGGGTTTGATCAGGGCGACGAACATGGCGGCCTCCGGAAAACGATCCGGGAATTATACGGGCTGTTGTTCCACGCGTTGCCACAGTGTCGGCAGGAATACTTCGGCAACCAGCACGCCCAGGCCATCGCGGCTGAAGCAGGAGCGGCGCCCCCACAGGCGTTCGGCGCGGACCTCGGCGGGCAGGCTGGCGGCAGGATAGCGGCACACTTCGATGGGCCCGCGCAGGAAGGCGCGGTCACTGAACAGCAGTTCGCCCAGAGAGCGCGTGCCGAGCAGGCGCAGGTCGAAGCCCGAACCCTCCAGCGCCGAGCGCGCAGCGACGCTGCGGGCGAATACCCAGGGCGTGCCGTGGCCCTTCAGGTACACCTCGCGCACCCAGCCCTGGCCGCCATCCGGCACGCCCAGCGCAGCGCACTCATCGGTGCGCAGGCGATGCCAGCCCTCGGCCAGCGGCTGCACGGCGAAGGCTCCGTCGGACAGCGCGGTAAGACGGCGCGTCAGCGAACCTTCGTCGAACAGCCAGTCCACCACCTGGGCGGCGGGGGCAGGGTGCAATTGGGCGGCGGTGAGCCAGCGAGGCGGGTGGATCAGGGCGGCTTCGGGCACGGGTTCGACTGCGGTTGGCCAGGGACGCGGCAGCTTAACATGGCGGCTTTGCGGCTCCGATTGCGTTGTCTGCAACAGTGCCTTGCGCAAAACCCCACCAAAGGTTTGGCCGGCTACCCGCATTTTTCCAGGGGCTTGCGCCACAAGCCCATCGCCAGTAAAAAGCCGAACTTTGGATGCACTGACGTCCAAGCGACAAGAACATGAGGGTGATAGCTGATGAAGAAGTGGCAGTGCGTGGTTTGTGGCCTGATCTATGACGAAACCAAGGGCTGGCCGGAAGAGGGCATCGCCGCCGGTACCCGTTGGGAAGATGTGCCGGAAGACTGGCTATGCCCGGATTGCGGCGTCGGCAAGCTGGATTTCGAGATGATCGAGATCGGCTGATCCACGGCCAATGGAATCCCCGCGACGGCGGCCTTCGGGCCGCCGTCTGCGTTTGTGCGGCCAGCAGGCCTCAGCCGTGCGCGGTAGACTGGGCGGACGCCGGGTTGGCCTTGCTGACGCAGCTCGGCGGCACGGGCGCCGTTGGCCGGCGCCGCCAAAGTGGGTTAGGTTCACTTCGCAATCGCAGGAGGGCTTGGCTGATGCGCAAATGGCAATGCGTGGTCTGTGGCTTCATCTACGACGAGGCGCTGGGGTTGCCCGAGGAGGGCATAGCTCCCGGCACGCCATGGGAAGACATCCCGGCGGATTGGGTCTGCCCGGATTGCGGTGTCGGCAAGATCGATTTCGAAATGATCGAAATTTCCTGAACCCTGCCGAGATAACGAATCAACGCGGCGGCCCGATGGCCGCCGCGCCGTCTTTACGAAGTGCCGTCTTTTGGATATGGAGAGAGCAATGAGCGAAAACGCACCGCTGGTGATCATCGGCACCGGCCTGGCCGGTTACAACCTGGCTCGCGAGTGGCGCAAGCTGGACAGCGAGACGCCGCTGCTGCTGATCACTGCCGATGACGGCCGCTCCTACTCCAAGCCGATGCTCTCCACCGGCTTCTCCAAGGATAAGGACGCTGACGGTCTGGCGATGGCCGGGGCCGGCGCCATGGCCGACCAGCTCAAGGCGCGCATCCTCACCCACACCCGTGTCACCGGCATCGATCCGGGCCATCGGCGCATCTGGATCGGCGAAGAGCAAGTCCAGTACCGCGACCTGGTGCTGGCCTGGGGCGCCGAAACCATCCGCGTGCCGGTCGAGGGCGATGCCCAGGAGCTGATTTTCCCGATCAACGATCTCGAGGACTACGCGCGCTTCCGCGCTGCCGCCGCCGGCAAGCGCCGCGTGTTGCTGCTGGGCGCCGGCCTGATCGGCTGCGAATTCGCCAACGACCTGTCCAGCGGCGGCTACCAGCTCGACGTGGTGGCGCCGTGCGAGCAGGTCATGCCCGGCCTGCTCCACCCGGCTGCCGCCCAGGCAGTGCAGCAGGGGCTGGAAGGCCTCGGCGTGCGCTTCCACCTCGGCCCGGTGCTGAACAGCCTGGTGCGCGCGGGAGATGGCCTGGAGGCTCATCTTTCCGATGGCCAGGTGATCCCCTGCGACCTGGTGGTTTCTGCCGTGGGCCTGCGCCCGCGCGTCGATCTGGCCGCCGCCGCCGGCCTGGATATCAACCGTGGCGTGATGGTCAATCGCGAGCTGCGCACCTCCCACGCCAATATCTACGCCCTGGGCGACTGCGCCGAGGTCGATGGCCTCAACCTGCTGTACGTGATGCCGCTGATGTCCTGTGCCCGCGCGCTGGCCCAGACCCTGGCCGGCAAGCCGACGCCGGTGACCTACGGTGCCATGCCCGTGACGGTGAAGACGCCGGTGTGCCCGCTGGTGGTGTCGCCGCCTCCGCGCGGAAGCGAGGGCGAATGGCAGGTGGAAGGCTCTGGCCCGGACCTCAAGGTCCTGTGCCGGGATACCGCCGGTCGATTGCTCGGTTACGCCCTTACCGGCGCCGCCGTGAGTGAAAAACTCTCTTTGAACAAGGAGTTGCCGGCCCTGTTGGCGTGACAGGCGCCGTCTATGGCGTTTTTGCCTTGGGAAACTGCTCGCAAATTGTCAGACGATACTGGCGTACCAGCTTTCGGCGTGCCATTCTCCCCCCGTCTGCCGCAGCCTAGAGCCTGTACGGCAAGGCTGCGGTGCCTTGGGCGCTGTTGGGAAGACAGCACGGACACAACAACAACAAACCGTCAAAGAGGCATTTATGCGTAAACCAGAACTCGCCGCCGCGATCGCCGAGAAGGCCGACCTCACCAAAGAACAAGCCAACAAGGTGCTGAACGCGCTGCTGGATGAAATCACTGGCGCGCTCAACCGCAAGGACAGCGTTACCCTTGTCGGTTTCGGTACCTTCGTTCAGCGCCACCGTGGCGCCCGTACCGGCAAGAACCCGCAGACCGGCCAACCGGTCAAGATCAAAGCCAGCAATACCGTTGCCTTCAAACCGGGCAAGGCGCTCAAAGACGCAGTCAACTGATCGTCTCAAGCCCGGAGCCAGTGCGGCTCCGGGTTGCTTCCTGCGGTTACATAATCCCTCCAAAAGACCGGATGTAGTCCGTTTTGAAACTGGCTACAATGCGCAGACTTTTGTCTCGAACGTCGAGGTTTGTGCATGAAATTCCGTCTTCTCCTGTGGATGCTCGGTCGCCTGATGGCCAAGGCCAGCCGCGAAAACCCGGCATTCCAGAAGCAGCTCGAAGGCAAGGACCTGGTGTTCCAGCTCCACACCCTCGACGGCAAGGTCGCCCGCCACTACATCGTCAAGGACCTCAAGGTCAGTGCCCGCCGCGGCACGCACCCCAGCCCTGCCTTCGCGCTCGGTTTCAAGGACGGCGCCTACGGCTTCGCCACCATGACCTCGAAGAACCCGCAGTTGGCGTTCATGCAGGGCATCCAGAACAAGGACATCCAGATCCAGGGCAACCCCGGCCTGGTGATCTGGTTCCAGGGCCTGGTGAAGTACCTGAAACCGAAGAAGAAGGCCGCACCGGCGAGCGACAAGAAAGCCGCCTGAGGCGCTTTCTTGCGGACAGAAAAAGGCCCCGGATGGGGCCTTTTGCATTGGCGCCGGCTTTCAGTGCCCCGGGTTGAACTGGTTGGCCAGCTCGCGCAGAACGGCTTCGGCATCCAGTACCTTGCGCACGGCGTCCTCGGCCTTTTCACGCGGGATGTCCAGGCGATCGAGCAGGTCCTGCGGGATATCGCTCTCCGGGCCGCTGCCGATGCCGTGGTTGCGCAGCAGGCGGGTGGCCAGGCACACCAGGTTGGCGTAGGCCGAGCAGTCGCCGGCATAGGACGGATCGTGCTGGAAGCGCAGCGCGGTGTAGATCTCTTCCGGCATGTCCCAGGTGCGCATCAGCCAGGCGCCGATCTGCTCGCGGGTGATGCCCAGCAGGTGCTGCTCGACGAGGTTGTGCTCGACGTGCGGGTTCACTTCCAGGTGCCGGCAGATCAGCGAGAAATGCGGTGGGAAGATGTGCGCCAGGACCAGGTAGCCGATGCTGTGCAGCAGGCCGCCGAGGTAGGTCAGGCCGGCTTCCGGGCGTTCTGCGCGGGGCACGGCGCGGGTCAGGCCCTCGATCACCGCGGCGGTGTAGATCGCCTGGTGCCAGTAGGGCGTGGCGTGCTGCGGCTGGTCCTTGGGCAGGCTCAGGGTCTTGCCCAGGGCCAGGCCCAGGGCGAGGTTGATCACCAGGTCGAAGCCCAGCACGCGGACGATGGCGTCTTCCACCGAGCGGATCTTGCCGGGCGCGGCGTAGTAGGGCGAGGCCGCCCAACTGACCACCTGCGCGGCGAGTGCCGGGTCGGTTTCCACCACGCCGGTGATGTCGTCCACCGTGGCGTTGGGATCGACGCGCAGCTTGATGATCTTCTGCGCGGTTTCCGGCAGCGGCGGAATCTCGATGGTTTCTTCCAGGCGCTGCTGGATGCGGCGGGCGGTGAACGCCTGCACGGCCTGGGTGATTTCCTTGCGGTCGTCGTCCGGGCGGTCGAGGTTCGGCCGGATCGAGTCCAGCAGCACGCCGAAGCGCGCCGCGCTGGCTTTCTCCAGCAGGCTGCGGAAGGACGCCGTGGGAATCTCCAGCAGGGTGCCCGGCGTGCCGGATTCGATCAGCAGCTGGGGCTCCTGCAGCAGGCGCTCGTCATACAGGCACGGCGAACTGGTCAGCGGCGGCAATGCCGGCAGGCGACCGAGTTGGTGCTTGCCGAGCATGCGCTCCAGGCGATCGGGCTTGACCGCCACCAGCTTGCGCCCGGTGAGTTCGGCGAGGCGATTGAGGTCCAGCAGTTGGTTCTGGGGGAACAGCACCAGCAGGGTGCCGACCGCATCCTCCAGCAGGCTGGCCTGCACCCGACGCGCAGCGGAAAGCGTGCTGGCGTCGTTCACCTCGCGAGAGGGAATACCCAGCTTGGCGAGCAGCTGCAGGATGACCTCGGGGGCCTGCGAGGAGTCGGATGGGGCGCGTGCGGCATCGCTCATGAATGTGATCCGGTTATCAACGGCTGGGTCGGAGTATAACCACGCAGTCAGCGTGACCGAGCGGTCAACTGACCGATGAGAGTGAAATACATCACACTTGTCCGTATTGCTGCCCGTGTCGCAGCCAGCGTGCCAGCAATGGGCTGACCGATTGCGGCCAGTGCGCCAGCAGGGCTTGGGCGGCATCGCGTACTGCGGGCAGCAGGTCGGCGTCGCGCATCAGGTCGGCGACCTTGAATTGCAGCAGGCCGGTCTGGCGGGTGCCGAGCATTTCGCCGGGGCCGCGCAGCTCCAGGTCCTTCTCGGCGATGATGAAGCCGTCGCAGGTCTCGCGCATGATCCCCAGGCGCTCGCGGCCGATCTGTGACAGCGGCGGGTGGTAGAGCAGCACGCAGTGGCTCGCCGCACTGCCCCGGCCGACGCGCCCGCGCAGCTGGTGCAGCTGGGCCAGGCCCAGGCGCTCGGGGTTCTCGATGATCATCAGGCTGGCGTTGGGCACGTCCACGCCGACCTCGATCACCGTGGTCGCCACCAGCAGCTGCAGCAGGCCTTCCTTGAAGGCTTCCATGACCACGGCCTTGTCCGCCGGCTTCATGCGCCCGTGGATCAGGCCCACGCGCAATTCGCCCAGCGCCGAGGAGAGTTCCTCGTAGGTGGTTTCCGCGGCCTGGCAGGTCAGTTCTTCGGATTCTTCGATCAGCGTGCACACCCAGTAGGCCTGACGACCTTCAGCGCAGGCGGCACGAACACGCTCGATCACTTCGATGCGGCGGCTGTCGGCCACCAGCACGGTGTTCACCGGCGTACGGCCGGGCGGCAACTCGTCGAGGATCGAGGTGTCCAGGTCGGCGTAGGCGCTCATCGCCAGGGTTCGTGGGATGGGCGTGGCGGTCATGATCAACTGGTGCGGGCAGAGCCGGCCGTCCACGCCTTTCTGGCGCAGGGCGAGGCGCTGCTGCACGCCGAAGCGGTGCTGCTCGTCGATGATCACCAGGGCCAGGCGCTTGAACTTCACTTCGTCCTGGAACAGCGCGTGGGTGCCGACGATCATCGGCGCGCCGCCGGCGATCTGCTCCAGCGCACTGGCGCGGGCCTTGCCCTTGAGCTTGCCGGCCAGCCAGGCGACTTCGATGCCCAGCGGCTGCAGCCACTTGGTGAAGTTGAGGAAGTGCTGCTCGGCGAGGATTTCCGTCGGCGCCATCAGCGCCACCTGGTAGCCGGCTTCCAACGCCTGCAGGGCGGCGAGGGCGGCGACCACGGTCTTGCCTGCACCCACGTCACCCTGCACCAGGCGCAGCATCGGCTCGGGCTGGGCGAGGTCGTAGGCGATCTCCGCACCGACCCGCTGCTGCGCGCCGGTGGGCTTGAAGCCGAGGTTCTTCAGGTACAGCGCCGGCAGTCGCTTGGCCGGTGGCAGCTGCGGCGCGGCCTGGGAGCGCACGCTCTCGCGCAGGCGTTGCAGCGACAGCTGGTGGGTCAGCAGTTCCTCGAAGGCCAGGCGGTGCTGGGCCCAGTGGCGGCCTTCGGCGAGCTCTTCCAGATCGGCGTCCGGCGGCGGCCGATGCAGGTAGCGGATGGCTTCGTCCAGCGGGCCCAGGCGGTAGTCGCGGGCCAGCTCCGCCGGCAGCCAGTCCGGCAGGCTCGACGGGCCGAGGCGCGCCAGGGTCTGCTCGCTCAGCTGGCGCAGACGCTGCTGGGTAAGGCCTTCGGTGGTCGGGTAGATCGGTGTCAGCGTCTGCTCCACCGGCGCCGCGACGGCGTCGGTGAGCGAGCGGTATTCGGGGTGGTAGATCTCCAGGCCCGATGCGCCGGGGCGCGCCTCGCCGTAGCAGCGCAGGTGCGTGCCGCGCTTGAGGTTTTCCTTCTGCGCCTGGCTGAAGTGATAGAAGCGCAGGCTCAGCGTGCCGGTGCCGTCCTGCAGGCGCACTAATAAACTGCGACGCTTGCCCATCACCACGTCGGCGCCGGAGACCACGCCTTCGACCACCGCATCCTGCCCCGGGCGCAGCGCGCCGATGGGGGTGATGCGGGTGCGGTCCTGGTAGCGCAGCGGCAGGTGGAAGAGGATGTCCTGGAGGTTCTCCAGGCCGACCTTCGCCAGCTTCTCCTCCAGCGCGGCGCCTACGCCCTTGAGCGCGGTGACCGGGACGTTAGACAGATCGGTCATGCCGGCTCGGCTTCACCCTTGACGGTCGGCTTGGCGACCGAACAGAGGCGGATCGAGTCGGCCAGCACCTCTATCGCTCGCGGCCGCGGGAAGCTGGCGCGCCAGGCGATGGCGACGGTACGGAAGGGCACTGGCGCGCTGAACGGACGCACCTCCAGCACGCCCGGCGCGTAGTGGTGGCTGTCCACGGCGGAGAACGGCAGCACCGACACGCCCAGGCCGGAGGCGACCATGTGGCGGATGGTTTCCAGCGAGCTGGATTCCACCGTGGTGTGCTTGTTCTCGCTGCCCTTGTGGGTCGTCGGGCAGGCTTCGAGCACCTGGTCGCGGAAGCAGTGGCCTTCGCCGAGCAGCAGCAGGCTCTTGTCGTTGAGCAGCTCCGGGTCGATGGTCTTCTTCGCGGTCCATTGATGGTCCGCCGGCATCAGCACGTAGAAGGGCTCGTCGAACAGCTGCAGGGTCAGCACGTCGGCTTCCTGGAACGGCAGGGCGATGATGATCGCGTCCAGCTCGCCGGTGCGCAGCTTGTCGCGCAGGATGTGGGTGAAGTTTTCCTCGATGTACAGCGGCATCTGCGGAGCGACCCGATGCAGCTGCGGGATCAGGTGCGGGAACAGGTACGGGCCGATGGTGTAGATGGCGCCGACCTTGAGCGGCGAGGTCAACTGGTTCTTGCCGGCCTGGGCCAGTTCGCGGATGCCCTGGGCCTGTTCCAGCACCTTCTGCGCCTGCGCCACGATGCCTTCGCCGACCGGGGTCAGGCGCACCGCACTCTTGCTGCGCTCGAAGATCAGCACACCGAGCTCGTCTTCCAGCTTCTTCACGCCCACCGACAGGGTCGGCTGGCTGACATGGCAGCGCTCCGCGGCGCGGCCGAAGTGTTGCTCCTGGGCAAGCGTGACGATGTAGCGCAGTTCGGTCAGGGTCATGGCGACTAAATCCGTTGAGGTGGCCCAAGCATAGCGGCTGCACCGCCGCGAACCAACCGCGCTAAACTGCCGAGCTTTGATTCGCGGAGCCAAGCATGAGCAAGAGCACCTTCCCGAGCCTGATGATCGTCGGTTGCGGCGATGTCGGCAGCCGCCTGGGGCGTCAACTGGCCGCGCAGGACTGGCGCGTCCATGGCCTGCGTCGCAACGTCGCCGCGCTGCCGCTGGAAGTGCTGCCGGTGGCAGGTGACCTGGCCCAGCTCGAATGCCCCGATACCTGGCCAGTCGGCAGCCTGGACTACCTGGTGTACTGCGCCGCCGCGACCCAGCATGACGAGGCTGGTTATCGTGCCGCCTATGTCGAAGGCCTGCGCAATACCCTCGGTTGGCTCAAGCAGCGCGGGCAGACGCCCAAGCGCCTGCTGTTCGTTTCCAGCAGCGGCGTGTATGCCCAGCGCAATGGCGAGTGGATCGACGAGACCTCGCCGGCCGAGGCCGAAAGCTATTCCGGCAGCGTGATGCTCGAAGCCGAGCAGGTGGCGCTGCAGAGCGGCATTCCGGCCAGCGTCGTGCGTCTCACCGGCATCTACGGCCCCGGCCGCGAGTGGCTGCTCAAGCAGGTGCGCGAGGGCTACCGCGTACCCAGCGAGCCGCCGCTGTACGCCAACCGCATTCACGCCGAGGACTGTGCCGGCCTGCTGGCGCATCTGCTGGAGGCCGATCGCCAAGGTGTTGCGCTGGAAGACTGCTACCTCGGCGTCGACAACGACCCCGCTGCATTGCATGACGTGGTCGCCTGGCTGCGCTCGCACCTTGGCGTGACCCACTGGGCCGACGAGCAGACCGTGCGCCGCGCCGGCAGCAAGCGCTGCAGCAATGCTCGCGCCCGTGCGCTGGGCTGGGAGCCGCGTTACCCGAGCTTCCGCGAAGGCTACGCGGCGATTCTCGCGGGCAAGCAGGACTGATGGACGCCAACCGGCTGCTGGTGCGCCCGTGGTTGCCGGGGGTGGAGTTGTTCCACGCGGACTTCTCCGGCCAGCCGTTCGGGCGCCATAGCCACGATGCCTTCGCCATCGGCGCCATCCTGCACGGCGCTGGCGGCTACCAGTGCCGTGGCGCGCACCACGTGCTGCCGGCCGGCACCCTGTCGCTGATGAACCCGGAGGAGCCACATACCGGCAATGCCGAGTCCGAGCGTCTGGTCTACCGCATGCTCTACATCGAGGAGTCGCGCCTGCTCCCGCTGCTGGGCCGCAAGCAGTTGCCGCGCGGCTTCCAGGCGCTCAATCCGAACGATGACGGGCAGGTGGCGGAAGCGCTGCGGCGTGTGGCCAGCGAGTTCGAACGCAACGATGCGCTGGCGCTGGAAAGCGAACTGCTGGCGCTGCTGGAACTGGTGTTCGTCCGCCACGGTGGCATGCGCCCGACGGCCTCGGCCGCGCGCGATGGCAGCGCCACCGCAAAGCTGCGGGATTATCTGGAGGCGCATTACCGCGAGGCAGTCAGCCTCGAAGAACTCGCCACGCTGTTGCAGCGCCATCCGCGCCACCTGATCGAAGCCTTCCGCAACGCCTACGGCGTGCCGCCGCATACCTATCTGCTGCAGCGACGCATCCGCGAGGCCAAGCGCCTGCTGGTGGCTGGCGAGAAGCCGCTGGATGTCGCGCTCACCCTGGGCTTCTACGACCAGGCGCATTTTTCCGGCACCTTCCGCCGCTTCACTGGCGTCACTCCCGGACGTTTCCTGCGCGCCACGCGCACCTGAGTTTCTTCCAAGACTCCACGAGGTCGGTCCTTTCAGACTGCGCGACGCCGCATTCGGGAGATCGCCATGTTCGCCGCCTTCGCGCTGGTTGCCAGCACTCACTTCGCCGCCCTGCTGTCGCCGGGGCCGGATTTCTTCCTGCTGATTCGCGCTGCGCTTTTGCGCGGCAGGCGCCATGCAGACGGCTGCGCAGCGGGCATCTCCCTGGCCAATCTGGCCAGCATGCTGCTGGTGTTGTTCGTCCTCGGCCTGCTGCCGGAGGTGGCGAGCCAGGGGCTGCGCGTCGTGCAATTGCTGGGAGGTGGCTATTTCGTCTGGCTCGGTACGCAGGCTCTGCTGGCGCGGCGGAAGCTGGAGATTCCCACAGCCGGCGGCAACCACAAGTCGGGCGGCTTCCTGCGGGGAGTGCGCGAGGGGTTCCTGGCCAGCAGCCTGAATCCCAAGCTGCCGATCTTCTATGCCGGGCTGTTCGGCGTACTCGGGCAGTTCCACCTGCCCGCCTGGGCACTGGGGGCCTGCGTGCTGTGGATGGGCGCGGTGGTACTGCTGTGGGACATGGCGCTGGTGCGCCTGCTGGATCGCCCGCGCTGGCGCGGCTGGCTCAAGCGTCGGGTGACGGCACTGGACAGGATCTGCGGGGGATTGCTGCTGGCGCTGGGCGGCTGGCTGCTGTGGAGCGGGCTGCGCTGATGCTGTCAGCCCGCCCGCTTGCGGATCAGTCGCGCTCCAGGGTCCAGACCTTGTTGCCCGGCGCGTAGCTGGGCATTTCATCGGCCTGGGCGCGATTTACCGCCTCGAACAGCTCCAGCTTGTCGCGGTCACGCTCGAACAGATACTCGCGGCCTTGCTGGCCCTGTTGCAGCCAGATGCTGTCGTTGTCGCCGCTCATGGCCGCGCAGTCGCCGGCCAGGCACAGCGCGTAGCGGTCGAAGCCCGGCATGCCTTCGAGGCTGCCGTTGGAGAGGAACTTGACCTTGCTGCCCTTGCCTTCGCCTTCCTCGATGATCCAGGTGCCGTTGAGGTAGGCCGCATACAGGGCGTTCTCGAAGGTGCTGCCGGCCGATGCCTGCGTCGCGGGCTGCTCCTTGGGACGCAGGAAGCGCTGTTCGGGCCAGTTGTCGCTGCCTACCTGCACCAGTTCCTTGCCGTCCAGCTCCAGGGATTCCTGGTTGCTGCCGTAGAACTCCACGCGGTAGTGCTTGGGATCGGTCTGGGTAAGCTGCCCTTCGCCCAGCTCGAAGCCGTTGCTGAAGGTCGCCTGGCTGGCCTTGGTGTCCAGCTTCCATTCCAGGTTCGGGCCGTAGGCCAGCAGCGCCTCGCGCAGCTTGCCACCCTTGCCGGCAGCATCGATGGCGGCCTGGTTGACCCAGACGCCGGAAGGGTCGGACGGGGTGCCGGCGCAGCCAGTAAGCAGGCCGATCAGAGCGCTCAGGATCAGGGCGCGACGCATGTTTGCTCCTTGCAGACAAAGGAACGGGGAAAGGGTCTGATGACGTTTCGTCGTGAACCGCGTTGCCGCGTCAAATCACGCCACGCTAGACGCGGGGCGGCGGTAATGGCGCTCCCTTACCTAGCCCCGCAACGACGCATGGCGTGATTTGACGCGCAACCCGAAGGGACGGGCCGCATTTTGCGCAGCGCTTCGTTACTCATCGTTCATTTGGAGTGACCAAACCACACGATTCGCGCCTCACCCTGCGCAAAATGCGGCTCCGTCGCGGCCACGTCGAAACGACATCAGACCCTCCGGGGCCCCGTAGGTGTTTCGTAGCGCTTATTCCAGGACGACGATGGCGTCCATCTCGACCTGCGCGCCCTTGGGCAGTGCGGCGACGCCAATGGCGGCGCGGGCCGGGTAGGGCTGGGTGAAGTACTTGCCCATGATCTCGTTGACCTTGGCGAAGTGCGAGAGGTCGGTGAGGAAGATGTTCAGCTTGGCGACGTCGTGCAGGTAGCCGCCGGAAGCCTCGATGACGGCTTTCAGGTTCTCGAAGACCTGGACGGTCTGCTCTTCGAAGCCTTCGACCAGTTCCATGGTTTTCGGGTCCAGCGGGATCTGACCGGAGACATAGACGGTGTTGCCGGCCTTGATCGCCTGGGAGTAGGTACCGATGGCGGCCGGAGCTTTGTCGGTGTGGATAACGGTCTTGGTCATGTCGACTCCTTAGGGTGGGATCAGCTGCGCATGCGGGTGATGCGGATCACGCCCTTGAGCGCGCGCAGCTTCTTGATGACGCGGGCCAGGTGCACACGGTCATGCACGCTGACGACGAGCTGGACCACGCTGATGCGGCCGTCGCGCTCGTCCATGCTGATCTTCTCGATGTTGCCGTCGGCGGCGTTGACGCTGGTCGCCAGCAGGGCGATCAGGCCGCGCTGGTGTTCCAGTTCGACGCGCAATTCGACGTTGAATTCGCCGGTGACATCCTTGGCCCAGCTGAGCTGGATGCATTTTTCCGGGTTGTGGCGAATCTCGCTGATGTTCCGGCAGTTCTCCAGGTGCACGACCATGCCCTTGCCGGCGGACAGGTGGCCGACGATCGGGTCGCCCGGGATCGGCGTGCAGCACTTGGCGTAGCTGAGCACCAGGCCCTCGGTGCCGCGAATCGCCAGCGGACCTTCGGCGCTGGGCGCTTCCTCGCCTTCGCTGGACAGCAGGCGGCGCGCGACTACGTAAGCCATGCGGTTGCCCAGGCCGATCTCTTCGAGCAGGTCTTCGAAGACTTCCATGCGGTATTCGGCGAGCACGCCCTGGATGCGTTCCTGCGGGATCTTCTCCAGGTGGCTGTCGAAGCCGGCCAGGGTCTTGTTCAGCAGGCGCTCGCCGAGGTTGATCGACTCGGAGCGGCGCTGCAGCTTGAGCGCGTGGCGAATGTGCGTGCGCGCCTTGCCGGTGACCACGAAGTTGAGCCAGGCCGGGTTCGGCCGGGTGCCCGGCGCGGTGACGATTTCCACCGTCGCGCCGCTCTGCAGCGGTTCGGACAGCGGCGCCAGGCGGCGGTTGATACGGCAGGCGATGCAGCTGTTGCCGACGTCGGTGTGCACCGCGTAGGCGAAGTCGACCGCCGTGGAGCCCTTGGGCAACTCCATGATGCGGCCCTTGGGCGTGAAGACGTAGACCTCGTCCGGGAACAGGTCGATCTTCACGTTCTCGATGAATTCCAGCGAGTTGCCCGCGCGCTGCTGCAGTTCGAGGATGCCCTTCACCCACTGGCGGGCGCGGGCGTGGGTGCCCTTCTGGGCTTCCTCTTCGCTGGACTTGTACAACCAGTGCGCGGCGATCCCGTGATTGGCCATCTCTTCCATCTCGCGGGTGCGGATCTGGATCTCGATGGGCACGCCGTGCATGCCGAACAGCGTGGTGTGCAACGACTGGTAGCCGTTGGCCTTGGGAATCGCGATGTAGTCCTTGAAGCGACCGGGGAACGGCTTGTACAGGTTGTGCACGGCGCCGAGCACGCGGTAGCAGGTGTCGACCTTGTCGACGATGACGCGGAAGGCGTAGACGTCCATGATCTCGTTGAACGCCTTGCGCTTGCCGCGCATCTTCTTGTAGATGCTGAACAGGTGCTTCTCGCGGCCCAGGACCTGGCCTTCCATGCCTTCGCGGGCGAGGCAGTTGACCAGCGATTCCTGGATCTTGCCGACGATCTCGCGGCGGTTGCCGCGGGCTTTCTTCACCGCCTGGCGGATGCGCTCGGAGCGCATCGGGTGCATGGCCTTGAAGCCCAGGTCCTCGAACTCCACGCGCATGCTGTGCATGCCCAGCCGGTTGGCGATGGGCGCGTAGATTTCCAGGGTTTCCTTGGCGATGCGCCGGCGTTTCTCGCCCGACAGCACTTCCAGCGTGCGCATGTTGTGCAGGCGGTCGGCCAGCTTCACCAGGATCACGCGGATGTCGCGTGCCATGGCCATGGCCATCTTCTGGAAGTTCTCGGCCTGCGCCTCGGCCTTGGACTCGAAGTTCATCTGGGTCAGCTTGCTGACCCCGTCCACCAGTTCCGAGACGGTCTCGCCGAACTGCGCGGTGAGCGCTTCCTTGGCGATGCCGGTGTCCTCGATCACGTCGTGCAGCATGGCGGCCATCAGGCTCTGATGGTCCATGTGCATGTCGGCGAGGATGTTGGCGACGGCGAGCGGGTGCGTGACGTAGGCTTCGCCGCTGCGGCGGCGCTGCCCGTCATGGGCCTGCTCGGCGTAGTAGTAGGCGCGGCGAACCAGGTTGACCTGATCCGGGCCCAGATAGCTCGATAGCCGGTCGGCGAAGGCATCTATGCTCGGCATGGGTTCACCCCCTGCCGAGCAGTGCGTCGTGGCGCGCCGATTCGTCGGCCGGACATCGACTTACAGGGCCTCGTTGTTGGCCTCGTCTTCAAAAGCAGCGAACAGCGGCTCTTCTTCAACCACGTCCTCCTGCTGAACGATGTCAGCATCCACCAGGCCCGAGGCGATTTCGCGCAGGGCGACAACGGTGGGCTTGTCGTTTTCCCACGGTACCTTGGGCTCCTTGCCGCCGGTAGCCAGCTGGCGCGAACGCTTGGTGGCGAGCATGACCAGCTCGAAACGGTTATCGACGTTGTCCAGGCAGTCTTCAACGGTGACGCGGGCCATGGTGTTCCTCATTACGCAAATGGAGACCCGGAGAATTACCGGGCGGACTGGATAGTCTAAAAAATCGCCAATCTTTATGGAAGTGCCTTTGCTCGCCCGATTCAGGCCAGCAGGCGCTGCAGCAGCTCGGTATGGCGTTGCTGCTGGGCATCCTGGCGCAGCTGGCGGGCGCGGAAGATTGCCTTGAGGTCTTCCAGCGCGTGGGCGAAATCGTCGTTGATCACCAGGTGATCGTACTCCACATAGTGGCTCATTTCGCTGACGGCTTCCTGCATGCGCCGCTCGATGACCTCGTCGCTGTCCTGGCCGCGGTTGGTCAGGCGCTGGCGCAGGGCTTCCTGGGTCGGCGGCAGGATGAAGATCGACTGCGCCTGGGGCATCAGCCGGCGCACCTGCTGCGCGCCCTGCCAGTCGATCTCCAGGATCAGGTCGTTGCCCTCGGCAAGGGTCTTTTCCACCCAGCGCTGGGAGGTGCCGTAGAGATTGTCGAAGACCTGCGCGTGCTCGAGAAACTCGTTGCGTTCGAGCATGGCCTTGAAAGTGTCATGACCGACGAAGTGGTAGTTCACCCCGTCCACCTCGCCCGGGCGCATGCCGCGGGTGGTGTGGGAAACGGAGACGCGCACGCTGGGCATGGTGTCGAGCAGGGCCTTGACCAGGCTGGTCTTGCCGGCGCCCGACGGCGCGGAAACGATGTACAGGGTGCCGGACATGGCGCTTTCCTGGAGTAACGGTTGACTGAATGGAAGCCGGAGGCGTCCGGCTTACTCGATATTCTGGACCTGCTCGCGCATCTGCTCGATCAGCACCTTGAGGTTGACCGCTGCCTGGGTCGAGCGTGGATCGAAAGCCTTCGAACCCAGCGTGTTGGCCTCGCGGTTGAGTTCCTGCATCAGGAAGTCCAGGCGGCGGCCGGCAGCGCCGCCGGCCTTGAGCACGCGGCGCACTTCGGTGATGTGGGTGGTCAGGCGGTCGAGCTCTTCGGCGACGTCGCTCTTCTGCGCCAGCAGGACCATTTCCTGCTCCAGGCGCTGCGGGTCGAGCTCGGCCTTCATCTCGTTGAAGCGGTCGAGGATCTTCTGGCGCTGGTTGGCGAGCATCTGCGGCACCAGCTCGCGCAGGTTCACCACTTCTTCCTGCATGGCGCTCAGGCGTTCGTCGATGATCTTCGCCAGGTCCGCGCCTTCGCGGGCGCGTCCGGCCTTGAGCTCGTCCAGGGCCTGGTTGAAGGCGGCCAGGGCGCTGGCATTGAGCGCCTGCGGATCGGCGGCATCGCCCACCAGCACTCCCGGCCAGGCCAGCACGGCCAGCGGGTCGAGCGGGGCGGGCTGCTGGATCAGGCCGGCGACGGTCTCGGCGGCGGCGACCAGTTGCGCGGCGCGTTCGCGGTCGACCTGCAGCGGCTTGCCGGCGTTCTCCTCGTTGAAGCGCAGGGTGCATTCCACCTTGCCGCGCGACAGGCCCTGGCGCAGCGCCTCGCGCACCGCGCCTTCGAGGTCGCGGAAGGCTTCGGGCAGACGCAGGTTGGGCTCGAGGTAGCGATGGTTGACTGAGCGCAGCTCCCAGCTGAGGGTTCCATGGGTGCCGGCGCGCTCGACGCGGGCGAAGGCGGTCATGCTGTGGACCATGGAATTACCTCGCTTGAAGACTGTGGGAAACGGCCGACAGGTCGTCGGAAACCGGCAATTGTAACCCAGCCTGGCGCGCCACCGCACACCGGCGGTGGTTGCGGCCGTCCGCTGGCCTCTATAATGGCCGACATTCCCCCGCCAGCAATCTGTACAGGATGCCTCCATGAACCGTCCCAGTGGCCGCGCCGCCGACCAACTGCGCCCGATCCGTATCACCCGCCATTACACCAAGCACGCCGAGGGTTCCGTGCTGGTCGAGTTCGGCGACACCAAGGTGATCTGCACCGTCAGCGCCGAATCCGGTGTGCCGCGCTTCCTCAAGGGCCAGGGCCAGGGCTGGCTGACCGCCGAGTACGGCATGCTGCCGCGCTCCACCGGCGAGCGTAACCAGCGTGAAGCCGCACGCGGCAAGCAGGGTGGTCGCACCCTGGAAATCCAGCGCCTGATCGGCCGCTCCCTGCGCGCCGCGCTGGACCTGACCAAGCTGGGCGAGAACACCCTGTACATCGATTGCGATGTGATCCAGGCCGACGGTGGCACCCGCACCGCGTCCATCACCGGCGCGACCGTGGCGTTGATCGATGCGCTGGCCGTGCTGAAGAAGCGTGGTGCGCTCAAAGGCAACCCGCTCAAGCAGATGGTCGCTGCCGTTTCCGTGGGCATGTACCAGGGCGAGCCGGTGCTGGACCTGGACTACCTGGAGGATTCCGCCGCCGAGACCGACCTGAACGTGGTCATGACCGATGCCGGCGGCTTCATCGAGGTCCAGGGCACCGCCGAGGGTGTGCCCTTCCAGCCGGCCGAGCTGAATGCCATGCTGGAGCTGGCGCAGCAGGGCCTGCGCGAACTGTTCGAACTGCAGCGCGCCGCGCTGGCGGACTGATCCGCACTCGATACCCAACGGCAAGGAGCGAAAGGATGAGCGACGAAGTACCGGTACAGCAGGTTCAACCGAGCCAGGAAGCCCGCCAGTGGGCGATGTTCTGCCACTTCGCCGCCTTTCTCGGCTTCATCTTTCCCTTCGGCAACCTGCTCGGGCCGCTGATCGTCTGGCAGATCAAGCGTGAATCGGACCCGTTCGTGGACCGCCAGGGCAAAGAGGCGCTGAACTTCCAGATCACCGTGAGCCTCGCGGTGATGGTCAGCTTCCTGCTGATGCTGGTGGTGATCGGCTTCTTCCTGCTGGGGCTGGTGAGTATCGGCGCGCTGGTGCTCACCATCATCGCCGGGATCAAGGCCAACGAAGGGCTGGATTATCGCTATCCCTTCACCTGGCGCCCGATCAAGTAGGGGCTGAACTCCAGGCACGAAAAAGCCGGCTCGAAGCCGGCTTTTTTCTGTCCGCCTCTCGGCGGCACGACGGGGCTCAGATGCTCAGGGTCCAGTCGTAGTCCACGATCAGCGGCGCATGCTGGGAGAAACGCGGCTGGCGCGGCAGCTTGGCGCCGCGCACGAAGCGGCGCAGCCCCGGCGTGAGGATCTGGTAGTCGAAGCGCCAGCCCAGGTTGAGCAGCTCGGCCTGTTCGCTTTCCGGCCACCAGCTGTACTGGTCGCCTTCGCGGTTGACCTCGCGCAGGGCGTCGACGTAGCCCATGGTGCCGAAGATCTCATCCATCCAGCCACGCTCCGGCGCCATGAAGCCGGGCGATTGCTGGCATTCGCGCCAGTTCTTCACGTCCAGCTTCTGGTGCGCGACGTAGAGCGAGCCGCAATAGATGTATTCGCGGCGCTTGCGGCGCTGCTTGTTCATGTACTGGGCGAAATCGTCCATGAACTTGAACTTGTGGTTCAGGTTCTCGTCCCCTTCCTGCCCGGTAGGCAGCAGGAGAGTGGCGATACTCACCTTATCGAAATCGGCTTGCAGGTAGCGCCCGTAACGATCGGCCATCTCGAAACCCAGGCCGCTTATGACAGCCTTGGGTTGCAGACGACTATAGATTGCGACGCCGCCCTGACTGGGCACTTCGGCATCGCAGGCGTACAGGAAGTAGCCATCCAGTTGGTAGGACGGGTCATCCAGATCGAAAGCGGAGGCGCGGGTATCCTGCAAGCAGATCACGTCGGCATTCTGGGCTTGCAGCCAACTGAGCAAACCACGCTCGGCTGCAGCCTGAATACCATTCACGTTCACACTGATGATCCGCATAAATGGCCCCCAAAATCACGTGTGTGTATGATACCCGAGCTCAAACGGTTTAGCTAAATTCATACCGGCCGGTTCTCTCCCATGCACGCATATCAACGCGATTTCATCCGCTTCGCCATCGAGCGCGGCGTTCTTCGCTTCGGCGAGTTCACCCTCAAGTCCGGGCGCACCAGTCCGTACTTCTTCAACGCCGGTCTGTTCAATACCGGGGTTGCACTGTCCCAGCTGGGTCGTTTCTACGCCAGCGCGGTGGTCGACAGCGGCATACCTTTCGACGTGTTGTTCGGCCCGGCCTATAAAGGAATCCCGCTGGCGGCCGCTACAGCGATTGCGTTGGCCGAACAGCACGGCCGCGACCTGCCCTGGTGCTTCAACCGCAAGGAAGCCAAGGACCATGGCGAAGGCGGCACGCTGGTCGGCGCGCCGCTGGCCGGCCGCGCGCTGATCATCGATGACGTGATCACCGCCGGCACTGCGATCCGCGAGGTCATGCAGATCATCGACGCCCAGGGTGCCCAGGCAGCCGGCGTGCTGATCGCGCTGAACCGTCAGGAGCGCGGCAAGGGTGAGCTGTCGGCGATCCAGGAAGTTGAACGGGACTTTTCGATTCCGGTCGTCAGCATTGTCTCGCTGGAGCAGGTATTGGAATATCTGGCCGGTGACGGTCAGCTCAAGCAGCATCTCGCGGCTGTCGAGGCTTATCGGGCGCAGTACGGTATCTAACCGCAACCAGGACGTAGGGCATGGCCAAGCAGGGTGCTTTCCGCTACAGGGTGTTGATGGGGCTTCTGGGAGCCATGCTCGCAGGCCAGGTGACGGCTGCTGGGCAGCCGACCAGCCAGGTCGAGATGTACCGTTACGTCAATGACAAGGGCATCACCGTCATCGACCGCCTGGGTGTCCCTCCGCAGTACATCGGCAAGGGCTACCAGGTGCTCAACGACCAGGGCCGGGTCATCCGCGAGGTTCCGCCGGCACCGACCGCCGCCGAGATCGAGCAGCGCAAGGCGGACGCCGCCCGCGCCAGCTCCGATCAGCAGTTGATGCGCATGTATACCAGCGTGGAAGACGTCGACCGTGCCCGCGATCGCAAGCTGGCCGAGCTCGATGGGCTGGCCAGCGTTGCCAAGGGCAACCTGCAGTCGCTGAAGATGCAGCAGGCCAACCTGCAGGCCCGTGCCGCCGACCAGGAGCGCGCCGGTCGCCAGGTGCCGGACGACCTGGTCGCGCAACTGAGCAACCTGCGCGACGATGAACAGCGCCTGCAGCAGGATATCGCTCGCTACCAGCAGTTGCGGATTCAGGCGCAAAGCAGCTTTGCCTCCGATCGGGCGCGCTTCGCCCAGATATCCGGCGGTAATTGACGCGGCGTCCGCCGCGCTTACTGCTGCGGCGAGACGCGCTCGAATTCGTTGATCTTCCCGCGCAGCCAGTCCGGCAGGGGCTGGCTCGTCCGGTCCTCGCCGGCATAGGCGTAGATCAGTTCCCCCAGCGTCAGCAACTGTTCGTCACACCAGATCGACACCTGGAAGGTCAGGCTGCTGCGGCCCAGGCGGCTGACGCGTACGCCCATTTCCAGCCAGTCGTCGAAGCGTGCCGGCGCCAGATACTCCAGGGTGGTCTTCACCGCGAACAGGTCGCCGCCGCCACGCAGCAGGTCGGCCGGGTAGCTCACGCCCAGGTGGCGGTAGTACTCGGTGGTGGCGACGTCGGCGTAGGTCAGGTAATTGCCGTTGAAGACGATGCCCTGTGGATCGACTTCCGACCAGCGCACGCGCAGGCCGTGGAAGAAGCTGAAGTCGTTGCGGGAAACGGGAGACGCGGCCATGTCAGAAGGACTCCTGTAGACCTGTTCGAGGCCGGGCATCCATTGGGCTGAAGCGGCCTGGAACAGGCAAAAAAACACCCGCGAGGATCGCTCCTGGCGGGTGTCGTTGCGATCAGCGCTGCTTGCGGTTGGTGATCAGCGTGCCGACACCGCTGTCGGTGAAGATCTCCAGCAGCACGGCGTTGGGTACGCGGCCATCGATGATGTGCGCGCTGGTCACGCCTCCCTGGACTGCCTCGAGGGCGCAGCGGATCTTCGGCAGCATGCCGCCGTAGATGGTGCCGTCGGCGATCAGCTCGTTGACCTGCTCGGTGGTCAGGCCGGTGAGCACCTGGCCCTGCTTGTCCATCAGGCCGGCGATGTTGGTGAGCAACATCAGCTTCTCGGCCTTCAGCGCCTCGGCCACCTTGCCGGCCACCAGGTCGGCGTTGATGTTGTAGGACTCGCCGTTGGCGCCTACGCCGATCGGCGCGATGACCGGGATGAAGTCGCCCTGCACCAGCATGTTCAGCAGGTCGACGTTGACCCCGGTGACTTCGCCCACGTGGCCGATGTCGATGATTTCCGGCTTGGTCATTTCCGGCGTCTGGCGGGTGACGGTGAGCTTCTTCGCGCGGATCAGCTCGGCGTCCTTGCCGGTCAGGCCGATGGCGCTGCCGCCATGACGGTTGATCAGATTGACGATGTCCTTGTTCACCTGGCCGCCGAGGACCATCTCCACCACGTCCATGGTCTGCGCGTCGGTGACGCGCATGCCATCGATGAAGTGGCTTTCGATCGACAGGCGGCTGAGCAGGTCGCCGATCTGCGGACCACCACCATGGACCACCACCGGGTTGATACCGACGGCTTTCATCAGCACCACGTCGCGGGCGAAGCTGTTCTTTAGCTCGTCCGTTTCCATGGCGTTGCCGCCGTACTTGATCACCAGCGTCTTGCCGACGAACCGGCGGATATAGGGCAGGGCTTCGGCAAGGACGCGGGCAACCTGGGCGGCGTCATCGCGGCTCTGGGTCATGGTGGGCTCCGGCATAGGGGTCAAAATGGCAGGCTGAGGGCGGGGTCGACCGCTTTCAGCTGGGTACGGAACACGTCCTTGATGCGTTCCAGTTCGTCCTGGGAATCCGCCTCGAAGCGCAGCACCAGCACCGGAGTGGTGTTGGACGCGCGAACCAGGCCCCAGCCTTTGGGGTAATCGACACGCACGCCGTCGAGGGTGGTGAGGTTGGCTTCACCCCACTGGCCGCGGGCCTGCAGTGCCTCGATCAGGGCGAACTTGCCCTCGTCGGTGACGGTGATGTTGATTTCCGGGGTGGAGATGTCCATCGGGAACGCGGAGAACACGCGCTCGGCATCGCGCTTGTCCAGGCTGATGATTTCCAGCAGGCGCGCGGCGCTGTAGATGCCGTCGTCGAAGCCGTACCAGCGCTCCTTGAAGAAGATGTGGCCGCTCATCTCGCCGGCGAGCAGGGCGCCGGTTTCCTTCATTTTCTTCTTGATCAGCGAGTGGCCGGTCTTCCACATCACCGGGCGACCGCCGTAGCCGCTGATCAGCGAGATCAGGCGACGGGTGCACTTGACGTCGAAGATGATGTCGGCGCCCGGGTTGCGCGAGACCACGTCCTTGGCGAACAGCATCAGCAGGCGATCCGGGTAGATGATGGTGCCTTCGTTGGTCACCACGCCCACGCGGTCGCCGTCGCCGTCGAAGGCCAGGCCCAGGTCGGCGCCGGTCTCCTTGACCTTGGCGATCAGGTCTTCCAGGTTCTCCGGCTTGCCCGGATCCGGGTGGTGGTTGGGGAAGGTGCCGTCGACATCGCAGTACAGCGGGATCACGGTGCAGCCCAGGGCTTCGATCAGTTGCGGGGCGATCACGCCGGCCACGCCGTTGCCGCAGTCCACCACCACTTTCAGTGGCTTGGCCAGGGCGATGTCGTCGCGAATCTGCTGGAAGTAGCGCGGCAGGATGTCGACCTGCTGCACGCTGCCGACGCCAGAGGCGAGGTCATCGTTCTGGATGCGCTCGCGCAGGGCCTGGATCTGTTCGTTGGCCAGGGTTTCGCCGGCGACGACGATCTTGAAGCCGTTGTAGTCCGGCGGGTTGTGGCTGCCGGTGAGCATCACACCGGATTTGCCTTCCAGGACGTTGGCGGCGTAGTACAGGACCGGGGTGGGCACCATGCCGATGTCGGTGACCTGGCAACCGCAATCGACCAGGCCCTGGATCAACTGCTGGACCAACTCGGGGCCGGACAGGCGGCCGTCGCGGCCGACGGAGACGCACGGCTCGCCGCGCGCCAGGCTTTCGGAACCGATCGCGCGGCCGACCCAGTAGGCGGTCTCGGCGGTCAGGGTATCGCCGACCACGCCACGGATGTCGTAGGCGCGGAAGATGCTGGCGGGCAGTTGCGGGGCTTTAGGCGTGCTCATAGCGGGTGTTTGCTCCAATCCCAGGAGATCCTGGTCTTCATCAAGAATGTCGATGTCCAGAATGTCGGTGTTCTGGAATAGCGGATCGACCAATAGCGATTCGGTGGCAGCGACCGGGGCGCTGGCAGCGGTGGCAGCCGGGATCGGCTGGGCGGGAGCTGCGGGCGCGGCGGGTGCGCTGGCACCGGGTGTTTCGGTCTTGCGGCGTGGCTGGCGGGCCAGCGCCTGAGCCAGTGCCTGCAGACTCGGCAGGCTCAGCTCAGGTGCTTTGGCAGTGCGTTGGCCGGCGAGTTCCTGAACGAACTGCCCCAGGGCCTGTGCATCCTTGCTTACCCGGCGCTGCATCGCACTTTGCGCAAGGTAGAGGCCAAGGAGACTGCCCACCAGTGCCAGCAGGGCGGCGATACCCAGCAGGGTTGGCGAGTACAGCTGGTCGGTGACGGTCGGGCCGGGGGTGAAGCTCAGCTTCCAGTTCGGATTGCCACTGGGTAGCGCTACCGCAGCGGCGTCGCTGGCCTGCCCGCGTTGCAGCAGCAACTGGGCCGGCGAGTTGCCGAACTGCTGGGAAATCTGCAGTTGGCCGATATCGGCGGACATCGGCGGCAGGTTGCCGAGCAGGCGCTGCAGGTCGACGACCAGCAGCAGGGAGCCCTGGATCGAGTTATCCGCGGCGCGCAGGGCGATGGGGTTGTAGACCAGCCAGCGGGTCCCGACCTTGTAGGCCTCCGGCGCCACGGCCTGGCCGCTTTCGACACGGTGCAGCATATCCAGCGCGGCATAGTTCAGCGGGCCGGGGCGGGCGGTGTCCTGCACAGCCTGACCGTTGGCGTTCAGGTGGACGTCCACCAGCCCATCCAGATGGCCCTGGGTCAGCGCCTTCTCCAGTGCGGCGATGCGCGTCGGGTCATTGCTCTGCAGGGTCGGCAGCAACTGCGGGTCTTCTGCCATGGCGCGGCTGTCGGCGGCCAGCAGATTCAGGGACTGACGCAGCGCGCCGGCCTGGCTTTCCGACCAGGCGTTGCTCAACTGGGTGACGTGAGCCTTGTCGGCCTGGCCGAACAGGCTGAACCACAGCAGCGCGCTGGCCGCCACTACGCCGCCCACGGTAAGGATGAGCGATGGCAGCAGTGGTTTGAGGTCGACCTTGGGGGGCGATCCCCTGACGGGCTTCTCCGCCGGCACGAGTTCCGGCAGGTCGGCGCTGTCCTTGGCAGTGCGTTGGAAAAGTTTCATGCAACGTCTCCTCGGCGATTCATCCTGAAATGAGTAGGGGTCAATGGCTGCCGGAGTGCCCGAAGCCGCCGGCGCCGCGCTGGCTTTCGTCGAAGCTCTCGACCAGCTCGAAATGCGCCTGCACTACCGGCACCAGCACCAGCTGGGCAATGCGCTCGCCGATGGCGATCTTGAAAGCGGTATTGCCGCGGTTCCAGCAGGAGACCATCAGCTCGCCCTGGTAGTCCGAGTCGATCAGCCCGACCAGGTTGCCCAGCACGATGCCGTGCTTGTGGCCCAGGCCCGAGCGCGGAAGGATCAGCGCGGCCAGGCCCGGATCGGCGATGTAGATGGACAGGCCGGTGGGGATCAGCACGGTCTGGCCCGGCTCGAGGATGAGGTCTTCCTTGAGCATGGCGCGCAGGTCGAGGCCGGCGGAACCCGGGGTGGCGTACTGCGGCAGCGGGAAGTCGCTGCCCAGGCGGGGATCGAGGATCTTGGCTTGCAGGGAATGCATTGGGTTCTCAGTGTTGATGGATGCGGTCGGCGATGAAGGCGATCAGCTGGCGGGCGATCTTGCCCTTGCTGGTCTGGGCGAATGCAGTCTTGTGCAATTCGCGGTCGATGACCGTGATGGCGTTCTCTTCACTATTGAAGCCGATGGACGGATTTGCCACGTCGTTGGCGACAATCAGGTCGAGATTCTTGTCCTTGAGCTTGCGCGAGGCGTACTCGAGCAGGTTCTCGGTCTCCGCCGCGAAGCCGACGCTGAAGGGCCGGTCCTCGCGCAGCGAGAGGGTGGCGAGGATGTCGGGATTGCGCACCAGCTGCAAGAGCAGGCCATCACCCTTGGTGGGATCTTTCTTCAGCTTCTGCGTTGCGACCAGTTCCGGGCGGTAGTCGGCCACGGCGGCGGAGGCGATCAGGATGTCCGCCGGCATCGCCGCTTCGCAGGCGGCGAGCATGTCGCGGGCGCTGACCACGTCGACGCGGCTCACCCGGTCCGGAGTCGGCAGGTGCACCGGGCCGGTCACCAGGGTCACGCGGGCGCCGGCCTCGGCGGCCGCCTCTGCCAGGGCGAAGCCCATCTTCCCGGAGCTGTGGTTGGTGATGTAGCGCACCGGGTCGATGTTTTCCTGGGTCGGCCCGGCGGTGATCAGGATGTGCTGGCCGGTCAGTGCCTTGAACTCGAAGCAGTCGGCGGCCAGTTGCGCCAGCTCCTCGGCTTCGAGCATGCGCCCGGGGCCGACGTCGCCGCAGGCCTGGCTGCCGGCAGCGGGGCCGAAGAAGTGCAGGCCACGGCTGCGCAGCAACTCGGCGTTGACCTGGGTGGCCGGGTCGCGCCACATGGCCTGGTTCATTGCCGGGGCGAGGGCAACCTGTGCATCGGTGGCCAGTACCAGGGTGGTCAGCAGATCGTTGGCCACGCCCTGGGCCAGACGCGCCATGAGGTCGGCGGTGGCGGGGGCGATCAGGACCAGGTCGGCCCAGCGGGCCAGCTCGATATGGCCCATGGCCGCTTCGGCGGCGGGGTCGAGCAGGTCCAGGTGCACTGGATGACCGGAAAGGGCCTGAAGGGTGAGCGGGGTGATGAACTCGCGGCCGCCCTGGGTCATCACGACACGCACCTCGGCGCCCTGGTCGCGCAACCGGCGGACCAGTTCGGCGCTCTTGTAGGCGGCGATGCCGCCGCCGACGCCCAGAACGATGCGTTTACGATAGAGCCGCTGCATAGGCCAGCCTTAAATACGGAAATGGATGACGCGCGCTGAAGCCGACGACGCCTCCCCAGGCCTCCGGCTGCGCGAAGCGAGGGGGCTAAGATAGCACAGCGCCTGCGCGGGAACAGCGGGCGGCCTGACCGGGAGGTTCCTTGAGTATTCGTGACTGGCCTGCGGCGGAGCGCCCGCGGGAAAAGCTTCTCGAACGGGGCGCGGCGAGCCTGAGCGACGCCGAGCTGCTGGCGATCTTCCTGCGTACCGGCGTGGTCGGCTGCAGTGCCGTCGACCTGGCGCGGCGGCTGCTCAGCGAGTTCGGCAGCCTGCGGGCCCTGCTGGAGGCCGACCTGGAATCGTTCTGCAGTCACCTGGGGCTGGGCGTCGCCAAGTTCGTGCAACTGCAGGCCGTGCTGGAAATTGCCCGGCGCCACCTGGCGGAACAGCTCAGTCGCGATTCGGCGCTGGAAAGCCCCCAGGCCGTGCGTGACTTTCTCAAGGCGCGGTTGCGGCATGAGCACCACGAGGTGTTCGCCTGCTTGTTCATGGACAATCGCCACCGGGTGCTGGACTTCGAAGTGCTGTTCCACGGCTCCATCGACAGCGCCAGCGTCTACCCCCGGCAGATCGTCAAGCGCGCCCTGGCGCACAACGCCGCCGCGCTGATCCTGGCGCACAACCATCCCTCGGGGATCTGCGAGCCGAGCCACTCCGACCGCCTGCTGACCCGCCGCATCATCGAGGCGCTGGCGCTCATCGACGTACGCGTGCTGGATCACTTCATTGTCGGCGACGGCGAGCCGCAATCAATGGCCGAGTTGGGGATGGTCTGAGATGCGCCGCTGGATGTCGCGCAGCAGGCGTCGGCGAATCAGCCCGCTGGCCGGGCGGATCGCCAACCAGTAAGGTGTGAACAGCAGGCGGCTGAGGCGGTCCGGGCAGTGCACGCGGGTTTCCGTTCGGACCTGGGTGTAGCCGTCCCGATCCGCCGGCTCGCAGGAAAAGTGCAGCATCAGCCTGGCTGTGCCGGGCTCGGCGAAGCGCCGGAAGGCTTCGCCGTCCGCGCACGAACGCAGGCCGAAGTCGCTGCGCCAGAAGCGTCCAACCAGCCCATAGCCGAGTTCCCGGTCGGCGTGGCGACCCAGCAGGGTGAACTCGTGCAGGCCGAAGCGCGGGCGATCAGCCAGCGCGTTTCGTAACCCCAGGCGCAGGGCGAGCCGCGCCGGTGCCTCGCGGATCTGCAGAAAGCGCTGTACCAGCGGGTCCTGCTCGGCGGTGAGCTGGGTCACTGCGTCCAGCACCTGGCCGGGTGACGCCCGCATGTTCAGCGTGTGCCGCTCGGAGAACTGGAACTCCGGTAGCAGATGATTGAGCAGGACGTCGCTCAAAGCTGCACCTTGGAGAAATCCTGGCGACCGAAGGGGCTGACTGAATAACCCTTCACGTTCTGGCGGGTGAGCGCCGAGGCGGTCGGATGTGCCAACGGCAGCCACAGCGCCTGGTCGTGGATGATCTGCTGGGCCTGGTGGTACAGCGCGCTGCGCTTGGTCTGGTCGGCGACTGCCTTGCCCTGGCTGATCAGGCCGTCGAGCTTCTCGTCGCAATAACGGGCGAAGTTGAGGCCGGACTTCACGCTGGCGCAGGAGAATTGCGGGGTGAGGAAGTTGTCCGGGTCGCCGTTGTCGCCGGCCCAGCCCATGAACAGCAGGTCATGCTCGCCGGCCTTGGCGCGGCGGATCAGCTCGCCCCATTCGATCACGCGGATCTCGGCCTGGATGCCGATCTGCGCCAGGTCCGCCTGCAGCAGTTGTGCGCCGACACTGGGATTGGGGTTGAGCAGGCTGCCGGAGGGGCGGGTCCAGAGGGTGGTCTTGAAGCCATCCTTGTGTCCGGCTTCGGCCAGCAGCGCGCGGGCCTTGTCCAGGTCGCGCGGGTAGCCGGGGATGTCCTTGGCGTAGCTCCAGGTGTTGGGGGGGTAGATGCCGTCGGCGACGGCGGCACTGCCGGCGAACACGCTCTTGAGGTAGGTGCCCTTGTCGAAGGCAAGGTTGATCGCCTGGCGTACCTTGGGGTTGTCCAGCGGCGGGTGCTGGCTGTTGATGCCGACGAACGCGGTCATGAAGGCCGGGGTCTGCTCGACCTTGAGGTCAGCGCTCTTGGTCGCCGCCTCGACGTCCAGGGGCTTGGGCGACAGGGCTATCTGGCATTCGCCGCGCTTGAGCTTCTGCAGGCGCACGCTGGCGTCCGGGGTGATGGCGAACACCAGGTTATCCATAGCCGGCTTGCCGCCGAAGTACTCGGCGTTGGCGCTGTAGCGCACGACGGCGTCCTTCTGGAAGCGCTTGAAGACGAAGGGGCCGGTGCCGATCGGCTGGGCGTTGAGCTTCTCCGGGGTGCCGGCCTTCATCAGCTGGTCGGCGTACTCGGCCGAATAGATTGAGGCGAAGCCCATGCTGAGCATTGCCAGGAAGGTCGCGTCCGGATGGTTGAGGGTGAAGCGCACATGGCGCTCATCGACCCTCTCCACGGCTTTTACCAGGCTCGGCAGCTGCATCGACTGGGCATGGGGGAAGCCGCTCTGCGCGACCTTGTGCCAGGGTTGGGCCGAGTCGAGCATGCGCTGGAAGCTGAACACCACGTCGTCGGCGCTCAGCGTGCGGCTGGGCTTGAAGTAGTCGGTGTGATGGAAGGCTACGCCGTCGCGCAACTGGAAGTCGTAGGTCAGGCCGTCATCGGAGACCTTCCAGCTTTCGGCCAGGCTCGGTACTACGGCGCCCTTTGCAGCATCGAAGTCCACCAGGCGATTCATCAGTACGTCGGCCGAGGCGTTGGTGGTGGTCAGCGAGTTGTACTGGACCACGTCGAAGCCTTCGGGGCTGGCTTCGGTGCAGACACTCAGCGAGGCGGCACTGGCGAGGGCGGGAGAAAGAAAGAGGGCGAGAAGGGCAAGACGCATGACGGACTCCGTGTAAGCTGGCAAGATGCCCATCCGCGAGGCTGGGCGGGTCATGCAAGGCTGTTGGCAGCCTCGAAGGAGCTACCCTAGACCAAGCCGCTGCCCGTCACAACGATGACAGGCGACGAACGGCACCAGTGCCGCGGCCCGCGGGGGCTGGCGTCGGCTTTTCCGAGTCATGCTTTCCCTTGCAGCGTGAAGTGACTTTCTGATATAAAGCTGCGCTCTTTTCTGGGGCCCTGCCTGATCCTGCGACTCGATCGCGGCGAAGCGGCAGTTAAGACCCCGGTGAAACTGAGAATCCTATTGAGTTAAGCAGCCAACCCATGCCGGGTTTGGCATGTGGTTTACAGAGGGCTGAGCCATGTCGAGAGTTTGCCAAGTGACCGGTAAGGGTCCGGTTACCGGGAATAACATTTCCCACGCACACAACAAAACCCGTCGCCGTTTCCTGCCGAACCTGCAGCATCACCGTTTCTGGGTTGAATCCGAGAAGCGCTTCGTGCGTCTGCGCGTTTCCGCCAAAGGCATGCGTATCATCGACAAGCGTGGCATCGAGGCCGTTCTGAACGACCTGCGCGCCCGCGGCGAAAAATTCTAAGGAGCTGCAGTCATGCGCGAACTGATCCGTTTGGTGTCCAGCGCCGGTACCGGCCACTTCTACACCACCGACAAGAACAAGCGTACCAAGCCTGAGAAAATCGAGATCAAGAAATACGATCCGGTTGTTCGCAAGCACGTGATCTACAAGGAAGCCAAGATCAAGTAATTGATCTTCGCCCTTGTGAAGAAACCCGCCCCTTGTGGCGGGTTTTTTCTTGCCCGCGGTTTCTGACGGAACCGCAGGCAAAAAAAGCCCGCCGATCGGCGGGCTTTTTCATGTTCGGTGGATCAGGCCTTCTGCTCGAAAATCACGTAGACCTTGCGGCACGGCTCCAGCACTTCCCAGGTGCCACTGAAGCCGGCGGGGATGACGAAGCGGTCGCCGACGCGCACGGTCTTGGCGCCGCCATTGGCGTCACGGATCACCGACACGCCCTGGAGAATCTCGCAGTACTCGTGCTCGGTGTAGCTGACGTTCCAGTGGCCGGGCTCGCCTTCCCAGATGCCCACGTTGAACTGGCCGCAGTCGCTGGCGTAGTGGTTGCGCACGTTCTGCGCCGGGTCGCCCTTGATGATGCGGTCCGGGGCGGGGCGGTAGTGTTCGGGGGCGGTGGTGGCCTGGGCGAAATCGACGATCTGCTCGACGTTCATGGCGGTCTCGGTTCTTTAGAGTTGTAGGCGAGAGTGCGTGCGGGCACGCGCAGCGCTGTTGGTTATTTACTCCGAAGCGGCTGTCGGAAAACCATCAGCCGACGAATCAGGGCAGTCTATGTTTAATAAAACGAACGTGACAAGGCCATTTGGCCGCTTAGTGTAAAAAATATTGAAAATTGGCTGCCTCCGGTTTAGGGTTGCCAACAGCATGCGTTTGCTCCGCCTTGCGGAATATTTGACAGCGCGCCCACGCCGGGCGCCTGCACCTGAATAAGTACATTAATAAGAGGACACGTTGTCATGGGTACCCTCACTCGCGCCGATTGGGAAGCTCGCGCCAAGGACCTGAAGATCGAAGGCCGCGCCTTCGTCAACGGTGAATACGTCGACGCCGCATCCGGCGCCACCTTCGACTGCATCAGCCCTGTGGATGGCCGCTTCCTGGCCAAGGTCGCCAGCTGCGACCTGGCCGATGCCGAAAGTGCCGTGCAGGTTGCCCGTGCTGCCTTCGACTCCGGCGTGTGGTCGCGCCTGGCCCCGGCCAAGCGCAAGAAGGTCATGATCCGCTTCTCCGAGCTGCTGCTGGAGAACGCCGAGGAACTGGCCCTGCTGGAAACCCTCGACATGGGCAAGCCGATCAGCGACTCGCTGAGCATCGACGTATCCAGCGCCGCCAACAGCCTGCGCTGGAGCGGTGAGGCGATCGACAAGATCTACGACGAAGTCGCTGCCACTGCCCACAACGAACTGGGCCTGGTCACCCGCGAGCCGGTCGGCGTCGTCGCCGCCATCGTGCCGTGGAACTTCCCGCTGCTGATGACCTGCTGGAAGCTCGGCCCGGCGCTGACCACCGGTAACTCGGTGATCCTCAAGCCTTCCGAGAAGTCCCCGCTGACCGGTATCCGTATCGCCCAGCTGGCCATCGAGGCCGGCATCCCGAAAGGCGTGTTCAACGTCCTGCCGGGCTTCGGCCACACCGTAGGCAAGGCCCTGGCCCTGCACATGGACGTCGACACCCTGGTGTTCACCGGTTCGACCAAGATCGCCAAGCAGCTGATGATCTACGCGGGCGAATCCAACATGAAGCGCGTCTGGCTGGAAGCCGGCGGCAAGAGCCCGAACATCGTCTTCGCTGACGCGCCGGACCTGAAAGCCGCTGCCGAAGCCGCTGCCAGCGCCATCGCCTTCAACCAGGGCGAAGTCTGCACCGCTGGCTCGCGCCTGCTGGTAGAGAAGTCGATCAAGGCCGAGTTCGTGCCGATGGTCGTCGAAGCCATCAAGGCCTGGAAGCCGGGCAACCCGCTGGACCCGGAAACCAACGTCGGTGCGCTGGTCGACACCACCCAGATGAACAACGTGCTGAGCTACATCCAGGCTGGCCACGACGACGGCGCCAAGCTGGTGGCCGGCGGCAAGCGCACCCTGGAAGAGACTGGCGGCACCTACGTCGAGCCGACCATCTTCGACGGCGTGACCAACGCCATGCGCATCGCCCGTGAAGAGATCTTCGGCCCGGTGCTGTCGGTCATCGAGTTCACCGATGCCGAAGAAGCCGTGCGCATCGCCAACGACACTCCGTACGGCCTGGCCGCCGCGGTGTGGACCAGCGACCTGTCCAAGGCCCACCTGACCGCCAAGGCGCTGCGCGCCGGCAGCGTGTGGGTGAACCAGTACGACGGCGGCGACATGACCGCTCCGTTCGGCGGCTTCAAGCAGTCCGGCAACGGCCGCGACAAGTCGCTGCACGCGTTCGACAAGTACACCGAGCTGAAAGCCACCTGGATCAAACTCTGATCCTCGGCTGAAGCAGGTCGGCCCCGATCCAGGGGCCGGCTCTGACAAAGAGCCACACCCGCGGCCGGGTTTCCCTCAGGGAAACCCGGCCGCTGTGCATTGCGCATCGGGCACCCTCGCGCCTGGCGTGCGCTCCGGATGGAACGGGAGAAGGACAATGCGTTGGGGTCCTTATTTTGCTGTGTGTGCTGCCGTGATCAGCATCGGTCTGGCCCTGGGCCTGACCATGCCGCTGGTTTCTCTGCGTCTGGAGAGCTGGGGTTACGGCAACTTCGCTATCGGCGTCATGGCGTCCACGCCTGCGGTGGGCGTACTGCTGGGCGCAATGATCGCCGGCCGCCTCGCCGCGCGTGTCGGTACACCGCTGCTGATGCGCATCTGCCTGATTTCCGGGGCCTTCTCGGTGGGCCTGCTGGCGCTGCTGCAGAGCTATCCGGTCTGGCTGATCCTGCGCCTGCTGATCGGTGTGCAGCTGACCGTCGTGTTCATCCTCGGGGAGAGCTGGATCAACCAGCTGGCCATCGAGAAGTGGCGCGGCCGCCTGGTCGCTCTGTATGGCACCGGCTATGCGCTGAGCCAGCTGTCCGGCCCGGTGCTGCTGACCTTCATCGGCACCGCCGACGACCGTGGTTTCTGGTTCAGCGTCTGCCTGCTGGTGGGTGGTTCCCTGTTGCTGCTCGGCCGCACCGGCGCGCCCAAGGTCGACCCGCACAGTGCCAACGGCCGCGGGCTGTTCAGCTTCTGCGCCCAGCTTCCGGCGATTGCCTGGGCGGTGGTGCTGTTCGCCGGCTTCGAGGCCATGATCCTCACCCTGCTGCCGGTGTATGGCATCCAGCAGGGCTTCACCCAGGCCGTGGCACTGGCGATGGTGAGCACCGTGGTGGTCGGCGATGCACTGCTGCAACTGCCCATCGGCTGGCTGGCCGACCGCATCTCCCGGCAGACGTTGTTCAAGGGCTGCGGCATCGTGCTGTTCCTCAGCAGCCTGGCCATGCCTCTGCTGCTGCAGCACATCGCCATCTGGCCGATCCTGGTGCTTTTCGGTGCCAGTGCAGGCGGGCTGTTCACCCTGTCGCTGATCCTGATTGGCGAGCGTTATCGCGATGATGCGCTGGTTCGCGCCAACGCGCATGTCGCTCAGCTGTGGGGGATAGGCTGCCTGATCGGCCCCCTGGCGACTGGCGCGGCCAGCCAGTGGATCAGCGGCCATGCACTGCCACTGGTGATGGCGCTGGGGGCTGCGGGGTTCGTGGTGCTGGTGTCCTATCGCGGTTTGCCGCCGGTGATGCGCGCGACCGACGCCGAGCTGCAGCAGGAGCGCTCCTAGAGCATCTTCTCCAGCCCGATGGCGCCGGCGATCCATACGTTGAGCCGGCGCCAGACGTTGCCCGGCTCACGGTCCAGCGCCACCCGCTTGCCGCCACGCTCCTCGATCCAGATCAGCTTCGGCGGCTCGCTGCCCGGCGCTATCTTCACCTGGTAGCTGACGCTGGGCGACATGCTCGCCAGCGCCAGGCGGCGCACCTGGTCGGCCAGCTCCGGGCTGTCGACTATGATGCCGACCTCGGTGTTCCACAGCACCGAGCGCGGGTCGAAGTTCAGCGAGCCGACGAACACCTTCTGCTGGTCGAACACCGCCGCCTTGCTGTGCAGGCTGGCACTGCTCGACCCGCGCACCATCCACGGCGCCCCGGAGAGGCGCTGGTCCGGGTCGGCGCGCAGCTCGTAGAGCTTCACCCCGTGCTCCAGCAGCTCCAGGCGGTAGGGCGCGTAACCGGCGTGCACGGCCGGCACGTCGGTGGCTTCCAGCGAGTTGGTCAGCAGGCGCACGCTCACGCCGCTTTCGGCACGCTGGGTCAGGTAGTCGACGCCGGCGCTGGTCGGCACGAAGTAGGCCGAGACCAGGATCAGCTCCTTCGACACTCCGTCGAACAGCGGTTGCAACTGGGTGCTGAGCAACTGCTCGCCTTTCGGATCGCCCTGGTCGAGTACCTTCAGTGGCGTATCCCAGACCGCCTTTCCCGGCGCCCAGACCAGGTCGTCCAGCCAGTTCTGCAGATGCGGGCGGTCACTGTTGCGATTCAGCCGGGCGATATAGCTGGAGCTCTTCACCCGCTCCTTCGCCAGGTAGTGATCCAGCTTGCGGCGCATGCGATTGAGCTCGTCGAGATCCGGCTCGCCCCACAGGTAGTCCTCGATGGGCCGGCTGATGCGGCTGTTCCAGTACTGGTCGAAGCTCTGCCCAAGCGATTGCGCCACCGGGCCGACACCCATCAGGTCGAGGTCGCTGAAGTTCATCTCGGCCTTGGCGTCGAAGTACTCGTCGCCCAGGTTGCGGCCGCCGACGATGGCCACGCTGTTGTCCGCCAGCAGCAACTTGTTGTGCATTCGCCGATGCTGCTCGGAGAGGTTGAACAGCCGACCGAGGTTGCGCGTGACGCCGGTACTGCGGCCCAGGTGCAGCGGATTGAACAGGCGCACCTGAATGTTCGGGTGGGCGGCGAGGGCGCCCAGTTCGTAGTCCCAGCCATCGCTGCTGGTGTCGTCAATCAGGATGCGCACGCGCACGCCGCGATCTGCCGCGCGCAGCAGTTCGCGGATCAGCGCGCGGGTGGTGAGACCGTCGTGGACGATGTAGTACTGGACGTCGAGGCTGCGCTGGGCCTTGCGGATCAGTTCGGCGCGGGCGAGGAAGGCGTCGACGCTGGACGCCAGCAGGTGGAAGCCGGACTGGCCGGGATGGGCGGCGGCGCGCTCGCTGATCTGATTGTCCAGCCGCGTGCCCTGCACCGGCAGCACGTGCGAGGGCTCGGGCGGCGGCGCGCTGACGCAGCCACCCAGGGCCAGAAGGATCAGCAGGAGCAGGCGTGGAAGCAAAGAGGAGTCTCCGACAAGCCCGCCGGTGACGGGCTGCGGAAGATTCTAGCCGCTGCAGCGCGCAGGGGTCAGCCGCCGAGGGTTTCCTTGAAGCGGTACCAGGCCATGCCCAGGGCCAGCAATGGCGAGCGCAGCAGCTTGCCGCCGGGGAAGGTGATGTGCGGCACCTTGGCGAACAGCTCGAAGCCGCTGCCCTGCTGGCCGGCAATGGCCTCGGCGAGCAGCTTGCCGGCCAGGTGCGTGGCGTTCACCCCGTGGCCGGCATAGGCCTGGGCGAAGTACACATTGGGCTGGTCCGGCAGGCGGCCGATCTGCGGCAGGCGGTTGGCGCCGATGCCGATCATGCCGCCCCACTGGTAGTCGATGCGCAGGTTTTCCAGGTGCGGGAAGACCTTGAGCATCTTCGGTCGCATATAGGCGGCGATGTCCGCCGGGTCGCGCCCGGAGTAATGGCAGGCGCCGCCGAACAGCAGGCGGTTGTCGGCGGAAAGACGGTAGTAGTCCAGCGCCACGCGCTGGTCGCACACGGCCATGTTCTGCGGCAGCAGTGCATGCGCCTGTTCAGCGGACAGCGGCTCGGTGGCGATGACGTAGCTGCCGGCAGGCAGCACCTTGCCGTCGAGGTAGGCATTCAGGCGGTTCTGGTAGGCGTTGCAGGCGATCACCAGGGACTTGGCGCGCACACTGCCCTGGGCGGAACGCACGCGCACTTCGCTGCCGTAGTCGATGCCGGTGACGGCGGAGTTCTCGAACAGCTTCACGCCCAGGCTCTGCGCCGCGGCCGCTTCGCCCAGGGCGAGGTTGAGCGGGTGCAGGTGGCCCGAGCCCATGTCCACCATGCCGCCGACATAGAGGTCGGAGCCGACGATGGAGCGCATTTCCTCCTTCGGGACCATGCGCAGTTCATGGCGGTAGCCGAGGCTCTTCAGTTCGTTGAAGTCCTCCTGGAAACCTTCGACGTCGGAAGGCTTGTTGGCCAAATCGCAGTAGCCCCAGGTCAGGTCGCAGTCGATGGCGTACTGCTCGACGCGGCGACGGACGATTTCCACCGCCTCCAGGCCCATCAGCTTGATGGCATGGACGCCATCGGCGCCAATCACCGGCTCGAATTGCTCCAGGCCGTGGCCGACGCCGCGGATCAGTTGGCCGCCGTTGCGGCCGCTGGCGCCCCAGCCGATCTGGTGGGCTTCCAGCAGGATCACCGAGAACCCGCGCTCGGCCAGTTCGATGGCCGTGTTCAGCCCGGAGAAACCTCCGCCGATGATGCACACGTCGGCCCTTTCCTCGCCGGCCAGGGGCGGTACTTCGAGGCGCCGATTGACGCTCGCGGCATAGTAGGACGGGGCGTGGCGGTCGGTGTGTACCGGCTGGTGAACGCGGGCGTTCATGTGCGATATCCTGATTTTTGTGTTGTTAAAATTTTACGCAGGATAAACGCCGACTTCCCGCCCAGCCAATAGGCAGCGGCGCAAAAAACGCCGGGAAGTCGTAAATAAACTCGATGAGCCTGCCGCGAACGGCGGGAAATCAGTCGGGCTTTTTAGTCCGGCTATTTAGTCGGGGATAGGCAGGGTGAGGCTTTCCTTCACCTCTTCCATCACGATGTAGCTCTTGGACTCGCGGACATGGGGCAGCTTGAGCAGGATGTCGCCCAGCAGCTTGCGGTAGGAGGCCATCTCCGAGATACGCGCCTTCACCAGGTAGTCGAAGTGGCCCGACACCAGGTGGCACTCCAGCACGTGGGGCAGCTTGAGCACCGAGCGGCGGAAGTCCTCGAAGGTGTCTCCGGATTTGTAGTCCAGGCTGATTTCGACGAACACCAGCAGGCTTGCTTTCAGGTATTGCGGGTTCAGCCGGGCGTTGTAGCCCATGATGATCCCCTCGCGCTCCAGCCGGCGCACGCGCTCGGTGCACGGCGTGGTGGAGAGGCCGACGCGCTCGCCCAGTTCGGTGAAGGAGATGCGACCCTCTTCCTGCAGGATGCGCAGGATATTGCGGTCGATCTTGTCCAGTTCGCGGCGGCTTTGGTGCTGGGTTCTCATGGGAAAGACTCTGGGATGAGCTTTGGGGGAATATCGGCAATATAGTCGGTTGTGTAGGGAATATCACTGGCAACCCTTGAACTTCCCGCGCCGGGCGGCCAGCCTGTAGGCCAGAGTTCTGCCGTTTCCGGCTGCAATCGCCTGTTTTTTCCGGAGCCTTCGCATGTCGTTCCCCCGCCTGCGCACCGCCCTCCTGCTGCTGTTGCTGCTCCTGGCACTGGCGGTTGGCGCGGCGTGGCTGGCGGTTCCGCGGCTGCTGGCCAATGCCGGGGTGAGCATCGAGCAGTGGCAGGGCCTGAGCGTTTCGCGACAAGGGCTGACCCTGGAACAGATGGCTCTTCAGCGGCAGACACCCGATGGTGCGAGGTTGGCCATCCAGTTGCGCGAGGTCCGTGTCGGCTGGCCCGAACATGCCGATGGCCGCTGGCGCTTGAAGGAGCTGGCCGCCGGCAGGATCGATGTCCGCCAATGGCCGGGAGAGCGCGCGGAAGGCGAGGACGCCGCGCTGCCGGACCTGGCCCAACTCAATCGCTGGCTGGCGTTGCTGCCCGGACGGCTGGCGCTGGAACAGGTTTTCCTCGAGCTGCCCTGTGCCCGCGAGCAGCGTTGCACCCTCAACGGCAGCGCCCACTGGCAGCAGATCCCGGGCGGCGCCGCGGCGCTGGGCGGCGAGTTGCGCCAGGGCGGGCAGCAGCTCGCCTTCAATGGCCTGTTGCAGCCCGGCGACGGGCAGTGGCGCCTGCAACTGGACAGCTTCCTCGACAACGAACAGCTGCTGTCGCTGGATTCGATCTGGGCGCCGGGCGCCCGCCAGCTCAGCGGCAGCCTTGCCAGCCCCGCCGTGCCGCCGGTGCAGGCGGTGCGCAACTGGCTGGGCATGTGGTTGCCAACGCCGAACCTGCCGCTGCCTATCCCCGAAGCCGGCCGCCTGCGCCTGAGCTGGAATACGCAGCTGGCTGGCAACGCCGCGTGGCCGGACTGGCCCGGCCTGCGCGATGGCCGCGGCAACATCGATCTTTCCCTGCAATTGCCGCAACCCTGGCCGCTGCCGGGCCTGGGCAACCTGCAGGGCGACCTGCGGCTGATCGCCAGCGGCACCGACCTTGGCTGGCGGCCCTCGGTGCTCAGCGGCGATCTGCGCCTGTCCGACCTCTACGGCGACTGGCTGCAGGCGCTGCCAGTGGGCCTGCGCCCGGCACGCCTGACGCTGCACATGGAGCCCGGCGTGGATGAAGAGGCCGGTAGTGTTCGCGCCGACCTGCACGCCGTGGGCGCCGCCGACTTGCGCCTGCGTTCCCGCGTGGCATTGCTGGAAGCGACGCCGCTGGCGCTGCAGCTGATGGATTCGCGGCTCGAAGGCAAGGTCCCGCACCTTGAACTGGCCGGCTTGCGTGGCGACAGCAGCCGCTTCGACCTGCGCTTCGAGGGGCGCATCGACCAGCAGTCCGCCAACGTCGCCTTCGCCGATGGCGCGCAACTCCAGGTCGGCACCCTGGCCGGGCCGCAGTCGCTCAAGGCGAGCAAGCTCAGCGCCGTTCTCGGCAAGGGCGCACTCGACCTGGGCTATGCGGCCGACGCGCCGGCCACCCTGCAACTGAATGCGCCGCTGAAACTGGCCGTGGGCGAACTGCGCCAGCCCCACGTCAAACCGCTTTCCTGGAATGCCCTCGGGACGCTGGCGGCGAGCCTCGACAGCCAGCAGTTCAAGGGCCGCCTGCTGAACAGCGGCGGGCTGAATGCCGAAGTCGATCTGAACAATTCCGCCAGGCAGGGCGTTGCGCTGGTTGCGCGCCAGCTGGAGTTCTTCCTGCGCACCGGCAACCCGCTGGAGAAGTCCCTTGGCGACTGGCCGGCGCTGCTCAGCCTGAACAACGGCAAGGCCAGCTTCGACCTGAACTGGCGCCTGCCACCGGGTAGCGCGCCGCAGAGCCTGGGCCTGAACGTGCGCGGGCAAGGTCTGGAGGGCGTGTACGACCGCAGCGAGGTCCATGGCCTCGACCTGCAGGCGAAGTTCGCGCTGAACGGCTCGCAGATGGAGCTGCAGTTGCCGCAGGTGAAAGTCGCCTCGCTCAACCCCGGCGTGACACTGGGGCCGCTGTCGCTGCAGGGCAACTACAGGGGCTCGCTGGACGCACCGCTGGCCGGGCGGGTCGACTGGCAGCAGGCGGAGCTCGGTATGTTCAACGGTCGCGCATGGCTACCGCCGGGGGGCGTGGATCTTTCCGCGCGCCGCGAGGGTCTGACGCTGAAGCTGGAAGGGCTGGCGCTGGAGGCGATCCTGGCGGCCTACCCGGCGGAAGGGCTGTCCGGCAACGGCGTCATCGACGGCAACCTGCCGCTGGGCCTGCGCGAAGGCAAGCTGGTCATCCACGGAGGGGAAGTCGCCGCACGGCAACCGGGCGTGCTGCAGTTCCGTTCGGAGAAGATCCGCTCCCTGGGCCAGAGCAACCCGGCCATGCAGCTGGTGGCCACGGCCATCGACGATTTCCGCTACGACAAACTGAGCAGCCGCGTGGATTATGATGAATCGGGCAAGCTGCTTCTCGCCCTGAGCCTGAGCGGGCGCAACCCGGCGCTGGAGCAGGGCCGGCCGATCAACCTCAACGTCAACCTGGAGGAGAACGTGCCCAAGCTGCTCACCAGCCTGCAACTGAGCGACCGGGTCAGCGACACCATTCGCAAGCGCGTGCAGGAACGCCTGCGCAACGACCCGGCCGCCGCGCCATGACCGCAAGGAGAACCCCGATGCGCCTTCGCGCCGTTTTACCCTTCCTGCTCCTGGCAGGCGTCGTCCAGGGCTGCACGCCTACCGTGCAGTTGGCCGCGCCCAAGGAGCCGATCAACATCAACCTCAACGTGAAGATCGAGCACGAGATCTATATCAAGGTCGACAAGGCGCTCGACGGCATCATCAACGAGAACAGCGGCCTGTTCTGAGAAGGAGCCTTTGCATGAGATTGCACCGCAAACTGGGCGTCGCGCTGGTCGCCCTCTGCCTGAGCCTGCCGGTCATGGCCATGAGCCTGGAACAGGCGATGTCTGCCCTGGGTGGCGCCAAGTCCCAGGGTCTGGTCGGTGAACAGACCGACGGCTACCTGGGCGTCGTGAAGAATGGCGGTGACGCCGCCGATATCGCCGCGCAGATCAACGCGGCACGCCGCGCCGAATACCAGAAGGTTGCCGGGCAGAGCGGCGCCAAGCTGGCTGACGTCGAAGCGCTGGCTGGCAAGAAGGCCATCGAACGTACGCCATCGGGGCAGTACGTGCAGGTCAATGGTCAGTGGGTACGCAAGTAGCCGCGCCAAGGGGAATTCCCTGCTCGCCGCCACCTGTGGCGGCGAGTCCGGGGGCGGGCGGCGGGAGCAGGTAATTCCCGTCGGGGAATGGTCCGGCGCGAGAAGTTCTGGCCAATCCCATTTCGTTCGCTATTTACTCTGGATCTGATGAAATTTTCACCAGATCATCGACCATTCGGTCTCGGCTGAAAATGCCGTAATCCTGGTGGATGTCCCTCCGTAAAAGCGACTTTTGCCAGGAATTTTCGTCAAATACCGCATCGCAATCAGTGAATATCGCTGAGCCCGACTTCCTATACTGCGCGCATCTACGTTCAGAATAAGAAACGTCTGCGCCCCTGGCGCGACGTAGGAGGCAAAGATGCGCGTTCTGGTGCTTGGCAGCGGTGTGATCGGTACCGCCAGTGCTTACTATCTCGCCCGTGCCGGCTTCGAAGTGGTCGTCGTCGACCGCCAGCCCGGCCCGGCCCTGGAAACCAGCTTCGCCAACGCCGGCCAGGTGTCGCCTGGCTACGCCTCGCCCTGGGCCGCCCCGGGCATCCCGCTCAAGGCCATGAAATGGCTGCTGCAGACCCACGCCCCGCTGGCCATCAAGCTGACCGGTGACCCCAGCCAGTACAGCTGGATGTGGCAGATGCTGCGCAACTGCAACGCCAAGAGCTACGCGGTGAACAAGGAGCGCATGGTGCGCCTGTCCGAGTACAGCCGCGATTGCCTCGACGAGCTGCGCGCCGAGACCGGCATCACCTACGAAGGCCGCTCCCTGGGCACCACCCAGCTGTTCCGCACCCAGGCGCAGCTGGATTCCGCCGCCAAGGACATCGCCGTCCTGGAAAGCACCGGCGTTCCTTATGAAGTGCTGGACCGCGCCGGCATTGCCCGCGTCGAGCCGGCCCTGGCCAAGGTGGCCGACAAGCTGGTCGGTGCCCTGCGCCTGCCCAATGACCAGACCGGCGACTGCCAGATGTTCACCACCAAGCTGGCCGAGATGGCCAAGGCCCTGGGCGTGGAATTCCGCTTCGGCCAGGACATCCAGCGCCTGGACTTCGCCGGTGACCGCATCAACGGCGTCTGGGTCGATGGCCAACTGGTCACCGCCGACCGCTACGTGCTGGCGCTGGGCAGCTACTCGCCGCAGATGCTCAAGCCGCTGGGCATCGACGCTCCGGTCTACCCGCTCAAGGGTTACTCGCTGACCGTGCCGATCACCAACCCGGACATGGCGCCGACCTCGACCATTCTCGACGAGACCTACAAGGTCGCGATCACCCGCTTCGACCAGCGTATCCGCGTCGGCGGTATGGCGGAAATCGCCGGCTTCGACCTGTCGCTGAACCCGCGTCGCCGCGCTACCCTGGAAATGATCACCACCGACCTCTATCCGGAAGGCGGCGATGTCAGCCAGGCGGAATTCTGGACCGGCCTGCGCCCGGCTACCCCGGACGGCACCCCGATCGTCGGTGCCACCCGCTATCGCAACCTGTTCCTCAATACCGGCCACGGCACCCTGGGCTGGACCATGGCGTGCGGCTCGGGCCGTTACCTCGCCGACCTGATGGCCAAGAAGCGCCCGCAGATCAGCACCGAAGGTCTGGACATCTCCCGCTACGGTTCCACTTCGGAGGCCCAGAATGGCCATCCAGCGCCTGCACACTAATCAGCGGATGAGCCAGGTCGTCGTCCACAACGGCACGGTGTACCTCGCCGGCCAGGTGGCGGACGACCTCACCGCCGACGTCGAGCAACAGACCCGCGAAGTCCTCGCCAGCGTCGAGCGCCTGCTCGACGAGGCCGGCACCGACAAGTCGCGTGTCCTCTCGGCAACCATCTACCTCAAGGACGTCGCCGCCGACTTCGCCGGCATGAACGGCGTCTGGGACCAGTGGGTCCCGCAGGGCTGCGCCCCGGCGCGCGCCACCGTCCAGGCGGCGTTGTGCTACCCGGAGATCCTCGTCGAGATCTCCATCGTCGCCGCACTGCCCTGATCGTTTTTGCGTGGCCCGGCCGGAGCGCCGGGTTTTTTTCGTCTGCAGTTTCGTACCACGTTGATAAAAAGAGAGCCTCGCCATGCGTCCCGCCCGTGCCCTGATCGATCTCGCCGCCCTGCGCCACAACTACCGCCTGGCCCGTGAAGTCACCGGCGCGCGAGCGCTGGCCGTGGTCAAGGCCGACGCCTACGGCCACGGTGCAGTGGTCTGCGCCCGCGCCCTGGAAGGCGAGGCTGACGGCTTCGCCGTGGCGTGCATCGAGGAAGCGCTGGAGCTGCGCGAAGCCGGCATCCGTGCGCCGATCCTGCTGCTCGAAGGCTTCTTCGAGGCCAGCGAACTGGAACTGATCGACGCCCATGATTTCTGGTGCGTGGTGCACTCGGCCTGGCAGCTGGAGGCCATCGAGCGTGCCCGCCCCAGCAAGCCGCTGACCGTCTGGCTGAAGATGGACTCGGGCATGCACCGCGTCGGCTTCTTCCCGCAGGACTACGCCGCCGCGCTGGCGCGCCTGAAGGCGCTGCCCCACGTGGCCAAGGTCGTGCTGATGAGCCACTTCTCCCGCGCCGACGAACTGGACTGCGTCCGCACCGAAGAGCAGGTCGCCGCTTTCCAGACCGTGCGCGAAGCCGCAGGCCAGGGGCATGAGATCAGCCTGCGCAATTCCCCCGGCATCCTCGGCTGGTCCGAAGTGCCCAGCGACTGGGTGCGCCCCGGCATCATGCTCTACGGCGCCACTCCGTTCGAGCAGGCCCATCCGCTGGCGGACCAGCTGCGTCCGGTGATGACCCTGGAATCCCAGATCATCAGCATCCGCGAGCTGCCGGCCGGCGAGCCGGTGGGGTACGGCGCGCGCTTCATCGCCGACCGCCCGGTACGCGTCGGCGTGGTCGCCATGGGATACGCCGATGGCTATCCGCGCCATGCGCCGGATGGCACGCCGGTGTTCATCGACGGCAAGCCCAGCCGCATCATCGGTCGCGTGTCCATGGACATGCTCACCGTGGACCTGACCGACCTGCCGCAGGCAGGCCTGGGCAGTCGCGTCGAGCTCTGGGGCCCGAACGTCCCCGCCAGCCAGCTGGCTTCCCTGTGCGGCAGCATTCCCTACCAGCTGTTCTGCAACCTCAAGCGCGTCCCGCGGGTCTATAGCGGCGAGTGACGGATACCGCCCGTAAAGTTTGCGCAGGATCGTCGGGCGATCTGTTGTAAATACTGAACGGTGTTGCCATGATACGTGGCACTTGGAACCCGCTCGGCTCAAGCCGCTGCGGGTTCTGCCTTTCAGAGCCTGCCTGATCACAAGAATAAGGAGGACCCCACCCTTGGACGTCGGTGCTCGTCTGCAAGCCATCCGTAAGCTCAAAGGTTTGTCCCAGCGCGAACTCGCCAAACGGGCGGGTGTGACCAACAGCACAATCTCGATGATCGAGAAGAACAGCGTCAGCCCCTCCATCAGTTCGCTGAAGAAAGTGCTGGGTGGTATTCCGATGTCCCTGGTCGAGTTCTTCTCCCTCGATCTTGAGCAGAGCAGCAACACTCCTGTGGTCTACAAGGCGGACGAGCTCAGTGACCTGTCCAGTGGCTCGATCATCATGAAGCTGATTGGCAAGGACTACCCCAGCCGCGCCATCACCCTGCTCGACGAGACCTATCCGCCGGGTTCCGACACCGGTGACGACATGTATGCCCACGAAGGCGAAGAGACCGGCGTGCTGGTCGAAGGCCGCCTGGAACTGACCGTCGGCGACGAGACTTTCGTCCTCGAATGTGGCGACAGCTACTATTTCGACAGCACCAAGCCGCACCGCTTCCGTAATCCGTTCGAAGCCCCGGCACGACTGATCAGCGCGACCACACCGGCAAATTTTTGAACAGCCGGTAGGACCGGCCAGATCAGCTGCGACCTAATGCCGCAAAGGCCGGCAAGGTGGCGCAATTGTTTCGAGCTTCCCGGCTTTGCCGTTATACTTGCGCCCGCTCGCGCGGCCCGAGACTGTGACTGCACCGCGACCGGGCGTGATAAGCCACGATGAGGGTGAAAGGGTGAACCTGATTAGAAAAATCCTGGCAGCCCAAGCTGCCGTACTGGCCCTGTGGGCAGTGAGCGTTCAGGCTGCGACCAATGATGACGCCATTGCCAAGCGTCTCGAACCTGTCGGCAAAGTCTGCGTCCAGGGCAAGGAATGCGAAGGCGTTGGCGCCGTCGCTGCTGCCGGTGGTGGCGGTGCCCCGCGTTCGGGCGAAGAGATTGTCGGCAAGGTCTGCACCAACTGTCATGGTACAGGCCTGCTGAATGCACCGAAGATCGGTGACAAGGCCGAGTGGAGCAAGCGGGCGAAAGAGCAGGGTGGTTTGGATGGCCTGCTGGCCAAAGCTATCTCCGGCTTCAACGCCATGCCGCCCAAGGGTACTTGTGCTGATTGCTCCGATGACGAGCTGAAAGCTGCGATTCAACACATGTCCGGCCTGTAACAGCCGACCTGTGCGAAAAAGCCGCCCAAGGGCGGCTTTTTCATGCCCGCGATTTTTCACCTCGTGAGTCGCGGGAGCAACTTTTGCGTCAAGCCGGTCCAAACTCCTGTCGTGGACAACGAACCCGGAGGGATGCCCGGTGCAATCCTGCTCGATCGAAACCGCTGTCGAAGAACTGTTGCATCGCCTGGACGGGCACATCCGTCTCGGGCTTCCCCTGGGCCTGGGCAAGCCCAACCGACTGGCCAATGCGCTGTATCGGCACATGCGCGAGAATCCGCGCCGGCAACTGACGTTCTACACGGCGCTGTCCCTCGGTCGCCCGCAGGCCGGCGGCGAACTTCAGCGGCGCTTCCTCGATCCCTTCGTCGAGCGTATCTACGGCGACTACCCCGAATTGGACTACCTGCACGACCTGCGCAGCGGCAACGTGCCGGAAAACATCCGCGTCGAAGAGTTCTACCTGCAGCCCGGCAGCCTGCTGGACAGCGCTCCAGCGCAGCAGAACTACATCAGCTGCAACTACAGCCACGTGGCGCGGGACATCAACGCCAAGGGCGTCAATGCCGTTGCCCAACTGGTTGCGCGTGATCCGGCGCGGCCGGGCAAGCTGAGCCTGGCGTGCAACCCGGACATCACCCTCGACTTGCTGCCGATGTTGCAGCGTCGCCGCGCGGCGGGCGAAACCATCGTCATTATCGGTGTCGTCCACGACCAGTTGCCGTACATGCCTGGCGATGCCGAAGTGGATGAGGATTTCTTCGACCTGCTGGTGGATTCACCGGGCGACAACAGCACGCTGTTTTCCACCCCCAACCTGCCAGTGGGCCTTCAGGACCACTGTATCGGCCTGCACGCCAGCGCCCTGGTGCGCGACGGCGGCACCCTGCAGATCGGCATCGGCTCCATGGGCGATGCCCTCACCTCGGCGCTGCTGACCCGCCAGCGCGACAACGATGGCTATCGTGCGCTGCTCGACGGCCTCGACTCCACCGCCCGTCACGCCGGGCTGATCGAGCGTGACGGCGGGCTGGGCGCTTTCCAGCACGGGCTGTATGGCTGCAGCGAAATGTTCGTACCCGGCCTGCTGGCCCTGGCCGAGGCGGGGGTGCTCAACCGCCGGGTAGCGGCGCGCCCCGGCGCCGCACCGACCGAGCCGGGCGTCTGGCTGCACGGCGGCTTTTTCCTCGGTCCGCAGGCCTTCTACCGGCGCCTACGCGAGATGCCCCGCGAGGAGCGGGCCGGTATCGGCATGACCGGCATCGGCTTCGTCAACAACCTGTACCGCGACGAGGAGCTCAAGCGCGAGCAGCGCCGGGATGCGCGCTTCATCAACAGCGCCTTCACCGTCACCCTGCTCGGCGCCGGCGTGGCCGACCAACTGGAGGACGGCCGGGTACTCAGCGGTGTCGGCGGGCAGTACAACTTCGTCGCCCAGGCTCATGAGCTGGAAGGCGGGCGCTCCATCCTGATGCTGCGCAGCTGGCGCGAGTCCGAGGGTGAGCTGAGCTCCAACATCGTCTGGAGCTACGGCCACACGACGATTCCCCGGCATCTGCGTGACATGGTGGTGACCGAGTACGGCGTCGCCGACCTGCGCGGCCGCAACGATGCCGAGGTGATCGCCGCCATGCTGTCCATCGCCGACTCGCGCTTCCAGGATGCGCTGATCGCCCAGGCCCAGGAGGCCGGCAAGCTGCCGAAGGACTTCGAGCTGGGCCAGCGCTATCGCGACAATACCCCGGAGCGCTTGCGGGACGCGACGCGACAGTATCGTCATCTGCTGCCGGAGTTCCCGTTGGGTTGCGACTTCACCGAACAGGAACGCGAGTTGCTGCGCGCGTTGGGTTGGCTCAAGAGCAAGCTGAAGCTGAGCGAGGTTCTCGAGCTGGGCAAGGCGACCCTCGATGCGCCGGCGCCGGAGGCCTACCCGGCGCACCTGGAACGCATGGGGCTGGCGAATCCGGAGGGGTTGCGCGAGGAGCTGTACCAGCGTCTGGTGCTGGCCGGCCTGAAAGCCAGCGACGAACAAACCTTGTAGGACGCGCTTGAACTGTCAGGCATGAAAAAGGCGGGCCCTGTCGGCACCCGCCTTTTTACAGCGCAGGATCAGTCTTCGAGGAATTCGACCTGACCGTTGGCCAGGGACTTCACCCGGGCCAGGGATTCCACGCGGTAACCCTCGCTTTCCAGCAGGGAACGGCCTTCCTGGAAGGACTTCTCGATGACGATACCCAGCCCGGCGATGCTGGCGCCGGCCTGCTGGATCAGGTCGATCAGCGCCTTGGCGGCGTGGCCATTGGCGAGGAAATCGTCCACCACCAGCACGTGGTCGGCGGCGGTCAGGTGCTTGGCCGAGATGGCGATGGTGCTTTCGGTCTGCTTGGTGAAGGAGAACACCTTGGAGATCAGCAGGTCGTTCTTCAGCGTCAGCGACTGGAACTTGCGGGCGAAGATCACCGGGATGCCCAGCTCGAGGCCGGCCATGATCGCCGGGGCGATGCCCGAGGCCTCGATGGTGACGATCTTGGTGATGCCCTGGTTCTTGAAGCGTTCGGCGAATTCATGGCCGATCTGCTTCATCAGCGCCGGGTCGATCTGGTGGTTGAGGAAGGCGTCTACCTTGAGGACCTGTTCGGAAAGAACGATGCCTTCGCTGCGAATTTTGTCTTTGAGAGTGTTCACGGGGGTGCTTCCGGAGCGGCTGTCGCTGATGAAGCGCGTAATTCTACAACGCTAGTGGCCATCTGCGCGACGTTCCGACCAATGCAATTGCTGATCGAATGGACAGTTTTTCGATGGGCGGGAAGCGTGGGGTTGCCTGCCGCGGAATCTGTCCTGGGGCTTGGCCCTCTCCCTAACCCTGGCTGCGCGCCCCGCTCCGAAGGGAGAGGGGACAGTTCGGCATCAGGGGGGAGTGGTGGTGTCAGCTGGCTCGGATAGCTCCCTCTCCCTTCAGGGAGAGGGTAGGGGAGAGGGGGCCCGGCACAAAACCGACCGGTAACACCCGGCAAGATCAGCGCTTGAGCATCGCCCGGATATCCGCCAGCGCCGAATTGCCCTTGGCCACCTTCACCTCCTGCGGCGCGTCCTCCTGGCCTTCCCAGACCAGGTCTTCGGGCGGCAGTTCGTCGAGGAAGCGGCTGGGCGAGCAGTCGATGATTTCGCCGTACTGCTTGCGCTTGGCGGCGAAGGTCATGGCCAGGTTCTTCTTCGCCCGGGTGATGCCCACATAGGCCAGGCGCCGCTCTTCCTCGATGGTGTCGGCTTCGATGCTGGAGCGGTGCGGGAGGATTTCCTCCTCCACGCCGAGAATGAACACGTAGGGGAATTCCAGGCCCTTTGAGGCGTGCAGGGTCATCATCTGCACGCCGTCGGCGCCTTCTTCCTCTTCCTGCTGGCGCTCGAGCATGTCGCGCAGCACCAGCTTGGCGATGGCCTGCTCGATGGTCATGTCGCCTTCTTCGTCGCGCTCCAGGGTGTTCTTCAGCGCTTCGATGAGGAACCAGACGTTGCCCATGCGGAAATCGGCGACCTTGTCGCTGGAGGCGTTCTGCCGCAGCCAGTTCTCGTAGTCGATGTCCATCACCATGCTCCGCAGCGCGCCGATCGGGTCGCTGCCGGCGCATTGCTCGCGGACCTTGTCGATGAAGCGCTTGAAGCGCTGCAGGCGCTCGATGTAGCGGGCGTCCAGGTGTTCGGACAGGCCGAGTTCGCCGGAGGCGTTGAACATCGAGCATCCGCGCTCGGTGGCGTAGTTGCCGAGCTTCTCCAGCGTGGTGGAGCCGATCTCGCGGCGCGGCACGTTGATCACCCGGAGGAAGGCGTTGTCATCGTCCGGGTTCACCAGCAGGCGGAAATAGGACATCAGGTCCTTCACCTCCTGGCGTCCGAAGAAACTGGTGCCGCCTGACAGGTGATAGGGAATCTGGTGATGCTGGAGTTTCAGTTCGATCAGCTTCGCCTGATAGTTGCCCCGGTAGAGGATGGCGAATTCGCTGTAGGGCCGCTGCGTCTTCAGGTGGATGGTGAGGATTTCCATCGCCACCCGCTCGGCCTCGGACTCCTCGTTGCGGCAACGGATCACGCGGATCGGGTCGCCTTCGCCCATCTCGCTCCACAGCTGCTTCTCGAACACGTGGGGATTGTTGGCGATGAGGATGTTGGCGCATTTGAGGATACGGCTGGTGGAGCGGTAGTTCTGCTCCAGCATCACCACCTTCAGCGAGGGAAAGTCATCCTTGAGCTGCATCAGGTTTTCCGGGCGCGCGCCGCGCCAGGCGTAGATCGACTGGTCGTCATCACCCACCACGGTGAAGTGCGCGCGCTGCTGCACCAGCATCTTCACCAGCAGGTACTGGCTGGCGTTGGTGTCCTGGTATTCGTCCACCAGCATGTAGCGCACGCGGTTGCGCCACTTGTCGAGGATCTCCGGGTGCTCCTGGAACAGCTTCACCGGCTGCAGGATGAGGTCGTCGAAGTCCACCGCGTTGTACGCCTTGAGCGTGCGCTGGTAATGCAGGTAGACCATGGCCGCGGTCTGTTCCTTGGGGTTGCGCGCCTTTTCCAGCGCCTCTTCCGGAAGGATCAGGTCGTTCTTCCAGCTGCCGATCAGGTTCTTGATCTCGTCCAGACCGTCATCGCCGGAATATTCCTTCTGCATGATGTCGGTCATCAGCGCCTTCACATCGCTCTCGTCGAAGATCGAGAAGCCGGGCTTGTAGCCCAGGGCCGCGTGTTCCTTGCGGATGATGTTCAGGCCCAGGTTGTGGAAGGTCGAGACGGTCAGGCCCTTGCCTTCGCCCGGGCGCAGCAGGGTGCTGACGCGCTCCTTCATCTCGCGGGCGGCCTTGTTGGTGAAGGTCACGGCGACGATGTACTGGGCGCGGATGCCGCATTGCTGCACGAGGTAGGCGATCTTGCGGGTGATCACGCTGGTCTTGCCGGAGCCGGCGCCGGCCAGCACCAGGAGCGGGCCGCCGACGTAGTTCACGGCCTCTTGCTGCCGGGGATTGAGTCGGGACATGAAGGCGGGGGTCTTTAGTGAAGCGGGGGCGTATTCTAGCAGGCCCTGCCGGGCGTCGGGGTGCCGCTCGGAATAGCGGCGATCTGTGACACGATCGTACTTATGTGTTTTGGATAAATCTGTACATGTATTAGGCTTGTGACAGCATTACTTGAAGAAAACTCTTAAGAGTTTCTCTGAAGTTTCGTCTACATCCACTGGATGTCCGGATGGCGTCGCTTCAAAACCGGGGGAAATGGGCGCAGGGATGGTGCCTGGAGTTTCCCCTCTTTCTAGAGATACATGGGGGTCGCTTGGCAGCGTCGGTCGAACCAACGCGCCTGCTCCTGCTGGCGGAAGCGCCGCAGTGGGCCCAGCTACTGCGCGGGCATCTGGCCGCGTTGGGGCCGGGCTATTCGCTGATCACGGCCCCGTCCTGGCAAGCCGCCAGCGCCCTGTTCGACGAGGATCAGGTCGGCCTGGTGCTCACCACGCCCGCCAAGTTGCCGTCCGCCCACCAGTGCCACCTGCCGCTGATCCTGCTGCTGGAGCGCGAACCCGCGGAAGAACCCGTCGGCGTCGCCGACTACCTGGTGGCCGAATCCCTCGGTGTCGAAGTCCTGCGCCGTACCCTGCGCTACGTGCGCGAGCGCACTTCGCTGCAGAACACCCTGCAGAGCCTGGCCGAGCAGGACCCGCTGACCGGCATCGCCAACCGCCAGGGTTTCCAGACCCTGCTCGCCGCCCGGCTGAGCGAGAGCGAAGGGCGCGGCCTGGCGCTGGGCCACCTGGACCTGGACAACTTCCGCCACGTCAACGACGCCCTCGGCCACCAGGCCGGCGACCGCCTGATCCTGCAGGTGGTGGCACGGCTGAAGGCGCACCTGGACAACGGCGACCACATCGCCCGCCTGGGCAGCGACGAGTTCGCCCTGCTGCTGGACACCCGCCGCGATCCGGCACGGGTGGAGAAGGTCGCCGAACTGATAGTCGAGTCCCTGGGCGAACCCTACTGGGTCGAGGGCGAAAGCCTGCTGCTGGGCTGCAGCCTGGGCATGGCCCACGCCCGCGCCGGTGAAGCCGCCGACCCGTTGCTGTGGCACGCGCACATCGCCATGCAACAGGCCAAGTCGCGCCAGGGCTGCACCTTCCACATCTTCGATGAGCGCATCAACCGTGGCGCCCGCAGCCTTGCCGACCTGGAGAGCGAACTGCGCCGGGCGCTGCGTCGCGACGAGCTGGAGCTGCACTACCAGCCGCGCCTGGACCTGCACAGCGGGCAGATCGTCGGCCTCGAGGCCCTGGTGCGCTGGCGCCATCCCGAGCGCGGCCTGCTGACGCCGGGCGACTTCGTGCCGCTGGCCGAGGAAAGCGGGCTGATCGTGCCGCTGGGTTACTGGGTCATCTCCCGCGCCCTGCGCGACATGCAGTGGCTGCGCGGGCGCGGCCTGCCGCCGCTGCACATGGCGGTGAACCTGTCGTTCCGCCAGTTCCAGGACAGCCAGTTGCTGCCGACCCTGGAGCGACTGATCCGCGAGCGCGGCGTCGACGCCCAGTGGCTGGAATTCGAACTCACCGAGACCGCCGTGATGCGCCGCAGCGACCAGGTCCTGCAGACCATGCAGGCCCTCGGCCAGCTGGGCGTGCGCTTCTCGCTGGACGATTTCGGTACCGGCTTCTCCTCCTTCGTGCACCTCAACAGCCTGCCGATCACCCTGCTGAAGATCGACAAGAGTTTCGTCGGCGGCATGCACGTGCGCCCGGAAAACCTGCAACTGGTACGGGCCATGATCAACCTGGCGCACAACCTGAACCTGGAAGTGGTCGCCGAAGGCGTCGAGACCGCCGCCCAGCAGGATGAGTTGCGCCAGTTCGGCTGTGACCAGGTCCAGGGTTACTGGATCAGCCGCCCGCTGCCTTTGCCGGAGCTGGCGCGTTTCCTGGTCTTTGGCGCCAACCGTGCGCTGCGCCTGCAGGACTCGGTCAGCTAGCGACCAGCTCCGCGGCCGGCAGGCTCGGACGCAGCAATCGCGATGTCTTCGTCTCGAAGGCCAGCGTCAGCCCGATGGCCGCGCAGGCCAGGCCCGATGCCAGGCCCCACCATACGCCACTCGGTCCCCAGCCCAGCGGGAAGGCCAGCAGCAGCGCCATCGGTACGCCCACCAGCCAGTAGCCGGCCAGCCCGACCAGGAAGGTCGTGCGCGCATCCTTCAAGCCACGGATCGCCCCCATGGCGATGCATTGGGTACCGTCGAACAGCTCGAACCACGCGGCGATGGCCAGCAGGCTGACGGCCAGTTGCACCACGTCGCGGTTGGCTGGGTCGTTGTGGTCGATGAACAGGCCGATGACCAGCTCCGGGGCCAGCCAGAACAGCGCGGCGAAGGCAAACATGCAGCTGGCACCGAAGCCGATGCCCAGCCGCCCGGCGCGTCTCGCCTCGAACAGCCGGCCCGCGCCATAATGCTGGCCGATGCGGAAGGTCACCGCGTAGGAAAGCCCCATGGGCACCATGAAGGCCACATACACCGACTGGATGGCGATCTGGTGCGCCGCCAGCGCGGTGCTGCCGATCACGCCCATGCACAGCGTCGCCACGGTGAACATGCCCGACTCCACGGCGTAGGTGCCGCCGATGGAAATGCCCAGCCGTAGCGATTCGCCGATCACCTTGAAGTCCGGCTTCGACAATCCCTTCAGCAGCGGGTAGGGCGCGTACGCCCGGTGCCAGCGCAGGTACAGGGCGAAGATCACCGGCAACGCATTCATCACCACCGCGGTGACCATGCCGATCCCCGCCAGCCCCAGGCGCGGCAGGCCGAACAGTCCTTCGATGAAGGCGTAATTGAGGGCGAAGTTGGCCAGCGCGCCGATCAGGCTGATGGCCATGACCGGGCCGGGCCGCTCGATGGCGCTGGTGAAGCCGCGCAGCACCATGAAGGCCATGTAGCCGGGCAGGGCGAAGACGATGCTGTGCAGAAAACTCATGGTGCCGGCGACCGTTTCCGGGGCCTGGCCGAAGGCGATCAGGATCGGCCCGAGGTTCCACAGCAACAGGCCCGCCAGCAGCGCCAGCGCGGCGCCGATCCACAGGCCGGCCTGGGTGGCTTCGACTACGCCGCGGGCGTCTTTTGCGCCATGCCGGATCGCCACCAGGTTGCCGGTGGCCGCCACCACGCCGACGCAGAAGGTCGAGATCAGCGCATAAGTAGATGCACCCAACCCCCCGGCGGCCAGCGCCTCGCGGCCGAGCTTGCCCATCATCACGGTGTCGGTGAACACCATGGCGACGTAGGCCAGTTGGGCGGCAATCAGCGGGCCGGCCAGGCGCAGGATGGCGGCGAGTTCGTCAGGGTACGGGCGTTTCATGAGTCAGGCTCAGCAAGCGGCAGGCGCCGCATCGATAGGAATGGCCCATTCTCCGGCCGTTATGGACGCGGGCACAAAAGGAAAAATGCGATGCCATCCATGAGTCATACTCATGTTTAAGACAGCCGGAGCCCGCCATGAACCGCCAGTTGCCGCCCCTTTACGCCCTGCGCGCCTTCGAGGCTGCCGCGCGGCACGCGTCCTTCACCCGCGCCGCCGAGGAACTGGCGATCACCCAGAGCGCGGTGAGCCGGCACATCAAGACCCTGGAAGAACACTTCGCCTGCCGGCTGTTCCAGCGCCGCGGCCGCCAGCTGGAGCTGAGCGAAACCGCACGGATGCTGCTGCCCGGCCTGCGCGACGGCTTCGATGCGCTGGAGCGCGCCTGCGCAAGCCTGCGCGCGGACGAAGGCGTACTGCGGCTGAAGGCGCCGTCCACCCTGACCATGCGCTGGTTGCTGGCGCGGCTGAGCAAGTTCCGCATGCAGAACAGCGATATCGAGGTGCAGCTGACCAGTGCCTGGATGGACGTGGATCGCGTCGACTTCGTGCATGAGCCCTTCGATTGCGCGGTGCTGCTGAGCTCGGGGCACTTCCCGCCGGACTGGGAGGCCGCCTTGCTGTTTCCCGAATGGCTGATTCCCGTCGGCTCGCCCGCGCTGCTGGCGGATGGCCCCTGGGACGCCGAGCGGCTGGCCGGCGCCGAACTGCTGCACCCCACCCCCGACCGTCGCGACTGGCGGCGCTGGTTGCAGCGCATGGGCCTGGGGGAGCAGGTCTCGCTCAAGGGCGGACAGGTATTCGATACCCTCGAGCTGGGCATAGTCGCCGCGACCCGCGGCTACGGTGTTTCCATCGGCGACCTGGTGATGGTCGCCGAGGATGCCAATCAGGGCCGCCTGGCACTGCCCTGGCCCAGTGCCGTCGCCAGTGGCGAGAGTTACTACCTGGTCTGGCCCCGCGCACGCCGAGACCAGGGGCGCCTGCGGCGGCTGCGCGAATTCCTCCAGGCGGAGATGCAGGCGATGCAGATGCCAGCGGTGGACTACTTCGAATGACCTGTCGCTGCGGATAATCTGTCAGCCGTTGCCCTCGCCGGGAATCCCATGAACTCCATCGACCACCTCATCCAGCTCGCTGGCCTGCGCGGCAGTCTCGACCTGCGTTGCCGCTTCCTCGGCGACTGGGCGCTGGACCACGAGCCCTTGCCCGAGGGGACGGCGCAGTACCACGTGGTGCTGTCCGGCAGCTGCCGGGCGGAAATGCCCGACGGACAGGCCCTGGACCTCGAGGCAGGCGACGTACTGGTCCTTCCCGACGGTGCAGCCCACCTGTTGCGCAGCCAAGGCGCTCGTGTGGCCGCGCAGTCGCCGGAAGTCCACGAGGCGGGCCTGTTGCCGGTCCATCGCCTTGGCACGGGCGAAGGCGAGCTGGACATGCTTTGCGGCAGCTTTCATTACCAGCGCGGCTCGCTGCTGATCGGCTCCTTGCCGAGCGTCCTGAAGGTGTCCTGCCAGGACAATGGACTGGGCGATGCCGTGGCCGCGCTGGTCGGCCTGCTGCGCGCCGAGGCGGACGGCAACCAGGCCGGTGCGCGCTTCCTGGTCGATGCATTGTCCTCGGCGCTGTTCACCCTGATCCTGCGCGTCTACCTGCAGGAGCACACCCCCAGCAGCGGCACCCTGGCATTGCTCGCCGACAGGCGCCTGAGCCGCGCCTGGCAGGCCATGCTCGACGATCCTGCCCACGAATGGACCATCGAGGCCCTGGCCGAACGGGCGAACATGTCCCGCGCCACTTTCACGCGCCTGTTCACCCAGGTTGCCGGGCGGTCGCCCTGGGCGCTGCTGACCACAGTGCGCATGGAACTGGCCTACCGCCTGCTGAGCACCTCGCAGCTGCGCCTCTGCGACATTGCCGCCCAGGTCGGCTACCAGTCCCAGGCCTCCTTCACCAAGAAGTTCAGGGACACCTACGGCGAGGCCCCCGGCCGCCTGCGCCGTGCGGTGAACTAGACCAGTCGTCGCTGCCGGCAAAGCCGCGTGGCGCGTATGGATATGTCCTGCCGCCTTCGCGACGGTTCGCGTCGCTGCCGTCGCAGAGCTGAAACAGCGCTTTGCTAGGGTCATTGCTGGACTAGTCCAGCGAGGGCCCGTTTCGGGCCTTCCCCATTCCAACAACACCACTCGGGGGAATTCCATGAAGCCCATGCGCACCTTGCTCGCCGGCCTGATCCTGGCCGGCCTCGCCAGCACCACGTTTGCCGCCACTGAGCTGAAGCACTGGCCGGCGCCCGCCGCCAAGCAGCTCGACGCCTTGATCGCTGCCAATGCCAACAAGGGCGCCTTCGCGGTCTTCGACATGGACAACACCAGCTACCGCTACGACCTCGAGGAATCGCTGCTGCCCTTCCTGGAAATGAAAGGCGTGCTGACCCGCGAGAAGCTCGATCCCTCGCTCAAGCTGATCCCCTTCAAGGACGTGAACGGCCACAAGGAAAGCCTCAACAGCTACTACTACCGCCTCTGCGAAGTCGACGACCTGGTCTGCTACCCCTGGGTCGCCCAGGTGTTCTCCGGCTTCACCCTCAAGGAGCTCAAGGGCTATGTCGACGAGCTGATGGCCTACGGCAAGCCGGTGCCCAGCACCTATTACGAAGGCGATGTGGTCAAGACCCTCTCGATCAACCCGCCCAAGGTCTTCACCGGCCAGACCGAGCTGTACAACAAGCTGATGGAGAACGGCATCGAGGTCTATGTGATGACCGCCGCCCATGAGGAACTGGTGCGCATGGTCGCCAGCGATCCCAAGTACGGCTACAACGTGAAGCCGGAGAACGTCATCGGCGTCACCACCCTGCTCAAGGACCGCCAGAGTGGCGCGCTGACCACCGCGCGCAAGCAGATCAGCGAGGGCAAGTACGATCCCAAGGCCAACCTGGACCTGGAAATCACCCCCTACCTGTGGACTCCGGCGACCTGGATGGCCGGCAAGCAGGCGGCGATCCTCACCTATATCGACCAGTGGAAGAAGCCCATCCTGGTCGGCGGCGATACGCCCAGCAGCGACGGCTACATGCTGTTCAACGGAACCGCCGAGAACGGCGTGCACCTGTGGATCAACCGCAAGGCCAAGTACATGGACCAGCTCAACGGCATGATCAAGAAGAATGCCGAAGCCCAGGCCAAGCTCGGCCAGCCGGTGACCGCCGACAAGAACTGGGTGATCGTCACGCCGGAGGAGATCCAGTAAGCAGTAAGCGCTTAGCGCTTTTGCACGAGTCGGCTTCGTCCGCGATAGGCTCGTATCGCGCCGGGCCCCATCGCGGACGGAGTCCACTCTTGCGCCATTCCCCTGCTCTGACCTCCCAGCCGCTTACGAATTCGCGGCTTTTACTGTGGGTCAGTCCTTGAGCTGGCCCAGCCCGTACTCCAGGCTGGCAGCAGAAAGCTCGCCCATCTGGCTGTGCTTCAGGCGCCCCTGGGCGTCGTAGAACAGGGTGGTGGGCATGCCGTAGGAACCGGTGAGCTGGCCCAGGCGGTTGCCGCTGTCGAGCAATACTGCCGCTTCGCTCAGGCCCTGGTCGCGCAGGAAACGCTGCACGGCTTCGGCGTTCTCACCCTGGTTGACCAGCAGGAAGCGCACATCGCTGCGCTGCTTCTGGGCGGCCTCCAGCACCGGCATTTCGCGCCGGCACGGTGGGCACCAGGTGGCCCAGAGGTTCACCACCATGGGCCGGCCATCCCGCGCGCGCAGGTCCACGGCCGCCCCGCGCAAGTCCATCACCGTGAGTTCGGGAAGCTGCTGGCTGCGATCCAGCGCCGAAGTCACTGCCTTGCCGCCGCCCCACAGGCATACGCCGACCACGGCGGCGACGGCCAGCGGGCGACGCAGTGCGGCCCTGCGCCAGGCCAGCACGGCGCCGATCAGCGCAGCGGCGATCACGCCCGGTAGCGCGAGAAACCCGCCATCGCGGATATCCACAATGCTCAGGGGCGTCGCCGCGTACTGCTCGGCAAAGCGCGCAACGAATGCCAGCCGTGCCACCAGCAGGCCGCCGAGGAACATGGCGAACAGCGCACCTTCGGGATTGGCGCCGCGCCTGCGCCCGGCCAGCCAGCCGGCCAGCAGCGCACCGAAGAAGCCGAGGTAGAGCAGGACGTGGGGCAGGGGAATGGCCAGTGGGCCGAGGGTCAGACTGGTCAAGGCAGGAGCCCGGCAAAAGGAAACCAAGGTACAGCAGGGCGCGGCCATGCGGCAGCGCCGGGCTGTGGATAAATGTTTCGCCTCAGGCCGGCAGCGGCTCGGCCTGCTGCTCGCGCAACTCGGCGGTGAGCCGCCCGGCGCAGGCGCCGACCTTGCGCACGGCCGCTTCGATCAGCGGCAGGTCGCGGTTGGAGTAGTTCATGCGGATGCAGTTGCGGTATTTGCCCGAGGCGGAAAAGATGTTGCCCGCCGCTACCTGTACGTTGTCGCGGCGCAATTCGTGGTTCAGCCGCACGCTGTCGAACTGCGGGTCGAACTCGACCCAGAGCATGAAGCCGCCGCGCGGCCGGGTGACTCGCGCGCCTTCGGGGAAGTAGCGGCCGACCCACTCGGTCATCAGGTCGCGGTGGCGCTGGTACTGCGCGCGCATGCGGCGGATGTGCGGCTCGTAGTGGCCGCCGCCGACGAATTCGGCCAGGGCCATCTGCGGCTGCGGCGCGCAGGTGCCACTGGCGATGTACTTGAAGTGCAGGATGCGATCCAGGTAACGCCCCGGTACCACCCAGCCGGTGCGCAGGCCGGGCGCGACCGTCTTGGAGAAGGAACTGGCCAGCAGGACGCGGTCGTCGGTGTCGAAGGACTTGATGCTGCGTGGGCGCGGGAAGGCGTAGGCCAGTTCACCGTAGACGTCGTCCTCGAGGATCGGCACGTCGTAGCGCGCGGCCAGCGTCAGCAGGGCGCGCTTACGGGCGTCGGGCATGATGTAGCCCAGCGGATTGTTGCAGTTGGGGGTGAGCAGGATCAGCTTCACCGGCCACTGTTCCATCGCCAGTTCCAGCGCTTCCAGGCTGATGCCGTTGGTGGGGTCGGTGGGAATTTCCAGCGCCTTCAGGCCATACGCCTTGAGCGCCTGCATGGCGCCGTGGAAGCTCGGCGAGTCGATGGCGATGATGTCCCCCGGTTCGCAGATGGCGCGCAGGGTGATGGCCAGCGCTTCCTGGCACCCGGTGGTGATGACGATCTCGCTGGGCGGCACCTGGCAGCCGGAGTCGAGCATCAGCCGGGCGATCTGCTCGCGCAGCGGCAGCGAGCCCTGGATGCCTTCGTAGCCCAGGCTCTGCAGGTCGGTCCGCCGCGCGGCATGCACCATCGCGCGTTGCAGCGGCTTGAGCGAAGGGCTGGCGATATCCGGCGTGCCGCGCCCGAGCTGGACGAAATCGCCGCCCGGCGCGCGGCGCACCTGTTCCAGAACCTGGTCCCACTGCGACACATCCACCGGCCGCTGTGCCGGGCGAGTCATCGCCGGCATCGGCGGCAGTTCGCGACGTTCCGGCACGAAGTAGCCGGACTTGGGCCGCGGCTCCACCAGGCCGTCATCTTCCAGTACGCGATAGGCCTGCTGCACGGTGCTGATACTGACGCCATGTTCTTCGCTTAGCGCGCGCACCGAGGGCAGGCGGTCGCCAGGGCGATACAGGCCTTGCTCGATGCGTTCGCCGAGGGTGGCGGCCAACTGCGCGTAGCGTTTCATGACAGATCTCCCGTGCCGGGTTGGTTCGGCTCGATGCAGTACAGATCGGGAAAAAATACGCCATTCAGACCGATTTCGCCCGGTTCTGTATGGAAAAAACTTTGTCGTGTTGAATCTGTAATGATTTTCCCCGATTCGTCACGCTAGCCCCACGTCCGAAGAACCCGACTGGAGGAGTGACGACATGAGCGGCCTGAGCGATGTGCGGCTGACCCTTTATCAACAGGAACTGCTGGAGATCCCCGGCACCCGCGTGGCGCCGCGTGAGCACGGCGAAAGCCGCTGGCAGCAGTTCTGGCGCCGCGTGCGCACCCGCAAGCAACTGCTGGAGCTCTCCGACGAGCAACTGCGCGACATCGGCATCAGCCGCGAGCAGGCGAAGCTGGAAGCGATGCGGCCATTCTGGCGCTGCTGATCACCTACAGACCGATCAGGGAGCACTTATGAGCGAGAAGCGCGCTGCTGCGTTTGAACGGATCGCCGCCGAGCTCGGCTACGACTTCAGCGGTGAAATGAAGATCGGTGGCAACTACGTGCCTTTCCTCATCGAGGGAAACCAGGTGCACCTGAGCGGGCAGATTCCGCGAGTAGGCGATGAAATCGTCGTCACCGGTCGGGCGGGCAGTGAGGTGTCGCTGGCCGACGCCCAACGGGCCGCCAAAGTCTGCGTGATGCGGGCGCTGGCGTTGCTGCGACAGGCGCTGGGGGATCTCGAGCGGGTGCGCAAGGTGCTGCAGCTCAATGTGTTCGTGCTGTCGGCGGAGCACTTTACCCAGCACAGCGAGGTGGCCGACGGCGCCTCGGCAGTCCTGTATGAGGTGCTGGGCGTGGCCGGTGTGCACACGCGCACGTCGGTCGGCGTCTATCAGTTGCCGAAGAATGCGACGGTCGAGCTGAATCTCCTCGCCATCGCCGAGGGCCTGCCGCGCTAGTGCCCCGCACGGTATTGCAGCGCTTCGGCCAGGTGCGGGCGCGCGATGCGGTCTTCCTGCTGCAGGTCGGCAAGGGTGCGGGCGACCTTGAGAATCCGGTGCAGGGCGCGCAGTGACAGGTTCAGGCGTTCGCCGGCCTTTTCCAGCCAGGCCTGGTCTTCCGGGCTTAATGCACAATATTGGTGCATTTTCTTCAGCGTAAGAAACGCGTTCGCGCAGCCCTGGCGGGCGAGCTGGCGCTGGCGGGCAGCGGCGACCTGAGTGGCCAGTTCCGCGCTGCTGGTGCTGGGCCCGCTGGGTGCAAGGGTGGTGCTTTCACGGTTGACGGTGAGGTGCAGGTCGATGCGGTCCAGCAGTGGCCCGGAGAGCTTGGCGCGGTAGCGCTGGATCTGTTCCGGCGAACAGCGGCAACGGCCGCTGGGGTCGCCGAGATAGCCGCAGGGGCAGGGGTTCATCGCTGCTACCAACTGGAAGCGTGCCGGGAAGCGCACACGGCCGCTGGCGCGGGCGATGACAATTTCGCCCCCTTCCAGCGGTTCGCGGAGAACCTCCAGGACCTTGCGATCGAACTCCGGCAATTCATCCAGGAACAACACACCCTCGTGCGCCAGTGTGATCTCGCCCGGCTGCGGGCGGCTTCCCCTGTAAGACCCATCGGTAAATGCGAAATTTGTTCTGGCTACAGCGCTATCTGCGAATGGGGTGCCCATTCGTCACCCTGCCGCTGACGCTTGGCGGAACAGGCGTAACCTGTCGGCGCGATTGAAATGGACCTCGCATAGATCCTTAGGAAGGTTTGGCCCAGCATGTAGTCGCGACGGTTGACTCAGCATGCTGATCAGGTAGGTCCGACCCCGCAACTGGGGCGAATTGAGATCTGCAGAGAAGAGCAGCTGAGTAGCATCAGGGCAATCTTCTCCGACAGGTGCTCTATGCCATTTCCTACCCGAAGAGGCCCAGCCAGCCCCCAAACTCAGGACAATCAAGCAATCCATTCTGCGGGCCCTGTACGTGATGTCAGCCGTACGTCTCGAGGACTGACCGGAGTTGTCGCTGGGATGGGGCGATTTGAGTCCACCCTCGAGCGAGACATGATGGAGCTGGTTCGCTTTGATCGAAACGTCTCGCAGTTCGTGCCTCAGCCCCTGGTCATCCGCTATCGCAGAGCCGACGACAAAGTTTGCACCTACACACCTGATGGACTCATCCACTATCGAGCTAGCAGTCGCGAACCATCCGTTCTCTACGAGGTTAAGTTCCGGGAAGACTTCCGAAACGCCTGGCGCGAGTACCTTCCAAAATTTCGGGCAGCAAAGGCGTTCTGCCAGGAGCGCGGTTGGTCTTTTTGCGTATTTACAGAGAAAGAGATTCGGACGACCTATCTCTCGAATGTGAAGTTTCTCTGGCCATATTTGGGGCGCAAGGTAGATCCCGCTATCCGGGACCATGTGTTGACTGTTCTTTGGGACCTGCAGGAGGCTGATCCTGACTTCCTCCTACACGCACTGAGTTCGCTGCCAAGCGGCAGGGGGCACCTGATCCCTGTGCTCTGGCACATGATGGCGGTAGGGGACATCGGGTGCGATCTGGATGAAAAGCTAACCATGGCCACTCGCATTTGGCCCATGCGGGAGCCTACCCCATGAACACTATTCGTCCTGGAAGCCTGGCCTACTGGCGCAATGACGCCTGTGTGGTGCTCGAGATCAAAGGGCTTACTGAAGCAGTCATTCGTACAGTCGCCGAGAAGACCACCCACGTCGTTCGGGCCTCTGAGTTGGCATTAAGCCCAAACCAGGATGTGGGTTTGATTGCTAAGCATGTCTTTGCAGAGAACCAAGCTTGGGACCTTGCGACCGAGCGTTATGAGCTAATCCGGCCACTCCTGGGGGCTGGAGGAAATAGCTTTGATGATGTGAAGCGAGTGGCTGATGCTTCTGGAAAAAGCACAGCGACTATCTATCGCTGGATACAGCGCTTTAACGAGACCGGACTTGTCTCGTCTCTACTTAGGACTGCTCGATCCGACAGCGGCTCGCTGCGCCTGGATGAGGAGGTCGAGCATGTTATGCATAGCCTGATACAGACGGAGTATTTAAAAGCAGAGCGGCCAACTGCGGCCTACGTATACCGACTTATTAAAGTTGAGTGCTATAAGCTCGGAATAGTGCCGCCGCATATTAATACACTCCATCAGCGAATCCGCGCCATTGATGAAAAAGAGCGTTGCCGTCGTCGGCTTGGACCGCGTGCTGCCTCGCATAAGCATAATCCGTTGAGAGGATCTTTCCCTGAGACAATTGTTCCCAATGCGCTAGTGCAAATCGACCATACGCCAGTTGATTTAACTTTGGTTGATGAACAGCATAGACTGCCCATAGGTAGGCCATACCTTACTATGTGCATTGATGTGCATACAAGGATGATTACTGGGTTCTGTTTGACTCTAGACCCACCAAGTTCAACCTCTGCAGCTTTGGCTATTACGCACGCAGTGATGAAGAAGGACTACTGGTTAGCCAAGATGGACATTCATGCTGAATGGCCGATATACGGAAAAATGCAGACAATTCACGTGGACAACGCTAGTGAGTTCAGGGGTAAGGCGTTAGGTCGTGGATGTAATGAGCATGGTATTTCCTTGGAATGGCGCCCCAAAGGCCAGCCTAATTACGGGCCTCATATCGAGCGCGCATTCAGAACCTTTATGGAAGAGACCCACAATATTCCTGGTACAACTTTTTCCAATGTCAGGGATAAGCGTGATTACGACTCCGAAGGGCGCGCTTGCTTTACTTTGCGCGAGTTAGAGCTTTGGATAACTATTTATATAGTTTATTGCTATCACAACAGCGCTCACGAAGGAATTTGTGATATCCCGCCAATTAATTTTTATGCTCGTTGCGTTCATGGCACTAGCGATGCGCCTGGTGTTGGATTGCCGGAAGCAATTGATAATGAGGAGAAGTTCAGGATTGATTTCTTGCCTTTTGAGGAAAAGACAGTTCAGCGCAAAGGCGTGGTCTGGGATTATATTCACTATTACGCACCAGTACTTAAGAATCGAATTGTTGAGAAGGATGCGCGCGGCGGAAGTCGAAAATTTGTATTCGCTCGCGACCCCCGAGATATAAGTGTCATCTATTTCCTTGATCCTGAGAGCGAAACATATCATCCAATTCCCTATTTCAATGCCAATCGCCCACCAATTAGCATCTGGGAGCTAAATTCTGCAAATAGACGCATAAAATCTGATCCCCACGCAAAGGTGGACGAGAACAGTTTGTTTGAGGGCGTTCAACGACTTCGTGAAATAGAGAAGGAAGCTATAGAAAAAACAAGGCTCGCCAAAAATGCTCGGGCCTCGGAGAAGCGCAAGCGGCGCATGTCAGAGCGTCGGCGCGGTTGGACTGGAGTTCATAAAGCCCACTCACCGACTGATTCTGGCGAGCCCATCGCCCATGAGGCTGATGAACCTGTGTCAGTGGAGCCTTTTGACATCGAAATGGGTTATAACTATGAGCGACTTTGAGCATATCCATCCCGAGATAGCAGGGCGCTACCGGGATATGAGTGACAGTGATCGGATCTCGTGGCTGGAGGAGCCTCGTTGGTTCAATTACACGAGAGCTCGTCAGATCAGCCAGAAGCTGGAGTGGCTTTATCGGCACCCACGGGTCGCCCGCATGCCGAATACGCTTTTAATTGGCCGGACGAACAATGGAAAGACTGATTTAATAACCCGTTTTGCGAGCCAGCATCGCCCTTCACTGAACCCGCACGGAGAAAATATCATTGTGCCTGTGCTGGTGATTCAAACGCCCCCCAAACCAACTGAATCTGGTCTGTATCTGGAGTTGTTGAAGCCATTTCTAAAGCGTGCTCCCAATGGTTCTTCTGATGCTAAGAGGGCATTCGTAGTTGATGTGCTGCGGGGTGTTCAATTAAAAGTTCTTGTAATTGACGAGATGCATAATATGCTTGCAACATCGTCTCAAGGACAGCACTTGTTCTTGAACGTAATCAAGTACTTAACAAATGAGTTGCAGATATCTATTGTCGGGGTTGGTGATCAGACCTTGATCAGTGCCTTTAGCGTCGACGAACAGTTACAGAACAGGTTCGAGCCAGAGATTCTTCCTAAGTGGACCGAGGGGGATGAAGTCAGGAGGTTGTTGGCGTCCTATGAAATGACGTTGCCCTTGCGCAAAGCCTCAAGACTGTCCAGAACAGTCACAGTAAACAAGTTGCTGGCTATGTCAGAGGGCACAATTGGCGAACTCTCAAAGCTGTTGAATTCTGCTACCAGGTACGCAATTGAGACTGGCGTTGAGCAGATAGACGTCAAGGTCTTGAGCAAGTGTGGGTATAAGCCGCCGTCCGAGCGGAAGTGGCAAGTATCGGAGGTGTGATCTGCTCCCGATGCATCCCCAGCCAAAACCAGACGAACTATTTTCGTCTTGGTTGGTGCGCTTGGCATTTTCCAACGGCTTCACACTTCATACGTTCTACTCAAAGCTGTTGGGTTATTCTGGGGCCATCTGGAACAGAGACATAGATCGCCATCCTTCCGAGGAGCTGCTGAGCTTACTTTTCTCCGAAACCATGCAGGCGCCTGATGCTCTGCGTCGGATGACGTTGACTAAATACGAGGGGGTTCTCTATCAGGAGCTCTCTGAGAACGGTGTAGTGCCATGGGTGCTGCCTTTAGGTGTGTTCCATCGGATACACCGGCATGCAGGCATTCAGTTTTGCCCATTGTGTTTACGGGCGGATGGCTACTACCGATTGCCGTGGCGTCTGGCCCTATTTGTCCTCTGTAGCGAGCATAGGTGTTGTCTAGAGGACTCATGCCGGCAATGCGGATCTCCAGTGGCCTTTCACCGTCATGGGGTCGGTAGAGACAAGCTGCCCCATGTAAGTCAGCTACTTCTATGCCAGTCGTGTGGCTTCGATCTTTGCCGCGTCGAGCCGAGATACCCTTCCTGGCCTGACCTTTCGTCCTTAGACCTCGCGTGGTCCCTTCACGGGAAAATCGAGGGCTGTCCATGGGCCGAGCTACTTCCAAGAGTGAGTTGCCCGGTGCCATTTTTCTCGGGCTTGCGCACGCTGCTGGGCCTGCTCAACGGACGCTTTGGAGCACGGCTGCGTGGTGCAATAGCTGCGGAAATAGGTACAAGGGAGGCCCTCCCATACTCAGGCTGCCATTTCGAGTTTCTTGAAGTGCAGCGGCGCCTGTCACTGCTGCTCCACGCGTGTTGGCTGCTTCAGAACTGGCCAGAACATCTCGTCTATGCATGCCGCAAAGCTGGTCTTTCTAGAAGCCGCATTGCCGAGCAGCCTGACCAGTTGCCCTTCTGGCTCGAGGCAGCGCTTCTGGACCATCTGGATAACCGCACCTATTCCCCAACGCCGTGTGAAATTGATGCTGCTGCACAGTTCCTGGTCAGGCGCGACGGCCAGGCAACCTGGCAGAGCCTGGGGCAAGCACTTGGGCTGCAGCGAGATGCGACAAAACGAGCACTGCAACACTGGCTGACGCGTTAACCCATTGGCAGCGAATCTGGTAGAAAGAGGCATCAATCAACGAAGGGATACGTGATGCACAGGATTCTCCTAGCTGTTCGAGTCATCGGTGGCGAGCCCCGCGGATATTGCCGTGAAATCGAACTCCCCTTTGTGCCTACCGTAGGCATGCGCTTTGAACAAGGGATCAGCACGACACTGTGGGAGACCACATCCGGAGACGAGCTTTCTCCTGCCGTGGAGCAGGTGATCTACGACTTAGACGAAGAGATGTTTGTCTGCCTTTTCACGGTTGAGTCTCCCCTTGCTGCCTCATTCTGGGAAAATCTACCGGAGCTTCAGCCCGGCCACGTCTGCGGTGTCATGGATTATTTCCGTCATCAAGGGCAGTAAGGCGGTTGCTCTCTTCAGCACGCAACATTAAGGACAGATATGACCCACATACAAGCCCGCGTTGCCGCACTCCGTGAGCTGGTGGAGAGCCTGAAACTGGCCGAGTCAGTATTCGAGCGCTCCTCGCTCTTCGCGGCTATCAGCACGCTGGTCGAGAAACTGGAGAAGGATGAGCAGTTGAATGGCTACGCGAGGGAAAAGGCATTCAAGCTTGGACTCCATGCTGCTGCCGCCCTGGGGTTCGATGTAGATAACAGCCATTCGGCTGAGTCACATCGGGTGTGGGCTCTTGGTGAGCTCAATACGTTGGAGTCGGTGATCGATTAGTTTCCTTGCAGGCGGGCCCAGAGACACGCGGATTTGAGCAGCGATCACTTCATCCTAGGAGGGGCATATGGATCCGATGGCCATAGCCGGTGGGTTCGCATCAATCGTAGGACTTGTGGGGCAGTACAAGGCCGGCCGCGACAGTGTCAGCGGCAAGAGCTTTGACGACTTCATGCAGTGGCTGGTGACCAGCAACCATTCTGACCTCAAGGCTCTTATCGAGGCCAATCACGGCACCGTAATCAGTATCAAGGCAATCCTCAATCAAGATCGCGAGGCGCTGCACAAGCGGCTGGAGCAGTTGGATAGCGCGTTGGTTGCATTCGCGAGTGCCGTTGAAGGCTTTGCTCAGCTTGGTAAGAGTCTGTATCCCGAAGCATCGCTGTCGGACCAAGCCATCAGCATTTTGGTGCAGATTGAGGAGAACAAGGCGAGCAAATTGCTGCTCGTCGACTACCTATCAGAGGACTCAGAGCTTCTGTTTTTAGATGGGTGCGGGGGGCAAGTAGAAATTGCTGACTCCCGGTTCCTCGAAGGGGATTTGCAAGCACTCGTTGATGCAAGGCTGCTCTTGCCGGGCCGCAACTCACAAGGCAACCCCATGTGGACGTTCACACGTGCAGCAGCCGAGTTCGTCAAAGCCAGGACTATCTAAGTCAGACGAGTGGGCGTTCATGCCTACAGCGCCTTTCTAGCGGGTGCGGAGATTGTTCTTGGTATAGGAAGCTTGAGTTGATTGAGCATCATCCATTCGGATTGACTAAAGCGCACCGGTGAACGGCCTTCATTGGCCGATGGCTTGATCGGGTTGAGAGCTTCCTTGGCAGTGCTCTCCGACGGGAAAGCGTTCCGCTTCCTGGCCCTAGCCACAATTGAGTGACGCACTCATGTTTAAGAAATATTATAATTCGCATTTTAGGGGTGTCGCACAAAGTCATTGCTGGCACAACGCCTCCACTAATAACATTGAAGCCATCCTGAGCCATCCTGAGCCATCCTGAGCCATCCTGAGCCATCCTGAGCCATCCGGATCTCATACCGAAAATTCATGTTTAACAAGAATAAAAAGGGAGCTTTTGTGCAGGGAGTCTATTTGGTTGTCGTTGTTGGTGGTCGCGCATGACAAGTCGCCAACTATCCCCGGATATTGTTTCGCTGATTCACCACGTCGAGCTCAACGAGTCCGGATGGTGGAAGAAGGGCGTTAGCCAAATTGTGAAGGGCGTGCTTTGGAAGTCTCAGACGCCGATGACGATTTCTGAGTTGAAGCAGGCAATTCGTCGAGAAACTGGTGGTGGAGTGCCTCTGGCAGACGACGAGCTTGCTAAGCAGCTAACAAGCCTCAGTGAAATCGGGATTGTCTCTATGCTGCCTGATTCGAAATACAAGCTGACCGAACGAGCCTTCAAAGAACTGACTGTTTCTCATGCTGAAGCTCAGGAAGAGCAGCACGCTTGCCGTGGTTTTTTTGAGGCGGCCTGCGCTGAACACTGCCCCAATCTTGATGCTGACCAGGCTTGGGGACACTTCACTTCAGCGCTTTCCAAAGCAATCCGTGTTAGCGGAGCAAACCTTTTCCGGCTGCTAATCGGAGGGAGCCTAAGAAAGGATTTTGATTGGCTTGAGGACTTCTTCACTCGTATCGACTCGGAGCATCGAGAGGGGCTGCGCCAGGTTCTTATGTCGTTTTTCGATCCAGAGAACCAGGTCTGCCGGAACCAGATTCTCCGGTTCATGACTGCGTATTTTTTTGCAGAAGCGACCCACCTTCAACCTGAAACGCTCAGCGCGATCAATCAGGCTCGTAAGGTCCGGTCTATAAAGGTGGTTCTTGATACAAACTTCCTGTTTTCCGTACTTCAGTTGCACGACAATCCAGCTGATGATGCTGCATTGGCGCTCGTCGACTTAGCGCAGAAAAGCCATGGCAAGCTGGAAATCAAGCTCTACGTCTTGCCTAGTACGCTGGAAGAGGCGAAGCGAGTACTAATGGCTCAGTTGCACCTTGTTGAACAGGTCAGAACTACCCAAGCCTTGGCGCGAGCCGCTCTATCGCAATCGCTGCCAAGCATAGCAAAGAAATTTTTTGCCACAGCCGCCAAGAACCCTGGGCTCTCCGCTCAGATATTCTTTCGCCCTTACATTGAGGACTTGAGGCACATCCTCAATGAGAAAGGTATTGCGGTTCTCGAAGCACATCCTTCGGTCTATCACATGCGGCAAGACGTGATCGATGATGTGATGACCGAGGTAAAACGTGAAGAGGCTGAGCCTCCGGAAAAGCGACGCAAGGGCTACGAAACACTGCTTCACGACGCGGTACTCTGGCACGCGGTGAATGATCGTCGACTTATCAACGGAGACTCACCTTTCGAGGTCGAGTACTGGGCCGTATCCATTGACTGGCGCTTGATCAACTTTGACCGTGCCAAGAGGTCTGCGAATGGGGCGACCCTCCCGGTGGTGCTCCATCCTACAAACCTGGTTCAACTAATCCAGTTTTGGGTTCCGCGCACTCCTGAGCTTGAAGAAAGCCTCGTTGATGCTTTACGCCTGCCGTTGTTCTTCCAGTCTTTCGATCCTGAAGATGAACGGGCAACCATGAAGGTGCTGGAGTCACTTTCTCGCTTCCAGAACATCGACGATCTCCCAGAGACCACGATCCGTGTGGTTCTCGCCAACCAGGCATTGAGATCGCGGTTGAAAAGTCACGAAGCGTCCAACGAGGAGGCATTTGAGCTCGTTCGCGACGAGCTGCTTGGCCTCAACAAAGACCTCGTAGGGAAGTTAGAGGAAGCCAAAGGCGGTATCGATCAACGTGATCAGATGCTTGGTCAAGAGCGAGAAGCGCGGCAGTCAGCGGAAAGTCAGAATCAGGCAATGGCGCAACGCGTGCAGGACATTGAGTCCGAACGGCAGCAGGCAGAATTGAAAGCGCAGCAAGCTGAGCAAAAGCAGGCAGCACTCGCAGTTCAACTCCAGAAGGGCGCCATCACATCTCAGGCCGAAATTGAGACTCAGCGCGAACGGGCAGACGCCGCAGAGCGCACTTTGGAGCGGGCTAAATTCTTTGGCCTCTTCTTGTTTGCGCCAATACTGGCTGGAGTGGGCCTGTACTCACTCGCTGGTCATTTTGAGGTGCCCCAGGCTCTAGGCCTCACTAACGACTGGGGAGTCAGGAGCATTAAGTTACTATTGCTGCTCCTTCCGATCACGGTAGCAGTCTGTCTCTCTTCTGGGCACACCTCGAAGCGCCCCTATTTACAAAGTTGGAGAGTCAGTCGGTGGTGCAGTTTTGTTGGTAAAAAAATCATCATCGCTCCGGCTTTAATGGGTTTGGAGGCGATCTATGCTGGCGGATTGTGGGATGGCATAAAGGCAATCTTCCAAATAGGTAATTGATTAAGCATTGGCCCCTGAAGCTCGCTTCAGGGGCCAATGCTATATGCAGGGAAATAAACCAAGGAAGACGGCGGGATGCGCTCCCAAAGCGGGACCGTTAGGTTGAGACGACGGTTCACTTCGGGATGTGATGCACCGATGTGGACTACCCCCATTTCAATAGACATTTCCCGGCCTCATAACGAGGCGCTTTCAAAGGCCTCGGGACTGACACCGCCCAAGTGGCTGTGACGGCGGGTTCGGTTGTAGAAGACCTCGAT
>NZ_WMBX01000008.1:0-272356 GCF_010994165.1 Pseudomonas nitroreducens | reverse complement strand
CAATGACCTGCCTGACGGCTTCGGCCTTGAATTCCGGGGTGAATCTCTGGGTGCTCATAGACTTCCTCCTATGCTCAAAGCGTAGGCCGGGGATGTCTATCGTACCGGGGGTAGTCCAATGCTCAATGGCAACAAGAGGCGAGAGCGGAGACTCCGCTAGGGCTACTTAGCTGGGTGGAGTTCAGATTGCTCAGCTACGTATGGTGTCTGCGCTTCGTGCTGAGCTCTTTGTAGAGCAAAAGGAGTAGGCCGGTCATCGCCAGAAAAATAGCAGGCTTGAAGCTCGCGAACACCTCAGCGCGGCTCTGTAGGCGATACAGATGCTCGATCAAATCTATGCCAATGTTTCCGAAACAGAACGAGCCCTATCTTGAGCGTAGGGCTGCGCGGCTGGGCATCAATTGCTGCTCGTACCGTACACTCTGATTTCCCAGAATTCTGACCAATCGACAAAGGACTGCCGATCATGATCACCAAAGTCCACATTCGTGGGTACCGGATATACAAGGAATTCACGTTCTGCCCCAACCCTAAGAAGAACATCCTTGTCGGGGACAACGATGCCGGAAAGTCCACGTTGATGGAGGCGATCTCCCTAGCGTTGACTGGGCGTATAGCCGGCCGGGGGGTGATGGAGGAGCTGAATCCTTACTGGTTTAACACTGAGCTAGTCAGTGAGTTTGTCGCTGCTCGGAATGAGGGCCAGAAGCCCTCGTTTCCTGAGATTCTGATCGAGCTGTACTTGCGTGATGACGACGACCTTCAGGTGCTCTGTGGTGCGGTGAACACCGCAGTGCCGACTAACGCCTGTCCAGGCGTGTTTCTGCGGATATTCGCAAACGACGAGTATCAGGACATGCTGGATGAATGGCTGAAGGATCCTAGCGAGCTGTTGCCTGTTGAGTACTACGCGTACGAGTGGCGCTCCTTTGCCGATCGTGAGCTGGTAAAACGCCCGAGAGCGCTATCTGTTGCGACAATTGACTCTCGGACGGTCAAGTCCACGACGGGCATTGACTACCATCTGCGGCAGATATTGAGTGATCACCTTGAGGCTCCTGAGAAGGCGGCAATCTCGCTGGACTACAGGAGGATCAAGGCCTCAATGACTGAGGGGGCCCTTGCCGACGTTAATGCTCGAATCTCGAAGCTGGGAGCTGCGTTGCAAGCCGAACCCATGGCCCTAGCTATGGACCAGACATCTCGAACATCTTGGGAGAGTGCAGTTACCCCGCATGTCGACCGAGTGCCATTTGCAATGGCAGGCCTTGGGCAACAGGCGGCTATCAAGATCTCCCTGGCAATGAAACGTCACGCTGCCAAGGTGAAGGTTGTCATGATCGAGGAGCCCGAGAATCACCTTTCGCATACCAGTTTGAGGATATTGCTCGATCGTATCGAGGCACTAGCTTCGGAGGAGCAGCAACTGTTCATCTCGACCCACAGCACTTATGTCCTGAACCGCCTCGGCTTGGATGCCTTGCATCTACTGACGCGAAATCACGTGTCAAAAATTACTGACCTGTCTCCCGACACGGTCCGTTACTTCCAGCGCCTGCCTGGGTACGACACCCTACGTCTAGTCCTAGCTGGAAAGGTTGTGCTGGTTGAGGGGCCTTCGGACGAGATCATCTTCGAGCGAGTGTTTTTCGACAAATTTGGGCTAACACCCATGGATGCCGGGATCGACGTCATAAGTATGCGTGGGCTGGCCCTGGCGCGCTGTCTGGAGCTCTGCCACGTAATCGATAAACCAGTAGCGGTGATGCGTGATAACGATGGTGTCGAGCCTGCTGAGTTGAGGGATAGCGTCGAGAAGTGGCTCGACGGAAAAAGACGAGAGTTGTTCATCGGTGCGGTCGACGACGGCCATACCTTGGAGCCTCAGTTATTGACGGCAAATGGAGAGGCCCATCTCAGGGATATTCTTAACATCGCACCTCGGGCAAATTTGCTTACCTGGATGACGCGCGAGAAGACCGAAGGAGCCCTGCAGATTGCCGAGTCGAAAAAGCCGCTTACACCGCCGGCTTACATGAGCGATGCTGCGGAGTTCATTCTGCATGCCTAATGTTCTGACCCTAGCGGTAGCCGGCGGCCGCAAAACTCAAGGCTTAGTTAACCACTGCGGGGCATTGCCCTCCGAGCGGCGCGTTGCCCTGCTGACCTTTACCCAAACGAACCAGCAAGAGGTGAGGTCCCGCCTGGCTGCTCAAGCAGGTCACGCCACCGGGGTGGAGGTTTTGGGGTGGTACACATTTCTGCTGAGGCATTTCGCACAGCCGTTCCTGCGGTTTTTATTTCCTGGCGAACGGGTCAGAGGCTTCGAATTTGAAGGGCGCCCTGACAGATACGCGAAGGGAAAAAGCAGGTTCATGACGTCCGACAACCGGATATATGGCTGCGAGCTAGGCAGGCTTTCCTTTGAGTTGATGGCGACCACGCCCGCTTTATTACGTCGCCTGGAGTGCGTATACGACGAGATACTGGTGGACGAGGTTCAGGATCTAGCAAGCTGGGATTGGGAAATCCTGGAGTTGCTGCTGAAATCCAAACTTCAGGTGCGGTTGGTTGGGGATGTTCGTCAAGCCGTCTTGTCAACGAACCCGCGCGGTCGGAAGAACAAGCGATTCGACTATGCCGACTCCTTGGAGTGGTTCCGCGATCGGGAGGCTGAGGGGTGCTTGAGCATCAGCTACTCGACAGTCAGCTATCGGTGCAGGCAAGAAATCGCGACCTTTTCAGATAGCATCTTTGACGCAGACTGGGGTTTCCCTGGCACTACTTCCGAGAATACGGATGAGACAGGGCACGACGGAGTCTTTCTGCTACGTACTGAGCACATCCCTGAGTATTTTGCTCGTTATGCCCCCCAGTGTTTGCGGAATAACGTTTCCTCAGCGAAGCATCTGGATCTCCCATTCCTGAATTTCAAAGGAGTGAAAGGTGCCACCTTTGAACGAGTTCTGATTGCCCCTACCAAAAACATTGAAAACTTCATCAAGGGCGGAGTGCGTTTGGAGTCGATGGCAGCAGCTGCTTTTTACGTCGCCGTCACCCGAGCCAGGCAAAGTCTAGCCATTGTCATCGATCAGTCGGGTAAGTCCGACTTGGAGTACTGGACCCCCTGATTTGATGGTACACCCGGAAGAGCTGGTGAAACGGGGCTACTCGGCCATGACCAAGAATCGATTTTCTCTCTAAGTTTTAACTGCATACTCACATGAAGAGTCTCGAGCAACTATTATGTCTGAAGAACGCCGCCTATTAAATGAATGGCTGGGGGATGTTAACTCCAGAATCCAAACAGTCATGCTTCAGTGCTTCAATAATATCAATATTGGAGGGTGGCAGGAGAATCATATAACCACCCAGGTAATTGAAGCGATCTCTACAGCAGGAACTGATTTGAGTTGGTCTAACTGCCCACAACGTGCTCAATGGCAGGCGTTCAAGCTTTCTGGTAATTACGAGACCGAACATGGCGATATCGCTATTCTTGTAAAGGTCTGGCTGACATCAAGCAGGTACGTCGAAGGTGTTGCCTTCTACGAAGCAAAAAAGCAGTATTTCAAAAATGGAAAAGTTACTGGCTTTAGAGCTTTAAAGGTAGATCAGCTTTCTAAGATCAATCGAAATACTTCTGCTAGCCAAGTTATTCTCTATGATTCGGGTGGCGGCCAAAATCCGTGCGTGACGGCTATTCCGACATCTTTCGCTCACGCTTTTGCTGACGCGGGAATGGAAGGTATTAGTGGAAATATGCTGCACCATTACGGACGCCCATGGGTTATGGCCTTAGGGAATAACTTCAGAGGCTTTGAGCTGGATTACTCTAATCGTGCTGTGGAGACCATTAAGCAACTCGCGCAGCAGAACAAACTTCCATTTGTAATAAATGCTGAGACTGCAGTTCTTCCCACTATTGATCTTGGGCTTGGTGAGTTGCCATCATTCTTAACAGAGTATTCACAGATCGCAGGTGATGCGCCAACCTTGGATCCAGGTACGGCTCCAAAGCCTTCTAGCGGCGGTGGCCCGCGCTTCTGAGGGGATAGCACCAAGGGCTCAAGCGGTACGCTGAGCAACATGGCCGGACATGCATCCGGCCTACACCGAAACTGTATTGCCTTACTGATATTTTTCGGCAATGCAGTTTTCGAAGTTCTGGTCGTAATCACCTGTAACAGGCATTTTTAACATTTGCCGTTGCTTAATGTTAGAAAGCACATCTCTCCACTGGTCGAGAATTTCCTTGCGGCTAGCATCGTCTATGTAAGGCACGTGGTACACGAAGAACGGATCAAGTACATCGAAACCGGTGTAGCCCAACGTACCTTTCAGCAAGGGGCGGAGTAGTTCACGTAAGTCGCCATGAATTCCATCGTTTGAGAACATTTTCTCACGGCCACCCACAGTGGCGCACACCAAGGCGCGCTTGCCCTGCATTCCGCCTAACTCGAAGATTCGCCGGCCGCCATAGAACATCCCCGAAACAAACACTCTGTCTATCCAGCCCTTGAGAATTGCCGGGACTGAGTACCAATAGATTGGGAAACACAGAATCATCAGATCGCATCGCTGTCACGAGATCACCAGGAATCCTCACCGCAGGCGTCGTTGCCAGCACCGATTGAGCAACGACGTGATTTGCCTCTCGGCGTAACTTTCATATCGCCTTAAAAAATGCGAAAAAAAACTGGAAGAATGAAGCGGAGAAATGAGCTGAATGGCCCGTTCTAGAAGGGTTCTCGTTGCTGGAAATATGCGAATCCTGGCCGCATTTTGGGCCTTGGTGCGCAGTCGCACTGACTTGACCACTCGATTGCATTCTTCCTGACCAAGCATTTGCATTCGTGCTGACCACTGATTGCATGCCGTTCAACCAGTCATACCGCAGTAGCGTCCGGCTGCAATCGACCCATAGCTGCCCTTCGCAGACGACAACCCCAGGCCAGAAGTGAACGGAGCGAAGACTCCACTCATCTTCTTGGCCTGGTACGACGTGGGGGCAGCTACTGCACTGCCATATGCAGCTCCAGTGCATCACTTGCACGCCGCGAAGCGTCGGCGCTGACGTGTTCGCCCAGCACTTGGCCCAGCTGGCGAAGTTGCTGTGGCGTAACCCCCGTGTTCATCGCGATGCGTATATGAGCCTGCAGTTGCGGCGTCACGCCTTCTAGCGCAGAAAGCATCGCGACGGTGGCAATTTCCCGGCTTTGCCAATCCAGATTGTCGCGTTCGAAGATGTCGCCAAAGAGGTGAGCGCGCAGGTATTCATTGGCGACCGGAGCAAAGTCGAATAACGCACCCTCGACAGGTCCACCGGACAATCTGGTTTGGTTTGCAGTGCCTACCGCCAACAACTCATCCCCTTTGGGAATCGATTTGCTGGGTTCGCGCCCCGCTTGGTCCACGATTCCTTGTTGCTTGCGAGCCTGTACCACCTTCATCAACTCGCCCAGGGCATTCAGGCTGCGGGGGAAACCCGCGTAGGCGTACAACTGCACCAGTACCTCGCGTGCTTCGCTGATGGTCAGTCCGGCATCCAGTCCCCGATTAATCGCACGGTTCAGACCTGGGATATCGCCCGCTGCCGCGAGGGCTGCGATGGGAATGATGCTTTCCTGGCGATTGTCGAGCGTCTCGCCAGGGAGGATTGGTTGGTCGTGCTCAGCCATGTAGTGGTTCTCCTGTACTGCTAATGTCGGTGTCGTGATGCCCAGCGCGGCAGCCAGGCCCAGAGCAATCCCAAGAATGCGGACAGTCCCGCGCAGATTAGTCAGCCCGCTCAGCGTCGTATTACTGCTCATCGGTGACCTTCTCCATCCGTTCCAGATTCTTTACACGCCTAGCTGCGATCAAACTGGCTTTCGGTGAACGGGTCGGCGCGGCCGCCGTGCAGGGCGATCCGAGCCAGGCCCGCATCGATCTCCTGCAACTCGTCGGCGGTCAGTTGGACACTTGTTGCCCCGACGTTTTCGATCAGGTGCGGATATTGCGTGGTGCCAGGGATCGGTACGATCCACGGTCGCTGCGCCATGACCCAGGCGAGGGCGAACTGAGCGGAGGTAGTGTTCTTGCGCCGAGCCCAGTCCCGTGCGAAATGTAGAAGCGGCATGTTGGCTGCCAGGGCGTCGGGCTGGAAACGCGGCAGGTTATGCCGGCGATCAGTCTTGTCGAAACGCTGGCTTGGGTTGACTGCACCGGCAAGGAAGCTCCGAGCAGTTGGGCAGTAGGGAACAAAGCCAATTCCCAGCTCCTCCAGCGTCGGGAATATCCGAATTTCCGGCTCCCGCCACCACATGGCGTATTCGCTCTGAACGGCAGTGACAGGGAGCACTGCGTGGGCTCGGCGAATGGTAATGGCACTGGCCTCTGAAAGGCCCCAGTGCGTAACCTTGCCCGCCTGGATCAGCTCCTTCACCGTACCCGCTACGTCCTCGATCGGCACGCTGGGATCGGGGCGATGCTGGTATAGAAGATCGATTCGGTCCGTCTTCAGGCGTTTCAACGAACCGTCTACGGCACGGCGGATATGCTCAGGGCGGCTATTGAGCGCTGTGGGTCGGCCTTCCTCGACGCCGAAGCCGAACTTGGTAGCGATCACCACCTGGTCACGGATGGGGCCCAAGGCTTCGCCGACGAACTCTTCACTCAGGTAGGGGCCGTAGACCTCAGCGGTATCGAAGAACGTGACCCCCTGTTCAAAAGCGGCGCGGATGAGCGAAACCATCGCTTTGCGGTCGCGCGGACCTCCGCCGTAGTAGCCCACCATCGGCAGGCATCCAAGCCCCATGCTGGAGACTTCCAGCGAGCCGAGTCTACGCGTGCCCATGATTTGCTCCTCAACGGGAACTCCAACTGATGGTGCGCTGCCGCCCCCGGAACTTATCGTTTGTGCTAAGGCATTTTCAGGCCTCCAGAGCGCGCTTGCCGCCAGCAGCAAGCTGGTTCCAGTAACGATGAAATGGCGACGATCCATGGACACCGAATCGTCAGAGGAGAAAGTGCCGGAAATGTGTTCACTCATAAGCTGAAAGGTCCCGGTGGCATGTGGGATGGAAAAAGGGCTACCAGGCGTAGGCCTGAGGCGCCTCTCCGCCGGGGCCCGGCCAGATTTCTTCCAGGCAACGCACGGTGTCTTCTGACAGCGTGATCGTCGTAGCACGCAGCGCGTCCTGAAGTTGCTCCACGGTGCGGGGGCCGATCAGCGGGGCGGTGACGACGGGGTTGCGCAGCAGCCAGGCCAGCGCGATATCCGCGGGAGCCTCGCCCAGGTCCTCACAGAGGCTTTCGAACGCTTCCAACTGCACCCGATGTTGTTCGATGAGGCTCGCGAGCGCGGGTCTTGCGCGCCGGCCGCTGGCGGCCTTTTTCAGAACACCGCCCAGCAGGCCGCCGGCAAGAGGGCTCCACGGAATGAGGCCGAGCCCGAAATGTCTGCAGGCGGGAATCACCTCCAGCTCCACCGTCCGGGCTGCCAGGTTGTAGAGGCTTTGCTCTGCCACCAGCCCAAGGAAGTTGCGGGCACTGGCCATCGACTGCGCGGTGGCAATATCCCAGCCAGCAAAATTGCTGCTGCCGATATAGAGGACCTTGCCCTGCTGGACGAGAATCTCCATGGCTTGCCAGATCTCTTCCCAGGGCGTGTGACGGTCGATGTGGTGCATCTGGTAGACATCGATGTGGTCTGTCTTCAGCCGACGCAGGCTGTCCTCGCATGCTTTGCGGATGTGGTAGGCCGACAACCGCCGATCGTTCGGCCCCGGTCCCATGGGCTGATAGAGCTTGGTGGCCAGGACGATGCGATCACGTCGGCCTCCCTGTTCAAGCCAGCGGCCGATGATCTCTTCGGAAAGGCCAGAGCCTTGCGGGATGTTCGGTGATTGTTCCGTCCCGTAGACGTCGGCCGTATCGATGAAGTTGATGCCTGCCTCGACCGCTTCGTCGAGAATGCGATGGCTCGTCGTCTCGTCGGAGACGTCGCCGAAATTCATGGTGCCCAGGCACAGGCGGCTGACCTTGAGACCTGTTCGGCCGAGATGCGTGTAGTCCATGCACTTGCTCCGTGACGTGATGGCGCCTGTCGGACGGATTGCTCCGGTCGGCGCAGGTGACCAACGATAGCGGGCGTCGGGGGACTGAATTAGCGGGTTGCTCTTGCACGGACTTGTGAGAAATTCTCATGAGCAGACGTTGAGATGAGGCGGTTTAATGGTTCACCGACTCACGGGCTTTGCCCGGCTGGACCCGGATCAGAAGATCGTCAGAGCGAATATCCTGATTGGAGCGCCAAGCTAGATACCCTCGATTTGGAAGGCCTTTATGCAAACCCATCGTGCTGATGTTGCCGATCTGATCTACTTCCGGGCTATTGCCCGCCATCGCAGCTTCAGCCGCGCGGCTATCGAGATTGGCGTCAGCGCATCGGCACTGAGTCATGCGTTGAAGGGGTTGGAAAGCAGGCTTGGGGTCCGACTGCTCAACCGGACGACCAAAAGCGTTACGCTGACAACGGCAGGGGAGGCGCTCATCGAAGCAATCGGTCAGCCGCTCGAAGCTATCGATGAGGCGTTGGAAACGCTGAACCGGTTTCGCGACACCCCTAGCGGACGGATTCGAATCAATGCGGCTGTCGAGGCGGCCAATCTGCTCCTTGCGCCGATCCTGCCCGGCTTCATGGACCGCTATCCCGACGTCGAACTCGATATCGTGGCCAGCAATCGCCTGGTTGACGTGACCGACGCGGGTTTTGATGCTGGCATTCGGTATGGAGGCACGGTGCCTGAAGATATGGTGGCACGGCGGCTGTCGGCCGACATCCGCTGGGTTATTGCGGCGTCTCCTGATTACCTGGAGCGCAATGGCTCCCCTGAACACCCGGACGATCTGCTCAACCATCGCTGCATTAGCAACCGTCTGGGCGACGACCGGGTTTATCGATGGGAGTTGGAACGCGATGGTGAGGCGCTGCAGATCGCCGTGCCGACCTCCGTGACGGTCGATCACGCGGAGACCGGGTTGGTCGCCGTGCTGGGCGGAGCAGGCTTGATGTATTTCCCGGAGCCTTTGGTTGCGCCCTATGTGAACGCTGGGCGGCTTCGTCTGGTGCTGACTGAATGGGCCCCGCTAGAAGAGGGATTCCACATCTATTATTCAAGTCGCCGGCAACTGCCGACGGGGCTGAAACTTCTGATCGAATACATTCGGGAAATCAAGCCGCTTGGCTATTAAATGCGCGTCTGCGCGAGCCATCCTCCGTTGTAGACGGAAGATTCAAGCATGACCCGTTGTCCTTGTTGGGAAAAACGAGGCTGGAAGCAGATTATGTCGAGTCTATTCTTCGAGCGCCGCAGCGCAGCCATCTTTCTACTCCTCGTTTTGGTCGCGCTGCTACCGTTGGGTGATCTTTATGCGCAGGAGCCAAAAATGCTCGTCAGGATCTCTGAAATCGAGATATTCAATCAGCACCTGGAAGAATATCAGCGCATCTTGAACGAAGAGGCCGAAGCCTCTATGCGCCTAGAGCCCGGGGTTCTTTGCATTTTTCCGACCGCACAAAAGGACAATCCGACGCTCATCAGGATTCTGGAAGTTTATGCGAGCCACGATGCTTACGATGCGCATATAAAATCGCCCCATTTCCAGAAGTATAAGAGCTTGACGTTGGCGATGGTGAAGTCGTTACGTCTGGTGGACATGGAAGCTTTGAATGCAGAAACGATGCCGCTGATCTTCAAGAAAATGAGCGAACGACCGTCCGCGCCGAACACTGTTCAGCCTTGACGAGTTAATTGCGTTGCGCTTGATCGGCGCCTCAGGCGAGGGGCCGCCGAGTGGTCTGCGGGCTCGTAATTGCCTGAAGAATAGACGTCCGCTTATGGCCGGTTAGCGCCCCTTGCCCCAGCTAACCATCCTTGTCCTCCCCTACGCGGAGGACAAATCCATGAACACCATTGCCACCTGCAGCCATCAACCCTGGAACAAAGGAAAATTAGTCGGACAGAAAGCCCCACTCCGTCTGAGAGACATCTGGGCGATCCGGGTGAGGCTGCAAATCGCTGAGAAAGTCCGAGATCTGGCGCTCTTCGATTTAGCCATCGACAGCAAGCTACGAGCTTGCGATTTAACCAAGCTCCGTGTTCGCGACGTTGCTCATGGGGAGCACGTGTCATCGCGAGCCATAGTGATGCAGCAGAAAACACAGCGACCAGTTCAGTTTGAGATCACGGAGCAAACACGGACGGCTCTCGAAACCTGGATACACCAGGCACAACTCCGCAACGAGGACTGCCTTTTCCCGAGCCGGCTGCACACCTCAGACCATCTATCCACTCGTCAATACGCTCGTATCGTCAAAGCATGGGTGAATGCCATTGGCCTTGATCCAGCCATGTATGGCACTCACACAATGAGGCGCACGAAAGCATCACTGATTTATCGCAGGACGAAGAACCTAAGAGCAGTTTAACTGCTGCTCGGCCATACAAAGCTTGAGAGCACCGTTCGATATCTCGGCATCGAGGTGGATGACGCTTTGGAGATGGCGGAGCAGACAGAGGTTTGACTGAGCGATGCATAGCGCCGGCTTGCGCCAGGCCGTCGCTAACCGGCCAAAAGCAGCCGTTTAAGGATTGGGTGAGAAGTTACTTGCGACCCATAACCTTCATAAATCTGAACATCTCATTGTCCTCCCCTTCTTGATGGACCTGAACAGAAGCCTGGTTTGGATCCGCATGAAATTTGTTGTAGAACTCAACAATCTTGAAGCCACAACTATTTACATAAAAGTGAATATTTCGCTTCTCAAAATATGGGGTGACGGTTTCCCAGACCTTGGTGTTTGGATACTCGTTCTCGATTGCTTTCCATGCTTGTAGCCCCAGCCCGCGGCTCTGCTGGCTGGTAGAAATGAAGAGGAAGGACAGTGAGTTTAGATTGCTTATTTCATCAATTACCAAAACTGCGCCACCGACTCGCTGATCGTTTGCCATGATCCAGTACGTAGCCGCTCCAGCAACAGCGATGGACTGCTCTATGTCCTCATCAGAAGGAATGGGCTCCTCAAGCGGCTCACCTAAGTCAGCTTCTGCAGCCACTCGGAACGAGTCCTGGAGAGCAGCTTTAAACTCGCTGAGAGTGTCTACGTTAGCTCTCAGGAGTTTGACCATTATGGAATCCTCGAACGTTCTGCTAGTGGTTTAGCAAGATCCACAGATAGTGAGATCGTGCGGCTAAATATATTGGACATGAATACGCCGAAGAAGGTGATCCCGAGGCCTGTGCCCAACTCGTACGCAGTGGATTCCAGCGAGCCCGCCGCACCGCCCTTACTGGCTTTCACCGAAGCCATGACCGTAATGGACGACGCCTCCAGACCGATATTGAGGGGCCTGAGCCGCTCTGACAGCGACAATATCCGGGAGATCGCGCTCATGCAGGCCGCCGCCGAGGGACTTGTAAAGCGCCACCAGGTTGGAAGTTTCTTCACGCCGTAACTCTAGCAGCGTCTGCCGTGCGGCCTGCAACTGGCGCTGTGCGTCGAGCAGCTCCAGACGGCCATCGACGCCTGCGCGGTAACGCAGGTCGGACAGTTGTACGCGCCTTTCTGCGGCGCTCACCGCGCGCAGTTGCGCCTTGATCTGGCGGTCGAAGGTAGCGGTTCCCGCCAGGGCGTCGGCCACCTCGCGGAATGCCGTCTGGATGGCGCGTTCGTACTGCGCGACTGCCTCGGATTTGCGTACCTCGGCCAGGCGCAGCTCGGCGCGCAGGCGCCCGCCCTGAAACAGCGGCTGGGAAATCTGTGGTGCGAAACGCCAGACCTGCCCGGCCGGGTCGAACAAACTACCGAGCGAGGTGCTGGCATATCCGAACGAGGCGGTCAGGGAAATCTGCGGAAAGAACGCCGCCCGCGCCGCGCCGATATCGGCATTGGCGGCGACCAGCAGCTGCTCGGCCTGGCGCAGGTCTGGCCGGCTCAGCAACAGGTCGGCCGGTAGCCCTGCCGGCAGCTGCGCGATCACCGCCTGGCGCTGCAATGGCAACGCGGCGGGCAGATCGCTCGGCAGTTCGCTGCCTACCAGCAACTGCAGGGCGTTATCCGCCTGTGCCACGGCACGCCGGCGTGCTTCGAGATCAGCTTCGGCCAGGGCCACCTGCGCTTCGGCCTGGGCCACGTCCAGACTGCTGCTCTGCTCGGCCTGCTTGAGCAGGCGCGCCAGTTCCAGCGACTGCCGCCAGTCGGCCAGGGTGCGCTCGGTCAGTTGCAGTTGCTCGTCGGCCAGACGCTGGGCGAAGTACGCCTCGGCTACCGCGCCGACCAGGGCGATCTGCGCCGCATCACGCCCGTGTTCGCTGGCCAGGTATCGGTTAAATGCCGCATCGGACAGCGCCCGCACACGGCCGAACAGGTCCAGCTCGAAGGCGCTAAGGGCCACATTCACGCCGCTCTGCTGGCTGACCTGGCTGGCTTGGCCGTTTCCATCACCACTCACGCTGCGTTCTCGCGTGCGCGTCGCCTCCAGCCCCACGGCCGGCAGGCGCGCGGCGCGCTGGATGTTCGCCTGCGCCTGCGCCGCCTCGACGCTGAGGGTGGCCAGGCGCAGGTCGCGGTTATTGGCCAGCGACAGGGCGATCAGCCGTTGCAGGCGCGGATCGCCGAACATCGCGCGCCAGCCCAAGGCACTAGGCGGCAGCATCGAGGCCGGTGTGGTAGCGGCCGTGGCAAAGCGCGCCGGCAAGGGTGCGGCCGGGCGCTCCAGGGTCGGCGTCAGCGAGCAGGCACCGAGGCAGGCGAGCAGCGGCAGGATCAGGAACAGGAACAGGCGCATCATGGATTCTCCCGGGGCAGCGCGGCACTGCCACGCTGCGCACGCCAGGCGCTGAAGCGCTCCTGCGTGCCGATGACGAAGACGAAAAAGGCCGGCACGAAGAACACCGCCAGCAAGGTACCGCTGAGCATGCCGCCGAACACCCCGGTGCCGATGGCGTGCTGAGTTTCGGCGCTGGCACCGGACGCCAGCATCAGCGGCACCACACCGAGGGTGAAGGCCAACGAGGTCATCAGGATCGGCCGCAGGCGCAGGCGCGCAGCGGTCACGGCGGCGTCGATCAGCGTGCGCCCCTCGGCATGCAACTGGCGGGCGAACTCGACGATGAGAATGGCGTTCTTTGCCGACAGGCCGATGATGGTGATCATCCCCACCTTGAAGAACACATCGTTGGGCATGCCGCGCAACATCACCGCGGCTACCGCGCCGAGCAGGCCCAGCGGCACCACCAGCATTACCGATAGCGGGATCGACCAGCTCTCGTACAGCGCCGCCAGCACCAGAAACACCACCAGCGCCGACAGCAGCATCAGTAGCGGTGCCTGCGCCGCCGACTGGCGTTCCTGCAAGGACGCACCCGTCCAGGCTGCGGCATAGCCCTTTGGCAACTTCGCCACCAGGCGTTCCATTTCGGCCATCGCTGCACCACTGGATACGCCGGGAGCCGCTCCTCCGGAAATACGTACCGCCGGGAGGCCCTGGAAACGCAGCATCTGCTGCGGTGATTCGCTCCACACCGGCGTCACCACCTCGCGCAGCGGCACCATGCCGCCGCTGACGTTGCGAACGCGCAGGCCGAGCACGTCGTCCAGTTGCATGCGCGCGGGGGCGTCGGCCTGCAGGATGATCTGCTGCATGCGTCCAGCATTGGGGAAATCGTTGACGTACAGCGAGCCCATGGCCGCCGACAGCGTGCTGCTCACGGCCGCGAAGGAAAGGCCCATGGCCTCGGCCTTCTCCCGGTCGATCTCCAGACGGATGCTCTCGCCGGACGGCAAGCCATCGGGGTAGACATCGCTGACCACCGCGCTCTGCGCGGCCAGTTCCAGCAGTTGTGCCTGCGCGGCCAGCAATGCAGCTTCGCCACGGTTGGCACGATCCTGCAGGATCATGGTGAAACCGGAGGACGTGCCCAACTCGTCGATCGCCGGAGGCATCAGGCTCATCACCGTGCCTTCGACGTTGTCGGCCATGGCCTGCTGCGCCAGCGCGGCTTCTTCGGCGGCCGTTGCGCCATCACGCTGATCCCAGTCCTTGAGCATGGTGAAGGCCATGGCCGCGTTGGGGCCGGAGCCGGCGAAGCTGAAACCCAGCACCACCAGGTTGGCGTCCAGCCCCGGGCGCGAGGCGACGTGCGCCTCGTAGGCCTTGACCACGTCCAGCGTGCGCTCGCTGGTAGCGCCGGTGGGCAACTGGATGGAAGTCATGAAGTAGCCCTGATCCTCCTCGGGCAGGAACGAAGACGGCAATTGCGTGGCAGCGGCTGCCAGTACCGCACAAAGCACGGCGAAGACCGCCATCATTCGTCCGCAGCGCCCTGCCAGGCGTGCCACCCGCGCGCCGTAGCTCGCGGTGAGACGTTCGAAGCCGCGGTTGAAGGCGCCGAAGAAGCCACGTTTTTCATGATGGTCGGTGCTCACCGGGCGCAGCAGCGTGGCGCAGAGTGCAGGCGTCAGGCTCAGGGCGAGGAAAGCCGAGAACAGGATCGACACCGCCATTGACAGGGTGAACTGCTGGTAGATCACCCCCACCGAGCCGCTGCCAAAGGCCATGGGGATGAACACGGCGGTGAGCACCAGAGTGATGCCGATCACTGCGCCGGTGATTTCCTGCATCGCCCGTGAGGTGGCTTCTTTCGGCGACAGCCCCTGGGTTGCCATCAGCCGTTCGACGTTCTCCACCACCACGATGGCATCGTCGACGATGATGCCGATGGCCAGCACCATGCCGAACATGGTCAGCGAGTTGATCGAGAACCCCGCCAGCAGCATCACAGCGAAGGTGCCGAGCAGTGCGATGGGCGCGACGATGGCCGGGATCAGTGTGTAGCGCAGGTTCTGCAGGAACAGGAACATCACCAGGAACACCAGCACCATGGCCTCGAACAGGGTGTAGATCACCTTCTCGATGGACACCTTGACGAAGGGCGCGGTGTCGAACGGCACCGAGTAGGCCATGCCGGCCGGCATGCTCGGCGACAGTTCGGCCAGGCGCTCGCGCACGGCTGAAGCGGTGCGCACGGCGTTGGCCCCAGGCGACAACTGGATCGCGGCACTGGTCGCCGCCACGCCGTTCTCGCGGTTGGAGAAGGCGTAGGACTCAGCGCCCAGCTCGATCCGCGCCACGTCGCCGAGCACCACCTTGGCGCCATCGGCGCCAGCGCGCAGGACGATGGCGGCGAACTGTTCCGGCGTGCTCAGCTGTCCTTGCACGGTCAGCGGTACGGTCAGGCGTTGACCGGGCAATGCTGGCTCGTCGCCGATCCGGCCGGGGGCGATTTGCGCGTTCTGCTGCTCGATGGCCTGTGCCAGTTCGTTCATGGTCAGGCCGTAGGCCGTGAGCTTGTTCGGATTGACCCAGACCCGCATGGCCTGCTCGGCGCCGAACAGTTGCACACGCCCCACGCCGTCGATACGACGCAGCTCCTGGACGATATTGCGGGCCAGGTAGTCGTTCAGGGCAACCTCATCGAACTGGCCGTTGGGTGAAGTCAGGCCGACCATCATCAGAAAGCTCGAGGCCGCGGATTCCACCTGCAGGCCGTTCTGCCTTACGGCTTGGGGCAGGCGCGGTTCGACGGCCTTGACGCGGTTCTGCACATCCACCTGAGCCAGCTCCGTATCAGTGCCCGGCTTGAAGGTGGCAGTGATCTGCGCGGAGCCCGAGGTATCCACCGAGGACTCGAAGTACAACAGGTTCTTCACCCCCGACAGCTCGCGCTCGACCAGGCTCACCACCGAGTCATTGAGCGTCTGCGGGGTGGCCCCCGGATAGCTTGCGTAGAGGGTCACCGACGGCGGCGCCACCGACGGATATCGGGCGATGGGCAATTGCGGGAGGGCGATGACGCCGCCCAGCACGATGAACAGGGCAATCACCCAGGCAAACACTGGGCGGTTGATGAAGAACTGCGGCATGACAGCTTCTCCGGACTCAGCGCGCGACAGCGCTGAGCTGTTCGTGGTTGGTGGCGGGCTGCCAGGGGCGTGTGGCGACCTGGGCGTCGGGACTCAGGCGTTCGATCCCCTCGACCACCACCTGCTGTCCAGCGTTGACTCCGGACACCACGCGGTAGTGACGCTCGACCAGTTCACCGAGCTCGATGGGCACCGGGCGCACCCGACCCTGAGCATCCACCACCCACACGCTGGCCTGGCCCGCGCTGCGGGTCACCGCCTGCTGCGGCACGCTGACAGCGGCGGGGTAATGCGCTCGCGGAATCCGCGCCTGCACGTAGAGACCGGGCAGCAGGCGGCGTTGCGGGTTGTCCACCAGTATCCGCAGCAGAACGTCGCCGGTGCCGGCATCCACCTCAACGCCAGAAAACAGGATGCGCCCGCGCATGCCCAGCGGTTTGCCGTCGCTGCCCAGGATGTCCACGCTCAGTTCCGGCGACGCCGCGCCAGCCCGCTGACGCAGCGCGTCCAGCACTGAAGCGGGCTGGCGCACGTCGACGTACACCTGGTCGATTTGCTGAATGCGCGCCATGGGCGTGGCGTCGCTCGGCGACACCAGTGCGCCTTCGCTGACGAGCGCCTGGTCGATCCGCCCGGCAATCGGCGCCTCGACGCTGGCGAACTGCAGGTCCAGCTTGCGCCGAGCCAGCGTTGCCCGGGCCTGGGCAACATCGGCGGCGGCCTGCTCGCGCAGCGCCACGGCATCGTCATACACTTGGCGGCTGACCGCCTCGGCCTGCACCAATGGGGTTAGCCGCTCGACCTGCACGCGCGCCCTAACCAGGACCGCCTCGGCACGCTGCAGCGCAGCGGCGGCGCTGTCGACTTCGGCCTTGAACGGCGCCGGGTTGATCTGGAACAGCACGGCACCAGCCTCGATCTCGCCACCCTGCTCGAACAGGCGACGCTGCACGATGCCGCCGATCTGCGCGCGAATCTCGGCGCTGCGCACGGCGGCCACGCGAGCGGGTAGAACTTCGCTGATGACCAGTTCGTGCGCTTGCAGTGTCAGTACCGACACCGGAACAGGCGCCGGAGCTTCTGCTTCCTGTGGCGCCACATCACAACCTGCCAGTGCCAGTACGGCAAGTCCTGCGAACACGACGCCCAGAGGCGGCTGTTTACTGCCCATAACCCACTCCTCGTTTCACGCTACGCCCGGGTGACCTGATGTCGACCGGGTGCTGATCGAGGCTGAAGTTTGAGGTGTGGCTATTGCGAATGATTCGAGGCTTTGTGGAGAAAGCATGGAGGGCGCTATAAAATTCAGCGCTACCGTCTGCGAGGCTATCCATGTCCGATCTCAATGCGCGCACCAGCCCTACCTCTCACGCCTCGGCACTGGTGCTGATCGCCGAGGACGAGGCCGAGATCGCCGACATCCTCATCGCTTACCTGCAACGCAGCGGGCTGCGCACCCAGCACGCCTGTGACGGCCAGAAGGCATTGGCCCTGCACCAGGCGCTCAAGCCGGATCTGTTGCTGCTCGACGTGCAGATGCCTTTGCTCGATGGCTGGAAGGTGCTGAGCGAAATCCGCTCCCGCAGCGACACCCCGGTGATCATGCTCACCGCGCTCGACCAGGACATCGACAAGCTAATGGGTCTGCGCCTGGGCGCCGACGATTACGTGGTCAAACCCTTCAACCCGGCTGAGGTGGTAGCACGTGTTCAGGCGGTGCTGCGGCGCACGCGGGCGAGTCCGCCTGCCGCCACGCAGGTGCTGCGCGTCGGCCCGTTTCAGATCGACCTAGACAGCCACGAAGCCAGTGTGCAGCGTGATAGTCAGCAGCATACGCTGGACCTGACCCTGACCGAGTTCAAGCTGCTGGCCTGCCTGATGCGCGCGCCTAAACGGGCGTTCAGCCGCGCCGAACTGCTGGAGAGCTGCCTGCCCGAGGGCGACACCCAGGAGCGCACCGTGGACAGCCACGTCAGCAAACTGCGCAAGAAGCTCGAAGCCCTGGATATCCAGGGCGTGCCGGCCAGTGTCTGGGGAGTGGGCTATCGCTTCGGCGTCGAGCCATGAAACCGACACCGGGCCTGCGCCGGCAATTCATTCAGTCCCTGGCGGTAATGGCGCTGGGCATCATCTTCATCGCCGTGTTCGGCTCCTACGTTTTCTACGCCATCGCTACGGCTTACATGCCGGGCAGCATCTCGGAAACCTGGATGCCCTCGCAGGTAGAGATGCTCTGGATTGGCAGCACCATTGCAGCCGCACTGGGCATGTCGGTGTTTGTCGCCATCCGCCTGTCGCGACGCCTGATCACCCCGCTGAACTCGGTGGCGCACAGCCTGCGCGAAGTGGCTCAGGGCAACCTCGCCGCCCGTGCACCGCTTGACGAACAGGCCATGGGCGAGACAGCGCAACTTGTGCGCGACTTCAACGCCATGGCCGAGCGCCTGCAGAGCATGACCCGCGAACGCGAATTCTGGAACGCCGCCATCGCCCACGAACTGCGCACACCGGTGACCATTCTGCGCGGGCGCCTGCAGGGCCTGGCCGAAGGGGTGTTCGACCCCAGCAGTGAGCTATTCGAGGGACTGCTGCGCCAGGTGGAGGGACTCAACCGTTTGATCGAAGACCTGCGCGTCCTGAGCCTCAAGGACAGCGGCCATCTGGAAATTCAACGGACCAGCGTGCGCCTCGCCGATGAATTGAGCACTGTATTGCAGGCCTTCGCCGCCCCCCTGACCGCCAAGGGCTTTCACCTGCATAACCAACTGGACGCCAACTTGCGGGTGGAGTGCGATGCGCTGCGCATCCGCCAGGCCCTCATGGCGCTGCTAGAAAACGCCCTGCGCCATGCCGATCCAGGCAACCTGCGTGTACGCCTGCAACAGGTCGGCGGCAACTGCCAGTTGAGCGTGGAAGACGTCGGCCCGGGCATCGACAACGCACTGGCCGCAGACATCTTCGAAGCCTTTCGCCGTGGCGACCCGTCGCGCTCGCGCAAGAGCGGTGGCAGCGGCCTAGGGCTAGCGGTGGTCAAAGCCATCGCAGAGGCTCATGGTGGTCATGCGATATGCCAGGCCTCTGGAGCGGGGAGCTTGTTCATTATTTCTTGGCCGGTAAGCAAGCCGGTTGCTCAGACATAGCCTCTTAACCCAATGCCCGCTTTTGGCCGTTCTCTGCCGGTCGCCTCTTCGGCGTGTACAGGTCAGGTCGGATGCAAACGGTGGTCAGTACGAATGCAATTGACTGGTCAGCGGCAATGCAATTGGGTGGTCAAGTGCGATGCAATTACGCACTTGGAAAGCAGCCTTTTCATGCTGCCGGCTAGTTGCCTTTCTGCTCACCTCATTCGCAAATTATGGATTTTTACATAATTCTCCATAATTCCACTTTCTTAGTGGTTTTATGCAATATTTCTGCAGGATCTTTGGTTATCTTGCATAGAAACCTCAATGTCAGGTGGCTATAGCGATTCTGCAAGCTCGGCAACGTAAGGAGGGATTTGCTGACTGGATAGGTGGCAGTGCACGGAGTCGCTCGCGTGTTGTGCGATCTATTGTTCTCGCATAGAAAGGGCTTATCAGGCTGCTTTGGCTGCAGCCGGCGTGACACGTTTTCGAGTGACGATCATGGCCTCACCTACTGGTACTTTTCTGACCCTACCGACTGAGAAAGAAGCTTTGGCGGCTGGGCAACTGCTTCGGCTTTTGAGTCGTTACCTGCGCGTGCAGGCAGAGACTCAACAGTTCACTTTCATCGGTGATTCCGAACAGCAGGTGCTACTCGAGGTGCCCACTTTTGCGCTTCGGCTGCTGGGGGAAGTGCTCAGTCACATCGCAGTAGGCAACTGTGTGAAGGTCGTCCGGGTTCGCGCAGAGTTGACGACTCAACAGGCGGCCGAGCTCCTCGATGTGTCGCGACCGACGTTGGTTAAATTGCTGGATGAAGGGGTCATACCCCACACCAAGGCCGGAGCACACCGAAGGGTCAGGCTTGCGGATCTTTTGGCCTACAAGAATCAGCGAGATAATGCCCGTTTGGCGGCACTTGATGACCTGGCAGGCCAAGCCCAGCGACTTAAGATGGGTTACGACTAATCACCACCGTTGTAGCTGCCTGTCTCCTTCTTCATCGCTCCCTGGTCTTGAGAAAGCCCAGTAGAAGCAATTCAGCGAAAGAGTGAAGATGGGTTCAGTGCAGTGGCCTGCGTTAAGATTGGTGCCACTAACGCTCTGTTTGGAGAGAGAAATGTCGCGACTTGCAGAATTTCGCGCTGCTGAGAAGGCCTTGGCAGAACAGCTGGCACACCTTGAATCCCTCAAGAATGACGCCGGTCTTAAGAAAGAGATCCAGTTTGAGACTGAGCTGAACGCTCTATTGTCCGAGTACGGTAAAACCTTGCGGGATGTCGTCGCTATTCTCGACCCGGAGTCTGGTCGTGGTCCGCGCATTCAAGCCGGCAAAGGTTCACGGCGTGCTCGTGTATTGAAAGTCTATAGAAACCCTCACACCGGTGAAGTGGTAGAAACCAAAGGTGGTAACCACGCGGTGCTCAAGGCCTGGAAGGCCGAGCATGGCGCCGAGGCTGTGGAATCCTGGCTTCAGCGGTAAGCCATGTCGCTGAAAGCCCCTCTCTGAGGGGCTTTTTATTGGCCGAGGTCTTCAACTGGTACCGCAGTGCAGTGCAGTGCCGGGGCTCAAAAGGCCGTGGGGAAGGGGATCACTTCAGCAGCGGGTGATTCTTCAAGGACTTTGCTAGTAGCGGCACGTGGGGCCTTTTGCGACACGAGCCTTTCAAGAAGGGCTGTCACCTTGGCAGTGTGGGTTTCCAGCAGTGTCTGTTTGACAGCCCCCTTGGGGCACTCAACTCTCGTCACATGCACCTCAGAGTGCACCCCATAACGCCGCTGCATGATGGGTTCTGCGTAGCTTGCTAGCTCTTCTGCTAGATGCTTGCTCAGCAGCATCACCCCTTTACCGTTACGCCAATCACATGCCCTCAATGCGGGGCTCAGCGCCACCTCGTAATGTTCGAAGGCATAGTGCAAATCCCAGCAAGGGCACCGTTCGGGCCGAAGCTCCAGCGAGTAGTAGGTAATTCGCTCCACAGGGTGTATGGGGACGTAAAGAGTGAAGGAGTTGTCCATTGGTGTTCACCATTCCATGGCTAGATGATGTGCTGCCCATTCGCGATTTGGAGGCGGTGATATGGGGCTCGGTGAATTCGAGGGGTCGCACTGTTATGGTGCGCTCTCGTGGCTCGCTGACTATGGCGCCAGCCAGGCCTTCAACTCGCGGTAAAGCTTCTGATGCCAGCCGGTCAGCCCCTCGGGATGTTTGCATTTTTCGAGCAGCAATTGCTCCTGCTTGAGCTCCCAAAAAATCTCGGATGACGGGGCATGTGCCCACTTCTTAGCAGTAAGGTCCGGCCAACCATTGTTGAAAGCTGTCAATCTCAGGAACTTGGCTAAGTCGTTTTTGACCAGCTGCTTGCCGCTTCGATGGCGAAGGAACAAGGTACAGTGCGACTCGCTACCTTTAGACTCCATCTCAAGGATGTAAAAATAAAAACCATGATTTAGCGGGGTCGATATTTCGATGCAAGCCAATTGGCGAGGCAAGAGGATTACTTTGCCTAGGGTGTCTTTTGATTCAACGAGATGCCACGTCCTGCGGCCATCATTCATTGGGGGGAACGCGGTGGCAGAGAATCGCTCGTCAGCTGCTGGGTAATTCTCGTCCAGCGTCCTGGATGATAGTTGCCAGCGCTCATGACTCCCCGCCTTTTCAATATCGGGAAGCTCTTTAAAGAACTGAGAAAGCTTATCGGTGATTGAGGACTTTGGTGGTTCCTTTATGGTCGAGTCGACTCCTAAAGTTCCTTCAGCGCTCTTTTCATGGCTGCCAGCCTCGATTCCGAGTTTGTGAACGGGTATTCCTATGCCCGGCTTGACCGTTCTATATTCAGATTCGGTATCGCTCCAAACGACTTCCACATCTATTTCTTTACTGTCAGAGAATGGATCTTCAAATTCTTCTTCCTGAACTCTCTCCAACCTGGCGTCTGCAGGGCTGTCGTGAATCCCGTCATCAATCTCATCGGCACCAGTAGGATAGAAGTTAGGTGTGTCTCCTGCGACGGGATTTGCACCGCCAGGCGCCAAACGTTGCGGCTTATGAATTTCCAGCTTGTCATATTCCAATGGAAATGAGCATTTGTGGATTTTCATAACAAAGAGGGAATTCATCGCGCCACCGTCTACCAAGGCCATCGGGACGGCTGCGACTCTGAGGTTAGTTTTCTCGGAAAACGGAAATCGCGCCTCTAAACACAAGCCGGCGTTTTGATGAAGGTTGGTATTCGTCGTCTTTATCTCGACGAGCCTTTGGCGAACTCTCTGCATTTCTATACGATAATTAGAGCTGGCACATGCTCTGGCGATTAGTTTTGCTTCAAATTTAGTGAGGCGGCTATTTTCATAGATGGTTACCTTGCTCCCGTCGAATGAGTAGCCACTTATAAGTCCGTCAAGTTGTCCACTCAAAACGGCGCCTGCCAACTTGGTGGTAGGTGCGTAGTAAAAGCGAAATATCTCTGAGCAAGGGATCACCATCCATTTGAATTTTCTATTTCCATGAATGGGAATAATTGCATAAATCGCAGTTGAGAGATTTAAATGAGTTTTTGGCGACATAAAGTCAAGATTGACAATGCCCTGGTGCGTCCATTGTCCATCAATCTTTATATCTTTCTTATAGGGGTGCAGGGCTGCATCTGCGGGTGAGATCTGAAAGCTTTCCTCTAATGGGGCTGGCGTGTGCACGAGGCGGCCTTTATCCCAAATCGAGCCGACGGTGAACAAGCTAATCCACTTTGGGCTAAGGGAGATTATGTGCGGCTTCTTTTGGGTTGCGGCCGGGGCGTAATAGTTTACGGCATCGTGGTTCAGCTCAGTGAAAACATAGGAGAGCTGCATTTTTTCATTTTGAGAGCCGACCTGAGTGATTCCATCGAACCGCATTAAGCCTTCGTACCTGCTCAAGGTCTCGCACAGAGCCATCAGCTAAATTCCATTTCTCATTTAGCTGTGGAGTATTCCAGCCTAGCGATGGCTTTCGCAATTACTGTTGGGTCTTACATCCCCCGCCGACCAGCGCCGGCGCGGAGGCGGTGTGGTGCGGTTGTCGGAAGGGGCGCTGTGGCCAGTGAGTCAGCGGCCCGCGACCTGCCACGGAATGGATCGCCGCAACCTGCAATGCCTCGTCTTCGTTCAGCGGCGGCATCAGACCGGGCAGGCGGCTGGCGAGCAGGGTCTTGCCGGTGCCGGGCGGACCGCTGAACAGCAGGTTGTGCGCCCCGGCAGCGGCGACCAATAGCGCGCGCTTGGCGGCGGCCTGGCCCTGGACTTCCGACAGGTCCGGATAGGGCGGCGTCACCCGCATCAGGCCGTTCGCCTCATAAGGACGCAGTTGCTCCTGGCCGCTGAAGTGTGCGACCAGTTCCAGCAGGTGGCCGACGGCATAGACGGTCAGGCCGCTGGCGAGGCTGGCCTCTTCGGCGTTCTCCTTCGGCACCACCAGGGCGCGGCCGGCGGCGCGGGCAGCCAGGGCGGCGGGTAGTACTCCGGGGACCGGGCGCAAAGTGCCGGACAGCGCCAGTTCGCCCAGGCATTCCAGTTCATCCAGCCCGGCAGCGTCGGCCAATTGGCCGCTGGCGGCGAGGATGCCCAGGGCGATGGCCAGGTCGAAGCGCCCGCCATCCTTCGGCAGGTCGGCCGGGGCGAGGTTCAGGGTGATGCGTCGGTTGGGGAAATCGAAGCCGGCGTTGAGCAGGGCGCTGCGCACGCGGTCCTTGCTCTCTTTCACGGCGCCTTCGGGCAGGCCGACCAGGGTCAGGGAAGGCAGGCCGTTGGCCAGGTGTGCCTCGACGATGACGCCGGGCGCTTCCACGCCGACCTGGGCGCGGCTATGGACGATGGCGAGGGACATGGATCACTCCTGGATCGCATGCCGCCCGCCAGGAGGGGATTACTCGGCGGGTTCGGCGGCGGGCGGCGAGAGCTTGGCTTCCATTTCCGCGACCTTGGCTTCCAGCGCCTCGAGGCGCGCGCGGGTACGGGCGAGGACGACCATCTGGCTGTCGAATTCGTCGCGGCTGACCAGGTCGAGCTTGCTGAAGGCGCTCTGCATCAGAACCTTGAACTGGGCTTCCAGCTCGGCCTTCGGCAGGGGCGATTCGCCACCGAACAGACGTCCGGCTTGTTGGCTGATGGCATCGAGGAAGGCTTTGGGCGGCAGCATGGTTCATGGGTTCCGGATTGAATCAGAGCGCAGTCTATCACGCAGCCGCCGCCGGCTGCGGCGTGCGGGGTTGCACGCTTTTTGAGCAGTGTGCACGCCCGCCGTGCGCGCTTTCGGTGCGCCCGGGCGGCGCTGGCGAATCGCCAGAAACTCCTTTTTTAAGCCAAGTGCCTGATGGCGCGGGCATTTCCACGAACTGGCAAGCTTCATGCTTTGGGGCATACATGGCGTGCACCGATGCAGTTCCGGTGCGGCAGGCGAGGCAGGGGATCGCTTCGATCAACGCAGTCGGAGTGCTGAGGTAGGGCGGCCGGCGCATTACAAAAGCCAGACACTGCGCTTAGACTTGTCTCCGGGTTCGTTCTTCCTGGGGCGGGTCCACCAAAACACGGGAGAGAGTTACATGAAGCTAGTCACAGCCATCATCAAGCCGTTCAAGCTGGACGACGTTCGTGAGTCGCTGTCCGAGATCGGCGTGCAGGGCATCACTGTGACCGAAGTCAAAGGCTTCGGCCGGCAGAAGGGCCACACCGAGCTGTACCGTGGCGCGGAATACGTTGTCGATTTCCTGCCGAAGGTGAAGATCGATGTCGCCATTGCCGATGACCAGCTGGATCGTGTTATCGAAGCCATCACCAAGGCCGCCAACACCGGGAAGATCGGTGACGGCAAGATCTTTGTCGTAAATCTGGAACAGGCCATTCGTATCCGTACCGGCGAAACCGGCACCGACGCGATCTAAGCCAAGCCCACACCGAACCCCACGCCCCAGGAGAAACAACAATGACTCTGCGCAAATACGCAGGGCTAGGCGCCCTATTGCCCCTCGCAATGCCCGGTCTGGCCTTGGCCGACGAGGCTGCGGCCCCCGTCCTGAACAGCGGTGACACCGCCTGGATGCTGATTTCCAGTGCCCTGGTGCTGCTGATGACCATCCCCGGCCTGGCCCTGTTCTACGGCGGCATGGTGCGCGCCAAGAACGTCCTGTCGATCATGATGCAGTGCTTCGCGATCACCGCGCTGATCAGCATCCTCTGGGTCGTCTACGGCTACAGCCTGGCCTTCGATACCGTCGGTATGGAGAAGGGCGTGGTCAACTTCGCCTCCTTCGTCGGCGGCCTGGACAAGGCCTTCCTCAGTGGCCTGACCAGCACCGGCCTGACCTCTGCCGCGGCGCTGTTCCCGGAAAGCATCTTCGTGATGTTCCAGATGACCTTCGCGATCATCACTCCGGCCCTGATCGTCGGCGCCTTCGCCGAGCGCATGAAGTTCTCGGCCATGCTGATCTTCACCGCGCTGTGGTTCACCCTGGTCTACGCACCGATCGCCCACATGGTCTGGAGTGGTGACGGCGGCCTGCTGTGGGACTGGGGCGTGCTGGACTTCGCCGGTGGCACCGTGGTGCACATCAACGCCGGTATCGCCGGCCTGGTGGCGTGCATCGTGCTGGGCAAGCGCAAGGGCTACCCGACCGCTGCCATGGCACCGCACAACCTGGGCTACACCCTGATCGGCGCCGCGCTGCTGTGGGTGGGCTGGTTCGGCTTCAATGCCGGTTCCGCCGCTGCTGCCAACGGCACTGCCGGCATGGCCATGCTGGTCACCCAGATCGCCACCGCCGCCGCCGCCCTGGGCTGGATGTTTGCCGAGTGGATCACCCACGGTAAGCCGAGCGCCCTGGGCATCGCTTCGGGTGTGGTTGCCGGCCTGGTGGCCATCACCCCGGCCGCCGGTACCTGCGGCCCGATGGGCGCCATCGTGATCGGCCTGGCGGCCGGCGTGATCTGCTTCTTCGCCGCTACCAGCCTCAAGCGCGCCGTCGGCTATGACGACTCCCTGGACGCCTTCGGCGTGCATGCGGTCGGCGGTATCGTCGGCGCCCTGCTCACCGGCGTGTTCGCAGCGCCGGCCCTGGGCGGCTTCGGCACCGTGACCGACATCGGCGCGCAGCTGTTCACCCAGTTCAAGGGCGTGGCCTTCACCATCGTCTACACCGGTATCGTCAGCTTCGTGATCCTCAAGGTCCTGGACCTGGTCATGGGCCTGCGCGTCACCGAGGAAGAGGAAACCGTGGGTCTGGACCTCTCCCTGCACAACGAACGCGGCTACAACCTGTAAGGGTTCGCGCAAGTTCGACGAAGGGCGCCCTCGGGCGCCCTTTGCTTTTTCGATCAGCACGCTAGAATGCGCGCGCATCACCGTTAGCGACGGAGAAGTGCCCGCCATGTGGCAGCAGAAGTCCATCACCCTGCGCCCTCGCCCGCGAGGTTTCCACCTGGTCACCGACGAGATCCTGGCCGCGTTGCCGGAGCTGTCGAAGTGCCGGGTAGGCCTGCTGCACCTGCTGTTGCAGCACACCTCCGCCTCGCTGACGGTCAACGAGAATGCCGATCCCTCGGTGCGTCGCGATTTCGAGCGGTTCTTCAATCGCCTGGTGCCCCAGGGTGAAGGCGGCTACGAGCATGACTACGAGGGGCCGGATGACCTTCCGGCGCATTTCAAGTCGAGCCTGCTGGGCTGTCAGCTGACGCTGCCGATACAGCAGGGAGGCTTGGCAATGGGCACCTGGCAGGGTATCTATCTGGGCGAGCACCGTGACCACGGCGGCCCGCGCAGGATAGTGGCGACCTGGCAGGGCGAGCTTGTATGAATTTTTTCCGGCGGCGTTCGTCAAAGCGCGCAGCTGGGCTATAACTAACGTGCTTTGCAGCACCACAGAGGTTGAACGATGAGCGACGAAGAACTGGAACAGGACGAGCTGGACGGCGCTGACGAGGATGATGGCGAAGAGCTCGCCGCAGCCGACGACGGCGACGCCGAAGCAGACAGCGGCGATGGGGATGAAGCCCCTTCTTCCAAGGGCGGTGGCAAGAAAGCCAAGGCCGCTGCGGAAGAAGAGGAACTGCCCTCGGTCGAAGCCAAGCAGAAGGATCGTGATGCACTGGCTCGCGCGATGGAGGAATTCCTCACTCGCGGCGGCAAGGTGCAGGAGATCGAGCCCAACGTCGTGGCCGACCCGCCCAAGAAGCCGGATAGCAAATACGGCAGCCGCCCTATCTGATATCTGACGCAATACGAAAAGCCCCGTCGCTCCGTCTGGAGCGGCGGGGCTTTTTCATGTCCGATTAATGCGGCGTGCCGTGCTGTAGGAGCGAGCTTGCTCGCGAATCACTTGGAACCAGCGGCAGCCGGGAGCCCTGGTTAGCAAGCAAGCTCGCTCCTGCGAAGAGCAGGAGTATCAGAGCTTCGCCAGGACGCCCGGCAGCTCTGCCAGGTTGTGGATGATCGCGCTGGGCGCTTCTTCGCCGTCCCATTGCTTGCGTGCGGGGTTGAACCAGATCGCCTTCATGCCCGCGCGGCGCGCGCCGGCGATGTCATCGCTGGGGTGGTCGCCGATGTGCACGGCGTGTTCGGCGGCGACGCCGCCGCGCTTGAGCGCTTCCTGGAAGGGATGCGGATCGGGCTTGCCGACGCCCAGTTCTTCCGCGCACAGGGCGAACTGGAAGTAGTCCGCCAGGCCCAGCCGGCGCACGTCGGCGTTGCCGTTGGTGAGCACGCCGAGGATGAAGCGGTTGGCCAGTTGCTCCAGGGTCGGATGCACCTCGGGGAACAGCGCCACCTGGTGCCGCGCCTGGAGGAAGGTCTGGAAGCCGGCCTCGGCCAGCTCCGTCGCCTCGGGCTGTGGATAACCCGCGTCGAGCAGCGCGTGGAACAGGATGCGCCGGCGCAGCTCACTCAGGCGGTGCTTGAGCATCGGGTCCTGCTCCATCAGCCGCGAACGGATTGCCCACAGGTGCTCGATGGGCACCGGGCCGAGCTGTGCAGCGTGCACCGCGAGCCAGTCACGCAGGGTGGCTTCGGCGCTGTTCATCACCGGGGCGACGTCCCACAGCGTGTCGTCGAGATCGAAGGTGACCAGACGGATACTCATTCTTCTGCTCCGGGTTTACGGCGTGCCCGCGGGTGCGCCTGGTCGTAGACCGCGGCGAGGTGTTGGAAGTCCAGGTGGGTATAGATCTGCGTGGTGGCGATGTCGGCGTGGCCGAGCAGCTCCTGTACCGCGCGCAGGTCCTGGGAGGATTCGAGCATATGGCTGGCGAACGAATGCCGCAGCATGTGCGGGTGCAGGTGCTGGCCCAGCTCGCGCACGCCGGCCTCGCGCACCCGCAGCTGGATGGCGCGCGGCGTCAGGCGCTTGCCGCTGCGGCCGATGAAGACGGCGTTGTCCTGCGGCGACACGCTGGCCCGCAGTGGCAGCCAGGCTTCGATGGCCTGCCGCGCGGCGCGGCCGACCGGGAGTTCGCGAACCTTGTTACCCTTGCCGTGGACGCGTACCAGGCCGTCTTTCAGGTCCAGCCATTCCAGGTCGAGGCCGACCAGCTCGGAGAGGCGCAGGCCGGAGGAATAGAACAGCTCCAGCAACGCCTGGTCGCGACGGGCGATGAAGTCGTCCTCGACGCCGCCGTCGAGCAGTTGCGCAGTGCGGTCGGTATCCAGCGTGCGCGGCAGCTTGCGGGCGCCCTTCGGAGCGGCGAGGCCGTCGGCGGGATCGTGGCGGCAGCGGCCTTCGCGGATCAGGTACTGGTACAGCCCGCGCGTGGCCGACAGCAGGCGCGCCAGGCTGCGGCTGGCAAGGCCCTGCTGGTGCAGGCGGGCGACGAACAGGCGCAGGTCGCGCACCTGCAGCGCCGACCATTCGTTGATCGAGGATTTCTCGCACAGCGCGGCGAGCCGCGCCAGGTCGCGGCGGTAGCCGTCGAGCGTGTGCACGGACACCTGGCGCTCGCTGCGCAGGTGTTCCAGATAGGATTCCAGATCGGCTTCGAGCGACACGCGGAAAGCTCCCAGTGATACAGCCAGGCTGGCAGCTTACCGCGTTGCGAGGGTCAGCGTACCGAGCGCAGTGGCGTGGAGAAGCGCGGCAGGGTGCGCGCGAGGACTTCGGCGACATAGCCGAGGAACAGGGTGCCCAGCGAGCTCTTGTAGTGCTGTGGGTCGGGGCTGCCGATGGCCAGTACGCCGTGCAGCCCTTGGAAGGTCAGTGGCACCACGGCGGCGGAGCCGACCTGCTCGCGTTCGCTTTCGCAGAACAGGAAGGCCAGCTCGTGGGGGCGCAGCACGCCGCAGACGGTCTTGCCGCCGGACAGCAGGCCACCGATGGCCTGGTGCGCTTCGGCGCTGCTCACCGAGCGGCCCACCGGCAGATTGTTGTCGCTGAACAGGATCAGGCTGACGTAGGGCACGAGGAATTCGTGGCGCAGGCTGTCTTCCACCGTGCTGACGATTTCCTCGAGGCTGGTGGCGTCGAGCAGATCGAGCACCAGGCGGCGGGTCTTGTCGAACAGGCGATCGTTGTCGCGGGCTACGTCCATCAGTTGCGACAGCCGATGGCGCATCTCGATGTTGCGCTCACGCAGCAGGCGCACCTGGCGTTCCACCAGCGACACGGCATCGCCCGGCTGGTGCGGAATGCGCATCTCCGGGATCAGCTCGTCATGGTCGACGAAGAATTCAGGGTGCCGGCGAAGATAGTCGGCGACCTGTTCGGCTTCGAGCGTAACGGTGGGGTCCTGGGGGATATCGGTCATAAGCGTCCCGGTTCAGCGCCTGTCCAATGTCTGCCTGCGCTTTGCTCATACGGCGTTGGAAACAGGCTCAAAATGCTCATTTACTCTTCGTAAACTGCGCTTTCTCGCCTGTTTCCGCCTTGTCTGAGCTGCGCTCGGCAAGACCTTGAACAGGCTTATAGACGTACCTGGCCTTCGAACACCCGCACGGCGGGCCCGGTCATCATAACGGGCTGACCCGGTCCTGCCCACTCGATGGACAACCGTCCGCCGGGAAGGTCGATCTGTACCGGCGATTGCAGCCAGCCCTGGCGAATGCCGGCGACGGCGGCGGCGCAGGCGCCGGTGCCGCAGGCCAGTGTCTCGCCGGCGCCGCGTTCCCAGACACGCAAGCGTGCCTGGTGCGGATTGACGATCTGCAGGAAGCCGATGTTGGCCTTCTGCGGGAAGCTTTCGTGGACTTCGAGTTTCGGGCCCAGGGTGCGTACCGGTGCGCTGTCGACGTCATCCACGCGCAGCACGCCGTGCGGGTTGCCCATGGAGATGGCGGCCAGCTCGTAGCGCTGCCCGTCCACTTCCAGGGGATAGCTCAGCGCCTCGCTCTCGGCCTTGAACGGCACCTGCTCGGGCACCAGGCGCGGCGGGCCCATGTCGACGGTGACCTGGCCATCGTTGGCGATGGTCAGCTCGATCATGCCGCCCTTGGTTTCCACGCGGATGGTCTTCTTCGCGGTCAGGCGCTTGTCGACCACAAAGCGCGCGAAGCAGCGCGCGCCGTTGCCGCACTGTTCGACCTCGGTACCGTCGCAGTTGAAGATGCGGTAGCGGAAGTCCGCGTCCGGTGTGCTCGGCGGCTCGACGATCAGCAGTTGATCGAAACCGACTCCGAAATTGCGGTCGCCCCACTGTTTGACGTGGCGTGGCTGCACATGGGCGTGCTGGCTGACCAGGTCCAGGACCATGAAGTCATTGCCCAGCCCGTGCATCTTGGTAAAGCGCAGAAGCATCGTCGTCTCGGCCTCAGTCCGGCAGCAGGCTTTCGCCGGCGAACAGCTCTTGTCTCTTGCGGCAACGCACCCCGTGCGCAGCCGAGCTATCCACCAGCACCTCGGCGGCGCGGCCCCGGGTGTTGTCGTTGGAAATCATGACGAAACCATAGGCGCCGGCCGGATGAACGGCCAGCAGGTCACCTTCTTTCCGGGCGGGGGCGCGAAGCCGGGCGGGGAAGTCGCCGGTTTCGCCCGGCGGCGTGCCAAAGCGCTCGGCAATCGCCGACGCTGGCACGTCTGCCGCGAGCAGTCGCCCGCCGCGGACGTCGAAGGCGTCCATGGGAACGCCCTCAGAGACCGTAGCGGTCCTTGCTGTGTTCGTTCTTGGCCTTTTCGTCGTCCGGCAGGTACAGCGGGCCTTTCTGCCCGCAGCCAGCAATGGCGGCGGTCAGCAGGGCGATCGCGACGAAGGGAAGCAGCAGTCGCTTCATGGCGGAATCCTTTAAATAAAGCGTCGATTGGGCCGGAGTATACCGGCCCCCCGCCGGCTTGCCTATGCGAGCCGGCTCCCGCCTGGCGGGGCTTTCGGCTCGCGCCCGGCGGGCCGCTGGCCCTATGATGGTGGGCAAAAAATGGAAAGCTCGATGGACTATCGCGATCCTCTGCCCAGTTCGGTGTCGGTGGCCTACCTGCAGGGCCTTGTGGAGCATCTGCAGCGCCACGGCGTGGAGCCGACGCAGTTGCTGGAGACGGTGCATCTGGAGCCCTCGATCCTCGCCCAGCGTGACCAGCGTATCGCCGCCAGTGCTTACCTCGAACTGGTTGGCGCCGGCGTGCGCCTGAGTGGCGACGACAACCTCGGCCTGCATCTGGGCGAGGCGGTGCGCCCCGGCTACTACGGCGTACTCGGCTACCTGATCATGAGCTGCGCGACCCTTTCCGCCGCCCTGCATCGCCAGGCGCGCTATGCCGCGCTGGTGGGCAACCTGGGCCGCGTCGAGCTGGCCGACGAGCCGCCGCGCGACGGCTGCGAGCCGTTGGTCAAGCACTGCTGGGAGGCGCTGCTGCCGCAACAGCAGCGGCAGATGAGCGAGGAGACGCTGGCCGGCTGGGTCAGCTTCGGCCATTGGGTCAGTGGCGTGGACGAGGCGCCGTTCGAAGTCCGCTTCAGGCACAGCGCCCCGGCGGACGTCAGCGAGCACGCCCGTATCTTCCGCTGCCCGGTACTCTTCGATCAGCCGGACAATGCCCTGGTCTTTCCCAAACGCCTGCTGGCGCTGCCGCTCGGCCAGGCTGACGCCCAGGTGCAGCGCACCCTGGATGCCTACGCCGAACGCCTGCTGGTGGAGATCAACAAGGGCGACAGCGTGCTCGACCGTGCGCGCCGGGAGCTGGCGCGCCAGTTGCCGGAGCAGGGCGCCGACCTGGAGCACCTGTCGCTGACGCTCGCCCTGAGCCCCCGCACCCTGCAACGCCGCCTGCGCGATACCGGCCTGTCGTTCAGCCAACTGGTGGACGAAACCCGCCAGCAGCTGGTGCTCCACTATTTGCGCGACCCGGCACTGGATACCGCCGATATCGCCTATCTGCTGGGCTTCAGCGAAGCCAGTTCGCTCGCCCGCGCATTCCGGCGCTGGACGGGGCAGAGTCTGGGCGAATACCGGCGTAAACTGGTGCCTTTGACTGATCCCGAGGACGATGCATGAGCACTTTGAGCGAAGCCCGCTTCCATGACCTGGTGGACGCCGTACAGGTAACGGTGGAGGACGCCTTCGACGACAGCGATCTGGACCTGGACCTGGAGAACTCCAGCGGCGTGCTGACCGTGCGCTTCGAGAACGGCACCCAGCTGATCCTCAGCCGCCAGCCGGCGCTGCGCCAGCTGTGGGTGGCGGCGCGCTCCGGCGGCTTCCACTTCGACTACGACGAATCCGGCTTGCTGTGGATTTGCGACAGCACCCGCGAACCGCTGGGCGCGCTGCTCAATCGCACCACGCTGGAACAGGCTGGCGAGGATGTCGACTTCCCCGGCATCTGAGGGGCAGGCGAGCGTCGCTTCGCCCTGCTGCCGGCGCTGCTGCCTGGACGACGCGGATGTCTGCGTCGGCTGCGGCCGCACCCTGGGCGAGATACTGGAGTGGAACGAGGCGGACGGCGAGCGTCGCCGGGCGATTCTGGCGGACTGCGAAAAGCGCCGAAACAACCACTCGCCGAAGTGGTGACTGGTCGGTGTTGCTTATTTTCTGTGCTGTGTTAGTGTCCGGGAAAACCCCGCCTTGGGCGGGGTTTTTCTTTTTTCGGAATTCATTGCGCGTTCGTTTCCCGAACGTCTTTACTGCCAGAACACCCAGGGCCCCGAGCGCGCGAGCGTCCGGGGCTCTCCTGTAAGGAGACTGCCAACCATCATGACCACGACTCCCATCACCGTCACCCGACTCGACCTGCAACGTCTGGAGCGCATGCTCGACAGCCTGGATGAGTACGGCCCCGCTGCCGAGGCGTTGGAGGCCGAGCTGGCCCGTGCCACGGTCGTCGGCCACGACGAGATACCGCCGGGCGTGGTCACGATGAACTCCACCGTGCGCTGCCGCGAGGAAAGCAGTGGCAAGGAGTACCACCTGACGCTGGTCTACCCGGCCAATGTCGGCGGGGAAGGCAAGGTGTCGATCCTGGCGCCGGTCGGCACCGCGCTGCTCGGCCTGACCACCGGCCAGAGCATCGACTGGCCGGCGCCCAGCGGCAAGACGCTGAAGCTGACCCTGCTGGAAGTCGAATACCAGCCCGAAGCGGCCGGCGACTTCGATCGCTGAGTTCCCTTCCGGGACTTTCCCTCCCCGGGCGTCCGGTCCGGCCTTCAGGCCTCGGCCAGCGCCCGGTTCAGCGCCTGTTCCAGGCTCTGCTTGTAGCGCAGGAAGTGCACCGTCTGCAGCTCGCCGCCCTCGCGCATGGCCGAGAGGTCCAGGTCGGTGATGTAGCAGGGGTAGCGCTCCTGTCCCCGGCGCCGGTCCAGGATGTGCCTGGCCACGGCCTGGAACAGCTCGTTACCGAACTCCAGTTCCGAGAACTCGCGGTGGTTGCAGAACAGCGTGGTGCGCGCGCGCTGGCCTTCTCCGGGTTCGACGATCGCCTGCACGTTGTAGAACGGCAGCGCTTCCAGCGGCTGCGGCGTATTGCGCCGCTCGATGCGTTGCGCGCGCTGGTGACCGTTGGTCACCACTTCGTAGAAGAGGATGTCCGCACCCACCGGTCCCTGGCTTTCCAGTAGCGAGATCACGGCGTTGCGGCGGTACTGCACCGACTGCAGGAAGCGCTGCAGCGGCAGCAGCAGGCCTTCCTCGGTGTCGTACTCCTGGCGCCGCCGCCAGAGGGCGTTGCGCTCATCGAGGATGGTGATTTCCGCGCTGCCTTCGTCCAGGCGGTAGAACACCTGCACGGTATTGGCCCGGCCCAGCGGCAGGATCATGGCGAGGTCGTCGCCTTCCAGCGCGTGCCGGTCCAGCTGCAGGAAGCCGCTGTCGTCCTGGGTGTCGCCCAGGTGCTCGACGAGCGCCGGCAGCCCTTCGATCACCCGGTGGCTGACGCTGCCGGGCACCAGGTGCAGCAGGTGGAAATGCTGGCGCACCTGCAGCAGGTAGCGCCCGCCCTTGCCGCTGGCGAGCTGCGCATGGGCATCGCGGAACAGGTCTTCCACGCGCTGGGCGATGGCCGCGGCGCGGTTGCGGCAGAAGCAGCGCACCAGCAGACGCGGCGGCGGGGCGTCGGTGGGCAGCGTGTTGAGGAACTCGCGCAGGCAGTCGAGCAGCGCGTGGGGTCCCGAGTAGCGGCTGACCAGCAGTTCGTTCCAGCTGTTGAGGGTGATTTGGTCGAGGGTCAGCACCAGGTTGTCGCGCACCCCGGAGTAGCCGAGCGAGTCGGTGCGCTCGGTGGTCATGTGCACGTTCATCTGGCTGTGCTGGCGCAGCGGGTCGATGCCGACGTTCACCAGCAGCAACACCTGCGACGGCACCGCACTGCGCAGCAGGGCGCTTTCCGGCACCTCGTCGAGCGGCAGCGGGACGGCCTGCTGCAGGCTGCCCAGCAGGTTCTGCAGTTCGAACTCGCTCAGGTCGCTGGCGCCCGGCTGCAGGGACAGCCGCGTTGTCGCATCGACCACGCCGTTGCGGTGGCTCCAGGCGAGCAGGTCCATGAGGTCACGGGCGCGACGTAGCGGGGCGAAGTCGGCCATCTCCTGCAGCGACAGGTTGCCGCCATACAGCGCCCAGAACGGAGGTTTGCCGGCGTCGCCACCCGGCAGCTGGGCGAGGGTGAGGATGTCTTCGGCCATGTCCGGGGCGATACCCGGGTTGATGAATTCGACCTTGCCGGCCTTGCGCTCGAAGGCGGCGTACAGGCGTCGTCCGAGGATGCCCATGTCCCGCGGGTTGATGCCGCTGGCGGCCTGCTGCAGGCGGGCGAACTGAGAAAGGAAGCGGTAGCTATGGGTCAGCTCGTTGACCAGCGCGCGGCGTTCCAGCAGCACCTGGCGCACTTTCCACTGGCTGCGGCTGTCCAGTTGGGCGAAGGCGCGGTTGTCCCACTTCCACTCCGCCGAGACGCGCTCCATCACCTTGCGCTGCCAGCTCTTGTGGCCCTGGCGCGGCGGCCGGCCGAGCTTCTTGCCGACCTTCAGGTAGAGGCAGCGGCGGATCAGTTCCAGGCGCTCGGTTTCCCCGCGCGCCTTGAGGTATTCCTCCAGGCGCCGGTAGAGCATCACGTAGGGGTCGAGATCCTCCACGTCCAGGCGGCCGGCGTAGATCGCCTGCTTGTAGCGCAGGCTCAGGCAGGAAACCTGCGGGTGTTCGCTGGCGTAGACCTCGGTGAGCAGCAGCTTGAGCACCGATTTGTAGGGCGACTCGATGCCCTTGAACAACTGCCACATGCCGGCGCCGATGAACTCGCCGGGCGGGATGCGCGCCAGGTGCCCGAGATCGAGGACGTCCTCGGCGCGGATGAAGCGTTTGCTCAGCAGTGTCTGGCAGTACTCTGCGTAGCGATTCTCCTCATAGACCGGTACCAGCCACCACAGCGGCGTGCGGCCGCCAAGCCAGATGGCGGTGCGGTAGAACTCGTCGAGCAGCAGGTAGTGCTGGCTGGTGCCGCAGTCGTCGGAGGTCAGCCGCGCCTCGCGGGCGCCCTGGGTGTAGTGCTGCGGGTCGACGAGGAAGCAGTGCACCTCGGCGCCCAGGGTCGCGGCCCATTGTTCGAGCAGCTCGCATTTGCGGCGCAGTTCCGCCAGCTCCCGCTCGGAGAGGTCGGGGGCGTGGCAGACCCACAGGTCCAGGTCGCTCTGTTCGGCCTGGGCGACGGTGCCCAGGCTGCCCATCAGGAACAGCCCGTGGATCGGCAGTGGCGGGTTGCCGCGACGGGGCTTGTAGCTGAAGGAGCGGGTCAGGCGCTGGGCTTCGGCGAGGACGTCGTCCTCCGGGACGAAGTTCGACAGCCCTGCGGGGGTGCTGGCCGATACGTAGCCGGGCAGCAGCGGGTGGTTCACGTCCAGCAGCAGCGGCAGCAGCTTGAGAACAAGCTGCTGCCGCGTGGAAAGCGCTTCACTGGCCCGTTGCAGGCGCGCGGAGTTGACCTTCAGGAAGCGCTGACGCAGCTGCGTCAGCACCTTTCGGTCGATGCCGTCGTCGATGTCCGGGCGAATTTCGGGAGTGAGCGTCATGGCGTACTGCTGCCTGGCCAGCGGCGCCGCATCAGGGAATGCGGCGCTCGGAAGTGTGCCAGTTTATCGCCCGCTCGCAGGGGAACTTGAGGTCAGCCGCGCAGGATGCCGAGCAGGACCTGAGCGTGTTCGGCGGCGTCGAGGCCCAGGCTGGTCAGATAGCCTCCGTCCTGCTGGTCGATCAGGCCTTTGGCATGGAGTCGGCCGGCGGCCGCCACGGCCTCGGCGGAAGCGTCGTGATGCACTTTCAACCCGGCCTGGCTGTTCTCCAGGTCGTAGAGCGCCAGCAGATCAAGTTCCTCAACCATTTCTTTGGTGAAAGCCATTCTTCTAACTCCCGATGGTCAATGAGGCTCCAGTGTAGTCTCAAGTCCGACCGGTTCGGCAAGCGGTCTTATGCCGCTGCCTCATTCGGCAACAGTGCCGTCGGGCAGGGTCGGCAGTGCGCGCAAGGCCTGTTCGTACCATTCGCCGTTGAACGGGCGGTCTTCGGCCAGCATCGACTCGATCTCGTGGGCGAGCACGAGGGCCATCAGGTGCAGTGCATCCTCGCGCTCGTAGCCGACCAGCGTCAGCTTGTTGAACACCGCGCGGGCGGCTGCCGGGCTCTCGCTTTCAATCTGGTTCTCGATCGCCTGGATCAGGGTGTCTTCGGCGAAGGACTCTTCGGCATCGTCCTGGTCAGTCATCACATTGCTCTCCGCTGGACTTGTGAAGCCGCCTGAAGTTGGCCAACCTGCGGGACAACTTCAGGTGCGTAAAAGGATTGTCGGGCGACATGATCACCTATTACACCCTCGTCGGCGACCGCCTGGTTCGCCACAACGGCAGCGAGTGCCATGGCATGCCCAAGGACACGCTCTGGATCGACCTGTTCCGGCCCACGGCGGAAGAGGAAAAACTGCTGGAGTCGATCATCGAGGTGGATGTGCCGACCCAGGAGGAGATGGCCGAGATCGAGGACTCCTCGCGCTTCTACGAGAGCAAGGGCGCGCTGTACATGACCACCACCGTGGTCGGTGGCATCCGCGAGCACAAGCCGAGCACCTCGGAGGTCACCTGCGTACTGACGCCGCACTGGCTGGTGACGGTGCGCTACACCGACCTGCTGGCCTTCCGTACCTTCGAGTCGCGCACCCAGCGCGGCGGCTGCGAGGGGCGCAGCGACCAGTTGTTCGTGACCCTGATGGACAGCGTGGTGGACCGCATCGCCGACGTGCTGGAGAACGTCCAGAAGCAGCTCGACAGCCTGGGCACCAGCATCTTCCGCGAGGGCCCGGCCAACGAGAAGGCCGACCTGCAGGAAGTGGTCAAGCAACTCGGGCGCAAGAACTCGCTGCTGTCCAAGCTCAACGAGAGCCTGCTGAGCATCAGCCGGCCGCTGAGCTATTTCCGCCAGGGCAGCAACGGCTGGATCAGCGACGAAGTGAAGCTGGGCATGAAGTCGGTGGAGCGCGACGTCCGCTCGCTCAGCGAGTACCAGACGAAGATGGCCGGGGAAATCACCTTCCTGCTCGATGCCACCCTGGGCCTGATCAACATCGAGCAGAACAGCATCATCAAGGTGTTCTCCATCGCCGCGGTACTGTTCCTGCCGCCGACCCTGGTGGGTACGGTGTACGGCATGAACTTCGCGCACATGCCCGAGCTTGCGTGGCTGGCCGGCTACCCCATGGCGCTGGTGGCGATGGTGATCTCGGCGATCATTCCCTACTACTGGTTCAAGTACAAAGGCTGGCTGTAGCCGGTTGCTGGGTGGATTGAGGCGAGCTCGCTCGATGAGATTGATGCCGGTCAAGAAGGCTCGCCCCGCTGGGGCAGAGAGTGGGAAGTCCCCTGACCACTCAATGTCTCACCGGAGGAGACCATGTCCGAGACCGTCACCCGCAGAACCGCCGCGGTACGCCGTGCCAACAAGACTGCCAGCCGGGCGCCGGCCGCCGCCAAGCCACCGATGACCGATGGCGCGGAGGAAATCCGTGCCCAGAGCCATGGCCCGGTTGCGCTGAAAGTGGCCATGGCGCCCCGCGGCAGCAACGAGGACTCCACGTCCGCCGAGCTGCCGGCCCTCTACCCTTACCGCAAGCGGCTGCAGCGCAGGGAATACGAACATCTCAAGGAGCAGTTGCAGGTCGAGCTGCTGAAGGTGCAAAGCTGGGTGAAGGAGACCGGCCAGCGCGTCGTCGTGCTGTTCGAGGGCCGTGACGCCGCGGGCAAGGGCGGCACGATCAAACGCTTCATGGAGCACCTCAACCCGCGTGGCGCGCGGGTCATCGCCCTGGAGAAACCCAGCGACGCCGAGCGCGGCCAGTGGTACTTCCAGCGCTACATCCAGCACCTGCCCACGGCCGGGGAGATCGTCTTCTTCGACCGCTCCTGGTACAACCGCGCCGGCGTCGAGCGGGTGATGGGCTTCTGCTCGCCGCGCCAGTACCTGGAGTTCATGCAGCAGACACCGGAGCTGGAGCGCATGCTGGTGCGCAACGGCATCCTGGTCTTCAAGTACTGGTTCTCGGTGAGCCGCGAGGAGCAACTGCGCCGTTTCGTCTCGCGCCGCGACGACCCGCTCAAGCACTGGAAGCTGTCACCCATCGACATCCAGTCGCTGGACAAGTGGGATGACTACACCCAGGCCAAGGAAGCGATGTTCTTCCACACCGACACCGCCGATGCGCCCTGGGTGGTGATCAAGTCCGACGACAAGAAGCGTGCGCGCCTCAACTGCCTGCGGCACTTCCTGCACACGCTGGATTACCCCGGCAAGGACGAGAAGATCGCCCACGCGCCTGACCCGCTGCTGGTCGGCCGGGCCGCCGACCTGGACCGTGACGAGATGCAGGCGCCGCCTGTGGTGGAGAGTGCTGCCGCGGTACCCGAGGCGGAGCCGGAACCCGAGGCGATCCCGGCCTGAGGCGCTACTGCTGGCTGATCAGCATGAGCTGGCCGGAAACGGCGCGGGCGTTGCGGTCGACGATGATCGGGGCCCAGGGACGGCCGGAAGCGCTGACGCCGCTGTTGCTCTTGCTGTTCATGTCCAGCAGCGCCTTGCTCAGGTATTCCCAGCGGGTGCGCAGTTTCTTGGTCGCATCGCTATCGGGCAACTGATCGATGCGCTGGGTCAGCAGCGGCACCAGCACGCTCTCGTCCTGGCCGAGGTATTCCTGCGGCTGCTCGCGGGCCAGCTCCAGGCCGCTGATGTACGCGCGGCCCAGGTACTGGGTGGCCAGGTACTCGACGCGCACCGGCAGTTCCCACAGCGGAATCTGATTGGCGTCGGCGCTAGCCGGCACGAAGCGCTCGACCTGGTTGAGCAGCTCGCGCAGGGCACGGCTCAGGTCCTGGTTGTAGCGCCAGGGCAGGTCTTCTTCCTTGGGGCCATAGGAAACGCCATTGCGAATCTGCGTTACGAATTCCGCATGGGCCTTCTTGAGGGCGTCGTCGGCCTTGGGGTAGCCCTTGACCGCCTTGTCCAGGGTGGCCAGGTCCTTCTCCAGCTGGGCGGCGTGGGTTTCCTGGAAGCCTTCGCCGCGCAGCAGCAACAGGCTGTTGATCGAGCGGCAGGTGTAGACCTGCAGGGTCTGCAATTGCAGTTCCTCGCTGGGCAGGTTGGCCTGGGCGGCGAGGGAGAGGAGTCCGAAACAGCACAGCAGGAAACCGCGATAGACATCGAGCTTTCGGAACATGGCGGAGGCGTCCTTCTTGTTATTGTGAGCTGCCTGAGTCGCCCGGGCGCGTGTTCTCTGGCGCCAGAAATGCAGCTATCCCTAGGCTAGCTGCGAACCTTGCCGCTGCAACCGTCCGAAAGAGTGATTTGTGCAGCTGAACCGGTGCCGGCGGAAGGTTCGGGAGGGGGAGGGCTGCTCTGGGGAGAGCCGAACCTCCGCCGGGCTTTGCGGGGCAGACGGGCGTCAGAAGCGCCAGTAGGCCGAAAGGGTGGTCTGGTCGAGGTCGATGTCGCCGACGTCCAGGTACTCCTGCTCCAGGCGCACGCCCAGGCCGCCGATCACATCCATTTCACCGCCGAAACCGTAGAGCGCGTCCACGTCGTCGGATTTGCCGGCGGCATCGTCATCAGCGTGCCAGGCATGCACGCCGGCGATGCCGTACAGGCGGATGCGCTGGCCGATGGGGACGCCCAGGTGGACGTTGGCTTGCAGCGACTCGCCGTCGAAGTGCTTCTTGCCGTCGCTCATGTCACCGAAGTCGACCACCGCGCCTTCCAGGGACAGGTAATTGTTGAAGCGGTAGCCGGCGTACAGCTTGTGGCTGTTGTCGTGGTCATCGAAGGACCGCTCGTCGATCTCGAGGCGGGTCACGCCGCCACCGACGTAGAGGCCGCTGTCGTCGGCCATCGCCAGGGCCGGAGCGGTCAGGGCGAGGGCGCAGAGGAGTTTCGAAAGGCGCATAGGATTCCCTTGCGGCCGGCGCGTGGCGCTGGCCGCCTTGCTGTCATGCTGAAGGTTCGGGTGCCGGCTCGGCGCTGACGGATGGGGGCCAGCGCGGCGGCGGGTGCATTAGAGCGAGGGGACGACGGGCTCGACCATCGTAGGTTGTCGAGACTCACCTGGCTTTTTTTCTAGACGGGCCGGCAGAGGTCAGGCGTGGGCCGCCTGGCGCAGGCGTTCGCGGTCGAGGATCTCGATGCCGCCGTAGCTCAGGCGCACGATGCCCTGGGCTTCCAGGTCCTTGAGGATCTGGTTGGTGGTCTGCCGTGACAGCGAGAGCATGGCCGCCAACTGCTCCTGGGGCAGGTGCAGCTCGCGCTTGGCAGTGGCCGACTCGCCGTAGCCCTCGGCGATCATCAGCAGGCGCCGGGCCAGGCGCGGCGCGGCGGGCAGCAGCGACAGCTCTTCCAGTACGGCGAAGGTGATGCGCAGCTTGTGGCTCATCAGCAGGGCGAAGTCGCGCCAGTATTCCGGGTGCTGCGCCAGCAGCGCCTGCAGCGGCGCCAGGGGCACCTGCAACAGCACGGTGGCACCTTCGGCGTAGGCGTCGTGGGTGCGCGGCTGGCCGTCGAACAGGCAGATCTCGCCGAACCAGTTGGGCGCTTCCACCAGGGCCAGCAGCGCTTCCTTGCCGCTCTCGCCGACCACGCTGACGCGCATCGCCCCATCCACCACGCAATACAGGCCGCACGGCGCGTCGCCACGGGCGAACAGGCGCTGGCCGGCGGGCAGGCGGCGCACCAGGGCAGCGTCGCACAGGGCCAGGCGCAAGCCTTCCGGAAGGGTCTGGAACCAGCGGCCTTCCGGCAGGCGGGAGAGGTAGGGCTTGGCGTCGGTCATGGGTAATGTCGGCTAGCTGACAGAGTGGCGAGGCGCACATCGCCATGATGCCAGTACCTTGCGGGAGAACAACAATGAAAACGCTCGTCGACCACCTTGCCCAATATGCCGCCTACCATCGTGACCGGCGGAACATCGTCAGCCATTTCATCGGCATCCCGATGATCGTGCTGTCCATCGCTACCCTGCTGTCGCGCCCGGGCTTCGAGCTGGCCGGGCTGCCGGTCTCGCCGGCCACGCTGCTGGCGCTGGCCTCCGTGGTCTTCTACCTGCGCCTGGACTTGCGCTTCGGCCTGCTGATGACCGCGCTGCTGGCGCTGTCGCTATGGGTCGGCGCCGCATTCGCAGCCGGTACCACGGCGTCCTGGCTTGCCTGGGGTATCGGCCTGTTCGTGGTGGGCTGGATCATCCAGTTCGTCGGCCACTGGTACGAGGGGCGCAAGCCGGCGTTCGTCGATGACCTCACCGGGCTGATCGTCGGCCCGCTGTTCGTCGCTGCCGAAGCGGCCTTCCTGCTTGGCCTGCGCGACGAAGTGCGCCACGCCGTGGAAGAGCGCGCCGGCCCCACCTGCATCCGCGAGAAGAAGGCGACCGCCTGATTCAGCTCATTCTGTGCCGCTGAGCTGGCGCAGGATCCTGGCGCTGTCGGGGTCGGCCGGGAAGAAGGTTTCCAGCGCCAGCTCCGACAGCGTTACGTCCACCGGCGTGCCGAACACCGTGATGGTGCCGATCAGGCTGCAGACGCCCAGCTCCGTCTGCAATTGCACCGGGATCAGCACCATGTCGCCGCTGGCTGTCTCGTCGTAGGGCGGCGCCGGATAGGCGGCCACCTCGTCGCGCAACGCCGCCAATGCCGGGTCGCCGCTGGCCTCGTAGTCGCGCTGCAAGCGCTCCACTACATGCGCCTTCCACGGCCCGAGATTGAGGATGCGCGGCGCCAGGCCCTTGGGGTGCAGGCTCATGCGCAGCACGTTGATCGGCGGCTGCAGCAGCTCCGGGGCGACGCCGAGCAGGAAGATATCCACCGTGCGGTTGGACGCCAGCAGATTCCAGTGGCGGTCCACCACCATCGCCGGGTTCGGCTCGTGGGCCTTGAGCAACTGGTCGATGGCCTGTTTCGCCACGGTCAGCGCCGGATCGTCCAGGCCTTTCTCCGAATACACCGGGGCGTAGCCCGCCGCGCTGAGCAGGCGGTTGCGCTCGCGCAGCGGAATGTCCAGTTGCTCCGCCAGGTGCAGGAGCATCTCGCGGCTGGGCAGGGCGCGTCCGGTTTCGACGAAGCTCAGGTGGCGCGTGGAGATATCCGCGTCGCAGGCGAGATCGAGCTGGCTGAGTCGGCGGCGCTGGCGCCATTGGCGGAGCAGGGCGCCGACAGGTTGGGCTGGGCTGTTCATGGGAGGCAACGATAGACCTCCCGCTTCGATGCGGCCATTACCTGGCAGGTAATCGACGGGCTTACGCCAGGGGCGGATTCTTCAGCCACACGCTGCCAACCGGTGGCGACACTTGAAGGAGCTTTGCCATGACTTTGCTGCAACCGTCCCCGCTGCTTCGCCTCACCCTGAAAGTCGACGCCCTGGCCGGTGGCGCCATGGGCCTGCTGATGGCCTTGGCTGCACAACCGCTGGGCGAGCTGCTGGGCCTGCCCTTCGTTCTGTTGCTGGTGGCCGGCATCGTCCTGTTGCCGCTGGCGCTGGTGCTCTACTGGATGTCCAATCAGCCGGCGCTGTCGCGCACCGGAGTCTGGGCCGTGATCGCGCTGAACGCGCTGTGGGTGGTGGAGAGCGCTGCCCTGCTGGTGACCGGCTATGTGCAGCCGACCGCCCTGGGCTATGCCTTCGTCATCGGCCAGGCGCTGGTGGTCCTGCTGTTCGCCGAACTGGAGTTCTTCGGCCTGCGTCGCTCGGCTGTCCTGGCGCTGTGATGTTCGCGAGCTAGAACTAGGCGTCCCCCTCGCTCCTACAGGGCTGCATCGGTGGGCTTTTCGTAGGAGCGAGCTTGCTCGCGAACCGCTTCCTGCCGGCGGATAACCTGTTCCAGGTTATGCGCCCTACGGTACTCGAGAACCGCTTTACGCCAGCGCTTCGCGAACGAAATCCAGACGATCCTGGCCGAAGAACATCTCGTTGCCGACGAAGAAGGTCGGCGCTCCGAACATGCCGCGCTTGATCGCCGCTTCGGTGTTGGCCTTCAGCGCATCCTTCACTTCCTGCTCGGCGGTCAGCGCCAGCAGCGCCTGCGGGTCGAAGCCCGCCTCGGCCAGCAACCGGCCGAGCACCGCCGGGTCGCCCAGGTTCAGCGCATCCACCCACATACCCTTGAACACGCAGGCCAGCAGCGCCTCGAAACGCTCCGGCTGGCGTAGCTGGATGCCGGTGGCGGCACGCATCAGGGTGAGGGTGTTGATCGGGAAGTGCGGGTTCATCTTCATCGGCACGCCATAGCGGCGGGCGAAGCGGGTCATGTCGATCAGCGTGTAGCGACCCTTGGCCGGCACGGCGATGGGCGAGGCGTTGCCGGTGGCCTGGAACACGCCGCCCAGCAGGACCGGGCGGTAGACCAGCTCGGCGCCGGATTCGGCGCAGATGCCCGGCAGTTGGGTATACGCCAGGTAGGACGTCGGGCTGCCGAAGTCGAAGTAGAACTCGACGGATTTGCTCATGAGTGGCTCTCTTCTTGTTGTCGTTATGAGGGGATTACCAGCGCTCGATCCAGGGGCGGAGATCGAGTTCGAAGGTCCAGGCATCGCGCGGTTGCGAATGCAAATACCAGTAGCTGTCGGCGATGTGCTCGGGGTCGAGGATGCCGTCCTGGTCCTTCTGCGCGTACTTCTGCGGGAAGTTCTCGCGGATGAATTCGGTGTCGATGGCGCCGTCCACCACCACGTGGCCGACGTGCAGGCCCATCGGCCCCAGTTCGCGGGCCATGCTCTGGGCCAGGGCGCGGATGCCGTGCTTGGCGCCGGCGAAGGCGGCGAAGCCCGAGGCGCCGCGCAGGCCGGCCGTGGCGCCGGTGAACAGGATGGTGCCGCGCTGGCGCTTGACCATGCGCTTGGCCACTTCGCGGCCGGTGAGGAAGCCGGAGAAGCAGGCCATCTCCCAGATCTTGAAGTACTTGCGCGCGGTCTCTTCGAGGATGCTGCAGGGTACGTTGGCGCCGATATTGAAGACGAAGGCTTCGATGGGGCCGATGTCGCGCTCGATAGTCTCCACCAGTTCGATCACCGCTTCTTCCTTGCGGGCGTCGGAGGCAAAGCCGTGGGCCTCGCCGCCTTCGGCGCGGATGGCATCCACCAGCGGCTGCAGTTTGTCCGCCGAGCGCCGGGTGACGCAGGCGACGTAGCCTTCGCGGGCGAAACGGCGGGCGATGGCGCCGCCGGTGGCATCGCCGGCGCCGATGACCAGGACGACTTTCTTGTTCGACATTCTCGTTTCCTCTGGGGTGCGCGAAATTTGGTAAACGGTCGTTAGGTAAACGAACGTTATGTTAATATTCGACGCATCGTCAACCGCTTCGACGGAGGCGCTCCATGCGCTACTCAGCAACCCACAAGGAAGAAACCCGCCAGCGCCTGCTCGACAGCAGCGGCTCGCTCGCCAAGCAGGGCGGTTTCGCCACCACCGGCGTGGACGGGCTGATGAAGGCCGTGGGGCTGTCCGGCGGGGCGTTCTACAACCACTTCGGTTCGAAGGACGAACTGTTCGCCGCCATCGTCGAGCGCGAGCTGAGCCAGAGCGTCGAGCGCCTCGCGGCGAAGGGCAAGGTGCTCGACCGCGCGCGCCTGGAGCGCGGGTTGAAGCGCTACCTGAACGTCACCCATGTGCAGGATTCGGCTGCCGGTTGCGCGATTCCGGCGCTGGGCGCGGAGATTGCCCGCGCCGACGAGTCAGTGCGACAAAGCGCCGAGGATGCGCTGGTGGAATTGCAGCAGGCCTGGGCTGAGGTGCTGGGTTCGGCGGAAGACGCCTGGGCATTGCTGGCGCAGTGCGTCGGCGCGCTGGTGCTGGCGCGCATGGTGGCCAGCGAACAGGCACAGAAGGCGATCGTCGAGTCGAGCCGGGATTTCCTGCTACAGCATCTGGACGAAGCTGTGCGGGATTAACACTTGCAGGAGCGAGGGGACGCCTCGTTCTTGCTCGCGAACAAACCCTCGCTCGGGGCCGGGTTCGCGAGGCCGAATCCGTTCCCTTCGGATAACGGCATTCCCCACATCCCTGTGGGTCACAAGCTCGCTCCTACAGAAAAGCAATCCGGCGCGAGATCAAATACCGCGAACTGCGAGGTCCGCGCCCAGCAGCAACAGCCCGCCGAAGAAGCAGCGGCGGAATGCCAGCGGGCTGATCTGCGAACGCAGCCAGGTGCCCAGGTACATGCCTGCCAGCGCCGGCAGCAGGGCCAGTAGGGACAAGCCGAGCACATCCGCCTGCAACAGCGAGCCGTGCTGGCTGAGGGTGATCGCCAGGGCCAGCGTCGAGACGGTGAAAGACAGCCCGAGCGCCTGCACCAGGTCGTCCTTCTCCAGGCCGAGGGCCTGCAGGAAAGGCACGGCGGGAATCACGAAGACGCCGGTCACGGCGGTGACGCCGCCGGTGATCAGACCGATCACCGGCGATAGCCAGCGCTCGTGCTGCGGCGCCACGCTGAAGCGTTGGTTCGACAGTCCCAGCAACGCATAGAGGATCAGCGCCACGCCCAGCAGCGGCGTGGCTGCCGGCCAGTTTCCCCCCGCCAGCAGCCAACCCACCGCCAGCGTTCCGACGACGATGCCGAGCAGCATCCCCCACAACCGTTTGAGCAACCCGAGGAAGCGCGGGCCGGCAGCCAGCTGCCAGATATTGGTGACGGTGGAGGGGACGACCAGGATCGCGGCAGCCTGCATCGGCGGCATCACCAGCCCGAGCAGCCCGACGGCGACCGTGGGCAGGCCGAGCCCGACCACGCCCTTCACCAGGCCGGCGAGGAGGAAGGTGAGGACGATCAGTTCGAGGTGTTGCGGGAGGGCGTCGAACATGGCCGGGCCTTGTTGAAAGCAAGGCCGGCAGGATACGAGGGATTGGCAGTCAGGGGAAAGCGCGGGTGGCTCTCTGTAGGAGCGAGGTGGACGCTCAGTTCTTGCTCGCGAACCCGGCCCCGTAGCGGAGTTGTTCGCGAGCAAGCTCGCTCCTACAGAAAAGCGGTTTGCCGGATCAGATGTTGGCCACCGGCTGATACGCCTTCGGCTTGAAGTACAGCGTCTCGCCACGCGCCAGGCCAGTCAGGCTGTCGTGGTCCTTCACCACTTCGGCCTCGATCAGCTCGTCCTGGCCGTCGACCTTGAGGGTCACGCGGGTGATCGCGCCCAGCGGGCGGATGTCGCGGACCTCGGCGGCGCGGTGCTCGGCCACTTCGGAGCGCGACAGCGAGATCTCGTGTGGGCGGAACAGCACGTGCTCGTCCCCGCCGAGGTGCAGGCGGTTGGAGTCGCCGAGGAAGTGGTAGACGAAGTCGCTGGCCGGGTTCTCGTAGACCTCGCCCGGCGAGCCGATCTGCTCGATCACGCCCTTGTTCATCACCACGATGCGGTCGGCCACTTCCATCGCTTCTTCCTGGTCGTGGGTGACGAACACGCTGGTCAAGTTGATCTCCTCGTGCAGGCGCGCGAGCCAGCGGCGCAGCTCCTTGCGCACCTTGGCGTCGAGGGCGCCGAAAGGTTCGTCGAGCAGCAGGATCTTCGGCTCCACCGCCAGGGCGCGGGCCAGGGCGATACGCTGGCGCTGGCCGCCGGAGAGCTGCTCCGGGTAACGGTCGGCGAGCCAGTCCAGCTGCACCATGTTCAGCAGTTCGTGGACCTTCTCGGCGATGCGCGCTTCGCTTGGGCGTTCCTTCTTCGGTTTCATGCGCAGGCCGAAGGCGACGTTGTCGAACACTGTCATATGGCGGAACAGCGCGTAATGCTGGAACACGAAGCCGACGTTGCGATCGCGCACGTCGTGCTGCGAAACGTCTTCGCCGTGGAAGACGATTTTGCCGGCGTCCGGGGTTTCCAGGCCGGCGATGATGCGCAGCAGGGTGGTCTTGCCGCAGCCGGACGGGCCGAGCAGGGCGACCAGCTCGCCGCTGTGGATGTCCAGGTTGATGTCGTTCAGCGCCTTGAAGGCGTTGAAGTTCTTGCTGACGTTACGGATCTCGATGCTCATGGCTGGGCTCTCACTTATTCATCGTCAGCTTTGACTTTGGTGCGGGACAGGCGCGACTCGCTCCACTGCTTGAGCAGCAGGATGACGAGGGCCATCAACAGCAACAGGGTGGCAACGCTGAAAGCGGCGACGTGGTTGTACTCGTTGTAGAGGATTTCGACGTGCAGCGGCAGGGTGTTGGTGACGCCGCGGATGTGCCCGGAGACCACCGACACGGCGCCGAATTCGCCCATGGCCCGCGCGGTGCACAGCACCACGCCGTAGATCAGGCCCCATTTGATGTTCGGCAGGGTCACGTGCCAGAACATCTGCCAGCCGTTGGCGCCGAGCAGGCGCGCGGCTTCTTCTTCCTGGGTGCCCTGTTCCTGCATCAGCGGGATCAGTTCGCGGGCGACGAAGGGGAAGGTGACGAAAATGGTGGCCAGGACGATGCCGGGCACGGCGAAGACGATCTGGATGTCGTGCTCGCTCAGCCACTCGCCGAAGTAGCCCTGGGCGCCGAACAGCAGCACGTAGATCAGGCCGGCGATCACCGGCGAGACCGAAAACGGCAGATCGATCAGGGTCACCAGGATGCTCTTGCCGGGGAACTCGAATTTGGTCACGCACCAGGCGGCGGCGACGCCGAACACCAGGTTCAGCGGCACCGAGATGCCCACGGCGATCAGCGTCAGCTTCAGCGCGGCCAGCGCGTCGGGCTCCAGGATGGCTTCGAAGAAGGTGCCGAAGCCCTGCTTCAGCGCCTCGCTCAGGACCACGAACAGCGGTAGCAGCAGGAACAGCGCGAAGGCCAGCCAGGCCAGCGCGATCAGGGCGCGGCGGCCCCAGACATTACCCCGGCGAGCAGCGTTGGCAGCGGCCGCGGCGGAAAGGCTTGCGGTACTCATGGCGCGCTCCTCAGGGCGTTTCGATGCGGCGCTGCAGCAGGTTGATCAGCAGCAGCAGGACGAAGGCGACGACCAGCATCAGCACGCCGATGGCGGTGGCGCCGGTGTAGTCGTACTGGTCCAGCTTGACCATGATCAGCAGCGGCAGGATCTCGGTCTTCATCGGCATGTTGCCGGCGATGAAAATCACCGAGCCGTACTCGCCGACGCCGCGGGCGAAGGCCAGGGCAAAGCCGGTCAACCAGGCGGGGAGCAACGCCGGCAGCAGCACGTGACGGAATACCTGCAGCGGCTTGGCGCCCAGGCAGGCGGCGGCTTCTTCCACTTCACGCGGTATGTCCGCCAGCACCGGCTGCACCGTGCGCACCACGAAGGGCAGGACCACGAAGGTCAGCGCCAGGGTGATGCCCAGCGGGGTATAGGCGATCTTCAGGCCGATCTCGGTGGCGAAGCGCCCGACCAGGCCGTTGGGCGCATACAGCGCGGTGAGCGCGATGCCGGCCACGGCGGTGGGCAAGGCGAAAGGCAGGTCGATCATCGCGTCGATGATCTTGCGGCCGGGGAAGCGGTAGCGCACCAGCACCCAGGCCAGCAGCGTGCCGATCACGCCGTTGATCAGGGCGGCGATCAGCGCGGTGCCGAAGCTCAGCTTGAGCGCGGCGATGACGCGCGGCGCGGTGATGATGGTCCAGAACTGATCCCAGGAAAGCTGGGTCGTCTTGAGGAACATGGCCCCCAGCGGAATCAGCACCAACAGGCTGAGGTACACCAGGGTGTAGCCCAGAGTCAGCCCGAAGCCGGGTATGACCGGGGAGATGCGTCGCGACATTGTCTGTCCTTTCTCGTGAACGCGTTAAGCCCCCGCCATGGGGCGGGGGTTTTCGTTCCGGCGGGCTGTGCACCGCCCGCCGGATCGGACCGCCCGGCGCAGGGCCGGGCGGGTGGCGCATCACTGCGCCTGGTAGATCTTGTCGAAGATGCCGCCGTCGTTGAAGAACTTCGGCTGTGCGGATTTCCAGCCACCGAAGTCCTTGTCGATGGTCACCAGGTTCAGTTTCGGGAACTGGCTGGCGAACTCGGCAGCGACCTTGGCATCACGCGGGCGGTAGAAGTTCTGCGCGGCGATGCGCTGGCCTTCTTCGCTGTACAGGTACTTCAGGTATTCCTCGGCGACCTTGCGGGTGCCTTTCTTGTCGACGGTCTTGTCGACCACGGCCACCGGCGGTTCGGCCAGGATCGAGATGGACGGAACGACGATCTCGAAGTTCTCGCCACCCTGTTCCTTCTTGGCCAGGAAGGCTTCGTTCTCCCAGGCCAGCAGTACGTCGCCAATGTTGTTGTTGACGAAGGTGATGGTCGAACCGCGGGCGCCAGTGTCCAGAACCGGGACGTGCTTGTACAGGTTCTGCACGTATTCCTGGGCTTTCTCGTCGCTACCGTATTGCTTCTTGGCCCAGGCCCAGGCGGCCAGGAAGTTCCAGCGGGCGCCGCCGGAGGTCTTCGGGTTCGGGGTGATGACTTCCACGCCCTGCTTGGTCAGGTCGCCCCAGTCCTTGATGCCCTTGGGGTTGCCCTTGCGGACCAGGAACACGATGGTCGAGGTGTAGGGCGTGCTGTTGTCGGGCAGGCGTGCCTGCCAGTCGGCGGGCAGCAGCTTGCCCAGCTTGTTCAGTTCGTCGATGTCGCCGGCCAGGGCCAGGGTCACCACGTCGGCCTTCAGGCCGTCGATCACGGCGCGGGCCTGCTTGCCCGAGCCACCGTGGGATTGCTGCACGGTCAGGTCATCACCGCCCTGGGCCTTCCAGTGCTTGATGAAGGCGGCGTTGTAGGCCTGGTACAGCTCGCGGGTCGGGTCGTAGGAAACGTTCAGCAGTTGGGTGGCGGCGGATACCGGGCCGGCAATCAGGGCGCTGGCCAGTGCGGCCAGGGCGAAACGGCGGATGGACATGTGCAGCTCCTGAAAAAATGCAGTTCTTTATGTTTGTTGGGCAGGGTCTTTCGGGGGAGGGGCGTTGTCAGCCACGCATTCGCGGCTGACAGCTGCAGTACCGGTGGGGCAGTTTGCTCATGGCGAGGCTCCGGTGGTCCAGTCATGCCCCTTGATAAAGGGACGAAAGGCTCAGGCGGGCTTGCCCGGGCTCTGTTGCAGGCGGAATTTTTCCTTGCGCTCGATCTGCACGACCTGGCCGTTGTGCACGGTGATCTCGACGGCGCCGAAACGCAGGCCACGCAGGGCGCTCTGCACTTCGCGCAGGATGTTGGCTTCGTCCTGGCCGTCCAGGCTACGGAGGGTTGCGCTCATGGGTATCTGCTCCTAATGGGTTGACCACCGGCCGATTCACCAACGGCGCGTGCGGTGTGAGCGCATAGTAAGCAGGAGCTGGATATTCTTAAAAATACTGTTTAAGAATTTTTATATATCAGAAAGTTTTTAGCCTGTTTTAGGCCGTGTCGCGCGGCAATTGCGGCAGCAGGAGCTCGGCCGGCTGCGGGGCGCCGTACCAGTAGCCCTGGCCGAAATTGCAGGCATGGGTGAGGAGGAAGGCGGCCTGGTCCGGGCGTTCCACGCCCTCGGCGACCACCTGCAGCCCCATGCTCTGGCCCAGGGCGATCACTGCGCAGGCGATGGCGGCGTCCTCGGAGTCGTCCGGCAGACCAGCGACGAAGCCCTGGTCGATTTTCAGCTTGTGTACCGGCATACGCTTCAAGCGCATCAGCGAGGAATAGCCGGTGCCGAAGTCGTCGATTGCCAGGTGCACGCCCAGCAGGCGCAACTGGCAAAGCAGTTCCAGCGCCTGGTCGAAATTTTCCATCACCGCGCTTTCGGTGACTTCCAGCTCCAGGTGATGCGGTGCCAGGCCACTCTGTTCCAGGGCCAGGGCCACGCGTTCCTCCAGGCCGCCGCGGCCGAACAGTCGGCTGGAGACGTTCACAGCGATGAAGTCCAGGTGGATTCCGTCGTCCAGCCACTGGCGCATCTGCCGGCAGGCGCGCTCCAGTACCCAGGCGTCGATGGCGGTGATCAGGCCACTTTCCTCGGCCACCGGGATGAATTCGCTGGGGGCAATGAGGCCGTGTTGCGGGTGCTGCCAGCGCACCAACGACTCGACGCCGACCATGCGGCCGCTGGCGAGGTCGTGTACCGGCTGGAAATACAGGCGCAGTTCGTCGTGGTCCAGCGCATGGCGCAGCGCCGACTCCACCTGCACGTGGGAGCGCGCGCGGGCGGTCAGCTCGGGGGTATAGAAGGCATAGAGGTTGCGTCCGCTGGCCTTGGCCTGGAACAGCGCGGCGTCGGCGTGCTGCATCAGGTGATCGACGTTGCGTGCATCCTCGGGGAACAGGCTGACGCCCAGGCTCACCGACATATAGATGAGCTGGCCATTGACCTCGAAGGGCGCGCTCATCGCCTCCAGCAGGCGCTGGGCGAGGCTGCTGGCGTGATGCGGCTGCTGGCTTTCGAGGACCACGGCGAACTCGTCGCCGCCCAGGCGCGCCAGGGAGCAGCGCTCGTCCAGGCAGTCTTCCAGGCGCTCCGCCACGGCGCGGATCAGCAGGTCGCCGATGTTGTGGCCGAGGCTGTCGTTGATGTGCTTGAAGTGGTCCAGATCGATGCTCAGCAGCGCGCCGCCGCTGCCTTCACGTTCGGCGCGGGCCAGCGCCTGCTCGATGCGCTCGCGCAGCAGCAGGCGGTTGGGCAGGCCGGTGAGCGGGTCGTGGTGGGCGAGGAAGTCCAGCTCGTGCTGGGAGCGCTTGAGGCTGCTGAGGTCGGAGAACACCGCCACATAATGCGTCAGTTCGCCTTCGTCGTTGCGCACGGCGCGGATGTGCTGCCACTGCGGGTATACCTCGCCGCTCTTGCGGCGGTTCCAGATTTCGCCGCTCCAGACACCCTGTTCATGCAGGGCGGTCCACATGCGCTGGTAGAAGGCGGCATCCTGGCGGCCGGACTTGAGCACCGAGGGCTGGCCGCCGAGCACGTCTTCGGCGCTGTAGCCGGTGATGCGCGAGAAGGAGGGGTTGATGTGCACGATCACGCCGCGAGCATCGGTGACCAGCAGGCCTTCCTGGGTCGCCTCGAACACGGCGGCGGCCTGGCGCAGGTGGTCTTCGTTGCTGCGCTGGTGGGTGATGTCGCGGTTGATACCGGTCAGGCGCAGGGGGCGGCCGTCTTCGGCGCGGGTCAGGCGACCGCTGCTGCGTACCCAGCGATAGCTGCCGTCGCCGTGGCGGATGCGGTAGACGCACTCCAGGTGGGTGCGCAGGCCCTGGATGCAGTCCTGGTGGAGGGCGAGGATGCGCGCGCGGTCGTCCGGGTGCAGGCGGTTCTCCCAGAGCAGCAGGTCATCGCTCAGGTGCTCCAGGGGCAGGCCGATCAGGTTGGCATAGCCGGGCGAGTAGTAGATGCGCTGGGATTCCAGGTCCCAGTCCCAGATGCCGTCCTCGACCACCGCGAAGGCGCGGCTCAGGCGCTGTTCGCTGTCGGTCAGCGCGGCAAGGGCGGCGTGCTGCCGGCGAAAGTGCCGCCAGAGCAGAAAGAACAGCAGCAGGAAGGTAATCGCGAGGAAGACGTACTTCTTCAGCTCCAATGCCCGCGCCAGCGAGGCCGGGTCGCGCAGGACATTTTGTAACCATTGGTCACCCAGCCAGACCCATAGGGTGGCGGCGACCAGGTACAGGAAGCTGATGCGCAGGGCGCTGAGGCGTGGATTCATGCGGTAGTGGGTTGGAATTATTGGCTGAGCAGTATAAATGATGGCCACTTGGCCTTGTTCGTATCTAAAAGACCGGATGGTAATCCGGACCCGCTTAGTGATAATGCGGGCTGGCTTTTCCCGGCAACGCATGCCCAGCAAGGCGTTGCCCACACCCCTTCCGAGGTACAGTATCGCCTATGTGGTACAACGGTTTCCTTGATCTGTCGCCGTGGCAATTGGTGGCGGTCACCCTGATCCTGACCCATATCACCATCGTCGGTGTCACGGTCTACCTGCATCGCTATTCCGCGCACCGGGCGCTCGAACTGCACCCGGCTCTGAAGCATTTCTTCCGCTTCTGGCTGTGGCTGACCACGGCCATGAACACCCGCGAGTGGACTGCCATCCATCGCAAGCACCACGCCAAGTGCGAGACCGCCGAAGACCCGCACAGCCCGGTGTTCAAGGGCCTGGGCACCGTGCTGCGTACCGGCGCCGAGCTCTATCGCAAGGAGGCGGAGAACGCCGACACCCTGCGTATCTACGGCAAGAACTGCCCGGAAGACTGGATCGAGCGCAACCTCTACTCGCGCTTCCCCATCGGCGGCGTGGTGCTGATGGCGATCATCGACCTCGCCCTGTTCGGCGTACTCGGCATGACCGTCTGGGCCGTGCAGATGATGTGGATCCCCGTGTGGGCCGCCGGCGTGATCAACGGCCTGGGCCACGCCATCGGCTATCGCAACTTCGAGTGCCGCGATGCCGCCACCAACCTGGTGCCCTGGGGCATCCTGATCGGCGGTGAAGAACTGCACAACAACCACCACACCTACCCGAACTCGGCGAAGCTGTCGGTGAAGAAGTGGGAGTTCGACCTGGGCTGGGCCTGGATCAAGGTGTTCAGCTTCCTGCGCCTGGCCAAGGTGGCCCGCGTGGCGCCCATCGCCCACCGCGTGGAAGGCAAGGGCAGCCTGGACATGGACACCGCCATGGCGATCCTCAACAACCGCTTCCAGATCATGGCCCAGTACCGCAAATTGGTGATCGGCCCGCTGGTGAAGCAGGAACTGGCCAAGGCCGACGAGTCGGTGCGCCACCTGTTCCGTCGCGCCAAGCGACTGCTCTCGCGGGAAACCAGCCTGCTGGAAGAGCGCCATCACGCGCGCATCCAGGACCTGCTCGCGCAGAGCCAGTCCCTGCAGGTGATCTACGAGAAGCGCCTGGCGCTGCAACAGATCTGGGTGAAAACCAGCGCCAACGGCCACGACATGCTCGCCGCGATCAAGCAGTGGGTGCACGAGGCGGAAGCCAGCGGCATCCAGTCGCTGCGCGAATTCGCCGAGCAGCTGAAGACCTACTCCCTGCGCCCTGCCGTCTGAATGGCGGAAGCGTCCTAGGACGTTGAGAGATGCGTCTCAAGAAAAGCCCGCCGTTCGGCGGGCTTTTCGTTTAATTTGCAGCAGCCTGGCGTAGTTTGCGGTCATAGCCCCGGTCAATGAACGGGAGGACGCTGATACATGGATGAGAATAAATTGCCGGCCGATCAGGAAGAGGCCCTGCTGGCATTGCTGCACAGTCGCGCCGAGGTGACGCGCCTGAAGGAGCGCGAACAGCTTTTCAGCGCACTGCTGGCCAGTGTGAACTCGGTGCTCTGGGCCTTCGACTGGCAGGCGCAGCGCATGGTCTATGTCAGCCCGGCGTACGAGCGCATCTTCGGTCGCTCCGCGGCGCTGCTGCTGGCGGATTACAACGAGTGGCGCAACTGCATCTATCCCGATGACCTGGATTACGCCCAGAGCACCCTGCAGGAAGTACTCGAGCGCGGCGCCATCGAGCAGCGCGAGTACCGGATCCTGCGGGCCGACGGCGAGGTGCGCTGGCTCAGCGACAAATGCTTCGTCAGCCAGCACAGCGATGCCGGCCTGCCGCTGATGATCGTCGGCATTGCCGAGGACATCACCGACAAGAAGCACCTGGAAACCGAGCTGCACCGTCTGGCCACCACCGACGTGCTGACCCAGAGCAGCAACCGCCGCTACTTCTTCGACAGCGCCGAGCAGGCCTTCCGCGACTGCAAGGCGACCTCCACGCCGCTGGCCTTCCTGCTGCTGGACGTGGACGACTTCAAGAAGATCAACGACGTCTACGGCCACCAGGTCGGCGACGTGGTACTGCAACGCATCGCCCAGAGCGGTGCTGGCGCGCTGCGCCGCGGCGACCTGTTCGGGCGTATCGGTGGCGAGGAGTTCGCCGTGCTGCTGCCCGGCTGCGACGAGAACATGGCGCGGCAGATTGGCGAGCGCCTGCAGCGGGAAGTGCAGCGTCTGCGCTTCAACGAGGCCGAGCATTTCTTCAGCGTGACCATCAGCCAGGGGCTCACCCTGTTGCAGCCCGATGACCAGAATCTTTCCGCGCTCTACAGCCGCTCCGACGCGGCGCTGTACCAGGCGAAACGCACCGGCAAGGACCGCATAGTTCAGGGATGAAACACATCCGCCGTGTCCGCGGCGGATACATTAATACTTTCCGACTAATACTTTTAATGCAGATTCGAAAGTGTACGTTTATGCTGTCAAAACGCCTGTGTCGGGTTTATGGCGCGTTATAAATCAATAAGTTACAGAGACTGATTTGCCTTCTGTCGGATTCCTGGCGTAGTGGCGCTTCCTACGTTGACATGCCTTTGTTCCCCCCTCTATTACTATCCACATAGCAATATCGTGTGGTGTCCGGATGAGACACCTCAGGGAGTAGTCGCAAGAGCAGTAAGGTCAAGGAAGATTCTGCCCCCCTCTTCTTCCTGTCATTTTCCTATCGCTGCCTGACAACTTTCGCCAGCCTTCTTTGCTGCGGAAGCGCGATAGCTTTTTGCTGTTGTTTTTCCAGATTTTCGGAACAGGCCGAAGGGCGGTAGCTTTGCCCAGTGAAAACTAGCGGCCACTCCAGGGACGAACAGTTGATTGTCGTTGTTTGAATCGGGTCGTTCGAACTCGGGCGGTAGCCTTGTCTTCGAATTTTGTGAAAGGCCCGGTGCAGAGCTTCTCCTGGATTGGAGTCAGTGACGATGGCCGCTCGAAGAATGGATAACGACGGAACTTTGCGTTCCCTCGAAGCAGGCAGAAAGAACAGCCCGTTGCACTCGGAAAGTGTTTCTTTCACGGGGCTGCGAAAGTCTGGCGTCAAACTTTGCGGTATTCATGAGCAATATGCTTTCGCCCGCTTAGTTAATTTGGCGATGAGTTATGCCATGTATCCATGGTGTAACGATTCTGAACTTTCGTCGAAACTTTCCCTGCGTCATTCAGTGCCTGTTTCATTGTCGAAACACTCACTTCCATTTATCCCCGAAGTTACCTCGCCGGCATCCGCCATCCATTCCGAAGACTCTCCCGCCACCTTCTCGACGAGGGTGCGCGTGCCTGCGGCTGCGCCGCGAGTGACGGAATTCCGGCGCGAGCGCTGCCACCCTGCCGGCCGACAGTGCCGGTATCACGAAAGCCGCGCGCCCCGTCGCGCTGGGAGTCAAGGCTGATGGCCGAGCAATCTCTTCGTTCCAACTATGCCTGTGTGGTCGGCGGCGCCGGCCCGGCAGGCATGGGGTTCCTCTTCAACGCCTACAAGACCGGCGCGCTGGCGAGCCTCGCCCGTGATGGCCTGCTGGTCGTGGACGCTGCACTGGCGGTCGGCCGTGGCCGCCTGGGGGACTATCACATCACCGCGAACTCGGTGGGCGATGTGTTCCTCGACTGCCTGCGCGATCCGGCGTTGTTGCCCATCTTCGCGCCGCTGGCGCATTCGCCCGCGTTTCGCGCGCTGCAGAACGATCCCCATGGTGCGCCGATGCTCACGCAGGTGGGCGAGTTGCTGGCCCATGCCTCGACCCTGTTCATGCGCTACGTCACCGAGCACCTGGGCGTCGAAGTGGCGCTGGGTACCCGCATCGAGAAGATCACCGCGCAGGACGACGGCAGCTTCCAGCTGGCGCTGCGCAGTGGCTCCCATAGCGTGCAGATCGGCGCCGGCACACTGGTGATGAACCTCGGCGGGCGGCAGAACCGCGAGTACCTGAACTGGAGCCTGGCCGAGCAGGACCTGCACCTGGCCCACGACGGCCCGACGGTTTACTCCTCCGACGCGCTGCTCAGCCTGAACCCTGCCGAGCTGGTGGAGCTGTTCGGCGACCGGGTCACCCCGGGCACCCGCTTTACCGTGGTCGGCGGTTCCCACAGTGCCTTCTCGATCCTCGACAACCTCGCGTGCGCGCTGGACTGCCTGGGGCTGGAGCAGATCACCCTGCTGCACCGCGCGCCAATCCGCCTGTTCTTCGAGAGCGTCGAGGAAGCCCGCGCGGCTGGCTACGTGGTCGACGAAGGCATGGATGTCTGCCCGGTCTCAGGCCGGGTCAACCGTTCCGGCGGCCTGCGCTACCGCGCCCACCAGGTCGGCACCGACGTACTGGCCAACGGGATCGTCAGCGGCACGCGGGTGAAGGTCGAGCTGCTGTGCCTGGAGGACCGCTCGCCCGCCGTGCGCGAGCGTCTGGCGCAGGTCTGCAGCGAAGACGGCGTGATCGTCCAGGCCATCGGCTACCAGCCCTGCCTGCCGGCGCTGCGCCGCGCCAACGGCGAGCCGCTGCAGGTGCGCGAGAGCAAGGGCGGACTGGATTCGGACGCCGCCGGCTGCCTGCGCGATCTCAATGGCCGGCCGATTCCCGGCCTCTACAGCTTCGGCCTCGGCTCGGGCCTCGCGGCCAATCCGATGCTGGGCAGCGAGCGCTCCTTCGACAGCCGCATCTATGGCGTCTGGCAGTTCCACCATGACGCCAGCGGCCGGGTCATCGAGGCCCTGCAGGAGCACCTGGCCAGCCGCGCGACGTCAGCCGTGCAACCCATGGAAAGCGGCATCGACGACGCGCCTTTCGCGCTGTCGGCGCTGGGCTGAGCGGCGCGCACGCCGGCTGCGAGCTAACGGATTTTCCATCCAACAGAGGGATGCGACCGTGATTAATGTGACCAAGACCTACCTGGGCAACCTGGACAAGTTCAAGGCCTATGTGGAACAGATCTACGCCTCCGGCTGGATCACCAACCACGGCCCCTTCGTCACGGAGTTGGAAGAGCGCCTGCAGGATTACTTCGGCGTTCGCCATGTGATTCTCACCAACAACGGCACCATCGCCCTGCAGGTGGCCTATCGTGCCCTGGGCGTGACCGGCAGTGCCGTCACCACCCCCTTCAGCTTCGTTGCCACCAGCAGCACGCTGCAGTGGGAGAGCATCCGTCCGCGCTTCGCCGATATCGATGCGCGGACCTGGAACCTCGACCCTGCCCGCATCGAAGCCAGCCTTGCGCCGGATACCACCGCCATCGTCGCCACCCACGTGTTCGGTAATCCCTGTGCGGTGGAGGAGATTCAGGCGGTGGCCCAGCGCAACCGGTTGAAGGTGATCTACGACGGCGCCCACGCCTTCGGTTCGCGCTACCGCGACCGCTCGGTCCTGGCCTGGGGCGATGCGACCACCCTGAGCTTCCACGCCACCAAGCTGTTCCACACCATCGAGGGCGGCGCCATCGTCACCTCCGATGACGAGCTGGCGAAGCAGATTCGCCTGATGTGCAACTTCGGCATTGCCGGCGTCGACCAGATCGTCGGCCTGGGGATCAACGCCAAGCTCAACGAGTTCTCCGCGGCCATGGGCTTGTGCGTGCTCGACGAGATCGACGACATCCTCGCCCAGCGCGAGGAAATTGCCGCCCGCTACACCGCGTCGCTCAGTGGCTACTACGACCTGCAGGCCAGCGAGAGTTATGCCCGGCTGAACAACAGCTACTACCCCATCGGGCTGCGTGACGAAGCCCAGGTGCTGCGCGTGCGTACTGCGCTGAACGAGATCGGCGTCAACCCGCGGCGCTACTTCTACCCGTCGCTGGACACCCTCGATTACCTCGCCCCGCAGGTGCCGCAGGTGCAGTCCCGCGAACTGAGCCAGCGCATCCTCTGCCTGCCCCTGTACCCGGGCCTGCCGCAGGAAATCCAGCGCGCCGTGATCGAAGTGCTGCTGCTGGAAAGCGGCCGCGTCGCGGTCGCGGTGTAAGGGGACGATGATGCGCACCGCACGCTCGCTGTCGATGGTCCGCAACACCCTGCTCAACTATGCAGGGCAGGCGTACGCCATCGTCATCGGCATCCTGATCCAGCCGTTCTACCTCGGCCACCTGGGCGCCGAGGCCTACGGCCTGATCGGCTTCTTCGCGGTGTTGCAGACCTGGTTGCTGCTGCTCGATGTCGGCTTGTCGCCGGCGCTGGTGCGCCAGGTGGCCCACGGCCGTGGCGCCCGTGGTCGTAACGTGAGCGGCGAAGGTCAGGACCAGGCACGCCTGCTGCGTTCGTTCGAGCTGATCCTGCTGCCGCTGACGGCCGCCAGCACCCTGGCCGTGTTCGGCGGCAGCGGCTGGATCGCCGGGCAGTGGCTGAACGTGCAGCAGTTGTCGCCGGAACTGGTGGCGCAGTGCATCAGCCTGATGGGGCTGCTGGTCGCCCTGCGTCTGTACGCCACGCTGTACCGCAGTGCACTGCAGGGCCAGGAACTGCACGCCTACATCAATGGCGTGAACGTGTTCATCACCACCCTGCGTTACTTCGGCGGCCTGTTGCTGGTGGCGCACATCAGCCAGGACCCGCTGGTGTTCTTCCAGTTCCAGGTTGCGGTATCGCTGATCGAGGCGCTGCTGCTGGGCGGCAAGGCCTACCTGTGGATGGACGTGCGCCTGCTGACCCGCTTCTGCTGGGACACGGTGCGCCCGGTGCTGCCCTTCGCCCTGGGCATGTCGCTCACCTCCTGCCTGTGGATCGTGCTCACCCAGCTGGACAAGGTCCTGCTGTCGAACCTGCTGCCCCTGCAGCAGTACGGTTATTTCTCCCTGGTGGCGCTGATTTCCGGCGGCATTCTCAGCCTGGTCAACCCGCTGGCGCAGTCGCTGCTGCCGCGCATGACCATGCTGGTCGCCGAAGGGCGCCACGACGACATGCAGCAGCTCTATCTCAAGGCGAACCGCTTCGTCTGTGTGCTGCTGTTCCCGATGGTCGCGGTGATCGCTGCTCATGGTCATGACCTGGTCCTGGCCTGGAGCGGCGATGCCGTGGCCGCCAGTTGGTGCCGGCCGATCCTCGTCTGGTACGTGCTGGGCGCAGGCCTGCTGGCAGTCGCCAGCTTCCAGTTCTACCTGCAGTACGCCCATGGCCAGCTGCGCATGCACGTCTGGTACAGCGTCGTTTCCACCCTGGTGAGCGTGCCGCTGGTGATCGCCAGCGCCTACCTGTACGGCGTCGTTGGCGTGGCGCTGTGCTGGTTCGGCCTGCGCCTGGTGTCGTTCCTGATCTGGCCGCTGATCGTGCACCGCACCTTCGCTCCGGAACTGTACGGCACCTGGCTGCGCGACACCCTGCAGATCGCCGCGCTCAGCGCCGCCGGCCTGCTGCTCAGCGAGCCCTTCTACGCGCTGCTGGCCCGCTCGGGTGAGCGCCTGTGGCTGCTGGCGGCGCTCGCCGCGTGCGGCCTGATCACCCTGTTCCTCGTTGGCGCGGGCTCTGCCCCGGCTCTGCTGCGCCTGTTCAAACCGTCCCACAAGCCGAGTGTCTAGACATGGATATCCGCTCCGAGCTGCAGATCCTCTCCAACTGGCCGGAAGACCCGAAGCCTCTCTTGAGTGTCGTTTGCCTGGCCTACAACCAGGTCAACTACATCGGCCGCACGCTGGACAGCTTCCTGGAGCAGGTCACCGACTTCCGCATCGAAGTGCTGGTCAACGATGACGCCTCCACCGACGGCACCAGCGAAGTGATCGCCGACTACGCGGCGCGCTATCCGCACATCATCAAGCCGATCTTCCACAAGGAAAACCAGTACTCCAAGGGCCTGTCCCACGGCCTGCCGGTCTTCCGCAAGGCGCGCGGCCGCTACATCGCCTACTGCGAGGGCGACGACTACTGGACCGACCCGCGCAAGCTGCAGATCCAGGTCGATTTCCTCGAGAAGAATCCCGACTACGTCATCACCTACCACGACGCCTACACCTTCAACGAGGACGGCGTGATCAAGCCGATGCAGCTCACCGGCAAGTTCCGCCGTGACGCCAGCCGCCTGGAGCTGCAGCAGGCGCGGGCGATCTCCACGCTGACCACGGTGTTCCGCAACGTGCTCACCGAAATGCCCGAGGAGCTGCTCACCACGCGCATGGTCGACCTCTGCTGGTGGTCGCTGCTGGGTGCCTACGGCAAGGGGCGCTTCATGGAGGAAATCCGTCCCGCCGCCTACCGCGTGCACAAGGGCGGGATCTTCTCCATGCAGGCCGACCGTGTGCAGCAGCACATGACCCTGCACACCTACTACTGCCTGTCGCGCTACTACCAGCGCCTGGGGAACCAGGAGCTCAACGAGTATTTCCTGATGCAGGTCTGCCGGATGTCCATGGCCGCCATTTCGCCCATGCGCAAGGTGCAGGCGTTCCTGATGTTGATCGGCAACCACGGCGTCAACCTGCTCAAGCGGCTGAACCCGATTCAGGCGCGCTGAGCCGCGCTACCTCAATGGAGGATGGAAGTCCATGAGTGTCATGCCCCGCTCGTCCCTGGAAACGCTCCAGGACACCCGCATCGATGTCGCCGGCCTGCTGCGCCTGCTGTTCGATCACAAGAAGATGATCCTCGCCGTCACTGGCCTGTTCGCCGTACTCGGGCTCTTCTATGCAGTGGTCGCCACGCCCATCTATGTCTCCGGCGCGATGATCCAGATCGAGCAGAAGAAGAACGGCCTCAACGGCACGCCCGAGGTGATCAATCGCCCCGACTCGGTGTCGATCGCCTCCACTGAGATCGAGCTGCTGAAATCCCGCGCGGTGCTCGGCAAGGCGGTCGAACTGCTGAAGCTGGACATCGTCGCCAAGCCCAAGCGCCTGCCGCTGATTGGTGACTACCTGGCGCGGCGCTACCAGCCGGAAGCCGGCCAGACCCTCGCTGCACCCTGGCTGGGCATGGGCGCCTACGGTTGGGGTGGTGAGCAGATCAAGGTGTTCTCCCTCGACGTGCCGGAGGAATACCTGGGTGAGCCGCTGACCCTGGTGGCCGACGGCGGCGACGCCTATCACCTGCTCAACGCCGATGGCCAGCTGCTGCTGCGCGGCGAGCTGAAGAAACCGGTGCTGGAGAAAGGCTTCAGCATCGAGGTGGACGAACTGGTGGCACGCCCCGGTACCGAGTTCATCGTGGCGAAGAACCGCCTGCTGACCACCACCCTGAACTACCAGAAGCTGCTCAAGGTGGCCGAGGCGGGCAAGGACTCGGGGATCATCTACATGACCCTGGAGGACCCGAACCCGCTGCAGGCTGACCGCATCCTCGACAAGATCAGCCAGCTCTATGTGCTGCAGAACGTCGAGCGCAGTTCCGCCGAAGCCTCCCAGCGCCTGCAGTTCCTGCGCTCGCAGCTGCCGGTGGTGCGCATGGACCTGGAAAAGGCCGAAGCCGCCTACAACGCCTACCAGACCACGGCCAAATCTGCCGACATCAGCGTCGAGACCCGTGGCGTGCTGGACCAGGTGGTGGGCATCGACAACCAGCTCTCCGAGCTCAAGCTCAAGCGCGCCGAGTACGACCGCCTGTACACCCCGACCCACCCGACCTACCAGGCCCTGCTCAAGCAGATGAGCAGCCTGGAAGACCGCAAGGCGCAACTGCAGAAACGCATCCAGACCCTGCCGGCGACCCAGCAGGAACTGCTGCGCCTGTCCCGTGACATGCAGGTCACCCGGCAGACCTACACCACCCTGCTGAACAAGGCCCAGGAGCAGGACATCATCCGCGCCGGCACCATCGGCAACGTGCGGGTGATCGACACCGCCCAGGCCAACGTCGAGCAGCCGGCCAAGCCCATGCGCAAGGTCATCGTGCTGCTCGCCACCCTGCTCGGCTTCTGTGTCGCCCTGGGCATCCTGTTCCTGCGCCAGGCCTTCTACCGTGGCGTGGAGAATCCCGAGGCGATCGAACAGCTCGGCCTTTCCGTGCTCGCCGCGATTCCCTACTCGCGGCAGCAGGAGCGCCTGGAGAAGGAGCGCAAGGGCGACATCCTCGGCCATACGCCGAAACTGCTGGCCGCCTCCACCCCCGGCGACCTGGCCAACGAGGCCATCCGCAGCCTGCGCACCAATCTGCACTTCGCCCTGCTCGAAGCGCGCAACAACGTCGTGATGCTCACCAGCCCCGCGCCGGGAGCCGGCAAGTCGTTCGTCTCCAGCAACCTGGCGGCCATCGTCGCGCAATCGGGCCTGCGCACCCTGCTGATCGATGCCGACATGCGCAAGGGCTACCTGCACCGGGTATTCGGCCTGACCCCGCGCCACGGCCTGTCCGACGCGCTGAGCGCGCACCGCCCACTGAGCGAGGTGATCCTGCCCACCGAGGTGCCGGAGCTGGACTTCATTTCCTGTGGCTTCGCCGCACCGAACCCGTCCGAGCTGCTGATGCACGACAACTTCGCCCAGCTGCTGCGCGATGCCTCGTCGATGTATGACCTGGTGATAGTCGACACCCCGCCGGTGCTGGCGGTGACCGACGCCGCGCTGGTCGGCCGGCTGTGCGGCATCTGCCTGCTGGTGACCCGCTTCGGCCAGAGCCCGGCCAGCGAGATCGACACCGCGCGCCGCCGCCTGGGGCAGAGCGGCATCCACCTGCAGGGCGCGATCCTCAATGGCGTGAAGCGCAAGGCCTCCACCGCAGCCTACGACTACGGTGCCTACGCCTATCGCTACGACGCCAAGGACTGAAGCCGCAGGCAGGGAAGGAGTACCGACATGGTCCATATCGTCAGCCTGATGCAGCCGTACCTGTTCCCCTACCTGGGGTACTTCCAGCTGATCGCCGCGAGCAGTCTGTTCATTCTCGGCGACAGCCTGCAGTACACCCGGCGCGGCTGGATCAACCGCAATCGGGTGCTGGTCGGCGGCAAGATCTGGCAGTTCAGTTTTCCCCTGGAACAGGGCTCGCAGACCCAGGCGATCAACGAACGACGCCTGAGTGACGAGATGCGGCTGACCAACCAGCGCTTGCTGCACACGATCCGCCATGCCTACCACCGTGCGCCGTGCTACGAGCAGGTGATGCCGCTGCTGGAGGAAATCCTCGAACACCCCGAGCGCAACCTGTCGCACTTCGCCGAGCACTCGATCCGCCGCATCTGCCAGTACATGAAGATCGACACGCCGATGACGCGTGTCTCCGAGCTGGACCTGGCCGACGACATCGGCCGCGACCAGCGCCTGATCGAAGCGGTGAAGCAGACTGGTGGCGACGTCTACCTCAATCCCGAAGGTGGCCGCCACCTGTACTCGCCGGACGTGTTCAACGCCCACGGCCTGGAGTTGCAGTTCCTGCGCATGGAGCCGGTGAGCTACCCGCAGTTCGGCCCGGATTTCGTCCCCAGCCTGTCGATCATCGACGTGCTGATGTTCAACCCGCCAGACGAACTGCAGCGCCTGCTGGGCCGCTACACCGTGGAGCGGCCCGCGCCCTCCTCGGACATCCTCGGAGAGTACGAATCATGAGCGCCGTCGCCATCTCCACTGCCGGGCAATACCGCTGGTACCTGATCCAGACGAAGCCGCACCAGGAGCTGCGCGCCGAGGAGAACCTCGGCCGCCAGGGCTTTTCCTGCTACCGCCCGGTGGTGGGGCAGGGCGGCCGGGCGCAGCCGCTGTTCCCCGGCTACCTGTTCATCCGCCTCGATCAGCAGCACGACAACTGGTTCCCGATCCGCTCCACCCGTGGCGTGGCGCGCCTCGTCAGCTTTGGCGCGCAGCCGCTGGCAGTGGCCGACGACCTGGTGGAAGGCATCCGCCAGCGCCTGGCCGCCATGCCGGAGCGCCGTGCCAGCGGCTTCCACGAAGGGCAGATGGTGCGCGTGAAGTGCGCAGGCGATTGCGAAGTGGATGCGATCTTCCTCTGCGAGGACGGCACCGAGCGCGGGTTGATCCTGCTCAACCTGCTGCAACGCGAACAACGCATCCGGGTCCCGCTCAGCCAGCTCTCGGCGGTGGTTGGCAACGACGGCTGGCGCGCCTGAGGCGCTCGACTCTCACAGGATCAACTGCAAGGAGGTGTGGCGAGATGAATGGATCGACCGTGCTGGTGACGCTGACCTATGGCGACCGCCTCGAGTACTTGGAAGAGCTGCTGGCCCGCGCCTTCCGCGAGAAGGACATCACCCGCGCCATCGTCGTCAGCAATGCCTCGGTGGCTGAACTGGACCAGTTGTTCATGCTCTGGCCCAACCGCGTGCAGGTGATCGAGCTGGACAGCAACACCGGCTCGGCCAATGGCTATGCCGTGGGCATCGAGGCCGCGCTGAAGAGCGGCTGCGACTTCATCTGGCTGATGGATGACGACAACGCGCCGACGCCGGGCTCGTTCCCGCTGCTCAAGCAGCGCCTGATCGATTGCGCGCTGCGCCATGGCACCGACAACACGGCCGTGCTGGGCTTCCGCCCGACCCACCAGGCCGACGTCGCTTCCGGAGTGCCGACCCGTTTCATCACGCCGCCGCGCTCCAGCTACTTCGGTTTCCACGTTCGCCAGCTGCCCTACAAACTCTGGCGCCGCACGCCCTGGGGCAAGCCGAAGCCGCGCCCGGCGCAGCCGCTGCTGGAGCTGCCGTTCGCCTACTACGGCGGCCTGCTCGGGCATGCCGATCTGTTCCGCCGCATCGGCCTGCCGCGCCGCGACCTGGTGCTCTACGCCGACGACACCGAATACACCTTCCGTATCGGCAACCTGGGTGGCCACCTCTACCTGGTGCCCGAGGCGGGCCTGGATGACCTGGAGAACTCCTGGAACATCAAGGCGCGCACCTCGAACATCTACGAGACCTACCTGCTGGGCAGCTCCGACCTGCGCGCCTACTACGCCGCGCGCAACCAGGCGTGGTTCGACAAGAACCTGTGGGTGACCTCGCCGCTGATGTACCGCTTCAACCGCTGGGTGTTCATCCGCCTGCTGCACTTCTTCGCCCGCCGCCACCAGCGCGAAAGCCGCCTGGCCCTGCTGCTGCAGGCGATCCGCGATGGCGAAGCCGGTGCGCTCGGCATGAACCGGGCCTACCCGCTATGAGACTGCTGCTGCTCAACACCCTCTACGCCCCGCACATCGGCGGCGGGGCGGAGGTCATGCTGCAGCACATGGCCGAGGGCCTGCGCGCACGCGGCCATGAGGTGCAGGTGCTCTGCACCGGGCCGGACGCCGGCCTGCAACGCGAGACGGTGAACGGCGTGCCGGTGCTGCGAGCCGGCCTGCGCAACCTTTACTGGCCCTTCGACGACAAGAGCCAAGGCGCGCTGAAACGCCTCGCCTGGCACGGGCTGGACCGCTACAACCGCGGCATGCGCAGTCTGCTGGCGAAGGTGCTCGAAGAGGTCGAGCCGGACGTGGTGATCTGCCACAACCTGTCGGGCTGGTCGATCTCCGCCTGGGATGCGATCCGTGCCGCCGGCCTGCCTATCGTGCAGGTCCTGCACGACCAGTACCTGACCTGCCCGCGTGGTGTGCGCTTCAACAAGGGCCGCCATTGCGAGCAGCAATGCGCCCCCTGTGCGTTGTTGCGGCGCTCCCATGCTGCGGCTTCGAGCGATGTCGACGCGGTGGTCGGTGTCAGTCGCTACCAGCTCAATACGCTGCTCGACGCCGGTTACTTCTCCAGCAGCCAGACCCACGTGGTGTACAACGGCTCGCCGATGGCAGAAGTGCCTGTCGCGCCGCCGGCTTCCGGGCGCCGCCCGTTGCGCTTCGGCTTCATCGGTGCGCTGACGCCGAACAAGGGCGTGGAGTGGTTGATCGAGCAGTTCCAGGCGCGCGGCGACAATGCCTCGCTGCTGATCGCCGGACGCGGCGACGCGGCCTACGTGAACCAGCTGAAGTCCGCCGCCGACCCGCAGCGCGTGCACTTCGTTGGCTACCGCAAGGCCTCCGAGTTCTTTACCGAGATCGATGTCGCCGTGGTCCCCAGCCTGTCGCCGGAGTCCTTCGGTCTGGTGGCGCTGGAGGCCTGCGCGCATCACCTGCCGGTAATCGCCTCGCGCATGGGCGGGCTGGTGGAAGTCGTCCAGGACGAGATCAACGGCCTGCTCTGCTCGCCCGAGCAACCCGGCTCGCTCGGTGACGCCATCCAGCGCCTGGCCCGGGACCCCGCGCTGCGCCAGCGCCTCGCCTCGCGAGCCCATGAATACGTGGCGCCGATGCTCAGCCTGGAGCGGATGCTCGACGAGTACGAAACCATCCTGCGCCACACCCTGCTTACCCGCGGAGTCCAGCATGGAACTGCAATCCCCGTATCCACGCTTTGAGCTCGACCGTCGTGTGACCTTCGACCGCTCGTTGCTGGCGCTCGGGGTGCTGGTGGCATTGCTGCTGGTGGAGACCTTCAACGGCGCGTTGCGCTTCTATACCGACCAGGCCGGACTGTCGGCGATCGTCTACCTGCCCAAGGTGGCCTGCATCATCGCCGTGGCCTGGGAGTTGATCACCCGCCCGCAGCAGCGCGGGCTGTGGCTGTTGCTGATCCTCGCCGCGGCTTCGCTGCTGCTCGGGCGGCTGCATGGCGCCGAGTTCAAGAGCGGCTTCTTCGCCGTTTTCATTTACGCGCCGCTGCTGTTCGGCCTGCTCTGCGGCCCCTACCTGGAAATGCATCGCAAGGCGGTAGGCTGGATCATCGCCTTCTGCCTGGTCGCCTCCCTCATCGGCATCGCGCTGGACCTGCTGATCAATGTGCCGTGGAAGGGCTACACCTACTCCATGGGCGGCGTCGAGGTCAGCGCCAACCGCTCCTGGAGCGCCTACGGCCTGGATCGCATCGCCGGCTTCTCGCGGATGTCCTCCAGCCTGGCGATGATGCTGGCGGTGTTCAGCCTCTACCTGGGGTCGTTCCGCCTGCCGCTGCTGGCACGCGGTCTGCTCTACGCGGTGGCGCTGGTGGGCATCGTGCTCACCACCAACAAGTCCTCCGCCGGCGCCTTCTTCCTCGCCCTGATGGTGATGAGCATTGCCCGCCAGCGCCTGCTGTTCCTGTTCGCCGCGCTGCTGGTGGTTCTCGGCGCGCTGCTGCTGCCGCTGTACGGCCTGTATGCGCAGGTCGACCCCTACCTGGCCAGCGCCACTGGCGACAACCTGATGGGGTCGATGGTGGATCGCCTGGTCAACACCTGGCCGAACCTGATCAAGGTGATGGACTACAACGGCTGGATCTACACCGGCGCCGGGCTGGGCATGACCGGCAGCGCCTATGCCGCCTTCCCGATCTTCGGTGTCGAGCAGCTGGCAGTGGCCGACAATTCGCTGCTCTACCTCTGGTGCCTGTTCGGCGTGGCCGGCGTCGCCCTCTACCTGCTCGGGGTGCCGATGCTGATGCGCCTGCAGCGCCAGCCCGGCCAGGAAGCCCGCGCGCTGCTGGGGATCGCCTATTGCATCCTGCTGATCGGCTGGACCAGCGACGTACTCGAATCGCCCATACCCAGCCTGTTCCTCGGCCTGGCCATCGGTCGCGCCCTACGCCTGCCGGGTGAGGCCGCGCCGCAACCGGCGCCCCGCACCCTGCGCCTGCAGGGCGGCATGCTCAGCCTGCTGGCCTGCGCGCTGCTGATCGGCGGCCTGCTGCAATCGCCGCGCACCCTGGCCAACCAGGCGCCGGTGGAAAACCCCGGTGCAGCGGAATTCATCGTCGGCGCCAGCACCCACCAGAACATCCGCGCCGGCAACCGTGATGGCATCAATCGCCTCGGGCGCGAGGCCGGCATCACCTCGTTCCGCGACGACGCCTACTGGTCCAGCGTCGAGCGCGAGCGCGGCAAGCTGGCCATCGATGCCGCGTGGCGCGCACAGCTGCGCAGCACGCGCAGCCTGGGTATCAGCACGCTGCTGATCCTGGGCAACGAGAACCAGTTCTACGGCAATGCCAAGCCGCGCGACGACGCCTCCCGCGAGGGCTACCTGCGCTACGTGCGCTATGTGGTCCGCAGCTTCAAGGGGCAGGTCGCCTTCTACGAAGTGTGGAACGAGTGGGACTCGGAAAACGCCACCGACAAGGACTTCAGCGACGATTACCTGACCCTGGTGCGCGCCGCCGCCAAGGTGATCCGCGAGGAAGACCCGCAAGCCAAGGTGCTCGCTGGCGCCGTCACCCTCAAGGGCATCCGCCAGGGCTTCGCCGAACGCATCGCCGGTGGTGGCGTGCTCGATGTGGCCGATGGCATCTCACTGCACCCGTCGGTGTATTGCGAGGGCGAGATGTCCACGCCCGAGGCCTGGCTCAACTGGTTCCAGGGCGTCAACCAGAAGCTGGAAAACGCCGCCGGCAAGCCGGTGCCGCTGTACTTCACCGAATTCAGCTGGCCGGCCCACGAAGGCGATTGCGGCATCAGCCGCGAACGCCAGGCCGCATACCTGGCCCGCGCCTATGTGCTGGTGCGCAGCCTGCCCAATGTGAAGGGCGCCTGGTGGTATGACCTGGTGGACGACGGCATCGACCGCACGGACATGGAACACAACTTCGGCCTGCTCACCGCCAGCGGCCAACCCAAGCCGGCCTACCACGCCATGGCCAGCGTCGCCGACATCATCGGCCGCTACCGCTTTGTCGGCCGCGTGCCCAACCAGGACCCGAACGTCTACCTGCTGCGCTTCGCCAAGGCCAGCGAGGAAATCCTGGTGGCCTGGACCCTGGGCCACGAACAGATCCTGAACATCACCAGCAAGCCCGGCAGCAGCGACACCCTCTGGCGCCTCGACGCCGTGGAGGGCATCGCCCGCCGCGAGGGCCGGCCGGTGCCCTGGCAATGCCCCGCAGGCGGCGGCGATTGCCAGGCCAGCATCCGCATCGACGAGTCGCCCACCCTGGTGCGCAGCGCGTCGGCCCCGCAACTGTCGCTGCGCTGACGCCTCGCGGAGAACCCTTCATGATCGTGATCAACGCGCGTTTCCTCACCCAGCAGTTGAGCGGTGTGCAGCGCTTCGCCGAGCAGATATCGCTGTCGCTGGCACGCCTGCGCAGCGACCTGCACTTCGTGGCGCCGCCAGGGGAAATCCTCCGCCCGGAGATCGCCCGACAACTGAACGTCGAGCAGGTCGGGCGCAACGGCGGGCACCTCTGGGAGCAGGTCGACCTGCCGCTATGGCTGGCGCACCACGGCCGGCCGCTGCTGGTCTCGCTGTGCAGCACGGCGCCACTGGCGTACTCGCGGCAGGTGATGACGCACCACGACATTACCTACGTGCGCCACCCGGAAAGCTTTTCCTGGAAGTTCCGCGCCCTGTACCGCGTGATGATTCCCCTGCTGCTGCGCCGCTCGCTGGCGCAGGTCACGGTCAGCGAATTCTCCCGCCAGGAGATCGCCACACACTATGGCGTCGACCCCAAGGGCATCCATGTGATCGCCAACGCGGTGTCCGCCGAGTTCTGTACCGGCCTGGAACCGGCGACGCCCGAGCGGCCCTATGTACTGGCGGTTTCCTCGCCGGCCACGCACAAGAACTTCCAGCGGCTGATCGAAGCCTTCCGCCTGCTGGGTGAGCTGGACGTGGAGTTGCGCATCGTCGGCGCCGCCAACCGCAGCTTCGTCGACGCGCAGCTGCAGCAGAGCGGGCAGGGCGATCGCGTGCGCTGGCTGGGACGGCTGGACGACGACCAACTGATCGAGCAGTACCGCCACGCGGCCGTCTTCGCCTTTCCGTCGCTGTATGAAGGTTTCGGCATTCCACCGCTGGAAGCGCAGGCCTGCGGCTGCCCGGTGGTCGCCGCCAGCAGCGCCTCGATTCCCGAAGTGCTGGGCAACTCGGTGCTGTACTTCGACCCCCTCGACCCTCCCGGCATCGCTGCGGCCCTGCGCCGCGTGCTGCTCGACCACCAGCTGCGCGCCGACCTTTGCCGGCTGGGGCAGGAGAATGTCCTGCGCTACTCCTGGGACATCTCCGCCCTGCGCCTGTCGAGCCTGATCGACACCTTTCTGATGGAGCGCTCGGGCTACCCGGCGCGCTTCGACGCCAAACAGATCGCCAAGCAAGGAGGCAGATCATGAAGGGCATCATCCTCGCCGGCGGCTCCGGCACTCGCCTGCACCCGATCACCCTGGGCGTGTCCAAGCAGCTGCTGCCGATCTACGACAAGCCGATGGTGTACTACCCGCTCTCGGTACTGATGCTCGCCGGCATCGACGACATCCTGCTGATCTGCACGCCCACCGACCTGCCGAACTTCCGCGCCCTGCTGGGTGACGGCGAGCAGTTCGGCGTGCAGCTGCAGTACGCCGTGCAGCCTTCGCCGGATGGCCTGGCCCAGGCCTTCCTGATCGGCGCCGAGTTCATCGGCGATGACTCGGTATGCCTGGTGCTGGGCGACAACATCTTCTACGGCCAGGGCTTCACCGAAACCCTGCGTGAAGCGGCGGCGCGCACCCAGGGCGCCACCGTGTTCGGCTACCAGGTGGCGGACCCGGCGCGCTTCGGCGTGGTCGAGTTCGACGACCAGGGACGCGTGCTCTCCATCGAAGAGAAACCGCGCGTGCCGCGTTCGAACTACGCCGTCACCGGCCTGTATTTCTACGACAACCGTGTGGTGGAGATGGCCCGCCAGATCCGCCCTTCGGCCCGTGGCGAGCTGGAAATCACCGACATCAACAACCTCTACCTGGAGCGGGGCGAACTGCACGTGAGCCTGCTCGGTCGCGGGTTCGCCTGGCTGGACACCGGCACCCACGAATCGCTGATGGAAGCCGGCCATTTCGTGCAGACCATCGAGCAGCGCCAGGGACTGAAGGTGGCCTGCCTTGAGGAGATCGCCTTCCAGCAGGGCTGGCTCAGCGAAACGTACCTGGCCCTGCAGGCCGAGCGGCTGAGCAAGACCGGCTATGGCCGTTACCTGCAGCAGTTGCTGCTGGACAAGCGACAGTGAATTCGCACCCGGCGAACCCGAGGCGGGTTCGCCGGCCCTGCGCCCGTTAACGGACTGCGATAACGAAGCAGCGGCACAAGGAGCGATGCCGGACATCGCGAGGTCATCATGCCCAACAAGACAAAAGGAATTCTGCGTGCGCACCAGTCACTGATCTCGCTGGCGCACCGCCTGAGCGACATCCTGGTGATCGTGCTCAGCGGGGTGATTCTGCTCAGCGCCGGCAATGGCGTTCTGGACGCACAGATCTGGGTCTCGGTGCTGCTCTGCGTCATGCTGTTCCACTGGCTCGGCGAGCTGAACCAGCTCTACGGCTCCTGGCGCGGCGAGTCGCTGCTGCGCGAGTCGCTGAGTGTCACCCTGTACTGGTCGCTGGCGTTCTTCGCCGTGCTGCTGCTGGACATCTCGCTGCGCCACGTGGAGCTGGAGGAGCCGCGCCGGCTGGGGTGGTTCGCCGCCGCGCTGCTGATCATGTGCGGCTATCGCCTGGCCATCCGCATGTTGCTGCGCGTCGCCCGGCGCCATGGCTTCAACAGCCGCAACGTGGCCATCTACGGCACCGGAGAGGTCGGTGCTCGGCTCGCCGAAACCATCCTCAATGCCCCGTGGATGGGGCTGCGCCTGATCGGCTTCTACGACGACCGCCCGCAGCAGATGGAGCTGGGCGAGCGGGTGCCGGTAAAGGGGGATCGCCTGGCGCTGATCGAAGCCGCGCGCTCGGGGCAGATCGACAAGGTCTACCTGACCCTGCCCCTGTCCCGCGAGCCGCTGCTCAACGAGCTGATCCGCGAGCTGTCCGATACCACGGTGTCGGTGTACCTGATCCCCGACCTGTTCATGTTCGACCTGCTGCACGCGCGCAGCGAAAGCATCAACGGCCTGGCCACCATCAGCATCTTCGACACGCCCATGGATGGCCCCAACGCCGTGCTCAAGCGTATCGAGGACGTGGTGCTGGCCTCGCTGATCCTGCTGCTGATCGCCGTGCCCATGCTCTTCATCGCGGTGGCCGTGAAGCTCAGCTCGCGCGGCCCGGTGCTGTTCCGCCAGACCCGCTACGGCATGGATGGCCGGCCGATCCGCGTCTGGAAATTCCGCAGCATGACGGTGATGGAAGACGGCGCCGCCGTCATCCAGGCCTCGCGCAACGATTGCCGCATCACCCCGCTGGGCGCCTTCCTGCGGCGCACCTCGCTGGATGAACTGCCACAATTCTTCAACGTCTTGCTCGGCGACATGTCCGTGGTCGGCCCACGCCCCCACGCCGTGGCGCACAACGAGCAATACCGGCGTCAGGTCAGCCGCTACATGCTGCGTCACAAGGTCAAGCCGGGCATCACCGGCTGGGCCCAGGTGAACGGCTGGCGCGGCGAAACCGACACCCTGGAGAAGATGCAGAAACGCATCGAGTTCGATCTGGACTACATCGAGAACTGGTCCGTCTGGTGGGACCTGAAGATCGTCCTGCTGACCCTGTTCAAGGGTTTCGTACACCGCAACGCCTACTGAGTTTTCACACTCGTTTCAAGGAAGGATTGCCATGAAAAACCTGCTCGCTTTCAGCTTTGTAGTCGGCAGTCTGGCGCTACAAGGCTGCGTGTTCTCCCCCGGTCAGTACATGACGGATTCCGATGTCCAGCGCGAGGCGCAGAAGCAGGGGATGAACATTACCCTCGTGCCTATCACGCCACAGGTGCTGCAGCGCCAGGAGGCCTCGTTCGCCGCCAGGCCCGGTGTGCCCGCGGAGCTGCTGAACTACCGCCCGCCGCAACAGGACTACGTGATCGGCGGCGGCGACGTACTGCTGGTGACCGTCTGGGACCACCCGGAACTGACCAGCCCCGGCTCGACCCAGCAGATGGAAGCCAACGGCCGCGTGGTCGGCGCCGACGGCAACATCTTCTTCCCCTACGCCGGCGTGGTGCGAGCCGAAGGGCAGACCCCGGCACAATTGCGTTCGAGCCTGGCCCGCCGGCTGGCGAACAAGGGCATCGTCGACCCGCAGGTGGATGTCACCGTGCTGCGCTATGCCAGCCAGCACGTGGTGTTCTCCGGCGCCTTCCAGAACGGCGGCCAGGTCGAGCTGAACAACACGCCCACGACCCTGGTGCAGGCGGTCAGCAAGGCGGGAGTGATTGCCGGCGAGGCGGACCTGTCCGGACTGACGCTCAAGCGTGACGGCCGCGAATACGTGATCGACGTCGACGCGCTGAACCGCTCCGGCTCGACGCTCAGCGGCATCTACCTGAAGAACGGCGACCAGGTCCACCTGCCCTACAACGACCGCAAGAAAGTCTATGTGGTCGGCGAGGTGGAACGCCCGCAGGTCGTGACCTACCGCACCACCGGCCTGTCACTGCTGGAAGTGCTGGGCAACGCCGGCGGCCTGGCCCCGGAAACCTCCGATGGTGACTCCGTGTACGTGATCCGCGGCAACCCGCAGCAGGCCGATGGCAAGGGGCAGGGTACCTTCCAGGCGCAGGTCTTCCACCTGGAAGCCAAGCGTCCGACCGCCTACGCCCTGGCCAAGGACTTCGCCATGCAGCCGCAGGACGTAGTGTTCATCGGCCCGGCCAACATCACTCGCTGGAACCGCTTCATCAGCCAGCTGCTGCCGTCGGCCTCGATCGTCGCCACCAGTGCGGCAGTGGGCAACTGACGCCCAGGCCTGATACCGGCGGGAATGCCAGGCTTCCGCCCACAGCAGTCGCGAATATTCCTACGGCTGTGGGCGGTTCTTTGGAATCGACTCTTCATCACCGACTGGCCATCATCGCCGCCATCCGGTGCCGAGCAGCACCACTCCTACTGGCGGAAGCGATTCCGCCGCTCTCCTTTGGGGTCTTCCCCTAGCACAAGGCCCCGAACCCGCCCGCGTTGCAGCGCCGGCGGGTTTTTTTTGCCTGGCGTTCCACCGTGTATGGATTCCTACGCCGGAGTTGCCTTTGGAGGTACCTCCAGCGATGAGCAGTCGAACGCCGCTGAGAGGCGTATCATATATTCCATAAAGACATTACATATTAAGAATTAATTCTTTTTGGATTTATGAAGGTTCTTTTATCGTTGCCCTGCGTTGCCGCGAGCTGTCTCGGACAGAGCGGAAGGGGTTGGCGGTTTGCCGCCGGCCAGAGGTGATGGGGTGGCGGTTTTCCGCTGATCCGGCCCTGGGGAATGGCTCGAGAGTCGAGCCGGAGGCCGGAAAGACGGGAGTGTCGGACAGGGTAGGCCGGTTGGCCTGGGGATTGCCTTGTCAGGTGGCGAATGCCCAGCGCATCGCCACAACAACAAGACACGAGAATCGATCCATGCCCTTCCCATCTTCTGCCGTATCCCTGTCCGCCTGCCTGCGCGTCGCTCCAGCCTAGCGGGGCGTCGAAACAACCAACGAATCCTGCATGCCCGTCGTGCTCGCCACGTCGCGGCCGCTGCCTGCCATTCGGTCGGACTCCCGGGGGAGCCAGTCGTTGTTGCGAATGGCGTGTTTCCAAGATCAATAAAATGGGGAAATTCCAATGAAAAGCCGCACTCTCACGCAATCGGGCCTCGCGCTCGCCATCGCTGCCGCAGGCCTCGCGCAATCCGCCGTCGCCGCTGGGTTCATCGAAGACAGCAAGGCCAGCCTGACCCTGCGCAACTTCTACATCAACACCGACAACCGCAACGGTCCCGCCAATCCGAGCAAACAGGAAGAGTGGGGCCAGGGCTTCCTGCTCAACTACACCTCCGGCTTCACCGAAGGTACCGTGGGCTTCGGCGTCGACGCCCTCGGCCTGCTGGGCGTCCGTCTCGACAGCGGTAAAGGCACACACTACAACCCGACCAGCTCGAACTTTTCCGGTACTGTCTTCCCCACCGATGGTGACGGCCGCGCGGTCGACGATTTCTCCCACCTGGGCGCCACCGGCAAGGTGAAGGTTTCCAGCACCGTGCTGCAATACGGCACCCTGCTGCCCAAGCTGCCGGTCGTGACCTACAACGACGGTCGCCTGCTGCCGCAGACCTTCGAAGGCGGCCAGGTCACCTCCAACGAGTTCAAGGACCTGACCCTGCTCGGCGGCCAGCTGGAGCACATGAAGGGCCGTAGCTCCAGCAACAACGAAGGGCTGTCCATTGCCGGCGCCAATAACGCGCGCACCGGCGAATTCGTCAACAAGTTCTACTACGGCGGCGCCGACTACAAGCTGACCAAGGACCTGACGCTGCAGTACTACTACGGCAACCTGCAGGACTTCTACAAGCAGCACTTCCTCGGCCTGCAACACAACTGGGCGATCGGCCCGGGCGTGCTGAAGAGCGACCTGCGCTACTTCCACAGCAGCGACGACGGCAAGAACGGCCACGACAAGAACTACTACACCAGCGGTTACTACGGCAACGGCGTAACCAAGGGGGAAGTCGACAACCGCGCCTGGAGCGGCCTGTTCACCTACACCGTCAGCGGCCACAGCTTCGGTGCCGGCTACCAGCAGCTCAGCGGCGACAGTGACTTCCCGTTCATCAACAACGGCGACGGCGCCACGGCCTACCTGATCACCGACGTGCAGATCGGCAAGTTCCTGCGCGCCGGCGAGCGCACCTGGCAGGTGCGCTACGGCTACGACTTCGCCCAGGCCGGCCTGCCGGGTCTGACCTTCCAGACCCTGTACCTGCACGGCGATAACATCGACACCAAGTACGGCGACCAGAGCGAGTGGGAGCGTGATATCTCCCTGGCCTATGTCATCCCGGACGGCACCCTCAAGGGCCTGGGCTTCACCTGGAAGAACGCTGCCCTGCGCAGTGGCCTGCCAGTCAGCGGCTCGGGCACTGCGACCCAGCGCGACCAGGACGAAAACCGCCTGATCGTCAGCTACACCATCCCGCTGCTGTAATTCTCTCAGGCTGAAAAAGCCGCCGTTCTCGCAAGAGACGGCGGCTTTTTCATGTCGCCGCCCACCTTCGGACGTTGCTCTTCGTAGGAGCGAGCTTGCTCGCGAACAAGTCCCGTCGCGAAGTCGTTCGCGCGCAAGCTCGCTCCTACAGAGGCATTCCTCTGCCAATGAAAAAGGCCGTCGTTCCGGTGGGAGCGACGGCCCTTTTCTTCAGCAAATCCGCTTCAGCGAATCAGCGCTTCTGCGGCGCCGGCTGCTGCTGGGTGATGCAGTGGATGTTGCCGCCGCCCAGGAGAATCTCGCGGCCCGGCACCATCACCACTTCGTGTTCGGGGAAGATGCGCTTCAAGGTGGCTTCGGCCTCTGCGTCCGCCGGATCGTCGAAGCGCGGCGCGATGATGCCGCCGTTGACGATCAGGAAGTTGACGTAGGAGCCGGCCAGGCGGATCGACGGATCGCGCGGTTGGGTGCCGATCACCAGGTCGATGCCTTCGCACTCGGCTTCGGTCGCGTGGATCGGGCCGGGGATGACGATCTTGTGCACGGTGAGCTGGCGGCCCTTGGCGTCGCGGGCGGTTTCCAGCACGCGCATGGCGGCCTGGCAGCGCTCGTAGTTCGGGTCGTTCTGATCGTCGGTCCAGGCCAGCAGGACTTCGCCGGGGCGCACGTAGCAGCAGAAGTTGTCGACGTGGCCGTCGGTCTCGTCGTTGAACAGGCCGTCCGGCAGCCAGATCACGCTGTCGATGGCCAGGTGCTCACGCAGCACGGCCTCTATTTCTTCGCGGCTCATGTGCGGGTTGCGGTTGTGATTGAGCAGGCATTCCTCGGTGGTGATCACCGTGCCTTCGCCGTCCACATGGATCGAGCCGCCTTCCAGCACGAAGCCTTCGGTGCGGTAGCCGTCGCAACGCTCGATGCCGAGGACCTTGCTCGCCACCTGGTCGTCGCGGTGCCACGGGAAGTACAGGCCGCCTTCCAGGCCGCCCCAGGCATTGAAGGTCCAGTCCACGCCGCGTACTTCGCCGTCGTTATTGGTGACGAAGGTCGGGCCGGTGTCGCGCACCCAGGCATCGTCGTTGCTGATTTCCACCACGCGGATGTTGGCCGCGTCGGCCAGCTGGGCGCGGGCGTTCTCGTACTGGCCGGCGGAAACGCCGATGGTCACAGGCTCGAAGCGGGCGATGGCGCGGGCCACGGCGCTGAAGGCGGCCTGCGCGGGCTTGCCGCCCAGGCGCCAGTTGTCCGGCCGCTCGGGCCAGACCATCCAGGTCTGGGTGTGGGGTTCCCATTCCGCCGGCATGCGGAAGCCATCGGCGCGGGGAGTGCTGGTCAACGTAGTCATGGGGCGATCCTGGGGGCTGCTCAGTTGGGGACGTACGGCGCTATGCGCGTCGCCCCATCCTGCGCTTTGGGTTGTGTCATTCGAGAGTGCATCACGAGCGGCCAGTATAGGTCGCTGCGGGCAGTGTCTGATTTTATATCCGATAAAAATCGATTTATGAAGCGAATTTTTCTCGAATATTGCCCGTTTATTCGGATTTTAATCGGATATAAATCGATTTATTTCAGGAGTGAGGGGCGCTTCGGCAGGCAGGGCGGCAGGTACAGCGAGAGGTAGGCATCGATCACCCGCATGCCTTCTTCGGCCAGGCGTTCGGTAATCAGCCCGTGACGCTGCACGGAGAGGGCGTAAACGCGATCACCCAGTTCGATGGCGAGGCTGAACACCTCGATATCCTGCGGCAGTGGCGGCAGCTCGAAATGCCGCTCGAACAGGGCGCGCATGGCCTGGCCGAGTTGCACGTCATGCTGGCTGTCGGCCTGGGTGACTTCGGCAAGGCCGTGGCTGGCGAGGATCAGCTGGCGTGCGGCGGCGTCTTCGGCGTACACGGCCAGGGTACGTTGTTCGACCAGTCGTGCGAGGTCGCGCCAGTCGCGCAGGGCGGCGTGATCGACGGGCTGTTCCAGGCAGGCGCGGAAGGCGGCGTGGACGTCATTGGTCAGGCCCTGCAGCAACGCCGGGACGCTGGGGAAGAAGTGATAGACGGAAGAAGGGGGAATGTCCGCGCGTTCGGCCACCGCGTAGATCGACAGCCCTGCTGCGCCGCTTTCGGCCAGCAGGGCGCGGGCCGCGTCGAGGATCACGGCGATTCTTGCCTGGCTGCTGGCGCGAGGTTTGCGGGTGGGAGCGGGCATGGCTGTCTCCGGAGCTGGGCGGCTATTGGACGCCAGCTCCGGTGCGCTCGGCAAGTCAGCTGCCGCCGTCGCGCAGCTTGGCCCAGACTTCGGTGATCACCGGGGCGGTCTTCTCCGGTGCGGTTTCCAGGGCAAACAGGCGGCGCTTGGTTTCCTGGTCCGGGTACAGGCCCGGCTGGTCGCGCAGGGCGGCATCGAGGAACTGCGCGGAGTCCTTGTTGCCGTTGGGGTAGAGGGTGGCGGCGGTGATCTGCGCGGCGACCTTGGGTTGCATCAGGTAGTCGATGAACTTCAGGGCCAGGTCCGGATGCTCGGAGGCGCTGGGGATCACCAGGTTGTCGATGAACAGCACCGAGCCTTCCTGCGGCACCACGAAGCGCACCGGCTGGCCGGCGTTGGCGGCGCCCAGGGCGTCGCCGACCCAGGCCATGGCGACGCACAGTTTGCCGGCGTTGAGGTCCTGGATGTAGCGCTCGCTGTCGATGTAGCGCAGGTTCGGGCGCAGCTGTGCGAGCACTTCGCCGGCACGGCGGATCTGCGACGGCGCGCTGCGGGCGAAGTTGCGGCCCTGGTAGTTCATCAGCACCGAGAAGGCCTCGTCCGGAGCGTCCAGCAGGCTCATGCCGCAGGCCTTCAGGCGCTGGCTCTGCTGCGGGTCGAACATCACGCTCCAGCTGTCGGGCAGCTTGCCGCCGTAGGCCTTCTCCGCTTCGGGTTCGTTGATTGCCAGGCCCACGGCACCCCACAGATAAGGGATGGCGTGCTGGTTGTTGGGGTCGACGGCGGCCAGCTTGCTCAGCAGCTGGGTGTCGAGGTGGCTGCGGTTGGGCAGCTTGGAGAAATCCAATGCCTGGATGCGCTTGTCGCGGATCAGCGCCGGCAGGTCGTTGTGCGAGGGCACAGCGACGTCGATCTTCTCACCGCTCTCCAGGGCCTTCTTGACCTCTTCGGCGGTGCTGTAGGTCTTGTAGTCGACACGGATGCCGGTGTCCTTCTCGAAGTCCTTGAGCACTTCGGGGGCGATGTAGTCGTTCCAGTTGTAGACATGGATGACCTGCTCGGCCCAGGCAGACAGCGGGCACAACAGCATCAGAATCACGGCGTACAGGCGTGGCATTGGCGATCTCCCTGAATGAACCACGTAATCAGCGGATGCGGCATTCGCCGCTCGATAGCGCGACAGCAAAGACACGACAGACGCGATGGCGCCCGGGCGGGCGGATGGAGACATCGCGAGCAGGAAGGAACGACGGATGTGACTCGCCCTGGCGCCCCTCCTCGCCGTTGCGATGTCGCAGTTCCCCGGGTGTGCCAGAGGCACAAGGAAACGCCGGCACGAGGGCCGGCGTTTCGTTTACCACTTATACGGTGTGCAAGTACCAGTTGTACTCGAGATCGGAAATCGAATACTCGAACTCCTGCATCTCATGCTCCTTGCACGCGACGAAGATGTCGATGTACTCGGGGCTGATGTACTTGTTCATCACATCGCTGTCGTCCAGCTCGCGCAGGGCATCGCGCAGGTTGTTCGGCAGGCTTTGTTCCAGCTGCTCGTAAGCGTTGCCTTCGATCGGCGCGCCCGGCTCGACCTTGTTGGTCAGGCCGTGGTGGACGCCGGCCAGTACTGCCGAGAGCAGCAGGTACGGGTTGGCGTCGGCACCAGCGACGCGGTGTTCCAGGCGCACCGCTTCCGGCGCTCCGGTCGGCACGCGCAGGGCGACGGTACGGTTGTCCAGGCCCCAGCTCGGCGCGTTCGGCACGAAGAAGGCCGAACCGAAACGGCGGTACGAGTTGACGTTCGGGCAGAGGAACGCCATCGACGCCGGCAGGGTCTCGAGCACACCGCCGATCGCGTGGCGCAATGCGGCGTTCTGCTCGGGATCCTCGCTGGTGAAGATGTTCTTGCCGTCCTTGTCGAGCAGCGAGACGTGGACGTGCAGACCGTTGCCAGCCTGACCCGGGTAGGGCTTGGCCATGAAGGTCGAGTCCATCTCGTGGTCGTAGGCGACGTTCTTGATCAGGCGCTTGAGCAGGACTGCGTAGTCGCAGGCCTTCAGAGCGTCGTCAACGTGGTGCATGTTGACTTCGAACTGGGCCGGTGCGCTTTCCTTGACGATGGCGTCGGCGGGGATGCCCTGGGCGCGGGCGCCGTCGATGATGTCCTGGAGGCAATCAGCGTATTCGTCGAGGTCGTCGATGGAGTAGACCTGGACCGATTGCGGGCGCTTGCCGGAGATCGGCGAGCGCGGCGGCTGCGGCCGGCCGTTCACGTTCTCCTGGTCGATCAGGTAGAACTCGAGCTCGAAGGCCGCGACGATGGTCAGGCCGATGTCGGTGAACTTCTGTACCACCTGGCGCAGTACTTCACGCGGGTCGGCGAAGAACGGCGTGCGCTCTTCCATCTCGTGCATGGTCATCAGCAGTTGCGCGGTCGGGCGCTTCTGCCAGGGCTCCATGGAGAGAGTATTGGGGATCGGGAAACAGACGCGGTCCGCGTCGCCAATGTCCAGGCCGAGGCCGGTGCTTTCCACGGTGGAGCCGGTGATGTCGAGAGCGAAGAGAGAGGCGGGGAGGTTGATGCCCTTCTCATAGACTTTGGGCAGGTTGGTGCGTTCGATGCGCTTGCCGCGGACCACACCATTCATGTCTGCAATAAGGAGGTCGACGAACTGGACCTCGGGGTGTTCCTTCAGGAACTCACTCGCTTCTTCGAGCGACACGGCACTCTGGGGTACCGACATGATGTCACACCTTTATTGTTAAAAATTTCAATCATTCGAAAGCTGAGGTGTGAGTCAATCCGAATTGGCAAGGGTTGTCAATGTCGCACCAAAGTGGGGCGCATCAGTCCTGATGGGCCGTTTTTGGGGCGTTTCGAGCCGCTTTTGATCCGCGGAGAGCCTTTGCTGGCGGGCTGTTCAGTGGGGCGTGTTTGATTTTTTACATGGCTATTGTGTAAAAAAATGAACAAGGCTAAGCTCGGCCTCAAGCCCATAACACTTACAAACACGGGTGTCCCATGTCTCGCCTGCCGTTAATCGGCGTGTCCGCCTGCCTCAAGCAGATCGGTTCCAAACCCTACCATGTTGCTGGCGACAAATACCTCAGAGCGCTGATCTCCGGGGCCTCGGGCATTCCTTTGATCATTCCCTCCCTGGGCGATGCCATCGACCAGGAAGACATGTTGGCCGCGTTCGACGGCCTGCTCTTCACAGGCTCGGCGTCGAACGTCGAACCCCATCATTATAGTGGCTCCGCCAGCGTTGCAGGCACCCCCCATGATCCCGAGCGCGACAGCACGACGCTGCCGCTGATTCGCCGCGCCGTCGCGGCCGGGATTCCGGTGCTGGGCATCTGCCGTGGCTTCCAGGAAATGAATGTCGCCTTCGGCGGTTCGTTGCACCAGAAGGTGCACGAAGTCGAGGGCTTCATGGACCACCGCGAACCTGCCGGTGAGCCGATCGAAATCCAATATGGTCTGCGGCATGTCGTCGACGTGCAGCCGGGCGGCGTATTCGCCGGTATCGGGCTACCCTCGCAGTTCCAGGTCAATTCTATTCACGGCCAGGGCGTTGATCGTCTGGCGCCCGGCCTTCGTGTAGAAGCTCTGGCGCCTGACGGGTTGGTTGAAGCCTTCTCCGTCGAAGGTGCGGCCTTCGCCGTCGGGGTGCAGTGGCACCCGGAATGGCAGGTCGAAACGAACCCCAACTATCTCGCTATCTTCCAGGCATTCGGCAAAGCCTGCAGCAAGAGGGCGGGGAACCGCTGAGTCCGGCGTTGGGGCCGGGCTCTCAAACCCTGAGGTCTTTATGACTAGCAAGCTAGACCAGCTCAGTGGCTGGTTGAAGGAACGCAAGATCACTGAAGTGGAATGCATGATCGCCGACCTGACCGGGATCGCCCGGGGCAAGATCGCGCCGACTGCGAAATTCCTCAACGAAAAGGGCATGCGCCTGCCGGAGAGCGTTCTCCTGCAGACCGTGACCGGCGACTACGTCGAGGATGACATCTATTACGACCTGCTGGACCCGGCCGACATCGATATGGTCTGCCGCCCGGACGAGAATGCCGTGTTCCTCGTCCCCTGGGCCATTGAGCCGACCGCGATGGTCATCCACGATACCTACGACAAGCTGGGCAACCCCATCGAGCTGTCGCCGCGCAACGTCCTCAAGCGCGTCCTCCAGCTATACGCCGAAAAGGGCTGGAGGCCGATCGTGGCTCCGGAGATGGAGTTCTACCTGACCAAGCGCAGCGACGACCCCGACTACCCGCTGCAGGCTCCGGTGGGCCGTTCCGGCCGCCAGGAGACCGGTCGCCAGTCCTTCTCCATCGACGCGGCGAACGAATTCGACCCGCTGTTCGAGGACATGTACGACTGGTGCGAACTGCAGGGCCTGGATCTGGACACCCTGATCCATGAAGAAGGCACCGCGCAGATGGAGATCAACTTCCGTCACGGCGATGCCCTGGACCTGGCCGACCAGATCGTGGTGTTCAAGCGCACCATGCGCGAGGCCGCTCTCAAGCACAACGTGGCCGCGACCTTCATGGCCAAGCCGATGACCGGCGAGCCGGGCAGTGCCATGCACCTGCACCAGAGCATCGTCGACATCAAGACCGGCAAGAACATCTTCTCCAACGCCGACGGCAGCATGAGCGAGCTGTTCCTGCATCACATCGGCGGCCTGCAGAAGCTGATTCCCGAGGCGCTGCCGCTGTTCGCGCCGAACGTCAACTCGTTCCGCCGCTTCCTTCCCGACACCTCGGCGCCGGTGAACGTGGAATGGGGCGAAGAGAACCGCACCGTGGGCCTGCGCGTACCGGATTCCACCCCGGACAACCGGCGCGTGGAAAACCGCCTGGCCGGCGCCGACGCCAACCCCTACCTGGCCCTCGCCGCCAGCCTGCTGTGCGGCTACATCGGCATGGTCGAAGGCCTCAAACCCAGTGCGCAGGTCAAGGGCCGCGGCTATGAACGGCGTAACCTGCGCCTGCCGCTGACCATCGAGGCTGCACTGGAGTGCATGGAAGGTAGCAAGACCCTGGAGAAATACCTGGGTGACAAGTTCATTCGAGGCTATGTCGCGGTGAAGCGCGCCGAGCACGAGAACTTCAAGCGAGTAATCAGTTCCTGGGAGCGCGAGTTCCTCCTGCTTTCTGTCTGATCGGCGTGGGGGCCGGCGCGTGGCCGGGCCCCGTGTTTCTTAGAGAAGAGGTTTTATCAAGATGACTAACCAGACCAGCGCCAACACCCAACACTGGCAGGCGCTCAGCCGCGATCACCACCTGGCTCCGTTCACCGACTACAAGCAGCTGAACGAGAAGGGTGCGCGCATCATCACCAAGGCCGAAGGCGTGTACCTGTGGGACAGCGAGGGCAACAAGATCCTCGACGGCATGGCTGGCCTGTGGTGCGTGAACGTCGGTTACGGTCGCAAGGAACTTGCTGAAGCCGCCTACAAGCAGATGCAGGAACTGCCCTACTACAACCTGTTCTTCCAGACCGCACACCCGCCGGTACTGGAGCTGTCCAAGGCCATCGCCGACATCGCTCCCGAAGGCATGAACCACGTGTTCTTCACCGGCTCGGGTTCGGAGTCCAACGACACCGTGCTGCGCATGGTCCGCCACTACTGGTCGATCAAGGGGCAGCCGCAGAAGAAAGTGGTCATCGGCCGCTGGAACGGCTACCACGGCTCCACCGTCGCCGGCGTCAGCCTGGGCGGCATGAAGGCGCTGCACGAGCAGGGTGACCTGCCGATCCCGGGTATCGAGCACATCGCCCAGCCTTACTGGTTCGGCGAAGGCGGCGACATGGACCCGGAAGAGTTCGGCGTCTGGGCTGCCGAGCAGCTGGAGAAGAAGATTCTCGAAGTCGGCGAAGACAAGGTCGCCGCCTTCATCGCCGAGCCCCTGCAGGGCGCGGGTGGCGTGATCGTTCCGCCGAAAACCTACTGGCCGAAGATCCGCGAGATCCTCGCCAAGTACGACATCCTGTTCATCGCTGACGAAGTGATCTGTGGTTTCGGCCGTACCGGCGAATGGTTCGGCAGCCAGTACTTCGGCAACGCCCCGGACCTGATGCCGATCGCCAAGGGCCTGACCAGCGGTTACATCCCCATGGGCGGTGTGATCGTTCGCGACGAGATCGTCCATACCCTGAATGAGGGTGGCGAGTTCTACCACGGCTTCACTTACTCTGGTCACCCGGTAGCCGCTGCGGTGGCGCTGGAGAACATCCGCATCCTGCGCGAAGAGAAGATCGTCGAGCGAGTGAAGAGCGAAACGGCACCGTATTTGCAACAACGCTGGCAAGAGCTGGCCGACCATCCCCTGGTAGGCGAAGCCCGCGGGGTAGGCCTGGTGGCAGCACTGGAGCTGGTGAAGAACAAGAAGACCCGCGAGCGCTTCGAAGGCAAGGGTGTCGGGATGCTGTGCCGCGAGCACTGCTTCCGCAACGGTCTGATCATGCGCGCGGTGGGAGACACTATGATTATCTCGCCGCCGCTGGTGATCGAGAAATCGCAGATCGATGACCTGATCACCCTGGCGCGCAAGTGCCTCGATCAAACCGCCGCAGCCGTTCTGTCTTGAGTCTTTCACCAGACCTTTGACAGACTGCGCCTGTGCGTTGGCCAGGCTCACCGGGTGGTGACGGAAGGAGATGTCCACGCCACCCGGAACATCAAAAAAACAAACGGAGCTACCCGCATGTTCAAGACCTTCGGCAAATCCCTGCTCGCTGTAACGCTGGCAGGCGCTGTGGCTGGTATGGCGCAGGCTGATGACAAGGTGCTGCACGTCTACAACTGGTCGGACTACATCGCGCCGGACACGGTCGACAAGTTCACCAAGGAAACCGGTATCAAGGTCGTCTACGACGTCTACGACAGCAACGAAGTGCTGGAAGCCAAGCTGCTGGCCGGCAAGTCGGGCTACGACATCGTGGTGCCGTCCAACTCCTTCCTGGCCAAGCAGATCAAGGCGGGTGTGTATGTGCCGCTGGACAAGTCCAAGCTGCCGAACTGGAAGAACCTGAATCCGGACATCATGAAGACCCTGGAGATCAGCGACCCGGGCAACCAGTACGCGATCCCCTACATGTGGGGCACCATCGGCATCGGCTACAACCCGGACAAGGTCAAGGCCGCGCTGGGCGACAACGCCCCGGTGGACTCCTGGGACCTGGTGTTCAAGCCGGAAAACATTCAGAAGCTGAAGGCCTGCGGCGTGAGCTTCCTCGACTCGCCGACCGAAATGATCCCGGCAGCCCTGCACTACCTGGGCTACAAGCCCGATAGTCAGGACCCCAAAGAGCTCAAGGAAGCCGAGGCACTGTTCCTGAAGATTCGTCCGTACATCTCCTACTTCCACTCCTCCAAGTACATTTCCGATATCGCCAACGGCAACATCTGCGTGGCCATCGGTTACTCGGGTGACGTGTACCAGGCCAAGTCCCGCGCTGAAGAAGCCAAGAACAAGGTCACTGTGAAGTACAACATTCCGAAGGAAGGTGCTGGCGCGTTCTTCGACACCGTTGCCATTCCGAAGGATGCCGAGAACCAGGAAGCCGCGCTGAAGTGGATCAACTTCCTGCTCGAGCCGGCCGTCATGTCCGAGATCACCAACGTCGTGCAGTTCCCGAACGGCAACGCCGCGGCCACCCCGATGGTGAACGAGGCGATCCGCAACGACCCGGGCGTGTATCCGACTCCGGAAACCATGAAGAAGCTGTACGCCTTCCCGGATCTGCCGGCAAAGACCCAGCGTCTGATGACCCGCAGCTGGACCACTATCAAGTCCGGCAAGTAATCGGGTAGTCGCTGCCGCCTGACGCGGCAGCGGATGGTCCGGGACCGCGGCGGGGGAGTGCCCTTCCTCGCCGCTACCGGCAGCAACAAACAGCTTCCATCGGTGGAATGGCTGCGCAGGCCCTGGCGCTCTCGTGCTGATGAAGGGTTCGGCGCTATCCACGGACCGGCCGTCGAAACCCCGGCAGCAACCGACAGAAGTAGTAAAAAACAACGAGAGGACTCACGTGTGCGCATTCCCTTCCGCAGAACCCTGATCGCTGCAGTCTCCGTCCTCGGCCTGACTTCGCAGGTGCAGGCGCAAGAGACCGTCCACATCTACAACTGGTCGGACTACATCGGTGAAACCACCCTCGCCGATTTCGAGAAGGAAACCGGTATCAAGCCGGTGTACGACGTCTTCGACTCCAACGAAACCCTGGAAGGCAAGCTCCTGGCCGGTCGCACCGGTTATGACGTGGTCGTGCCGTCCAACCACTTCCTCGGTCGCCAGATCAAGGCCGGTGCGTTCCAGAAGCTGGACAAGAGCCAGCTGCCGAACTGGTCGAACCTCGACCCGCACCTGATGAAACAGCTCGAGGCCAACGACCCGGGCAACGAGTACGGCGTGCCGTACCTGTGGGGCACCAACGGCATCGGCTACAACGTCGACAAGGTCAAGGCCGTGCTGGGTGTCGACAAGATCGATTCGTGGGCTGTGCTGTTCGAGCCCGAGAACATGAAGAAGCTCAGCCAGTGCGGCGTCGCCTTCCTCGATTCGGGCGACGAGATGATGCCGGCTGTGCTCAAGTACCTGGGGTTGGACCCCAATAGCACCAATCCGGACGACTACAAGAAGGTGGAAGAGAAGCTGATGGCGGTGCGCCCATACGTCACCTACTTCCATTCCTCCAAGTACATTTCCGACCTGGCCAACGGCAACATCTGCGTGGCGGCCGGTTTCTCCGGTGACGTATTCCAGGCCGCCAACCGCGCCAAGGAAGCCGGCAAGGGCGTGAACATCGCCTACGCCATTCCCAAGGAAGGCGCCAACCTCTGGTTCGACATCCTCGCCATTCCGAAGGATGCCTCCAACCCGAAGGCAGCCCATGCGTTCATCAACTACCTGCTCAAACCCGAAGTGATCGCCAAGGTCAGCGATTACGTCGGTTACGCCAACCCGAACCCCAAGGCTGGCGAATTCATGGATGAGTCCGTGCGCAACAATCCTGAGGTGTACCCATCCCAGGAGGTTCTCGACAAACTCTTCGTGCAGCATGAGCTGCCGCCGAAGACCCTGCGCCTCATGACCCGTTCCTGGACCAAGATCAAGTCAGGCAAGTAAGGCGGATTTCCCCCAATCCGTCCGCGCGGGCACGGAGCGTCGGAGAGCCCCTCGAAAGGTTTTCCGACGCACGTAAACTGCGCCAGCCCTGAGTAATACCAAGCATGCCCGGCCGCGGGGGCCGGGCCTCTATGATTTGGGAGTTGTGGTAATGGCAATAGCCTCCGGTGCCTACAAGAAAGCCTTGAGTGGCGACCAGAAACCGAAAGAGGTTCTGGTAAAAATCGACCGGGTCAGCAAGCAGTTCGACGAAACGCTGGCTGTGGACAGCGTGACCCTGGACATCAAGAAGGGCGAGATCTTCGCCCTGCTGGGTGGTTCGGGTTCGGGCAAGTCGACCCTGCTTCGCATGCTGGCTGGTTTCGAGCGTCCCACTGAAGGTCGCATCTTCCTCGATGGCCAGGACATTACCGACCTGCCGCCCTATGAGCGGCCGATCAACATGATGTTCCAGTCGTACGCCCTGTTCCCCCACATGAGCGTGGCGCAGAACATCGCTTTCGGCCTCAAGCAGGACGGCCTGCCCAAGGCAGAGATCGACAAGATCGTCGACGAGATGCTCAAGCTCGTACAGATGACCCAGTACGCCAAGCGCAAGCCGCACCAGCTCTCCGGTGGCCAGCGCCAGCGCGTGGCCCTGGCCCGTTCCCTGGCCAAGCGTCCGAAGCTGCTGCTGCTCGACGAGCCCATGGGCGCGCTGGACAAGAAGCTGCGTTCGCAAATGCAGCTGGAACTGGTGGAGATCATCGAGCGCGTAGGCGTGACCTGCGTGATGGTGACCCACGACCAGGAAGAGGCCATGACCATGGCCCAGCGCATCGCCATCATGCACCTGGGTTGCATCGAGCAGATCGGCAGCCCGATGGACATCTACGAGACGCCGGCCAGCCGCCTGATCTGCGAGTTCATCGGCAACGTCAACCTGTTCGACGGCGAGATCGTCGAAGACCTGCAGGACCACGCGGTGATCGCCTGCCCGCAGCTGGAAAACCCGATCTACATCGGCCACGGCATCAGCACCCGTGCCGAGAACAAGCGCATCACCTACGCGCTGCGCCCGGAAAAGGTCATGGTCAGCGCGCAGAAGCCTGCCGACCTTGAGCACGAAGGCTTCAACGTTGCCCAGGGCACCGTGCATGACATCGCCTACCTGGGCGGCCACTCGGTGTACTACATCAAGCTGGCTTCGGGCTTCATCGTCCAGGCCTTCATGGCCAACGCCGAGCGCCACGTGGCGCGTCCGACCTGGGACCAGCCGGTTTACATCAGCTGGTACGACGACAGCGGTGTGGTACTGCAATCATGAACATCAGCAAATCGCTCATGAAACGCCTGCCGAACGGCCGGCATGCCGTGATCGGTGTGCCGTTCTTCTGGCTGTTCCTGTTCTTCCTGCTGCCCTTCGCCATCGTGCTGAAGATCAGTCTGGCAGCCGCAGACGTGGCCATTCCGCCGTACACCGAAGTGTTCCAGTACGCCGACCAGACCCTCCAGGTCGTGATGAACCTGGGCAACTACCTGATGCTGACGGACGACCCGCTCTACATCGACGCCTACCTGGGCTCGCTGAAGATGGCGGCGATCAGCACATTCCTCTGCCTTGTGATCGGTTATCCGATGGCCTACGCCATCGCCCGCGCCAGCAAGGAAATGCAGACCGTCCTGCTGCTGCTGATCATGATGCCGACCTGGACGGCGATCCTGATCCGCGTGTACGCCTGGATGGGCATCCTGTCCAACAACGGCCTGCTCAACAGCTTCCTGATGTGGCTGGGTATCATCAACGAGCCGCTGACGATCCTGAACACCAACTTCGCGGTGTACATCGGCATCGTCTACTCGTACCTGCCCTTCATGGTCATGCCGCTCTACGCCAACCTGGTGAAGCACGACATGAGCCTGCTCGAAGCCGCGTCCGACCTCGGCGCGCGCAGCTTCACCAGCTTCTGGAAGATCACCGTGCCGCTGTCCAAGAACGGCATCATCGCCGGCTGCATGCTGGTGTTCATCCCGGCGGTGGGTGAGTTCGTGATTCCGGAACTGCTCGGCGGCCCCGAGACGCTGATGATCGGCAAGGTGCTGTGGCAGGAGTTCTTCAACAACCGTGACTGGCCGGTGGCGTCTGCCCTTGCCGTGGTGATGCTGGCCATCCTGATCATCCCCATCATTCTCTTTAACAAGAACCAGGCTAAAGAGCTGGAGGGCAAGGTATGAGTTTCTTCAAGGCAATCTGCCCATCATTCTCTTTAACAGACTCTTTACCCACGAGCCTGGCTAAAGAGCTGGAGGGCAAGGTATGAACAAGCGTTGGTCGTTCTCCAACATCATGCTGGTGTTGGGCCTGCTCTTCATCTACGTGCCGATGATCATCCTGGTCATCTACTCCTTCAACGGCTCCAAACTGGTGACCGTGTGGGGCGGCTGGTCGGTGAAGTGGTACGTCGGCCTGCTGGACAACCAGCAGCTCGTTGGCTCGGTGTTCCGCTCGCTGGAGATCGCCTGCTACACCGCGATCTCCTCGGTAGCCCTGGGCACCCTGGCCGCCTTCGTGCTGACCCGCATCCCGCGCTTCCGCGGCCGTACGCTGTTCGGCGGCATGGTCACCGCGCCGCTGGTCATGCCCGAGGTCATCACCGGTCTGTCGCTGCTGCTGCTGTTCGTCGCCATGGCCCAGCTGATCGGCTGGCCGCAGGAACGCGGCATCGTGACCATCTGGATCGCCCACACCAGCTTCTGCTCGTCCTACGTAGCGGTGGTGGTGTCGGCACGCCTGCGCGAGCTGGACCTGTCCATCGAGGAAGCGGCCATGGACCTGGGCGCCAAGCCCTGGAAAGTGTTCATGCTGATCACCATCCCGATGATCGCCCCCTCGCTGGCCGCGGGCGGCATGATGTCCTTCGCCCTGTCGCTGGATGATCTGGTACTGGCCAGCTTCGTCTCCGGTCCTGGCTCCACCACCCTGCCGATGGAAGTGTTCTCCGCCGTGCGCCTGGGCGTGAAGCCGGAGATCAACGCCGTCGCCAGCCTGATCCTGCTGACCGTTTCGCTGTTCACCTTCTTCGCCTGGTACTTCACCCGTCAGGCCGAGGAGCGTCGCAAGCGTGCGATCCAGGAAGCCATGGAGTCCAACGCGACCGACTGGCAGAAGGGTTCGACAGCCACCGCCTGACGCCGTCTTGTCGGCCGGTAGTATCCGGCGATTGTCGAACCACGGGCCACCTTCGGGTGGCCCGTGTTTTTTGCTCACACGTTATTCCGAAGTGCTTGGAAGACTTGGGTTTATCGGAAAAATCCGTGGGTAGGAAAGCGCAACTCCCAGCGGATTGCGATCTACGCTTTAAACGTTCGGTTGCGCTTTCCGGTCTCCCCCGAACCAGGACCGGGGCGCGCCGCCGGCAAACTTCCAGTGACGCCTTTTGGCACTCCGTGCGGGAGACGGCGCCCAATACAACACCCCGATCGTTATCCCTTGGGGAAATAACGCGCCAGGGAGCTTCGGCATCTCCCGCAACACTCTCTACATGCACCCATGAAAAACCCCGCAGGAGCGGGGTTTTTCATTTTCGGCAGGCAACTCAGCGACGGACGGGGATCAGCCGCAGGATGCCCTTGGTGTTGGCCTTCACCTCGTTTTCATCGTAGTGCTGCGGCAGGTACTGGCCTTCGATGTAGGCTTCGGCCTGGTCGTCGTAGTGCTTGTCGAAGGGCACGCCGCTCTGGCCCACCGGGTTGATGCCCAGGCTGTGGGCCGGGTCGGCGAAGTCGATCAGGCGACGGGTGGACGGGCCGTAGACCACCTGCCAGGGTGCCGGGCCGACGCGGGCGGAGAGGTTGTTCGGTACCTCGTGGCCGCCCGGCGCGGCGAATGGGCCGACATTGAAGAGGCGATCCAGCGGCTTCTGCTGGCCCAGCGGGTGGCCGTGGGTCAGGGTGTGCGCCTTACCCCACAGCCACTGTTTCGAGTCCTGGCCGAGGGTGGTGCGCAGATGCGCCAGGCTGCCTTTCCAGGCGGCCTTGACGATATCCGCGCGAGTTTCCTTCTGCGGCGTCTTGCGGTTGTCCCACCAGGGCGAGCCCTCGTCGGCGGCCAGGCGCGGCAGGGCCACGTCGAGCACGCGGGTGGACAGCAGGTTGTCGAAGAAGGCGTCGCCCATCTCGTCGCGCATGGCGCCGTCTGCCACCTGGTAGAGGAGCTGGTTGAACAGCGTGGCGGTCACGGAGTCCAGCGGATGGTCGCCCTGCCAGTTGGCCAGGCTCTCCACCAGCGCCTTCTCTTCGTCGGTTGCCGCGGCTTCACGCAGGATCGGCAGCAGCGGCTTGAGGAAGCGCGGGCCATAGCCGGTGGCGGTGTCCAGTTGCAGCGCCTGGCTGTTCTGCAGGTCCCATTTCACCGAATCGTCGGACAGGCGCTTGTTCAGTTGCTGACCGCGGTCGGGCAGGTTGTAGTAGCCCGGCACCGGGCGACCGTTGGCCGGTACCGGCTGGAAGTTGGCCGAGACGATGTAGCCGCGCGCCGGGTTTTCTTCCTGCGGGTTCTCGCTGAAGGGGTAGAAGCCGGTCTTGTCGGCCTGGCCGCTGGCGCCGTCGAGCAGGAAGTTCGGGTTGACCCCGTCCGGGCGTACCGGCAATTGCGCCGATGCCCACCAGCCGATGTCGCCGCGGGCGTTGGCCCATACCACGTTGAGGCCCGGCGACTGGATCTTCGAAGCCGCCGTGCGGGCCTTGGCAAGGGTATCGGCGCGGTTCAGCTCGTAGAAGGCATCGAGGATCGGGTTCTGGGTTTCCAGGAAGGCCCACCACATGGCCACCGGCGTCTTGCCCGAGGCAGTGCCCAGCGCGTCATTGACCAGCGGACCGTGGGGCGAGCTGCGCAGGGTGATCTTCACTGGCGCCTCGCCTTTCACGGCGATGCTCTGCTCCTCGCTCTTCAGGTCCACCCACTGGCCGTGGTACCAGACCTGGTTGGGGTTGTCCGGGTTGACCTTCTCGGCGACCAGGTCGACGTCGTCGTTCTGGAACATGGTCAGGCTCCAGCCGAACTGCAGGTTATGGCCCAGCGAGGCGAACGGGTTGAGCGCCTGGTAGTGGCCGTACAGCTCGAACCCCGGCGCGCTGGCCTGCATCTCGTACCACACTGCCGGCACGGCGAAGCGGATGTGTGGGTCACCCGCCAGCAGCGGCTTGCCGCTCTTGGTGCGGCTGCCGGACACGGCCCAGGCGTTGCTGCCTTCGAACTGCGGCAGGCCGGCCTTCTCCAGGGCCGCGTGGCTGAGCTGGGCGATGGCGCTCATGTCCTGCCAGTCGGCGGCGGCCAACGGGGACGGCGTGAGGACGCCGTTGGGGTGCCAGTCGAGGTCGAAGACTTTCAGGTAATCCGCGCCCAGTTGGTCGCGCACGTAGGTCAGCACCGGTTCGGTACGGAAGGCGGCGGCGAAGCTGTAGGCCATGTAGCCGGCGACGCTGACGGTGTCCTCGGGCGTGAAGGGGCGCTTGGGTATGCCGAGGATGTCGAACTCCACCGGGCGCGGGTGGCTGTCCTGGAACTGGTTGACGCCATCGAGGTAGGCGACCAGGGCCTTCCAGGCCGGGGAATTCTTGTCCTGCGTCTTCACATACTCCGCCGCGTGGTCGCGGATGCGCAGGCTACGGAACATGCGGTCGGTGTCCACCAGCTTGGGCCCGAGCACTTCGGCCAGCTCGCCGCGGGACAGGCGCCGCAGTATTTCCATCTGGAACAGCCGGTCCTGGGCATGCACGTAACCGATCGCCCGGTACATGTCCTCCTCGCTGCCGGCCTTGATGTGCGGCACGCCACGCTCGTCGTAGCGAACCGTGACTTCGCTGGCGAGGCCGGCCAGCGGCAGTTGTCCGTCGCGTACCGGCTGCTTGCCGTGCAGGTACCAGCCAGCGCCCGCCGCGGTAGCGACGACAACGACAGCGAGGACAGTCAAAGTGCGTTTCATGGGGCAACTCCTTGTTGTTATGCGGCGATTCTGCAAAGGAAGTTGCGTGGCGTTCATTGACCAAATGCCTCATGGCTGGAACTCTTCGGTCAATCCCAGGAGGAAGCATGTCCGCCCCAGAGCTGAATTTCCCGGCAGCGCCAGCCATGACTCAGTCCGCCACCCTGCGCCGCCAGTTGTACGAGGCGCTGTCCGTGCTGGGCTTCGATCCGACCGACATCTACCGCCAGGCCTTGCAGAAGGTCCGCCTGCCGCCGCCGGCGCAGAGTGGCCGGCTGGTACATGACGATGCCCCGCTATTCTGGACGACCCTCGACGACATCACCGGCGATCCCGACATCGGCCTGCACCTGGGCGAGGCGATGAGGCCGCGTCTGCTCGATGTGGTCGGCTACCTGCAGATGGCCAGCGGCGACCTGCGCGAGGCGCTGCAGAGCTTCCTGCGTTTCCAGCACATCCTCTCCGGTGGCTTCGCCGCACAGATGCATGAAGAGGGCGACCGGGTACGGCTGATCCTCGACCTCAACTACCTGGGCATCAGCAACCTGCGGCAGCAGATGGAGTGCCTGATGCTGCTGTTTCTCAAGCAGCTGGCGCTGATCACCGACGATGAGTTCCGTGTCCAGGCCGTGGAGTTCCGCCACCCCCAGCCACGCCGCCTGAGCGAGCACCGACGGCTGTTCGGCCTGACGCCCAGCTTCGGCAAGCCCCATGACGCCTTGCTCTTCGACCGGGCCCTGCTGGCGAGGCCTTCGCGTACCGGCAACCCGGTGCTGCACCGCCTGCTCACCGAGCATGCGCGAGAACAGCTGGGCACGCTGGACGAGAACGACCTGCTCAATCGCCTGCGCTACCTGATTGGCATCCGCCTAGGGGAGGGGGAGTGCACCCTGCAAAGTTGTGCTCGCGAACTGGGCGTGCGCGCAGGGCTGCTGCAGCGCAACCTGGCGAGCCGGGCGCAGACGTTCAGGGAGGTGCGAGAGGAAGTACGCCGGCAGCGTGCGGCGCAGTTGCTGGAGCAGGGCGTGGCGATTCGCGAGGTGGCGCGGGCCTGCGGGTTTGCCGAGGTGTCGCCGTTCTATCGTGCCTTCAGGCGCTGGTATTCGGTGCCGCCCGAGCGCTATCGCCAGCGCCTGCGAGGCGGCACCGAAGGCTGAGGGCTACTCGGCCAGCGGGATTTCGCGGCTGACTTCCAGCAGCGCCATCGCGTCCAGCTGGTCTTCGATCTGCAGGAAGCGCAGCGCGCGCTGCGGCGAGACTTCCTTGGCGATGCGCTTGAGGTATTTCTCCTTGAGATCCTGGCGGTCGTCCTGCAGCTCCAGCACCTGTTTCTGCAGTTTCGCTGCCTCGTCGTTGCTCACCGAGCCGGTGTTATAGCTGTTGGCGTAGTCGATGATGATCGCCAGCGTCTGCTTGCTCAGCTTGTCCGCCTCGGTGCGGTAGCTGTTGTAGATCGGCCAGAACTTCTCAGTCTCCTGCGGGGTGAGCTTCATGTTGGCTTCGACGATGCGCTTGCGCTTGTAGTCGATGTCGGCGATGCGGTTGTTGATGGCCTGCTTGTGCTGCTCCATGACTTGGCTGCTGCTGGGGGTATCTTCGGCGTGGGCGGCCAGGGGCAGGGCGAACCCGGTGGAGAGAGCGGCGCAGAAGGCGAAGGCGGAATGAAGACGCATGCGAAAAGCTCCTTGGTGACGATCAGCCCTTCATGGGCCGGCGAACCAAGTGTAGTCACGGATTGGCCATCGTCTTCGTTGATGCGGCTCAGTGCTTCGTTTCGTCCCACGGGCAATAGCAGCCCACGGCCAGGGTGTGGGTCGCGTTGACCTGGCGCCCCTGCACCAGCGCGTCGAGGATCGGTTCGATGAAGCTGTTGCCCGAGGTGCACACCGCCCCTTCGCTGTAGGGCCCGAAATAGGCCAGCTCGCCCTGGGCGTTCCAGATCGCCACGGCGGGGCTGGCCGGCAATTGCCCGGCGCCGGGCAGTGAGTCCAGCGCGCGCATGGCGCTGAGCGTGTCGGGCAGGTGGCCGCGGGTGCCTGGCTTCTGCACGGCGAAGAATTCCACGCCCTGCGGGCCGAAGCGCTGGATCAGCTCGGCGAGGTGCTGCTGGTTGCCGACGTTGCACGGGCAGGCCGGGTCCCAGAAATGCACCAGGCGGATCTTTCCGGGACCGGCCAACTGCGCGGGCAGCATCAGGTGGTCGCCGGAGAACAACTGCGGCTGATGGCTGAATGGGCGGATGAAGCGGTTCTCGTACCACCAGTAGGTGGCGAGCAGCGTGCCCAGGCAGAGCGCGGCAATCAGCCAGGTAAGCAGCGACTTTTGACGTGAGGACATGGCAGCGACCAGTGACAGAGTCGGTAAGATAGCCGACAAGCTTGCCACGGGGGCGGGCGCGGCAGAATATCCGGCTGCTCCGCGCGCTCCTTCCGTTACCCGCCTGCCAGAAGCGAAACGCCTATGCCTGAAGCCTTCCAGCCCGATCTGCTGCGCACCCTGCTGCGACCTCTGACCGCAGAGGCGAACGAAGTCGGCATCGCGCTGTACCAGCATTTCTACGGCCTGGACCTGCATGGGCGCCACCCGGGACTGCAGAGCCGCCTGGGCACCTTCGAGGCCGGGGGCTACCAGATCGCCGCGCAGTACTGGCGGCCGGTGCTGGCGCGGGGGACGGTGGTGCTGCTGCATGGCTATTACGACCACATGGGGCTGTACCGCCACGTGATCGACTGGGCGCTGGACATGGGCTTCGCGGTGCTGGCCTGCGACCTGCCGGGCCACGGCCTGTCCGGTGGCGCGGCTGCCAGCATTGGCGACTTCGCCGAGTACCAGATAGTGCTGGGCGCACTGCTCAACCAGGCCCAGGCGCTGGACCTGCCGCAACCCTGGCACCTCTGTGGGCAGAGCACCGGCGGGGCGATATTGCTGGATTACCTGCTCACCGGCGCGCCGCGTCCGGAACTCGGGCGGACCATCCTCCTGGCGCCACTGGTGCGGCCCCGGGCCTGGGGCTGGTCGAAATTCAGCTATCAGTTGCTGCGACCGTTCGTGGACTCGATTCCGCGACGGTTCAGCGAGAACTCCAGCGACGCCGAATTCCTCGCCTTCCTGCGTGATCGCGATCCGCTGCAGCCGAAGATCCTGCCGACGGCCTGGGTGGGCGCACTGGCGCGCTGGATTCCGCGTATCGAGGCCGCCGGCCATGGCGCGCAGAGCCTGCTGGTGGTGCAGGGCGACGCCGACGAGACGGTGGACTGGCGCTACAACCTGAAGGTGCTGGAAGACAAGTTCGAGAAGATCGAATGCCTGCTGCTGACCGGCGCGCGTCACCACCTGGCGAACGAGAGCGAGACGCTGCGCAGACGTTACTTCGATTTTCTCAGTGAGCGGATGGCATAGCCGGGGGGACGCGGGGCGTGGAAGTCGCTGTAGTCGAGGGTGTGTCCTTCACTCCATGCGCCATGATCCTCAGGCGCCACCCTCTGTACAGCGGGCGCCATTCTAGGGGGAGCGCTTCTCGGAGTGGTCCGCTAGGACGGTAAGGTTATTCCTATCATTGCCCGCTGGAGGAAACGCTTAATCCGGCCTTAAGGGCGGCCAGTGCGGCGCGGTAATATTCGCGCCCGGCTGGCGACTCGCTGAAATCGGCGAACTGGCCCAGCTCGGCATCGCTCAGACCGCGATAGACGTACAGCAGGGTGTTGTCGAGATCGGCGCCAATCTGCCCCATCAGCTTCTGCCGCTGGCCTTCGAGCATGCCCTGGGTAGTGCCGCCGCCGAGCAGGCCGGGGAGCATCTGGCTGAGGCTGTCGGCGGCCACGCTGGCCAGCGCCAGGCTCACTTCGGCACCGGCTTCGCGGGCCGGCAGCACCTGGCTCAGGCGGTGGGCGATCTGCTTGCGCGCATCGCTGGCCTGCTGGCGTGGCAGGCCGTTGGCGTACTTCTGCAACTGGTCGCTGCGAGTGGCCAGGGTCTCGGCGCCGGCGACCTTGCGGCCCAGCGGGGATTCGAAGAAGTTCACCGCCGCGGAGCTGTCCGGTAGGTTCTGGCGCAGGCCATTGAGGGCGCGCTGGTCGATGTCGGCGGGGGCGAAGCGCTGGTTGCTGTTGTCCACCAGCGTCTGGTACAGCGCCGGCGGCAGATTGCCCTGGTAACGCTTCTGCGCGGCGTGCAGGGCGTCATTGAAGTGCGCTCGCTGTTCCGGCCAGCCGGCGGCCTGGTACAGGCGCTGGTAGTTGTCGGCCAGGGCAGGCATGCCCAGTACAAGAAGGGTGAGGGCCAGCAGTACGCGCATTGCAACTCCTTTTGGGCGGCAGGGTTCGCTCGCCGGGGGCTATTGTCGGCAAGGCTTGCCCCGCTTGTCGAGACACTGGCGCCGGACGTTACAATACGCGATGCATTTCGACGCCCCTTCTCCATTCATGCAAGGCCCCCTCCTGCAAAACATCGTTGACGACCTCGCCCAGAAGGGCTGGTCGCAGCAGGACGCCTTCCTTCCCGATGCCCTGATCGCTGAGCTGGCGACGGAATGCCGTGCCCGTGACGCAGCCGGCAAGCTGGCCGCTGCGGCCATCGGCCGGGGCGATGGGCAGGCCGTGCGCGAAGGTATTCGCGGCGACCGCATCCAGTGGCTCGAGCCCGGCCAGTCCAAGGCCTGCGACCTTTACCTGGGGGCGCTGGACGAGTTGCGCCGGCAGATCAATCGCTCCCTGTACCTGGGGTTGGAAGACTTCGAAGGGCACTTCGCGCTCTACCCGCCGGGCGCCTTTTATCAGAAGCATCTCGATCGCTTCCGCGACGACGATCGTCGCACTGTCTCGGCGGTGTTCTACCTGAATCGGGATTGGTCGGTGGAGCAGGGCGGCGAACTACGCATGTACTTCCCCGACGAACGGACGCTGGACCTGCCGCCACTGGCCGGCCGGCTGGTGGTGTTCCTCTCCGGCGAATTCCCCCATGAGGTGCTGCCGGCCAGTCACGAGCGCCTCTCGCTCACCGGCTGGTTCCGCCGCCGCGGTGACGCTCCGCTCTGAGGCGTCCGTGTGGGGTCAGTGCCCCCAGATCTTCAGTGTGCCGCTGATGTCCTGGATATCGCGCACCTCGATGGTTCCCAGCCGTCCACCGCCCACGTAAAGGTCGCCGGTCACCCGCATCCGGATGGTCTGCGACGGCAGGCCGCTCGCATTCAGCTGCTGGTTGATGGTGGTGAGATCCGGCAGGGTCAGTGCCAGTTGCTGCTGGCCGCCAGCGCCCTGCACCACATCCACCTGCAGGGTCGGTTGCTCGATGCCGAAGATCGGCAGGCTCAGGCCCAGTTGGGCGGGGCCGTAGGGCAGGTTGCCACCGCGGCCGTCCGGGCAGTCGCCGGCATTCACGCAACCGTTGTCGATGAACACGTTGCGCAGCGAGACGCTGCCGCCGTCGTCCTTCCAGGCCACGCTGTCCATGTGCGCCAGCACGTCGGTACGGATGCTGATGCCGTCCTGGCCGGTGACGGCGCCCAAGTGTTCGTTGTCCAGCGCCTGGAGCTCGGCGAAAGCCAGGGGCAGGTAGGACAGCGCAGCGAAGGTGGCGGTGCAGAGCAAGAAGCGAGGCATGAGGGAGGCTCCATGGCGATTGGCCGATGCGCGAGTCTGGGCGGCTGCCTGCGGGGCAGCCAGTGCCGGGCGGCTGTTCCCGTCGAAGGTTGTGTTTCAGCACAGTGCCGACGGCCGGCGAGCCGTTCAAGAACCCGACTTTCGGCGGGGCGGAAACCTGTTGCGACACACGGTCCGATGAAAGTTGCGTTACCCGGCGTGACCGCCAAACGGCGAGCGGCTAGTCTGTCCCCTTCCAAAAGGGAGTGATTCGCCCATGCAGAAGGTTCTCGTCAGCCGCTGCCTGCTTGGCCATCGCGTCCGTTACGACGGCGGTGCGCACGGGCCGTTCGACCTGCTATCGCGCTGGCTGGACCAGGGGCGGGTGGTGGCGCTGTGCCCGGAAGTCGCCGGCGGCCTGCCGACGCCCCGCGCTCCGGCGGAGATCCCCGGCGGCCAGGGCATGGCCGTTCTGGAACGTGTTCGGCCGGTGGTGACAGTGGACGGCGAGGACGTCAGCGACGCCTTCCTGCTCGGCGCCGAGGAAGCCATGGCACTGGTGCGTCGCCACGATATCCGACTGGCGGTGCTCAAGGCGCGCAGCCCCTCCTGCGGCAACCGCGAGAACTACGACGGCAGCTTCAGCGGGCGGAAGGTCGTTGGCGAAGGTGTGACCGCCGCTGCGCTCAAGCGCATGGGCGTTCTGGTGTTCAGCGAGGAAGAGCTGGATGCCGCCGCCGTCTGCCTGGCCGGGCTGGAAGCCGGAGGCTAGAGCACTCTGCGTCACTCGAAGATGCACTATTTTGCTTGAGCCTCGCGCCGCGGCGCCTATGCTTGTGCGTTCCATGCGTGAGGCAAGGCCGGCCTGAGCGGGTCCTTCGCCTTTCGATTTCCATGTAGAAGGAGAAGAACATGAGAACCCTGCTGCCTTGCCTGGGCCTTGCCGCGCTGCTCGCCGGCACCTCTGCCGTTGCCGCCGATATCCCGCGTACTCCGGCTCCGGAAGGCGCGAAGGTGTACTTCATCGAGCCGGTCGACGGTGCCACGGTGGACAAGACCTTCACCGTCAAATTCGGCCTCAAGGGCATGGGCGTCGCGCCGGCGGGCGTGGACTCGCCAGCCACCGGCCACCACCACCTGCTGATCGACCTCAAGGAGCAGCCAGTGATGAACCTGCCGCTGCCGATGACCGACCAGATCAAGCATTTCGGCAAGGGCCAGACCGAGACCCAGGTGACGCTGCCGCCGGGCAAGCACACCCTGCAACTGCTGGTAGGCGACAAGAACCACGTGCCGTTCGACCCGCCGGTGGAGTCGCAGCAGATCACCGTCAATGTGAAGTGATCTTTCTCCAGGCATGAAAAAAGGAGGCTGAAGCCTCCTTTTTTCTGACCGGGCTGCGCTTAGAACAGCACGCGGCTGCGGATGGTGCCGTTGACGTGCTGCAGCTTCTCCAGCGCCAGGTCCGAGTATTCGGCGTCGACGTCGATCACCACGTAGCCGACCTTGTCGTTGGTCTGCAGGTACTGGCCGGAGATGTTGATGCCGTTGTCGGCGAACACCTTGTTGATCTCGCTCATCACACCCGGGATGTTCTCGTGGATGTGCAGCAGGCGGTGCTTGCCCGGGTGCGACGGCAGGGCGACTTCCGGGAAGTTGACGGAAGATACCGAGGTACCGTTGTCGCTGTACTTGACCAGCTTCTCGGCCACTTCCAGGCCGATGTTGGCCTGGGCTTCGGCGGTGGAGCCGCCGATGTGCGGGGTCAGGATCACGCGATCCAGGCCGCGCAGCGGGCTTTCGAACTCGTCGTCGTTGGACTTGGGCTCGACCGGGAACACGTCGATGGCGGCGCCGATCAGGTGCTCGTCCTTGATCGCGGCGGCCAGGTGGTCCAGCTCGACCACGGTGCCGCGGGCGGCGTTGATCAGGATGCCGCCTTTCTTGATAGCGCGGATTTCCTTCTCACCGATCATCCACTGGGTGGACGGCAGTTCCGGCACGTGCAGCGAGACGATGTCGGACATGCCGAGCAGCTCGTGCAGGTTGCCGACCTGCTGGGCATTACCCAGCGGCAGCTTGGTCACGACGTCGTAGAAGTACACCTGCATCCCTAAGGCTTCGGCCAGGACCGAGAGCTGGGTGCCGATCGAGCCGTAGCCGACGATGCCCAGCTTCTTGCCGCGGATCTCGAAGGAGTTGGCGGCGGACTTGATCCAGCCGCCACGGTGGCAGGAGGCGTTCTTTTCCGGGATGCCGCGCAGCAGCAGGATGGCTTCGGCCAGCACCAGTTCGGCGACCGAGCGGGTGTTGGAGTAGGGCGCGTTGAACACGGCGATGCCGCGCTCGCGGGCCGCATTCAGGTCGACCTGGTTGGTGCCGATGCAGAAGCAACCAACGGCGATCAGCTTCTTGGCAGCGTCGAAGACTTCTTCGGTCAGCTGGGTGCGGGAGCGGATACCGATGAAGTGGGCATCGGCAATCTTTTCCTTCAGCTCGTCACCGGACAGTGCGGTCTTGAGGTACTCGATGTTGGAGTAGCCGGCCGCCTTGAGGGTGTCGACGGCGTTCTGGTGCACGCCTTCAAGGAGAAGGAATTTGATCTTGCTCTTGTCGAGAGAAGTCTTGCTCATCTGCTTTGAACCTGTAGTCCCGGGATGTGGCGAGAAATTGAACAGCTCAGGCCGGACCGGCCGGTGCCAAGCTTGGCGCCAGGTGGCGATCTGCGTGGGGTGCGTATGCTAGCATGTTCTCCCTTTTCCTTGCCCGGTTGCGACCTGAGCTGTTCTCAGGACGACCATGAACCATTTGAGAGTTCCTCCAATGACCCGCGACGCCCTGATCGAATCGCTCAAGCCCCTGCTGGATGCCGGGAAGCTGCTGACAGACGCCGATTCCCTCGACACCTACGGCAAGGATTGGACCAAGCATTTCGCCCCGGCACCCCTGGCGATCGCCTTCCCCAAGAGCACCGAGCAGGTCCAGGCCATCGTCCGCTGGGCCAACGAGCACAAGGTCGCGCTGGTTCCCTCGGGTGGCCGTACCGGGCTCTCCGCCGCTGCCGTCGCCGCCAATGGCGAAGTGGTCGTGGCCTTCGACTACATGAACAAGATCGTCGAATTCAACGAATTCGACCGCACCGCGGTCTGCCAGCCGGGCGTGATCACCAAGCAGCTGCAGACCTTCGCCGAAGAACACGGCCTCTATTACCCGGTGGATTTCGCATCGTCCGGTTCCAGCCAGATCGGCGGCAACATCGGCACCAATGCCGGCGGGATCAAGGTCATTCGCTACGGCATGACCCGCAACTGGGTGGCCGGCATGAAGGTCGTCACCGGCAAGGGCGACCTGCTGGAGCTGAACAAGGACCTGATCAAGAACGCCACCGGGTACGACCTGCGCCAGCTGTTCATCGGCGCCGAAGGCACCCTGGGCTTCGTGGTCGAGGCCACCATGCGCCTGGAGCGCCAGCCGAAGAACCTCACCGCGATGGTCCTCGGCACCCCGGACTTCGATTCGATCATGCCGGTGCTGCATGCCTTCCAGAGCAAGCTGGACCTGACCGCCTTCGAGTTCTTCTCCGACAAGGCCCTGGCCAAGATCATGGCCCGTGGCGACGTACCGCCGGCCTTCGAGACCGATTGCCCGTTCTACGCGCTGCTGGAATTCGAAGCGACCACCGAGGAAGTGGCCAACGAGGCGCTGGCGACTTTCGAACATTGTGTAGAGCAGGGCTGGGTGCTGGACGGCGTGATGAGCCAGAGCGAGCAGCAGCTGCAGAACCTGTGGAAGCTGCGCGAGTACATCTCCGAGACCATCTCCCACTGGACGCCGTACAAGAACGACATCTCGGTCACCGTGAGCAAGGTCCCGGCCTTCCTCAAGGACATCGATACCATCGTCGAAGCCAACTACCCCGACTTCGAAGTGGTGTGGTTCGGCCACATCGGCGACGGCAACCTGCACCTGAACATCCTCAAGCCCGAGAACCTGAGCAAGGACGAGTTCTTCGCCAAGTGCGCGACCGTCAACAAGTGGGTGTTCGAGACCGTGCAGAAGTACAACGGCTCGATCTCCGCCGAGCACGGCGTGGGCATGACCAAGCGCGATTACCTGGGTTACTCTCGCTCCGAGGCTGAAATCGGCTACATGAAGGCGGTCAAGGCGGTGTTCGACCCGAACGGGATCATGAACCCCGGCAAGATCTTCGCCGAATAAGCTGCGGTATCCAGAAGGGTCGGTTCTCTGGGATAGAGGGGCCGGCCCTTCGCACGTCAGCGTCACGGGAAGTGGCGCGTACGCCGGCAGGATGCGGGCAACTGTGCGGGATCACGAGCCCCGCGCGGATCATCTCTTCCATCCGTTGCAGGAGTCGGTCATGAGTTACCAGCATCAGTACGTCGATGGCACCCCGATCCATTTCACCCTGGGCAAGGTGGTGTGCGTCGGCCGCAATTACGCGGAGCACGCCAAGGAGCTGAACAACCCGGTGCCGACCGAGCCGCTGCTGTTCATCAAGCCCGGTTCCTGCACGGTTTCCCAGGCTGGCGGTTTCTCCATTCCCGAGGACCGCGGCTCGGTGCATTACGAGGCGGAAATCGCCGTGCTGATCGGCAAGCCGCTGTCGCGCAAGCCGAGTGCCGAGGAAGTGCTGGATGCCATTTCCGGCTACGCCCCGGCCCTGGACCTGACCCTGCGCGACGTACAGGCCAAGCTGAAGGAAAAGGGCCTGCCGTGGGAACTGGCCAAGTCCTTCGACGGCGCCTTCGTGTTGGCGCCCTTCGTCAGCGCCGACCACTTCCCGGACCCGACGGACATCGGCATCCGCCTGACCATCGACGGCGAAGTCCGCCAGGACGGCAACAGCCGCGACATGCTCAATCCCATCGTGCCGCTGATCCAGCACATCTGCGGCCATTTCTCGCTGCAGCCGGGCGACGTGGTGTCCACCGGCACGCCGGTCGGTGTCGGTCCGCTCAAGAGCGGCAGTGACGTGGTGCTGGAACTTCCCGGCGCCAGCCGATTCGAAAGCCGCGTGCTTTAACTCCATTGTCCCGCCGAAGGCCGCCGATTGTGCGGCCTTCGCTTGTTGCGGGATGCCTTGCCCGTGCTGATCAACAAGAGTCGCCATGACCATGTCCGTCCTTCGTCCTCGCTGGCTGTTGCTGGCCTTGCTGTTCATCCTGATTGTGCTCGGCTACCTGACATCCCGCTTCCACTGGGATGACCGTGCGCGTCTCTGGTTGCGCGAGCAGGACACCAGCACTCAGGCGCGCTCGCAAAGCATCTGGTTGCCCGGTTACCGGGCGGTCATCCAGGCCAAACCTCTCAAGGGCGGCATCGAGGGGCAGGAGACTTCCGACCTGGCCTACAACCCGGTGACCCGCACCCTGTTCACCGTGACCGGCAAGAAGCCGCTGCTGGCCGAACTGTCGCTCACCGGGGATGTGCTGCGGGTGATTCCGTTGCTGGGCATGTCGAACCCGGAAGGCGTGGCGGTGCTGGAAAACGGCAATATCGCCGTGACCGACGAGCGCCAGAATTCCCTGACCATCTTCCATGTCGACCCGCAGACCCGCGAGCTGAGCACCGCAAAGTTGTCCAGCTTCGATCTCGGCCCGCGCGGCAAGAAGAACAAGGGCATCGAGGGTATCGCCTGGGACCCACGGCAGCATCGCCTGGTGCTGGGCCAGGAACGTGACCCGCTGGCGCTGTTCAGCCTCGCCAGCGACGGCGGGGCCAGCTTGAACGGTGCGCTCCAGCCCCTGCCCAGTGATCTGCTGATGACCAACGTCTCGGCCCTGAGCATCGACCCGCGCACCGGCCATACCCTGGTGCTGTCGGCGGAGTCGCACCTGCTGCTGGAGCTTGACGAGAAGGGCGAGCCGATCAGCTTCATCAGCCTGCTCGGGGGGCTCAACGGCCTGGATGATCGGATCCCGCGTGCCGAGGGCGTCGCCATCGACGAGCAGGGCACCATCTACATGGTCAGCGAGCCTGACCTCTTCTACGTGTTCAAGCGCGAGGCGCAGTCCGGCGAGGGGAACTGATTTAGATCGGAGCAATGCGGGCGTTTGCGGTCTTAAGCTTGGATTAAGTCCCGATTCAGGATGGTTTCAGCCGTCGGCACTAGGCTGAGCCCATCGAAAACGCCCAAGGAGGCACTTCCATGAAACTGACTCACCTCCCGCTGATCGCCGCCGCTGGCCTGTTCTCCACCGTCACCTTCGCCGCTGGCGGTTACACCGGCCCGGGCAGCGATGCCCAGCCCGCCGCCGCCGCTGCCGGCCCGATCACCACGGTGAAGCAGGCCCAGGCCGCCGCCGATGACACCAAGGTCGTGCTCGAAGGCACCATCACCAAGCGCATCAGCAGCGAGCACTACGAGTTCAAGGACGCCACCGGCAGCATCCAGGTCGAGATCGACCACGACGATTGGCCAGCGGGTACTTCGGTCTCCGAGAACACCAAGGTGCGCCTGACGGGTGAGGTTGACCACCACAAGCAGAAGCCCACCGATATCGATGTGGATCGCGTGGAAATCCTCCAGTAATCCGCTCTCGATAAAAAAAGCCGCGCCGGGAACCCCATCCCCGGCGCGGCTTTTTTGCTTTCGAGTGCGTCAGCCGATGCTTTCGAAGCCCTGCAGCACGTTGATCGCATTGATACCGATCTCTTCCACCGCATAACCCCCTTCCATGACGAACAGGGTCGGCAGGCCGAGCTTGCCGATGGCCTCGCCCATGCGCAGGTAGTCCGGACTGTCCAGCTTGAACTGGGAGATCGGGTCTTCCTTGTAAGTGTCCACGCCCAGCGACACGATCAGCACGTCCGGCTTGTACGCCGAGATCTGCCGGATCGCCGCCTGCAATGCCAGGCTCCAGACCGACCAGTCACTGCCCGAGGCCAGCGGATAGTTGAAGTTGAAGCCTTCGCCAACGCCTTGGCCCTTCTCGTCGGCGTAGCCGAGGAAGTACGGATACTCGAACCGCGGGTCGCCGTGGATCGAGGTGAACAGCACGTCGGCGCGGTCGTAGAAGATGTCCTGGGTGCCGTTACCGTGGTGGTAGTCGACGTCGAGGATGGCCACGCGGTTCGCGCCCTGGTCGAGGATCGACTGGGCAGCGATGGCGGCGTTGTTGAAGAAGCAGTATCCGCCCATGAAGTCCGCTGAGGCGTGGTGGCCCGGCGGACGGCAGAGCGAGAACACCGAGCGCGCGCCCTTGGCCAGTTCGGCCTGGCCGGTCATGGCCACGTTCACCGAGCTGAGCACCGCCTGCCAGGTGCCGGCGGTGATCGGTGCGCCCGCGTCCAGGCTGTAGTAGCCCAGGCGGCCGTCGATGCTGTCCGGCTCTTTTTGCCGCAGGCGGCGGGTCGGCCAGCAGATCGGCAGCATGTCGTGGGTGCGGCCGGTGGCCAGCCAGTCACGCCAGGCGTGTTGCAGGAACCGCACGAAGCCTTCGCTGTGCACCCTCAGGATGGGTTCCAGGCCGAAGTCGCGTGGGGCCTGGATGTCGCCCAGTTTCACCACCTTGGCCCGGTCCAGCACCATGTCGGCGCGGCTGGGCTTTTCGAAGCAGGGGGTGAACTGGCCGCCGATCAGCTCGTGCTGACCGTGGTGCAAGCGATGGTCGTCGGTGTAGATCGTCAACATCACGCGCTCCTGAGGGCGCACAAGGCGCCCGGTTAGGTTCCGGTTATCTCGGCCTGTCTACGATCTGTTGCGCGTCGGCATAACTGCGTTGAAATCGGTCTCGGGATGCTCATTTACTGCGTGTAAATTCCGCTCCCTCCACCGATTTCGCCTTGTTCTGCTCTAGCTCGCGAGATCGTCAACGGGCTTTCAGGCGTTTTCCTCGAAATTCACACTCGGTGCCTTGCGGCGGAAGCCGCCGGTATGCACCGCCAGGTAGGCGAAGCCGACGGCGAACCAGCTCAGGCCCACGATCAGGGTCATCTGCGAGAGGCTGGTCCACAGCCACAGGGTCAGGCACAGGCCGATGAACGGGATGGCGCCGTACAGCAGGACGTTCTTCGCGCCGCGACGGCGCTCCACGCCCAGGTAGGTGCGGATCACCGCCAGGTTGACCACGGAGAAGGCCACCAGCGCACCGAAGCTGATCATCGAGGCGAGGGTGGTCAGGTCCAGCACGATGGCCAGCAACGAGATCGCCGAGACCACCAGGATCGCCACCACCGGGGTCTGGAAGCGCGCGTGCAAGGTGCCGAACAGGCTGCGCGGCAGGATGCCGTCGCGGCCCATGGTGAAGATGATGCGCGATACCGAGGCCTGGGATGCCAGCGCCGAGCCGATGCAACCGGCGATATAGGCGGAGGTGAAGAAGTTGCCGAGGAACTGGCCGCCGGCCTTGAGCATCACTTCGTTGGCCGCCGAGTCGGCGTTCTGGAACACGCTGCCGGGGAACACCAGCTGGCTGATGATCGCCAGCAGGGTGAACATCAGGCCGGCGATGACGGTGGTGATGATGATCGCGCGGGGAATGTCGCGGCGGGCGTCGCGGGTTTCCTCGGCCATGGTCGAGACCGCGTCGAAGCCCAGGAACGACAGGCACAACACCGCGGCGCCGGCCATCAGCGGAGCGAAGCCGGGCTGGGTGCCGTCACCGACGAAGGGCAGGCTGAAGTCGATCGCCGCGCCGCCGGCCAGTGTCTTGATCGACATGATCACGAACACCACGATGAACACCAGTTGCGCGCCGACAATGACGTTGCTCATGCCGGCCACCTGGCTGATGCCGACCACGTTGAGCACGGTCACCAGGGCGATGGAGGCGACCACGAACACCCAGGCCGGGATTTCGGGGAAGGCGATGTTCATGAACAGGCCGATGAGCAGGTAGTTGATCATCGGCAGGAACAGGTAGTCGAGCAGCAGCGACCAGCCGGACAGGAAGCCGACTACCGGGCCGAAGCTCAGGCTGGTGTAGGAATACGCAGAACCCGAGATCGGGTACTTGCGCACCATGAAACTGTAGGAAGCGGCGGTGAACAGCATCGCCAGCAGGGTGATCAGGTAGGCGCTGGCAGTGCGGCCGCCGGTCATCTCGGTGACCACGCCGTAGGTGGTGAACATGGTCAGTGGGACCATGTAGACCAGGCCGAAGAAGACCAGGGCGGGCAGGCCCAGGACGCGTTTCAGGCGGGCGTCGGCGTTGGCCGGGGTGCCCTGTTGGGTGTGAGCTGTGCTGGCGCTGTGTTGGCTGGCCATGGGGGAGTCCTCGCGATTGTTGTTGTCTTGCGGGCGGGCGGCGTTCGGTGGCCGTCCTGAAGTCATCGGTTTACGGCTCAGCCGCAGCGATGACGACGCGCGAGGAATGAGGGTGTGTGTTGCAGGGTGACGCAAAAGCTGGTCATGGGCGTTCTCGGGGCATTTGTTCTTGTGGATAACGCGCTCGCGTTCCCTCGGGAAATCCCTGCGCCATCTGCGATGGTGCAGGGGCTGGCCGCCTTTCCAGCCGCTCCCTGCGCGAGCCGCCCGACTCTAGCAACCAGGGGTGCCGGGCAGAACCCTGCAAAGGGTCAAAAAGGGATCGAAATGGCCAAAATGGCTGTCAGAATCACCCGGCGCGCACCGCCGCGCCGGGTGACCTGTGGGTCATTTCTTCAGTTTGGTCCAGACCTTGGAGCGCAGTTGCAGCGCCTTGGGCGAACAGAGCTTGAAGGGCTTCAGGCGATCCAGCTTGTCCGCCGGGGTGTTGATCGCCGGGTCGTCGAACAGCTCCTTGTCCATGAACTTGTCCGAGCCTTCGATCGCGTTGTTGTACTTGGCGAAGTTGGAGGCCAGGGCGATGTTCTCGGGCTGCATCATCCAGTTCAGGAAGGCGTGGGCCTCCTTGATGTTGGTGGCGTCCTTGGGAATGGTCAGGTTGTCGATGAACAGGCGCACGCCTTCCTTGGGATAGACGTAGACCAGGCTGGCGCGCTGGGCGTGGGCGCGGTGGAAGGCGCCGTTCCATTGCTGGTGCATGGAGACCTCGCCGGCGGCCATGCGCTCGATGGTGCCGTCGCTGTTGTACATGGCCAGCATGGGTTTCTGCTTGAGCAGCAGGTCCTGGATCTTCGCCGCCTCTTTCGGGTCCTCGGTGCATTCGTCGACGCCCAGGTAGTAGGACGCGGGGGCATAGAGCTCCTCGATGGAGTTGAGCGCCACCACCTTGCCTTTCAGCTCCGCCGGCGGCTCGAAGAACGGCTTCCAGCTTTCATCCAGCTTGCCACCCGGCACCTTGGCGCTGTCGTAGCTGTAGCCGGTGGTGCCCCACAGGTAGGGCACGGAGTAGTCGTGGCCCGGGTCGTAGGTCAGGGTCTTGAACTTGTCCTTGAGGTTGGCCAGGTTCGGCAGCTGCGACTTGTCGAGCTTCTGCAGCAGGCCTTCCTTGACGAAGATCTCGATGAAACTGTCCGACGGTACGACCACGTCGTAGGCGCCGCCGCCGGCCTTCAGCTTGGCCAGCAGGGTTTCGTTGCTGTCGTAGGAGTCCAGGGTGGCGTGGATGCCGGTGTCCTTCTCGAACTTCTTCAACAGTTCCGGCGGGAAGTAGTCGGACCAGTTGGCGAAGTGCAGGGTGCCGTCGGCATGGGCGCTGCCGGCCAGCAGCAGGCTGGCGGCGACGAGCGTGCGGGCGATGGGGGTACGGCGGAATTTCATCGGTGAAGCTCCTTGCAATGTTGTTTTGATTGGCGGCAGGAGGTCAGCGGCGACGCTGGCCGACGTAGTACGACAACGCAACGAACGCGATGGAAATCAACAGTATTATTGAAGATATGGCGTTGATCTTCGGGGAAATCCCCATTCGGATGGAGCTGAAGATATACACCGGCAGGGTAGTGGCACCGGCACCGGCGACGAAGTAGGTGATGACGAAGTCGTCCATCGAGATGATGAACGCCAGCATCGCCCCGGACACGATCCCAGGCGTCAGCAGCGGGAAGGTCACCTTCCAGAAGGTCTTCCACGGCGAGGCATAGAGGTCCGCCGCCGCTTCCGCCAGCCGTGGGTCCATGCCTTCGAGACGGGCGCGGATCGGCAGGTAGGCGAAGGGAATGCAGAACACGATGTGCGCCAGCAGGATGGTGAACAGCGACAGCTTCAGGCCGATGAAGGCGAAGAACATCAGCGTCGCCACGGCGGTGACGATCTCCGGCACCAGCAGCGGCAGGCCCAGTACGCCGCTCATCAGCGTCTGCCCGCGGAATGTGCGACCGCGCATGCCTAGCGCGGCGAGCGTGGCCAGGGTGGTGGCGACGACGGTGGCCAGGGTGGCGACGATCAGCGAGTTCTTCGCTGCGCGGAGGATTTCCGGATCGTCCGCCACCACGGCGTACCATTTCAGGCTGAAACTTTCCCACAGCGTGGCTGACTGGCCGCTGTTGAAGCTCAGCACCACCAGCACGAAGATCGGGATATAGAGGAAGGCGAAGAACAGCCAGGCGGCGGGCCGGACCCCGGTGAACTTCCACAGCGGGTTGGCCGACTTCATGGATGACCTCCCGATGCGCCCTGTTTGAACCGCATGCTGTAGATCAGCATCGCCAGCAGCACGAAGGCGAGTAGGGCGAAGGACAGCGCCGCGCCGAACGGCCAGTTGTGCGCCGTGCCGAACTGCAACTGGATCAGGTTGCCGATCATCAGCGACTTACCGCCCCCCAGCAGCTCGGGAATGATGTAGCTGCCCAGCGAGGGAATGAATACCAGGATGCAGCCGGCGACGATGCCGGGCATGGCCAGCGGAATGATGATCCGCTTCAGCGCCTTCCAGCGGTTGGCGCCCAGGTCGAAGGCCGCTTCCACCAGGCGCCAGTCCATCTTCTCCAGGCTGGTGTAGATGGGCAGGACCATGAACGGCAGGTAGGTGTAGAGCAGGCCGATGATCACCGCGTTGTCGGTGTAGAGGATGCCCAGGGATGCGTCGGAGAAGCCCAGCCCGTGCAGCCCTTCGTCGATCAGCCCGCCGTTGCGCAGGAGCAGCATCCAGGCGTAGACCCGCACCAGCAGGTTGGTCCAGAACGGCACGGTGACCAGGAACAGCAGCAGGTTGCGCCGGCGTTCGTCCTGCAGCGCCAGGTACAGCGCGGTGGGGAAGCCGATGAGCACGCAGCCCAGGGTGGTCAGGATCGACAGCCAGAACGAGCGCTGGAAGATGCCCAGGTAGTCGGCGTTGAACGACAGGCTGTCGTCCAGGTCGCGCTCCCAGAGGAAATTGATGTAGGCCTCGACGGTGTGCTGGCCCCATTTCACGCCGCCATAGTCCCCCGGTGCCTGGACCGATACGGCGAACATGATGCCCAGCGGCAGGACCAGGAACACCACCAGCATGATCATCGCCGGGCTGGTCAGGGCCAGGCGCTTGAACAGTGATTGGCGTTCCGCTTGCGCGCGTAGTGTTGTACTCATTCGGCCAGCACCCGGATGGCGGTGGCGGGAACACGGACCCGCACCCGCGCGCCGGGCGCGTGGGTGGAAAGAGCGCCGTCGCGGTTCTGCTGACGTACGCGGAAGCCGCCCTGACCGGCGACATTGAGGTGGTACACGGTGTCGGTGCCGACGTAGACGATGTTCTCGACTACGCCTTCGAGCTGGCCGTCCTGCGCCAGCTCGGTGCGCTCCGGGCGGATCGCCAGGGTCACCTTGCCGGGCAGGGTGGTGGCGGCCGGCAGCGTCTGGCCGTCGGCCAGGCGTACGCTATCGCCGCTGGATTCGCCTTCGAGGAAATTGGTCTCGCCGATGAAGTCGGCCACCAGGCGGTTGACCGGTGCCTCGTAGATCTCGGTGGGCGTGCCGATCTGCATGACCTTGCCGCGGCTCATTACCGCGATGCGGTCGGACATGGTCAGCGCTTCTTCCTGGTCGTGGGTGACGAAGATGAAGGTGATGCCGGTCTCGTGCTGCAGGCGCTTGAGCTCGATCTGCATTTCCTTGCGCAGCTTCAAGTCGAGTGCCGAGAGGGATTCGTCGAGCAGCAGCACCTTGGGCCTGCTGGCCAGCGCGCGAGCTAGAGCGATGCGCTGTTGCTGGCCGCCGGAGAGCTGGTCGGCGCGGCGCTTGCCGACGTCGGGCAGGCGCACCAGGTCGAGCATCTTCTGCACGGTGGCGTCGATGTCGCTGCGTTGCTTGCCCTGCATTTCCAGGCCGAAGGCGATGTTCTCCGCCACGGTCATGTGCGGGAACAGGGCATAGCTCTGGAAGACGGTATTGACCGGGCGCTTGAAGGGCGGAAGGCCTTCCATCGCGTCGCCATACAGGCGAATGCTGCCGGAGGAGGGTTGTTCGAAGCCGGCGATCAGTCGCAGCAAGGTGGTCTTGCCGCAGCCCGACGGCCCGAGGAGGGTGAAGAATTCGTTGGCGCGGATTTCCAGTGACACGTCGTCCAGGGCCTTGAGGCCTTGTCCGGGTGTACCGAACTCCATGCATATCCGCTCGATGGTGATCGCGCTGGTCATGCTCGTACCATGCAGTTAAGCAGTTGTTATTGTTGAGGTTTTACGGTTTCTAGGGCCGTTTCACCTAGCTGCGGATTGATAATGACCAAGCGCCGGGATGCGCAGAACGATAGATCAGGCCAATAAGGGATAAATCAGGCCAAGTTGAAAATGGTGCCTGGAACGCTGGATTTCGGGCGTCAGCGGTGTGTCGTCTGCCGGACTTTTTGTAGGAGCGAGCTTGCTCGCGAACCGATCGGCTCCGGCGCGTGGACTGGCTTTGCCCTCTCCCTAACCCTCTCCCTTCAGGGAGAGGGTTAGGGAGAGGGGGCGCCGGTCTGCACCTAGCCCCGATACAGGCTCGGACTCGCCCCACTCCAGCGCTGGAAGGCATGCCGGAAGCTGGCCGTCTCGCTATAACCTAACTGCTCGGCGATCAGGTAGATCGGCAGGTCGGTGTCCTTGAGGAGTTGCCGCGCACGGTCGAAGCGCACTTCATCGAGCACCTGTTGATAACTGGTGTTCTGCTGCTGCAGGTGGCGGCGCAGGGTACGGGTGGAGCGGTGCAGGTGGCGCGCCACGGTGTCCAGGCTGGCGGTGTCCTGCAGGTGGCTGGCCAGGTGCTCGCGCAACTGGTCGATCATGTCGCCGCGGCTGCTGAGCGTGGCGCTCATGCGCAGGCATTGCTGCACGCCGTTGTGGCAGCTGACCGGGTCGGCCAGTGGCAGCGGGCGATCCAGCAGGCCGGGGCTGAAGCACAGCGCGCTGGTTGGCGCGCCGAAATCCACCGGGCAGCCGAGGCGCTCGGTGTAGGTCTCCGCGTGCAGCGGCGGACGGTAGGCGAGCAGCAGCCGGCGCGGGCGCACCGATTCGCCGAGCAGGTCGCGGATCACCGTCAGCAGCGAGGTCAGGCACAGTTCGGTGTTGAACACCGTCAGCTCCGGCGCGTAGCGGTAGCCGTCGGCAGTCAGGTGCACCTCATCGCCCTGCGGCGTCAGCGCCAGGCGGAAGTAGGTGCCTAGCAGCTCGGGAAAGGACAGCGCCAGTTGCAGCGCATCGCGCAGGGTGCGGCTGGCGAGCATGCTGTAACCGAGGATGCCGTAAGCCGAGACGTGCATGCGCAGGCCCAGGTAGAGGCCCAGCGCCGGGTCGTGGTGGCAGTTCAGGGCGTTGGCGAAGACCCGCAGCTCCTGAGCGTGGGTGATCAGCTTCTCCGGTGTCAGCAGGTCCGCTTCGCCAATGCCGCTGCCTTCCAGCAGCTTCGGGCGCGGCACGCCCGCGTGGTGCAGCACCTCGGTCGCCAGCACCACGGTGTGCAGGGTCGCCTGCTGGCGTTGTTCGGGGAGCAGATGCTGGGCCATCGATACGCCTCTTGTAGCCTCTTGCAAAAGAAACACAGGACAGACTTGCGCTAACCTGACTCTAGCCTGCCCGCAAGCTCTGGTGGCCTTTAAGTTTGGCTTCAGGCGCTGCTGCCAATCTGCCATGCCAACCCCACCCAGAGTCCTCCATGCGTCGTTTGCTCAAGCCCCGTCGTCTGTTCCTGCTGCTGGCGCTGCTTGCCTTGGCCATGCTGCTCGCGCTGGGCCAGAGCTTCCGCGTCTACGAGCGCGCCTGGTTCAAGTTCAACGAGTGGCGCCATGCTGCGCTGTGGCAGGACAAATCCATCTGGCTGCCCGACTACCGTGTCGTGCTGGAGGCGCAGCCGATCAAGGGGCTGGAGGAAAATGTCTCGGCGCTGACCTACGACCCGGATCGGCAGACCCTCTTCACCGTCACCAACAAGCAGAACGAGCTCGTCGAGCTGTCGCTCGAAGGCGAGGTGCTGCGCAGGATCGAGCTGCACGGTTTCGGCGATACCGAGGCGATCGAATACATCAGTCGCAACGTCTATGTGATCACCGACGAAACCCACCAGCGCCTGATCCGTGTTGAGCTGCGCGACGACACCAGGGAGTTGCGCATCGAAGACGCCCAGCAACTCGCCCTGGCCCTCGGGCGTGGCGGTAACAGTGGCTTCGAGGGGCTGGCCTATGACTCGGTAGGCAAGCGGCTGTTCGTCGCCAAGGAGCGCAAGCCTGTGCATATCTACGAAGTGCGCGGCTTCCCTTACGAGCAGTCCGAGCAGCCCATCGCCGTCCACGTGATGGAAGACCTCCAGCACAATCGCAACCTGTTCGTCCGCGATCTTTCCAGCCTGCAGTACGACGAGCGCAGCGGCCACCTGCTGGCGCTGTCCGACGAGTCCCGGCTGGTACTGGAGCTGAGCGCCGATGGTGAGCCGATCAGTTCGCTGTCGCTGCTGCGCGGCATGAGCGGCCTGCGTCGCAGCGTGCCGCAGGCCGAAGGTATCGCCATGGACGACCAGGGCACGCTGTACCTGGTGAGCGAGCCCAACCTCTTCTACGTATTCAAGAAACGCGAGGCGCACTGAGGGCGCCTCGCTGTCCCGCGATCAGAACTGCCACTGCACGCCGAGAGAATACGACGCCTGGCTGCCCTCGCTGTGGGCGAAGCGCGAGTTGGCCTCGGCGAACACGCCCAACTGCTCGGTGACCGCCAGCAGGGCGCCGGCCTGGGCACGGCCGAAGTCCTTGTCCACGCCGCCCAGGTTGGCGACGCGAGTGCGGCCATCGCCCAGGGCGGTCAGCGCGATGTCGTCCAGGCGGCCATCGGCCAACTCCCTCACCCAGCGCACGCTGGCGTACGGCTGCACGGCCATGCGGTTACCCAGCGGCAGCTCGCCGCGCAGGCCCCAGCCAAGGCTGGCTTCGACCGAGTCGTAGTCCTGCTTCTCGTAGCCCAGCGCGGTGCGCAGGTCGTCGTCTTCGTTGAAGTCGTCGATCTTGTAGTGCACAAAGTCCAGCCCGCCCTGCGGCCCGGTCTTGATGCCGGCGATATCGAAGTCGTAACCGCCGTCGACCCGCGCACCCCAGAACCAGGCGTTGGTGTCGCCGTCGATGCGCTGGTCGAGCAGCACCGGGCCGTTCTTCGCCTTCAGGTACACCGAGCGCTTGCTGTCGAAGTCGGCATAACCGGCGCTCAGCTCGCCGCCCAGCCAGGCCGGGCCGCCGTCGTTGAGCAGGCCATAGAGTCCCAGTTGCCAGGTTTCCGCTTCCAGTCGTGCACTGTGGTCGAGATTGTCGCGGCTGCGCTGGAAGCTCAGGCTGCCGCCGACGGTCACGGCTTCGCTGGCGCGGTAGTCACCCAGCAGGTTCACCCCGGCGCGGTGTGAGCGCGGGTCGCCGGGCATGTCGAAACCGCTCTCGGGGGTGGTTTCACCTTCCACGCCAACGGCGCCATCGAAGCTGCCGACCGGGCGCGAGCTGCCCAGCAGGCTCAGCCAGCGGCGGTCATGCAGGCGGGTCAGGGCCAGGTGCTGGCGCTGCAACTGGTCTTCCATCTGCCGCGCCATGGCGCCGCCGGAGGCGGTGGAGGCGAGCAGGTCGGCGTTGGTCAATTCCAGCACCAGGCGCGTGAGCAGGCGCGAGAAATCCCGCAGGCGCTGGTCGATGCGCTCCTGGCCGAAGGCGCCAGTGAGTACCTGCTCGTTGTCCAGCGCCGGATTGTGCCAGGTGGCGCCGCCGGGGATGGCGGGGTTGTCGGTCTGTTCGTAGCCGTCCAGGTCGCCCAGTTCCCAGTTGGTGGCTTCGATGAACAGCACCGGGACGTTCAGGCCCTCGAAGCTTTCGCCGTCGCTGCAGCAACCGGTACCCGCGGGATATTCCTCGTTCAGGCCGGGGTTGGTGAACAACGGGATCTTCAGCTCCTGGGCGATGCGCAGCAATTGGTCGCGGTAAGCGCCCAACGCAGGGTTGTCGACGCTGTTGAAGCCGGCGTGGGCGTACATCTTGTCGCCGGTGATCAGGCTGTCGAGGTTGATCATGCCCAGCAGGTTGCTGCGCTGTTCCTCACTGAGCGAGGCGACGTAGGCGCGCGAACCGCGCAGACCTTCCTCTTCGGCTCCAAAGCCGACCACTTCCAAACCGTTCTCCAGCTCGATGCCGCCCAGGTTGCGGGCGATCTCGGTCAGTACGGCTGCGCCTGAGCCATTGTCGTCCAGGCCCTGCAGGGTGGGGCGGCCGTAGTAGGTGTCATAGTGCGCGCCCAGCACCACGTACTGGCCGCTGCTGCCTGGGGCACTGGCGATGACGTTCTGCGAGCGGCGGTTGCCGGCCCAGGTGAAGTCCTGGATCTGCGTCTGGTAGCCGAAGCCCAGGCGCGACTGCATGAGCGCGGTGGCGCCGGCGAAGCTGGCGGTGCCACGGTAACGGCCGGGGTAATCGTTGATCAGGGTGTCGAGGGTGTCCTCGGCGTAATCCCCGTACTCATAGGCGCTGGCGTCGATCGAAAACGCGGCGCATCCCAGGCTGACCGCAACGGCTAAAGGTTTGAACACGGCACTTTCCTCTGTGTCGATTGGAATCGCATCGGTCTTCGATGCGTGCGCCGGAGGAAAGCAGGATGCAGGCCGGTTCGCCGGAGATGGGCGGAATTTGACGCGTCAGTGACCGAGGGTGTCGCGCCACTGTAACAATGTTGATACACGGCCGGCGACTGTGCCGGCCGTGCAAGACGGCTGTGTGAAGACGCTCACCGAAACGGTGCGCGATCAGGTGTCGTCGCTGATCGGCGCATCCCCCGCGTAGCGTTTGACCGCCGCGATGCCGGCATCGGCGGTGGCCTTGCTGGCGTACATCTGGCTCTGTCCGACGACCTGGCCGTTGGTGGCCTTGAGCACGAAGTAGTGCTTGCCGTTGGTGGCGACCTTGACCTCGAAGGCACCTTCGCGCTGCGAGTTCTTGCGCACCGACTCGATGCCGTCGATGGCCGAGGTCTTGGCCTTGTACAGCTCGCTGGTCAGGACGATCTCGCCATTGCTGGCGTGCAGGTTGAAGTGGAACTGGCCATCACTGGCCTTTTTCAGATGGTATTTGGCGGCCATGCTGCGTCTCCGTTGGGGCTTGAGGTCATCCCAGCGTAGACGGCAGCAGAGGCTCTGGAAGGCGCCATCCGGCGGATGGCGCCTGAGGGTGTCAAACCTTGAGGGTCTTCACGCCTTCGGCGGTTCCCAGCAGCAGCAGGTCGGCCGGGCGGGCGGCGAACAGGCCGTTGGTGACCACGCCGACGATGTTGTTGATCGCCTCTTCCAGTTGCACCGGGCTGTCGATGCGCAGGTTGTGCACGTCGAGGATGATGTTGCCGTTGTCGGTCAGCACGCCCTCGCGGTACACCGGGTCGCCGCCCAGCTTCACCAGTTGGCGGGCGACGTGGCTGCGGGCCATGGGGATGACTTCCACCGGCAGCGGGAACTCGCCGAGGATCGGTACCAGCTTGCTGCCGTCGGCGATGCAGATGAACTTGCGGGCCACTGCAGCGACGATCTTCTCGCGGGTCAGTGCGGCGCCGCCGCCCTTGATCAGCTCCAGGCGCTCGTTGGTCTCGTCGGCGCCGTCCACATAGAACTCCAGCTCGCTGACGGTGTTCAGGTCGTAGACCGGGATGCCATGGCCCTTCAGGCGCTGGGCGGTGGCTTCGGAGCTGGCCACGGCGCCGTCGAACTCGGCCTTGTGCTGGGCCAGCAGGTCGATGAAGAAGTTGGCGGTGGAGCCGGTGCCGACGCCAACGATGCTCTTGCTGTCGAGGTGCGGAAGAATGTGGTCGACGGCGGCCTGGGCCACAGCCTGCTTGAGCTGATCCTGGTTCATGGCGAAGGGTCTTCTTACCTGGAAGGGCGCAACGGCGCCGGAGAAAGTTCGAGTGGGCGGATTATAGCGGCCGATGACGCGCCGGTGTTGCGCCGCCGGGCAACTGTTCTGGTCGTTTCCGCACGGATTGTTCGGTGGCCCGCGCCGCGCCGGCTGGAGTAGACTCGCGGTTCCTCGAAAAGCCGCCGATATAGCCCTTCCGATGCTCGAACACTACGTCAAGAAGATCCTCACCTCGCGTGTCTACGACGTTGCCGTGGAAACGCCCCTGCAGCCCGCCCGCCAGCTCTCCGAGCGCCTGGGCAACCAGATTCTGCTCAAGCGCGAAGACCTGCAGCCGGTGTTCTCCTTCAAGATTCGCGGCGCCTACAACAAGCTGGCGCAGCTGAGCCCGGAAGAACTCGCCCGCGGCGTCGTCACCGCGTCCGCCGGCAACCACGCCCAGGGCGTGGCCCTGGCCGCCCGCGAGCTGGGCATCAAGGCGACCATCGTGATGCCGCGCACCACGCCGGAGCTGAAGGTCCAGGGCGTACGCGCCCGCGGCGGCAAGGCCGTGCTGCATGGCGATGCCTTCCCCGATGCGCTGGCGCATTCGCTCAAGCTGGTGGAAGAGAAGGGTTACGTCTACATCCATCCCTACGACGATCCGGACGTGATCGCCGGCCAGGGCACCGTGGCGATGGAAATCCTCCGCCAGAACCCGGGCCGCATCGACGCGATCTTCGTGCCCGTCGGCGGCGGCGGCCTGATCGCCGGCATCGCCGCCTACGTCAAATACCTGCGTCCGGAGATCAAGGTCATCGGCGTCGAGCCGGACGACTCCAATTGCCTGCAGGCTGCCATGGCCGCCGGCGAGCGCGTGGTGCTCGGCCAGGTCGGGCTGTTCGCCGACGGGGTCGCCGTGGCGCAGATCGGTAAGCACAACTTCGAGCTGTGCAAGGACCATGTCGATGAAGTCATCACCGTCAGCACCGACGAGATCTGCGCGGCGATCAAGGACATCTACGACGACACCCGCTCCATCACCGAACCGGCCGGCGCGCTGGCGGTGGCCGGGATCAAGCGCTACGTCGAGCGCGAAGGCGTGAAGGGCGAGACCCTGGTCGCCATCGATTCGGGCGCCAACATCAACTTCGACCGCCTGCGCCACGTGGCCGAGCGCGCCGAACTGGGCGAGAAGCGCGAAGCGATCATCGCCGTGACCATCCCGGAGCGCCCGGGCAGTTTCAAGGCCTTCTGCGAGGCCATCGGCAAGCGCCAGATCACCGAGTTCAACTACCGCTACAACACCGACAGCGAAGCGCACATCTTCGTCGGCGTGCAGACGCACCCGGAGAACGACCCGCGCGCGGCGCTGGTGCAGCAACTGCAGGAGCAGGGCTTCCCGGTGCTGGACCTGACCGACAACGAACTGGCCAAGCTGCACATCCGCCACATGGTCGGCGGCCATTCGCCGCGGGTTTCGGGCGAGCAGGTGTTCCGCTTCGAATTCCCCGAGCGTCCCGGCGCGCTGTTCAACTTCCTCAACCGCCTGGGTGGCCGCTGGAACATCACCCTGTTCCACTACCGCAACCACGGCGCCGCCGACGGTCGAGTGGTGGCGGGCCTGCAGGTGCCGGAGGATGAGCGCCACCTGGTGTCGGCCGCGCTGGAAGAGATCGGCTACCCCTACTGGGATGAAACGGACAACCCAGCCTATCGCCTGTTCCTCGGCTGAGGTCAGGCAGAGGCGGCGCGACTGCTGCTAGGCTTGTCGGAAAGCCGCATCGATCACAGGGACTTGAAATGGAAAGCCTGCAGACCTTCCGCATCCTCCACGGCATCGCCGCAGTGCTGCCGTTCCTGGCCATCATCGGCCTGGCCTGGTACGGCTGGCGCAGCTGGCGGAGCGGCGACGCCGGGTTGATCGCCAAGGCGCTGCAGCGCATCGGCCTGATCGGCTGGGTGCTGGTCGCCGGCAGCGTCGCCAGCCTGCCGGTCACCGGTTATCGCATGGTGCAGACTGTTGGCTGGCCGCTGGGGCAGACCTGGCTGCTGGGCAGTGCCTGCCTGCTGATCATGGCCACGATCTTCTGGCTGCTGTTCACCACCCGCCTGTGGCGCATCCGCGACCTGGCGCTGGTGGCGCAGAGCAGTGGCGAGCCGATCTCCGCGGGTGCGGCACGGCAGTGGAAGTTCGGCCTGGCCTTCTTCGCGCTGGCGCTGCTGAGCGTGGTCGCCATTCTGGTGCTGATGATCAGCAAGCCGGTGTGATGCCCGCCGCGTGAACCTTTACCTGCTGCTCAAGACCCTGCACATCCTGTCCTCCACACTGCTGTTCGGCACCGGGCTGGGCTCGGCCTACTACAGCTGGCGCGCCTGGCGCAGCGGCAACCTGCAAGCGATCCGCATCACCTTCCGCCACCTGGTCACCGCCGACTGGCTGTTCATCGCCACCACGGCGGTCTTCCAGCCGCTGAGCGGCATCGCCATGGCGCATATGGCCGGCTGGCCGCTGGATTCGGGCTGGCTGCTGTGGAGCCTTGGGCTGTATGTGTTCGCCGGCGCCTGCTGGCTGCCGGTGGTCTGGCTGCAGATCCGCGTACGCGACATGGCCGAAGCGGCGCATCGGGAAGGCACGGCGCTGCCGCCGCAAGCCTTCCTCTATATGCGCTGGTGGTTCGCCCTCGGCTGGCCGGCGTTCCTGGCCTTCCTGGCGATCTTCCACCTGATGGTCAACAAGGGCTACTGACGGCTCAGCCGCGCAGGCTGATCACCGGCCAGCCGCGTTCGATGGCGGTGGCGCGCAGGGTGTCGTCCGGGTCGACGGCCACCGGGTTGGCGACCTGCTCGAGCAGCGGCAGGTCGTTGCGCGAGTCGCTGTAGAAGTACGCGTCGTGCAGTGTCAGGCCGGATTCCTCGAGCCAGCTGTTCAGGCGTGTCACCTTGCCGCCCTGGAAGCAGGGCACTCCGCAGGTCTGGCCGGTATAACGGCCGTCCTGCATCGCGCACTCGGTGGCGATCAGGGTTTCCACGCCCAGGCGCTCGGCGATGGGAGCGGTGATGAAACGATTGGTAGCGGTGATGATCACCAGCTTGTCGCCTGCAGCGCGGTGTTCGGCCAGCAGCGCTTCACCCTTGGCCAGGATGATGGGCTCGATCACCTCTTCCATGAACTGGCGATGCCAGACGGCCAGCTGCGCCAGGTCGGTGCGGCCGAGAATGGCCTGGGTGAACGCCTGGTAGGCGAACACGTCGAGGGTGCCGGCGACGTAGTCGGCATAAAAGGCGTCGTTGCGCGCCTGATACTCGCCAGCGTCCACCAGTCCGCGCTGGCACAGCCATTCGCCCCAGCTATGGTCGCTGTCGCCGGCCAGGAGGGTGTTGTCGAGATCGAAGAGAGCCAGTCGCACGTTGGATTACCGCCAGTTGCCAATACCGAAAAGTCGCCTAGAGTAACGGCTTTTGCCCACCCAGCACAGGACGCCGCAGCCCGCGTTGCCGCTGTCACAAGCTTTGTGGAACAATGCGGGCACACGCGATTTCGAGGATGTACCGCCGTGATCGATCCCGATGGTTTTCGCCCCAATGTCGGCATCATCCTTTGCAACGATGTCGGACAGGTCCTGTGGGCACGGCGCATCAACCAGGAAGCCTGGCAATTTCCCCAGGGTGGTATCAACGCCCGCGAAACCCCTGAGGAAGCGCTGTACCGCGAACTGAACGAAGAAGTCGGCCTGGAAGAGCAGGACGTCAAGATCCTCGCCTGTACCCGGGGCTGGCTGCGTTACCGCCTGCCGCAACGCCTGGTGCGTACCAACAGCCAGCCGTTGTGCATCGGGCAGAAACAGAAGTGGTTCCTGCTGCGCCTGACCGGCGAGGAAAGCCGGGTACGCATGGACGTGACCGGCAAGCCCGAATTCGACGGCTGGAAATGGGTGAGCTACTGGTACCCGCTGGGCCAGGTCGTGACCTTCAAACGCGAGGTCTACCGCCGGGCTCTGAAGGAATTGGCACCGCGCCTGCTGGCGCGCGACTAGCACGAAGTTCAAGGAGTTAGACCCCGAGCCATGCTCAACACGCTGCGTAAGATCGTCCAGGAAGTGAACTCCGCCAAGGACCTCAAGGCGGCGCTGGGCATCATCGTGCAGCGCGTGAAGGAGGCGATGGGCACCCAGGTGTGCTCGGTCTACCTGCTGGACCCGGAGAGCAACCGCTTCGTGCTGATGGCCACCGAAGGCCTGAACAAGCGCTCCATCGGCAAGGTCAGCATGGCGCCCAACGAGGGCCTGGTCGGCCTGGTCGGCACCCGCGAGGAGCCGCTGAACCTCGAGAACGCCTCCGAACACCCCCGTTACCGCTACTTCGCCGAGACCGGCGAGGAACGCTACGCCTCCTTCCTCGGCGCACCGATCATTCACCACCGTCGGGTGATGGGCGTTCTGGTCGTGCAGCAGAAGGAAAAGCGCCAGTTCGACGAAGGCGAGGAAGCCTTCCTCGTCACCATGAGTGCGCAGCTCGCCGGCGTCATCGCCCACGCCGAGGCCACCGGTTCGATCCGTGGCCTGGGCAAGATGGGCAAGGGCATCAGCGAAGCCAAGTTCGTCGGCGTTCCCGGCGCCCCCGGCGTGGCCGTGGGCAAGGCCGTGGTGGTGCTGCCGCCGGCCGACCTGGAAGTCGTCCCGGACAAACCCATCGACGACGTCGAGGCCGAAATCGAGCGCTTCAAGCAGGCGCTGGAGTCGGTCCGCGAAGACATGCGCAACCTGTCCAGCAAGCTGGCCACCCAGCTGCGCAAGGAGGAGCGCGCGCTGTTCGACGTCTACCTGATGATGCTCGACGACGCCTCCATCGGCCTCGAAGTCAAACGCATCATCCGCACCGGCCAATGGGCCCAGGGCGCCCTGCGCCAGGTGGTCATGGAGCACGTGCAGCGCTTCGAGCTGATGGACGACGCCTACCTGCGCGAGCGTGCCTCCGACGTCAAGGACATCGGCCGACGCATCCTCGCCTACCTGCAGGAAGAGCGTAAGCAGACGCTGACCTATCCGGACCAGACCATCATCGTCAGCGAAGAGCTGTCGCCGGCGATGCTCGGCGAAGTGCCCGAGGGCAAGCTGGTGGGCCTGATCTCGGTGCTCGGCTCGGGCAACTCCCACGTGGCTATTCTCGCTCGTGCCATGGGCATTCCCACGGTCATGGGCGCGGTCGACCTGCCGTACTCCAAGGTCGACGGCATCGACCTGATCGTCGACGGCTACCACGGCGAGATCTACACCAACCCGTCGCCGCAGCTGGTCAAGCAGTACGGCGAAGTGGTCGCCGAAGAGAAGGAACTGAGCAAGGGCCTGGCCGCGCTGCGCGAGCTGCCCTGCGAGACCCTGGACGGCCATCGCATGCCGCTGTGGGTCAACACCGGCCTGCTGGCGGACGTGGCGCGCGCCCAGGAGCGCGGTGCAGAAGGCGTCGGCCTGTACCGCACCGAAGTGCCGTTCATGATCAACGACCGCTTCCCCAGCGAGAAGGAGCAGCTCGCCATCTACCGCGAGCAGCTCTCCGCCTTCCACCCGCTGCCGGTGACCATGCGCACCCTGGACATCGGCGGCGACAAGGCGCTGTCCTACTTCCCGATCAAGGAAGACAACCCCTTCCTCGGCTGGCGCGGCATCCGCGTCACCCTCGACCACCCGGAAATCTTCCTGGTGCAGACCCGCGCCATGCTCAAGGCTAGTGAGGGCCTGGACAACCTGCGCATCCTGCTGCCGATGATCTCCGGCACCCATGAGCTGGAAGAGGCGCTGCACCTGATCCACCGCGCCTGGGGCGAAGTGCGCGACGAAGGCGTGGATATCCCCATGCCGCCGATCGGCATGATGATTGAGATTCCAGCTGCGGTGTACCAGATACGTGAGCTGGCGCGTCAGGTGGACTTCGTATCGGTCGGTTCCAACGACCTGACCCAGTACCTGCTGGCGGTCGACCGCAACAACCCACGGGTCGCCGATCTTTACGATTACCTGCACCCGGCCGTGCTGCAAGCGCTGCGGATCGTGGTCAACGGCGCGCACGACGAAGGCAAGCCGGTGAGCATCTGCGGCGAAATGGCCGGCGATCCGGCGGCTGCCGTACTGCTGATGGCCATGGGCTTCGATTCCCTGTCGATGAACGCCACCAACCTGCCCAAGGTGAAATGGCTGCTGCGCCAGATGACCCTGTCCAAGGCCCGCGAGCTGCTTGGCCAACTGATGACCTTCGACAACCCTCAGGTTATCCACAGCTCGCTGCACCTGGCCCTGCGCAATCTCGGCCTGGGCCGCGTGATCAACCCGGCGGCGACCATCCAGGCCTGACGCCAGCGAAAGCCGCCTTCCGGAGCCGTGCATTTCCGGAAGGTCAGACGATGACTCGGCCGGCACGCCGGCCAGGACGATGCTTATGGAAGAGCTCGACGTCACGCCTTGCACGGAGGCCGATAGAAGCGCCCGCACCCTGCGCTATGCCCTGAGCATCGTCAGCGACGGCATCTGGGACTGGGACATCCGCAGCAACCACGTCACCCGTAGCCCGAGCTGGTACGCCATGCTCGGCTACGACCCCGACAGCCTCCCGGAAAACGTCGCTACCTGGCACGAGATCATCCATCCCGAGGATTTCGGCCGGGTCATGTTCGCCTTCGATGCCTATGTCGAGGGTCGCAGCGGCGTCTACCGCGAGGAGTATCGCTGCCGCTGCCTGGACGGCAGCTACCTGTGGGTCAGCGATCACGGGCGCTTCTTCGAGTTCGACGGGGACGGCAAGCCAACGCGGATGATCGGCGCGCACCGCAATATTCATGAGCGCAAGCTGGCGGAACTGGCACTGCAGGACAAGAACCACGAACTGCACCAGCTCAACCTGCGCCTGGAGCTGCTGGTGCAGACGCGTACTGAGGCTTTGCGCCAGGCCAACCAGGCACTGGCCGAGCAGGCTGCGGTCGCGCTGCGCCTTTCCGAGATCGATCCGCTGACCCAGATCGCCAACCGGCGGCGCTTCGAGCAGCAATTGCACGCCGAATGGCAGCGCCTGCAGCGGCACCATCACGGTTGCTCACTGATGATGTTCGACCTCGACCACTTCAAGCGCATCAACGACAGCCTCGGCCACCAGGCCGGCGACCGCGTGCTCGTGGCGGTGGCCGAGGTGGTGCGGCGGCGCCTGCGTGAAGAGGATTGCTTTGCCCGCTGGGGCGGCGAGGAGTTCATCGTGCTGCTGCCCGAGACCGATGCCGAGGCGGCACGGGAGCTGGCCGAGCGCCTGCGCTTGAGTCTGCGCCGGGCGGATGTTTCGTTGCCGACCCAGCTCACCGCCAGCTTCGCCGTGACCCAGATGCAGCCCGGCGAGGACCTGATGGCGATGCTGCGCCGCCTGGATGACGCGCTCTACCGCGCCAAGCGCCAGCGCGACTGTATCGTCGTCTGTTAAATGCTCAGCGCGACCTCGCCCAGGCGTGCGCCACTGGGGCCGAAGCTGTGTTCGAGCAGCTCGCGGCGGCCGTCCGCATGGACGATCAGCGCGGTGCTGGCGCGGGTACCGTAGTTCGGGCTGGCGATGAACACGCTGGACAGCAGGCGCTCGGTGGCCAGGCCGACGCCGGTGTCCGGCAACTCGGCTTCACTGGGCTGGCGATTGTCCGCCAGTAGCGCGACCAGGGAGCCGGTATCAGGCTTCTCCAACGCTGCCTCCAGAGCGTCACGCGCGGTAAGAAGCTTGGGCCAGGGCGTGTCCAGCGCTGCATTGGACAGTCCGTGCACCCCCGGAGCAACCGCCACAGGCGGGCCGACGCGGGGATTGAAGTAGCACAGTTGCGCACCGTCGCCGACCAGCAGGTTGAAGCCGCTGTAGTCCGAAGCGCGGCGGGCAACCTGCTGCAGGTATTCCAGCGGCGACTGCCCGCCTTGCAGGAAAGCCGCTACCAGCTCGCCACGGGAACGCGGGCCGATCGGCTGGCCGGGATCGCGCACGTTGGTCAGGGCGGCGAAACGCCCACCCGCGGCCACTCCCATCCAGGTGCCGCCGGCCTCCAGGTCGCGGCCGGCATACACGCCGGGATACTCCTCCCAGGCCGCCAGCGGCAGGGTCGGGCGGGCATAGAATTCATCGCGGTTGGCCGCGACGATCAGGGGCGTGGCGTGCTCGGGGCGCCAGGCGAAGACGATCAGGCACATGGGTCGAACTCCGTAGTGTGCCGGCAGTCTATCAACATCCGCCGATGTCCCGGAGTGGCTGGAGCGCCCGGGAGCCTTCGGCTACCATGCCCGCTTTGTTGCCCGAGGTTGCCCATGGAGTTCGTGCTCTACCTGGTGCTTGGCGCCTGTGCTGGCGTGCTCGCCGGCCTGTTCGGCGTCGGCGGCGGGTTGATCATCGTTCCGGCCCTGGTGTTCAGCTTCACCGCCCACGGCTTCTCGCCCGATGTACTGACGCAGATGGCGGTCGGGACGTCGCTGGCGACCATCATCTTCACGTCGATCAATTCGATTCTCGAACACCACCGCCGTGGCGCCGTGCGCTGGCGGGTGTTCGCCTGGATGACCGTCGGCATCCTAGTCGGCAGCGCGCTGGGCGCATTGACCGCGTCGAAGATTCAGGGGCCGGTGCTGCAGAAGATCATCGGTACCTTCGCCATCCTGGTGTCGATCCAGATGGCCCTCGGGCTCCAGCCCAAGGGCGGGCGCGACCTGCCGGGCCGCTTCGGCCTTGGCGTGGCGGGCGGCTTGGTGGGCTGGGCTTCGGCGATCTTCGGCATCGGCGGCGGTTCGCTGACTGTGCCGTTTCTGTCCTGGCGTGGCGTCTCCATGCAACAGGCGGTTGCGACTTCTTCGGCGTGCGGCCTGCCGATCGCCATCGCCGGCGCGATATCCTTCATCGTCGTCGGCTGGCACAACGCCAAGCTGCCGGAGCTGAGCCTGGGCTTCGTCTACCTGCCGGCGCTGCTGGGCATCGCCGTTACCAGTATGTTCTTCGCCCGCATCGGGGCGCGGCTGGCGCATCGCCTGCCGGCCAAGGTCCTGAAGCGTTTGTTTGCCCTGCTGCTGTTCAGCGTGGGTTTGAGTTTCCTGATCTGAGTTCCTGCTAGGAGAAGCGGATGCTGCCTTATCCACAGATCGACCCGGTTGCCGTAGCGCTCGGGCCGCTGAAAATCCACTGGTACGGCCTGATGTACCTGATCGGCATCGGCGGCGCCTGGCTGCTGGCCTCGCGCAAGCTGAAGGAGTTCGACCCGACCTGGACCAAGGAGAAACTCTCCGATCTGGTGTTCTGGGTGGCGTGCGGCGTGGTCCTGGGCGGTCGCCTGGGCTACGTGTTGTTCTACAACCTGGACGAGTACATCGCCAACCCGACGCTGATCTTCGAGGTGTGGAAGGGTGGCATGTCGTTCCACGGTGGCCTGATCGGCGTGATGCTGGCCACCTGGTGGTTCGGCAAGCGCAACAACAAGAGCTTCTTCCAGCTGATGGACTTCATCGCGCCGTTGGTGCCGATCGGACTGGGCGCCGGACGTATCGGCAACTTCATCAACGGCGAGCTGTGGGGCAAGGTGTCCGACGTGCCCTGGGCGATGATCTTCCCCACCGGCGGCCCGGAGCCGCGCCACCCGTCGCAGCTGTACCAGTTCGCGCTGGAAGGCGTGGCACTGTTCGTCGTGCTCTGGCTGTTCACCCGCAAGCCGCGCCCGACTGCCTCGGTGTCCGGCCTGTTCGTGCTGTGCTACGGCATCTTCCGCTTCATCGTCGAGTTCGTCCGCGTGCCCGATGCCCAGTTGGGCTACCTGGCGTGGGGCTGGCTGACCATGGGCCAGGTGCTGTGCGTGCCGATGGTTCTGGGCGGCATCGCGCTGATGGTCTGGGCCTATCGTCGCGCCCCGGCGCAGCCGGCCGCGAGCTGAGCATTGCCTGAATGAAAAAGCCCGCCGATTGGCGGGCTTTTTTATTGAGCTTTGTAGGAGCGAGCTTGCTCGCGAACAGACTCCGCTGCGGGGTTTGGTTCGCGAGCAAGCTCGCTCCTACAGGTACTGGCTCAGACGGGTTCCACCAGCAACAGGACACCGTCCTGCCCGATCACGCGCACCTGCGCGCCCACGGGCAGGTCCGGCCCGCTGACCAGCCAGACGCTGTCGCCGACGCGGACCTTGCCGCGCCCGCCGACGATGGCGTCATGCAGGGCGAACTGCCGGCCCACCAGTTCGCTGCCGCGGCGATTCAGGCTGGACGGTTCGGCTGTGCGCTTGTTGATGCGCTGGTGGTTCCACCAGTACAGCGCGGTGAGGATCGCCAGCACGCCGAAGGCCAGGCACTGCCAGACCCAGTCGAGCCCCGGCACGAGGAAGGACAGCACGCCGGTGAGCGCGGCGGCGATGCCGATCCACAGCAGGTAGCCGCCGGCGCCGAAGATCTCCAGGATCAGCAGGACGATGCCCAGGCCCAGCCAGTCCCAGAAACCGAGGTTCTGGAGAAAGGCGGCCATCAGCTACGGCCCTTGGTGTCGCCGAAGGTGGCCTTGACGATCTCGCCGATGCCGGCGACCGAGCCGATCACCTGGCTGGCTTCCAGCGGCATCAGCACGATCTTGCTGTTGTTCGAGCTGGCCAGCTTGCCCAGCGCGTCGACGTACTTCTGCGCGACGAAGTAGTTCACAGCCTGCACGTTGCCATGGGCGATGGCTTCGGAGACCACCTGGGTTGCACGCGCCTCTGCTTCGGCCTGGCGCTCGCGGGCCTCGGCTTCGAGGAAGGCGGCCTGGCGCTGGCCTTCGGCCTTGAGGATCTGTGCCTGCTTCTCACCTTCGGCGGTAAGAATGTCGGCGGCGCGCTTGCCTTCGGCTTCGAGAATCTGCGCGCGCTTGAGGCGCTCGGCACGCATCTGTCCGCTCATCGCTTCCACCAGGTCGGCCGGCGGGCTGATGTCCTTGATCTCGATACGGGTGACCTTCAGGCCCCAGGGCGCGGTGGCTTCATCGACGGTACGCAGCAGGCGCTCGTTGATCGAGTCGCGCTGGCTGAGCATATGGTCCAGCTCCATGGAGCCGAGCACGGTGCGGATGTTGGTCATCACCAGGTTGCGCACGGCATTTTCCAGCCCGCTGACCTCATAAGCGGCGCGTGCCGCGTCCACTACCTGGTAGAAGCACACCGCGTCGATCTCGACGATGGCGTTGTCGGCGCTGATCGCCTCCTGCGGCGGGATGTCCAGCACGCGTTCCATCATGTTGATCTTCTGGCCGACGCGATCCACCACCGGAATGATGATGCTCAGGCCCGGCTTGAGCGTGACGGTATAGCGACCGAAGCGCTCGATGGTCCATTCGAAGCCCTGGGGAACGACCTTGAACCCCATGAGCACGATGACGATGGCGAGGATGACGAAGAGCAGGGCAACACTGCCGATTTCCATGTGAAGAACTCCTTGTGGTGCAAGACGGACGGTTTTGCTGCAGGGCATCAGTATAAGGCTGCAGAGCCGGCCGACTGGATAAGCATAGTCCCCGCAACTTCCCGGGATTGCGCCAGTGAGAGGGCGCATTAAGAAATATCCGTGCCCCTGCTTCCAGACTTCTGATTGAGCGCGGCGGCACGGACAGCGGACTCTGCACACCCTTCGGATCATCCTATCAGCGCGGAGGTTGGTCCCGCCCGGCTCCATCGCAATCTATCCGTCGATGCGCGGCGTGCGGGACTCATGGAGCCGGTGTTGTCGTGAAATTGTTGCTCATCCACCAGAACTTTCCTGGCCAGTTCCTCCACCTGGCACACGGTCTGCTCAAGGACAGTCGCTGCCAACTGCTGGCCATTGCCCGTGATACGGCACGGGGTGTGCCGGGGGTACGTACGCTGCGCTACAGCCCCAGCCGGGCGGTTTCCCCGCAGATCCACCACTATCTGTACACCGTCGAGGACGCCGTCCTGCATGGTCAGCAGGTAGCCAGGCTGTTGCTGCAACTGCGCGGCACTGGCTATCGCCCGGACGTGATCCTGGCGCACCCGGGCTGGGGAGAAACCTTGTATGCCAAGGACGTCTACCCGGATGTTCCGCTGATGCATTTCTGCGAGTACTACGGCGCCATGGAGGGGGCGGATATCAATTTCGATCCGGAGTTTCCGTCGAGTTTCGACGAGTGTGCTCGCAGCCGGACGCGCAATGCCCTGCACCTGCTGAATCTGGAGCATTGCGACCTGGGCATCAGCCCCACCCCGTGGCAGCGCGGCCTGCATCCGCTGGCATACCGGGAGAAAATCCAGGTGGCTCACGAAGGTATTCCCCTCGATATGCTGCGCCCGGACCCGCGAGGTTCCTTGCGCCTACCCTCCGGGCAGGTGCTCAGGGCTGGCGATCCCGTGGTGACTTACGTGGCGCGCAATCTGGAACCCTATCGGGGCTTCCACATCTTCATGCGCGCGTTGCCGCAGATTCTCGACCGCCACCCGCGGGCACAGGTCCTGATACTGGGGGGCGACGAGGTGAGCTACGGCATGCCTCCCCAGGGGGCGCCCAACTGGCGCACGCGCATGCTCGAGGAGGTGAGGCTGGACCGCTCACGCGTGCACTTCCTTGGCAAGGTTCCCTATGCCACCTACGTGAAAGCGCTGCAGGTTTCCTGTGCACACGTCTACCTGACCTACCCCTTCGTCCTGTCGTGGTCGATGCTCGAGGCCATGGCGTGCGGCTGCCTGCTGGTCGCCTCCGACACGGCACCGGTCCGCGAGGTGGTTCGCGATCGAGAGAATGGCTATCTGGTGGACTTCTTCGCCGTCGACGACCTGGCCGAGCGCGTGCTCGAGGTCCTGCACAATCCGTCGGCGCATGCCGGCCTGCGCCAGATTGCCCGTCTCACTGCACAACGCTTTGACACCCGCAGTGGGGTCAGCGCCTATCGTCGTCTGCTGGAGATGGCCATGGACCCTGCGCGGGCTCAAGGCTGAGGCTGGGTGGCGGCGCGACCTGCGCCGCCGTGGCGTCCAGAGGGGCTACTTCTGTTCGCTCTGCGGGGTCACCCGCATGACTTCCTCGATGGTCGTCAGGCCCGCCGCAACCTTCTGCGCGCCGGACAGCCGCAGGCTGCGCATGCCTTCCTTGAAGGCCTGGCGGCGCAGCGGGATGAGGTCGGTGTCGGCGGTGATCAGCTCCTTCAGCGACTCCGTCAGCAGCATGATCTCGTACACGCCGGCGCGTCCGCGGTAACCGGTGTCGCGGCATTCCAGGCAGCCGACGGCCTGCTGCGCACCGGTGGGCAGCGGGGCGTTCCAGGGGCGGGTGACTTCCTGCCAGTCTTCCTCGTGCAGCTCCATCGGCGCCTTGCAGTGCGGGCAGAGCGTGCGCACCAGGCGCTGGGCCATGACGCCGAGCACGGTGGCGCGGATCAGGTAGTAGGGCACGCCCAGTTCCAGCAGACGGGTGATGGCGGTGGGCGAGTCGTTGGTGTGCAGCGTGGAGAGCACCAGGTGGCCGGTGAGTGCCGCCTGGATCGCCATTTCGGCGGTTTCCAGGTCACGGATCTCGCCGACCATGATGATGTCCGGGTCTTGCCGCAGCAGGGCGCGCACGCCGCTGGCGAAGGTCAGGTCGATGTTGTGCTGGACCTGCATCTGGTTGAACGAGGGCTCGATCATCTCGATCGGGTCCTCGATGGTGCAGAGGTTCACCTCATCGGTCGCCAGCTGCTTGAGCGTGGTGTAGAGCGTGGTGGTCTTGCCCGAACCGGTGGGGCCGGTGACCAGGATGATGCCGTTGGGCTGGCTGGTCATGCTTTCCCAGCGGCGCAGGTCGTCGGGGGAGAAGCCGAGCTGGTCGAAACTCTTGAGCAGCACCTCGGGATCGAAGATCCGCATCACCATCTTCTCGCCGAAGGCCGTGGGCAGGGTGGACAGGCGCAGCTCCACCTCGGCGCCTTCCGGGGTCTTGGTCTTCACCCGGCCGTCCTGCGGCTTGCGCTTCTCGGCGACGTTCATGCGCCCCAGGGATTTCAGGCGGCTGACCACCGCCATGCTGACCTGCGGCGGGAACTGGTAGACGTTGTGCAGCACGCCGTCGATGCGGAAGCGTACCGTGCCCTGCTCGCGGCGCGGTTCGATATGGATATCGCTGGCGCGCTGTTGGAAGGCGTACTGGAACAGCCAGTCGACGATGGTGACGATGTGCGCGTCGTTGGCATCGGGTTCCTGATCGCTGGCGCCCAGGTTGAGCAACTGCTCGAAGTTGCCGACCCCGCTGATCTTCTGGTCCGCCGAGCTGGCACCGGTCACCGACTTGGCGAGACGGTAGAACTCGACGGTGAAGCGCTGAATGTCCGCGGGGTTGGCCACCACGCGTTTGATCGGGCGCTTGAGAACGTGGGTGAGGTTGCTCTCCCAGGCGTGCACGAAGGGCTGTGCACTGGCGATGGTGACTTCGTCCGGCGCTACCGCGACCGCGAGGATATGGTGGCGCTGGGCGAAGGCGTAGGACATCAGCGGCGTGACCGCGGCGACATCGATCTTCAGCGGGTCGATGCGCAGGTAGGGCTGCCCGGCGTAGTCCGCCAGCCACCTCACCAGCGTATCCAGGTCCAGCTTGTGCCCCGGCCGCTGGCGATCCTCGACCTGCTGCGCGGCGAGGAACTCCAGCGGGTGCTGCTGGTTCTTCACCGCGCTGCGGCGGATCGCCAGGCACTGCTCGGCGTCATCCTGGGCGACGCGGCCCTGGGTGACCAGCTCGCGCAGGATGTCGCCCAGGTCGAGCGGACGGTCCTGGGCGGAAGGGGCAAAGACGGACATGCAGACTCCCTACTTCAATGGCGGGTCGACAGGCCCGCGACGTCGCCGGGCCAGCTTATTTCAAAAGCGCCTTCCACGGCTTGAGGGTCAGCACAGTATGGGCCTGGGCCGCGAGGGCATCCAGGCGCCCCTCGGCCTCGGGAGTGGCGAGCAGCTCCTGCAGCTTGGCCAGTTCGCCGTAGAGGCGGTCGGTTTCCGGCAGCTCCAGTACGCTGCGCGCCAGGCGCAGCCAGACCAGCATGCGCTGCAGGCGCGGCAGCTGGTCGGCGAGTACCTCGGGCAACTGCTGGGCGCGTTGCAGCGGCATGGCCTGCGCCTCTTCGGCAAGGGTGCGCTGCAGCCACTTGCCGACGGCGGAGCCGCCCAGCCGGTTGGCACGGTCGTTGCGCTCGGCGGTCCAGGCCTTGCCCAGCAGCCAGCGCGAGGTGCTCAGGGAGAACTGACCCCAGCGCACATTCGCCAGTTCCTCGCGGAAGACTGCCGGCATCTGCTGGCGCAGCGCCTCGTCATCGCGAGCCTGTTCGATGCGCGGTTGCCAGTCGGCGATCAGCGCGTCGAGAGCAGTACGCAGTTCGCGGGTGGTGGCGCGCGGCACGGCCTGGCCAAGACTGCCGAGCAAAGCGCGCAGGTCGAGCAGTTGCTGCAGCCAGCTTTCCAGCATGCTCCAGTGGCCATTGAAGCGGTATTGCTCGGCCAGGCGCTGGCTGCTGCCCAGCAGCGACCAGGACAGCGCGGCAAAGGCGCCGTCCAGCGGGGTCTCATGCAGCAGCTTCTGGGTGTCGGGCTGGATGCTGTAGCTGGCCGGGTCGAACAGGCGGTAGCCGCGCTCGGCCTTGCTGATGTCGCAGGGCATCAGCGCGAGGTCGGCGGCCAGTTCGATGGCCAGGTCCAGCAGCGCCTCGGGCTCGCCCTGGCGCAGTTCCAGCTCCAGTTCGCAGATATCCTCTTCCTGTTTGCCGGCGACGACCTTGCCCAGGTCGAGCGCGGCCTCGATCACCACCTTGGTCTTGCCGCGGCCCCAGGCGATCTCGGCGCGCTGGCGGGTGAAGTCGGTGCTGAAGATCGGCTTCAGGGTCTTCTTGTCCAGGTCCGCCAGGGCAGCTGGCCAGCACTGGTCGTCGAGCTTCTTGATATCGAGCTTGTTCTTCTCCAGGTACCAGTCCCATTCGTTGCGCTCGGACAGGCCGGCGATGCTCTGGCCGCGGGTCTTCAGGGTCTGGATGAACTGCTCGCCATCCTTGCGCATGCGCAGCGCCACACGGGCGCGGGCCAGATCGCGGCCAGGGGTGTCGTAGTACTGGTTGAACAGCTCGCGGGGCTCCCAGCCGGATTTGTTGCGCTTCTTCAGCGCCGGGTGATCGCGCAGGGCTTCGAGGGTCTCGCGGCTGACGCGCAATTTGATTTCGGTTTCTTTCTGCATGGCGGGGGTCCGGTTCAGAGCGGCCGCGCCCGGATTCCCGACCTGCTGTAGGAAGGACGGAACGACGGGCGCGAAAAAGACTTCAAAGTCATGCAGTCTACAGGACTTCGGCGTTCCTGCCGGGCGCCGCGAGGTTTTACCGCAGCGTGGCATGGTCCATAGTGGGAGCACATCTTCGGAGGACGCCATGCCGTTGCCGCCCCTGAAACAACGCTTTGCCGAGCTGATCGCGGTTCCTTCCGTCAGCTGTACCCAGCCCGCGCTGGACCAGTCCAATCGCCCGGTGGTCGAGTTGCTCGGCAACTGGCTGGTGGACCTGGGTTTCGCCTGCGAGATGCAGCCGGTGTCACCGGGCAAGTTCAACCTGATCGCGACCCTGGGCAGCGGCCCCGGCGGCCTGGTACTGGCGGGGCATACCGATACCGTGCCCTACGACGAGGCCCTGTGGAAAAGCGACCCGCTGGGCCTGGATGAACGCGACGGGCGCTGGTTCGGCCTGGGCTCCTGCGACATGAAGGGCTTCTTCGCCCTGGCCATCGAAGCGCTGTTGCCGCTGCTGGAGCAGCCGTTCAGGCAGCCGCTGATCATCCTCGCCACCTGCGACGAGGAAAGCTCCATGGCCGGTGCCCGTGCGCTGGCCGACGCGGGGCGGCCGTTGGGGCGCGCCGCGGTGATCGGCGAGCCGACCAACCTCAAGCCGATCCGCCTGCACAAGGGCGTGATGATGGAGCGCATCGACATCCTCGGGCAAAGCGGCCATTCCTCCGACCCGAGCCTGGGACGCAGTGCGTTGGAGGCCATGCAGGCGGTGATGGGCGAACTGCAGGGCCTGCGCAGCCAGTGGCAGCAGGAGTTCAACAACCCGCAGTTCAGCGTGCCGCAGCCGACGCTCAACCTGGGCTGCATCCACGGCGGCGACAACCCCAACCGCATCTGCGGCCAGTGCGCCCTGGAGTTCGACCTGCGCCCGCTGCCGGGAATGGCCCCGGAAGCCCTGCGCCAGAGCATACGCGAGCGGCTGCGGCCGGTTGCCGAGCGCCACGCCGTGAAGATCGATTACGCACCGCTTTTCCCTGCTGTGCCGCCCTTCGAGGAGCCGGCGCAGAGCGAGCTGGTGCGACTCGCCGAAAGTCTGACCGGGCATACGGCGGAAGCGGTAGCCTTTGGCACCGAAGCACCGTATCTTCAGCAGCTCGGCTGCCAGACCCTGGTGCTGGGCCCCGGCGACATCGCCTGTGCCCACCAGCCCGATGAACACCTTGAACTGGACCGCATTGAGCCGACCGTAGCGTTGCTACGCGGATTGATCCGTCATTACTGTCTATAAATAGCCCTGTGTAGGCAGTTGCCTGTAGAGCGCCCGGAAAGCGGGCCCAACGTAGCCAAGAGGAGAAACCTGTCGATGTTCCTGCGACGACGATAACCGCGCCGCCACTGGCCGCCTTTCGGCCGCATCCGACAGATTTCCGCCCACTCGAACGACAGGCTTTTCAAGCAATGCACGACTACGTCAACTGGCTGCGCCACGCTTCCCCCTACATCAACTCGCACCGGGACTGCACCTTCGTGGTCATGCTCCCCGGCGAGGGCGTCGAAGACCCCAATTTCGGCAATATCGTCCACGACCTGGTGCTGCTGCACAGCCTGGGTGTGCGCCTGGTGCTGGTGCACGGCTCGCGTCCGCAGATCGAGGCGCGTCTGGCCCAGCACGGGCTGGCGCCGCGTTTCCATCGCGGCCTGCGGGTGACCGATGCGCCGACCCTGGGCTGCGTGATCGACGCGGTGGGCAGCCTGCGCATCACCATCGAGGCACGCCTGTCGATGGACATGGCCGCCTCGCCCATGCAGGGCTCGCGCATGCGCGTGACCTCGGGCAACTTCGTCACCGCACGGCCGATCGGCGTAGTCGATGGCATCGACTACCACCACACCGGCGAAGTCCGCCGGATCGACCGCAAGGGCATCAATCGCCAGCTCGACGAGCGCAGCATCGTCCTGCTCTCGCCGCTGGGTTATTCCCCCACCGGGGAAATCTTCAACCTCGCCTGCGAGGACGTGGCCATGCGTGCGGCCATCGACCTGGGCGCGGACAAACTGATTCTCTACGGGGCCGAGCGCGGCCTGATGGACGAGGCCGGCAAGCTGGTGCGCGAGTTGCGCCCGCAGCAGGTGCCGGCGCACCTGGAACGCCTCGGGTCGAGTTATCAGGGCGAGTTGCTCGATGCCGCCGCCCAGGCCTGCCGCGCGGGTGTGCGGCGCAGCCATATCGTCAGCTACACCGAGGACGGCTCGCTGCTGTCGGAACTCTTCACCCGCACCGGCAACGGCACCCTGGTGGCGCAGGAGCAGTTCGAACAGCTGCGCGAAGCGGGCATCGAGGACGTTGGTGGACTGCTGGAGCTGATCCGTCCGCTGGAAGAGCAGGGCATCCTGGTGCGTCGTTCCCGCGAGGTATTGGAGCGCGAGATCGAGCAGTTCAGCATCGTCGAGCGCGAAGGGCTGATCATCGCCTGCGCGGCGCTCTATCCCATCGCCGACTCCGACGCGGGCGAACTGGCATGCCTGGCGGTGAATCCGGAGTACCGCCACGGCGGACGCGGCGACGACCTGCTGGAGCGTATCGAACAGCGCGCGCGCAACCTGGGACTGAAAACCCTTTATGTGCTCACCACCCGCACGGCCCACTGGTTCCGTGAGCGTGGCTTCCAGCCCAGCAGCGTCGAGCGCCTGCCGGCGGCGCGGGCGTCGCTGTACAACTACCAGCGCAATTCCCAGGTATTCGAGAAGACGCTCTGATCAGACCCGGTCTTTACCGGATACCGAATGCCTGATCTGCACGCTCAGCCGCGGCGCCTGGCCTGGCTCTGCGCAGGGCCTGGCCTGTTCCACCTGCTGCTGGCGCAGTCGCTCGCCGCCGTCGCGCCAGCCGGCTTCCCAGCTGGCCGCCAGAATCTCATGTGGCGGACAGCGCGGGGCGCGGCCGAGCAGCGCTTCCAGGTAGCCTTGCCGGTAGGCGACTTCCAGCTGATGGAGTGTCCAGGAGGGAGAGTGGGGGAACATGCGCGCTTTCCTGCGAGGTCTTGCGCGGATCGCGCCGGCCGGGGCCGGACGATCCGCAGGGAGGGAGGATTCTCCCCCCGCACTCGCAGGTTGCCGATCAGAACTCTATGAGCTGCATGTCAGCGATTTCTTGCACCGTCAGACGCTGAGCAGGCCCAGGATGCTCGCCTGATACGCGGCGACGAAGGTGTCGAAATCGCCTTCGGGCTGCTTCTCCAGCTCCGCCTGTTCGGCCAGGGATTCGCTGGCCATGCTCTCGAAGCGCGCCTGCTCCTCGGCCGGCAGCGGCTCACCCTGCAGGGTGGCGGCATGCTGGCGGCTGTAGCGCAGGGCGAAGGCCTCGAAGCTCTCGCCGCGCTCGCGCATCTCCGCCAGGACCTTCGCCGACGGCGTCAGGCTGGCGTCGGCAACCTTGGTGCGCTGCTCGGCCAGGCTCTGCGCGTGCAGGCCCGTACCGTTGGCGCGGTCGAGCAGTTCGATGATCGGCGCGATGCCGTCGAGCAGGGCGTTCGCCCAGTCCTTCATCTCGAGCTGCTGGCCTGCGCGCTCCAGCTTCAGGCCGGGACGACGACCTTCCTTGACCACCTTGAGGAAGTTGCTGGTGGCCGCGCCGCACTCGCAACCGCCCAGCGGCGGGCTGTCGGACAGCGCGCAGTAGAGCAGGAAGGCGTCGAGGAAGCGCGCCTCGGTGACGTCGATGCCCAGCGGCAGGAAGGGGTTGATGTCCAGGCAGCGCGCCTCGACGTACTGCACGCCGCGGGCCATCAGCGCCTGGATCGGGCGCTCGCCGGTGTAGGTGACGCGTTTCGGGCGGATGCTCGAGTAGTACTCGTTCTCGATCTGCAGGATGTTGGTGTTGAGCTGTACCCATTCGCCATCGACCTTGGTGCCGACCTTCTCGTACGGCGCGTACGGCGTGCTCACCGCGCGGCGCAGGCTGTCGATGTAGCTGTCCAGGTCGTTGTAGCAGGGCGTCAGGCCGGCCTGGGCGTTGTTCTGGTAGCCCAGGTCGCTCATGCGCAGGCTGGTGGCGTAGGGCAGGTAGAGCGTGTGTTCGTCGAAGGCTTCCAGGCCGTGCGGGCGGCCGCGCAGGAAGCCGGCGTCCAGCGCCGGCGAGGCGCCGAACAGATACATCAGCAGCCAGCTGTAGCGGCGGAAGTTGCGGATCATCGCGATGTAGCGGTGCGACTGGAAGTCCCGCGCGCTCTTCTCGCTGCCTTCGTCCTGGCGCAGCAGCTCCCAGATGCCTTCGGGCAGGGAGAAGTTGTAGTGGATGCCGGCGATGCACTGCATGGTCTTGCCGTAACGCAGGGCCAGGCCCTTGCGGTAGACGTACTTCAGGCGGCCGATGTGCGAACTGCCGTAGCGAGCGATCGGGATGGTCTCTTCATCCGGCAACTCGCAGGGCATGGACGGGCTCCACAGGTATTCGCCGTCGAGCTTGCCGCTGGCGAAGCGGTGGATTTCATCCAGTTCTTCCAGGGTCTTCTCGACGCTGGTCGAAGTCGGCGTGATGAACTCCAGCAGCGACTCGGAGTAGTCGGTGGTGATCTGCGGGTTGGTCAGTGCCGAGCCCAGGGCGCGCGGATGCGGGGTCAGGGCAAGCTTGCCGTGCCCGTCGACGCGCAGGCATTCGCGCTCGATACCGTGCAGGCACTGGGTGAGCAGGGACAGGTTGGCGGCATCGCCCAGCAGGGCCAGGCGGCGGGAAAGTTGGTCGCTCAAGTTGGAAGTCCTTCACACGGCAATCGCCCCACTATGGGGGTGGACTGGGCGGTCTACAAGGGGAGAACACAACCGGCGTGGTCGCCTGGCTTCATCGAGGCGCTGCGCCGGCGCCCGCAAATCCGGGGCTCCGGCGTACAGCATAGGTCAGTTGTCACGGCGCGAATTACAGCTGGGCGAAGGTGCCTTGTCCCTTGGCGACCAGCTTGTCGCCCTGGTGGATGTCGGCCTCGACCACCAGCGAGCGCCGCCCGGCATGCAGGACTTTCGCTACACAGCGCACTTCGCCCTCGGCGACCGCGCGGATGTAGTTGATCTTGCATTCCAGGGTGACGCTCTGTCGGTCGAAGCCATGGGCGCTGGAGCAGGCCAGGCCCATGGTCATGTCCATCAGCGTGAAGAGCGCGCCGCCGTGCATGACGTTGCCGCGATTGCGCAGGTGCTCGGCCATCGGCAGCAGCACCTCGGCTTCGCCGTCGGCGACACGGATCGGCTGCACGCCAAGGGTGTCGCTGAAGCGGCTGATCATCAGCTCGCGGGCGGGCATCTCGCTCATGGACCTTCCTTACTTCTTCTTCAGTTGCTTGGCGTTGGCGAACAGCGAGGCCATGGCATTGTTCGCCGGGGCCTTCTCCTGCTGGCGCGGAGCGCTGCGCTCGCCACGCGGCGCGCCGTTGCCGGGGCGGCCGCCGCCACGCGGGCCGTCGACCTTCTCGCCGGGGGTGTCGCTCATGCGCATGGACAGGCCGACGCGGTTGCGCGGGATGTCCACTTCCATGACCTTGACCTTGACGATGTCGCCGGCCTTGACCACTTCGTACGGGTCCTTGACGAACTTCTCCGACAGCGCGGAGATGTGCACCAGGCCGTCCTGGTGGACGCCGATGTCGACGAAGGCGCCGAAGTTGGTGACGTTGGTCACCACGCCCTCGAGCACCATGCCGGGCTTCAAGTCCTTCAGGCTCTCGACGCCTTCCTGGAACTCGGCAGTCTTGAACTCCGGGCGCGGGTCGCGGCCGGGTTTGTCGAGTTCCTTGAGGATGTCGGTGACGGTGGGCAGGCCGAACTGCTCGTCGGTGAACTTCTTCGGGTCCAGGCGCTTGAGGAAGCCCGAATCGCCGATCAGCGAGCGCACGTCGCGGCCGGTATCGGCGGCGATACGCTGCACCAGCGGGTAGGTTTCCGGGTGCACCGCGGAGGCGTCCAGCGGGTTGTCGCCGTTCATCACGCGGAGGAAGCCGGCGGCCTGTTCGAAGGTCTTCTCGCCCAGGCGGCTGACTTTCTTCAGTTCGTCGCGGGTCTTGAAGGCGCCGTTAACGTCGCGGTGCGCGACGATGTTCTGCGCCAGGGTGCTGTTGAGGCCGGAGATGCGCGCCAGCAGGGCGGCGGAGGCGGTGTTGACGTCCACGCCGACGGCGTTCACGCAGTCTTCCACCACCGCGTCCAGGCTGCGGGCGAGCTGCAACTGGGACACGTCGTGCTGGTACTGGCCGACGCCGATGGATTTCGGCTCGATCTTCACCAGTTCGGCCAGCGGGTCCTGCAGGCGACGGGCGATGGACACGGCGCCGCGCAGCGACACGTCCAGCTCCGGGAATTCCTTGGCGGCCAGTTCGGAGGCCGAGTACACCGAAGCGCCGGCCTCGCTGACCATGATCTTGGTGCACTTCAGCGCCGGGTATTTCTTGATCAGCTCGGCGGCCAGCTTGTCGGTCTCGCGGCTGGCGGTGCCGTTGCCGATGGCGATCAGCTCCACCTGGTGCTTGGCGCACAGCGCGGCGAGCACCGCGATGGTCTGGTCCCACTGGTTCTTCGGCGCGTGCGGGTAGACGGTGGCGGTGTCCAGCAGCTTGCCGGTGGCATCGACCACGGCGACCTTCACGCCGGTGCGCAGGCCTGGGTCCAGGCCCAGGGTGGCGCGCGGGCCGGCCGGAGCGGCCAGCAGCAGGTCGTGCAGGTTGCGCGCGAATACGTTGATCGCCTCGAGGTCGGCGCCTTCGCGCAGCTCGCCCAGCAGGTCGGTTTCCAGGTGGGTGTAAAGCTTGACCTTCCAGGTCCAGCGCACCACTTCGGAGAGCCACTTGTCAGCGGCGCGGCCCTGGTTACTCACGCCGAAGCGCTCGCCAATCATGATTTCGCAAGGGTGCGAGGTGCCCGGCAGTTCTTCGCCGACCTTTAGGGCGACGCTGAGGATGCCCTCGTTGCGCCCACGGAAGATCGCCAGTGCACGGTGCGATGGGGCGTTCTTCAGCGGTTCGTCGTGCTCGAAGTAGTCGCTGAACTTGGCGCCTTCGGTTTCCTTGCCCGGCACCATGCGCGCGGTGAGGGTGGCGTTGTCCTTGAGGAAGCTGCGCAGGCGGTCGAGCAGCGTGGCATCCTCGGCGAAGCGTTCCATGAGGATGTACTTGGCGCCTTCGAGCACGGCCTTGGTGTCGGCGAAGCCCTTCTCGGCATCGACGAAGCGCGCGGCTTCGCTTTCCGGGGTCAGGCTCGGGTCGGCGAACAGCGCGTCGGCCAGTTCGCCCAGGCCGGCTTCCAGGGCGATCTGGCCCTTGGTGCGGCGCTTCTGCTTATAGGGCAGGTAGAGGTCTTCGAGGCGGGTCTTGGTGTCGGCCAGGTTGATCTCACGGGCCAGTTCCGGGGTCAGCTTGCCCTGTTCCTCGATGCTGGCGAGAATCGCGCCGCGGCGCTCGTCCAGTTCGCGCAGGTAGCGCAGGCGCTCTTCGAGCATGCGCAGCTGGGTGTCGTCCAGGCTGCCGGTGACTTCTTTCCGGTAGCGGGCGATGAAGGGGACGGTGGAGCCTTCGTCGAGCAGGGCGACGGCAGCGGCGACTTGCTGCGGTTGAACGCGGCCGGAGGGCAGTGCGGAAAGCTCTTCGGCGATACGGGTGTTGATGCTGTCCATGAATCCACCTGACAAAACAATCGAATTACGGGACGTCAGGACCGGAGTTCCGGCCTCACGACAGGCTCTGTGACAACGCCCCGCCGCAAAAGCGCCGCATTATACCCACGACAATTTCACCGGGTGGGCGGCTGGTCGGGGAAAAATCTGCTAACAATGGACAAGCCGTGATGCGCGGCTGCTGGGCGATAATGCCCGCCGAATCAGATTCTGGGAGTTTCCATGAGCAACGCTGCCACCCTGCCCGAAGGCGAAAAGATCCTCGTGGTCGATGACGACGCGCGCCTGCGCCGTCTGCTCGAACGCTTCCTCGACGAGCAGGGTTATCGCGTCCGCGCCGTCGAAAACACCGAGCAGATGGACCGCCTGCTGGCCCGCGAACTGTTCCAGCTGGTGGTGCTCGACCTGATGATGCCCGGCGAGGATGGTCTCTCGGCGTGCAAGCGCCTGCGCGAGTCGAACAACCAGATCCCGATCATCATGCTCACCGCCAAGGGCGACGAATCCAGCCGCATCTCCGGCCTGGAACAGGGCGCTGACGACTACCTGGCCAAACCCTTCAATCCGCGCGAATTGCTGGCGCGGATCAAGGCCGTGCTGCGCCGCCAGGCGCCGCTGGTACCGGGCGCGCCGGCGGGCGAAGACGAGATCGTCACCTTCGGCGACTATGAACTGCACCTGGCGACCCGCGAACTGAAGAAGGGCGAGGAAGTGCACATGCTCACCACCGGTGAGTTCGCCGTGCTCAAGGCCCTGGTACAGCACGCCCGCGAGCCGCTGACCCGCGACAAGCTGATGAACCTGGCCCGCGGCCGCGAGTGGGATGCCTTGGAGCGCTCCATCGACGTGCAGATTTCCCGCCTGCGCCGGCTGATCGAGCCCGATCCGTCGAAGCCGCGCTACATCCAGACCGTCTGGGGCGTGGGCTACGTATTCGTACCGGACGGCGCCGCTCGCAAGTGATCGACCTCGCCGGGGCGAAGCCCTTCGCCCCGGCCGTTTGTGTTTCCCTGGTAACGCCTTCTTGAAGACACCCCTCTGGTTCCCGCAAAGCTTCTTCGCCCGCACCCTCTGGCTGGTGCTCATTGTCGTGCTGTTCTCCAAGGCACTGACCCTGGTCTACCTGCTGATGAACGAAGACATGCTGGTCGACCGCCAGTACAGCCACGGCGCAGCGCTGACCGTGCGCGCCTACTGGGCGGCCGACGAGAAGTCGCGCGAAGCGATCGCCCAGTCTGCCGGGCTGAAGTGGGCACCCCACGAGCAGGGGCAGCCGGAGGAAGTGCACTGGCCATACACGGAAATCTTCCAGCGGCAGATGCGCATGGAGCTGGGCATCGATACCGAGACGCGCCTGCGCATCCATCATCCGTCGATGCTCTGGGTGCGCGCGCCGACCCTGGGCGATGGCTGGATCGGCGTACCGCTCTACCCGCACCCACTGCGCGGCCAGCAGATCTGGAGCGTGCTGGGCTGGTTCCTCGGCATCGGCCTGTTGTCCACCGCGGCGGCGTGGATCTTCGTGCGGCAGCTCAGCCAGCCGCTCAAGCGCCTGGTCTTCGCCTCCCGCGAGTTCGGCAAGGGGCGCAGCGTGCGCCTGCCGCTGGGGCAGGAAACGCCAAGCGAGATGGCCGAGGTGTACCGCGCCTTCAACCAGATGGCCGACGATGTCGAGCAGGCCGGGCGTGAACGTGAGCTGATGCTGGCCGGCGTCTCTCACGACTTGCGCACGCCGTTGACGCGTCTGCGCCTGTCGCTGGAGCTGATGCCCGAAAGCGACCGCGAGATGGTCGAGGACATGGTGCGTGACATCGAGGACATGGATGCCATCCTCGACCAGTTCCTCGCCTTCATCCGCGATGGCCGCGACGAGCCGGTGGAGGAGGGCGACCTCGCCGACCTGATCCGTGAAGTCGCCGACGCCTTCAACCAGACCGGCAACCGTGTGCGCCTGTGCCTGGAGACGCTGCCGCTGTTCCGCTTCCGTCGCGTATCGATCAAGCGTCTGCTCGGCAACCTGATCGAGAACGGCCTCAACCACGGCGGTGGCAAGGTCGAAGTGGCGGCCCACGTCGCCGGTGGCGGCGGTGCGCCCTACGTGGTGCTCAGCGTGCTGGACCGTGGCGCGGGCGTCGATCCGCAGGAGTTGGACAACATCTTCAACCCCTTCTTCCGTGGCGACAAAGCGCGCGGCGGCAAGGGCACCGGCCTGGGGCTGGCGATCGTCAAGCGTATCGCCGAACAGCACGGCGGCAGCATCGAACTGCGCAACCGCGAGGGTGGTGGCGTGGAAGCGCGCGTCTGCCTGCCGCTGGGCCTGCTGCTGCCGCGCGACGCGCATTGAGAGCCTGCTTGCGATCTGCTGCGCGTCGGCATAACTGTGTTGAGGCCAGCCGAGAAGTGCTCATTGACTGCAGTCAACTCCGCTTTCTCAGCTGTCCTCGCCTTGTTCTGCTCTAGCTCGCGAGATCGTAAACAGACTCTAATCCCAGCGCAGGGATTTTCCTTCCAGCACCGCCCTGCGCCCGTAGGGCCAGGCGCGGTTGTGCGCACCGTGGCCGCTGGGCAGGCCGTGGTAGAGCGGGGCGCCCAACCGCGCAGCGTACTCGGCGAAGATTTCTTCCAGGCTGTGGGCCACGCCCTTGCGCGGGCAATCGGTGAAGGTGCCGAGGCAGATCGCGCCCAGGCGCGCGCCGTTCAGGCTGTTGAGTAGCTGCCAGAGGCTGCGTTCGATTCGGTAGTAGGGCTCGCCGACGTCCTCGAGGATCAGGATCGCGCCATCAGGCACATACAGCGCACCGGCGGTGCCGGCCATGCAGGCCAGTGCGGTGAGGTTGCCGCCGATCAATTCGCCTTCCACCGCTGTCTTCGGCCCCGCCAGATGCTGTGTCGCCAGCTTGCCGGGGCCGCCGGCCAGTACGTGGCTGATCGAGGCCAGGGAAGCCAGGCGCTCACGCTGCTCGCTGGGCGCGCTCAGCGGTTGCAGGCCCAGCCCGGTGGCGACCATGCCGTGGATCGCTGGCAGGCTCTGGCGGTGGAAAGCGCTGAGCAAAATGGAGATGTCCGAGAAGCCGATCAGCGGGCGCGGTGAGGCTGCCTTGAGGCGTTGCCAGTCCAGTTGCGGGATGAGTTGTCCACAGCCGTAGCCGCCACGCAGGCACCAGACGGCGCTGACGCCATCCAGCTCGAAGGCGGTGTGGAAGTCTTCCAGGCGTTGCTCAGGCGTGCCGGCCAGGTAGCGATAGCGTGCGTCGGCGTGGGTGCCCAGGTGGTAGTCCACGCCCAGCACTTCAAGTTGGCGCAACGTGGCTTCCAGCACCTCTTCTGCGATGGCCGAGGCTGGCGCCACCAGGGCGACACGGCGTTCGATGGGCGACCATTGGAGTTGGGAGAAGCGCGGTGATTTGGGCATAGGGGCATTCAAAGGCGTGCAGTGGTTCAGTTTGAGGGTGGGAGTGCCTTATGAGGCGTCTGAGTGGACATCCCTGCCGAGACATTGTGCCCGTCGGAGTCCCCGGCCTGACCATCCCTGGCCAGTCGTTCGCCGGGATGACGCATGCGCCCCGGCTCACCCCTTGCCCTTGGTCCGCGCCAGGTGCGGCCCGCCGTTCTTCTCCAGGTACTCGATGATCACCCCGGCGATGTCCTTGCCGGTGGTGGTCTCGATGCCCTCCAGGCCCGGCGAGGAGTTCACTTCCATCACCAACGGCCCATGGTTGGAGCGCAGGATGTCGACGCCGGCGACGTGCAGGCCCATCACCTTGGCGGCGCGGATGGCGGTCATGCGCTCCTCGGGGGTGATCTTGATCAGGCTGGCGCTGCCGCCGCGGTGCAGGTTGGAGCGGAACTCGCCGGCTGCGGCCTGGCGCTTCATCGATGCGATCACCTTGTCGCCGACCACGAAGCAGCGGATATCGGCGCCACCGGCTTCCTTGATGTACTCCTGCACCATGATGTTGTGCTTGAGCCCCATGAACGCCTCAAGCACGGATTCGGCGGCCTTCTCCGTCTCGCAGAGCACCACGCCGATGCCCTGGGTGCCTTCCAGCAGCTTGATCACCAGCGGCGCGCCGCCGACCATCTCGATCAGGTCCGGTACGTCATCGGGGGAATGGGCGAAGCCCGTCACCGGCAGGCCGATGCCCTTGCGCGACAGCAGTTGCAGCGAGCGCAGCTTGTCGCGGGAGCGGGCGATGGCCACCGATTCGTTGAGCGGGAATACCCCCATCATCTCGAATTGGCGCAGCACGGCGCAGCCATAGAAGGTCACCGAGGCGCCGATGCGCGGGATCACCGCGTCGAAACCTTCCAGCGGCTTGCCGCGGTAGTGGATCTGCGGCTTGTGGCTGGCGATGTTCATGTAGGCGCGGAGGGTGTCGATCACCACCATCTCGTGGCCGCGTTGCTGCCCGGCCTCCACCAGCCGACGGGTGGAATACAGACGCGGATTGCGCGACAGCACAGCAATTTTCATTGATCACCTGGAAGGGTGGCGGGAACCATGATGAGGGGTTTGTCTTGTACGTAGGTGAGGCCGGGGTTGACCACGAGCTGGCCCTGAACCAGCGCCTTGGAGCCTAGCAGCACGCGGTAGCGCATGGTCTTGCGGCAGGCCAGGGTGAATTCCACTGACCAGGCGCGATCGCCGAGGGCCAGCAACGTGCGGATCACGTAGCGGGTCTGGGCCTGGCCGTTGGAGCTCTTGATGGTCTTCATCGTCACCACCGGCGCTTCGCAGCGGTGGCGGCGCTGCACCTGGGTACCCAGGTGGGCGATGAAGCGTACCCAGTCCTGGCCGCCACGCTGGAACGGCACGATGTCACTGGCATGCAGGGTGGAGGTGCTGGCGCCGGTATCGATCTTCGCACGCAGGCCCACCATGCCCAGTTCGGGCAGGGCGATCCATTCGCGCAGACCAATTACCGACAGCTGGTCGAAAGTCTTCAAGGCAGGCGTCCCCGGCGTTTGCCGGCATTCTAGTCAGGCCGGTTGTGCCCCGCCAGCGGGGTGCACGGTACACTCGCAGGCCCGCATGACGAGGTTGTGACGTGAGCGAGAAAGACGACAAGGTCCGCCTGGACAAGTGGCTGTGGGCGGCGCGCTTCTACAAGACCCGCTCCCTGGCCAAGGAAGCCATCGACGGTGGCAAGGTGCATTGCCGGGGCGAGCGCTGCAAGCCGGGTAAGGAACCCAAGGTTGGCGACGAATACGTGATCCGCACCGGCTTCGACGAGCGCACGGTCGTGGTGAAGGCGCTGTCGATGGTGCGTCGTGGCGCACCTGAGGCGCAGTTGCTCTACGAAGAGACCGCCGACAGCGTGAAGCGCCGCGAGGATGCTTCTGCCATGCGCAAGGCCGGCGCGCTGGGCGTGCAGACCGACGGGCGGCCGACCAAGAAGCAGCGTCGCCAGCTGTTCAGCTTCCGCGATCAGGAGTGAGCAGCCGGCGAGGGCCGCAGGCGCCTCGCCGGGGGCGAACGGCCGTCAGGCCGCGACGACGCTCAGGCGCTTGAGCAGCGGTATTTTCGCCGCCAGGCGGAACAGCGGATCGGTCCAGCGAACCAGCGCGGCGCTGGCCACGGCGGCGAAGGGCGTGAAGCAGCTCCAGGCCAGGGCCACCAGCGCCATCTGCACGCCGCCGATGTAGTCATCCTGGCCCCAGTGGGCTCCGGCTACCAGGCGCGGCAGCATGAACAGCAGCGCGAGGCCCCAGATCACCACCCATTGCAGGGCGGTGCGGGCGAACAGGGTGAGGAACAGCGCCCAGATCAGCAACACCGAGGCGTGGTCGCCAGGGAAACTGCGGGCCGACTCGTCCTTCACCTCGAAGGGCGTGTCTTCCCACTGCGGGAAGAAGTGCTCCAGGCGCACGGCATCCGGCGCAATGCTGGAAATGCTTGCATGCTGCCAGCCCAGCTTGTGGGCGATCTTCGCGTAAAGGATGCGGACCACCACCAGAACCACGGCTGCGCATAAAAAGCCGAAAGTCGCGGCGCGGGCCTGGCTGGCCTTGAAGATCCAGTCACCACGGATCAGCAGGAGCAGCAGGATCACCCCGACCAGCAGGTCGAACGGCCGGGTGCTGGCCACGGCCCAGGTCAGGCGCCAGGCTTCGTTGGTCGCCAGCGGCTGGTTGAGCAGGCTGAACAGGCTGAAATCGAACAGGTCCATCGCACTGCGAGTAGGCTCCCAGAGCCACAGCAGAAGCAGGGCGAGGGCCATCAGGTGACAGGCGATGAAGGGCTTCCAGGACCAGGTGGCTTGGAACGGCGTGGTTTTGTCCATAAAATCGATTCCCCCTTCTGACAACGGTTCCGGGTTGCCGGATACGACAAAGCGCGCTTTATAGGCCTTTGCCATCAACTTGTCATTTATTTGTGCCTATCGCAGCGTTGTGCCCAGCATGTCTCAGATCGATCAAAGTCAGCGTTTCCTGTTCGACAACACCGATGTTCGCGGTGAGCTGGTGGAGCTCGACCGCAGTTATGCCGAAGTGTTGGCCAAGCACCCCTATCCGCAGCCGGTCGCCCAACTGCTGGGAGAAATGCTAGCCGCGGCCGCGCTACTTTGCGGCACTCTCAAATTCGACGGTCTGCTGGTGCTGCAGGCGCGCTCCGCCGGCGCCGTTCCGCTGCTGATGGTGGAGTGTTCCAGTGCTCGTGAAGTGCGTGGCCTGGCCCGCTACGACGCCGAGGCCATCGGTGACGCCGCCGGCCTTGCCGAGCTGATGCCCCATGGCGTGCTGACGCTCACCGTCGATCCGAAGAACGGCAAACGCTACCAGGGCATCGTGCCGCTGGAGGGCGCGACCCTGGCCGAGTGCCTGTCGACCTACTTCGCCACCTCCGAGCAGTTGCCGACCCGCTTCTGGCTCAACGCCGACAGCCGCCGCGCCCGCGGCCTGCTGTTGCAGCAATTGCCAGCGGACCGCCAGCGCGACATCGAGTCGCGGGAAGCCAGCTGGCAGCACGTCACCACCCTGGCCGATACCCTCACCGCCGAGGAACTGCTGGGCCTGGACAATCCCACCGTGCTGCATCGCCTGTACCACGAAGACGACGTGCGCCTGTTCGAGCCGCAGCCGCTGGTATTCCGTTGCAGCTGTTCCCGGGAACGCTCGGCCAATGCGCTGGTCAGTCTTGGGCAGGACGACGCCGAGCGTCTGCTGGCCGAAGAGGACGGCGAAATCGTCATCGACTGCCAGTTCTGCAACCAGCGCTACCGTTTCGACGGCTCCGACGTTGCCCAACTGTTCTCGGGTGGCGGAAGCCAGACGCCGTCAGAAACCCGCCATTGACCGCTTCGATTTGTCCGATAGCCGAACCAATGGCGCTCTCGCCAGATCAGAGGCTGCACGAGAACAGTTCTTTTCTGGCATAATCCCGCGACTTTTTTCCGCGGTAGTGGGAATCAGAAGTCACTACGCAATGTTTGGAGGACTCGGCTTCGGCCGACGGGGACCCACATGACGCAAGCCAACAAAGCCGTTTACACCGATATCAGCGTTGCCCAACTGGTTGAAGAAGCCATTCGCCGCGGCGAAGGCGAACTCGCCGACAACGGCTCGCTGGTCGTGAAAACCGGCCACCGCACCGGCCGCTCGCCTGCCGACCGTTTCATCGTCGAAGAGCCGGGCAGCAAGGATTCCATCGCATGGGGCGCCATCAACCGTCCGTTCCCGGCCGACAAGTTCGATGCCCTGTGGGACCGTGTCCAGGCGTTCAATAACGCCCAGGAACACTTCGTCTCCCACGTTCATGTAGGTTCCGCCGCGGATCACTACCTGGCCGTCAAGATGACCACCGCCACTGCCTGGCAGAACCTGTTCGGCCGCGCACTGTTCATCGAGCCCGAGCAGTACAACCCGGCCGGCCGCGAAGAGTGGCAGGTGCTCAACGTCGCCAACTTCGAGTGCGTGCCCGAGCGTGACGGCACCAACTCCGATGGCTGCGTGATCCTCAACTTCGCCCAGAAGAAAGTGCTGATCGCCGGCATGCGCTACGCCGGTGAAATGAAGAAGGCCATGTTCGGCGTGCAGAACTACCTGCTGCCGGAAAAAGACGTGCTGCCGATGCACTGCGCCGCCAACATCGGTGAAGCCGGCGACGTGACCCTGTTCTTCGGCCTGTCCGGCACCGGCAAGACCACCCTGTCCGCCGACGAAAGCCGCTACCTGATCGGCGACGACGAGCACGGCTGGGGCGAAGGCGTTGTCTTCAACATCGAAGGCGGCTGCTACGCCAAGTGCATCGACCTGTCCGAGAAGAACGAGCCGGTCATCTGGAAAGCCATCAAGTTCGGCGCCGTGCTGGAAAACGTCGTCCTCGACGAAAACCGCACCCCGAACTACGCCGATGACAGCCTGACCCAGAACTCCCGCGCGGCCTACCCGCTGGAAAACGTCGAGAAGCGTTCCGAGAAGAACCTCGGCGGCGAGCCGAATGCCGTGATCTTCCTGACCTGCGACCTGACCGGCGTTCTGCCGCCGGTGTCGATCCTGAACAACGAGCAGGCGGCCTACCACTTCCTGTCCGGCTACACCGCGCTGGTGGGGTCCACCGAAATGGGTTCGGGCGGCGGCATCAAGTCGACCTTCTCCACCTGCTTCGGCGCACCGTTCTTCCCGCGTCCGGCTGGCGTTTACGCCGAGCTGCTGATCAAGCGCATCCAGGCCTTCGGTTCCAAGGTCTACCTGGTCAACACCGGCTGGACCGGCGGTGGCTACGGCGTCGGCAAGCGCTTCAACATCCCGACCACCCGTGGCGTGATCGCCGCCATCCAGAGCGGCGCTCTGGTCGGCGCCGAGACCGAGCACCTGGACATCATCAACCTGGACGTACCGAAGGTCGTTCCGGGCGTCGAGACCAACCTGCTCAACCCGCGCAACACCTGGGAAGACAAGGCTGCCTACGACGAAGCTGCCAAGGGCCTGGCCAGCAAGTTCATCGAGAACTTCAAGAAGTTCGACGTGAGCGACGCCATCAAGAACGCCGGCCCGCAGCTGTAAGCGAGCCTGTTCTGGAGAGAGCCGCCTTCGGGCGGCTTTTTCATTGGTGCCTGGGATCGGTCATGCTCCTGGTGCTCTGCGTACGAGCGAGCCTGTGCCCAACAAGGGTGTGGGGCAATGCCGTTATCCATGAGGAATGGATTCGGCCTCGGCAACCGGCGTTTGGCTGTTCGCGAGCAAGCTCGCTCCTACAACAGACATCCTTAGGCTCAAGGCATCGTCCATGACAGGCAAGGGAGTTATCCACATGCACGACACCCTCGAACGCGTCTTCGGTTTCCGCCAGTTCCGCCCCGGCCAGGAGGCGGTGGTCAGCGCCGTGCTGGCCGGGCGCTCGGCTGCCGCGATCTTCCCCACCGGCTCGGGCAAGTCGTTGTGCTACCAGTTGCCTGCGCTACTGCTGCCGCACCTGACGCTGGTGGTCTCGCCGCTGCTGGCGCTGATGCAGGACCAGCTCGCCTTCCTCGCCCGCCACGGCATCGCCGCCGCGAGCATCGATTCGGCGCAGAGCCGCGAGCAGACCGCGCAGACCATGGCCCGCGCGCGTAGCGGCGAACTGAAGGTGCTGATGATTTCGGTCGAACGCCTGAAGAACGAGCGCTTCCGCCACTTCATCAGCGAGGTGCCGATTTCCCTGCTGGTCGTGGACGAGGCGCACTGTATCTCCGAATGGGGCCACAACTTCCGCCCCGACTATCTGAAGCTGCCGGACTACCAGAAGCAGTTCCGCATTCCCCAGGTGCTGCTGCTCACCGCCACGGCGACGCCCGCGGTGATCGCCGACATGCGCAGCAAGTTCGCCATCGCCGAGAGCGACGTGGTCACCACCGGTTTCTACCGAGCCAACCTCGACCTGCAGGTAGAGCCGATCTCCAGCGCCGCTCGCCGTGCCCGGCTGGTGGAGTGGCTGCGCGAGCGTCCGGGCAGGCCGGCCATCGTCTACGTGACCCAGCAGAAGACCTCCGAGGAGATCGCCGCGCACCTGGCCGAGCGCGGTATTCCCGCCTGTGCCTACCACGCCGGGATGGAACACCCGGAGCGCGAGACTATCCAGCGCCGCTTCATGGAGGGCCGGCTGAACTGCATCGTCGCCACCATCGCCTTCGGCATGGGCATCGACAAGAGCGACATCCGCCAGGTAGTGCACTACGACCTGCCCAAGTCGCTGGAGAACTACAGCCAGGAAATCGGCCGCGCCGGGCGCGACGGCCAGCGCTCGGAATGCCTGGTGCTGGCCAACCGCGACAGCCTCAACGTGCTGGAGAACTTCGTCTACGGCGACACACCCGAGCGTGAAGGCATCCGCAGCGTACTGGAGGACATCCGCCAGGCGCCGAATGGCCAATGGGAGACCATGCTGGTGCCGTTGTCGGACCAGTCGAACATCCGCCAACTGCCACTCAAGACGCTGCTGGTGCAGCTGGAGCTACGCGGCATCATCGCGCCACGCTTCGCCTATTTCGCCGAATATCGCTACAAGCTGCTGATCGATTCCTCCGCGCTGCTGAGCCACTTTGAGGGCGAGCGGCGGCAGTTCGTCGAAGCCATCCTCACCACTTCGGCCCGCGCGCGAACCTGGGCGACCCTGGACTTCGACACACTCTACAGCCGCCATGGCGCCGAGCGCTCACGGGTGGTGAAGGCGCTGGATTACTTCCAGGAGCGCGGCTGGGTGGAGCTGGAGAGCAAGCAGATGACGGAGGTTTACTCGGTGCGCGACGCCTCCTTCGCTGTGGATCAGTTGAGCGAGGAGCTGCACGGTTACTTCAAGCGCCACGAGGAAAGCGAGATCGCCCGCATCGGCGCCATGCTCGATTTGCTGGGCAGCTCCGAATGCCTGAGCTGGCGCCTCGCCCGGTACTTCGGCGACCAGCAGGCGCCGCGCCAGTGTGGTCACTGTTCGGTATGCGCCGGCCATGTCGCCCGCCTGCCGGAACCGCCTGCACTGCCGGCTCTGGATGGCCAGTCGCTGCACAACCGATGCGACGCCTTCCTGGAGAAGTACCGCAGTGCCCGAGGCACCGCGCCCAGCGCCGACTGCATCACGCGCTTCCTCTGTGGCATCAGCGTGCCGGCCTTCACCCGCATGCGCGCGCGTGGATTGCCGGGCTACGCCACGCTGGAAGACTACCCCTACGCCCAGGTGCGCGACTGGGTACAGGCGCAGCTCTGAACGGCTGAATTCGGCGGTGCCACGCACGACTAAAGGTCGGCGTGATGCCGCCCGGGCTGCTTGTAGGGTGAGGGGAGGAAATTCCTCCTAGACTCACCAGGCACTGCCTGCCCAACGGCCGAGGAGCCCCAAGCATGTCCGTCGAGCACCTGGATGTACTGATCATCGGCGCCGGCCTGTCCGGCATCGGCGCCGCCTGTCACCTGCAGAAGCAATGCCCCGGCAAGTCCTACGCCATCCTCGAAGGCCGCGAGGCCATGGGCGGCACCTGGGACCTGTTCCGCTACCCTGGCATCCGCTCCGACTCGGACATGTACACCCTGGGCTACAACTTCAAGCCCTGGACCGATCCCAAGGCCATCGCCGACGGCCCGTCGATCCTCAACTACATCCGCGAAACCGCCCGCGAGTACCGCGTCGAGGACAAGGTGCGCTACCGCCACCGCGTGCTCAAGGCCGACTGGGACAGCAACACCGCACGCTGGAACCTCAGCGTGCAGCGCGGCGATGAAGAGGAGCCCGTGCGCATGAGTGCGCAATTCCTCTTCATGTGCACCGGCTACTACCGCTACGACGCCGGCTACACCCCGGACTTCCCGGGCCGCGAAAGCTTTGGCGGGCAGGTCATCCACCCGCAGCTGTGGCCGGAGAATTTCGACTACAGCGGCAAGCGCATCGTGGTGATCGGCAGCGGCGCCACCGCCGTCACGCTGATCCCCTCGCTGACCGACAAGGCCGCCCATGTCACCATGCTGCAGCGCTCGCCGTCCTACGTGATTACCCTGCCGGCGAAGGACCCGATCTCCAACTTCCTGCGCAACTTCCTGCCGGAGAAGTGGGTGTACCGCCAGGCGCGGGCGCGCAACGTGACCATGCAGATGATCTTCTTCATGGCTTCCAAGGCGTTCCCCGGCGCGGTGCGCAAGCTGATGCTCAAGCTGGCCAACCTGCAGCTGGGCAAGGATTTCGACATGCGTCACTTCAGCCCGCGCTACAAGCCGTGGGACGAGCGCGTGTGCTGCGTGCCCGATGGCGACCTGTTCAAGGCACTGCGCCAGGGGCGAGCCTCGGTGGTCACCGAGCACATCGAGCGCTTCACCGAGAAAGGCATCCTGCTCAAGTCCGGGCAACTGCTCGAAGCGGACGTGATCGTCACCGCCACCGGGCTCGACCTGGTGATGTTCGGCGGCGCGGAACTGGCCATCGACGGCAAGCCGTTCGACGTCACCCAGAGCATGGGCTATCGGGGCATCATGCTGCGCGATCTGCCCAACCTGGCGGCCATCGTCGGCTACACCAACGCCAGCTGGACGCTCAAGGCGGACCTGTCCAGCGAGTACTTCTGCCGCCTGATCAACCACCTCGATGCCATCGGCATGCGCCAGTGCACGCCGCGTCAGACCGATGGATCGGTGAAGGAAGAACCCTTCCTCAACCTCAATTCCGGCTATATCCAGCGCGCTGCCGACCGCATGCCCAAGCAGGGCGACCGCACGCCGTGGAAGCTCTACCAGAACTACGCGCTGGATCTGGCCCTGCTGCGCTTCGGCAAGGTCGAGGATGGCTACCTGAGCTTCACCTCGCCCAGGCAGCGCCAGGCCAGCGCGGCGCCGGTGGAAGCGCTGGAGAGCTGATTTCCGTGTTTGGAGCCCGCCGGTCCGGGCGGGCTTCGTTCTATCGAGGCATCGGATAGACATTATCGATACGCCGCTCTGCAACGGAGCTGCCTCTGGGCTTACCATGCGCGCCATTCCCGCCCATGCCAGCCAGAGGATTTTCCATGCTGATCGAAGATGCCATCCGCAGCCGCCGCTCCATCCGCGGTTTCGACACTTCCTACGTGATGAGCCGTGAGGAGAAGGACGACCTGTTGCAACAGGCGCTGCTCGCGCCCACCTCCTTCAACCTGCAGCACGTGCGCCTGGTGGAAGTCAGCGACCCGCAGCTGCGTGCGCAGATCCGCGAAGCCGGCTGGGACCAGGTGCAGATGACCGACGCTTCGATGCTGGTGATCGTCTGCGCGCAGGTCGACAGCTGGGAGAAGAATGCCGAACGCGTGTGGGACGGCGCCCCGGTTGAAGTGAAGAACTACATGGTCGGCGCCATCGACGGCTACTACAGAGGCAAACCGCAGACCCAGCGCGACGAAGCCATGCGCAGCAGCGGCCTGGTGGCCCAGACCCTGATGCTCGCCGCCCGTGGTCGTGGCCTGGACAGCGTGCCGATGGTCGGTTTCGATTTCGACGCCGTGGGCAAGCTGATCAACCTGCCGGCCAACCATGCCATCGGCCTGATGATCGCCGTGGGCAAGCAGGCGGTTGAAGCCAAGCCGCGCATTGGTCGCCTGCCGCTGGAAGAGACGATCGTTCGCGATCGCTTCTGATCCCCATGAAACGCGCCTCCGGGCGCGTTTCTGCTTTCTTCTGCACACCGCCCGCCTCCGAGCCTGTGTCTTCCCTCACCCTAACCCTCTCCCAGAGGGAGAGGGGACTGGAGCGTGCCGGCTGTAACCGTGCCATCAGCCGGTGCGGACAGCTCCCTCTCCCTCTGGGAGAGGGCGGGGGTGAGGGTAGCCCTCGAGCGCAAGGTTCACATTTGCGTGCCCCGCCCTCAATCCGGCGCCGCCTCGATGATCCGCTCGACCAACCACTGCAACGCCGCATCCCGCTCGCGCTGGGCGAGGTACACCAGCTCCAGATGGAACTGCCCCACGTCGAACGGCAGCTCCAGCACCTGCAACGGCAGCAACTCGGCGAAGTAGGCCGCCAGCCGCGTCGGCAGCACCGTCAGCAAATCCGTGGTTGCCACCAGATGCGCCGCCTGCAGGTAGTTGGGCGTGGTGTAGGCGATTTCCCGCTTGAGTCCCTGGCTGGCCAGCCACTGGTCGACCATGCCCTTGGTCTGCCCGCCGGAAACCCACAGGTGCCTTTGTTGGAGAAACGTCTCCAGATCGATCCCTCCATCCACCTGCGAATGCCCGCGCCTGGCTAGCAGGCGCAGCGTCTCGCTCACCCAAGGGCGGCGCTGGAAGCGCGCTGGCAAGTCTTCGAAGCGGCCCAGCACGAGATCGAGATTGCCCTTGTCCAGCGCCTCGGCCGGTAGCGTTGGTGTCAGGTGCTGGATGGCCAGGCCCATGCCCGGCGCCGTACTGCCCAGACTTTCGAGCAGGTGTGGCATGCACAAAGCTTCCACATAGTCGGTCAGTGCCAGGGTGAAGCGCTGGCGGCTGCGCGCCGGGTCGAAGCTGTCGCCGCCGGCCAGGCTCTGGCCGATGCGCTGCAGCGCATCGCGGATCGGCGCTTCCAGCTCCAGCGCCCGGGGCGTCGGCTGCATCGCCCGGCCGACACGCACCAGCAGCGGATCATCGAGCAGCTCGCGCAGGCGGTTCAGCGCGTTGCTCACCGCCGGCTGGCTCAGCGACAGGCGCTCCGCCGCGCGCGAGACGTTGCGCTCGCGCAGCAGCGCGTCCAGCACCCGCAGCAGGTTGAGGTCGAACGTATTCATATTCATCGGCTGAATGCCACTTATCACAACTCAAAATTTCAAAAATAGTACCGCCTTCCCTAAGGTGAGTGGTCTTCAAACGAGCGTTTCAGGCTGACAAGAGGATCAACATGAGCCAGAACATCCGCATCGCCAGCGCCGCCGTCATTGGCGCCGGCACCATGGGCCGGGGCATTGCCATGTGCCTGGCGAACGCCGGCGTGCAGGTCCTGTGGCTGGACAACAACCCGCAGATGCTGACCCAGGCCCTCGGCGCCGTGGCCGACACCTACGCCCACAACGTCCGCCAGGGCCGCATCGACGAGGCCGAGGCGGCGCGCCGCCGCGCGCGTATCTCCCAGGTGGCGAACTACGCGGCGATCCGCGAAGTGGACCTGGTGATCGAGGCGGTATACGAGAACCTGGAGCTCAAGCAGTCGATCTTCCGCGAGCTGGACGCGGCGCTGAAACCCTCGGCGATCCTGGCATCCAACACGTCCTACCTGGACGTCGACGCCATCGCCGCCGTGACCTCGCGGCCGTCCCAGGTGCTCGGCCTGCACTTCTTCAGCCCGGCGCACATCATGAAGCTGCTGGAGATCGTGCGCGGTGCGAAGACCGCGCCCGCCGTGCTCGAAGCCGCGCTGGAACTGGGCGAGCGCATGGGCAAGGTCAGCGTGGTGGCCGGCAACTGCCACGGCTTCATCGGCAACCGCATGCTGGAGAAGTACGTCCAGGAGTCGCGCCGGTTGATCCTCGAAGGCTCGCTGCCGCACCAGGTGGACGCGGCGATCCAAAGCTTCGGTTTCGCCATGGGGCCGTTCCGCATGTTCGACGTGGTCGGTATCGACCTCGAATGGCGCGCCCGCGAGTTGGCCGGCAAGGGCCAGGACGCGCCGACCGTGCAGGTGGATAACCGCCTGTGCGAGATGGGCCGTTTCGGCCAGAAGAGCGGCAACGGCTTCTATCACTACGAGCCGGGCAGCCGCCAGGCCGAGCATGACCCGGAAGTCGACGCCCTGGTGGTGCGCGAATCCGAGCGCCTGGGCTACGCCCGCCGCGATATCGGTGCCGAGGAAATCCTCGAGCGCTGCCTGCTGGCCCTGGTCAACGAAGGCGCGAAGATCCTCGACGAAGGCATCGCCTCCACCAGCGCCGACATCGACACCGTTTACCTCAATGGTTATGGCTTCCCCAAGGACAAGTCCGGCCCAATGGCCTGGGCCGATGCCCAGGGCCTGCAGAGCGTGCTGGCGCGCCTGCGCGACCTGGCTGGCGAGCACGGCGCGCACTGGCAGCCGGCCGCGCTGATCGAGCGCCTGGCCGCCGCCAATGGTCGCTTCGCCGACGTCAAACAGGAGCATTGAACATGAGTTACCAGGCACCCTTGCGCGACATGCGCTTCGTCCTCCACGAACTGTTCGACGTCAGCGCGCACTGCGAGCTGCTGGGCAACGGCCTCGACCGCGAGCTGATCGACGGCGTGCTGGAAGAGGGCGCGCGCTACACCGGCGAAGTGGTCGCACCGCTGAACCGCAACAGCGACGAGCAGGGCGCGACCTTGCTCAATGGCGAAGTCACCACGCCGGACGGCTTCCGCGACGCGTACAAGCAGTACTGCGACAACGGCTGGGCGAGCATGACCGGGCCGACCGAGTTCGGCGGCCAGGGCTTCCCGCAGATGGTTTCGGCCAGCTTCCACGAGATGCTGATGGCCGCGTCGCTGTCCTTCCGCGTCTATTCCGGGCTGACCGAGGGCGCGGTGCTGGCGCTGTACAAGCACGGCGCGCCGGAGCTTCAGCGCGACTACCTGGCGAAGATGGTCAGTGGCGTGTGGAGCGGCACCATGTGCCTCACCGAGCCGCAGGCCGGCACCGACCTCGCGCTGCTGCGCACCCGCGCCGAGCCGCAGGCTGACGGCTCCTACAGCGTCAGCGGCAGCAAGATATTCATCAGCGGCGGCGAGCAGGACCTGTCGGAGAACATCGTCCACCTGGTGCTGGCGCGCCTTCCGGATGCGCCGGCCGGGGTGAAGGGCATCAGCCTGTTCCTCGTGCCCAAGTTCATCGCCAACCCCGACGGCACGCCGGGCGCGCGCAACTCCCTGAGCTGCGGCGCCATCGAGCACAAGATGGGCATCAAGGGCGCGTCCACCTGCGTGATGAACTTCGACGGCGGCACCGGCTGGCTGATCGGCCAGGCCAACCAGGGGCTGGCCTGCATGTTCACCATGATGAACGACGCGCGCTTCCAGGTCGGCCTGCAGGGACTGGGTATCGCCGAGCGCTCCTGCCAGGGCGCGCTGGCTTACGCCCGCGAGCGCCTGCAATCGCGCGCGCTGACCGGCGCGGCCGAGCCGTCGAAAGCTGCCGATCCGATCATTGTCCACCCGGACGTGCGACGCATGCTGCTGACCCAGAAGACCCTGACCGAGGGCTGCCGGATGGTGTCGGCGCTCTGCGCCCGCGAGCTGGACCTGGAGCACGGCCATCCCGAGGCGGACGGCCGCAAGGCCGCGGGCAAGCGCGCCGCATTGCTGATCCCCATCGTGAAGTCGTTCTTCACCGACGTCGGCCAGGAGGTTTCCAGCCTCGGCGTGCAGGTCTACGGCGGTCACGGCTACATCCGCGAATGGGGCATGGAGCAGTTGATGCGCGACAGCCGCATCACTCAGATCTACGAAGGCACCAACGGTATCCAGGCGCTCGACCTGATCCGTCGCAAGCTGCTGGGCGACGGCGGTACGGAGTTGAATGCGCTGATAGGCGAACTGGCGACGGTCTGCGAAACCGTGGGTGCGCGAGCGGAACTGGCTGGCCTGGCGGAAACCGTACGCCAGCGCCTGCTGGAATGGCGCAGCCTCACCAGTGAAGTGATCGCCGCCTGCCAGCGCGACCCGCAGGAAATCGGCGCCACCTCGGTGGACTTCCTGCAGTACTGCTCCTATGTGCTGCTGGCGGGCCTGTGGCTGCAGGCCGCTGGCGTGGCCCAGGCGAAGCTGGCGGCCGGCGAGGGCGATGCGGACTTCTACCGCGCCAAGCTCGCCAGCGCCGAGTTCTACGTCAAGCGCATCCTGCCGCGCGCCAGCATGCACCGCGAGGCGCTGCTGGGCGGGGCGGATTGTCTGATGGGGCTGGACGCGGAGCACTTTGCGTTCTGATGCGCCGGTAATGAAAAACGCCGCGCCGGGTGACCCGGGGCGGCGTTTTTCTTTGTGGGTTCGGAGTTGGGCGTTCCCTCACCCTAACCCTGGCTGCGCGCCCCGCTCAGAGGGAGAGGGGACCGTTTAGTGCGCTTTGAAAGCTTTGAGTGAGCCGGAGGGGCCAGGGAACGCAGAGTTCATCTCGGCACATTCGGCTCCCTCTCCCTCTGGGAGAGGGCTGGGGTGAGGGGGCTCTGAATACGCTGAGCAATCAAGCCCGCTCCCACACCTCGAACGCATAAGCCGGCGTCTCACCCTCCGCGGCGTGCTCGATGCTCGACGCCATATGCCAATGCGCTTGGTCCACTTCCGGGAAGTGCGCATCACCCGCCGGGCTCAAGCCCACGCGGGTCAGGTACAGCCGCTCGGCACGTTCCAGCGCCTCGCCATACAGCTGCGCCCCGCCGATCAGCATCAGTTCCTCGGCCTCTTCCTGCTTCGCCCATTCGGCGGCGCGCTCAAGGGCGGCGTCGAGGCTGGTGAAGACTTCCGCGCCTTCCAGCTGCAGCCCGGCCTGGCGGGTGACCACGATGTTCAGTCGGCCCGGCAGCGGGCGGCCGAGGGAGTCCCAGGTCTTGCGGCCCATGATCACCGGCTTGCCCAGGGTCATCGCCTTGAAGTGCTTGAGGTCCTGCGGCAGGTGCCAGGGCAGGCGGTTGTCGACGCCGATCACGCGGTTGTCGGCAAGGGCGGCGATCATCGCCAGGGGCAGGGCTTCGGACATCGTGACTCCAGTGCTGAACATCAGTGGGAACTCCCAGTGCCAGAGGATACCAGCCGCTCACCCTCGGTGGGGCCGGCGGCCGGCGGAACGCGCATGAAGAAGGTGCCGTCCTCGTTGACCTGGGTGATGCCGGTGGAGAGCACCTTGCGATAGTCCTTGAGGTTGAACGACAGCGTCTGCTCGGGCCGCTCGGCCTTGAGCAGAACCTGAGAGTAGGTAATCAGGATCTCGAAGATCTTCAGGTCCCCCGATTGCAGCCAGATATAGGACGGCCCCGCCTGGCGCGGCGGTTCGAAGGCCAGCGAAGCGGCGCCGGGCTTGGGCGCGAACTTCAGGTGCAGTCCCTTGGCGTCCAGCCAGCTGGATTCGACGCGGCCATCGATGCCCACCAGCGGGAAGACCTGGTGGTAGTTCAGGTGCATCACGTTGTCCTGCAGCACCGCGCCGGGACGCTCCAGGGTTACCAGCGAATCCAGGCGCAGGCCGACCAGACTCATGGCGCCGTAGCTGGGCACGCCGAGCACCTTCACGCTGTCGGGCTGGTAGTCGAGGTTGTCGCCGTCGAGCTTCACCGTGCCGGACAGCCGCAGCGGCAGCCAAGGCCCGACGCCCAGCGGCTGGACCTCGCCGGAGACCAGCAGGCGGTCGCCTTCGACGCTCAGCTGGAAGCCCCGCAGCATGGTCTCCGGGTAATCGAGGATGTGCTGGTTGAACAGGTTGGCGAGCTGCTCGGGGCTGAGGATCACCTCGCCTTCGGAGACGTTGATGCGCATGTCCTGGGGGCGGTCGAAGTCGATGGGCTCGCCGGCCTTGAGCGGCACCAGCCAGCCCTTGAGCTGCGGGCTGTGGAAGCCGATGCCGCCCTGGAAATAGAGGTCCACGTTGTTCAGCAGGATGCCCACGCCGTCCTGGCCGGAGTCGCGCAGGCCGCCCGGCCGGCTGGCCTTGAAGTCCGCTGCCGGCGGCGTCTGCTGGAACCAGCCCTGGCGCAGCACGCCCAGTTCGCGCTGCTGCTTGTCGATGGCGCTCTCGGCGGTGGCGTGGCCGGCAAATACCAGCAGGAGCAGGGAAGTGAGGAGGGTTCTCATCGGATTTTCTCCTCCGGGGCGGGCGCCTTCACGGGCGAGACGGCGATGTGCACCATGCCGTCCTCGCGCAGGCGGATTTCGCCGTACTGCAGCTGGCGGCGGTAGTCGTAGAGGTTGAACAGCAGCGGCGCGTCGGGGCTCAGGCTGGTGAACAACGCGTAGGCCTTCACCAGGATGGTCCGCGCCATCTTGATGTCGCCGCCCTCGATGAACATGTAGCTCTGCGGCGCCTTGAGCTGCGGCCATTTCAGCTCGGCCAGCTCGCCCCCCAGCAGCAGGTCCATGCCCCCGTCGGCGAGTTTCAGGCGGCTGACGGTGAAGTCCAGGCGCGGCGGCGGGAACAGGCCGTCGAGGTCGACCAGGATGCGGTTGCCGATCAGCTGCATGTGCGCGGTGTGCAGTTGCAGCACCTCGGACATCTCGATGGAGGCGGCGCTCAGCGAGGGTGTCACGTCCACGCCATCGACGTAGATGCGCTGCGGCACCAGCGCCACCTTCAGTGGCCCGGCCTGTTCGATTCCGGTGACCATGCGCAGCGGCCGCCAGCGCCCCTTGCGCAGCAGTTCGCCGTGGACTTCCTGGCCGTCGGCGCGGGTGCTGAGTTTGAGGTTGCGTACCGGCGCGTTGGCGTTGCGCAGCTCCTCGTTGAGCAGGCTGGCGAGCGTGGCGTCGGCAACGAAGATGTCCCCGGCCTGAATGTGCGCGACCATGGATTTCGGGTCGTCCAGCATCAGCGGCGTACCGGCGCCGGCCACCGGGCTCATCTGGATCAGCATCTTGCGGATGAAGAAGCCGATGTCATCGTGCAGGCGGAAGTCGGTCTGGCTGATCCACAGTTGCGAGGTATTACTGGCGGACTGCCGGGCGCCGACGCTGGCGTCCAGCTGGCGCGGCGGCACGGCCTGCATCAGCGGGGTGTCCGGGCCCCAGTCGGAGGGGCGCACCGGTGGCGTTTCCACGGCCGCCGCGGTGGCGGCGACGAACAGCAGGGGCAAGGCACTGAGCAGCGAGCGCAGCATGGCGAGGCCTCATTGTTTTTTTTATAGGGGCAGTGCTATTCGCCGAGTCTGAGCCTGACCGCGCCCGGCGAGAGCCCCTCCTTGGTTTGGTTGACGATACCGGGTGTTACCGGCGGCGCCGGGACGCCGCAGCGCACAGCGGTTATCCTTGCTGGCGAATACCGATTGCCGGAGACGCTGTGAGCGAGTCCCCCCTCCAATCCCTGTGGCTGTGCGAGGCCGTACGCCTGCGCGAGGAACAGGTCGGTCCCCTGGAAGACAGCGAAGCCAACCGCCGCGCCGTCGTCGTCGGCGGCGACCTCGCGCAGCGCCTGCAGAGCCGCGCACTGCTGCTGGCCGAGCGCGACGGCCAGCGCGCTGCGCTGCGCACCTGGGCCCAGGGTGCGCGCCTGTCGATCTACCTGCTGCTGGCCCTGGCGCTTTTCACTGGCGGTGGCCTGGCCTTCGCCGCGCTCGGCGACGGGCAGCGCCCGGTCAACGTCTTCTGGGCTTTGGCGAGTCTGCTCGGATTGCACCTGATTACGCTGGTTGGCTGGACGCTGGCCTTCTTCGCCGGCGGCGAGGCAGCCGGCGCGCTCGGGCGCCTGTGGCTGTGGCTGAGCGGCAAGCTCGCCCGCGATGCCCACGCGGCGCAGTTGGCGCCGGCGTTGCTGGTGCTGCTGGATCGCCAGAAGCTGACCCGCTGGGCACTCGGCCTGCTGGTCCACGGTCTGTGGTTCGTCGCGCTCACGACTGCGCTGGGCGTGATGCTGGCGCTGCTGGCGACGCGGCGCTACGGCTTCGTCTGGGAGACCACCATCCTCGGTGGTGACACCTTCATTGCGTTGACCCACGGCCTCGGCGCGTTGCCGTCGCTGCTTGGCTTCCCGCAGCCGGATTCGGAGCTGGTGCGCGCCAGTGGCGATGCCCTGGTGGCCAGCGAGAACGCGCGCCACGCCTGGGCCGGCTGGCTGGTGGGTATCCTGCTGGTGTATGGCGTGCTGCTGCGCGGCGCGCTCTGGCTGCTCTGCCTGTGGCGCTGGAAGCGCGGGCGCGCGCAGCTGGCGCTGGATGTCTCGCTGCCCGGCTACGCCCTGCTGCGCGAACGCCTGATGCCTGCCAGCGAACGGCTGGGTGTCAGCGATGCCGCACCGGATGAGCTGGTCGAGCCACAAGCGCAGCTGCCGGCGTCCACCGCCGATGGCGCGCTGCTGGTCTCCATCGAACTGCTGGACCGACCCAACTGGCCGCCGAAGCTGCCGGCAGGGATTGCCAATGCCGGCGACCTCGACGACGGCGCCCAGCGCCGCCGCCTGCTGGAGCAGTTGACGCGCTACCCGCCAGCGCGCCTGGTGATCGCCTGCGACCCGCGCCGCTCGCCGGATCGCGGCACCCTGGCGTTGATCGCCGAACTGTCGCGTTGCGCCGCCGCCACTCGCATCTGGCTGCTGCAGGCGCCACAAGGCGAAGCACTGGACGCCGAGCGCCTGGGCGATTGGCACGCCGGCATCGAGCGCCTGAATTTGCCGCACACCTCGGCATCCCCGCTGGGCTGGCTGGAGACCGGGCATGACTGATGCGCTGAAACTGGCCGTGGTCGGCCACACCAACGTTGGCAAGACTTCGCTGCTGCGGACCCTGACCCGTGATGTGGGCTTCGGCGAAGTCTCACACCGTCCCAGCACCACGAGGCATGTGGAAGGTGCACGCCTGTCTGTGGACGGCGAGCCGCTGCTGGAGCTGTATGACACGCCGGGCCTGGAAGACGCCATTGCCCTGCGCGATTTCCTCGACGGCCTGGAGCGCCCCGGCGAGCGCCTGGATGGCCCGGAGAAACTCCGTCGTTTCCTCGACGGCAGCGAAGCCCGCGGGCGCTTCGAGCAGGAAGCCAAGGTGCTGCGCCAGTTGCTCGCCTCCGACGGCGGCCTCTACGTGATAGACGCCCGCGAGCCGGTTCTGGCCAAGTACCGCGACGAGCTGGCGGTACTGGCTGCCTGCGCCCGGCCGTTGCTCCCGGTGCTCAATTTCGTCGCCAGCCCGCAGCACCGCGAAGAGCAGTGGCGCGAGGCGCTGTCCCGCCTCGGTCTGCACGCGCTGGTGCGCTTCGACAGCGTGGCGCCGCCGCTGGACGGTGAGCGCCGCCTCTACGAAAGCCTTGCACTGTTGATGGAGCGTGCGCGCCCGCAACTGGATCGACTGGTGGCCGATCATGAAGCGCAAGCTGTCGCTCGCCGCGAAGCCGGAGCTCGGCTAATTGCCGAACTGCTGGTGGATGTCGCCGCCTGTCGCCAACTGGTGCCGGCAGGCGATGCCGCCGTGCGCGCCGCTACCGAGACCCTGCGCAACCAGGTGCGCCAGCGCGAAGATACCTGCGTCAAGGCGCTGCTCAGCCTCTACGCCTTCCGCAAGGACGATGCCCGTGCGGCTGATCTGCCATTGATGGACGGCCGCTGGGGCGATGACCTGTTCAACCCGGAAACCCTGCGTCAGCTGGGCATCCGACTCGGCGGCGGCGTTGCGGCCGGCGCGGCGGCGGGGGCGGGGATCGATCTGCTGGTGGGTGGCCTGACCCTTGGCGCAGCCACCGCATTGGGCGCCATCGCCGGTGGCGCCTGGCAGACCGTCGGCCACTACGGCCAGCGCCTGCTGGGCAAGCTCAAGGGCAGCCGCGAGCTATCGGTGGACGACAGCGTGCTGCGCCTGCTGGCGCTGCGGCAGCGGCAATTGCTGGCGGCGTTGCAGACTCGCGGGCATGCGGCGGTGGAGGCGATCCACCTGCAGTCGCCGGAGGACAAGCAATGGCGCGAGGGCAAGCTGCCCGAGGCGTTGCGCAAGGCGCGGGCGCATCCGGAGTGGTCGGGTCTCAATGGCAAGCGGCGCAGCGAGAAGATCGAGCGGCAGGAGGCGGTGGCGCAGTTGGCCATGCAGTTGCTGGAGCCTTGATGAAGCTGCGCACGGCAGGGCGCCGTGCGCAGTTACTTACTCAGACGACATCGTAGTGGTAGCGAATCTCCGCCGCCTTGCGATGCCCTTCCAGGCCCTCGCGGGTCGACTGGCGCACGGCCACCGGGGCCACGGCCTCCACGCCCCGCTGGTCGAGCCACTGGTGGGTACAGACCTTGATGAAGGTACCCACCCAGACGCCGCCGGTGTATTTGCCGGCGCCGCCGGTGGGTAGGGTGTGGTTGGTGCCACTGATCTTGTCGGAATACACCACCGAGGCTTCCACGCCGATGAACAGCGAGCCGTAGTTGCGCAGGCGTTTGCCCACGCCGTGCGGATCGCGGGTATGCACCTGCAGGTGTTCGGCGGCCACCTCGTCGGAGTAGGCGATGGCCTCTTCCAGGCTGTCGCAGAGGACGATCTCGCCACGCTTGCGCCAGGACTGCTCGGCGACCTCGCGGGTGGCCAGCAGGGTCAATTGCCGCTCGACCTCGGCGAGGGTCTTCTCTGCCACCTCGCGCGAGGTGGTGATCAGGCCGACGCGGGTCTCCACGTCATGCTCCGCCTGGCCGAGCATGTCGGCGGCAAGAATCTTCGGATCGGCGCTGTCGTCGGCCAGGGTGAAGATTTCCGAAGGGCCGGCCAGTTGGTCGATGCCGACGCTGCCGATGGCCTGGCGCTTGGCCTCGTTGACGTACATGTTGCCCGGGCCGCAGATCTTGTCGACCTTGGGAATGCTCTCGGTGCCGTGGGTGAAGGCGGCGATCGCCTGCGCGCCGCCAACGCGGAAGATGCGCGTGGCGCCGGACAGGTGCGCGGCATAGAGCACCGCCGGGTGCACCTTGGGCGGGGTGCAGACGATGATCTCTTCGACCCCGGCCACCTTGGCTGGAATGATCGACATCTGCGCGGTGGACAGCAGCGGATAGCGGCCGCCGGGCACATAGGCGCCGACTCGCTGGATCGGGATCAGCCGGTGTCCCAGGTGCAGACCGGGGAGGGTTTCCACCTCCAGCGGTTGCAGGGTCTTCAACTGGGCCTCGGCGAAGGCGCGGATGCGCTCGATACCGAAGCGCATGTCGGCCAGCAGTTGCTCGTCGCAGGCCTGGCGCGCCGCCTCGATTTCCTCGGCGGTGACTTCGAACTGCTCCAGGCGCATGCCGTCGAACTTTTCGCTGTAGTCGCGCAGCGCGGCGTCGCCACGCTCCTGCACGTCGTTCATCAGGGCGGCGATCATCTCGCGCAGTTCGCGGGATTCCTGCTCGCGCTTGGGTTCCGGGGCTTTGATGTAGATAGGCATGTGTTCCTCGTCTTACTGAGCGATCCAGGCGTTGAAGCGCTGGTTCAGGTTTTCGATGTTGTCGACCCAGAAGTCGACATCCAGCGGCAGGGATTGGGCGAGGTTGGCCGGGGTGGTCGGCAGTTCCTCGCGCAGTTCGGCCGGGATCAGGTCGTTGGCGCGGGTGTTGGTCGGGCCGTAGGCGATGTAGGGCGGCAGCTTGGCCTGGTTTTCCGGCTGGCTGGCGTAGCCGATGAAGCGCATGGCGGCGTCCTTGTTCGGCGTGCCCTTGAGCACCACCCAGGAGTCGATGGCGTAGATGCTGCCGGGCCAGACCAGCTTGAAGTTGCGTCCTTCGTTGCGGTTGAAGCCGCTGATCCGGCCGTTGTAGGCGGAGGTCATCACCACATCGTTGGCCGACAGCAGTTGCAGCGATTGGGCACCGGCTTCCCACCAGACCAGGTTGGGCTTCAGCTCGTTGAGCTTGTTGAAGGCGCGGTCCACGCCTTCTGGCGTACGCAGGACCTTGTAGACATCGGCGGGCGCCACGCCATCCGCCATCAGGGCGATTTCCAGCGCGTATTTCGGCCCCTTGCGCAGGCCGCGCTTACCGGGGAATTTCTTCACGTCCCAGAAGTCCGCCCAACTGCTGGGTGCGGTCGTCAGGCGGCTGGCGTCGTAGGTCAGCCCGGTGGACCAGACCATGGCGCCGACACCGCAGTCGCTCACGGCGCCGGGGAGGAAGTCGGCACGGTTGCCGACCTGGTTCCAGTCGATGGGTTCGTAGATCCCGGCCTCGCAGCCCAGCGCGAGGTCTTCGGCTTCCACCTCGACCACATCCCACGGCGGCGTGCCGACCTTGGTCTTGGTTTCCAGGATGCCGATGCCGCCGTCCCAGCTCTGGTCCAGTACACGCTGTCCGGTGAGCGTGGCGAAGGGTTTGAAATAGATTTCCCGCTGCGCATCCTGGAAGTTGCCGCCCCAGGATATGACGGTGAGATCGCGTGCTTGGGCGGCGAGGGCCGCGCCAAGCAAGGTCACGCCGACGAGCGTGGACGAAATCGAGCGTGCTACCGGGTACATGGAGTTACCTCAGGCGAAGTGGATTGTTCTTGTCGTTTCACTCGAGTGGTAAAAATATTTACCAGTGAAGATCGGCGGCGGCAATCCCCCATGCCCGAGCCATGGCCCGTATTTCGTTGTTTTTCGCTTATAACCTATTGATAAGTAATGAAATAAAATCGGTAAAAATATTTACCACTTAATCCTCGAACACCGTGGCGTGCACCTCGATTGCTCTCAGAGTGGGGCGGGGGAAGGATGCTAGACTGCGCGCCGCCGGTGCCTTTCCCTGCGTCGGCTGGAACGAGGAAAGCAGCATGTCGGATGTTCATCGCACTGTGGTCGGCGTCGCCGACACGCCATCTCCTGCCGAAGAGAGCCTCGGCAGCCGCCTGCGCGACCTGCGCCAGGGGCAGGGCTTGTCCATCCGGCAACTGGCGGAGCGGTGCGGCGTCTCACACCCCAATATCTCGCTGATCGAACGCGACATGCAGAGCCCGTCGGTCAGCGTGCTCAAGCGCATTCTCGAGCCGCTGGGCGTGACCCTCAGCAACTTCTTCTCCGCGGCGCCGGTGCGCGACCGCGCGGTGTTCTATCGCGCCGACGAACTGGTGGAGCTGGCCGATGGCAAAAGCCTGTCCTACCGCCAGGTCGGCGCCAACCTGAGGGGGTCGTCGATGATGATCCTCCACGAACGCTACGCACCGAACGCCGATACCGGCCTGGAGCCCTACAGCCATGAAGCCGAAGAGGGCGGCGTGGTGGTCAAGGGGCGGCTGGAGATGACCGTGGGCGACGAGGTGCGAATCCTCGAAGCGGGGGATGCCTATTACTTCGACAGCCGGCTGCCGCACCGCATGCGCAACCCATTCGAGGAAGAGTGCGAGGTGATCAGTGCGGTGTCGCCGCCGACCTTCTAAGGCACCAAGACCAGCAGCTCGGCATGCGCCCGGCGGTTTTCCAGATGGAGCACCGCCACGCTGATCGGCAGCTTGAAGCGCCGTGGGCCCGCGCTCCCCGGATTCAGGTAGAGCACGCCCTCGCGCACCTCGTTCAGCGGCTTGTGTGAATGCCCCGCGAGCACCACGTCGATGCCTTCGGCTGCCGGATCGATGGCCAACTGCTTGAGGTCGTGGATCAGGTACAGCCGCAGCCCGCCCAGCTCCAGCAGTAGCGTTTCCGGCAGCGCTCCGGCCCAGTCGTCAGTGTCGTTGTTGCCGCGCACTACTTCCAGCGGGGCGAGTTCGCCGAGCTGATCGAGCAGCGAGGCAGGGCCGATGTCGCCCAGGTGCAGGATGCGCTCACAGCCGCGCAGCGCCTCCAAAGTTTCGGGGCGCAGCAGGCCATGGGTGTCGGCGATGACGCCGATGCGCAGGGATGTGGTCATACCAGGGAGCATAAACGACGACGCCACCCGAAGGTGGCGTCGTGGCGGCTCAGCCGTTGTGCGAGGCCTTGGCGGCGTCGGACTCGGGCAGGAACCAGTTCAGCAGCAGGGCGCAGATGCCGCCGGTGGCCACGCCTGATTCCAGCACATTGCGGATTGCGTGGGGCATGTGCGCGAGGAACTCCGGTACCTGGGAAATGCCCAGGCCCAGCGCCAGGCTGACGGCGATGATCAGCAGCGCGCGGCGGTCCAGATGGGTGCCGGCGAGGATGTTGATGCCCGAGGCGGCAACCGCGCCGAACATCACCATTACCGCGCCGCCGAGCACAGGCTCGGGAACGGCCTGGATCACCCCGGCGACGCTGGGGAACAGGCCCAGCACGATGAGCATCGCGGCGATCCACAGGCCGACGTGGCGGCTGGCGACGCCGGTCAGCTGGATCACGCCGTTGTTCTGCGCGAACACCGAGCTGGGGAATGTGTTGAACAGGCCGGCCAGCAGCGAGTTGGCGCCGTTCACCAGCACGCCGCCCTTGATGCGCTGCATCCACAGCGGGCCTTCGACCGGCTGCTTGGAGATCTTGCTGGTGGCGGTGACGTCGCCGATGGCTTCCAGCGAGGTGACCAGGTAGATCACCAGCATCGGGATGAACAGGCTCCAGGAGAAGCCCAGGCCGAAGTGCAGCGGCACCGGGACCTGGAAGGCCGGCGCCTCGTGCATGCCGGTGAAGTCCAGGCGGCCCAGGTAACCGGCCAGCGCATAGCCCACGGCCAGGGCGATGACGATGGCGCCGCTGCGCATCCACACCACCGGGATGCGGTTGAGGATGACGATGATCGCCAGCACCAGGCCCGACAGCATCAGGTTCTCGCCGTTGGCGAAGGTGCCGTTGGACATGGCGGAGAAGCCGCCGCCCATGCTGATCAGACCGACCTTGATCAGGGTCAGGCCGATCATCAGCACCACGATGCCGGTGACCAGAGGGGTGATCAGGCGCTTCACGAAGGGCAGGATGCGCGACACGCCCATTTCCACGAAGGAGCCGGCCATGACCACGCCGAAGATCGCCGCCATCACCGCTTCCACCGGGGTGCCGTTCTTCACCATCAGCGCCCCGCCGGCGATCAGCGGGCCGACGAAGTTGAAGCTGGTGCCCTGGACGATCAGCAGGCCCGCGCCGAACGGCCCGAAGCGCTTGCACTGGACGAAGGTGGCGATGCCGGAGATCACCAGCGACATCGACACGATCAGGTTGGTGTCGCGCGGCGACACGCCCAGCGCCTGGCAGATCAGCAGGCCGGGAGTGACGATCGGCACGATGATCGCCAGCAGGTGCTGCAGCGCAGCCAGCAGGGCGATGGGCAGGGCGGGGCGGTCTTCCAGGCCGTAGACCAGGTCGGGCTGGTCCTTGGCGGCGGACGGGTTCTCGAGGGAGCTCATGGGCGGCGGTCCGGGAAAAAAGAGCGCGATTTTACTGGCCCGAGGCGGGATCGCACAGTGCCATGAGGCAAGGAGGGATAAACGGGGAAGACCGTTTTCCTACGTCCTGGCAGGGCAGGTGTACTGCCGGGGCTTTCGGCACAGGGAAAAGTGCCGAATTTTCAACAGGGTGCGCGGACATGTCTGAATGTGCGAGCCAGGTGGCGTGACTTCACTGGAAGGCATCCGGAGCCATTCGGAGTTCCGGCTCAATCCAGAGGGATACGCAGATGGCTAAACAACAAGGCTTCACCCTGATCGAGTTGATGATCGTCGTGGCGATCATCGGGATCCTGGCGTCTATCTCCATCCCCATCTATTCCAATTATTCCTCTCGTGGAAAGGCCACCGCTGCGCTCGCGGAAATGTCCGGAATCAAGACGGCGGTCGGCATGTGCATTGTCGAGACGGGGAAAATGACGGAATGCAAAGCCGGGGCATTTGGGATACCGGAAACTTTCGCGACTTCGAACGTGCCAACCGGATACTCGGTTAAGGATGGGGTGATCGAGGCCACCACAAGCGCAACTGACGCTGACGGCAATTCTCTGGCGCTGTCCCTGAAGCCTGAAACGGACTCCAAGTCCGGCACGATCAACTGGAACCTGTCGGGAACCATCTGTAACGATGAGCGTGGTGTCAAGACTGGCACAGGTGGATGCGCAAAGTCCGATGAGGAGGGCTGATCCAGCGCCTTTTTCACCCACAAAAAAGCCCGGCATTCGCCGGGCTTTTTCATGTCACCGCCAGACTCAACCGTCCAGCAGCGCCTTGTCGCGCACCGCGCCCTTGTCGGCGCTGGTGGCGAGCAGGGCGTAGGCTTTCAGCGCGGTGCTCACCTTGCGCGCGCGCGGCAGCGCCGGCTTCCAGCCCTTCTTGTCCTGCTCGGCACGGCGGGTGGCCAGTTCTTCATCGCTGACCAGCAGGTTGATGCTGCGGTTGGGGATGTCGATCAGCACCTTGTCGCCGTCCTGCACCAGGCCGATGGCGCCGCCGGCTGCGGCTTCCGGGGAGGCGTGGCCGATGGACAGGCCCGAGGTGCCGCCGGAGAAGCGGCCATCGGTGAGCAGGGCACAGGCCTTACCCAGACCCTTGGACTTCAGGTAGCTGGTCGGGTACAGCATTTCCTGCATGCCCGGGCCGCCTTTCGGGCCTTCGTAGCGGATGATCACGATGTCGCCCGGTTTCACTTCGTCGGCGAGGATGCCTTTCACGGCACCGTCCTGGCTTTCGAAGATCTTTGCGCGGCCTTCGAACACGTGGATGGACTCGTCCACGCCAGCGGTCTTCACCACGCAGCCGTCGAGGGCGATGTTGCCGTACAGCACGGCCAGGCCGCCTTCCTGGGAGTAGGCGTGCTCGACGCTGCGGATGCAGCCTTCGGCGCGGTCGTCATCCAGGCTGTCCCAGCGGGTGCTCTGGCTGAACGCCACCTGGGTCGGGATACCGGCGGGGCCGGCCTTGAAGAAGGTGTGGACCTTCTCGTCCTGGGTCTGGGTGATGTCCCACTCGGCGATGGCGTCGGCCATGCTCGGGCTGTGCACGGTCGGTACGTCGGTGTGCAGCAGGCCGCCACGGGCCAGCTCGCCGAGGATGGAGAAGATGCCGCCGGCGCGGTGCACGTCTTCCATGTGGTACTTCTGGATGTTCGGCGCGACCTTGCACAGCTGCGGCACCTTGCGCGACAGGCGATCGATGTCGCGCAGGTCGAAGGCGATCTCCGCCTCCTGGGCGGCGGCCAGCAGGTGCAGGATGGTGTTGGTCGAACCGCCCATGGCGATGTCCAGGGTCATGGCGTTCTCGAACGCCTTGAAGCTGGCGACGTTGCGCGGCAGCACGGACTCGTCGCCTTCGCCGTAGTAGCGCTGGCACAGCTCGACGGCCAGGCGGCCGGCGCGCAGGAACAGCTGCTCGCGGTCGGCGTGGGTAGCCAGGGTCGAACCGTTGCCCGGCAGCGACAGGCCCAGGGCTTCGGTCAGGCAGTTCATCGAGTTGGCGGTGAACATGCCGGAGCAGGAGCCGCAGGTCGGGCAGGCGCTGCGCTCGTACTCGGCGACCTTCTCGTCGGAGCAGGAGTCGTCGGCGGCGACGACCATGGCGTCCACCAGGTCCAGGCCGTGGTTGGCCAGCTTGGTCTTGCCGGCTTCCATCGGGCCGCCGGAGACGAATACCACCGGGATGTTCAGGCGCAGGGCGGCCATCAGCATGCCGGGGGTGATCTTGTCGCAGTTGGAGATGCAGACGATGGCGTCGGCGCAGTGGGCGTTGACCATGTATTCCACGGAGTCGGCGATGATCTCGCGCGACGGCAGGGAATAGAGCATGCCGTCATGGCCCATGGCGATGCCGTCGTCCACGGCGATGGTGTTGAATTCCTTGGCCACGCCGCCGTGTTTTTCGATCTCGCGGGCGACCAGCTGGCCCAGGTCCTTCAGGTGCACGTGGCCGGGCACGAACTGGGTGAAGGAGTTGGCGATGGCGATGATCGGTTTCTTGAAGTCTTCGTCCTTCATCCCGGTGGCGCGCCACAGGGCGCGGGCGCCGGCCATGTTGCGGCCGTGGGTGGAGGTTTTCGAACGGTAATCGGGCATGACAGGTTCCTGCGGCTCAGGTGCACGGTGGGAGTCGATCCGGGTCTTTAAGTGCGGCGGTGTGCAGCGGATGGCGCTGGCCGGCGAGACCTTGAGCAGACTCTAAGTCGTATCGTGAGCGCGGTACGCACCGGATGCAAACAGCAGATGGCCTTGCATGGGCGAGGTCGGCGCGGGGCTTGGCGGGGTCACCGCCTGCTCGGCCGGGGCTCACAGGCCCGCCGGGGGATAAATGGCAGGAATGAGCCGGATTCTACGCCGGGCCTTGCCGCCAGGGAAAGGCTGGCGGTCGGCGCGGGCCATAGACTTTCGCCGCGCTGGCATGGTCAGAATGGCCATTGGCGCTTTTCGATCCCGTTCGTTGAAGGAGCAACCCCATGAAAGTCATCTCAATTGCTCTGCTGGCTGCAGTCTTTGCCGGCAGCGTGCAGGCCTCGTCCGACGCGGCCTGGCAGGCGCAGGACAAGCAGCAGCGCGAGGCCTGCCTGGCGCTGAGTCATCTGCAGAACAAGAAGGTGCTGGGGACTCCGGTGCTGTTCGACGACAGCGTGGGCTATACAGCGCTGATGATCGGGGGGACCTATGCGCAGAAGCACATGAAGGGCAAGCCAGGCCGCGAGTTGTGCCTGTTCGAGCGCAAGACTGGTAAAGCGGTGCTCAGCGAGGCGGATTCGCTGATGCCGGTGAAATGATGTGCTCCCCTCGACCAGAGGGCGCATGACGCCTCAAGCGTTATCCGCCATCCGCGGAATCGGGTGCAGAGACGGCGGATAAAGCGTTCCGCTTTATCCGCCCTGTGCCGATGAATGAAATACGGGGCGTGCGGTGATGCCTTAGCCGTTGGGCAGCAGACGCACCGTCAGGCTCTTGATGTAGCGGGTTTCCGGGATCCCCAGGTGGACGGGGTGGTCCGGGCCCTGGCCGCCGCGCTCCAGCAGTTGGATATTACGGTCCAGGTGACGGGCGCTGCCCAGCAGGATGTTCTGCAGGTCGTCCTCGGGCAGGTGCATCGAGCAGGAGGCGCTCACCAGCACGCCATCCTTGGACAGCAGGCGCATGGCCTGTTCGTTGAGGCGGCGGTAGGCGGCCTCGCCGTTTTTCAGGTCCTTCTTGCGCTTGATGAAGGCGGGCGGGTCGGCAACGATCACGTCGAAGCGCTCGTCGGCGGCCTTCAGCTCGCGCAGGGCATCGAATACGTCACCTTCCACGCAGGCGACTTTCTCGGCCAGGCCGTTGAGGGTGGCGTTGCGCTCCACGCCATCCAGGGCGAAGCCGGAGGCATCGACGCACATCACTTCGCTGGCGCCGAAGGCTGCGGCCTGGATGCCCCAGCCGCCGATATAGCTGAACAGGTCCAGAACGCGCTTGCCCTGCACATAGGGCTGCAGGCGGGCGCGGTTCATGCGGTGGTCGTAGAACCAGCCAGTCTTCTGACCTGCCAGTACTGGGGCTTCGAACTTCACGCCGTTCTCTTCCAGGCCGACCCATTCCGGGACTTCGCCGTAGGCGTTCTCGACGTAGCGCTCAAGGCCTTCGGCATCGCGGGCGCTGGAGTCGTTCTTCCACAGCACGGCGCTGGGCTTGAGCACCTGCAGCAGGGCGGCGAGTACGTCGTCGCGGTGCTTCTCCATGGTCGCCGAGGCGAGCTGGACCACCAGTACGTCGCCGAAACGGTCTACCACCAGACCCGGCAGCAGGTCGGAGTCACCGTAGACGAGGCGGTAGAACGGCTTGTCGAACAGGCGCTCGCGCAGGCTCAGGGCGACATTCAGGCGGTGAACCAGTAGCGATTTGTCGAGAACGTGCTTGATGTCACGGGAAATCAGGCGGGCGCAGATGAGGTTGTTCGGGCTCATCGCGACGATGCCCAGCGGCTTGCCGTTGGCCATTTCGAGGATGGCCTGTTCGCCGGCGCCGAAGCCGTTCAGCGGGGTGGCGGCGACGTCCACTTCGTTGCTGTAGACCCACAGGTGGCCGGCGCGCAGGCGGCGCTCGGCGTTGGCTTTCAGACGCAGGCTGGGCAGGGTCATGGGGAAGGCTCCGGCAAAAGAGCGGGATTATAGCGCAGCAGCGCGCGCCCCCGGAGCAGGGCGCACGCGCTTTTGATCGGATCAGGCGGCGAGGGTTTCGATCAGCTGCTTGTTGAAGGCGGGGATATCGTCGGGCTTGCGGCTGCTGATCAGGTGCCCGTCCTTGACCACCTGGCGGTCGACCCAGTGGCCGCCGGCATTGTTGATGTCGTCCTTGAGCGAGTTCCAGCTGGTCAGCGTCTTGCCCTTCACCAGGCCGGCGGAGACCAGCAGCCAGGCGCCGTGGCAGATCACGGCGATGGGTTTGCCGGCCTCGCTAGCCTTCTGCACGATTTCCTGGGCCTTGGGCAGGTTGCGGATCTGGTCGGCGTTGATCACGCCGCCGGGCAGCAGCACCGCGTCATAGTCATCGATGCGGGCGGTCTCGAAAGTGCTGTCGACCTTGAAGCAGTCAGCCGGCTTGTCATGGTTCCAGCCGCGTACCTTGTCGGTGCTGTCGGAGAGGATCCTCACCTTGGCGCCGGCCTCCTCGAGCGCCTCGCGCGGGCCGGTCAGTTCGACCTGTTCGAAGCCATCGGTGACCAGGATGGCGATGGTCTTGCCTTTGAGTGTCTGGCTCATGGCGTGTCTCCCATTTCTTCCGCTTGGGTGTAAAGGTTCCGACACAGCAGCCGATGAAAGTTCAGTCTAAAACGGCAGTTCCAGAATGCGTTGCTCTGGGTAAACTGTGCGCCCCGTCAACTTTCCAGTCCGCGCCTACATGTCCCAAGAACTCTCCGCCGAACAGATCCGTCAGGCCCTGCAGGGCATCAGCGTGCCGCCGCAGCCGCAGATCATGGTTGACCTGCAGATGGAGCAGTTCATGCCCAATCCGGACCTGAAGGCGATCGCCAAGCTGATCAGCCAGGACCCGGGGCTGTCCGGTGCGCTGCTGAAGCTGGTGAACTCGCCGTTCTTCGGCCTGGCCAACCGCATCACATCGATCCAGCGGGCGGTGAACCTGCTGGGCAGCCGTTCGGTGATCAACCTGATCAACGCCCAGTCGATCAAGGGGGAGATGACCGACGACACCATCGTTACCCTCAATCGCTTCTGGGATACGGCGCAGGACGTGGCCATGAGCTGCCTGACCCTGGCCAAGCGCATTGGCTACGAGTCGGTGGACGAGGCTTACGCGCTGGGGCTGTTCCACAATTGCGGCATTCCGCTGATGCTCAAGCGCTTCCCGCACTACATGGCGGTGCTGGAGGAGGCGTATGCCAGCGCCAGCGACGAGCGCCGCGTGGTGGACACCGAGAACCGCGTGCTGAATACCAACCATGCGGTCGTCGGTTACTTTACCGCGCGCTCCTGGCGTTTGCCGGAGCACGTCTGCGAGGCCATCGCCAACCACCACAATGCGCTGTCGATCTTCAGCGACGACAACTCCCGTGACACCCAGCTGAAGAACCTGCTGGCGATCCTGAAGATGGCCGAGCATATCTGCGGTTCCTACCGCGTGCTGGGTAACCAGGACGAGGACCACGAGTGGGAGAGCGTGCGCGCGCTGGTACTCGATTACGTCGGGCTCACCGAATACGACTTCGAGAATCTCAAGGGCAGTATTCTCGAGCTGGGCGTGGGGCAGGGGACGTACTGATCGCTCCTGTGGTGAAAGGCATGAAAAAGCCGGGAATCTACCCGGCTTTTTCGTTCAACGTCGGTGATCAGTCGATCATATCGCTGAAGCGCTCGTCCTTCTTGTAGGCAATGGTCTGGCTGAAGCCGGGGACCTGGATGCCCTGGTCGCTGATCTCGATGGCCTGCTCGTCGATCATGTCGTTGCCGAAGTTGTAGATGATGTCGAAACGGCCCTGGGTCGCAGCTTCGTCGTACTGGCGGGCGGCGGCGCGGGTGGCTTCGCGACGGGCCTGGTAGTCGTTGAAGGCAGCATCGCCGTGGCGCTTGCGCAGCATCTTTTCGGTCACCGCTGGGGACAGCAGCACGCCGGTGGCGTTGTTGCCGCCAAAACCCTTGGAGTTGATGAAGCAGACTTCCAGGTCGTTGCGGCGCACATCGGTGTTGGAGAGGGCGATGTGGTCCTTGAAGACGTCGTCGGCGAAGGTGTCCACGGTCTTTATGCCGGGGATGACGCCGTAGTGGAAGGTGCCCAGTGCCGAGATCAACTGGTCGGCGCTGGCGGTGGCCAGGGAGTGGCCGACGAAGGCTTTCACTGCGGTGATCGGCCAACCTTCGATACCGAAGGCGGTAGCGACGCGGTCGAGGATTTCCGACTCGGTCACGCGGTTGGCTGGGGTGCTGGAACCGTGGGCGTGGACGAAGCTGTGCTGGCGCACGCTTTTCTCGCCAACGATCTGCGCGGCGGCGGCCACGGCCTTGGCCATGGTCAGGTAGTTGCCCGGGCCGGGCGCGGAGATGGATTTCTTGAAGCCATCGGCGTTGATGAACACGTCCGGCACAGAACCGTGAATATCGGCACCCAGTTCGAGGGCCAGGGCGTCGTCCATCAGCACCACGTACTGCGCGGACTCGGCCAGGGAGAAACCGCAATTGTCGCCGAACGGGCGGCTGGCGCGGCGGAAGTCGACATCATCGCGGCCTTCGATCAGGCGCAGGCCTTCCTCGGTGGCCAGCGCGCCCATGGCGGCGTAGCCCTCGATGATCTCGGAGGTGATCGGCGCCTCGGCATTGCCGACGATGGCCACGCGGGCCTGGCCGCTGGTGATGACGTCGATGCCTTTCTGCAGGTTATAGAGGAAGGTGGCGCAGGCGCCGGTGACGCTGCCGGTCATGCCGACGCTGCCCAGCACGTAGGCGTTGATGAAGTCGGTGGGCATGCTGTTGAAGCCCAGCGGCAGTTGCTTGGCCGAGACACGGTGGCCGCGCAGGCGCGATTGCAGCAGGCCGCCGAAGCCGTTTTCGTCCAGCTGGCTCATGATGCTGCTGGAGAACACGGCGATTTCGTCAGGCTGCACGGCGTTGCAGATGGTCTTCCAGTCGATGCCGGTGGAGCGCACCGCGTCGGTGGCGGCGACCACGGACATCTGCAGCCCGCGCGGGTGGAAGCGCGAGTTGTACAGTTCGCTCGGCTCGAAGCCGGTGGGCAACTGGCCGGCCGATTTCACCGGCAGCGCGCGGTAGCTGTCGACCTTGAATTCGCAGCTGTCGTGCAGGGTGACGCGGACTTCGCCGCCTTCGGTCTCTTCCACCGACCAGTTGGCCGGCAGCGGTTCGGGCAGTTGCTTGCGCAGGGTGGTGAAGGTCACGGGAGCGCCGGCTGCGCTGACGGTCAAGCTTTTATGGCAGTGCGCGGCGTCGACGTCGAGGTACTGCAGCTCGATGCGACGGATCAGGGTGGACTGGCGAATCTGCTGCCCGAAGCGTTGTTCGATGGCAACCAGATCGAGGGCTTTGCCGTCGGCATCCTGATACTGGCCGTCGACGACTTTCACCAGCTTCATCATCACCGCGAGGCCGGCGAGGGTTTCCTGGCGGGCGGCGCTCTCCATGGATTCGAGGACGGTGCGGCGGAACCCATGGTGGAAGGAACTGCGGCCTGCCGCGTTATATCCACCAAAACCAACGATGACCGGTAGTCGAGACATCTCTCGGAAACTCCTTCAGCAAGTGCATCTTGTGCGACTGGGCGCCAGTTGCGCAGGGAGGCGCGGCCCGGTGGCACAAAGCCAGGCGGTGGCTTCTAGTGATTCGAATGCTTTAGCTGACGAGGATGATGACTGCCGAGTCACGCTTGCGCCAGGAATTGTCGGAAGTAGGCGACGAGTTTCCGGGCAAATCGCGCAGGGGCCTTGAACGAAAACGGGAGCCGTGGGGGCTCCCGTTTCGATATTGCCTTTGCTGAGGACAGGACTTAACGGTACTCGATGCCAGCCTTCTTGGTGCTGACGCGGGTGCCGGATTCGCCTTTGGTGATGGCGACGATGTTTTCCAGCGAGCCGATCACCGCATCCTTGCCGGTGGCGCGAGCGAACTCGATGGCTGCCATGACCTTCGGACCCATGGAGCCGGCGGCGAAGCCGAGGCGTTCCAGTTCGTCCGGGTGTGCCTGGGCGATGGCCTTCTGGGTCGGTTTGCCCCAGTCGATATAGGCTGCGTCCACGTCGGTGGCGATGATCAGGATGTCAGCCGACAGCTCCTGGGCCAGCAGCGAGGAGCACAGGTCCTTGTCGATTACCGCTTCGACGCCGGAGAGTTTCTTGCCGGATTCGTCGTACATGGTCGGGATACCGCCGCCGCCTGCGCAGATGACGATGGTGCCTTTCTCCAGCAGCCACTTGACCGGGCGGATTTCGAAGATGCGCTTTGGACGCGGACTCGCCACCACGCGGCGGAACTTGTCACCATCAGGGGCGATGCTCCAGCCTTTCGCCTTGGCGAGGCTTTCGGCCTCTTCCTTGGAGTAGACCGGGCCGATGGGCTTGGTCGGGTTCTGGAAGGCCGGGTCCTTGGCGTCGACTTCGACCTGGGTGAGGATGGTGGCGAACGGCACTTCGAACGGCAGCAGGTTGCCCATTTCCTGTTCGATCATGTAGCCGATCATGCCTTCGGTTTCGGCGCCGAGAACGTCCAGCGGATAGGGAGCGACCTTATCGTAGGCCGCGCCCTGCAGGGCCAGGAGGCCGACCTGCGGGCCGTTGCCATGGGCGATCACCAGCTCGTTGCCGGGAGCGACCTTGGAAATCTGTTCGGCAGCAATGCGAACGTTCAAGCGTTGATTGTCAGCAGTCATGGGCTCGCCACGACGCAGCAGGGCATTACCGCCCAATGCGACGACGATACGCATATTCAGTACCTCCGAAAGAGTGGAAACGCGCCCGGACCGGCGCTTGTGGCGCGGCCCGGGGCGGCCCGGCATTACATGTCGGCGAGGGTCGAAACGAGGATTGCCTTGATGGTGTGCATGCGGTTTTCCGCTTGCTCGAAGGCAATGTTGTACGGGGATTCGAAGACGTCTTCGGTCACTTCGATACCGTTCTTCAGGTTCGGGTACTTGGCGGCGATTTCCTTGCCGACCTTGGTCTCGCTGTTGTGGAAGGCTGGCAGGCAGTGCATGAACTTCACGCGCGGGTTGCCAGCGGCTTTCATCATGTCCATGTTGACCTGGTAGGGCAGCAGTTCGTTGATGCGCTCGCCCCAGGCTTCCACCGGCTCACCCATCGATACCCAGACGTCGGTGTGGATGAAGTCCACGCCCTTGACGGCGACTTTAGGGTCTTCGGTGATGGTGATGCGGGCACCGCTTTCTTCGGCGAATTTCTTGCAGGCGGCGACGTGCTCGTCGGTCGGCCAGAGTTCCTTGGGAGCAGCGATGCGCACGTCCATGCCGAGCTTGGCGCCGATCAGCAGCAGGGAGTTACCCATGTTGTTGCGGGCGTCGCCCAGGTAGGCGTAGCTGATGTCGTGCAGGGGCTTGTCGCTGTGCTCACGCATGGTCAGGACGTCGGCCAGCATCTGGGTCGGGTGGTACTCGTCGGTCAAGCCATTGAACACCGGGACGCCGGCGTATTTGGCGAGCTCTTCGACGATTTCCTGCTTGAAGCCACGGTATTCGATGGCGTCATACATGCGGCCCAGTACGCGGGCGGTGTCCTTCATGGACTCCTTGTGGCCGATCTGCGAGGAGTTCGGGTCGATATAGGTGACGTTGGCGCCTTGGTCATAGGCGGCGACTTCGAAGGCGCAGCGGGTGCGGGTCGAGGTCTTCTCGAAGATCAGCGCAATGTTGTTGCCTTTCAGGTGCTGTTGCTCGGTACCGGTGTACTTGGCGCGTTTCAGGTCGCGGGACAGGTCGAGCAGGTAGCGCAACTCGCGAGTGCTGTGATGCATCAGGCTGAGCAGGTTGCGGTTGTGCATATTGAAAGCCATGTTCGTTCTCCTTGTGGGATGGAAAGCTGGGCCTCGTCAGTACAGCTCGTGGCTGGCGGGGCAGGCGGCCCTGGCTTGGGCCGCCTTTTTCAGATCAATGCGCTCTGTGGGTTGTAGTCGCGTTCTTGTCCGTACCGTCGATCAATAGTCGATCGGGTCGCGGATGATCGGGCAGGTCATGCAGTGACCGCCGCCACGGCCACGGCCCAGTTCGCCGGCGCTGATGGTGATGACTTCCACACCGGCCTTGCGCAGCAGGGTGTTGGTGTAGGTGTTGCGGTCATAACCGACCACCACGCCCGGCTCCAGGCAGACCACGTTGTTGCCGTCGTCCCACTGCTCGCGCTCGGCGGCGAAGCTGTTGCCGCCGGTTTCGACCACGCGCAGTTTCTTCAGGCCCAGGCTCTCGGCGACGACGGTCATGAAGTCCTTGTCTTCGCGCTGGACGTTGATGCCGTAGGGGCTCTTCTCGTCCGGGCGCAGGGTGAAGGCGACGATCTCTTTCACCACTTCCGGGAAGACGGTGACCAGGTCGCGGTCGCAGAAGGTGAAGACGGTGTCCAGGTGCATCGCGGCGCGGGACTTGGGCAGGCCGGCAACGATGACTTTCTCCGCTGCGCCTTTGGCGAACAGTGCCTGGGCGACCTGGCCGATGGCCTGGCGGGAGGAGCGCTCACCCATACCGATCAGTACGACGCCGTTGCCGATGGGCATGACGTCACCACCTTCGAGGGTGGACATGCCGTGATCCTTGTCCGGGTCGCCGTACCAGACTTCGAAGTCGGCGTTGACGAATTCCGGGTGGAACTTGTAGATCGCGGTGGTCAGCAGGGTTTCCTGACGTCGCGCCGGCCAGTACATCGGGTTCAGGGTCACACCGCCGTAAATCCAGCAGGTGGTGTCACGGGTGAACTGGGTGTTGGGCAGCGGCGGCAGCAGGAAGCTGGAATGACCGAGGTAGTCACGGTACATCTTCAGCGCCTTGGCGCCTTCGCTTTCGGGGATGTCGTCAGCGGCCACGCCGCCGATGAGGAATTCCGCCAGTTTGCGAGGTTCCAGGCTTTCCAGCCAGCCGCGCAGTTCCTGGGTCAGGCCCACGCCGACGCTGTCATTGGTGATCTTGCGATCGAGGATCCACTTGAGGGCTTCGGGGTTCTGGACGGTCTCGGTCAGCAGGTTGTGCATTTCGAGGACGTCGATGCCACGCTCGCGCATCTTGGTGACGAAATCGAAGTGGTCACGCTTCGCCTGGTTCACCCAGATAACGTCGTCGAACAGCAACTCGTCGCAGTTGCTCGGGGTCAGGCGTTGGTGGGCGAGTCCGGGCGAGCAGACCATCACTTTGCGTAGTTTGCCAGCTTCAGAATGGACGCCAAGTTTGGTTTTTTCCGTGCTCATGAGATGTCTCCAGGAGTTACAGAGTGAGGAAGCCGTCGTAGAGGCCGTACGCCGCGATCAGGGCGCCGATGACAACGCCAGCGAAGATCAGCTTCTCGATATTGGTGAAGATGGGTTGGCCCACTTCACGTTTCGCCTTTGCGAAGAGGATTACCCCCGGCGCATACAGCAGCGCCGACAGCAGCAGGTACTTCAGGCCACCAGCGTAGATCAGCCAGATGGCGTAGATGACCGAGATACCGGCGATGATCAGGTCCTTGGTGCGGTCGGCCGAGTCGGTTTCGTAGGTCTCGCCCTTGACCGCCAGCAGCAGGCCATAGGCGGCGGACCAGAAGTACGGGATGAGGATCATCGAGGTCGCCAGCAGCAGCATCTTGGTATACGGGGCCATTTCGCCGTCGGCACCGCCGGAGGTGAAGAACACGATGACCAGGAAGACCTGCACGCAGATGTTGGTCAGCCAGAGGGCGTTGGCCGGCACCTGGTTGGCGTTCTCCTTGCGGAGGAACTCCGGCATGGTGTGGTCCTTGGCGGCGGCGAACATGATCTCGGCGCACAGCAGGACCCAGGAGAGCAGGGCGCCCAGCAGGGAGATCAGCAGACCGACGCTGATCAGGACAGCGCCCCAGTGGCCGACCACATGCTCCAGCACCAGCGCCATCGACGGGTTCTGCAGCTTGGCCAGTTCCGGCTGGGTCATCACGCCCATGGACAGCACGTTCACCAGTACCAGCAGCAGCAGGACGGTGATGAAGCCGATCACGGTAGCTTTACCGACGTCCGAGCGTTTTTCCGCACGGGAGGAGAAGATGCTCGCGCCTTCGATGCCGATGAACACCCAGACGGTGACCAGCATCATGTTGCGCACCTGGTTCATCACGCTGCCCAGGTCGGGATTGCTCTTGCCCCAGATGTCCGCGGTGAAGATGTCCAGCTTGAAGGCGAACAGGCAGATCAGGATGAACAGGAACAGCGGGACGATCTTCGCCACCGTGGTGATGGTGTTGATGAACGCCGCTTCCTTGATCCCGCGCAGCACCAGGAAGTGCAGGGCCCACAAGAGGATCGACGCGCAGACGATCGCCGCGACCGTGTCGCCCTTGCCGAAGATCGGGAAGAAGTAGCCCAGGGTGCTGAACAGCAGGAGGAAGTAACCGACGTTGCCCAGCCAGGCGCTGATCCAGTAACCCCAGGCCGAGGAGAAGCCCATGTAGTCACCGAAACCGGCCTTGGCGTAGGCGTAAACACCACCGTCGAGCTGGGGTTTGCGGTTGGCCAGGGTCTGGAAGACGAATGCCAGGGTCAGCATGCCGACCGCGGTGATAGCCCAACCGATGAGAATGGCGCCGACGTCTGCGCTGGCGGCCATGTTTTGCGGAAGGGAGAAAATGCCCCCCCCGATCATGGATCCTACGACCAGGGCTGTCAGCGCGCCGAGTCGTAGTTTTTGGCTGCTTTCTTGCGACATTTAAGAATCTCCCTATAGGAAGTTGGAGAGTGGTGCTATTAGGCGCCTGTCCCTGGGGGGGTACCCCTGACTCAGGTCAATAGCTTGCTATCCAATGTATTGGGCAGTACTTCCTGCTCTGCCCACCCCGGATAAACCATAGGAGAGGTTTTGCATTAGCGCCCGATTTAGAGGGGATTTCGTGAAGATTTGAGCGCGGTTTCATGACCGCGGAATGGCAGATGAATATGCAAATCCACGCAGGAGGCGCGATGGCGCTTGATTCTCAGCTACGAGCAGGCTGAGGACCGCTGTGTAGGAAAATCCTGAGCGATGATGCGGTAGGAGGGAATTGGCCGGGGCAGGATCACTGCACCCGGCGATGCACCTGTGGAATTGAAAGTGCGAGATGGCAAGAAGCCCGAAGGACACCACCGGGCTCGTGGCCCGGCGGGGCGGCGTGACGGGCACGCCGCGAGATGTAATGCTCAGAGGCGATCACACCCATGTCGCAGAGCAAGGTGTGTGCCAGGATGAAAGACTACGTCAGAGCGCTCTGCGGCGCTTTTCGCCCTTGGTCGCAGTCGAGCTCATCGGCGGATTCTTGCTCACGCGTCGGCATCGTCGGCGGAAATTCCGCCACTGCCGGAAAAAAGCAGCCCATGCTTGCGCAACTTGTCGTGCAGCGTCTTGCGCGGCAGGCCCAGCGCCTCGGCAAGGCTGCGCATGGAGTTGTGCGGTCGGCTCATCTCGGCGGCGATCAATGAGCGTTCGAAAGACTCCACCTGCTCGTTCAAACCGGCTCCAGGAGCGGCAGTCTTGGCCTGGCTGTGGCCTTCGTCCAGACCCAGATCCAGCCCGAGTGCAAAGCGCTCTGCCGCGTTCTGCAATTCGCGGACATTACCCGGCCAGCCATGGGCCAATAGCTGCGCCCTTTGTGCTGAGTCTAGCGGCCTTGCGCTCAAGCCATGGCGTTCTGCAGCGCGTTCGGCGAAGTGTTGGAACAGCAGCAGGATGTCGTCGCCGCGCTCGCGCAGCGGTGGAATGCGCAGGCTGGCAACATTGAGGCGGTAATAAAGGTCGGCGCGGAAGCGGCCTTCGTCCGAGGCCAGGCGAAGGTCCTCTTTGGTTGCCGCGATGATGCGGATATCCAGCGGGATGAGCTGGTTGGAGCCCAGGCGTTCGACAGTACGCTCCTGTAGCAGACGCAGTAGCTTCACCTGAACGTCAAGGCTCATGCTCTCGATTTCGTCGAGGAACAGGGTGCCGCCGTTGGCGAACTCGAACTTGCCAATGCGGCGCTTCTGCGCGCCGGTAAAGGCTCCCTGCTCGTGGCCAAACAGTTCGCTTTCGACGACCGACTCGGCAAGGGCTCCGGCGTTGATGGCAACGAAGGGGCCATTGCAGCGATTGGACAGATCATGGAGAGCACGCGCCACCACTTCCTTGCCCGAGCCCGTTTCGCCCAGCACTAGTACATCTGCCTGGATTGCCGCCAGTGAGGCGACCTGCTGTTGCAGGCGTTGCATCGGCGCGGACTGGCCCACGAGGCGTCCTCGGACCTCCTTCTGCTCTGTCAGCGCCAGACGCAGGCTGCGGTTCTCCAGCACCAGACGGCGCACGTCCAACGCGCGGCGCACGCTGTCCAGCAAAGCATCGCTGGGAAAGGGCTTTTCCAGGAAGTCGTAGGCGCCCGAGCGCATGGCCTTCACCGCGAGCGGTACGTCACCGTGGCCTGTCACCAGGATCACCGGCAGCTCCGAATCCTGCGCGTGCAACTGTTCGAGCAATTGCAGTCCATCGATGCCCGGCATGCGGATATCGCTGACGATCACTCCCGGCCAGTCGCGTGCCAGGTGGGGATCGATCCCTCGTGCATCGCCCAGCGGCACTACCTTGAAGCCAGCGAGGTCGAGTGTCTGGCAGAGCGCCTGGCGCAAATGCGGATCGTCATCGACCAGCAAAACCTGGGTCGTGGGATCGAAAGGCTCGGCCGAACTCATGCGCGGGTTTCCTCTTGCGGCGTCAGGGTCACACCGGGAGTGCCCGGCAGCAGGTGCAATTGTACGAGAGCGCCGCCCTCCGGGTGATTTCCAAGTTCCAGACGGCCGCCGAGAGTGCGTAACAAGGTGTCGCAGATGGCCAGTCCCAGGCCGAGACCCTTTGCACTGGTCTTGGTGGTGAAGAAAGGCTCCCGAGCATGCGCCAGGGCCTGCTCCGAAAAGCCGGGGCCGTTGTCGCGCAGCGAGACGATGACGCGCTCCGGCGTTTGCTCGGCGGTTAGCCAGATACGCCGCGGCAGGCCTTTTTCCGCAAGGGCGTCAAGGGCGTTGGAGATCAGGTTGGAAAGGATCTGTCGGAGCCGTGTTTCGCCCGCTTGTACCCAGAGTGCCGCATCCGGCAGGTCTCGCAACAATTCGACGTTCATCGCCTGGCGCCGCTGCGCGACCAGGGCCAGGGTGTCGTTGATCGCCGGCTGCAACGCGACGTTCTCCGGAGCCCGACGGGCGCCGCGGGCATAAGCCTTGAGGTGGCCGATGATCGAGGCCATGCGCCCCGTCAGTTCGCCAATCTGTTGCAGGTTGCCGCGGGCATCGTCATAGCGCTCGTGATCGAGCAGAACGCGGGCGTTGTCGGCATAGCTGCGGATGGCCGCGAGCGGCTGGTTGAGTTCGTGGCTGATGCTGGCTGACATGGTGCCCAGGGCGGTGAGTTTCCCGGCCTGTACCACTTCATCCTGGGCGTGCATCAGTTCGCGTTGCGCCTGTTCGCGGTTGCTGACCTCCTCCAGTAGCCGGGTATTGGCGCCTTCCAGCTCCTGGGTGCGCTCCTGTACGCGCAGCTCCAACTCATGCTTTGCCTGGGCTTCCAGGGCGATGCGCTCCAGGAAGTGGCGGCGGCTAATCGTCAACAGTGACAGCAATAGAAGAAGGGCCACCAGGGTAGCTGCGCCGATCAGCACGACGCTGCGCACAGGGCCGTCGACTTGGGTGCGCGGCGTATAGATGCTCACCGTCCAGCCGGTCTCCGGCAGATCGCGGCTCTGGCTGATCCAGCGGCGCTGATCGATTTTCAGCGGCAGCGGATGCAGCACTGGATAGGGAATGTTCTCGGCGATCTCGCGCTGCTTGGCCGGCGACAGCTCCTTTCCGGTATGGAAGCGCCACGCGTTGCTGGAGGAGAGGATGACGACGCCGTTGGAGTCCATCACCAGCAACTGCTCCGGCGTATTGCCCCAGAGCTGCTCCATGTGTTCGAGGTCGACCTTCACCACCAGCACGCCGAGCAACTTGCCGCCATCGCGCACACCGCTGGCGAAATAGTAGCCGCGTCGCTTGGAGGTGGTGCCCAGGCCGAAGAAACGCCCCTGTCGGCCAAGCGTCGCTTCCTTGTAGTAGGGGCGGAAGGCGAAGTTGCGGCCGACGAAGCTGTCCGGCTGATCCCAGTTGGAGGCGGCGTGGGTCATACCGTCTGCCTGTATCAGGTAGATGACGTCCGCCCCGGTGCGCCCGCGGATGCGCTGCAGCTCCAGGTTGGCGGCGTTCTGCGCCGTCAGGCTGTCAGGCGTCTGCAGAGCGGCGCGCAGGGTCGGCAGCTCGCCGAGGATCGGTGGCAGGTCCTCGTAACGGCGCAGGGTGCCCAGCAAGTTGGCGACGTAGAGGTCGAGGGTCTGCTGGTTCTGTTCGGCGAGTTGCTCGCTGTAGTAGCGCTGGGCGATGTAGTGCAGCGGCCAGAGCAGCGGGGCAGTCAACGACAGTATCAGGGCGTACCAGCCAAACCGATTCTTCATAGCCAGGTTTGCCTGTGAGGCGGTTCGGGGATGATCGGAAATTTTATGGGATCCACCCCGCTTTTGGATATGCATCGGCCGCGCGCGATGGAAGCGTTCAGTGTGCCAATAAGGCCGGCCGGCCTGCTTGACTCCAGCGGTTCATCGCCAACGGCGGTGTCAAGGTTGGAGCGAATACCCAGCGCCAGAACCGGAATTGTTGCTGGGATTGTGGAGAGCGTTGCCGCGCAGTTGCCACGGAGTCCCCCTTGCAGGCTCCACAAGGGGGGCTCTCGAAACCACCGCGCAAGCCGCTACCGGTTCATCGAGCCGCTGAGGGCTCCGCCAGGTCGCTACTTTCGTGGATGGAGAAAGCCGACTGCATCACCGAGCTGCCGAATCGGGGTTCCTTGCGCTACGCCAGGTTCATCGCCGACGTAGAGCAGGACGCCAACACCAGCTCGTTGTCCCGCCTGCATGTCGGTGATCTTGTCTCCCACCATGATTGACGCGTTCAGGTCGATACCATGCTCGCGTGCCGCCTGTATCAGCATTCCCGGTCCGGGCTTTCGATACTCGCTCTCGCGACGGTACTCGCCAATGCCATGTTCCGGGTGGAACGGGCAGTAGTACACGCCATCGATATGCGCGCCGTGCTGGGCAAATCGGGCTTTCATCCAGTCGGTCAGTGCATGGAAATCGGCTTCCGAGTAGTAGCCGCGACCGATGCCAGCCTGGTTGGTCACGACAATGACCAGATAGCCGGCTTGGTTTGCGGCAGCCACCAATTCAAAGATGCCGTCAATGAACTGAAAGTCATCGGGGCGGTGGACGTAGGCGTGATCGATATTGATCACGCCGTCGCGGTCCAGAAAAAGCGCAGGGCGCATGGCGTCGCTCATCGTCCGGCCAGTTCTGTCTGTGCCCGTTGGTAGTCTTCCGGCACCCCGATGTCGATGAAGTGGCCGCCGGTCACGAAAACGTTCACCGGCATCGTCTGCACCGCATTGGCGAGAAAGTCGGCCTCGAGTGAGAACGGCTGGTTCAGCTCGAAATGATCCAGTTGATTGCGATCAAATACATAGCATCCGCCATTGATCAGGCCTGGCCCGGAAACACCCTTCTCGGTGAATCCCCGCACCAGGTCGTCCTGCACCAGCAAGCGCCCGAAGCGCGCGGTGTCAGTTACCTGCCGGGCGACGATGAGCGGATTCCGCCTGGCCAGCCAGAGCTCGTCGATGGCCGATGCTTCCAGGTCGAGAAAGGTATCGCCGTTCAGCACGAATACGTGATCCCGGGTACAACGGGTCATCGCCAGGCGCACTGCGCCACCCGTACCGAGCGGGCTATCCTCGACCACGTAATCCAAGTCCATCCCGGCAAACCGGCTGCCAAAATGATTCGAGATTTTCTCGGCCATATAGCCCAGCGACAGCACCACCCTGGAAAAGCCCTTGCTCGCAAGCGAGCCCAGGAGAATTTCCAGGAACGGGCGCCCCGCGACGGGAGCCATCGGTTTGGGCCAGTCGGGCACTACTTCGCGTAAGCGGGTGCCGAAGCCACCCGCCAGCACAATGGCTTCACGCATCAGGCTTGAGCCTTGAAGATGGCATTTTCCACCAATCCGCAAAGAATATGCCCCAGCACCAGATGGCCTTCCTGAATCTTGGGCGTATCACTGGCGGGCACTTCCAGCAGGTGATCGCACAGCTCCTGCATCGGTCCACCGCGGTTACCCGTCAAGCCGATGCATACCATACCCAGCGCGCGAGCCTCTTCGAATGCCTTCAACACGTTGGGCGATTTACCCGAAGTGGAGTAGCCGATGAAGATGTCGCCCTTTTGTCCCAGCGCCTGTACCTGCCGCGCGAAGAGTTTTTCATAACCGTAGTCGTTGCCGATGGCGGTCAGGATGGAGGTGTCCACTGTGAGCGCGATAGCAGGCAGGCCCGGGCGATCGAAAGCAAAACGACTGACGAACTCCCCTGCAATGTGCTGGGCGTCGGCGGCACTGCCACCATTCCCTGCCAGCAGGATCTTCCCACCATTCTTCAGGCACTGGATGGTGGCTGTTGCCGCCGCACCCAGTTGCGCTTGCAAGGCGTGGTCTTCCAGCATCGCGCCCATGACACGCTGAGCTTCCTTGATCTGATCGAGTACATACTGGTGCATCAAACTCTCCATGCCTGTGTGCCTTGCTTCGTAAAGTGGCAGTTACTGACCTGCCCGTTGAATTGATTCAAAGTGCGAATCACATCCATGCGTCGCTCGGTGGGTACGAAGAACAGCATAAAGCCGCCGCCGCCCGCCCCCGAGACCTTGCCCGCCAGGGCACCGGCGCTTATGGCGGCCTCGTAGATCTCTTCAATGTGCGGATTCGACACAGTCTTGGCCGACCGCTTCTTGTTCTCCCAACCCAGCCGCATCGAGTCGACGAAACCTGCGAAGTCTCCTCGCAGCAGGCATTCTTTCATGACTTGTGCTTCGCGCTTGATGCCGTGCATCGCCTCGATCGCATCGGTGGCGCCTGATTTCACGTTGCTGCTCTGGTCGGCAATGATGCGGGCCGATTCGCGCGACACGCCCGTGAAGAACAGCACCAGCGAAGCCTCCAGTTCACAGAGGATCCAGTTCTTGATGCGCAGCGGGTTGATGATCGCGCGGTCGTCGGCATAGAACTCCATGAAGTTGAAGCCGCCGAACGTGGCTGAATACTGGTCCTGCCGTCCGCCTTGCAGAGCGCAATCAATACGTTCGATCTTGAATGCCAGGTGCGCCATGGCGTAATCGTCGAGCGGAAGGTTCAACAACTCGACGAAAGCTCTGATGATGGCCACTACGAGGGTCGAAGACGAACCCAGTCCTGAGCCGGCCGGAGCATCACAGAAGGTGCTCAGTTCCAGAGGGATTGGTCGACCGCCGTTGAAGTGCTGCACCATGTGGTTGTAAACCGCCTTGTGCAGATCGAGCTTGCCATTCAACAGCAGGGGTTCGCCCAGCGCATGCACGGTTTCCGTCTGCTGGTCGGTGGCGAGGAAGCGTACCTCGGGCACATCCAGCGTCTTGATCACTGCATAGGCATAGCGGTCAATGGCGGCATTCAGAACGTAGCCACCGTGAATGTCGCAATAGGGGGACACATCGGTGCCGCCGCCTGCCAGTCCAAGTCGCAGGGGCGCACGCGCTCTAACAGTCACAGACATACAAGAACCTGATCAGCGGTTGAGTGGGATTTTGCCTTTGGCGATCTCGTCCCGCCAATGATTGAGCAGGTCCTCAAACATCTTGCGGGCAGTGATTTCGGGCTTCCAATCAATGGCTGCGCGAATCTTCGTGTTGTCGAACATCTGATAGTCGGCATCGATGGGGCGCAGTCTGTCCGTATCTGTGGCCACGGTGATGTCGTTGCGCGTGCTCATTTCCAGAAGAATATCAATCACCTCGGGGAGCTGGAACGCCTCTTCCCCGGCGATGTTGAAGTATTCGCCGCGGGCGATTTTCCCTTGAGCGCTGGCCTCGAGCAGGAAGAAGTAAGCTCGAACCGCATCGCGTGCATCCTGGAAGGTACGCGTGCTGGACAGGTTGCCGACCTTGATGACTGGTTCCTGGAGACCTGCCTCGATCAGCGCAATCTGCTTGGCTACCGTGCTTTCGAAGAATACATCGCTGCGGCGGGGGCCGGAGTGGGTCCCCATGCGGGTGACGAAAGTGCGCATGCCGTAGGCTTCGCCATAGAAGCGACCGAGATAGTCGGTGCCAATCTTGCTGATGCTGTAAGGGCTGGCGCCGTGGAACGGGGTGTCTTCGGCAAGTGCGACGCCCGGTTCGGCCCGCCCATAAACCTCGCTGGAGGAGCAGACGTGAATCACGGGGTCATATCCATCGGCTTCCTTCTGCTGGCGGATGCTCTCCAGCAAGTTGGCGGTACCGATGATGTTGGTTTGCAGGGTCTCAATCGGGATGTCGAACGAGGTCTTGGGGTAGGACTGTGCGGCCAGGTGCGAGATGAAGTCGGGTTTGACGGCCTTGATCATCCGTGCAAGGGCGGCGTAATCATTGAGGTCTGCGTAGTACAGACTGATCCGATCCTTGCGATTGATGCGTTGAGTCAGATGGTAAAGATTGTCCATCGGCTCCTGCCAGCGCATCATGCCGACCACTTCGTAGGGGGTGTGCTCGAGAACGTAGTCGGCCAGTTGAGAGCCAACCTGTCCAGTTATCCCGGTAATCAGTATCTTCTTGGTCATGTGGGTTCCTCCGTAAAGTCAGATATTTAATTCGTAGGTGGATGCAATTTCTGGCCGCCAGGCGGACCACTGATAATGAGCGCTGCATACGGCCATGGCTTTTTCCTTGGCCCGTTCTCTACGTTTTTCATCCTGAAGCAATGTAATGCAGGCTTCAGAGAAGTCATCGGCGTTGCCCGCGATGAAGATACTTTCACCATCCTTATAGGAAAGCCCCTCACAGGCAATGGGCGAGGCGACACAGGGGAGACCAAACGCGGCATATTGATGAATCTTTCCACGAACGCCGGCGCCACTGAGTGCGGGCGAAATACCTATCGCCGCGCCACTGAGTGCCTCCGTGATCGTGCTGACGGGACCGACTACGTCGATCTGCTCGACTGCGCAGTTTTCCAGGACTGATTCGTTGATGCCGTGGCCAACCAGACGGAACCGGTAGTTTGGCAAGGCTTGGCATATGGCCGGATGGACCTTCTGAACAAACCAGTAAAGAGCTTCCTGGTTTGTTCTGGAGCCGAAATAGGCAAAGAAAACTATTGTCTCGTTGCCTTTGGAGGGTTCAGGCGCAGCAATAGGCAGAGCATTCTGGGGCGACATACAGGTCGGCAGGCATATCACTTTCCCAGCCTGCTTTAAGAGTGCCAAGGCGTCCCGGTCACTGTCTGAGACGGTAACTACCTTGTCTGCCTTCAATGCATAGACAATTTCCATCGACGCGTTCAGTGCCAGTCCGAGCGTATTTCGCCATGTGCGCCAGAGTCTGCGCCTCCCTTGCGTCAGGGCAATCTTGGCAGCGCGCAGCTGGGACTCCATAGGGGAGAAAATCAGCGTTGCCGAGGGCCAGAGCGCTCGGAGTGCGCCGATCAGGGCTCCGGACTGATGGTACTGAACGTCAATCAGTGAAAAATCCGTGTTGCCAAGGTTCAGCGCTGACAGTCCTCGCTTTGAAAACTGGCTTGCTGCAATGCAGTGCACCTCGTCGAAGATATCTTTCAACAAGGCAAGGTCATAACTCTGGTCACCGCATGTAACCAGCGTTAAATGCAGTTCCGGCTGGATTTTTTTCAGCTCGCCGTACAGATCCAGTAGCCGCTGGCCACCCGCGTGCTCTGTGGACGGCGGGAGATAACTAACAAGCAGGACTCTTTTCATGAGGCTGACTTTGGCCTCGTGAATCTCCGGCCGAAGCTGATGGCAGGCTTTTCGACGGACTGATGCAGCAACCAGGACGCAAGCAGCGAGGCAAATACGGCGGATAGCAAGATCAGATAGGGCTGCTGGGTATGCTCGCGGACAAGTGCCATCGCAACAAGTCCGATAGCGGCATGAATCAGATAGAACGGATAGACCAGGTCGGCCAGGGTATCGATCATTTTAGGCAGCCGCTTCAGTACTATCGGGCCCAAATGGTAGAAAATGAGGAATATGCCTGCTGCAAGCAGATGAGTCCCGAGGTTTTCATAGGTCGATGCATCGACCTTGCCGAGCTTGAATATCTGGAAGCCGACGTAGGAAAGAATAATCGAGGGCAACAGGGTTACCGCTTTCGTCAGCACGGCGTCTTCTTTTTCCGCCAGATAGATCGCCGAGCCGATGGTAATGAACAGCAGGAAGCGCGACTGGTAACCCGCAAGCCAGACGAAGTAATGCTCGCGGTAAGCTACGCCGAGGAAAATGCTCAGCAGTAGAATCGCCTGTATGAACATCAGTCGGCGCAGAGTGAAGTTTCCGACAAGAAATGCAATGAAATAGAACAGCACTTCTATTACCAGGGTCCAGAGTACCCCCGCTATCGGAGCAATGCCGAGCCAGGGGTAGGTGAGGGTGATACTGGCTAGGTAGGTCGACGCTCCAAAAGTGATTCCCTGGGTGAAGTAAAGAAAGATGCCAAGAATGACTACCGCGGCAATCAGTGTCGGAAAAATCCGGAAAAACCGATTCAACAGAAATTCCGCGCGATTGTAGCGTGCGCACATCATTGGCATCAGATAGCCGGTAATCAGAAAGAAGAGACTGACTCCCAATATTGCTGATTGAGTTGAGAATGCCTCGATCAGAAATACTTCGAGCAGGTACGCGTGCCACTGCGTCTGGTCAATCAACGGTAGGGTGGTCAAGTCTGGGTTGATGATCCCAGGAATTACCTGGGCCCCCCCGCCGACCATCACAAAGTGTCCCCACATGACCAAGATGACGCTGACTACGCGCAGCAGGTCGAGGTAAGCCAGTCTCCGAATCACTTTCTGGCTCCCAGGCCGACCGTTTCACGCAGTCTTTTATAGTAACGATAAATCGGACGCAGTCGGCCGATGAACCCGTTGACTACATGTACTGCCGGATCGACGGGGGGCATTGCTGGCAATGCATGCCCGGATACATGATCAATGATCTCCCTGGCGATCGGGGATTCATGATGTACGTCGTACAGGGCATTCAGTTCGTGGTTGTAGTTGGTCCGCAGCTCATAATGCTGTGCCCAGAAACCGCGCTCTGTCGCTTTGCGATAGGCCTCATAGTGTCGATGGAAATGCCCGAACTTGACCCGCTGTAACATGTGGCGGGATCGGTGAAGCGCCAATCCTTGTCCTGATGCGGCAGCGATGATGCTGATGGGCAGGAGAACGTCAAGACGCTCGACCTGCTCCTGCTCAAGCAGATACAGCGACTTGTTACCGAAGAACAGGGTCGAAAGCTGATGCTCCGCCAGGCTGTTTTGAGTCCAGCGATAAAGACCTGTCGAGGCATTGTTTCGGAGGATACCGACAGTGCCCAGCGGTGCCGTTTGAGTTTGATCGTTCACATAGAACCCGCCTACGTGAACGCCGCTTGCGCGCTCGGCCGGCGCCGCAGAGAACCAGTCGAGTGCCTTCGAAAAAGCATCGTAGAGGGGGTAATCGAACTGGGTCAGGAAGGTGACGAAGTCAGCGTCTGTCTTCTTCGATGCCAGAGATACCTTCTCTCCCAGGCGCAGCTTGGCCCAATCCTTCTGGGTCAGTATCCGCGCATCGAAATCCACCAGAGACACATTTGCCGGCAGGTCCGGAACGCTGGGAAGCGAACCGCCACAGGTAATGATGCGCACTTGTACGTCGTGCAGCTGAGCCGCCTGACCGGCAGCCTCAACCACGTGCGGGATATTCAGGAAGTCGGTTGTGCTGCCCTGCGCTTCCGGATCCGTCTCGTGCTGAAGCAGGAAAACATCGACCTTCTTTTGCGCGAGCACCGTGCATTTGGCAGCCATGCGTTCTTTACGATACCGCAGGGCGCGCTCAAAGCACGGCTCGAAGCAAAAGCGTTCTGCCATCAGTGCCTGGGCGCGAATGACGCGGTCCCTGGCTTCAGTCGGATTGCTGTTGATGGCCTGAAGTGCGGCTAATACCGACTGTGCACGCTCCTTTTCGTCATTACCCGAGAAGTAATATACAAGGTCCCCGAACAGATGCTTCACGTGGGGATTCTCATCGGAAATCACGGGTACACCCGCAGCGATCCCTTCGAAAACGCGGCTGGAAGATGTTTCCGACTTTATGTGCGCCGGCGAAGAGACCGCCAGTACGGCGCCGTACTGACGCATCACTTGCGTCATGCTGACGCCATCGAAGGGAATCTCTCCCTTATAGGAGCTGAACCCTTCCCACGGACTGATGCCTTCGAGCTTGTTTGGGCCATAGAAGTCGGCGGCATCCCGCTCCTGCAGAATGTCCAGCAGGCCTTGGGCGCGCCCGGCCCTGTCGATGCCGCGCTCCCAGTTCACGCCACAGTAGAAAACCTTGTGCGCTGCCTCTGTGCCCAGTTGGTCCAGGGACTTGGGCGGAACCAGCTCGCGCAATGAGCAGGCAGGGAACATCTCAAGCTCGCTATCCCGCCACTCGGAACCCACAACACTCTTTATATGCCTCTTCAGAAGAGCAGAGCCATTGTAAAGGTATTCGTCGTACGCTCTGAGATGGTGAAGTAGGACGCTTCGGTAATCTCCGCGCAGGTGCATGAATTCCAGTGGGTTGGCAACCCAGAGGAACGTCGGGAGATTCAGGAACTTCGGCGTGTCGTAGTGAAACGAGATCGCGAAGTCATACTCATGAGGTAGCGCTTCTGTGTTCAGACACAGTCCGCTTTCAACATCGAAACCGAAGTAGTCAACTACTTTTATCGTGTAGCCAGTCTGTTTGATTTTCTCAATCAGCTCATATTCGCCATTCTTTACGTTTGGCCATTGTGAGATGAGAAGAATGCGCGGCGAAGCTGGGTTCTTGTTCATGTTGCTCAGTCCTGGGCGTTCTCTGTGTACCACGCCCAAGTTTCTTCCAGGCCCTGCCGGATGGTGTGCTGACAGTTGAAGCCGATGGAGTCGATCTTGGTCAGGTCGTAAGCGCGGTAGTCCTGACCGTTTGGCTTCGTTTCATCCCAAACGACCTGGTCCTGCATGCCGGTGATATCGGCAATCATCTCGACGATGTCGCGAATGCTATAAACCGTGCCGCTGCCGATATTGGCCGGCCCGCTGATGTTCTTCATGATCGCCAAACCCACGCGGGCGGTATCTTTGACATACATGAAGTCACGTTGGGCACTGCCGTTGCCCCATACCACTACTTTCTCCCCGCGGCGCTTGGCATCGAAGAATTTCTTGATCAACGACGGTACGACATGGCCGAACTCGGTATCGAACTTGTCTCGCGGCCCGAACAGGTTGCACGAAACAACATAGGCCCACTCCATGCCGTAACTTTCTTCATAGGCACGGAGCATGGCGAGCATGGCACGCTTGGCATGGGCATAGGAGTTCTCCGCGGCATGCGGCTCACCCATGAAAATCATGTCTTCTTTCAGCGGAAGGCCAGGCGAAGGATAGGGGTAAACAGCGCCAGTGCCCATGACGGTGATCTTTTTAACTCCAACTTTCTGAGCGGCGTCTACCACGTTGGTATTGATCATGACGTTGTCGTAAAAAGACAAAGCCTTGTTCTTCATGTTTCCCATGATTCCATAAACACGAGCGGCGGCATGGAAAACATAGGTCGGTTGGTGTTTTTCGAAATATGCCCTGGTCGAAGCGGCATCGGTCAGGTCGCAATCCTGACGGCCCAGCGCGAGGACGTTGCTGAACCCTTCTTCCCTCAGGTGCTCAACCAGCGACGAGCCAACCAGACCTCTTGCGCCAGTTACCAGGATTTTTTCGTCAAACTTCATTTTTTCCCCACATGATTTCAATGTTGATAATTGGCGCCGTTTCAACATACGGCAGCCTGTCAGTCGATCAGGGTTGATTGCCCAATTTGGCTACACAGCTTTCGAGCCGCTCAGTCCGCTCACGCAGGGTCTCTCGCGTAGCGACCAGTTCGTCGGTTCTGGATACGAGATCCTCACAGGCCTGTTCAAGCCGCTCTGTACGTTCGCGGAGTATCTCTCGGTTGGCCACCAGTTCCTCGGTGCGAGACTTCAATTCCTCGGCGACTGCTTCAAGCGTTTCCGTTCTTTCTCGCAGCGTTTTTCGAGTGCTCAGAAGCTCCTGGCTACTTTCGGCGAGGAAATCACGCGTGTGCATCAAGTCCTTACTGACGCCGAGGTACTCGGTCTGGAAGCAGTTGTCCAGCGTTGTAAAGTTGAGCGCCTTTCCGCTGTTCAGAAGGTTGATGCCATTCGCGCATCTGGCAATGTTGTCCCAAGCCGCCGCGTACTCCCGCACGCCGTCTCCGTGATTGAATCGGTTGGGGTATTCCGGATTGATGAGTATGTCCGAAAGGTTTGCCTCAAGAAGTGTCGTGCCAAGATTGACACCGAACTTCCAGGCGTTTTCAGCTGCAGTGACGTCGCCAAGTGAATAAGCAATCAGTCCTGCGCGATATGCGGCTTCTGTTGTCTTGGTCGAGAGATGAATGCCGAAAGAACTGACCGGAGTCTTTGCACATTCGAGATAGGCACGCATGGCACCAAGCTGATCTCCGATGGACTCAAGGAGTTTTGCCCTGACGAAACCAAGAGAAACGTTCCACCGCAGAGCTATCGGGTCGCTGCAAGGTGCGCTTTGTGCCTGATTCAGCAGGTCAATCTGACGCTGCCTTCTGTGGCTATCCGGACTTTCCAGGACGGAGTAGGAAAGGACACAGAGTCCTGCAGCGAAGTCATTGGAGCCTTGCGGGTACTTGGCTACAACCTCAGCGGCCAGAGCTTCCAGGGCCTGTCGGCTCTTCAGACGGTACTCGGAGTTGACCATCGCATGCATGAGCCAGGGGTTCTGGAAATACTTGGCATACTGAATGGAAGGATGATTGGTGGTAGAGATATTCGAAAATACTTGCTCTACATAGTCGTCGGAGCTTCCTGCCAGTGGCGACTTCATGGCAGTCATCAGCCACCATTCGCAATCGGTTGGGGAATCTTCCGAGAACACCACCTCATGGAGGCTCCGCGCTCGCGGCTCCCACTGGTTGTCCTTTTCCCGGGACTTGCAGCGGCTGGCAGTCTGCGCAAATGCATTTTCGAGAATGAAATGCGTGCTCAACTGTTGCTTGAGCTTATTCCAGTCGTACACATGCAGGTGGTACGGATTGGGGTCTTCGCCTGTTTCGTCGCTCCAGTCATTGGGAACGCTTACGATGATGCGTCCGCCTGGCTTCAGCACCCGGTTGAATTCTGCGAGCAGTTCCTGCGGAGCTTCGACATGCTCAAGAGTTTCAAATGAAACCACGACGTCGAAATGCGCATCAGGGAAACGAGAGAGGAACTCAGGGAGCATTCCGCAGAGATAGTCGGCGCCGTTCTTGTCCGTGCCGTAGAGTTTATTGGCGTATTCGGCCGAATGTTCGCTGCCATCTACGCCAATGACCTGGGCTGCATCCGTGAGGCTTCGAATGACGTGTGCGCCATATCCAAGGCCGCAGGCTGCATCCAGTACGCGATCCCCCGGCTTGATGTAGTTGCACGCCCAGTCGTAGCGAATCACGTGGGCATCAGAGCGCTCCCCCACATCGCGGAGCATGTCCATATGCAGGCCGCGCTCGGCTTCCAGGAATGAGAGCGGATAAGCCGAGACTACCGGCAGCGGAGCTTTCTGCAGGAGAATAGTGATCTGCCAGCCATCCTGGTTGAGCTCTTCATAGCCATTGACCCGGTAATACCGGGGGTGCTTGATGAAGCCGGCTTCCAGGCAGCGTTGTTCCCACCATTTACGGCCCTCGACCGTGAGGTGCCAATGCCCGTCGCGGTCCTGTGTGGTCGCTATCTGGAGCAGCACATTCCGGCTGCAGATCCGATGGATTTCCGCCAATGCGGATGGAACATCCTCTGGTGAGAGATGCTCCAGGCAATCGGTTGAGACAATGGTTTCAAACTCATTGTCGGCAAAAGGCAGGCTGAGTACATTGCCCTGGGTGAAGCGGCCCGGCAGTCTGGCGTTGCAGCGCTCAACGACTACTTCGGAGACATCCACACCATGGGCATTGCATCTGCGCCGTACCAGCGCCTCGACCAGCCCACCTTCTCCTGCACCGATATCGAGGGTTTTGCCCAGGCCGCAACTTGAGATCAGCAGTTCGGCAACCGTGTCCATGTTTGCACTCGACTCGCCAATTCGATCTGGCAGGTCCCAGTAGTTATTGTATATGCTGGAGTAGTCAGTCTTTTCTAGATTTTTCATTGTCAGTCCCAAGTGGCGTTCATTCTTAAGTCGCATATACCGCCAAAGAAATACGCCTCTTTGCGCACAAGTACTTTGAAGAAAGCTGCTTCATCTATCCAGTGCAGTATGCGTTGCTGCAAATAGTCTGGAGTGGCTTCGAAACTCAGGCAGGCTTGAACTTCGTACAGGTTCATTCCCAGCGGGCAGTCACATAGAAAATCAACCGAGAATTCTTCGTTAGAGTGGAAGTTCTTCTCCCAGAAGATATCTCGCGCGCTGCCATCGGCGTAGCGAGATATATCCTGGTTCAAAGTGCCCCACGAGTAGACCTTGACTCCCTCTTTATTTCTGAGGCGAATGGCTACATTGAGATTGCGTGCGGTCGACAGGGCTTGGCATCGTACATTGATGCGCAATTGCTCGCCAGGGTAGAAGCTGGAGCATTCTTCGCCTTCACTATTGAGTACTCGGACTCCAACGATACGGGCATGTCCATCGCCGAACTCCATCAGTTCGGAGCGATTGTTTGCCTTTGCCGGCGTCTCGGCAGGAACTGCAGTGCTGCTTGGAGTGTCAGCAGTGGTCTCGCTCAGCAAGGCAGTAAAATAGGCGCTCTCTTCATCGTGCAGGAGTTTCCGATACTCCAGGACGACCTCCGACGAGGTCCCCCAGGCCAAGCTCTTGCCATGAGCAAGCAGAAGTGCGCGATTAGTCAGTGTGCGAACACTTTCCTGATCATGTGAGACGAACAGTAGGGTTGTCCCGTTCGCGGCCAGTTGTTCGATCTTCTGGAAGCAACGCTTCTGGAATAGCCAATCGCCCACGGCGAGGGCTTCATCGACAATCAGGATATCCGGCGCAACATTGACCGCCACGGCGAAGGCGAGTCGAACCATCATGCCGCTGGAGTAGGTTTTGACAGGTTGTTCGATAAAGTCGCCAATATCGGCGAAGCCAACAATTTCATCGAACCGGCTGTCGATCTCTTCCCGGCTCAGGCCGAGCACTGCGCCATTGAGGTAGACGTTTTCCCGGCCGGTGAACTCGGGATTGAAGCCCGAACCCAGTTCCAGCAACGCAGCAATTCGGCCATTGGTCTGAACGGTGCCGTGGGTGGGGTTGAGGGTGCCGCAGATCATTTGCAGCAAGGTAGATTTTCCGCTGCCGTTGCGGCCGACAATGCCGACGGTCTCGCCCTTCCTGACTTCGAAGCTCACATCCTGGAGTGCCCAGAATTCGCGGAAATACTGCCTGGGCTGCATGCCGATCGCGCGCTGCAGGCGCGGCAGGATCATCTGCTTGAGGCGATCACGAGGCTGATCGTAGATGTGGTAGCACTTGCTCAAGCCTTCGATCTTGATGGCCATGTCATTGTGTTGCTCAGAGGACATCGGCGAACCCCTTGCGTGTCTTCTGGAACCAGGCAAACCCCAGCCAGGCGATGACCAGCGTTGCTGCCCAATAGGCTCCCAGCAGCGCGAAGTCTGGTGCGTGGCCGAAATACAGCACGGCTCGCATCTGCTCGATGGCCGGGGTGAGGGGGTTCAGGTACAGCAGGTGCCGATAGGCTTCCGGCAAGGCGGTCGCTGGATAAAAGAGCGGGCTGAGGAACATCAGGATCGTGGTCACGATGCCTATCAACTGGCCAACGTCGCGCAGGTACACGCCAAAGGAGGCGAGTGCCCAGCTCAGGCCCATGATGAAGAGCATGAATGGCAGGATGATCAGCGGCAAATAGAGTGCCGTGGCATGGGGAACGCCAAACAGGATGAGGTAGGCCAATAGCCAGACGATGAGGCTGATGGTGCCGTGGAACAAGGCTGAAAGCAGATTCACGAACGGCAGGATTTCCAGAGGGAAAATTACCTTCTTGACGTAATTGACGTTGGAAAGAATCAGCCCGGGCGCCCGGTTTATGCACTCTGCAAAGAGATTGAAAACGATAAGCCCGGCAAACAGCACCAGAGCAAATTCGGACTTGGAATCGCTGCCGCCACTCCAGCGCGCCTTGAATATTTCGCTGAAGACGAATGTATAAACTGTCAGCATCAGTACCGGGTTGAAGAAGGACCAAAGGAGACCCATGGCTGACCCCCGGTAACGCCCCAGAACTTCACGTCTGGTCGAGGCCTTAATGAGCTCTCGATGTTTCCACAGGCTGGCGATTATCGCCTGAGGGGTGGCTGAGAAGTGTTGCATCAGGCAAACACCTCTGCTTGTTCGAAAAGCATGCCGGCATGGTCCTTGGCGGAAAGTATGGGTTGAAGGTCGGCTGGCCAGGCGATTTTTAGGCTCGGATCGTTCCAGGCGATGCAGCGCTCGAACGCTGGGGCGTAATAATCCGTGGTTTTGTACAGAAACTCGGCGGATTCGGACATTACGATGAAGCCGTGGGCAAAGCCCTCGGGCAGCCAGAGTTGGCGCTTGTTCTCGGCGCTCAGTGTCGCACTGACCCAGCGACCAAAAGTCGGCGAGCTTTTGCGCAGGTCGACGGCAACGTCTAGCACTTCACCTGCGACTACTCTGACCAACTTCCCCTGTGGTTGCTGAATCTGATAATGCAGGCCGCGCAGAACGCCTTTCGCCGAGCGCGAATGGTTGTCCTGTACGAAGTTGACCTGACGTCCGATGATCTCCTCGAATTTCCGCTGATTGAAACTTTCCAGGAAAAATCCTCGATCATCGCCGAAGATCTCGGGTTCTAGTAGTAAAACGTCCGGAATGGCGAGATGGGTAGCTCTCATCAGTAAACTGTCTCGTCGAGAATTCGCCTGAGGTATTGCCCGTAGCCATTCTTGGATAGCGGAGCAGCAAGGGTGGCCAGTTGTTCGGCTGTGATCCATTGCTGGCGAAAAGCGACCTCTTCCGGGCAGGCTACTTTCAGGCCCTGGCGATTTTCCAGGGTGGCGATGAGCTGACCGGCATCCAGCAGTGAGTCATGGGTGCCTGTATCCAGCCAGGCATAGCCGCGCCCCATGATCTCCACGTTGAGCTTGCCCTGTTGCAGGTAGATGCGGTTGAGGTCGGTGATTTCGAGTTCACCACGTGCTGAGGGTTTTAGGCTCTTTGCCAGCTCTATCACCTGGTTGTCATAGAAGTAGAGGCCGGTGACTGCATAGCTGGACTTGGGAGTCAGCGGCTTTTCCTCCAGTGAGAGCACCTTGCCGCTGCTGTCGAATTCCGCCACGCCATATCTTTCTGGATCCTGGACGTGGTAGGCGAATACGCTCGCGCCTTCTTCTTGGCGCGCCGCATGCGTCAGGAGCTGCTGGAAGTCATGGCCGTAGAAGATGTTATCCCCCAGCACCAGGGTGCTGGGGGAGTCGCCAAGGAAGTCCTCGCCGATCAGGAAGGCCTGGGCCAGTCCGTCCGGGGAGGGCTGCACGGCGTACTGCAGGTTAAGGCCCCATTGGTTGCCACTGCCGAGCAGTTGCTCGAAGCGTGGCGTGTCTTGTGGCGTGGAGATGATCAGGATGTCGCGAATACCAGCGAGCATCAGGGTGCTCAGCGGATAATAGATCATCGGTTTGTCGTATACCGGCAGCAATTGCTTGGAAATTGCCAGGGTGGCTGGATGCAGCCGAGTACCAGAGCCGCCAGCGAGAATGACGCCTTTGCGTTTCATACGATTCCTAGATCAACCAGTTCTCTGACCGTGCGCTGCGCATGGTGTTCCCAGTGGGGCAGCACGAGGCCGAAGGTCTGCTGCAGTTTGCCATTTGCCAGTCGCGAGTTGGCTGGCCGCTGGGCGGCGGTCGGGTACTCGCTGGTCGAGATGGGTGCAATGCGGTCCGGGGAGGTGCGCAGGCTGGCGCCCAGTCGAATGGCTTCATCTATGAGAAAACGGGCGAACTGGTGCCAGCTGGTTTCGCCACTTGCCACCAGGTGATAGGTGCCAGAGGCGTTCTCGCGCAGGGCCGGTTTGCTCATGAGGTCGCGCAGTATAAGGGCGGTGATATCGGCAATGAGTTCGGCGCTGGTCGGGGCTCCGACTTGATCGGCGATTACGCGTAGTTCGTCGCGCTCCTTCGCCAGCCGCAATATGGTTTTGGCGAAGTTGGCGCCGCGCGTCGCATAGACCCAACTGGTTCTGAAAATCAGGTGGCGGCAGCCGATCTCGCGGATGGCCAGTTCGCCTTCCAGCTTGGTCTGCCCGTAGATTCCGAGCGGTCCGGTGGGGGCGTCTTCGCTGAAGGGCTGGCGGCCTTGGCCATTGAAGACATAATCGGTGGAGTAATGCACCAGCCATGCGTTGCTGGTCCGTGCCGCACTGGCCAGGACCCTGACTGCTTCTGCGTTGATTCTGCGGGCGTTGGCGAGGTTGCTCTCGGCCTTGTCCACGGCGGTGTAGGCACCGGCATTGACGATGATGTCGGGGCGCTCTGTCGTGACCAGGCGGGTCAGGGCGTCAAGGTCATTCAGATCAGCGCGCTGGCGGTCACAGGCCACGAGTTGAGCCAGGGGGGGCAGGGCGCGTTGAAGCTCCCAGCCGACCTGACCATTGGCGCCGAGAAGAAGGATCTTGTTCATACGTATTGCTTGCCTACCCACTCGCGGTATGCGCCGCTGGTGACATTGGCGACCCAGGTCTGGTTTTCAAGGTACCAACGTACGGTCTTGCGAATGCCTGTCTCGAAAGTTTCTGCCGGTTTCCACCCCAATTCGCGCTCGAGGCGACTGGCGTCGATCGCATAGCGACGATCGTGCCCAGGGCGATCTTTAACGAAGGCGATCTGTTCCCGATAGCTCCGCCCGTCAGTTCGCGGCTGCTCCTGGTCGAGTATGTCGCACAGCGTTTGGACGACGTCGATATTGGCCTTTTCGTTCCAGCCGCCAACGTTGTAGGTCTCGCCCAGGGCGCCAGCCTCTAGTACTCGGCGGATGGCGCTGCAGTGGTCTTTGACATAAAGCCAGTCGCGAATCTGCTGGCCGTCACCGTAAATCGGCAGTGATCGATCTGCCAGGGCGTTGTGGATGACCAGCGGAATGAGTTTCTCGGGGAAATGATAGGGGCCGTAGTTGTTCGAGCAGTTGGTGGTCAGTACCGGCAGGCCGTAGGTGTGGTGGTAGGCGCGGACCAGATGGTCAGAGGCGGCCTTGGAGGCCGAGTAGGGGCTATTGGGTTCGTACTTGTTGTGCTCGGTGAATGCAGGGGCGTCCGGGGACAGGGAGCCATAGACTTCATCGGTCGATACATGAAGGAACCGGAACTCGTCCCTCTCGGCGACCGGCAGGGCCTGCCAATAGTGGCGTACGCACTCCAGCATGCGGAAGGTGCCTACAATGTTGGTTTGGATGAACTCCTCGGGGCCCAGTATCGAGCGGTCCACGTGGGATTCGGCGGCGAAGTTGAGGACTGCCCGGGGCCGGTATTCATCAAGCAGCCGGGCGACCAGGTCGGTGTCGCCGATGTCGCCCTGTATGAAGGTATGGCGCGGGTCGCTCTCCAGACTCGCCAGATTTTGCCGATTGCCCGCGTAGGTCAGTTTGTCCAGGCTGACGACCGCTTCGTCGTGTTCGTTGAGCCAATCCAGTACGAAATTGGCGCCGATGAAGCCGGCGCTTCCGGTTACGAGAATAGTCATGAAGTCAGAGCCTCTGGAGAATGGCCGCAGCAGTCAGCCCGAGGTTGCCGAGAAGGGTTTGTCGATACACGCCAGCCTTGAGAATCAGGCTCAGGCGCTTGGGCAGTGAAGACTTTCTGGCTTGTTCGAACAGCTCCAGAGTCTGTTGGCTCTCCGCGCTGAGCTCACCTTCAAGGGCTCTGATGGCACGAAGATTGGCGTCATTCCAGTCTTTGAATGTCCCCGTCATCATTTTCTTGATTCGGACAAGGCGCTCCGAGACGCCCGTATTGGAGCCAATCAGATTGCTGCCGTGCTGGCGGTATCCGATGGTCGGCATTGGGTCGTAATAGATGGTGCCCTTGCACCCGGACACGACCAGATAGGCCCACCAGTCGTGGGAAATGATTCTGTCGTTGTCATTGGTTTTGGCGAGCAGGCGGCGGGTGGCGCCATTGAAGAGCATCGTGTTGCCGCCAGCCAGGCTCTGGACCAGGGCGTTGCGGAAGCTGGGAGGGGCGCTGAACAGCGGCGACAGGCCGATGGGTGTGCCGGCGCAGTCGATCAATTGCGTGCGTGCGCAGTACAGGGCGGGAATGTCGGGTGCAATTTTCTCGCACCAATCCATGGCAAGCTTTAGCTTGTGAGGCTCCCAGAAGTCATCCTGATCGCAGAACGCGAAAAAATCGGCATCTACCTCTGGGCGTTTTAACAGCGATAGAAAATTGGCAGAGAAGCCTTTGTGGGGGCCGTCGACTATGAACAGGCGCTCTTCGCCCAGTTTTTTCTGGTAAGAGTCGAGAATTTCCAGAGTCTCATCGCTGGAGCCGTCATCGGAAGCATAAATGGCCCAGTTCCGATGCGTCTGCCCAATGATGGAGTCGAGCTGTTCCGCCAGGAATGGCGCACCGTTGTAGGTGGACAACAGAACGGCCACCTTGGGTCCTGGCGCGTCCTGGTCGAGTGGTCCATGTGTTGGCTGTACCGCTCTGCTGGCGATCACTGTGCTGCCCTCGGCGGTTCCGTCCGCATCTCGAAGTATGCCCTGTTGGTGCTTTGCGGCGCTCCAGGCGGGTCGATCGGCCGGCCGCTTGCGAGTGGCCATGGCGTGATTGCGGTCATTATATTCATGCAGACAGGTCCGTAAACCTATGCCGTCACTCGAAATTTTGATCCGAGGGAATTCGGTAGGTCTCTCTATACAAAAGCATGATTGACTCTATGCGGCGCAGAAGGTTCTGCCCGACATGCTATCCGTTCGTCAGAGTTTCTCACGGTAAAAGAAAAAGGCCCACCGCCAGGGGTGGGCCTTTGTCAAGTCGCTATTCATGGTGCCGGCACCAGGAGTCGAACCCGGGACCTACTGATTACAAGTCAGTTGCTCTACCAGCTGAGCTATACCGGCAAGGAGGGCGGCCATTATAGCCATGCCAACCTTTGTGTAAACCACTGATTTGTCAGACTGATCCGACAGTTTCTGTCAGTGTCCTCCGGCCGTCGCCGCGCCGGGCTTGGCGCCGAAGGGGGGCTTGGCCAGGCAGATGATGACCAGCATGGCGAGGAACAGCCAGCCGAGCAGGGTGAAGTAGTCGATGGTGCTGATCATGTAGGCCTGGCTTTCCACCATGCGTTCGAGCAGGGCGGCGCTGTGCTGGCCGGGGCCGCCCAGTTGTTCGACGGTGGCGCGGGTGGCCGGGTCGTACTGGCTGATGTTCTCGGTCAGGTAGGCGTGGTGCATGGTGGCGCGGCGGTTCCAGATCCAGGTGGTGAGTGACGCGGCGAAGCTGCCGGCAAGGGTCCGCAGGAAGGTCGCCAGGCCCGAGCCGTCGGCGATCTGGTCCGGCGGCAGGTCCGACAGAAGGATGCTTAGGATCGGCATGAAGAAGAACGCCACGCCTAATCCCATGAACAATTGCACCAGTGCGATGTGCAGGTAGTCGACGTCAGTGGTGAAGTCGGCGCGCATGAAGCAGGTCGCTGCCATCGCCAGGAAGGCCAGGCCAGCCAGCAGGCGAAGATCGAAATTGTTCGCGTAGCGGCCGACGAGCGGCGACAGGAAGACCGGCAGAATCCCGATCGGCGCTGCCGCCAGGCCTGCCCAGGTCGCGGTGTAGCCCATCTGTGTCTGCAGCCACTGCGGCAGCAGCAGGTTCATGCCGAAGAAACCGGCGTAGCCGCCAACCAGTGCCAGGGTTCCCACCGTGAAGTTGCGGTGCACGAACAGTCTCAGATTGACGATCGGGTGCTTGTCGGTCAGCTCCCAGATCACGAACACCGCCAGGGCGATCACCGCGATGACCGTACCGCCGATGATGAAGCCGGATTCGAACCAGTCCAGGTCGTTGCCCTTGTCGAGCACGATCTGCAGCGCCCCGACGCCGATCACCAGCATCGCCAGGCCCATGTAGTCCATCGGCGCGTGCTTGATCACCACCGGGCGGGCGCGCAGTTGCTGGTAGACGACCATGGCGGCGAACAGGCCGATGGGCACGTTGATGAAGAAGATCCACGGCCAACTGTAGCTGTCGGTGATCCAGCCGCCGAGGATGGGCCCGGCGATGGGCGCCACCACCGTCACCATCGCCAGCAGTGCCAGTGCCATCCCCCGTTTCGCCGGGGGATAGATGGAGATCAGCAGGGTCTGGGTAATCGGGTAGAGCGGCCCGGCGACGAAGCCCTGGATGGCGCGGAAGCCCACCAGCATGCCCATCTGCTGCGCGACGCCGCAAAGGAACGAGGCGATGACGAAGAGCAGGGTGGCGGCGATGAACAGCCGCACTTCGCCGATCTTCCGGCTGAGCCAGCCGGTCAGCGGCAGGGCGATGGCGTTGCTCACCGCGAACGAGGTGATGACCCAGGTACCCTGCTCGGAACTCACCCCGAGGTTGCCGGAGATGGTCGGCAGGGCGACGTTGGCAATGGTGGTGTCCAGCACCTGCATGAAGGTCGCCAGCGACAGGCCAATGGTGGCCATGACCAGGCTGGGCGGGCTGAAACTGCTGCTGTTGGGCTGGCTCATGGCAGTCGGATCAGCGCTGCGCGGTGCTGTGGTTGGCGTCGGCCAGATTGGCCTGGATCAGCTTCTCGATCAGTTGGTCCGCAGAGGCCAATTGCTCCTGGTAGATGTCGGTGGAGAACACCGCCTCGTGCGGCGCCTGCTGGGCAAGCGCGGGGCCGCTCTGGTCATGCAGGCTGACGTTGACGTCCATGGACAGGCCGATGCGCAGCGGATTCTTCGCCAGTTCCTCGGCGTTGATGCGGATGCGCACGGGTACGCGCTGGACGATCTTGATCCAGTTGCCGGTGGCGTTCTGCGCCGGCAGCAGGGAGAAGGCGCTGCCGGTGCCGACGCCAAGGCTGTCGACGGTGCCGGAGTATTTCACTTCGCTGCCGTAAAGATCTGAGCGGATGTCTACCGGCTGGCCGATGCGCATGTGCTTGAGCTGGGTTTCCTTGAAGTTGGCGTCGATCCACACCTGGTCCAGCGGAATCACCGCCATCAGCGCGGCGCCCGGCTGCACACGCTGGCCGACCTGCACGGTGCGCTTCGCAACGTAGCCGGTAACCGGCGCGATGATCACAGCGCGGGCGTCGTCCAGATAAGCCTGGCGCAGCTTGGCGGCGGCGGCTTTGACGTCCGGGTGCGAGGCAATCACGGTGTCGTCGACCAGCGCGCGGTTGGTGTCCAGTTGCTGTTCGGAGGTGGTCAGCGAGCTGCGCGCTGTGTCCAGGGCGTCGCGGGCGTGGGCCAGTTCTTCCTGGGAGATGGCGCCGTCGTTGGCGAGGTTCTGGCGGCGCTTGAAGTCGGCCTCGGCCTTGGCCAGGGCGACCTTCTTGGCCGCCACGTCGGCCTTGTAGCCGTCGACGTTGCTGAACAGCCCTCGCACCTGGCGCACGGTGCGCGCGAGGTTGGCTTCGGCCTGCTGCAGGGCGATGTCGGCGTCGCTGGGGTCGAACTTCACTAGCACCTGGCCCTTGCGCACCAGGTCGCCGTCATCGGCGCCGATGCTGACCACGGTGCCGGTGATCTGCGGGGTGATCTGCACGACGTTGCCGTTCACGTAGGCATCGTCGGTGTCCTCGTGCCAGCGGCCGTAGAGGATTTCCCAGGCGACGCTGGCGAGGCCTGCGAGGATGACGACGGCGAGCAGGATCAGCAGCCAGCGCTTGCGCTTGGGATTGCTGCTCGGGGTTTCTTGCATTGCGGTGCTCATGTCGGGTGCCTCGTTCAGTGCGCGGCGGCCGCGTTCGCCTGGGCGAGCGGGGCGGGAGTGGGAGTGGTGTCGGGCTGGTAGCCACCACCCAGGGCCTGGATCAGCTGCACCGAGAGGTCGATGCGCTGGGCGTCCAGGCTGGCCAGTTGGCGTTCGGCGAGGAGCAACTGTTGTTGCACGCTGAGGGCGTCGAGGTAGTTGCCGACACCTTCGCCATAACGGCGCATGGCCAGGTCGAAGTTGGATTTGGCGATGTCGCGGGCATCGCGCTGGTCGTCGATCTGCTGCTCCAGCGAGCGCAGCTTGCCGAGGTCGTCGGTGACTTCGCCCAGGGCATTGACCAGGGTCTTGTTGTACTGGGCAACAGCCAGGTCGTAGTCGGCGTTTTTCCCGGCGAGGTTGGCGCGCAGGCGGCCGCCGTCGAAGATCGGCAGGGAGATCGCCGGGGCGATCTGGAAGAAGCGGCTCGGCGCCTTCAATACGTCGCTGGTGTGCAAGGCAGCCAGGCCGACCATCGCGCCCAGGTTCAGGTTGGGATAGAACTCGGTCTTCGCCGAATCGATGCTTTTCGACGCGGCCTCGACGCGCCAGCGTGCGGCAACGATGTCCGGGCGCCGGCCCAGCAGTTCGGCCGGCAGGTTCGACGGCAGGGTCAGTGCGCCAGGTTTGAGTTCCTGCGGACGCTGCAGCTCCTGGCCGCGGTCCGGGCCCTGGCCGAGCAGGACGGCCAGGGCGATGCGATCGCTGGCGATGTCCTGTTCCGCCGCCGCCAATTGCTGCTTGGCGCTGGCCACCTGGGTTTGCGTCTGTTGCAGCTGGACCTTGCTGTCCAGGCCGGCATCCATACGCTTCTGGCTGAGCTGGAAGAGATGTTGTGAGCGATCCAGTTCGTCCTGGGCCAGGTCGCGGGCGATGAAGGCGTGGGCCAGTTCGCTATAGGCACGGGCGACATTGGTGGACAGCGTGATCGACGCGGCCTGGCGGTCGACTTCGGCGGCGTTGGCTTGGCCGAGCGCGGCCTCCCAGGCGTCGCGCTGACCGCCCCAGAGGTCGAGGTCGTAACTGAAGCTCGCCGACAGGTATTTCACCGCTGAGTAGCGGCCGCCGGTCGGCGCCGGCAGGACGCTTTCCGGTGCGCGGATGCCGGCATAACTGGCAGTGCCTTTCACGCTGGGCATGCGCTCCGCGTCCTGCGCCTGGGCAGCGGCTGTGGCCTGGCGGGCGCGGGCCTCGGCGATTTGCAGGTCCGGGGTGCCACGCAGGGCTTCATCGATCAGGCTGTCCAGTTGTGCGTCGCCCAGACCGGTCCACCAGCGCTCGCTGGGCCAGGCGGCGGGCGACAGCGGGGCGCCGTCAAGGCTGACGCCGGCCTTCAGGCTGGTGGGATCAATGGCCTTGCCGCTGGTGTGCAGGCCAGAATAGTTGGCGCAACCTGCAAGGCCGAGCATGGCGGCGAACACGGCCGCCGGCAGCAGGGCAATACAAGGACGTTTCATCTTCACTTCTCCTGCGCCGGGCAGCTGGCCGCGGCGCCATGGGCGCGCAGGATCTTGTCGAGCAGGCCGGTGAGGGTCTGCAGTTCGTCGCTGGAAAGGCCGCCGACCAGTTCGTTCATGGCCGCGGCAGCGATGCGCGGCGCCTCGTCGTTCACCGCCTGGCCCGCAGCGCTCAGGCTCAGGCGCACGCTGCGGCGATCGTTGGGACAGGGCTGGCGCAGCAGCAGGTCTTTGCGCGACAGGCGGTCGAGCATGCGGGTCATGGAGCCGCTGTCGATCGACAGCTCGCGGCACAGCTCGGCCGGGGTGTTGGCGCGGTCGTTGCCGATGAAGAACAGTACCTTGAACTGCGCGGCGGTGATGTCCAGGTGCGCCAGGTGCTTGTCCAGCAGGCGATCCTTGAGGATGGCGGTGGCGCCCAGCAACTGGCCGATGGAGCCTTTGAACGGAAAGTCCGCGACGTCGTAGTGATTCATGTCAAAACAGATAGCTGCTTAGGCAGTGAAATGTTTCGAAATGATACTGCCTAGGCAGCGATTGACAAGGTGCGATTGTCGCGATTGCGCAACAATCCGTTCGACGAAGCGCAATTGGGACGTGATTGGCAACAGGGATGGTTGATTTCCTACGACCTTGGCAGCTCTTTATGCACAACGGAGAAAGCTTTAGGGCACAAATCGCATATGCCCTGTGATGGCAATCACGAAAGTTCGTAAGTTACTGTTTTTGAAAGATTTGTTTTTCGTGTACAGAAAATGATCAGATCGCAGCGAGACGGTCTGGCCGGTAAGGAAGGTGGCGTTTTTCCTGGGTTACGAACAGAGTTATCCACAGGGTCTGTGGGTGAAGCTCTGGAACGCCCGTCTCAGATGCGTTCAGCCAGCAACAGCAGGTTGCGCGGGGTCATTCGCGTGGCGCAGAAGGCGCCCAGGGTGGCGCGATAGCCCTGCTCCTCGAGGAATAACGCGCGGTCGAGCAGCAGCCAGAGCTCCATGGGCCGGCGGAACAGTCCGCGCACCAGTTCGAGGTTGCGGACTTGGGCCAGTCGCTGCCAGCCTCGGGCCTCCAAATGGAGCCAGTCGACCACGGCAGGCAGGTGGAGGCCCTTGAGCGCGGCGAGATCACGACAGTAATCGGCGAAGGATTTGTCCAGCCAGGTCGGTGATACGGGCGGGACGGGCAGGTAGTCGTCACTGTCGCGGACCTCCCGCTGCAGCAGGTCGAATGCCAGTCGACGTGCCATCGAAGCATCGCGCTGGCGGCGCACGCGGGCACCGGCGGTCACGGTTTCGGCCAGAGGCAGACGCAGGTCTTCGCGCGAAAGCCCGAGAGTGGAGCCTTGCGCGGCGTTTGAGAGCGGCTGGTAGTGTTCGCTATCGATGCGGTTGTAGCAGCAAGGTGCAACCGCAAGCTGGCGACAGCCGCGACTGCTGGCGAGCTGCAACAGACGCACGTGCAGGTCGCCGCAGGCGTGCAGGGCGACGGCGGTGTGCCCGGCCTGGAGATGCTCGAGGGCGTTCGGGGCGAGCACGTCCTGCTGATGATGTCGGGCCTGCAATTGGAGCCGGTCGCTCAGGCGCTGGCCATCCTCAACCAGTGCACTGTCCAATTCCAGGCTCAACAGTGGCTTGCCGTCGCGGGCCAGCAGGCGGCCCAGGTGGCCTTTGCCGGCGCACCAGTCGAGCCATTGCTGCGGCGCCTCGGCGAACTCCAGTCGGCTGGCGAAGGCTTCGATCTGTTGCCACTTGCGACCGGGGACATCGACAGTCAGCAGGTTCGACAGCTTTCCCATGGGCGTTGCCGGGAACTCGCCGACGACGGACAGTTTGGCAGCCATGGCAGCCAACGTGGGGAAGGGCGCGGGAGCGTCGAGTTGCTGCGGTGCGTTGTGCACCGCATCGGCCTCTTCGAGGCTTCGGCTGCGCAGCCAGGTGGCCAGTTCGGGGTGGTCGTGCTCCCAGGGCAGCTCCAGCACCGTGAAGGGTTTGGGCCGCCAGAGCGCCTGGTGTTCCAGCAGGAAGGTGTCCAGAGCCAGGAAGCGCTGGAGCAGGTCGGGGCCGGTCAGGGGAGTGTCGTTCGGGAGCACGGTGCGAAGCGGGAGAAAGCCACGGGGCGCGCATTATAGCGACCCCGTGGGGGAACGGCGCGCCGGTCAGCGGCCCTGCATGGAGTCGACCTTCAGCCAGCGTTCCAGCAGGCGGAAGATGCGGGTAAGCAGGAGGGTGATGACCAGGTAGAACACCCCGGCGAGGCAGAAGAACAGCATGGCCTCGTAGGTGCGCGCGATGATGGTGCGGGTCATGCCCATGATGTCGAACAGGGTCACGGTGTAGACCACGGCGCTGGCCTTGAGCATGAGGATCACCTCGTTGCTGTAGGCCGGCATGGCGATGCGCGCGGCGCGCGGCAGGATGATGTGGAACAGCGCCTGGCGGCGGGACATGCCCAGCGCGCGGGCGGCTTCCACTTCTCCGACCGGGATGGCGTGGATGGCGCCGCGCAGGATCTCCGCGATGTAGGCTGCGGTGTGTAGGGTCATGGTCAGCAGGGCGCACCAGTACGGGTCGCGCAGGTATGGCCAGAGCGGCCCCTTGCGCACGCTTTCGAACTGGGCGAAGCCGTAGTAGACGATGAACAGCTGCAGCAGCAGCGGTGTGCCGCGGAAGAAGAAGATGTAGGCGTAGGGCACGGCGCGTACGTACCAGTGCCGCGAGGCGCGGGCGATGCCCAGCGGTACGGCGAGGCACAGGCCGGCTACCACGGCGATGGCCAGCAGCTCCAGGGTCAGGGTGGCGCCCTGGAGCATCTTCGGCAGCCATTTGAGGATCAGCTCGAGATCGGTCATAGCTCGTTCCTCACGAAGCCGCGGCCGGCGCGTCGCTCAAGGAAGTGCAGGGCGGCCATGATGAAGACGGTCAGGCCCAGGTAGATGAAGGCCGCAGTCATGTAGAAGGTGAAGGGTTCCTTGGTCGCGTTGGAAGCGACCTGGGCCTTGCGCATGATTTCATCGAGGGTGATCAGCGAGACCAGTGCGGTGTCCTTCAGCAGAATCAGGTAGAGGTTGCCCAGGCCTGGCAGCGCCACGCGCCACACTTGCGGCAGGACGATGCGCCAGAAGATGCGCGGAGCGGAGAGGCCCAGCGCCTGCCCGGCTTCGCGGTGGCCCTTGGGAATCGCCAGTAGCGCGCCACGGAACACCTCGGTGGCGTAGGCGCCGAAGCACAGGCCCAGGGCGCAGGTGCCGGCGGCGAAGGGCGACAGGGCGAATTCGGGGTAGCCGAACAGGTCACCGATGGCGTTCAGGCCGGCCACGGTGCCGAAATAGATCATCAATACCCAGAGCGTCTCGGGTACGCCGCGCACTACGGTGGTGTAGAAACCGCCGAGCATGCGCAGGAAGCCATTCTTCGAGGTCTTGGCGACGGCGCCGAGCAGGCCGAGGATCAGTCCCACGCAGACTGCGGCGAGCGAGAGCTTGAGCGTCATCCAGGTGCCGGCGATCAACTGATCGCCAAAGCCGTGCAGGTCGAAAATCATGGGGAGTCACGCCTGAAGGCGCGCGCCGCCCGGCAAGGGCGGCGCGGCACGTGCATCAGTAGATGCTGAAGGGGAAGTACTTGTCGTTGATCTTCTTGTAGGTACCGTCGTCGACGATTTCCTTCAGAGCGGCGTTCAGCTTCTCGCGCAGCGGGTCGCCCTTGCGCACGGCGATGCCGATCTTGTCGTTGTCGAATACCGGCTCGCCCTTGAACTCGAAGTCCTTGCCGGCGTCGCTCTTCAGCCAGTCGTACTGCACGAACTTGTCGGCCAGTACGCCGTCGAGGCGGCCCGAGGACAGGTCGAGGTAGGCGTTTTCCTGGGTGTCGTACAGCTTGATGGTGACGACGTCGGACATGTTGTCCTCGAGCCAGGTACCGGCGATGGTCGCGCGCTGCGCGCCGATCACCTTGCCTTTCAGGTAGCCCTTGTCGGTCTTGAAGTCGGTGGACTTGGGCGCCACGAACTGCAGCTTGTTGGTGTAGTAGGGGTTGGTGAAGTCGACGGCCTGCTTGCGCTCGTCGGTGATCGACATGGAAGCGACGATGAAGTCGAATTTCTTGGCGTTCAGGGCCGGAATGATGCCGTCCCAGTCCGAAGTGACGACTTCGCATTCGGTCTTCATCTTGGCGCACAGCGCCTTGCCGATGTCGAGGTCGAAACCGACGACCTGGCCGCTGGCGTCGATACCGTTGAAGGGCGGGTAGGCGCCTTCGGTACCGATGCGCAGTTTGTCCGCGGCGATGGCCTGGCTCCCCAGTGCAAAGGTGGCCGCGATAGCCAGAACGATCTTCTTATAGTTGTTCATGCAGTGATGCTCCGTTAGCGGTGGCTGGACATGAATTGTTTACAGCGTGCCGATTGCGGGTTGTCAAATACCTGCTGCGGCGGTCCCTGCTCTTCTACCAGGCCCTGGTGGAGGAACACCACCTCGCTGGAAACCTGGCGGGCAAAGTTCATTTCGTGGGTCACCAGCAGCATGGTGCGACCCTCCTCGGCAAGCGCGCGGATTACGTTAAGCACTTCCTGGACCATTTCCGGGTCCAGTGCCGAAGTCGGTTCGTCGAAGAGGATGACCTTGGGTTGCATCGCCAGCGTACGGGCGATGGCGGCGCGCTGCTGCTGGCCGCCGGAAAGCTGTGCGGGGAAGCTGTGGCGCTTGTCGGAGATGCCGACCTTGGCCAGCAGGGCCTCGGCGATCTCGGTGGCTTCGGCCTTGGTCTTGCCCAGCACACGGCGTGGCGCCTCGATGATGTTGTCGAGGATGCTCATGTGCGGCCAGAGGTTGAAGTTCTGGAAGACGAAGCCCAGTTCGCTGCGCAGGCGATTGATCTGCTTGCCGTCCGAGGCGACCAGCGAGCCGTCCTTGGATTTCTTCAGCTTGAGTTCTTCACCGGCAACCAGGATCTGGCCCTGGTGGGGGTTCTCCAGCAGGTTGATGCAGCGCAGGAACGTGGATTTACCGGAACCGGAGGAGCCGAGAATGGAAATCACATCGCCGTCGCGGGCGGTCAGGGAAATGCCTTTGAGCACTTCCAGGTCACCGTAACGCTTGTGCAGGTTACGGATTTCCAGTGCGGGTATGGCCGTGGCCATAGGGGGCTCCTCTGTTGTTATTCGGACGCTTTCGCAGCAGGTCACTGCAGAATCGGGGCCATCCTGGCGAGGGGCAACCTAACACGCACTCCAGGGTGCGCCAAGCGCCCATCTGCCGCGGTCGTCGGCTGTAGTGGCAAGTTGTCGCATTGCCGCTCGGCGTTGTCGCCTGGGCTGAACTAGCCGCGCCGGAGGAGGGCGTCCGATGGTGGCGCGGGCGCGGGATAGTGCCAGTTTGGGCCGGCCGTTAAAAGTCCGGCGGCCACTGGGGCCGCCGGTTCGGGTTACTGCATCATCTGCCGCAGCTGCGGATTCGGATCTTCCAACGCCTCGGCGGGCGTAATGTCGTCCTGGGACTCCGGCGGCTGGCTGGCCATCAGATTCGGGTGGCCGGACAGGCGCGGGACCGGCAGCGGCTTGGCGTCGGCCAGGCCGGTACCGCCGGCTTCGGTGGCATTGATCGTCGATTTGCGTGGCTGGGTCAGCACGTGGAAGTCGGTGATCTCGATGACGCCCTTGCCCTCGGCCAGCAGGTGGAAGGAGAACGCCTTGCGCGCTTCCTCGTTGTCGAAGCCGAAGGTCACTTCCAGCGGCTGGTTGCGTTTCACCAGCGGGAAGTCCGGCATCTGGATCGGCACCGGCTTCTCGAACGAGCGCGTCTTGAGTGTCACTTTCGCACCCTTGGCGTCCATCTGGATCGCCCGGATCTTCAGGCTCACCGTGGTGTGGGTGTTGGCCGGGAATTCCAGGTACTGCGCGCCGATCAGGTTGTCGGTGTACTCGTTGTCGATCTGCGGCTTCAGGCGGATGCGTTCCTTGGTCGCGAACTGGTATTCGCGGGCCGACTGCGCATTGACCACCGACTGGTCGAGGATGTCCGCGCGAGCGGTCATCAGACGGGCATCGCGGCCACTGAAGCGCCCGACGAACTTGGCGCTGTCAGCGATGAAGCCGTCACTCTGGTAGCGCCGGCAAACCTGCTGGAAGTCGCACTCGGTGAAGTTGCCCTTGCCGTCGTGGTAGCGCTGCATGCCGTTGGTGAACGTCACCATCTCGCGCCCGTTGCTGTATTCGCGGAACAGGGAGCGGCCGGCAATATCCTGCGGCGCCTTGATGGCGAAGTAGTCGAGCACCGAGGATTCCATGTCGACGTGTCCGTAGACGCCAGCCTTCACCGGCGGGAGCGCGGCCTGTTCCGGTGCAAGAATCAGGTTCAGGCCCCAGGCCGAGGCAAGGCGTACGTTGTCGATGCCGTGGGATTCGTCGGAGGTGACGATCACCAGGGTGTCCTTGAGCACGCCTTTCTCTTCCAGGCCCTTGAGGAAGGCATCGACCGCGTCGTCGAGGTAGGCGACCGCTGCCTGGCGCGGCGTCGGGTACTTGGCCAGGTACTCCGGGGTGGCCGAATACGGCTGGTGGGTGCCGACGGTGAGCAGGGTGAGCATCCACGGCTGTTTCTTCTGGCGCAGCTGGCCGACATAGTCCAGCGCACCCTCGAAGAAGGCCTTGTCATCCATGCCCCAGGCGAACTCCAGGTAGGGCTTCTTCTTGAACCAATCGCGGCCCAGGGTCTTGTCGAAGCCCATGGCCGGCATGACCTTGTCCTTGGCCATGAAGCGCAGCCCGGCGCCCTGCAGGAAGTGGGTGCTGAAGCCGGCCTGGTGCATCTGCGCCGGCAGGCACTCGGCGGCGCGGGTCGGATTGCCCAGCAGCTCGACGCCCTTGGGCGTGCCGTTGTCCAGCTTGCTGTAATCGCCGCAGAGCATGGCATAGAGACCGCGGATGGTCTGGTGGCTATGCACTACGTAGTCCGGGGTGGTCATGGCGCGCTCGGCCCAGGTGCTCAGGCGCGGCATCATCGATTCTTCGTAGCTGCTGCTGAGCGCGGCCCGGTTGGTGGCCACGTAGGCGCCAGGAATACCTTCCATGGCGATGATCAGCACATTCTTCGCCTGGCCGCGACCGGCCAGCAGCGGCGTCCCGTTGAGGTCGTGCTGGGTCAGGCCGGTGACGTCCGGGCGGACTTCCGGAAGGTCGCGGTCGCGCCAGTCCTGATAGGCCATCTCGCCGCTGGTGACAGCGCGGGAGACAAGCTGGTGCGGCAGGTTGAACTGCTTCCACATTTCCGCATCGCTGGGCTGGAAGTACTGCACGGCGGCATGGCTGGCCAGCAGGACCGCCGGCACGGCATAGGCGTAGCGCGGCAGCGGCTTCTCGCGGCGGCGCCAGAGCAATGCGCTGAGCAGGATGCCGGCGCCGATCAGGATCGCCAGGTGCAGGTGGTTGAGGCCGCCGCCCTCGGTGGAGTTGGCGACGAAGGTCGGGTCGGCGAGGAAGTGCAGGTCTTCCGGCGCGGGCATGCGGCCCACGGCGCTGACCAGCTCGGCGGTGCCGATCACCGAGAGCGCCCAGACCAGCATCACCGGAATCGCGATGAACAGTCGTCGATTGTGCAGCGCGACGACCAGCAGTGTGCCGAGTGCCAGGTCCGACAGGTAGCCCAGGGGAGAGCCCCAGCCAAGGCTGTAGCGGCCGATCAGCGGGATCAGCAGGAAAAGGGCAGACAGAGAAACCAGGTTGCCCCGGGAATTCCACCAGCTAATGAGTTTGCGCACAGTGACTCCGCTACCAAACATCGAATCCCGGAGGGTATCCCACTCAAAGTGTGGAAATCGTCCGGATGGTCATGATTCTGAAAGATCGGTGTGCTATGTGCCAGTAGACACTGAACTTAAGCAAACATTCGATACGAATCGTGGGAACGTGCCGGGGCGGGGGAGTGACTTGTTCGGACGGGAATGAAAAAGCCCCTGAAATCTCTCGATTTCAGGGGCTTTTCGGAAGGCTTGGTGCCCAGGGACGGAATCGAACCGCCGACACTGTGCATGAGATGCTAAGCCCACTGAGAATGCGGCTCTCAGGGGAAAGACGCTTGGGGAAGTGTACCCGATCTGTGTACCTGAGTCCCTTGTGTTTCATCCAGTAAAGGAAAGGCCCGGCAAATGCCGAGCCCTTCCACATTACGAAGTCACTTTTTCTTCGGAGTGGGCTTCGGAATGGTTTCCACAGTTGTGGTCTTCGGACGGCGCTTCGCCTCCTCAATGGGGATGAAGCGTCCGCTACCCGAATCCCGACCGCGCTTATTGCTCATATCTCTTCTCCTCGAAGATGAATGGACGATCTATACGCTAGGTAGAACCCACCTATGGTTAGTCCACGGGTGGGGTTGCTGCAGGGTTAGGCGCGGACCAAGAAGCACCAGGCTTCGTGGCCGTACTCGTGGGCGTCCAGCATACGATCGGAGTTCTTCACCCGACGGTAGCGGCAGCACACCCAACGAAACCCTTTAGGGGCCGGTTTTTTGGGCATTAGCCATCTTCACCTCCTTAGGGGAGGGGATTTTTCTCTTGCATTCTGCGTTGAAATGACTAACCTTCCGTTCGCAGATTGACGTCCGCAAGTGCGAGTTACTCCCCCTCAACTCGCAGGGCTTTTCGGAGTTGGCGCTCCTCATCAGCCCAAAATTCTCATAAGACCCTTCTTGGCAAGGATCTTGTTGTGTACCTGTGCGGCATCCCAAGAAACTTGGAACCGTTCGACTATCTCGGCGAGACTCTGGCAAGTGACCATCTTGTCAGTAGGCATTAGAAGTGCCCCAGCAAAACGGTTCGCCTGCCACTCACTATCCCTGAATTTCTTTAGCTCGCCGTGTTCTGCTCGGTGAAAGCGAATCGGCACATTTCGATGCATCAGGTAGTGGCCTAGCTCGTGTGAAGCTGTAAAGCGATCCCTTCCTTTTCCTTCTACTAGCCCCTCATACACGTCCAGTCTGAGGCGGATGACATTCTCATCCGGGATCGTAAGCCCATGGTTTGGCCCCATCTCGTATTGCTCGGCGACTTCCAGGGCGAACCCTGGAAACGCCTGGGGCATTACAAACTCCAAAACCTCTGCAATGGGGAAGGCGTCCGTCTGGATTCCCAGTTCTCGCCTTACACTCATCGCCACCCCGAATACATTATCTTGGCTACGAGGTGGCACTTCACATGAAGGGCCGCTCATTCACTTCGTCTCCTACTTCTTAGGCTTTTGTAATAGAGCTAGAAGCTTGTCCAATTCCGTCGGCTGCATCTCACCGAACTGCCTAGCGAAGGCCAGCGCGGTTTCCTGGTGTCTCTGAGAAAGGCCTTTCACCTCTAGGGCAATTTGCCCTCTGCTGATCTGGGCGGCGTCCTCGATCTCCACAAACTCTGTGGAGCCGGGAGCGATGTTTAGGTACTTAGCAACCTTTCTGGTCAGTTCGTCCGACACAGATTTCTTACCGGTTTCTACTGCTGACAGGTAGGCGGAGCTAACGCCTAGACCTTCAGCCATGTCCTTCAAGAGAAGCCCTCTGTCGATCCTGGCTTTCCTTAGGATCTTTCCAAATTCTGTGAACATGCTGCGCGTCCCCTCTCTTGGTTCTATGACCAATCTGGAGCATGAAGTTAACCTCAAAAGGTTAATCATGCAAGCTGATTTCGTACGATTCTAGCACTCTGGATGAATTGTCCTACGTAGGAGGGCGGATTTGCGGATGTGCGGCGTATCACAGGCTGCTTATCTGGACCTTCAGGCAAGGGTATTTGCGGGCCGAAATCGCGTTACGCGTTGGAGAGGGCCTTGGAGGTTGCCTGCCTTTGATTCGCCCCCTATCCCCTTGCAGGATAGCTGGGCGTTGCATCGTGGGGATTATGGAGGGGGCATAAACCGTCCGTTTTACGCTACCGGCTGTCGTTTCGTCTGATGGTTGCATAAAAATAGCCTTACCAAATTTGTGCAACCAAGTCATCATGCTACCTCCTTTATTGCTACCGGTGAGCGCCAATGAGTCGCACGTTCCTATACGCCAGGGTCAGCACCTCAGATCAGTCAACGGACAACCAACTGCTGGAAGTTCAAGGTGCTGGATTCTGCGTCTTGGCTGGGCGCGTTGTCGCAGAGACCATAAGCGGTTCGGTCCCTGCTTGTGATCGGCCTGGGTTTCAGAAGCTTCTGGAAAGAATGGAAGACGGGGACGTTCTGCTTGTAACCAAGCTTGACCGTCTGGGAAGAAATGCAATGGATGTCCGAGCAACCATAGAGTTGCTGGCCACCCGAGGCATCAGGGTGCACTGCTTAGCACTAGGCGGAGTGGATCTCACTTCTGCCGCCGGCAAGATGACGATGCAAGTATTGGTAGCTGTCGCGGAGTTTGAGCGGGACTTGCTCATTGAGAGGACACAGTCAGGTCTCAAGCGCGCAAAAGCTGAGGGGAAGAAGCTCGGCCGGCCTGAGGCATTGGCAACTCGGGCCAAGGTTCAACATCTGAAGAGCGAGGGGTTATCTCAATCGCAGGTGGCGGAGCGCTTGGCAGTTCATGTCGCCACGGTGAAGCGTCATTGGAAGCACGCATTACCTGCTAATTGAGTGGGCAAGCTCCAATAGGCGAGCTTTGTCGCTGCTGCTCATCTTGTGAAACAAAACGAGTAGTTCGGCGGCGTCCGCTTCTGGCGCAAAGAAGTACGCGACAGGTAGGTTCAGCACCTCTGCGATCCGCTCTACTAGGTCATAGCTAGGTGCTCGCTTCGCCAGTTCATAGCGGTTCATCCGGGTGCTAGCTGACATCGGGTCTAGCCCCGCCTCCAGCCCCAGTTGCTCCTGGGATAGGCCTGCCCGTATGCGGGCCTCCTTCAAGCGCTTTGCAAACACTGACATGGCCGACCATCCAAAGAGACTGATGGTCGGGTTTCGTAATTGATTCGTTACTACCGAATTGGTAGTGTCTGTCCTGGCTTGCTAGGAGAGTGCTGAGATGGGAATCGTCAGTAATTGGTTGAAAGGATTTGCATTGAACTCATACTTGAAGGACGCCAAAAGGCTTGAGGAATTTATCTTTTGCCTGGGTCCAAGTGAATTAGTGCAGATAAAGATTTCCGTGGCAGTTTCATTGGTGTTCTTGCTGGAAGAGAGTAAGGCGGTGGAAGAGGCTGGTTTCTTGAGGGAGGCGCTCGAGTGTTTATATGAGAATTAATTCCCGAATGAATCTCTTATGAAGGCGCTTCCGTTTGTTAATTCAAAGATAATAACCTAACAACGCCAAGCTTCTTCGATGAACAATCCAGTTAACAAAATGATTGCTGCGGGGCTACAGGTTTGGCTGTTGTCTGTTCGGTCGCTGATACGGCCAGAGCTCTTGCCATGTGCGCGTAGAGTGTGGGGTCGAATTGACGGCGCGGATAAGGTGGACTTTATGGTGGGGATTTCCGATATCTCCAGATTTCTTGGTGGGCATCCAATCGGAGAAACTCTAGGAATGAACGTTGGGTTTGAGGTGCCCGCTGCTTTTGTGGGGACCTAGTAGCGGTGTATCTGAAGTGCTTCCTAAATCAGAAAGGATATTTCGTTGCGGTGCAATGAGTTGAAATTGGCACACTATCAGGATGAGGAATCAGCAGCCCGTCGCAATTGGCTCCCTATCTGGATGGAAGGCTTACGTACCTAACGACCGACGACACCTGGAGCGACCGACGACCTATACCAGCAGCCCATAGCTTTTGTGGGCGGGAAGGCGGAGGGAGGGAGTGTCCGAGGGAGAAGGGCGAGGACGACCGCGAAGCGGGCGGACGAGAGTAAGTGATGATGAATAGGTTATATATGAGATCAAGTCATCGATGGGTCAGAGTTATCTGTATCTGCGAGGGGGGTTGGGGGGGAGTTGGTGCTCCCCCTTCCGATTCTGGTGCCGACGCTTACTTGGCTTGAATGGCGAGTCCCGGTACAGAAGGATACTTGGCGAGCTCTTCCACGATTCTTGAAAGGGGCATGGTTCCGTAATCCCTGCTAACACTGCCATCGCTATGCCCCGTGATGGCGTCGTGGATATCCTCAGGGATACCTGCCCCCCTGCTTAGGGTCTTGAGCGTGTGTCGAAAGCCGTGGGAGGGGCTGGCAGGGCTGCTGATGTGCGCCACCTCTCTCAGGTACTTGGCCCAGGCCTTACCCCAGTTCGCGCCGTAGAAGCCCGCTGGAGAGGCTTTGAGGTGGGGGAATAGCTGCCCCCTCGGAGGTAGGTTGTCCGCGTACTCCAGAAAGCCTAGGTGGATCAGGTCGGGGTGAAGGGGGACACGGCGCCGGCTACCTTCTGTCTTGACGGTGCGCCCATCGGTGGGGGTGCTAGGGCCTCTAGGAGCCTCTTCATGAGTCGCCAGAATCGATAGGTAGGGAACCCCTGCCTCGTCCCTCATTACGTCAGCAGCGGCGAGCTGGGCAAGCTCTTCGCGACGGGCTCCTGTGTAGTACATGAGCAGGGGTAGCCAGTACCACGCTTTCCCGAAGTCTTGGCGAGGGGGTTGCCATCCTGCATGGGTGAACACCGGGCTGCTGAATATTTCCTGGAGCTCGGTCGCGGTGTAGTCCTTCCTGCGTCGGGCTCCTTTGGTGACTGCGGTTTTGCTGGCAGCCTTTGCTACTCCCGATGCTTCCACGGGGTTTTCCTTGATCCAATCCATGCGAACGGCGTAGCCCAGCACAGCGGACAAGGCGCGGAGTCGATTGCGTATGGTCGCGGTAGATAGCAGGGGAAGGGACTCTGCTTTGGCTTTATCAATCAGTGCCTGAGCCGTAAGTTTCGCCGCTCCCTTGGTCTTCACTGGCATTTCAGCCAGCTTGGCCCGGTAGTTTTGCACCGTACCACGGGTGATCTTATCGACTTGCATGTCCCCGAAGAGCTCGGTGAATCGGCGAATGGTGCTGCGAAACTCATCCAGAGTCTTCCGTGTGCTGCGGTTGTCGCCGTCATCCAGCGTCTTGGCTTTAGCGTAGCTTTCAAAGCATGCGAGAAGCTTGGTTGTCTGGGTGTTTCCCTGACGCCTAATATCGAGTGGCTGCTGATCGATGAGATCGACTTTTGCCAGCCAGTCGCCTTCGTGCCTCTGCTTCGCTAGGTCCGAAAGTCTTAGCAGGTGATCGCGAAATGCCGCTACTAGGGCAGACCGCGTTGTCGAATTGGCTGCTGGCAGCGGTATGTGTTCGGCTTTAAGAGTTTGCCGGGCGTTCGACAGGGCTTCTGCATCGATATCTGTCTCGCTTCCCGTGTCCAGTGCTTCGCGGAGACTAATCCATTCCTGCTCCTCGACGGGCCCGAAAGGAGACTCCCAGGTTGTTATCGTCCCAGGCATAAGGCAGGTCCTGAACTCTCCGGTCCTCTCCATTTCATCGAGGCACCTGCGAAACCAGCGAGCAGCCAACTGCTGGATATCGCGATGACCAAGCGACTCTGTGCCTGCTAGTTGCGCGCGTGCTATCGAGAAGGCTTCTTCGCTCTTGCTGTACTCGGCGGCAAAGCGTGCTTTCGCTTCGCTGGGATCGCGTGTCTTGAGAGATCGCTTGTACTCGCGGCCAAGGACGCTACGCAGTTCATCGGGAACGCGGCGGCGGAGGTAGAACACTCCGCTCGTGGGATGCTTGAAGGGCTGTGCCATGAAGGATCGTGCGCGGTATCGGGGTGATCCGCTGATCATACGGCTGGAGTCGGCCATGTGTACCCACCTTGTGTACCAGTCGGGTGGGCTTTAGCCATGCCTCAGAAAGACAAAACCCCTGATCTCTTTCAAGATCAGGGGCTTAGGTGTCTTGGTGCCCAGGGACGGAATCGAACCGCCGACACGGGGATTTTCAATCCCCTGCTCTACCAACTGAGCTACCTGGGCAACGTGGCGCGCATTAAAAGGGTTTTCGGAAAGGGTGTCAAGCGTGCCGCGAAAAAATTTTTCAAATAATACCGGAGCTTACGCGCTGGGCGGGACGTAGCCTTCGGCCTGCGCGTATTCCTCGCCGCTGAGGAACTTGTCCATTTCGGTGCTGAGGAACTTGCGATCCTCGGCGTTCATCATGTTCAGGCGACGCTCGTTGATCAGCATGGTCTGGTGCTTCTGCCATTCTTCCCAGGCTTTCTTCGAAACGTGCTCGTAGATGTCCTGGCCCTTGGCCCCGGGATAGGGCGCGCGATCGAGGCCGGGCAGCTCTTCTTTGTATTTGCGGCACATCACCAGTCGGGTCATGACATTTCTCCTGCGTTCAACACGTCGGCGGCTCGTTTGAGCAGCTTCTTCACCGGGGCGGCAAGGCCGAGCCGGGGCGGGGTGGCGAGGTTATACCAGAGCCAGTCGGCCTCGGCCACGGCGGGGGTTGCGTCTTCGACGCGCACCAGCCAGGGCTCGATGGCCAGCTGGAAGTGGCTGAAGGTATGGGTCAGGCCGGGCAGTTCGCGGCGCTCGCCCAGGCGAAGGGCGTGGCGCTGGGCCAGCGGGTCGAGGGCGGCCAGGTCCTCCAACTCGGGGAAGCTCCACAGGCCGCCCCAGAGGCCGGTCGACGGACGGCGATAGAGCAGGATGTCGCCCTCGCGATTGGCCAGGATCGGCATCAGCGTGCGCTTCTGCGGCAGCGCCTTGCGCGGCTTGGACACCGGGAAATCGGTCTCGCGGCCGAGGAAGTGCGCGCGGCAGCCCTCACGCAGCGGGCAGAGCAGGCAACTCGGCTTGCTGCGGGTGCAGAGCGTGGCGCCCAGGTCCATCATCGCCTGGGTGTAGTGGTTGACCCGCTCCTGTGGCGTGAAGCGTTCGGCGGCGTCCCACAGTTGCTTGGCCACTTTCGGCTCGCCCGGATAGCCGTCGCAGGCCAGGTAGCGCGCCAGCACGCGCTTGACGTTGCCGTCGAGGATCGGCGCGCGCAGGCCCATGGAGATGCTGGCGATGGCGCCGGCGGTGGAGCGGCCGATGCCAGGCAGCTCGGCGAGCTGCTCGACGTCACGGGGGAATTCGCCGCCGTGCTGCTCCATGACCCGCTTGGCGGTCTTGTGCAGATTACGGGCGCGGGTGTAGTAGCCCAGGCCCGTCCACAGGTGCAGTACTTCGTCTTCCGGCGCATTCGCGAGATCGGCCACGGTGGGCAGCGCCGTCATGAAGCGGTCGTAGTAGCCCATCACGGTGCTGACCTGGGTCTGCTGCAGCATGATTTCCGAGACCCACACCCGATAGGGCGTGATGTTCTGCTGCCAGGGCAGGTCATGGCGGCCGTGCGTGTCGAACCAGTCGAGCACGGCCGAGTTGAAGCTTTGCGGGGTCACTTCTTGAACAGCCCTTTGAGTGCGTCTTTGAGTTCGGGACTGACCTTGTCGCCGAGCTTCTCTTCGAGTTTCTGGTTCAGCCGGTCCCCGGCCAACCGTGCGGCGATCTTGCCGATGCCGTCCTTGTCCAGGCGACAGGCCTTGGCGCCCAGCTCCAGCGGGCCGCGGCAGCGCAGCGGCCACTCGATGCCGACATAGCGCTTGTTCACTTCGCAGGCCGGATCGGGCATGTCGCTCTTGTCGCCTTCGATGGTCACGCCGACGCGGTAGTCCATGCCCAGTACACGCAGGTCGAGGTCGCCGTCAGCCTTGACGGTCAGGCCGGGAATGCTGGCCTTGAGGTCCGGGTTGCTGGCCACGCCGTTGCGGAAGGTGAGGTTGCCCTGCAGTTCGCGGAACGGGGTGTCCTTGCCGCCGTGCTCGGCGGTCAGCGACTTGCGGTTGAGCGTGGCGATGCCCTGGCACAGTTGTTGTTCGAGGTTGGCGTTGAGCAGCACGCCCTGGGTCATGACGAAGCGCGCGGTGCCGTTGAGGTTGTCGATCCAGGCCTTTTGACTGTTGCCCTGGGTGGTGATGTCGGCATCCAGATCGAGCAGGCCCTTTACCGGCGGCTTCTGGCCCTGGGATTCGAGCAGGCGCTCCACCGGTATGTCGGCGATGTGTTTCTTGGCCTTCAGCGTCGGTACGTCCTGGCGCACGTCGAGGCTGGCGCTCGCGTTGAACCTGCCGTCGTAGAGCTCGCCGCGCATGTCGTCGAGGTTGAGCAGGCCACCCTGGCCGCGCAGCTTGAGCACGGCGTTGTCGATGGGCAGCTTGTCCAGGATCAGCTGGCCGAGGGTCAGGCTGGCGTCCAGGTCCAGTGCACGCAGGCGGGCGATAGGCAGCAGCGGCGTGTCGCTCCAGGCCTGCTGGGTCGGCTGGTTGGGCAGCGGAGTGTCGCCTTTGATAGCGCTCTGCTCGGTACTGGCAACTTCAGCCTTGCGTGCGCTGTTGGTGGCGTCCTGGGCCTGCTTGACCTTGGCCGGCAGGTAGCGGTCGAGGTTCAGCTTGTCGCCGGACAACTGGGCGCGGATGGCCTGCTTGCCGAAGTCGGCGATGCCGAGGTTGCCGCTGAAGCTGCTGTCGTCCAGCTTCAGCTTGAGGTCGTTCAAGGTCAGGCTGTTGCGGGTGCCGCTGACGCGGGTGGCCAGTTCGAGCTTGGTGAGGGTGGTGGCGTCGGCCATTTCCGGCAGGGTCTGGCCGATGCTTTCGAGGAATTCGCGCAGATTGAACGGCGCCAGCGACAGGCCGCCATCGAACTTGGGTTCCTTGTCCAGCTCGCGGGCCTTGATCTCGCCGAGGGCGCGCAGCTGGTTGACGGTGACCTTCAGGCCATTCCACTCGGCAACCTGGGCTGCCTGGTCGAGTACCAGCTGGCCCTGGGCACTGTAGTTGGCGGTCTTGCCCTGGAACTGGTCGCCGGAAACTTCGCCGGAGAGCTTGGCGTCTTCGAGCTGGTAGCGCTTGAGCGCGCGGTCGAAGCGCAGGTTGCCGGTCAGTTCGGTGCGGGCGCGGATCACCGGCTGGTTGGTGCCCAGGTAGGCGCTGAGCTTGAGCGGGATGTTGCTGCCTTCGCGGATGGCCCCGGTGGTCAGCTCGAGACCCTCGACGCTGTAGGTCTTGCCGCTCTGGGCGTCGGCGTAGTCGATACGCGCGTTCTTCACGTTGAGGCTGTCGATGTCCAGCTTCATCGCCTGGTGGGATTGCTGGGCGTCGGCCTTGGCCTGCTCGGTCGGTACGGGCGCTGGTTGTGCGGCAGGCGGCGTGCCGGCGGCGGGCTGGGCGGGCTTGCCGATGCTTTCCCAGTTGCCGACGCCGGCCTTGTCCCTGTTCAGGGAAAGGGTCAGGCCTTCGACGCGGATATCGCTCATCTGCACTTCCTTGCGCAGCAGCGGCAGCACGCGCACGGACATGGCCAGCAACTGGGCGTCGGCAAACGGCTTGTCCGGGGTCTGCAGGCTCGCCACGCTGGTGTCATGCAATTCCAGCCCGAGCCAGGGGAACAGGCTCCAGCCGATATCGCCCTTGAGGTTCAGTTCGAGGTTGGCCTTGTCCCGGGCGAGCTGGCGGATCTCGTCCTTGTAGTCGTTCGGGTCGAAGAAGTGGGTCAGCAGGAAGCCGGCGGCGACGATGAGCAGCAGCAGGACCAGGGCAATGATGCCGATGAGTTTGCCGAACGCTTTCATGGACGGGTCCTTGTTCAGGCGGCGAATGGAATGGCGAAGGAGTATACCAATGACGCGCCGGCACCCCAGCCCGCAGGGCAGGGTGGCGTTATTGCGGAGTTGGAACGGGGACGCGGCGCTCGGTTCCCGTCATGAACGCGATCAGGTCGTTTCCAGTGTCAGGCCGAGATGCTCGGCGAAAACAGCCGCTTCGTGTTTGCCGTCAGGTGCTGTCAGCCGCAGCGCGGCCCCTTGCAGCACAGCCAGGCGCTGCGCCTCTTCGAGCAGGCGGCGGGCCACGCCGCGTCCGCGGGTGACCTGGCGCACGCAGAGGCGGGAAAGCCGCCAGGTATCGCCATCGCGCTCGATCCAGGCGGCGCCCAGCAGGCGATCATTGAAGCGCCCGGTGAACAGCAGGCCGTCGGCAAGTCCACGTTCGACCAGCTCGCCGGCGTCTGGGAAGGGCGCCAGCAGCCAGTCGGGCGCGTCGGCGTAGATCTTCAGCAGGTCCTGGCGGTCCTGGTCGCTGGGCTGGGTCAGGTGCTGGACGACGACGGGCATGCTCGATCCTCGTATTCGGGCCGCGCAGTGTAGGACCATCGGCCAGCGCCGACCACCGCCCGTAGCGGCGCAGCGCCCTGCGCGCCTATAATGCCGGCCCTTCTTATAATTACGTGCAGTGTTAGCTGTGGAGCTGGTGATGGCCGAACGCAAGGCATCCGTCGCGCGCGACACCCTGGAAACCCAGATCAAGGTTTCCATCGACCTGGATGGAACGGGCAAGGCCCGCTTCGATACCGGGGTTCCCTTCCTCGAGCACATGATGGACCAGATCGCCCGCCACGGCCTGATCGACCTGGACATCGAGTGCAAGGGCGACCTGCATATCGACGACCACCATACCGTCGAAGACATCGGCATCACCCTCGGCCAGGCCTTCGCCAAGGCTATCGGCGACAAGAAGGGCATCCGCCGCTACGGCCATGCCTACGTGCCGCTGGACGAGGCGCTGTCGCGTGTGGTCATCGACTTCTCCGGCCGCCCCGGCCTGCAGATGCACGTGCCGTTCACCCGCGCCAGCGTCGGCGGCTTCGACGTGGACCTGTTCATGGAGTTCTTCCAGGGCTTCGTCAACCACGCCAACGTCACCCTGCACATCGACAACCTGCGTGGGCACAACACCCACCACCAGATCGAAACCGTGTTCAAGGCCTTCGGCCGCGCGCTGCGCATGGCCATCGAACTGGACGAGCGCATGGCCGGCCAGATGCCGTCCACCAAAGGGTGCCTGTAATGCAGACTGTCGCCGTCATCGACTACGGCATGGGCAACCTGCACTCGGTGTCCAAGGCGCTGGAGCGCGTGGGCGCCGGGCGCGTACTGGTGACCAGCGACGCCAATGTGATCCGCGAGGCGGACCGCGTGGTGTTCCCCGGCGTCGGCGCGATCCGCGACTGCATGGCCGAGATCAAGCGCCTGGGCTTCGACAGCCTGGTGCGTGAAGTCAGCCAGGACCGTCCGTTCCTCGGCATCTGCGTCGGCATGCAGGCGCTGATGGAGCGTAGTGAAGAGAATGACGGTGTCGACTGCATCGGTCTGTTCCCCGGCCAGGTGCGCTTCTTCGGCAAGGACCTGCACGAGGACGGCGAGCACCTGAAGGTGCCGCACATGGGCTGGAACGAAGTGGCGCAGGGCGTCGACCACCCGCTGTGGCACGACATCCCGAACAACGCGCGCTTCTACTTCGTGCACAGCTACTACATCGAGGCGGGCAACCCGCGCCAGGTGGTCGGCCGCGGCCATTACGGGCGTGATTTCGCCGCTGCGCTGGCCGATGGCTCGCGCTTCGCCGTGCAGTTCCACCCGGAGAAGAGCCATACCCATGGCCTGCAGTTGTTGCAGAACTTCGCCGCCTGGGATGGCCGCTGGTAAGCCATGGCCCGCCAGAAGGACAAGCCCGCGATCCTCGAACTCGATGGCGCCCAGCGCCAGAGTGCGGCGCGGGCCATCCAGCGTTTCCTCGAAGACCGTTTCGAGCTGGATGTCGGCTCCTTCGAGGCCGAGGAGGCGCTGGATTTCTTCATGCGCGAGTTCGGCCCGCTGTTCTACAACAAGGCGATCTTCGACGTGCAATCTCACCTGAAAGACCGGTTCGAGAGCATCGAAAGCGACTTGTGGGCGCTCGAGAAGAGCTGACCCGACCCCATTCATCTTTGGATTCGAGCAGGTTCAACCCATGCTGATCATCCCCGCAATCGATCTGAAAGACGGCGCCTGCGTGCGCCTGCGCCAGGGCCTGATGGAAGACGCCACCGTCTTCTCCGATGACCCGGTATCCATGGCCGCCAAGTGGGTGGAGGGCGGATGCCGTCGTCTGCACCTGGTGGACCTGAACGGCGCCTTCGAAGGCAAGCCGGTCAACGGTGAAGTGGTCACCGCCATCGCCAAGCGCTACCCGAACCTGCCGATTCAGATCGGCGGCGGCATCCGTTCGCTGGAAACCATCGAGCACTACGTCCGCGCCGGCGTCAGCTACGTGATCATCGGCACCAAGGCAGTGAAGCAGCCGGAATTTGTCGCCGAAGCCTGCAAGGCATTCCCGGGCAAGGTCATCGTTGGCCTCGACGCGAAAGACGGCTTCGTCGCCACCGATGGCTGGGCGGAAGTGAGCTCGGTACAGGTCATCGACCTGGCCAAGCGTTTCGAGGCCGATGGCGTCTCGGCGATCGTCTACACCGACATCGCGAAGGACGGCATGATGCAGGGCTGCAACGTCGAAGCTACTGCTGCCCTGGCCAACGCCACGCGCATTCCGGTGATCGCTTCGGGCGGCATCCACAACCTGGGCGACATCCAGAAGCTGCTGGACGCCCGCACACCGGGCATCGTCGGCGCCATCACCGGTCGCGCGATCTACGAAGGCACCCTGGACGTCGCCGAGGCCCAGGCACTGTGCGACGCCTTCAAGGGCTGAGCTGAACCACGGGGAACCCTGACATGGCACTGGCTAAACGCATCATTCCCTGCCTCGACGTGGACAACGGCCGCGTGGTGAAGGGCGTCAAGTTCGAGAACATCCGCGATGCCGGCGACCCGGTGGAAATCGCCCGTCGCTACGACGAGCAGGGCGCGGACGAGATCACCTTCCTCGACATCACCGCCAGCGTCGATGGCCGCGACACTACTCTGCATACCGTCGAGCGCATGGCCAGCCAGGTGTTCATCCCGCTGACCGTGGGCGGCGGCGTCAGGACAGTGCAGGACATCCGCAACCTGCTCAATGCCGGTGCGGACAAGGTCTCCATCAACACCGCCGCGGTATTCACCCCGGAATTCGTCGGCGAAGCCGCCGCGCGCTTCGGCTCGCAGTGCATCGTGGTCGCCATCGACGCCAAGAAAGTGTCGGCCCCCGGCGAAACCCCGCGCTGGGAAATCTTCACCCACGGCGGCCGCAAGCCTACCGGGCTGGATGCCGTGGAGTGGGCGAAGAAGATGGAAGGCCTGGGCGCCGGTGAAATCCTGCTGACCAGCATGGATCAGGACGGCGTCAAAAGCGGCTACGACCTGGGCGTGACCCGCGCCATCAGTGAGGCTGTGGGCGTTCCGGTGATCGCTTCCGGCGGTGTCGGCAACCTGGAGCACCTGGCCGCCGGCATCATCGAAGGCAAGGCCGACGCGGTTCTGGCGGCGAGCATCTTCCACTTCGGCGAGTACAGCGTGCCGGAAGCCAAGGCTTACCTGGCCAGCCGCGGCATCGTCGTGCGCTGATCCCTTCCGGGCCGGGGTTCTCCCGGCCCGATGGCTCTATCGCGAGCCTTTCTCTCCTGCGTCCGGTGGCCGCATCCCCTTCCTGCGCACGAAGCTTGCTAGCCGAAGGCTTCAGTCAAGGTAATGGCGTATCCATGTCCCGTTGCCATATTCATAGGGTTTATTGGCGTCAATTCTCCGAGTAAGCTCTCCGCCTTCTCAGAAATGTCATACGCAGGAAATATCTCGATGCTGAAGCGCATTCTGCTCGCATGGCTAGGCTGCGGCCTGCTTCTGGCCGGTGCGGCAAGGGCCGAAACGGATTCTTCGGATTACAGCGTGGTGCTGCTCACCGAGAACTTCCCCCCTTACAACATGGCCATCAACGGCAAGAACTTCGCCCAGGAAGACAGCATCGACGGCATCGCCGTGGATATCGTCAAGGAGATGTTCAAGCGCGCCGGCGTGCAGTACAGCCTGACCCTGCGCTTCCCCTGGGACCGCATCTACAAGCTGGCGCTGGAGAAGCCCGGCTACGGCGTGTTCGTCACCGCCCGCCTGCCCGAGCGCGAAAGCCAGTTCAGGTGGGTCGGCCCGATCGGTCCGGACGACTGGGTGCTGCTGGCCAAGGCCGACAGCCCGATCAGCCTGAACAATCTGGACGAAGCGAAGAAATATCGCGTCGGCGCCTACAAGGGCGACGCCATTGCCCAGTACCTGAGCGAGCACGGCTTCGAGCCGGTGCTGGCGCTGCGTGACCAGGAGAACGCCGCCAAGCTGCGCGACGGCCAGATCGACCTTTGGGCCAGCGGTGACCCGGCGGGTCGCTACCTGGCCAAGCAGGTTGGCGTCACCGGCCTGAAGACCGTGCTGCGTTTCAATAGCGACCAGCTGTTCCTCGCGCTGAACCGCGAGACCCCGGATGCCGTGGTGCAGAAGCTGCAGGCGGCGCTGGACAAGATGCGCGCCGAAGGTTTCGTCGACGACGTACTCAACAGTTACCTGTGACACCCGAAGGCCGGCTACTCGCCGGCCTTCGTGTTTGGCGCCGACATCCCTCGGCGCCGGTTTTGCCACGGAAGGCAGACGAGCGAAGTATTCCGTCCCCTCTGCAGGGATGCCGCAAGCCCAATAACGATAACCAAGCGAGCGGTATGACCATGCTGAAAGTCCTGATCAAGACCCTGACCCTGGGTCTGTTGCTGGGGGCCGCCACGGCCCGCGCCGAGTTGCCCGCCGATTACAAGATGGTGCTGCTCACCGAGAACTTCCCGCCGTTCAACATGGCGGTGGACGACAAGAACTTCGCCCGTGATGAGGGTATCGACGGCATCAGCGCCGATATCGTTCGCGAGATGTTCAAGCGCGCCGGCATCCAGTACAGCCTGAGCCTGCGTTTCCCCTGGGACCGCCTGTACAAACTGGCCCTCGACAAGCCCGACTACGGGCTGTTCTCCACCACCTATACGCCCGAGCGCGTGCCGCTGTTCAAGTGGGTCGGGCCGATCGCCAAGACCCACTGGGTGCTGCTGGCGCCGCCGGGCAGTTCGATCAAGGTGAAGGACCTCAAGGACGCCGCCAAGTACAAGCTCGGTGCCTACAAGAACGACGCCGTCAGCCAGAACCTGGAGAGCCAGGGCATCCCGGTGCTCAACGCGCTGCGCGATCAGGAAAACGTGAAGAAGCTGACCACCGGCGAAATCGACCTCTGGGCCACCACCGATCCCGTGGGTCGCTACCTGGCCAAGCAGGAGGGCGTGTCCGGCCTGCAGACCGTGCTGCGTTTCAATGAGGCGCAGTTGTACCTGGCGATCAACAAGGATACGCCGGACGAGGTGGTGGCCAAGCTGCAGAAGGCGCTGGACGAGATGCGCGCCGATGGCTTCATCGAGCAGGCGACCAATAACTACCTGTAAGCAGGGACGGGTGTGCGGGATGACCGGCTGAAGATTTGGCTGCACTCCGCTCAGTCGGCTCCCTCTCCCTGAAGGGAGAGGGAGTTATCCGTGCGCTTGGCGGGTGCAGTGCTCGCCGGGAAAGTCAGCGGTAAATCCCATCCCGCCCATGCCCCGCCATGGCGCGGTTGCCGCGCTCGGCGATCATCAACGGCGGTTTCACCAGCTCGAAGCCCTGGGCCTTCAGCGTCGGCAAAACACGCTTGAGCACCGCCAGGGTCGCCGGCTTCGGGTGGCCGATCATCACCACCGTGCCCTGCTTGCGCGCCAGTTGCAGGCCGCGCTGCATCTGCTCCATCACTGCGGCTTCGCTCGGGTCGTCATCGAGGAATACGTCCCGCGAGAGGCTGGCGAGGCCGATCTTCTGCGCCTCGGCGGCGGCTACGGTGGCAGCGCTGGTGCGGCTGTCGAGGAGGAACAGATGGCGGCGCTGCAGCTCCGCGGCCAGCCAGGCCATGGCCGGGCGGTCGGCCGTCATGCGGCTGCCTTCGTGGTTGTTCAGGCCTTGCACATAGGGGACTTTTGCCAGCGCGGCGTCCAGACGCCGAGCTCTTTCGTCCTGGGTCAGCTCAGGGCTCCAGGCGAAGTCACCGCGGGCCGGGTCCATCGGCATGTGCAGCATCACGGTGCGCCCGCGCTGGTGCGCCTCGCGCGCAAGCTCGGCGGCGTGGGGCGTGTCGGGGATGATCGCCAGGGCGATGGCGGAGGATATGTCGAGCACCTGGCGGTCGCGCGCCAGATTCTGCCCGAGGTCGTCGATGACGATGCTGACCAGCGGCTTGCTGCCATCCGGCCGGGGCGCGGCGGCCACCGGCAGGCACAGCAACGCACCCAGGCACAGGCTCAGTAGCAGCCGGGCCGGGCGCATCGGTCAGTTGTTGCCGCGGCTGACGCTGAGTCCTTTCAGCAGGCTGAGGGCTTGGCTGAGCTGGTAGTCGCCATCCTGCGGGCGATCCTCCGGCGGCTTGCCGGAGGCGGTCGGACGATCCTGGCCACCATTGCCGTTGGCCAGGTGGCCCTGCAGGTCGGCTTCCTTGAACCCGTCGAACTCGCTCTTCTCGCGGGTCACCTTGGCGCGTTCCACCTCAATGTCCGGGGTGATGCCCTGGGCCTGGATGGAGCGGCCGTTGGGGGTGTAGTACAGCGCGGTGGTGAGCTTCAGGGCGCGGTCGTTGTTCAGCGGCAGCACGGTCTGCACCGAGCCCTTGCCGAAGCTGTCGGTGCCCATGAGGATGCCGCGCTTCTGGTCCTGCAGAGCGCCGGCGACGATTTCTGCCGCCGAGGCGCTGCCGCCGTTGATCAGTACCACCAACGGCACACCGTCGCTCGGGTCGGCCGGATCGGCGGAGAAGCGCAGCTCGGAGTTGGGGATGCGGCCCTTGGTGTAGACGATCAGACCCTTGGTGAGGAAGGCGTCGGCCACTTCCACCGCCGACTGCAGCACGCCGCCAGGGTTGTTGCGCAGATCCAGGATCACGCCCTTGAGCTTACCCTTGTTGTCGTTGCGCAGCTTGGCCAGCGCCTTGACGGTCTCCTCGCCGGTGTTGACCTGGAACTGGGTGATGCGCAGGTAGCCATAGCCCGGTTCGAGCATCTGGCTCTTCACGCTCTTGACCTTGATGATGGCGCGCTTGAGGGTGACGTCGAACGGCTTGCCGCCGCCGCGCACGATGGTCAGGGTGATCGGCGAGCCAGCCTTGCCGCGCATGCTGTCCACCGCCTCGTTCATCGACTGGCCCTTGGTCGGCTTGCCGTCGATCTTGACGATCAGGTCGCCCGGCTGGATGCCGGCGTTGGCGGCGGGGGTGTCGTCGATCGGCGAGATCACCTTGACGAAGCCATCCTCGCTGCCGACCTCGATGCCCAGGCCACCGAACTCGCCGCTGGTGCTTTCCTGCAGCTCGGCGAATTCTTCCGGGCCGAGGTACGCCGAGTGCGGGTCGAGGTTGCTGAGCATGCCCTTGATGGCATTCTCCAGCAGCGTCTTGTCGTCCACCGGTTCCACATAGGCCGCCTTCACCCGGTCGAGGACCTCGGCAAAGGTGCGCAGCTCATCGAGCGGCAGCGGAGCCTCCTTGCCGTTGGCCGCAGCAGATGCGGCCGGCGCGTCGGCGGCCTGGACCGCACCGACGCCGAGCAGCAAGGCCAGGGCCAGGGTAGTAAGACGGAAAGCTTGCGACATGTTTGGCTCCTAATGCGTGATCGCCGCTTATCCTTGCGTGCGACACCAGGTCGAAGGGTCCGCCGGGCGGCCCTGATGGCGAATGGCAAAATACACCGCCGGGGTACTCTGACCCCCGCTGGCTCCCACGGTTGCAATGGGATCGCCCGCTTTGACGGTATCGCCGGCGTCCTTCAGAAGACTTTGATTATGCCCATAAAGGCTCAGGTAGCCACCACCGTGGTCGAGAATCACCAGTAGGCCGGAGCCGCGCAGCCAGTCAGCGAACACCACGCGGCCGCCATGTACGGCACGCACGGTGCTGCCGGCAGAAGCGCCGATCAGTACGCCGTCCCAGGTGGCACGGGGGTCGTCGCCACGCGGGCTGCCGAAGCGCGCCAGCACGCGGCCATCCACCGGCCAGGGCAGCCTGCCCTTGGTGGCGGCGAAGGCTCCGCCGAAACCCGCGCCGCTGGAAACCAGCGGGCCGCTGTAATCGGGGCGCTTCGAGGGCGTGTCCGGCTTCTCGCCGCGTGCCGCCAGTTCCTGCTCGCGCTTGACCCGCTCGCGCTCGGCGGCCAGGGCGCGCTGCCGCGCTTCCTCGGCTTCGCGGGCCTGGCGGGCGAGGGTTTCCTCGATGGTCTTGAGTACCTTGTTGAGGTCCTCCTGGCTCTGTTCGCGGTCCTTGAGCTTGCTGCTGCCGTCCTTGAGATCGCTGTTGAGCTTGGCCAGGGTCTCCTGGCGCGCCTTGCGGGCGTCGGCCAGTTCCTGGCGACGGGCTTCCAGGGCGCTCTGCTGGGCGACCTGCTCGTCCTTCTGCGAGGTGATTTCCTGCTCGACGTTGCTCAGCTGGCGCAAGGTCTCGTTGAAGGCGGAGAGCTGCTCCAGGCGCGCCTTGTTGATGTAGTCGTAGTAGGTGAGGGTGCGGCTGAACTTCTCCGGGTGCTCCTGGTTCAGCAGCAGCTTGAGGTATTCCTGGCGGCCGCTCTGGTAGGCGGCGCGGGCCTGGATGGCGATCAGACGCTGCTGCTCAAGGCGCGCGCCCTGGAGTTTTTTTTTCTCTGAATCGAGGCGCTGCAGTTCTTCCTCGTTCTTCTTCATCTCGTCCTGGATCTGCTTGATCTGCTTCTCCAGGTCGCCCATCTGGGTCTCGGTGGACTTGAGCTGCTTCTGCACCCCGGACTTTTCGTCCTGGATGTTCTTCAGGTTTTTCTTCAGCTCGTTGATGTCTTTCTGCGTCTGCTCCAGCTGACGCTGGGCGTCGGCGCGTTCGTCGGCAACGGCCGGGAGCGGGCTCAGGAGGCAGATCAGCAGCAGCGGGAGGAGGGCGCGAGGCATTGGGCGGCGGGGACCTGAAGTCTGGACGGCCTAGTATGCCCGTGGCGGGCATTAAAAAAAACGCCCCAGGCCGCATGGCGTGGGGCGTTTGCTCTGACCGACGGGAGGTGGCTCACGTTCCCGCCAGATCGACAGCCATTAAAGCAGGGTGACGATCGATTTCCCGGTCATCTCTTTTGGCTGCTCCAGACCCATCAGGTTCAGCAGGGTCGGGGCCACATCGGCGAGTACGCCGCCCTCGCGGATGCTCAGCTTGCGCTTGCCGACATAGACGAAGGGCACCGGCTCGCAGGTGTGCGCGGTGTGCGCCTGGCCGGTCATGGCGTCTTCCATCTGCTCGACGTTGCCGTGGTCGGCGGTGATCAGCGCTTCGCCGCCGACCTTGTCCAGCGCCTCGACGATGCGACCGACGCAGGTATCCAGGCACTCGACGGCTTTCACCGCGGCTTCGAACACGCCGGTGTGGCCGACCATGTCGCCGTTGGCGTAGTTGACGATGATCACGTCGAAGCGCTGGTTCTCGATGGCGTCGACGATCTTGTCGGTGACCTCCGGCGCGCTCATTTCCGGCTGCAGGTCATAGGTGGCGACCTTGGGCGAGGGGATGAGGATGCGTTCTTCGCCTTCGAACGGCTCTTCACGGCCGCCGGAGAAGAAGAAGGTCACATGGGCGTACTTCTCGGTCTCGGCGATGCGCAGCTGGGTCTTGCCGTTCTTGGCCAGGTATTCGCCCAGGACGTTGTCCAGGGATTCGGGCTTGAACGCGCAGGGGGCCGGAATGCTCGCCGCGTACTGGGTCAGCATCACGTATTCGGCCAGGTGCAGCTCGCGCTGGCGCGGGAATTCCTTGAAGCCCGGCTCGACGAAGGCGCGCGACAGCTCGCGGGCACGGTCGGCGCGGAAGTTCATGAAGACCACGGCATCGCCATCTTCCACCCGCACCTGTGCGCCGATGCGGGTGGCCTTGACGAATTCGTCGCTCTCACCGCGCTCGTAGGCGGCGTTCAGCGCGCCCTCGGCGGTCTCGGCGGTGAATTCGGCAGTGCCGTCGGTGATCAGGTTGTAGGCGGCTTCGACGCGGTCCCAGCGATTGTCGCGGTCCATGGCGAAGTAGCGGCCGATGATGCTGGCGGTACGGCCCTTGCCGATGCGGGCGAAGGCGTCGTCGAGCAGCTTCAGCGACGGCTCGGCGCTCCTGGGCGGCGTGTCGCGACCGTCGAGGAAGGCGTGCAGGTAGATTTTCTCGGCGCCACGCTGGGCGGCCAGCTCGGCCATGGCGATCAGGTGGTCCTGGTGGCTGTGTACGCCACCGTCGGAAAGCAGGCCGAGGATGTGCACGGCCTTTCCGGCATTCGCTGCCTTGTCCACGGCGCCAGTCAGCACGGGGTTCTGGAAGAACTCGCCATCGCGGATGGCCTTGGTGACGCGGGTGAAGTCCTGGTAGACGACACGGCCTGCGCCCAGGTTCATGTGGCCGACCTCGGAGTTGCCCATCTGGCCGTCGGGCAGGCCGACGTCCATGCCGGAGCCTGAGATCAGGCCGTTGGGCTGGCTGGCCAGCAGGCGGTCCCAGTTGGGCTTCTTCGCGGCATAGATGGCGTTGTATTCCGGGCTCTCGCTATGGCCGAAGCCGTCCAGAATGATCAGGACCAGCGGTTTGGGCGTTGCAGTCATAGTTACGGCTCTTTCCGAGAATAGGGGTCAGAAAAGGACACATATTTTACCTTTTGGTGCCGACAGACGCCATGATCCCTAGGGTTCAGCCGTCAGATACGCGCGTGTATACTGGCCGGCATTTTTACGTCTGGATGTCCTGCGCATGTCTTCGTTTCTTCCTCGTCTGATCGAATTCGCCACCCACCACTACCTGCTGGTCGGTGCCCTGGTCATCCTGCTGGTACTGCTGGCCCTGCACGAAATGCGCAAGGGCGGCCGCGCGCTGTCCACCCGCGAGCTGACTGCCATGGTCAACGCCGAGCAGGCCGTGGTGCTGGATATCCGTCCCACCAAGGAGTTCACCACCGGTCACATCGTCGGTGCTCTGAATATCCCGGCGGACAAGCTGAACGCCCGCATGAGCGAGCTGGACAAACACAAGGCCAAGACCATCATCGTGGTCGATGGCATGGGGCAGCACTCGGGCACCTGGTGCAGCGTGCTGCAGAAGGCTGGCTACACCGCCGCCAAGCTTTCCGGCGGTATCGGCAGCTGGCGTGGCGACAACCTGCCCCTGGTGAAGTGAGATGCCGTCGACCTTGATCTACACCAGCGCGTGGTGCCCTTATTGCATCCGCGCCAAGGCCCTGCTGGACAAGAAGGGTGTCGCCTACGAGGAAATCTCCGTGGACGGCAAGCCTGGCGTTCGCGCCGAGATGGCCAGCAAGGCGGGCCGCACTTCGGTGCCGCAGATCTGGATCGACGGAACCCACATCGGCGGCTGCGACGATCTTTACGCGCTGGAACGCGCGGGCAAGCTGGATACGCTGCTCTCGGCGTGATCCCTCATTCTGAAACGATGCACAAGAAGGTCCCGAAATGACTGAACAAGCCAGCAACGGCGCAGCCGAACAAGACAACAACCCGCAGTTCTCGCTGCAGCGCATCTACGTACGCGACCTCTCCTTCGAGGCCCCCAAGGCTCCGGAAATCTTCCGCCAGGAGTGGCAGCCGGCCATTTCGATGGACCTGAACACCCGTCAGAAGCAGCTGGACGGCGACTTCTACGAAGTGGTCCTGACCGTTTCGGTGACCGTGAAGAACAACGAGGAAACCGCTTTCATCGTTGAGGTGCAGCAGGCCGGCATCTTCCTGATCAAGGGCCTGGACGCTTCCAGCATGAGCCACACCCTGGGTGCCTTCTGCCCGAACATCCTCTTCCCGTACGCTCGCGAAACCCTGGACAGCCTGGTTGTCCGCGGTTCTTTCCCGGCGCTGATGCTGTCCCCGGTGAACTTCGATGCGCTGTACGCGCAGGAAATTGCCCGTATGCAGGCTTCCGGCGAGATCCCGGCTCAGTAATCACTGACGCCCGACGAGAAAGGCGCCTTCGGGCGCCTTTTTCTTTGCCTGCGATCTGGGGTGGTCAAAATTTGCACAACATTGTGCGAGCTACGAGCCGCATGGCCTGTGCATGGTTATCCACAGGCTGTTCCGTCGGTTGCTCAGAGTTGCTGTGGGTAAGCGCTGCTGCTCTTCGTGGGAGCGCGCTTGCTTGCGAACAGTCTGGCTGTAGCTGAGGGAGTCCGGCGTTCGCGAGCAAGCTCGCTCCTGTAGAAAGGAAATGCGGGCTGAGCGTTCAAGTTTGGTGCATGCGCACTAGCAGGGCGCAGGTGCAGCGACACTCGACGCGCCGGGAAATGTCTGGGGAGTGCTGCCGTCAGCGCGTTTCAGTTATCGGGTAGAAATCGCTGAAAGCCTTATGCGGCAAGGCCTGTAGGGTCTTTTCGTGTCGTGCCTCCGCTCGCCGTCAAGGCCCTGGGCCGATTTTGGCACGCCCTCTGCAATACCCCTGACAACAGCGATTTCAGGGGCCTCGGTACAGGCAGGCTGGGGAACCCCTCTTTTACATCTTGCGAGCGTGCAGCCCGAAGCGGCGGCCGTCGCAGCCGGTTCGGGGGTCCTGGTACAGGCAGGCCGGGAAAGCCCCCTTTTTATGCCCGCAGGCGTGCCACGGCGCCCTGCGCACCCGTTAGGGGTCCTGGTACAGGCAGGCCGGGGAAACCCCTCTTTTATGCCCGCGAACCTTCGCTCGAAGGCTTCGCCTCCCACTTCGGGGCCCCGGACCAGGCAGGCCGGGAATACCCCGCTTTTATTCGGGCCGCGCGCTGATGGTCAGGCGCCACCGGCCCTCGACTTCGGTGCTGTCCCAGGTACCTTGCAGGCGCCGGGTCGACAGCAGCGTCAGCAGAAGCCCTTCTCCTTGCGGCTCCAGTCTCCAGCGCACCGGCGCATCATCGATCCGCAGTTGCCCCTGCTGTGCCGTGGCAACGGCTTCGATCTGCAGCACCAGTGCGCCGTCCTGATGGCCGGCGCGAACGGCCGGCTGCGCGTCCAGGGTGAGTACCAGGCCATCGGTCGCAGGCTCTATGGCGAGGATCCGGGTTGGCCCTTCGTGCGGCGGATTGACCAGGCGGCCTATCATCAGGCCCAGCAGCAGGCCCAGCACACTCAGTGAAACCATCACTTTCAGCCAGGGCCTGGGCCGCATTTGCTCCTTTGCGGGAGTAGAATGCCCGCCGTTCTCAGGCTCGGAGCGCTGCATGTTCCACGTAATCCTTTTTCAACCGGAAATTCCCCCCAACACCGGCAACATTATCAGGCTGTGCGCCAACGCGGGCGCAAGCCTGCACCTGATCGAGCCGCTGGGCTTCGAGCTGGACGACAAGCGCCTGCGTCGCGCCGGGCTGGATTACCACGAGTACGCCAGCGTGCGGCGCTACGCGAGCCTCGAGCAATGCCTGGAACAGCTCGGCCGCCCGCGCCTGTTCGCCTTCACCACCAAGGGTTCGCAGCCATTCCATGAAGTGGCCTACGAGCGTGGCGACGCTTTCCTCTTCGGTCCGGAAAGCCGTGGGCTGCCCGAGGAAGTGCGTGACGCGCTGCCGCCGGAGCAGCGCGTGCGCCTGCCGATGCGTCCGGGTTGCCGCAGCCTGAACCTGTCCAATACCGTCGCCGTGACCGTCTATGAAGCCTGGCGTCAACACGGCTTCGCCATGGACTGAGCGTTTTTTGTACGGCCCACGCCAACCCGCGTCGGGCGTGAAGCGCAGCGGCTTGCCCCAAGCTTATCCACAGGCAGGCGCACAGCCGATGTGGGCAACCCGCAAATTCCTGCACAGAAACCGAGCAAACTCCCAGACCGCGCATGCTCTGGGCTGTAGCACGTTCCTTCCCCGTTCCGTGCACAGTGTTATCCACAGGTTCTGGGGGTAAATGCTACCGGGATGTGACCTGGTTTAATGGGCATTGATGGCGGCCGTGGCCCCCACTTACAGCCAATGACGCGCTCGCCAACTGTGAAGGAGCGGACTTCGTCCGCGAGCGGTCAGCCCCGCACCGCGCTGCGGGGTTTGGCACGGCAACACAAGAAAAAGGGGCCTTCGGCCCCTTTCCAGTGGAACGACTTCAGTCGTCGCCGTCCTCGTCCGGGCCGTCGATCTTCATGCCCAGTTCCTTGATCTTGCGAGTCAGGGTATTACGGCCCCAGCCCAGCAGCACGGCGGCGTCGCGGCGGCGGCCGGCGGTGTGCTTGAGCGCGGTCTCGATCATGATCCGCTCGAACGCCGGCACGGCGGTGTCCAGCAGGTTCGACTGCCCGCGTCCCAGTGCCTGGTCGGCCCAATGGCGCAACGCCTGCTCCCAGTTGGCGGCCGGCACGCTGTCCTGCGGCTGGGTCATCAGCTCCGGCGGCAGGTCGTCGATATGCACCTCACGGCCCGAAGCCATGACGGTGATCCAGCGGCAGGTGTTCTCCAGCTGGCGCACGTTGCCCGGCCAGCCGAGGTTCTTCAGGTATTCCTCGGTTTCCGGCTTGAGCAGCTTCGGCTCGACTGCCAGCTCCTGCGCCGCGCGGGAAAGGAAGTGTCGGGCCAGTGCCGGGATGTCCTCGCGGCGGTCGGCCAGGCGCGGAATGTGCACCCGGATGACGTTCAGGCGGTGGAACAGGTCCTCGCGGAACTTGCCTTCGCGCACCAGGTTTTCCAGGTTCTGGTGAGTGGCGGCGATGATCCGCACGTCCACCTTCACCGGGGTGTGGCCACCCACCCGGTAGAACTCGCCGTCGGCCAGTACGCGCAACAGGCGGGTCTGGGTGTCGGCCGGCATGTCGCCGATTTCGTCGAGGAACAGCGAACCGCCATCGGCCTGCTCGAAGCGGCCGCGCCGCTGGTTGGCTGCGCCGGTGAAGGCGCCTTTCTCGTGGCCGAACAGTTCGGACTCCATCAGATCCTTGGGGATCGCCGCCATGTTCAGCGCGATGAACGGCGAAGCCGCGCGCGGGCTGTGGCGGTGCAGGGCGTGGGCGACCAGCTCCTTGCCGGTGCCCGATTCGCCGTTGATCAGCACGGTGATGTTGGAGTGGGAGAGGCGGCCAATGGCGCGGAATACTTCCTGCATCGCCGGCGCCTCGCCGATGATCTCCGGGGTGCGTGTCTGGTTGGCCGGGGCTTCCAGGCCCTGCTGCTCCTGGGCGTGCTGGTTGGCGCGCTTGACCAGGGAGACGGCCTCGTCGACGTCGAACGGCTTGGGCAGGTATTCGAAGGCGCCGCCCTGGTAGGAGGCCACGGCGCTGTCCAGGTCCGAATGCGCAGTCATGATGATCACCGGCAGGCGCGGGTGCACCTCGCGGATCTGCGCCAGCAAATCCAGGCCGCTGGAACCGGGCATGCGGATGTCGGAGATGATCACGTCCGGTTGTTGCCGGCCCAGGCGGCTCATCACGCTGTCGGCGCTGTCGAAGCTGACGGTGGTCATGCCTTCCTGCTGCAGGGCTTTTTCCAGCACCCAGCGGATGGAGCGGTCGTCGTCGACGATCCAGACGGTCTCTGATCGGCTCATGGTCAATGGACTCCTTGTTCCAGGGGCAGGAACAGACTGAACACGGTGTGGCCGGGATGGCTCTCGCATTCGATCAAGCCCTGGTGCTGGCTGATGATGTTCTGGGTGATGGCGAGGCCCAGGCCGGTGCCGTCGGCGCGGCCGCTGACCATGGGATAGAAGATGGTGTCCTGCAGTTCAGCCGGAATGCCGGGGCCGTTGTCGATGATCTCGACCTTGCACACGAGGCGATGGCGCGTGTGGCCGATGGTGAACTGACGCAGGGTGCGGGTGCGCAGGGTGATGCGCCCCAGCTTGAGTTCGTTCTGCGCGGCGATCGCCTGCATGGCGTTGCGCACGATGTTGAGCACCGCCTGGATCATCTGCTCGCGGTCGATCAGCAGATCCGGGATGCTCGGGTCGTAGTCGCGTACCAGCGGAATGGTGCCCTGGGTTTCGGCTTCGACGAGGCTGCAGACGCGCTCCAGCACTTCGTGGACGTTGGTCACCGAGAGCTGCGGGAGCTTGTTGGAGCCGAGCATGCGGTCCACCAGGTTCCTCAGCCGGTCGGCTTCCTCGATGATGACGTTGGTGTAGTCCTTGAGCGATTCGTCCGGCAGCTCGCGGGAAAGCAGCTGCGCCGCACCACGAATCCCACCCAGCGGGTTCTTGATCTCATGGGCCAGGCCGCGCACCAGGAGCTTGGTGGTCTCCTGCTTGGACAGTTGCGCCTCTTCCTTGGTGATCCGCAGCAGCCGGTCGCGAGGGTGGACTTCGAGTAGCAGCAGGGTGTCGCGACGGTCGAGAATCGGCGTCACCGCGTAGTCGACGGTGATGGTCTGGCCGGTCAGCGAGGTCAGGGTCGCTTCGCGCTTGGTGAAGGGGTGCGCCTCTTCCACGGCCTGGCGCAGCGACTGCAGTGCCTCGGGCGATTCGGTGAACAGCTCGCTGATGAATTGCCCATGGCTGCGCTGGCCACTGACTGCCAGCAGCATTTCCGCTGCCGGGTTCATGTACTCCAGGCGCAGCTCGGCGTTGAGCAGGATCACCGCCGTGGTGAGGTTGTCGAGCAACAGGCGGAGCTGGGTTTCTGTAGGCATGGCGTAGGAGATGTCTCAAGACTGTGCGGGAAAATGCAAGAAGCAAACCAGGCCCTGAAAAGACGCGTATTTCGCGGCATCGCGCTGATTTGCGGTGCGCAGGCGGCCAATCCGCTCAGCGGGAGTGACCCGAAATGGGGAGAGTATAGAAAGTGGTGCAGGCATATGCACCGATATGGTGCATTTGTGGCTGGTCGCACGCCGCCGTCAGCGACGGTCGGCGCTGAACGGTTGGCTGCGGTCGAGGTCGAGCGAGTCGGCCACGGAAACGCGGATCATGTGGAAGGGCTGGTTGGGCGTCTGCTCGATGGTGCGCCCGAGGGTGTCGATGATTTCCACCGACAGCTGGTGAGTGCCGCGATCGATGTTGTTCAGCGGGAAGACCGGGCTGCGGCCAGGGTCGCCGACCGGCTTGCCGTCCAGCAGCAGGCGGTAGAGGTGGCCGGGCAACAGGGCTGGGTCGCTGGTGGCGGAAACGATCAGGGCCCCGTCATTGGCGCGTACGGTGGCATCGGGCTCCGGCACGATGATGCGCAGCAACTGGTAGGCCGGCGGGCCGGGCGGCAGCGCGGGAGTGGCCGGTGCGTAGAGCGGCGGCGGCATCTGCACGCCGTTGGGCGAGCCGGGCTGGGAGTTGGTCGGCGCCAGTTGCAGCTTCTGCGCGTTGCCGCGCGGCGGCTGGTCAGTGAAGACGCGATTGCCGTCCTTGTCGATGTAGGTGTAGACCTCGGCACTGGCCGAGAGGCAGAACAGTACCGAGAGCAGGAAAACCACCAGATGACGCATCGTCAGTTGGCCTTGCGCGCAGGGCTGTTGGTGCTGATGCGTTGCAGGGTGAAGCTCACCGGACTGCTGGCCTGGATCACCCGGCTGCCCTGCAGCACCTGGACAGCCAGGGTGTGATCGCCACGGTCGATGTTCTGCAGGCCGATGCTGGTGCTGCTGGTCGGGACGCCGTAGGGCTGGCCGTCGAGCAACAGCTGCAATTGATGATCCGGCGCCAGGGGCGGCTGCACCACGACGTTCACCGTGAAAGTACCGTTGTTCTGGCGCAGCGCTTCGTCGTTCGGCAGGTTGCTCAGGGCGAGAATGGCATAGGCACCGGCAGGCTGGTTCTGGCTGCCGCTGACGGCGGGGACGATGGGAGCCTGCGGGCCGACAGTGTTGGTCGGTGGCAATTCCACGGGCTTGGCGTCGACGTTGGTCGGCGGCTGGTTGGTGAACACCGTCTTGCCGTTGGCGTCGGTGTACTTGTAGATCTGCGCGCTGGCTGGCAATGCGGCGGCGAGCAGCAGGGCGGTAAGGATCAGGCGCATGAAGAATCTCCGGATGGTCGTGCCAAGCCTTGCACCGCCGACGGCGGCTGGCAAGTTGCCTATTGTCTTTCAGCAGGGTGCCGCGCGTTGTGCGCTGCTGCTCGTCGAAGGACCTTTCCCGCGCGGGACGGGTCCGAGCCTGGCGCCCGCGTCTGTATGATGCGGGCGAGCGTCATTTTCCATCGGTGTGGGGTGTGCCTGTGATTTCGATTCGTTACCTGCTTCGTCAGTGGCTGCTGCTGTGCTGCCTGGGCCTCGGCTTGTCCGCCGCCGGTCCTGTGCTGGCGGCGCTACCCGGGCCGCTGGCCGGGGTGACGGGCGGTGGCGAGGCCAAGGTCAGCGATGCCCAGCTGGAGCAGTCGCTGAACCAGGTGATCAAGACCCTGGAGAATGACCAGCAGCGCGGCGATCTGCTGAAGAAACTCAAGCAGCTGCGCGATGCGACGCAGAAGGGTGCACAGGAGCAGGGCGGCGTGCTCGGCCTGATCGGCGATACCCTGGGCAGCCTGGAGAAGCAGTTCGAAGGCGCCAACAGCCCGATGGTGCGCTGGGCCGAGCTGTTCCAGGGGGCGGGCTACGAACTGGAAGTGCGTACGCCGTCGCTGGCGGAATGGCCGGGGATGATCCTCGATTTTGCCCTGGTCATCCTCATCTGGGCCTGCGTCGCCCTCGGCCTGCGCTGGATCGCCGGGCGCATGCGCAAGCGCTTCGGCCTGGAAGACGAGCTGCCACAGCATCCCAAGACCCGCGACCTGCTGCTGTTCGCCTTGCGCAAACTGGGCCCCTGGCTGGTCGCCTTCCTGATTACCGTCTACCTGTCGGTTGTCCTGCCCAGCTCGCTCGGCAAACTGGTGGCGATGGTGATCGCTTACACCCTGGTGTGCGGCACGCTGTTCTCCGCCCTTTGCGTGATCTCCCTGTCGCTGCTCAGCGGTCCGCACCGCATGCGCGCGCTGGATATCCTGCGCCGTCGGGCCTTCCGTCCGCTCTGGCTGATCGGCAGCCTCGCCGCACTGGGCGAGGTGATGCACGACCCGCGCGTCATCGAGAGCCTGGGCATGAACATCTCGCTGTTCGTCGGTTCGGTGGCGAACATCTGCGCGGCGCTGCTCACCGCGCTGTTCGTCCTGCAGTTCCGCCGCCCCATCGCACACCTGATCCGCAACCAGCCGCTGGAACGCCGGCTCAAGCGCCGCGGCCTGAGCGACCTGGTCGAGCTGATCGGCTCGATCTGGTTCCTGCCGGTGCTGGTGCTGGTGGGCATTTCGCTATTCGCCACCATCGTTACTGCCGGCGACAGCAGCTACGCACTGCGCCGGGCCCTGGTCTGCGCCGTCGTGGCGGTGGTGGCGATGACCGTCAACGGCCTGATCCGTCGCGCGCACCAGCGCTCTGCCCGGCGCGGTGCGCGTCGCCATGCGCCCTACATCGAGCAATTGCAGAGCTTCGGCTACACGCTGCTGCACATCGCCAGCCTGCTGTTCTTCCTGGAGATCGGCCTGCGCGTCTGGGGCATGTCGCTGATCCGCTTCGCCGAGGGCGACGGCTCGCAGATCAGCCTCAAGCTGTTCAGCTTCGGCACCACCCTGCTGGTCGCCTGGCTGGTCTGGATCCTCACGGACACCGCCGTGCAGCACAGCCTCGGACTGGGCGGCAAGAAGAGCGCCAATGCCCGCGCCCTGACCATGCTGCCGCTGATCCGCAACGTACTGTTCGTGACCATCGCGGTGATCGCCCTGATCGTCGCCCTGGCCAACATGGGCATGAACGTCACGCCGCTGCTCGCCGGTGCCGGTGTGATCGGCCTGGCCATCGGTTTCGGCGCGCAATCGCTGGTGGCGGATTTGATTACCGGCCTGTTCATCATCATCGAGGACTCGCTGTCCATCGACGACTACGTCGACGTCGGCGGCCACCTCGGCACGGTGGAGGGCCTGACCATCCGCACCGTGCGCCTGCGCGACCTGGACGGCGTGGTGCACACCATCCCGTTCAGCGAGATCAAGAGCATCAAGAACTACTCGCGCCAGTTCGGCTACGCCATGTTCCGCTGGCCGGTGCCGGCGAGCATGCCGATCGACGACGCGCTGGCGCTGGTCAAGGAAGTCTCCGGCGAGCTGCGCACCGACCGCACCATCAACCGCGCCATCTGGTCGCCACTGGAAATCCAGGGTATCGAGAGCTTCGATGCCGGCCAGGCGATCCTGCGCTTCCGCTTCAAGACCGCGCCGATCCGCCAGTGGGAAGTACAGCGGGCGTTCAACCTGCGCCTGCGGCAGAAGCTCGACAAGGCCGGGCTGGAGCTCTCCATGCCGCGCCTGAACGTGCAGCTTTCGCGCATGCGCAAATCGCGCCGCGAGGACGACGAGGAACAGGGCGTGCCGGCGGACGGTGGTATCTGACCCGGCCTCCCGTTGCAGAAACGGGCCTGCTCGCGATCAGATCAGTGCCAGGCGGTTCGCGAGCTGGCTCGCTCCTGCGGGGATGAGCTGCGGCGTTTTTCTGCAGGCATAAAAAAGGCCTCCCGAAGGAGGCCTTAATGCTGTCGCTATTTATAGGTATTCGTGGATCAGACGCTGTAGTACAGGTCGTATTCCAGCGGGTGCACGAAGGTACGCACCTTGATTTCTTCTTCCGACTTCAGCTCGATGTAGGCATCGATGAACTCGTCGGTGAACACGCCGCCCTTGGTCAGGAACGCACGGCCCTTGTCGAGTTCTTCCAGCGCCTCTTTCAGGCTGCCGCACACCTGCGGGATTTCCTTCGCCTCTTCCGGCGGCAGGTCGTACAGGTTCTTGTCGGCGGCATCGCCGGGGTGAATCTTGTTCTGGATGCCGTCCAGGCCGGCCATCAGCAGAGCGGCGAAGCACAGGTAGGGGTTGGCAGCCGGGTCCGGGAAGCGCGCTTCGATGCGGCGGGCTTTCGGGCTGGAAACGTACGGGATGCGGATCGAGGCGGAACGGTTACGGGCCGAGTAGGCCAGCATGACCGGGGCTTCGAAGCCCGGAACCAGACGCTTGTAGGAGTTGGTGGCCGGGTTGGTGAAGCCGTTCAGGGCCTTGCCGTGCTTGATGATGCCGCCGATGAAGTACAGGGCGGTGTCGGACAGGCCGGCATAGCCTTCGCCCGCGAAGGTGTTCTTGCCATCCTTGGAGATGGACATGTGCACGTGCATGCCCGAGCCGTTGTCGCCGTACAGCGGCTTCGGCATGAAGGTCACGGTCTTGCCGTAGGCGTCGGCCACGTTGTGGATGCAGTACTTCAGGGTCTGCACTTCGTCAGCCTTGGCAACGAGGGTGTTGAACTTCACACCGATCTCGTTCTGGCCGGCGGTGGCCACTTCGTGGTGGTGAACTTCCACGGTCAGGCCCATTTCTTCCAGAGCGTTGCACATGGCGGTACGGATTTCGTGGTCGTGGTCGACCGGCGGCACCGGGAAGTAGCCGCCTTTAACGCCCGGACGGTGACCTTTGTTGCCGGTCTCGATGTCGGCGTCGGTGTTCCAGGAAGCCTGCTCGGAGAAGATCTTGAACATCGAGCCGGAGATGTCGGACTTGAACTTCACTTCGTCGAAGATGAAGAACTCCGGCTCCGGGCCGACGAAGACGGTGTCGCCGATGCCGGTGGACTTCAGGTATTCCTCGGCGCGCTTGGCGATGTTGCGCGGGTCGCGCTCATAGCCCTGCATGGTGCTCGGCTCGATGATGTCGCAGACCAGGATCAGCGTCGGCTCTTCGGTGAACGGGTCGAGCACGGCGGTGCTGTCGTCCGGGAGCAGGATCATGTCGGAGGCTTCGATGCCTTTCCAACCAGCGATGGAGGAACCGTCGAACATCTTGCCGGCTTCGAAGAATTCATCGTCCAGGGCGTCGCGGGCGGGCATGGTGACGTGCTGCTGCTTGCCTTTGGTATCGGTGAAGCGCAGGTCAACCCACTTCACGTCATGATCTTTGATCAGTTGTTGCGACTTGTACGACATGCTGTCCTCCAGGAGGGATTAGAGCTGGGAGCTTTTTCGTGCCCCAGTATCGGGTGATGCCGGCCGGAATACTCCGCCAGGGCAACCTGCCTCACAAGAGAGCAAGTTGCGTGCCAGTGCCCGTAAACGGGCAGGGCCCCTGAAAATGCGGGCTGTGGCGGGTGTTGCGGCGAACTGCGCCGTTTCTCTGCACTGCTTTGGTGCTCCATGGTGGTGCACAAGTCCATTTTGGTGCACAAAAAAGAAAGTCTCTGATTTCTGCTCAAGTCTTGAGCAATTTCGGATATAATTCCGCCCCTTTTTTTCAGTCCCATGGCAATCGCCCGATTCGCATGAAACTCATCGTCAAGGTCTTCCAGGAAATCACCATCAAGAGCCGGCCGGTGCGCAAGCGCTTCATCCGGCAACTGGCGAAGAACATTCGCACGGTGCTCCGCGACCTCGACCCCGAGCTGATGGTCGAAGGCGAGTGGGACAACCTCGAGGTCGAGACCAGGGTCACCGACCCCAAGGCCCTGCGCGAGATGATCGAGCGGCTGACTTGCACGCCGGGCATCGGCCACTTCCTGGAAGTGCATGAGTACCCGCTGGGCGATTTCGACGACATCCTCGAGAAGTGCAAACAGCACTTCGGCGACAAGCTGCTGGGCAAAGTGTTCTCCATGCGCTGCAAGCGCGCCGGCAAGCATCCCTTCACCTCTATAGATGTGGAGCGTTATGTCGGCGGCGGCCTGCGCCAGCACTGCGGTGCGGCGGGCGTATCGCTGAAGAACCCGGAAGTGGAAGTGCGCGTGGAAATCCGCCACGACCGCCTCTATGTCATCCACGCTCAGCACGAGGGCCTGGGCGGCTATCCGCTGGGCGCGCTGGAGCAGGTGCTGGTGCTGATGTCCGGCGGCTTCGACTCCACCGTGGCGGCCTACCAGATGATGCGCCGCGGCATGATCAGCCACTTCGTGTTCTTCAACCTCGGCGGCCGTGCCCACGAACTGGGCGTGATGGAAGTCGCGCACTACCTGTGGCAGAAGTACGGCAGCTCCCAGCGCGTGCTGTTCGTCAGCGTGCCTTTCGAGGAAGTGGTCGGCGAGATTCTCACCAAGGTCGACGACAGCTACATGGGCGTGACCTTGAAGCGCATGATGCTGCGCGCCGCGAGCCGCGTGGCCGAGCGCCTGGAGATCGACGCGCTGGTGACCGGCGAGGCGATTTCCCAGGTGTCCAGCCAGACTCTGCCGAACCTCTCGGTGATCGACCGGGTGACCGACACCCTGGTGCTGCGCCCGCTGATCGTCAGCCACAAGCAGGACATCATCGATACCGCGACGAAGATCGGCACCGCCGAGTTCGCCAAGCACATGCCCGAGTACTGTGGTGTGATCTCGGTGAACCCGACCACCCAGGCCAAGCCGCAGCGCGTCGACTACGAAGAAACCAAGTTCGACATGGCCGTGCTCGACCGCGCCCTGGAACGCTCCACCCAGATGACCGTCGACCGCGTGATCGACGAACTCGGCAAGGACCTGCCGGTGGAGATGGTCGACGAAGTGTTGGCCGGCCAGATAGTCATCGACATCCGTCACCCGGATGCCCAGGAAGATGAACCGCTGGCCATCGAGGGCATCGAAGTCCTGCCGATGCCGTTCTACGCCATCAACAGCAAGTTCAAGGAACTGGACCCCAACCGCCAGTACCTCCTGTATTGCGACAAGGGCGTCATGAGCCGCCTGCACGCCCACCACCTGGTCAACGAAGGGCACACCAATGTGCGTGTTTACCGTCCGCAATAAAGGTGCGGACCAACGCCGCCAGCCCGGACTGTTCGGCGGCAGTATCCGCCACCGACCTCCCGACACATTGGGTGCGTAGGCTCACGCCCTGACCTTTTGCACCGCCGCGCCACGGCCCGGCCCCCGCTGCCGAAAACGGCAGCCGAAGATTCACTATCGAGACTGACACTGTGATCGAAAAACTGCGCAACATCGCCATCATCGCCCACGTCGACCATGGCAAGACCACCCTCGTGGACAAGCTCCTGCGCCTGTCCGGCACCCTCGACCGCAAAGAAGCGGAAAACGAGCGCGTGATGGACTCCAACGACCAGGAAAAAGAGCGTGGCATTACCATCCTGGCGAAGAACACCGCCCTGAAATGGAACGACTACAGCATCAACATCGTCGACACCCCCGGCCACGCCGACTTCGGTGGCGAGGTTGAGCGCGTGATGTCCATGGTCGACTCCGTACTGCTGGTGGTTGACGCCCAGGACGGCCCCATGCCGCAGACCCGCTTCGTGACCCAGAAGGCGTTCAAGGCCGGCCTGCGTCCGATCGTCGTGGTGAACAAGATCGACCGTCCGGGCGCGCGTCCTGACTGGGTTATCGACCAGATCTTCGACCTGTTCGACAACCTCGGCGCCACCGACGAGCAACTGGACTTCCCGATCGTCTATGCCAGTGCCCTGAACGGCATCGCCGGCATGGACCACGAGAAGATGGACGACAACATGGACGCGCTGTTCCAGGCGATCATCGACCACGTCCCGGCGCCGAAAGTCGACGTCGACGGTCCGTTCCAGATGCAGATCTCCCAGCTGGACTACAACAGCTTCCTCGGCGTGATCGGCATCGGCCGTATCGCTCGCGGCAAGGTCAAGACCAACACCCCGGTCGTGGCCATCAGCGACGACGGCACCAAGCGCAACGGCCGTATCCTGAAGATCATGGGCCACTCGGGCCTGCAGCGCATCGAAGTCGCTGAAGCCGAGGCCGGTGACATCGTCTGTGTCTCGGGCATGGACGAGCTGTACATCTCCGACACCCTGTGCGACCCGCAGAACGTCGAAGCGCGCCCGCCGCTGACCGTCGACCAGCCGACCGTGAGCATGACCTTCCAGGTCAACGACTCGCCGTTCGCCGGCAAGGAAGGCAAGTTCGTCACCAGCCGCAACATCAAGGACCGTCTGGACAAGGAACTGCTGCACAACGTGGCCCTGCGCGTCGAGCAAGGCGACTCCCCGGAGAAGTTCAAGGTCTCCGGCCGTGGCGAACTGCACCTCTCGGTACTGATCGAAACCATGCGTCGTGAAGGCTTCGAGCTGGCCGTAGGCCGTCCGGAAGTGGTCATCATCGAGACCGCCGAAGGCGAGAAGCAGGAGCCTTACGAGAACGTCACCATCGACATCGAAGAGCAGCACCAGGGCTCGGTGATGGAGCAGATGGGCCTGCGCAAGGGTGATCTGACCAACATGATCCCCGACGGCAAGGGTCGCGTGCGCCTGGAGTACACCATCCCGGCGCGTGGCCTGATCGGCTTCCGTAACAACTTCCTGACCCTGACCTCGGGCACCGGCATCCTGACCTCGACCTTCAGCCACTACGGCCCGATCAAGGCCGGCGAAGTGACCAACCGTCAGAACGGCGTACTGGTCTCCATGGCCACCGGCACCGCGCTGACCTACTCGCTGGAAACCCTGCAGAGCCGCGGCAAGCTGTTCCTCGGCCCAGGCGACGAGATCTACGAAGGCCAGCTGGCCGGCATCAACAGCCGCGACAACGACCTGGTGATCAACCCCACCAAAGGCAAGAAGCTCGACAACATGCGCGCTTCGGGCAAGGACGAAGTCATCGCCCTGGTTCCGCCGATCCGCTTCACCCTCGAGCAGGCGCTGGAATTCATCGCCGATGACGAGCTGGTGGAAGTGACGCCGAAGTCGATCCGTCTGCGCAAGAAGATGCTGAACGAGAACGACCGCAAGCGCTACGAGCGCGCCAAGGTCTAAGTCGACCAGCAGTACGAGAAAGCCGGGCTTATGCCCGGCTTTTTTTGCCCGCGGTAAAGGCCGCCAGCGATTGTAGGAACAAGAGGGTGTCGTAGGACGCGTCCGATTTTTCCTCGGAGCGTGGCTGAAGGGCAGTCTCGCGACGTCTGACTATTCGAAGCTGTGAGATCGTGGACGCAGGCCAGGGAGCCGGGCCGATATACTCAGCTGTCCGGGCGTACGCGTCCGGATCGGGATGGATTCGCACAGAACCTCAAGGATTCGAAAGCATGCAATGGATTTTCATGCTGGTCGGCCTGGTCATCGGCGCCGCTGCGGGCGAGTCGATCACCGGGGCGGTACTCGGCGCGGTGATGGGCCTCGCGCTGGGGCAGACCTTCGCGCTGCACAGCCTGCAACGGGAGAACGCCAGCCTTCGTGGTGAGCTGAAGGCTTTTGGCGAGCGCTTCGACCAGGGCACCAAGGCTCTCTATGAGCGGCTGCTGCAGGTGGAGCGCGGCGCGGCCGGGCAGGTGCCGCCGGCCGGCGTCGAGTACACCGCGCCCGAGATGCCCGTTGCTGCGTCCAAGACTGAGGCAGACGCCGACGGCGAGCCCGAATTCGAGGCACCCACCCGCGAAGCTGTTGCCACCGAGCTGGAGTGGAGTATCGAGCTGCCTGCCGACGAGCTGGCGCCTGCCCTAGCGCCTGCTGCGCGGGAGGAAGCAGCTGTCGAGTGGTCGGACCTGGTGCTCGAACCCCTGGACAAGCCAGCAACCCAGGCGCGTGTCGAAGAGCCCGAGGTTCAGCCACACGCGGCTCCTGCCGCCCCGCCGGTGCCACCACAACCGCCAGTTCCCTCCCTGTTCGACCGCGCCTTCGGGGCCGCCCGCGACTGGCTGCTCGGCGGCAACACCGTACTGCGCGTCGGCGTGCTGCTGTTGTTCCTCGGCCTGGCCTTCCTGCTGCGCTACGCCACCGAGGGCATGACCATGCCGCCGCAGGGGCCGTACATCGGCACCGCCGCCGCCGCGCTGGCGTTGCTCGGCCTGGGCTGGTGGCTGCGTCATCGGCGCCCGGCCTATGCGCTGATCCTCCAGGGCACCGGTATCGCCGTGCTCTACCTGACGGTGTTCGCCAGTATCAAGCTGTACCCGGCGATGAACCACGGCGACGTGCTGATCGATCCGCAGGCCGGGTTCGTGCTGCTGGTGGCGGTCACCCTGTTCTCGGCGATCCTGGCCATCCTCCAGGATGCGCTGGGCCTCGCCGCTGCTGCCGCGCTGGGTGGTTTCGCCGCGCCGATCCTGGCTTCCACCGGCGGCGGCAGCCATGTCGCGCTGTTCAGCTACTTCGCCCTGCTCAACGCCGGTATCTTCGCCATCGCCTGGTTCAAGGCCTGGCGCCTGCTCAACCTGATCGGCTTCTTCGGCACCTTCGGTATCGGTCTCGCCTGGGGGCTGCGCTCCTACAAGCCGGAACTGTTCGCCACCACCGAGCCGTTCCTGGTCCTGTTCTTCCTCACCTACGTCGCCATCGGCCTGCTGTTCGCCCGCCGGCGCCTGCGCGAGGCGGCTGGCGCGCCGGAAGATGACTCCCGCGAGGCGCTGCTGCGCTGGTCGGCGCGGCAGACCGACTACGTCGACGGCACCATCCTGTTCGGCACGCCGTTGCTGGGCTTCGGCCTGCAGTACGGGGTCATCCAGCACCTGGAGTTCGGCGCTGCGTTCAGCGCCCTGGCGCTGGGTCTGTTCTACATGGTGCTCGCCCGCGTGCTGGCCGGTCGCACTGCCGGCCGCGCGCTGCTGTTGGTGGAAACCTGCCTGGCGCTGGGCGTGGTATTCGGCACCCTGGCGATTCCGCTGGGCCTGGACGCGCGCTGGACGTCTGCCGCCTGGGCCGTGGAAGGCGCCGGTATCTTCTGGCTCGGCCTGCGCCAGCAGCGGCCGCTGGCGCGGATTTTTGCCCTGCTGTTGCAAGTGGGCGCAGCGCTGGCGTTCCTCGCCGGGCTGCATGCCGACCCGCAATCGCTGACGCTGCTCGAAGGCGCACCGCTGGGCGCGCTGATGCTCGGTGTGGCATTGCTGTTCAGCTTCTGGAACCTGCGCAATGCCGATCCACACATTCTGCGCAACTGGGAGCCGAGTGCGCGTCCGGTCCTGGCAGCTTTCGGCCTGGCCTTCCTCTACCTGATCGCGCCCCTGCTGCTGGGCGCGGACGGCACGGCCATGACCTGGGCCATCGCCGGGCTGGCCACGCTGTTCGCCGCGCTGCGCCTGCGCTCGCGCACTTTCCTGGCCTGCGCATTTGCCGTGCAGCTGTTGGGCGGAGCGGTGTTCCTCCTGCATCTCCATGGCGCGCAGGAGGGCGGCGGGGTGCTGGGCTCCGGCTGGCGCGGGCTGGTCACGGCCTCGCTGATTGGCCTCGCGCTGATCGCAGGCATGCTGGTCGCTGCGAGAGACGCCATGGTCCGCGACGACCGCCGGCTGGTGCTGGGATTGAGCGTGGTCCTGCTGCTGGGCCTGGCCTTCGTCAACCTCGCCGTGCTTTTCGTGCTGCCGTGGCAAGCGGCGGCGGCGGTGTGGGCGGGCAGCGGCCTGCTGATCCTCTGGTTGAGCCTGCAATTGCAGCAACGCGCCGCTTTCGTCTTCGGCCTGGTGCTGCAGGTGATTGGCGCGGGCGCCTTCCTCTTCGGTGGCGCCGCGCTGTTCGGCGACCTGCCCAGCGAGGGCCTGAAGCCGCTGGCGCACATGGGCTTCTGGACTCCGGCGGTGCTGGCGCTGGCCGCTCTGGTCGGCGCCTGGCGCCTGCACCGGGCCAGCGAGCGCGAGCGCAACCTGGCGCTGGGTGGTCTTGGGCTGGAGCAGCTTTCGCAGTTGCTGCTGGTCTGGGGCACCGGCTGGTGGGCATTGACCGCGCTGTGGGAGATCGCCCGCTTCGTGCCCGGCGAGATGCGTGAGCACGTGGCAGTGCTGGTGGCTGCGATCAGCGTGGGCTCCTGGTCGCTGCTGGCGCGCCGCGAGCAATGGCGCGCGCTGGCGCTGCTGTGCCTGGCGCTGGTGCCGATGTCGCTGGTGGCCCTGGCCAGTGCCTGGAACCTGCAGTACCACCCGCTGGCGGAGCTGGGCTGGCTTGGCTGGCTGGCGGTGTTCGTGGTGCACTTCCTCATACTGCGTCGCCTCGATGCGCTGCTACCGCGCCTGGCCGCGCGCACGGCCCATGTGCTGGGCTGCTGGCTGATCCTCGGCGTGCTGGCGCTGGAGCTGCGCTACCTGTTCTTCGCCCTGGCCGAGCACTACAACGCCTGGCGCTGGCTGGGTTGGGCGCTGGTACCGAGCCTGTTCCTGATCCTCATGGGCGGTGTGGCGCGCCTGCCGTGGCCGGTGGCCGCCTTCGAGCGCGAGTACCGCGCCATCGCCGCCGCTCCGGTAGCCCTGGCGCTACTGGGCTGGTTCTGGCTGGTCAACCTGTTCAGCAACGGCGCGGCCGACCCGCTGCCGTACCTGCCGCTGCTGAACCCGCTGGAGCTGGGCATGCTCATCGTGCTCGGGGCGATCTTCCAGTGGACGCGCCTGGGCCTGCCGCAACTGGGCGTGGCCGAATCCACCCTGCGCCTGCCGGTGCAGGCGCTGCTGGGCGCCTCGCTGTTTGCCCTGCTGACCATGGCCGTGTGCCGTACCGCGCACCATTGGGGCGGCGTGCCGTTCGAGTTCGACGCCTTGAGCCAGTCCATGCTGGTGCAGGCCGGGCTGTCCATCGTCTGGGCGCTGATCGCGCTGGGTCTGATGATCGCCGGGCACCTGCGTGGCCGGCGTGATTTCTGGCTGGTCGGCGCGGTGCTGCTGGTCGTGGTGGTGATCAAGCTGTTCCTGGTCGACCGCGCCAGTGGCGGCAGCCTGGAACGCATCATTTCCTTCATTGGTGTCGGCGTGCTGATGCTGATCGTCGGCTACTTCGCGCCGCTGCCGCCGCGCCGGCCTGTGCCCGAAGAGTCATCGCAACAGGAGCAACCCTCCGCATGAAGCTCAAGACACTCGTACTTTTCATCGGCGCGTGCCTGCTGGGTAATCACGCCAGTGCTGCGCCCGCGCCGGCGGATTTCGCCAATCGCGTGCCGCTGGAGGTTTCCGGCAACGGCCCCTGGTACCGCGTGCAACTGCCTATCGAAGTGCTGTTCGCGGCCCGCCATGGTGACCTGCGCGACGTGCGCATCTTCAACGCCGAGGGCGAGGCGCTGCCCTACAGCCTGCGCACCAGCGCGGCGAGCGAGAAAGAGGTGCGCAGCGAAGTGCAGGCGCGCATCTTCCCGCTGCGGGGAGCCTCCGGCAGTGCGGCCGGCGACAACCTGAAGATTGTCCGCAGCACCACCGGCACCATCCTGGAAATCACCCCGAATGCGCCGACGCCGGACAAGGCTCAGGTGCTCCGCGGCTGGCTGCTGGAGACCGGTGCCGGCGACCTGCCGCTGGACCGTCTGCAGCTTGACTGGACGGCCGACGGTGACGGCTTCCAGCGCCTGCGCATCGAGGCCAGCGACGACCTCGAACACTGGCGCTCGCTGGGCGAGGGACAACTGGCGCGGCTGGATTTCAACGGCCAGCGCATCGAGCAGAACGACATCGCGCTGCCCGGCGAGACGGCGCGCTACCTGCGTCTGTGGTGGGAGTCGCCCGAGCAGGCCGCGCAGCTGGTGGGCGCCACGCTCAGTGGCAGCCGCAGCACTAGCGGCCCGGTGCCGATGCTCTGGTCCGAACCGCTGGCGGCCAAGGCCGACACTAATGGTGACTTCAACTGGAGCCTGCCGTTGGCGCTGCCGGTGGAGCGCGTGCGGATTCCTCTGCCGCAGGACAACACCCTGGCACCGGTAGTCATCTCTGGCCGCCACGACGGCAACGTGCAGTGGACCCCGCTGGCGCGCGGCGTGCTGTATCGCCTGCCGGGGCAGGGTGGCGAGGTTACCCAGGAAGAACTGGAGCTGCCTGGCCGCACGTTGGGCCAGTTGCGCCTGCAAGTGGATTCGCGCGGTGGTGGCCTCGGCGGCTCGACAGCGCACCTGAGCGTGGGCGTGCGCGCCAGCGAGCTGGTGTTCCTCGCCCGCGGCGGTGCGCCCTATGAGCTGGCGGTGGGCAACGGTTCGATCACCGATGGCAGCCTGCCGTTGACCACCCTGGTGCCCGGCTACGAGCCCAAGCGCCTGGTGGGCATGGGCGAGGCACGGCTCAAGGGCACTCTTCAGGCTCCTGCCACACCCGCGACGGCCAAGGAGGCGAAGGCCGATACAAACTGGAAACGCTACGGCCTGTGGGCGCTGCTGCTGGCGGGCGTCGGCCTGCTCGCGCTGATGGCGCTGAGCCTGCTGCGGAGCAATCGCCAGGCCAGCTGATCGGCGCGGATCGCCGCAAGATAGGGGTGTCGCCTTTAGAAATTCTGATACTGTCTTGGTTGTTCTGATTACCGAATAACAACAAAGCATGGAGTAGCAGAATGATCAGAAAGGCGCTCACCCCGCTGGCGGCTGCGTGCGCGATGGCCATTGCCGCACAGGCCTCCGCAGCCCCTTCGCCGTATTCCACCATGGTCGTCTTCGGCGACAGCCTGAGCGATTCCGGACAGTTCGCCGACGCCGGCGGCCCTGCCGGTGCCAGCACCCGCTTCACCAACCGCGTCGGCTCCACCTACCTGGACGGCAGCGGCGAGATTTTCGGCCCCACGGCGCCGATGATCCTGGGCGGCAAGCTGGGCATCAATGGCACCGACCTGAACCCCTCCACGTCGCTGGTCCCCGGCACCGTGGACGGCAACAACTGGGCGGTCGGCGGCTATCGCACCGACCAGATCTACGATTCCATCACCGCGCCCGGTGGCTCTGTCGTCACCTCCGGCTCCAACAGCCGTACCCGTGATGGCTACCTGGTGAACAATCGCGCCGACCCGAACGCACTGTATTACCTCACCGGCGGCGGCAACGACTTCCTCCAGTTCCGCATCACCGACGACCCCACGGCCCGCGCCGCCGCCGGCCGCCTGGTGGACAGCGTCGATGCGCTGCACAACGCCGGTGCGCGCTACATCATGGTCTGGCTGCTGCCCGACCTCGGCCAGACCCCGGCCACCAACGGCACCGTGCTGGAATCCTTTGGCACCCAGCTGTCGGGCATTTTCAACGAGGAGCTGGCCGCGCAGCTGGCCGCCTCCAATGCCAACGTCATCCCGCTGAACATCCCGGCGATGTTCAAGGAAGTCCTGGCCAACCCGGGCGCCTATGGCCTGGCCACCGACCAGAACCTGATCGGCACCTGCTTCAGCGGCAACAGCTGCCCCGAAAACGCGGTGTATGGTCGCCACGGCAGCAGCCCCGATCCGACCAAGCTGATCTTCAACGACGGCGTGCACCCGACCATCGCCGGCCAGACGCTGATTGCCGACTATGCCTACTCGGTGCTCTCTGCCCCGTGGGAAGCAACCATGCTGCCGGAGATGGCCCTGGGTACGTACAACGCCTACCAGGACCAACTGCGCAGCCAGTGGCTGGCGGACTGGGAAAGCTGGCAGGGCGTGAACCAGTGGCGCGGCTTCGTCAGCGGCGGCGCGCAGCACCTGGACTACGACGACCAGGACAGCGCGGCCGACGGCTCCGGCTACGGCGCCAACCTGACCCTGGGCACCAGCTATCGTCTCGATGACGCCTGGCGCGTCGGTGGCTCGCTGGGCTTCTACCGGCAGAAACTGGAGCTGGGTTCCGACGACTCCGACTACAAGCTCAACAGCTACCTGGGCAGCCTGTTCGTGCAGTTCCAGCAGAACCGCTGGTGGGCCGACGCCTCTGTCACTGGCGGCAAGCTCGACTTCGACGATGCCAATCGCAAGTTCAGCATCATCAACCACGAAGTCGAGGAAAAGGCCGACACCGACGGCAGCCTGCTGGCCTTCAGCGGTCGCCTGGGCTACGACATTGCCCAGGGCGGCGAGAACTGGCACCTGTCGCCCTTCGTCAGTGCGGACTGGGCCCGGGTGAAAGTGGACAGCTACGAAGAGGGCAGCGGCCGTTCCACCGCGCTGGCCTATGATGAGCAGAATCGCTACTCCCGGCGCCTCGGCGTGGGCCTGCAGGGCAAGTTCGACGTATCGCCGCAGACCCAGCTGTTCGGTGAAGTCGCGGTAGAGCGGGAATATGCCGACGACACCCAGAACGTCGGCATGAACTTCACCAGCCTGCCGGACATCGGCTTCAGCCTGCAGGGCTATACCCCGCAGAGTCACCTGCAGCGCGCCACCATTGGCGTAGCCCAGAAGCTGACCCCGGAGCTGACCCTGCGCGGCAGCTACAGCGCACACCGCAGCAGCGACGACCTGGCACAGGGGGTGAACCTGGCGCTGAGCCTGGACTTCTGATCGCCTGAGGTGAATGAGCGGGGTGACGGGCGGATGCGGCCGTCACCCCGTTTTCTTTCACGTGGTCCGCTCGCCGCGCGGCCGAAAGTCGCGGGGCCGACCGGCGTTGGGGAACTGCCCGTGAGCGGTGGGCTCCAAGCATTCGGTGAGCCGCTGTGCAAGGAGGCATCGCGGTCGTTTCCACGCTAGAATGCGCCCTGATTTTTTTCCTCTTCTCCCCTGGAGCCTTCCATGTCCCGCGTTACCCTGAGCCGCTACCTGATCGAGCAGACCCGCAGTCACAATACCCCGGCCGACCTGCGCTTCCTCGTCGAGGTAGTAGCGCGCGCCTGCAAGGAAATCAGCCATGCCGTCTCCAAGGGCGCCCTGGGCGGCGTGCTGGGCAGCATGGGCACCGAGAACGTGCAGGGCGAAGTGCAGAAGAAGCTGGACGTGATCTCCAACGAGATCCTCCTGGAGGCCAACGAGTGGGCCGGCAACCTGGCCGGCATGGCATCCGAGGAGATGGACCATCCCTACCAGATTCCGGGAAAGTACCCCAAGGGCGCCTACCTGCTGGTCTTCGATCCGCTGGACGGCTCCTCCAACATCGACGTCAACGTCTCGGTCGGCACCATCTTCTCCGTGCTGCGCTGTCCGCATGAGTACCTGAGCCAGAACGACAGCCTGCGCGAGGAAGCCTTCCTGCAGCCGGGTACCACCCAGGTCGCCGCCGGCTACGCCATCTACGGCCCGCAGACCATGCTGATCCTGACCCTGGGCAATGGCGTGAAGGGCTTCACCCTGGACCGCGAACTGGGCAGCTTCGTGCTGACCCACGAGAACATCACCGTGCCCACCAGCACCGCCGAATTCGCCATCAACATGTCCAACGAGCGCCACTGGGAAGCTCCGGTGAAGCGCTATGTCAGCGAACTGCTGGCCGGCAAGGAAGGCCCGCTGGGCAAGAACTACAACATGCGCTGGATCGCCTCCATGGTGGCCGACGTGCACCGCATCCTGACCCGCGGTGGAGTGTTCATGTACCCGCGCGACTCCCGCGAGCCGGAGAAGCCCGGCAAGCTGCGCCTGATGTACGAAGCCAACCCGATGTCCTTCATCATCGAGCAGGCTGGCGGCGCCGCCACCAACGGCCACCAGCGCATCCTCGACATCCAGCCGGAAAACCTGCACCAGCGCGTCGCGGTGTTCCTGGGCTCCAAGGAAGAAGTCGAACGCGCCACCGCCTACCACCAGGAAGGCTGATGAGCGCCGCGCCCTGGCAGTCGCTGCTCGACTGGTGGTTCGGCAACGCGCTGGACGCCAACGAAGTCGCCGCCCAGCGCAACGCCCTGTGGTTCGGCAAGAGCGCCTGCCAGGACGTGGACTCGGAAAACCGTTTCGGTGGCCTGGTGCGCCAGGCCCTGGACGGTGGTCTGCAGGAGTGGGAGCGCGAGCCGCAGAGCTGGCTGGCGCTGGTCCTGCTGCTGGATCAGCTGCCGCGGATGATCTTCCGTGATTCCCCGCGCGCCTACGCCGGCGATGCCCGCGCCCAGCAACTGGTGCGCCAGGGGCTGGAGGCCGGTTTCGATCGCCAGTTGCCGCGCATCGAACGGGTGTTCGTCTACATCGTGCTGGAGCACGCCGAGAATCTGGCCAGCCAGAACGAGGCAGTGCGCCTGTATGAGGAATTGCAGGGCGAATCCAGCGAGAGCGAGAAGGTGCTGTTCGCTGGTTACCTCGCCTATGCGCGCAAGCACCAGGTGGTGATCAAGCGCTTCGGCCGCTTCCCCCACCGCAACGCCATTCTCGGCCGCGAATCCACGGTCGAAGAAGTACAGTTCCTCACGGAACCTGGCTCACGTTTCTGACTCCAACCCGGCGGCCGAACCGGTCGCCCTGTGCCAAGCTTGTTGGCCTGCCCCCCAAAAAATGGAGTTGTCGATGTCTTTCCGCCGCCTCGCGCTCGTCGCGTTCTGTGTCGTCCTGGCCGCTTGCAGCAAAGTGAACCAGGAGAACTATTCCAAGATCAAAACCGGCATGAGCAAGGCCGAGGTGGAAAGCCTGCTCGGCAAGCCTGCCGAATGCTCCGGCGCACTGGGGGTTTCCAGCTGCACCTGGGGAGACGAGAAGGCTTTCATCAGCATCCAGTACGCTGGCGACAAAGTGCTGCTGTTCTCCGCCCAGGGCCTGAAGTAGGCCTGGGGGACGGGGCGGGCAGCCAAGGAGCAACGCAATGCGTCGATCCCTTATCTGGTTGGCCTGCCTCGCCGCGTTGAGCGGTTGTGCCGGTTCCTCGCCGCAACCGCCGCAGACCGTGCAGGTCGACCTCAAGCGCTACGAGGGCACCTGGTACGAGCTGGCGCGCAAGCCGATGTTTTTCCAGCGCCACTGCGCGCAGTCGGAAGCCCACTATCGGTTGCAGCCTGATTCCAGCATCGCGGTGACCAATCGCTGCCTGACCACCGACGGTGAATGGGACCAGGCCACCGGCCGCGCCGAAGCGCAGGTGCCGGGCCGCACCGACAAGCTCTGGGTGCGTTTCGACAACACCTTCACGCGGATCTTCCCGGGGCTCGCCAAGGGTGACTATTGGGTACTCTACGTCGACGCCGATTACCAGACCGCGCTGGTGGGCAACCCGAATCGCGAGTACCTCTGGCTGCTGTCGCGCAAGCCGGTGGTGCCGGATGCCACCCGCATGAAGCTGCTGGGGCTGGCCCATGAGCGCGGCTTCCAGACCGACGACCTGATCTGGCGGGCAGCCGATTCCAGTTCGGCGGCCCAATAAAAAACGCCCCTCGGGGCGTTTTTTATTGGCGGGTATTTCGCGCGGTATTGCCGGCGCGGGCTTTTCGTAGGAGCGAGCTGTCAGTCCAGCAGCTCGCGAAGGACGCCACCGAACGCCTGGGCGCTTTGTTCTTCAAGCGCGTGCCGGCCTTCGCGCACACGCCATTGCCCGGCAACCATCACATCGCGTACCTGGCGGTCGCCGCCGGCGAACAGCCAGCGGTTGAGGATCGCGTCGCCACGGGCAGTTTGCAGGTAAGGGTCGCCACCGTTGAGTACCAGCAGGTCGGCGCGCTTGCCGACAGCCAGTTCCCCCGTGGGCTGGCCAAGCGCCTGTGCGCCGCCGCTGAGGGCGGCATCGAACAGGGTGCGGCCAACCATGGGCTGGTCCTTGCCGTAGAGGCGGTTGCGGCGCTGGTCGCGCAGGCGCTGGCCATATTCCAGCCAGCGCAGTTCCTCGACCACGCTCAGTGATACATGGCTGTCCGAACCGATGCCGAAGCGGCCGTTCTGGGCGAGGTAATCCACCGCCGGGAAGATGCCGTCGCCCAGGTTCGCCTCGGTGGTCAGGCAGAGGCCGGCGACCGCGCCACTACGGGCCATGGCGGTGACTTCGTCGGGTTCGGCGTGGGTGGCGTGGACCAGGCACCAGCGTTCGTCCACCGCGACGTTCTCGTACAGCCACTGCAGTGGTCGGCGACCGCTCCAGGCCAGGCAGTCGTCGACTTCCTTCTGCTGCTCGGCGATGTGGATGTGCACCGGGCAGCCGCTGGAATCAGCGCCCAGCACCTCGGTGATCTGCTGCGGTGTCACCGCGCGCAGGGAGTGGAAGCACAGGCCGAGGCCCTGCTGCGGCTGGTCTGCCAGGTGCGTGCGCAGCCCGTCGATCAGTTTCAGGTAGCTGTTCGTGCTGTTGATGAAACGGCGCTGGCCTTCGCTCGGCGACTGGCCGCCGAAACCGGCGTGGGAGTAGAGCACCGGCAGCAGGGTCAGGCCAATGCCGGCATCCGCCGCGGCCTGGCTGACGCGCAGCGCCAGTTCCGCCGGGTTGGTATAGGGCTGGCCGTCGATGTCGTGGTGCACGTAGTGGAATTCGGCGACGCCGGTGTAACCGGCCTTGAGCATTTCGATGTACAGCTGGCGGGCGATCACCCCGACCTGCTCGGGCGACAGGCGACCGACCAGGCGATACATCAGCTCGCGCCAGGTCCAGAAGCTGTCGTTGGGGTTGCCGGCAACTTCCGCCAGGCCCGCCATGGCGCGCTGGAAGGCGTGGGAGTGCAGGTTCGGCATGCCCGCCAGGCCCGGTCCGGCGATGCGCTCGGCGCCTTCTGCGCTGGCGTCCGGGGTGATCGCGGTGAACTGGCCCGCGGCATCGATTTCGAAGCGGACGTTGCGCGCCCAGCCAGAAGGCAGCAGTGCAGTTTCGGCGAACAGAACGGACATGCGGGAGTTCCTCGCAGGTTTCTTGGAATTTGTATATACATATACAGACGTTTGCCGGGGCCGTAAACTGCAAGGCAACCCGGCGGTCGTCAGAGGACTTGTATGCACGGGTCGAATCCGGTACATGCCGGAGTCAGACCGCAGTCGCCCTCCAAAGAAAGAACACCGTCGCCACGACAAGGAGTTTCCCGTGCCCGCATCGCCCACGCCTACCCCGCCCGCCGAGGGTTCGTCGCTCGCCGCGCAGATGGGGGAAATTCCCGCGCCGCTGTACGCTCGCGTCAAGCAGATGATCATCCAGCAGATCCAGTCCGGAACCTGGCCGCCGCACCACCGCGTGCCGTCCGAGGCGGAGCTGGTTGCCGAGCTGAGTGTCAGCCGCATGACCATCAACCGCGCGCTGCGCGAGCTGACTGCCGACGGCCTGCTGGTGCGCATGCAGGGCGTCGGCACCTTCGTCGCCGAGCCCAAGGGCCAGTCGGCGCTGTTCCAGGTGCAGAACATTGCCGAGGAAATCACTGCCCGCGGGCACAAGCACCACCTCGTGGTGATCAGTCTGGTGGAAGAGCTGGCCAGCGCCGAGCGCGCGCTGGCGCTGGACGTGCGCGAGGGCCAGCGCATCTTCCACTCGGTGATCGTGCACTACGAAAACGATATCCCGGTGCAGATCGAGGACCGCTACGTCAACGCGGCCGTGGCGCCGGATTACCTCAAGCAGGATTTCACCGGGCAGACGCCCTTCGCCTACCTCACCCAGGTCGCCCCGCTGAGCGAGGGCGAGCACGTGGTCGAGGCGGTGCTGCCCAGCCCCGAGGAATGCAAGCTGCTGTCCGTCGACCGCCATGAACCATGCCTGCTGATCCGCCGGCGCACCTGGTCGGGACGCAATACCGTGACCAGCGCGCGCCTGCTCTATCCGGGTTCGCGCTACCGCCTGGAAGGACGATTCAGTTCATGAGTGAAGTGCGAATTCTGCGCGCCGCCGACTACCCGGCGATGCCCTGGAAGAATGGCGCGGGCACGACCCGCGAGATCGTCCGCGATGCCGGCGATGGCCTGGAAGGCTTCGGCTGGCGCGTGTCCATCGCCGACGTAGGGGCGCCGGGGCCGTTCTCTGCGTTCACCGGCTACCAGCGCGTCATCAGCGTGTTGCAAGGCGAGGGCATGCGGCTGAGCGTGGACGGCATCGATTCCCGCGACCTGCGCGCACTCGATGCCTTCGCCTTCGATGGCGCCAGTGCGGTGGACTGTACGCTGCTGGGCGGCGCGATTCGTGACTTCAATCTGATCTATTCGCCCACTCGCTACCGGGCACGCTTGCAGTGGCTGCGGTTGGACCGCGAGGCGCATTTCTTCAGCAGCGCTTCCACGGTGCTGTTGTTCAGTACGGGCGAGGGGGTTCACCCCAGTCTGAACGGCGAGGCCGCCGGGGTGCTGGGGCTGCATGACACGCTGATTGCCGAAGGTGCGGGCGTTCTGCGGGAGTGGCGGCTGACGGTGGCGGGAAGTGCAGATATCTGCGTGATCGAACTCGATCCGCGATGAACAACAAGGGCGCCCCGGCGCCCTTGTTGTTGGCGGGATGTTGATCCGTAGGGCGGGTTACGAATACAACCGCTCGTAGCCAATCCAGCGGCTCATCACCCCATCCTCGACCCACGCCCGCGCGGCGGCGATGTCCGGAGCGAAGTAGCGGTCCTGTTCATAGTGCGGCACCTGGCTGCGGATCAGCGTACGGACTTCCTGCAACTGCGGCGAACTTTGCAGCGGCGCGTGGAAGTCCACGCCCTGCGCGGCGGCGAGCAGTTCGATGGCGACCACACCGGCGCTGTTGGCGGCCATGTCCTGCAGGCGGCGGGCGGCGAAGGTGGCCATGGAGACGTGGTCTTCCTGGTTGGCCGAGGTCGGCAGGCTGTCCACCGAAGCCGGGTGCGCCCAGGTCTTGTTCTCCGAGGCCAGCGCCGCCGAGGTGACCTGGGCGATCATGAAGCCGGAGTTGAGCCCGCCTTCCTTGACCAGGAACGCCGGCAGGCCGGACATGGCCGGGTCCACCAGTTGGGCGATGCGCCGCTCGGACAGCGCGCCGATCTCGGAGATTGCCAGCGCCAGCACGTCGGAGGCCATGGCCACCGGCTCGGCGTGGAAGTTACCGCCTGACAGAACGTCGCCGTCAGCGCTGAACACCAGCGGGTTGTCGGAAACCGCATTGGCCTCGCGCAGGAAAACTCCAGCAGCGAAGCGCAGATGGTCCAGGCATGCGCCCATCACCTGTGGTTGGCAGCGCAGCGAGTACGGGTCCTGCACACGCTTGCAGTCGATGTGCGACTGGTTGATCGGGCTGTCGTGCAGCAGCTCGCGGTACAGCGCGGCGACGGCGATCTGCCCCGGCTGGCCGCGCACTTCCTGAATGCGCGCATCGAAGGGGACGAACGAGCCTTTGAGCGCTTCCACCGTCAGGCTGCCGGCGACTACCGCCGAGACGAACAGTTTCTCCGCTGCGAACAGCCCGCGCAGGGCCAGCGCGGTGGAAACCTGGGTGCCGTTGATCAGCGCCAGGCCCTCCTTCGGGCCCAGCACCAGCGGCTCGGCGCCGGCGATGGCGAGGCCTTCGCTGGCTTCGAGGATGCGCCCTTCATGGCGCACCTGGCCGACGCCCAGCAGGATCGCGGACATATGCGCCAGCGGCGCGAGGTCGCCGGAGGCGCCAACCGAGCCCTGGGATGGAATACACGGGTAGACCCGTGCGCGGTAGAGCTTGAGCAGCGTCTCGATCACCGCCGGGCTGACGCCGGAAAAGCCGCGCGCCAGCGAACCGATCTTCAGCGCCATGATCAGTGCCACGCTGGCGTCGTCCAGCAGCGGGCCGGTGCCGGTGCAGTGGGAGAGGATCAGGTTGCGCTGCAGGGTGGCGAGCTGGTCCTCGGGGATGGAGGTGCGCGCCAGCAGGCCGAAGCCGGTGTTGATGCCGTACACGGTGCGCTGGTCGGCGATGATCTGGCTGACCGTCTGCGCGCTGTGCAGGATGGCTTCGCGGCATTCGTCGGCAAGCTGCAGGTCGGGCTGGTGCTGGTAGATGGCGCGCAGTTGGTCGAGGTCGAACTGGCCGGGCGTCAGGAGCAGGGTTGCGGGCATGTCGGCATCCTGGATTCGGTGAAGTGTTACCGTGGATAGTTCCTGTATATACAGGTATAGCAATCTCTGTGCCATGGCGCGCCAGGGCCCATGCCTTCGTCGCCGGTCGCGCTGAGAGGCCGCTCGGGAGAAAGTGAATGTCACCCCCGGTGGCATTTCCAGTCCGATGGTTGTGGGCAAACCGCGCCGCGGCGGCTAAACCCTAAGGACACCAACGCGCCCGGAGTCGCCCATGTCCGCCCCCCGTTGCCTGTTCGCGCTGCTACTGGCCTTCGGCCTGTGCGCCCAGACCCTTGCTGCCGGCTGTCCCTATCCGAAACCCGTGGTATTCGCCGGGCTGAACTGGGAGAGCGGGATGTTCACCACCGAGGTCCTGCGCTTCATCCTGGAGAAGGGCTACGGTTGTCAGACCGACGCCGTGCCGGGTAACACGGTGACCATGGAGAACGCGCTGAAGCAGAACGACATCCAGGTCACCGGCGAGCAGTGGGCCGGGCGCAGTACCGTGTGGCAGCAGGCCGAACAGGCCGGCCAGGTGTTCTCCGTGGGCGAGACAGTGAAGGGCGCCAGCGAAGGCTGGTGGGTGCCGGATTATGTAGTGCACGGCGATGCCAAGCGCGGCATCAAGGCTTCCGCGCCGGGCCTGAAGTCCGTCAGCGACCTGCCCCGGTACAAGGCGTTGTTCAAGGATGACGAGGAGCCGGACAAGGGCCGCTTCTACAACTGCCCCACCGGCTGGACCTGCGAGATCGTCAACACACAGAAGCTCAAGGCCTACGGGCTGACTGACAGCTACGTGAACTTCCGTACCGGCGCCGGCCCGGCGCTGGATGCGGCGATCAGCTCGGCCATCGCACAGGGCCGGCCAGTGCTCTTCTATTACTGGGCGCCGACGCCGCTGCTGGGGCGCTTCAAGTTGGTGCAGCTGGAGGAGCCACCGTTCAGTGAGGAGGCCTGGAAGACCTTGACCGACCCGAACAACCCCAATCCCGAGGGCTCTCGCTCGCTACCGGCGAAGATCAGCATTGGCGTGTCGCGCGACTTCCACGACAAGGCGCCGGAACTGGTGCAGGTGTTCGAGCAGGTCGAGCTGCCGCTGCCGATATTCAACGCGCTGCTCGCAGACATGGCGCAGCATCATCGGAACGTGGCGGACGTGCGGGCAAAGTTCTTCCGCGAGCACCGGGCGTTGTGGTCGAAATGGGTGACGCCCCAGGCGGTGGGGAGGATCGATGCAGCGTTGAAGTGAGCGAGTGCCTGAAGAGTGGTCATTGTGCTGGACGCTTTTCTTCCCCTTGTCCTGTCAGTGCTCGTGGTCTGACGCTGGCGTACTTTCCTTCGTCCTCATGCTTGTCTATACAACCTGTGTCTCTTCGTAGCGAGCGGTGTTACCGAAGGCTACGAAACGGTGCACGGAAGCCTTCTTCCGGTGCGGCTGTCTGTCAGACGGCGCTTTCTGTCAGCTCCTGCTCGTTTCATGTTTTCCTATTTTTATTTTTATTAATCAATAGCTTAATTGATTGTTCTGGTGGGCGATCAGCACCGCCAAACAAGGTTGGCCCTTGCTTTGCTTATACTTGTACATACAAGCATAGACATGATGGTTTCGAGACTTTCGGAACTGTCCAACGAACCGCCAAAGCCCTCACCGGCTGAACGATCCGAGCAAGCGAAGGAGCCTTCCGTGACCAAATTCCGCGACGTCGAAATCCGTGCCCCGCGCGGCACCCAATTGAACGCCAAAAGCTGGCTGACCGAAGCGCCGCTGCGCATGCTGATGAACAACCTCGACCCGGAAGTCGCCGAGAACCCCAAGGAGCTGGTGGTGTACGGCGGCATCGGTCGCGCCGCG
>NZ_WMBX01000007.1:0-404444 GCF_010994165.1 Pseudomonas nitroreducens | reverse complement strand
ATCGAGGTCTTCTACAACCGAACCCGCCGTCACAGCCACTTGGGCGGTGTCAGTCCCGAGGCCTTTGAAAGCGCCTCGTTATGAGGCCGGGAAATGTCTATTGAAATGGGGGTAGTCCATTTTTTTCAGCTCCCTTAATGCATTGGTGAAGTCGCTCAAAGCAAAACTTACTGGCTTGCTGTCGGCGATCCAGTATGTTGATACCCCTACCTCCAAACCGCCCGACGCGCTCCAGCCAAAGCGGCGCCAGTGAACTTCTCCTCCATCGATGACCTGTTCTGTCATCAGTACAGTGCAATTAAAATCCATGTCGTCGCTGCATACCAGCAGCGGTACTAAGGTGGATGTGCCATCCTCGCCCGGGGCAAAACGGCGCTCAGCGAGGGCGTCCTCCTCTTCGTCCAGTAACCACATTAGCGACAATCCGAGCTGCGAGACCTCTGGGTCATCGATATGGCACGCCATCCATTGCTCGATTGGTACCTCATCGATAGCAAGCCAGGCGCAGGGGCCTTTGGAAAAGCCTGCTTTGTGGCAGATGGCCCGAACTTGATGAAGCATTGAACACTCCCTGGTTCTGTCTTGATCACACGGCAGGATTTAACACTACTCGCGATGTCTAAACGCTGTTTTCGAAAATATCCGCTTTGGGTCGGTAGCTGCCCCACGTCACGGGCAGAAATCGGCTGTGGATTCAACCGGCCAGAAGCGGCCCCCTCAAATCACACCTCGAACACAAGGACTTGCAGCCAGATCAGCTCGCCCCCTGCCGGTGTCATGCGTTGGGGCTGGATGCTTGATCCATGGATGGAAAAAACGTACCCCGGGAAAGCGCGCTAGCTGTGGCGAAGCCGGAGCGGGTCCACCAACCCAGCCGCGATGGCCATGCCCACCAGGTCTGACAGTGTTGCAGCCTGCATGCGCTTCATAACCCGTGCGCGATACAGGTCGACAGTCTTCACGCTGATCTCCAGTTGCTCGGCGACTTCACGGCTGGTGTAGCCGCGTACCAACGGCAGGAACACGTCACGCTCGCGAGGCGTCAGGGCCGCCAGACGCACCTCCAGTTCGCCCAGGCCTGAGCGCGACGCACGCAGGCGTTCGCCGGAGCTGAGCGCCTGCTGCACGCTGTCCAGCAGCAATTGCTCGTTGTAAGGCTTCTCGATGAAATCCACCGCGCCGGCCTTGAAGGCCCGGATGACGATTGGGACGTCGGCATGGCCGCTGACGAAGATCACCGGCAGTTCCAGGCCGCGTCGGCGCATTTCTTCCTGTACCGCCAGCCCACCAAGCCCGGGCATGCGCACGTCGAGCAGCACACAGGCGTGAGCATCGTTCGGGCAGGCGTCGAGGAACTCGCGGCCGCTGGTGAATGGCCGCACCTTCAGACCGACCGACTCCAGCAACCAGACTGTCGAGTCGAGCATCCGCTGGTCGTCGTCCACCACATACACCACCGCCGTTTCCATCACTGTCTCCGTCATTGTTCGGTTTTCCCTGCCGGCAGCCGGCATTCCAGGCGCAGACCGCCGGAAGGCGCCGCCACGGCCTCCAGCGTGCCGCCGAAGCCTTCGACGATGCCGCGACTCATGGACAGGCCCAACCCCAGGCCTTCGGGCTTGCTGGTGAAGAACGGCGTGAACATCTGCTCCAGCGCCGCCGGGCTAGCCCCGGGCCCTTCGTCATCTACCCAGACGCAGAGCTGCCCGTCACTGTCGCGACAGCTGCCGATGCGCACATTCGAGGGCTCGCCGGCGTGGCGCTCGCGGTTGGCCTCGACGGCGTTGCGCAACAGGTTGAGGAATACCTGTTCCAGCAACACGCGGTCGGCGTAGACGGGCGCCAGATTGTCCGTGAAGGCCTCGCAGATGGCCACCTCCGCACCGTCCGCTTCCCAGGCGCACAAGGCCAACGCAGCACGCGCCACCTGGTTCAGGTCCAGCGCCTGCATCCGCCGCTGCCCCTTGCGCAGGAAGGCCCGCAGGCGACGGATCACTTCGGAGGCGTGGGCGGTGTGCTCGACGATCTGTGCCAACCCCCGGGCCACACGCTGAGCAGCATCCGGTTGGCTGTCGAGGGATTTCAGGTAGCGCTGGCTGGCGCTGGCGTAGTTCATCACAGCGGCCAGCGGTTGGTTCATCTCATGGGCAATTCCCGAAGCCAGTTCGCCCAGGGTCACCAGGCGCGCGGTATGCGCCAGTTCGTCCTGATGCCGGCGTTGCTGGTTCTCGCGCAGTTCGCGTTCGGTCATGTCACGGGCCACCAGCGAGTAGTAACACTCGCCGCCTGCCGCGTTGTGCGCCAGCAGGACCAGCGACAACGGCGCGCCATCGCGTCCGCGCAGGCGTCCTTCGGCGCTCCAGACGCCGCTGCGCCGCGCGCGCTCCCAGCCTTCTCGTTCCAACTGGTCCAGCAGGCCATCGTCCAGCACTTGCGCAACGGACGCTGGCAGCGCCTCGCCTTCTAGCCGCAGAGCACGGCACGCCGAGGGGTTGAGGTACGTGACGCGGCCTCCCGGATCGACGAACAGCACCAGGTCAGTATTGGCCTCGACAACTTCGGCCAGGCGCCGCAAACCTTCCTCAGCCTGAACCCGTGCGGTGATGTCGCGGGACACGCTGACCACTTCCATCACATGGCCGGTATAGGTTTCGCGAATGGCGCGGCTGGCGGTCTCGAACCACAGGTAGTGGCCGTCGCGGTGGCGCAGGCGATAGGTCAGGGTCACGTAGCCGTCCTGCACAAGCGCGTCACGCGTACGCTCGGCGACCCGTTGGCGATCCTGTTCGTGCAGCAGCGGCAGCAGTTCCTTGCCGCGCAGCGCTTCCGGCCAGTAGCCGAGCAACGTCCAGGAGGCCGGCGAGACGTCGAGCAGCCGGCCGTCGAGGGTGCGGCGGGAAATCAGGTCGGTGGTGTTCTCGATGATCTGCCGGTACAGCCGGCTGGCTCTCGCCGCCTCACGCTGGTCCCGCAGCGACGCGGTAGCCTCGCGACCGTGGACCAGCACCTGCCGCTCACCAGGCATCGGTACGAAGGTCCAGAGAAACTGCCGGCCTTCACGCTCACCGGTGACCTCGTGCACCGCCCTCCCCTGTTCCAGGCAGGTGCGCAGCAATTGCGCGTGGTTGCTGGGTAGCAGGTCGCGGGGCTCGCTGCCGGGCAGATCCGCGAGCAACTGACGCAGGGCCTGGTTGCAGTCCACCAGCACGTCTGCCTCGTCCAGCACCAGCGCCGGTTGTGGATCGGCGCTGAGTAACGGCGCAGTGCGGCGCGCCTGATGAGCGAGGGCAAGCACTTCGCCGAGCAGTTCACCCATCCAGCCGAGCCAGTGCTCGGCGTCCGCCCCGGAGCTTTCCACCAGCAGCAGCCCCGGCACCGCGTCTCGCAACGGCAGCACCAGCGCCAGCCCCTGGCTCCAGCCGGCGCGTCGCAGGCGGCCGCTGAGCCAGCACGGCACATCGAGGAGTTCTCCGAGAGGCAAGCGTGCAAGCTTGCCCAGCCCCCCGAGCAGCGCCAGGTCATTGGCCTGCAACGGGTCACCACTGCCCGGCGGCAAGCGTGATGCGCCGGCAAGGGCCTCGAAGCTCTGGCTGCGCGGTTGCCATTCGACGTAGAGGGCGCGCTCCACGCCGTCGCGCTCGAGACAGAGCCGCTGCAGAGCGTCGGTCTGCAAGGCGACCGGTGCCTGCTCGCGCACCAGGCGCACCAGGGTATTCAACTCGGACATGAAAGTGGCTCGAAGGCGCTTTGAATGAATATAGTATTTATACCATACACCATAGGTTTAACTTCCATATCCAATTCGACATTGCTATAAAACGCCGCAATGACCGGGCGACAGCTTGCCGCACCGGTCACGACCCGGCTGCTGCCAGACGCTCCACGGGTCATAACAGAACAATGAGCTAACAATCAGCCACAGGGTGTCCACATGTCGATCTTCGAACATGGCTTGCCGCGCGCGGCCGTCAACCACATCGCGCTGTCGCCGCTGAGCTTCATCGAACGTACCGCCCACGTTTACCCCGAGCGTACCGCCATCATCCATGGCAGCCTGCGCCGCACCTGGAAGGAAACCTACCAGCGCTGCCGCCGCCTGGCCTCCGCCCTCGCCGCCCGTGGCATAGGCCGTGGCGATACGGTGGCGGTGATGCTGCCCAACACGCCGCAGATGGTCGAGGCGCACTTCGGCGTGCCGATGATCGGCGCGGTCCTCAATACCCTCAACGTGCGCCTGGACGCCGAGGCCATCGCCTTCATGCTGCAGCACGGCGAAGCCAAAGTGCTGATCACTGACCGCGAGTTCAGCGACGTCATCCACTCAGCCTTGGGCATGCTCGATCATCCGCCCCTGGTGGTGGACGTGGACGACCCCGAGTACGGCGAAGGTTATGCCGTCAGCCCGCTGGACTATGAGGCGCTGCTTGCCGAGGGCGACCCGGAATTCGCCTGGCAGTGGCCGCAGGACGAATGGGACGCCATCTCCCTCAACTACACCTCCGGCACCACCGGCAACCCCAAAGGCGTGGTCTACCACCACCGTGGCGCCTACCTGAATTCGCTGGGCAACCAGATGACCTGGTCCATGGGCCAGCATCCGGTCTACCTCTGGACCCTGCCGATGTTCCACTGCAACGGCTGGTGCTATCCGTGGACCGTTACAGCGCTGGCCGGCACCCACGTGTGCCTGCGCCGGGTCGATCCGCAGAAGATCCTTACCCTGATCCGCGAACACCAGGTCACCCATCTGTGCGGCGCGCCCATCGTGCTCAATGCGCTGATCAACATGCCCGCGTCGGCCAAGGCCGCCATCGACCACCCGGTGCACGCCATGGTCGCCGGTGCGGCTCCGCCGGCCAAGGTCATCGGCGCGGTGGAGGAAATGGGCATCAAGGTCACCCACGTCTACGGCCTGACCGAGGTCTACGGCCCGGTGACCGTCTGCGCCTGGCATGAGGAATGGGACGAGCTGTCGCTGGACGAACGCGCCCGCATCAAGTCGCGCCAAGGCGTGCGCTACCCGACCCTGGAAGGCGTGATGGTCGCCGATCCCAAGACCCTGGAGCCGGTGCCGCGCGACGGCCTGACCATCGGCGAGATTTTCATGCGCGGCAACACCGTGATGAAGGGCTACCTGAAGAACCCTACTGCCACCGAGGAATCCTTCGCCGGTGGCTGGTTCCATACCGGCGACCTGGCGGTCTGGCACCCGGACGGCTACGTGGAGATTCGCGACCGCCTCAAGGACATCATCATTTCCGGCGGCGAGAACATCTCCACCATCGAGGTCGAGGGCGTACTCTACCGCCACCCGGCCGTGATGGAAGCCGCCGTGGTGGCCCGTGCCGACGAACGCTGGGGCGAGACGCCCTGCGCCTTCATCACCCTCAAGGCCGAGCACGCGGCGGTCGAGCCGCAGGACATCATGAGCTTCTGCCGCGAGCACCTGGCCGGCTTCAAGGTGCCGCGCACCGTGGTCTTCACCGACCTGCCCAAGACCTCGACCGGGAAGATCCAGAAGTTCGTCCTGCGCGACTGGGCCAACGCCCTCTGACCCGACCTTTCGCCTGCCATCGTGCGCTCCCCGCTGCGGGGAGCGCTGGAGTCCGCCATGCCTGAGTACAACGCTCCCCTGCGCGATATGCGCTTCCTGCTCAATGACGTGTTCGATGCCCCAGCTCTCTGGGCACGCCTGCCGGCACTGGCTGAACGTATCGACGCCGACACCGCCGACGCCATCCTCGAGGAGGCGGCGAAGATCACCAGCGGCCTGCTCGCTCCGCTCAACCGCAGTGGTGACGAAGAAGGGGCGCAGTTCGCCGACGGCAACGTGCGCACACCCACCGGCTTCCGCGAGGCCTACGCGACCTACGCCGAAGGCGGCTGGGTCGGGCTGGCGGGCAACCCCGAATACGGCGGCATGGGCATGCCGAAAATGCTCTCGGTGCAGTTCGAGGAAATGATGTACGGTGCCAACGCCAGCTTCAGCCTCTACTCCACCCTCTCCGCCGGCGCCTGCCTGGCGCTGGATGCCCACGCCAACGAAGCCCTCAAGAATACCTACCTGCCGAATATGTACGCTGGCGAATGGGCCGGCTCCATGTGCCTGACCGAACCCCATGCCGGCACCGACCTGGGGCTGATCCGCACCCGCGCCAAACCACAGGCCGACGGCAGCTATCTTGTCAGCGGCACCAAGATCTTCATCACCGGCGGCGAGCAGGACCTCACCGACAACATCATCCACCTGGTGCTGGCCAAGCTGCCCGATGCCCCGGCGGGCTCGCGGGGCATCTCGCTGTTTCTGGTGCCCAAGTTCCTGGTGCAGGCCGATGGCTCGCTGGGCGCGCGCAACGCGGTCTCCTGCGGTTCGATCGAGCACAAGATGGGCATCAAGGCCTCGGCGACCTGCGTGATGAACTTCGATGGCGCCACCGGTTGGCTGGTCGGCGAGCTGAACAAGGGGCTGGCAGCGATGTTCACCATGATGAACTACGAGCGCCTGTCCATCGGCATCCAGGGTATCGGCTGCGCCGAGATGTCCTACCAGAGCGCCGTCGCCTACGCCCGCGAACGTCTGCAAAGCCGCGCCGCCACCGGCCCGGTGGCGAAAGACAAGGCCGCCGACCCGATCATCGTGCACCCCGATGTGCGCCGCATGCTGCTGACCATGAAGGCCCTGACCGAAGGTGGCCGCGCCTTCTCCACCTATGTCGGCCAGCAGCTGGACGTCGCCAAGTATGCCGAAGAGGCTGCCGAACGCGAGTCGGCCCAGTCACTGGTGGCGCTGCTGACTCCTGTCGCCAAGGCCTTCTTCACCGACACCGGACTGGAAAGCTGCATCCATGGCCAGCAGGTGTTCGGCGGCCACGGCTTCATCCGCGAGTGGGGCCAAGAGCAACTGGTGCGCGATGTGCGCATCGCGCAGATCTACGAAGGCACCAACGGCATCCAGGCACTCGACCTGCTGGGCCGCAAGGTGCTTGCCGATGGCGGCCAGGCACTGGCGCTGTTCGCCGGAGAGATCCGCGCTTTCGCCGATGCCGCCGACGGCGCCGCCATGGGCTCCTTCACCGCCCCGCTACTGGATGCCCTGGACCTGCTGGAGTCCGTCACTCGCCAGTTGCGCGAGCGCGCCGCCAGCCGGCCGCAGGAGATCGGCGCGGCCTCGGTGGAATACCTGCACCTGTTCGGCTACACCGCCTACGCCTACCTCTGGGCGCGCATGGCGCAGGCCAGCCTGGGCCAGGGCGACGGATTCCACAGCGGCAAGCTGGCCACCGCGCGTTTCTACTTCGCCCGCTTGCTACCGCGCATCGAGTCTCTCGCCGGATCCATACGCGCGGGCAGCGATAGCCTGTTCGAACTGCGCGCCGAGCACTTCTGAATTTCAGTTGAGCGTGATTGCGTGGCCAGTCGCCAATGTTGGCCACGCTTTTTTGATGGCAGGCTTATCGGGCGATACAGACAGGCTTCACGCGCCGTATCGGTTCAGTATCTGTGGGTCAGCAATGCTGGCGTCCGGAATGGGGCGGTGGCCATCTCATGGTGCGCAAGCTCAACTTGGTCCCATGATTGGAAAGCCCCCGAATACCCTTCACGAGCAAATTCAGCGACGCCTCGGAGCACAGGTAGCGATTTTCGTCCTCGCTCAGACACACCGCACCTTGCTGTAATGAGCGTATCGATGCCGGGTAAGGGCCCGATTTCGGTCACGATCGATCTTGGCCTTGAAGGGCTCAAGGAATCGACTGGTGACTTCGTTCGTATAGGCGTGGTCAGGCGGCTCAATGGACAGAGGCAGACCGAAGCTGAATCCCCAATGTCGATCAGGGATTCTGGTTGCTCGTCGCTCCGACAGAAAATCAAGTATTCGCGCAAATGCTCTCGTTGAATCGGCTACGCAACAACGGCAGCAATCAGCCAGAGATAAATATCAAGCCGGCCTTTGCGAATCACAGCTCCAGGCGAGTTTCCAATCTGCGTCTGGAGCAGTCAGAGTCACCGATTCTGTATACGGCGGTGCGGCCGGCGCGGGAGATGCGCAATATTCGCCAAGCCCGTGGCATTGGACTGGCGAGGCGGCTCTATGAGTGTCCTGGAGAGGCCTGCAAGCCTAGGCGCCGCATCCGCCCGAGGAGCGTCGTTCGGGGAATTCCCAAGCGCTCGGCAGCCAGGGAAAGATTGCCGCACACCTCGCGCAAAGCCTTAGCAATCAGGTTGCGCTCCTGCTCCGCCAGCCGTTCGCGCAAGCTTCCGCTGCCGGACGGGCAAGGCTCGCAAGCGGGCACAGCAGGATGATCGACCTCATCGTCGGCAAAGATGATCTCGTCGAGCTCAGCACCATCCTGGTCGTGCAGCAGCAGGCTGCGGCGAATGACATTCTCCAGCTGACGTACATTGCCCGGCCAGGCGCAGGCCTGCAAGCATGCCAAAGCGGTGGCGCCCAGGCTGGTGACCTTCGGATTGAGGTTTGGTGCATCACGCCGCACGAAGAGTCGGGCCAGAAGTTCGACATCTCCGGGGCGATCACGCAAAGGCGGAATGCTCAGGCAGGCAACGTTCAACCGGTAGTAGAGATCCTCACGCAGGCGCCCCTCGGCAATCGCCTGCCGCGGTGCCTGGTTGCTTGCGGCGATCAGGCGAACATCCGCCCGTTGCGCGGTGAGACCGCCCAAGGGAAGGAAGCTGCCGTCCTGCAAGACCCGGAGCAACTTGCTCTGCATGCCCAGCGGCATCGAGTTGATCTCATCGAGAAACAGCGTGCCGCCCTCCGCCAGGGCGAACATACCCTTGCGGTTCTCGGCCCCCGTGAAGGCGCCACGGGTGGTGCCGAACAATGTGCTCTCCAGCAGGGTTTCCGGGATGGCGGCACAGTTCAGGCTGATCAACGGGCCATTGCGGCGAGGACTGAGGGCATGGGCGCGACGCGCAAAGAGTTCCTTGCCGGTACCGGTCTCGCCATGTACCAGCAACGGTAGGTCGGTCACGGCGAACACTTCCAGGCGTCGCAATTGCTGCAGCATTCCTGGCGCAACGCTGAGGATGGCCGGACCGTCCTCTGCGCCGGCGACCAACGCATCGGCGACCACCTCGCCCACCTCCATCGCGCCGACCAACTCGCCCTGGCGGCCATGCAGCGGAATGGCCCGGTGACGGTACTGCAACATTTCTCCACCTGCGCCGACATAGGCCTGCACGGTATCGATGGAGGGCTGTCCCTCCGCCAGGCAACGCAGCAGCGTGCTCTGCTCCGGCTTCAGCCAGGGCACGCTCTGCAGCACATGCATGCCCAGAACCTGCTGCGGGTCTAACCCGTCCAGCGCACCACTCGCCCGGTTGTAATAGACGTAGTGCCCCGACTGATCGACGACCGTGACCGGTTGTCGCAGTCCATCGAAAATCGGCGCCAGGCAGCGCACGAGCCAGTTCAACTCCTCATTTCGATTGGAAATCGACGACTTTTCGACACTTCCCATGGCCACTCCCTGATTTCCAGCAAGTCGATTATTCGACATCTGTCTCAATCTCGCCGCAAGACGATTCGTCTGTCCTGCTCCCAGTCAACGGAACGCCAGGAAACACGTTGCCCGATCACCCATTTCGCCGCCCACGGCGCCTTCCAGACTGGCGCATGACTTGCACCGTCCTCGGCGTACACCCGCAAGAGGATTCACCATGTTCAAGCACATCATTGCCCGCACGCCTGCACGCTCCCTGGTCGACGGGCTGACCTCCGCCCACCTCGGCAAACCGGACTACGCTGCCGCCCTGGAGCAGCACAATGCCTACATCCGCGCACTGCAGACCTGCGAGGTGGATATCACCCTGCTGCCGCCGGACGAGAGTTTTCCCGACTCGGTATTCGTCGAGGATCCGGTGCTGTGCACCTCACGCTGCGCCATCATCACTCGCCCAGGCGCCGAATCCCGGCGCGGCGAGACGCGGATCATCGAAGAGACCATCCAGCGTTTCTATCCCGGCCGCGTCGAACGCATCGAGGCCCCTGGTACCGTGGAAGCGGGCGACATCATGATGGTCGGCGAGCACTTCTACATTGGCGAGTCGGCGCGGACCAATGCCGAAGGTGCGCGGCAGATGATCGCCATTCTCGAAAAGCATGGCCTCAGCGGCTCGGTGGTCCGCCTGGAGAAGGTCCTGCACCTGAAGACCGGCCTGGCCTATCTGGAGCACGGCAACCTGCTGGCCGCCGGCGAATTCATCAGCAAGCCGGACTTCCAGCACCTCAATATCATCGCGATCCCCGAGGAAGAGGCCTACGCGGCCAACTGCATCTGGGTCAACGAGCGGGTGATCATGCCCGCCGGCTATCCACAGACCCGGCAGAAGATCGCCGACCTCGGCTACCAGGTCATCGAAGTCGATACCTCCGAGTACCGCAAGATCGACGGCGGCGTCAGCTGCATGTCACTGCGCTTCTGAACCGCGCCGTATCGACGGGCCAAACGGCCCGTCGATATCTGCGAGGGCCCCTCCCTTCGCGGCCGTGAGCGTGTCGGCAAGAGTCGCCACGCGACATCGACAGCTGTTTCGGAGGCGCAAGATGTCCAACTCGAATCAAACCAGACTGGGCCTGCCGGCCCTCACCGCCCTGGTGGTGGGCGGCATCATCGGCAGCGGCATCTTCAGCCTGCCGCAGAACATGGCCGAGGGCGCCGGTGCCGGCGCCATCCTCATCGCCTGGGCAATCACCTTCGTCGGGATGCTGACGCTGACCCGCATCTTCCAGTGGCTGTCCAGCACCCGCCCGGATCTGGACGACGGCGTCTATGGCTACGCTCGCGAAGGGTTCGGCGAGTACCTGGGCTTCAATGCCGCCTGGGGCTACTGGATCTCCGCCTGGGTTGGCAACGCCGGATACCTGGTGGTGCTGTTCAGTGCGCTGGGATCGTTCAGCCTGTTTGCCTTCTTCGGTGATGGCACCACCTGGCAGGCGCTGGTCGGCGAACTGGCGGTGCTCTGGCTGGTACACGCCTTCGTGTTGCACGGGGTGCACAATGCTGCCCTCACCAACACCATCGTCACCCTGGCGAAGATCGTGCCCATCGGCCTGTTCATCCTCTGTGCCGCCCTGGCCTTCCGCGTTGACGTATTCCGTATCGACTTCTGGGGCAATCCGGCACTGGGCAGCATCGTCCGCCAGGTCGAGACCACCATGCTGTACACCGTGTGGGTGTTCCTCGGCATCGAGAGCGCAACCGTCTATGCCAGCCATGCCAAACGCATGGCCGACGTCAGCCGCGCCACCCTGATCGGGTTCGTCATTACCCTGCTGTTGCTGGTCTGCGTCTCGGTCCTCTCGCTCGGAGTGGTGCCGCAGCACGAACTGGCGCAGATGAAAAACCCATCGATGGCGCAAGTAATGGCCGCAGCGGTCGGCCCCTGGGGCGCCACCCTGATCAACCTCGGGCTGATCGTCTCGGTGGCCGGCGCACTGCTGGCCTGGACCCTGCTGGCGGTGGAAATGCTCTACCTGGCCAGCCGCGGCACGGGAAACACTGCACCGGCGCTGTTCGGCCGGACCAACGCGGCGGACACCCCGGCACCGGCGCTCTGGCTGACCAATTCGCTGATATCGCTGCTGTTGCTGGTGGCATTCTTCAACGCCTCCGGCTACAACGCACTGATCCAGTTGGCCACCTCGATGGCGCTCATCCCGTATCTGTTATGCGCCGGGTTCTGCCTCAAGCTGGTCTTGCGACAACCTCGGCCGCTGCTGCTGGTAATGGCAGCGCTGGGCACCTTCTACGGTGTATGGCTGATCTATGCCGCCGGCCTGAAGTACCTACTGCTGTCGATGATTCTCTATGCTCCAGGGCTCGGCTTCTTCATCCGCGCCCGCCGCCAGCGTGGGTTGACGCGGTTCGGCAATGCAGGGGAGCGAATCGCCAGCGTGCTGGTTCTGGGCTTGGCAGCCATCGCCCTGTGGATGGTCAGCAGCGGCCGACTTGGTCTCTAGCTTAATGGATGGTCGTATACGGCAGCATCTTTGAAGCGCGCACTACGACCGCTCGACTCGTGCCACTGAATGCCCCGGCGAGATTGATTGGTCGCTCGTGCCAATTGGCGAGGCTGGAGCTCCGCCTCCCGGCGCCAGGCTGACTGACTACCAGACCGGCATCGTCCAGGGCGAGCGTCTCAATCTGTCCATTGGCCAGCGTCAGCCCGCACCCCGTTGGGAATTCGCCCGGTTCTCTGAGTCGGCAGCTACCTGATTGGCAGCAGGTCGGACGCATCCAGGGCCGGCTCCGTCAATGATTGCAGTGCGGCCTCACCTATCTGCAGGGTTTCGCCAGCCTGGCGGTACGCTGTTTCTGAGCGAGTCGGCTTTCGGCCAATGGCTGCACCTCAGAGTACTGAAAAGAATACCCTCACCGTCTGCAATCACCTCAGAGGCCTGTCCTTTACGTGCCTGAGCAACACAGATAATGTAGAGCTATAGACATTTTATGTTGCGAACTCTACATATGAACTGGCTGCTACTGGTACTCGGATTGCCTACAGCGAACGCCACCGAACGCATGCGTGCCTGGCGGGCGTTGAAAGCCTGCGGAGCCGCTGTGCTGCGCGATGGTGTCTACCTGCTGCCTGATCAGAAAGCAGGACGCGCCGCGCTGGAAGCTATCGAACACAACGTGCTGGCCATCAACGGCACTGCGCTTCTGTTTCCTGTCCAGCAGCCAGTTGAGCGCTTTGCAGCACTATTTGATCGTGCCGAGGAGTACGGCAAGCTTCGAGAGGAAATCTCCACCTGCCATGCCGAGCTTTCCCCCGACAATGCTCTGCAAACGGCACGTCAGGTGAGGAAGCTGCGAAAAAGCTTCGGGCAGGTCGCTGCTATCGACTTCTTCCCTGGTGACGCCAGGGAAAAGGTCGACCTGGCGTTGAGAGACCTGGAAACGGCCATCAGCCGTGCCTTGTCACCTGACGAACCGAGCGGCCACGAGATACCCATCGAGCGGTTGGTTCGCGCGGACTTCCAGGGCCGACGCTGGGCAACCCGCCGCCGCCCATGGGTGGATCGTCTGGCCAGCGCCTGGTTGATTCGCCGCTTCATCGATTCGGATGCACGAATCCTCTGGCTGGAATCGCCGGGTGATTGTCCGGAAGATACCCTGGGCTTCGATTTTGATGGCGCCACCTTCAGCCACAACGGGCAACGCGTCACCTTCGAGACGCTGCAGGCGAGCTTCCAGCTCGAGGCCCCCGGTCTCCGACGCCTGGCCGAACTCGTGCACTACCTGGACGTGGGAGGTGCCCAGCCCGCTGAAGCTTCCGGCATCGAGCGTGTACTGGCGGGGTTGCGCGAGAGCATCACCGACGATGACCAGCTCTTCCAGACGGCTGCCGGTGTGTTTGACGGCCTGCTAACCGCGTTCGCCAGCGAGGAGAAGAATCATGGATGAGTTCCATCCAGGCGCCTCTGATTCCGCCGCGAATCACGCCAGGCCGGTTGGACTGTTCTCCGCCTTTCTTTTCTGGCTCAAGCTCGGATTCATCAGCTTCGGCGGACCCGCCGGGCAGATCTCGATCATGCACCAGGAACTCGTCGAACGTCGGCGCTGGATCAGCGAGCGACGCTTCCTGCATGCACTCAACTACTGCATGTTGTTGCCCGGCCCCGAGGCACAGCAGCTGGCCACCTACATCGGCTGGCTGATGCACCGCACCTGGGGCGGAGTGATAGCCGGCGCCCTCTTCGTAGTGCCATCGCTGTTCATCCTGATCGGCCTCTCGTGGTTGTACATCGCCTTCGGCGAAGTACCGGTCGTGGCCGGTCTCTTCTACGGCATCAAGCCAGCGGTGACCGCCATCGTCGTGCACGCCGCGCATCGCATCGGCACGCGCGCACTGAAGAACGGCTGGTTGTGGGCGATCGCTGCGGCCTCCTTCGTCGCGATCTTCGCGCTGAGCCTCCCTTTCCCACTGATCGTTCTGGGAGCTGCCATCATCGGTTACATAGGTGGTCGGCTAGTGCCTGCCAAGTTCGTCATCGGCGGGAGTCATCAGGCAGGCAAAGTCGGCTACGGGCCCGCCCTGATCGATGACGATACCCCCACTCCCGAGCACGCGCGGTTCCGTTGGGCACGCCTGCTACAGCTGCTGCTGGTCGGAGCGGTTCTCTGGCTGCTGCCGATGGGGCTGCTGGCGAGCGCTTTCGGCTGGCAAGGGACACTCACGCAGATGGGCTGGTTCTTCACCAAGGCGGCATTGCTCACCTTTGGTGGCGCCTACGCTGTGTTGCCTTATGTCTATCAGGGTGCAGTCGGTCACTACGGCTGGCTGACTCCAGCCCAGATGATCGATGGCCTGGCCCTGGGCGAAACCACGCCAGGGCCTCTGATCATGGTGGTTGCATTCGTGGGCTTCGTGGGGGGTTACGTCCAGCCGATGTTTGGCGCCGATCATCCCTTCCTCGCAGGTGCTGTCGCGGCAAGCCTCGTCACCTGGTTCACCTTCCTGCCCTCTTTCCTGTTCATCCTCGCCGGCGGCCCGCTGGTGGAGTCGACGCATAACGAACTGAAGTTCACGGCACCGCTCACCGGCATCACCGCTGCGGTGGTGGGCGTGATCCTGAACCTGGCGCTGTTCTTCGGCTACCACGTTCTCTGGCCCGCCGGATTCGAGGGGCACTTCGACTGGCCTTCGGCGCTGATCGCCCTGGCAGCCGCAATCGCCCTGTTCCGCTACAAGGCTGGTGTGATTCAAGCGCTGATAGCCTGCGCCCTGACGGGCCTGGCCGTGCATATGCTCCGGGCCGGGATGTGATTTACTCCTGGGTTCGCTCTCGGTCACTGGCTACCGACAACGATTTTCTCTCCGCTTATTTCAGCGACAGATCCGCGCCATCCTTTCCTGCGTTTGCTGCAGCAGCCTGGCGTGATCGGAATTAATCATGGCGCCGTAGGCTAGTGCCCCAGTACCAGCTGATCCTTACCATCTCCTCATTCTTGGTTTGATCGAAAGACAGGAGATGTCATGGGTAACCGCACTGCATTGATCACCGGAGCGTCCGGCGGCATTGGACTGGAACTGGCTCGCATCCATGCCAGCAAGGGCGGCGATGTCGTCCTGGTTGCCCGTTCGCGCGACAAGCTGGAGGCTCTGAAACGTGAAATTCAGGCGCAGTACGCTGTAAAAGCTTACGTTTTGGCTGACGATCTGGCCGACCCGAACGCCGCGGATCGCATCTTCCATGCCACGCAATCCCTGGGGTTGACCATCGATGTGCTGATCAACAACGCCGGCTTCGGCGGACATGGCAAGTTCGTGGAGCGCGATCTCAGCGCCGACCAGGCCATGATGCAGGTGAACATGGCGGCGCTCACCTCCCTGACCCACTTCTACCTCCGGGGTATGGTGTCCCGCCGGCGGGGGCGCATCCTGAATGTCTCGTCCACCGCAGCGTTCATGCCAGGCCCCCTGCAGGCGGTGTACTACGCCACCAAGGCCTACGTCACATCCTTCACCCAGGCGGTTGCCGAAGAGGTTAGCGAGTACGGGGTAACTGCCACCGCACTATGTCCAGGTGCGGTCGCGACCGGTTTCGTCGCCGCGGGCGATCTGCAGGGCGTGGAAGTCTGGAAGAATGCCAGGACGGCAGAGTCCGTTGCACAATGCGGCTACAAGGCGATGGAGCGGGGCCAACTGGTCGCCTTCAACGAATGCAAGTTGCGGATCATGCTCGACTGGATCGTCCCCCTGCTCCCTCGCAGAATGGTGCTCAAGCTATCGCGCCGGGCGATGGAGAAGGCATCCTGAGCAAGCGCAGCGCGATGCCCTGAAAGGCGGCGTGCCGCCTGATGATCCGCGAGCCTGCAAGCTGATTCAAAGAGACACCGCGCCCATGAAACAAGCCAGGCATTTTGTTGTGCACCCCGGTTGGAAGCTGATCATCGCCGATCTGGGCATCTCTGCCGGAGACCTGCTGGCCCTCGCCGAACTGCCCGCCGACCTGTTCAGCCGCAAGGATGCAACCTTGTCTCCGCCAGAGTATTTCCGGCTCTTTCTGGGCCTGGAGCAATTGGTTGGCGAATCCCACTTGCCGCTACGGCTGGGTGGCGCCATTTCGGTGGAAGCTTTCGATCCGCCGCTATTTGCCTGCCTGTGCAGCCCTGACCTCAACAGCGCCCTTACTCGTCTTGCCGAGTACAAGCGCCTTTGTGGCCCGTTGGCGCTGGAGGTCTTCGTCCACCCAATGCACACGGACGTCTTCATCGACTGCTACGGTTACGACCAGCCATTGCCGCGCAGCCTCTGCGCCCTGGAACTGGTGTTCCTCACCCACCTGGCACGGCTCGCCACCCGACAGACCATCAAACCGCTGGAGGCGGAGCTGGCCGCTCTGCCAAGCCAGACCGCCCCGTGCGAAGGGTTCCTCGGATGTCGCCTGCAAGAAGGCCGGCGCAACCGGATCCGGTTCTCGGCGGAAGATGCCGCGCGCCCCTTCCTGACCGAGAACGTCGCCATGTGGCAGTTCTTCGAACCGGAGCTGCAGCAGCGGCTTTCGATGCTGGAGACCGGCGCCAGCACCCGTGCACGCGTGCGCAGCGCATTGCTCGACATGTTGCCGAGCGGGCGCAGCAGCATTCAGGATGTCTCCGAGCGTCTGGCGATGAGCAAACGCTCCCTGCAACGCCACCTGGCGGACGAGGCACTGAGCTATCAGGAGGTACTCGACGACACCCGAGCGAACCTCGCTCGTCACTACCTCTCTCGCTCCACCTTCTCCGCGGGAGAAATCTCCTTTCTGATCGGCTTCCAGGATGCCAACTCGTTCCTGCGCGCCTTCAAGGCCTGGACGGGCATGACCCCGGGCGAGTACCGCAGCCAGCAGGCTTATTGAAGCCAGCTGCCGAGGTCAGCTACCGGCCACGCGCCCGATCGATAGCGGACGACCATCCGCGCTCGGAATGGCTAGCAGGCAGACGTTCCAGCACTCCTCAGCTGTCGCGCGACCTGTTGGAGCGAACCCGCCACATGCTCTGCCAGACACCGTCGCGATACAGCAGGGCATGAACCAGCGCGGCGCCGGCATGCGCAAGGATCAAGCCGAAGAGACCGTAGGCGATCCAGCCATGGGCGCAGCGCAGCAGACCATAGAGGCCCGCATCGGCATCGACCAGCGGCGGCACGTGCCAGCCGGCCAGGCGCAGCGGATAATCCGCGGCCCCTTGCATGGCCCAGCCGACCAGGGGTTGCAATACCAGCAGAACATACAGCGCAAAGTGCAGCAGTCCCGCCAGGTGACGCTGCCAGGCCTTCACGGGTGCCGGCAGGGCCGGACGCGCCGTGACGCTGCGCACGAGCAGGCGAACGAGCAGAAGCACCAGCAAGGCCAGCCCGAGCTGCTTGTGCCACGCCACCAGTTGAGGCTGGCTGCCGCCGACGCTGGCAACCATCGCAACGCCGATGAACAGCAGGGCAATCACCAACAACGCCATCAGGCCGTGCAGCAGGCGAAGCAGCGGATTGAAGGAATCGACAGGCGCTTTCACGGTTGAGCTCCCGGCTGCTGGCTGGAGGGCTGACCTTCGAAGGTCCGGCGCCGATAGGACTGCGCGTAGGCCGATGAGCGTGCGCGCAGGATGGCATCATCGCTGGGCTCCACGCCATAGGGCAGGATCAGCGGGTCGAAATTGAAGCCGTAGCAGTCGCCTTCCAGCTGCGCGCGCGCCTGCTCAACCACCAGGTTTCCGGCGTCCAACTGCGTGCGCTCGGCAGGCCACGCATGGGTCGGATCGTTCACCGCATCACCGCTGTCCGCCAGGGTGAATCGCCACGTCCAGCGCAGCGGGCCGGTTTTCAGGCGCTGCAGCAGGTCCTGCTGCAAGGCATCGTCAGCCACTCCCTGAGAGCCCAGTGGCGTAGCGGCCAGTTGCGGCACCATCGACCATCGCACCGCATGGCGCTGACCTTGTGCATCGACGAGGACGAAGGCGTTGATGCTGTTGTACGCCGTGCTGGCGAAGCTGTCGCTCGGCCGGTAGGCCGCCGCCCAGGCACGAAACTCGGCGCTTTCGGGGTGTGCATCGAAGAATTGCTTGACCCGCACGGGGTCGTTTTTGCCTGTCCCCGGGTCCGGCCGCATGGCCCCCAGTTGCTCGTAGAAATCCTCCGGCGTGCGTACCGCGAGCACCGGCGGATTGTTCATCGCCATGCGCCACTGCTGGCCATCGGGCTGGCGCAGCAGGAGCGCCATGCTGCGCACAGGTACGCTGGTGTCCGCGGCATGGGGATTGCCCGCGCCTACCGAGAGCCGCCCCAGCACCGGTACCCGCCCTGCTCGCAGCAGCGCTGCCCGCGACAGCGGCGCCACGTCGCCGCTCACTTCGAGATAGCCGCTGAAGCAGATGCCGCGCGGATGGGCGCGGCGGTATCCGGGATGGACCCCGGCATTGGCCTCCATGCGATCGATCAATTGGGCGCTGGTGAGCCGGTCGGCTCCCAGCCAGCCGGCGCTCCAGGCGAACAGGCCGATGGCGGCGCACAGAGCTCCGGCAATGCACGCGCTGCGCAACAGGCGTTGGTTTCGGGTCAGGGAAAGGTCGTAGGGCATGGTGTGGTTATCAGCAGGCTGGGGAGTCATTGCGCGCGGCTGGCGAACTGAACGCGCCGGGCCATTATCTATACAACAACAAGACTATGCACACAATTTCATTCAAACACTGTATGCAAATTGCCTCCCACCCCCCGCACCAACGTGTTGAACATGGCTTTAAAGCGGCCGATACCGGCCATGGATCAGGGACTTCCACTGCGACAGTGATCCTAGAGCAGGCTACAGGCCGCTCATTCATTATCTGTACATTTAATAATTTCTGTACAACTATTGAGGTATGCATTCACAGGCCCACGTCATGCGCGTACCGACCCGTTCCCTGTCTCTCTGTCTGGGGCTCGCTCTGTTCTGCAGTCTGTGGGCCTCGCCGGGCAGCGCCGACTGGCGCAGCGAAATCCCGGGAGCCACGCAGGTTGGTCAGGGCCAGTTCACCTGGCTCGGCTTCGTGGTGTACGAGGCGCATCTCTGGAGCGCCGGCGCACCCTCAGGCTGGGCGCATGCCTTCGCGCTGGAGTTGGTGTATCGGCGCGCGCTGTCGCAGGACACCCTGGTGCAGGCCAGCCTCGACGAAATGCGCCGACTGGGCACCGAGGACGAAGCCTTGCTGGCGGGTTGGGCCCGAGAGATGCGCCAGGGCTTCGTCGATGTGCAGCCCGGGCAACGGATCACCGGGGTCTATCTGCCCGGCGTGGGCTGCCGCTTCTATGTCGACGGCAGGCTTCGCCATGCGGTGAGCGACGCCCGATTCGCCCGGGCGTTCTTTTCCATCTGGCTGGACCCGCGTACGCGCAATCCGGAACTGCGCCGCGACCTGCTTGGCCTGAGCGGAGAGCAACCATGAACCACACAATGCGCCTGTTCCTGATCATCGCCAGCCTGCTGCTGGGCAGCTGCGGCAATGTCGGCGTCGAACACTACGCCAAGGAGCGCCCGAGCCTGGACCTGCCGGTATTCTTCGCCGGCCCGGTGAAAGCCTGGGGCATCTTCCAGAAACCCTCGGGCGAAGTGGTCAAGCGCTTCGCGGTGGACATCACCAGCCGCCGCGAAGGCGAGCGACTGATCCTCGATGAGCGTTTCCTCTACAGCGACGGTACGCGCCAGCAGCGCGTCTGGACCCTGACCCCCGACGGCACCGGACGCTGGCGGGGACGCGCCGCCGACGTGGTGGGCGAAGCCACCGGAGAAGTCGCCGGCAACGCACTGCGCTGGCGCTACCGCCTGAACCTCGAAGTTGACGGCACCACCTGGGAAGTGAGCTTCGACGACTGGATGTACCTCATGGACGACGACACGCTGATCAACCGCTCCAGCATGCGCAAGTTCGGCGTCGAACTCGGGCAGGTGACCTTGTTCTTCCGCCGAGAGGACGCCGCGGATCCCAGCAGAAGCTGAGGCAGGCGCACACCTTTATTCCGACGGCCGTGCCGGCCAGGAGTACTCCATGACGTTGCAGGAATTCGCACAGGCCGCCACGGCCGGGCATATCCAGGCTATCGAAGTGATTTCGCTGGAGGGCGGATTCTATGTGCTGCAGGCGCGCCTGGCCGAGGGTTTGCGGCCGATTCGCGGCGAACGCGAGCAGGTGCTGCAGTTGCGCTCGACCAACGAGGTACGTGCAGTGCTGGCCGAATGGGCGTCACTACCCTGCGAGCTGGTGCAGCATTGCGTCCACGACGAGATCTGCGCTTCACATCCGACAGCCGTTGCGCCGCTTCGTGTGCCACTTTCGCTGGAGCGCCGCGAATGATGGAGAAGCCACGCCGGCTCGGCCTGCTGCTGGGCGATCAGTTGAGCTTCGAGCTGTCGCTGTTCGAGGTGCTGGACCCCGCCCAGGACGCGATCCTGATGGCCGAGGTGAATCAGGAGGCACGCTATGTGCCCCATCATCCGCAGAAGATCGTGCTCATCTTCAGCGCCATGCGCCACTTCGCCCAGGCGCTGCGCGAGCGCGGCTGGCGGGTAATCTACGTGGCGCTGGACGATCCCGAAAACCGCGGCAGCATCGCCGGTGAAGTCGAACGCTGGCATGCCGCTCTGGGTGAACCGCAGGTGCATTTCACCGAATGCGGCGAGTGGCGGCTGGAGCAGGCGCTGCGAGACAGCGCGGTGCCGCTGAGCTGGCACGAAGACCGCCGCTTCCTGTGCAGCCGCGAGGAATTCGCGCGCTGGGCCGGGGCGCGTCGACAATTGCGCATGGAGCACTTCTACCGGGAGATGCGCCGGCGCACCGGCCTGCTGATGGAGCCCGACGGCCACCCCGTGGGCGGCACCTGGAACCTCGACGCAGACAACCGCAAACCCCTGCCGCGAGGGCGGCGCGGCCCCTTTGCGGCACGCTTCGGCCAGGACGCCATCACCCGCGAGGTGATGGCGCTGGTCGGTGCGCGCTTCAGCGACCACTACGGCCGTCTGCAGGGCTTCGACTACCCGGTAACCCACTCCCAGGCACAGGAGCTCTGGCAGCACTTCCTGGAGTTCTCCCTGCCGGCTTTCGGTGACTACCAGGACGCCATGGCCGAAGGCGAGCCCTACCTGTTCCACGCCCGCATCAGCGCCGCGCTGAACATCGGGTTGCTGGAGGTGCGTCAGCTTGGCGAGGATGTGGAGCAGGCCTATCGCCAGGGACGGGTCCCGCTGAACGCGGCCGAGGGCTTCATTCGCCAACTGATCGGCTGGCGCGAGTATGTGCATGGCATCTACTGGCTGCGCATGCCCGAGTACGCCCAGCTCAACGTGCTGGGTAACAGCCGCCCGCTGCCGGAGTTCTACTGGACCGGCAGGACGGACATGCGCTGCATGGCCCAGGCGATCGGTCAGACCCTTGAGCTGGGCTACGCGCACCACATCCAGCGGCTCATGGTCACCGGCAATTTCGCCTTGCTGGCGGGTATCGCGCCCCCGGCCGTCTGTGACTGGTACCTGGCCGTGTACCTGGATGCCTTCGACTGGGTCGAACTGCCCAACACGCTGGGTATGGTGATGCACGCCGACGGCGGCTACCTGGGCTCCAAGCCCTATTGCGCGAGCGGGCGGTACATCCAGCGGATGTCCAACCACTGCGGCTCGTGCCGCTACAGGGTCGACAAGGCGACAGAGGAAGATGCCTGCCCCTTCAATGCCCTGTACTGGCACTTCCTCATGCGCCACCGCGAGCGGCTCGGCAACAATCCGCGGTTGTCGATGCCCTATCGCAACCTGCAACGCATGGACGACGAACGCAGCCTGGCCCTGTGGCTACGCGGCGAGGCCCTGCTCGCGCGCCTGGATGCGGGGCAGGCGCTATGAGGAAGTCGGTGCTGCCGCAAAAGATCTGCGCCGTCTGCAGCCGCCCTTTCACCTGGCGGCGGCGCTGGGCACGTTGTTGGGATGAGGTGCTTTATTGCTCCGAGCGCTGCCGACGCTCACCGGCCAAGCGCGAAGCGCAGCATCAGCGGTAGCGCGGCCGCCCACACCAGCGCCAGCAGCAACGCCGACCACGCGATGCCCAGGGGTAGGCCCACTCCTGCCAGCGGTGCGCCCGCACAATACGCCAACGGCCCGCCCAGAGCGCCCAGGCAGGCGCCGCGCCAGACCGGTCGCGCGGCCCAGGCCAGGCTGTGGCGCAACCCGCTGGCGAACACCAGCCAGAGCAGGACCAGCCAGCCCGGCAGCAAGGCCCCGTGAAAATCGAAAAACCCCAGCCAACCCAGCGTCGCATCCAGCACGCAACCGGCCAGGGCTACGCCGAGAGCAGCTATGCCCTCTTCCACTTTTCGCCGACACAACGCCAGGTGCGCCAGCAGCCCGAGCGCTACCACACCCAACAGCACGGGCCGCTGCGCCCCGAGCACACAACCCCACCAGCCAAGCTGCAGCCAGATCGCGTTGGCCAGCAGAGGCAGGCGCCGGTGCATCAGGCGTCCAGGTGATCCGCCAGGCTCGCCTTGCGCGCCGCAGGCCCGGCCCACAGCAGATGCGCCACGCCGATGGCGCGCTCCTCGAAGCCGCCCTGGCAATAGCACAGGTAGAACTCCCACAGGCGCTGGAAGCTTTCGTCATAGCCCAGTTCCAGCAGTTCGGTGCGCGCTTGCCGGAGGTTATCGCGCCAATGCCGCAGGGTCAGCGCATAGTCCCCGGCAAAATCTTCCAAATGGATGAGGTTGAGCCCCGTGTGCTGCGTCGCGGTCTGCAGCAGCGTGGTGATCGAAGGCAGCGCGCCGCCGGGGAAGATGTAGCGCTGGATGAAGTCCACCGACCGCCGCGCCTGCTCGTAGCGCTGGTCGCGGATGGTGATGGACTGCAGCAGCATCAGCCCGTCGTCCTTGAGCAAGGCAGCGCAGCGACGGAAGTAGTCGGGCAGGTAGCGATGGCCGACCGCTTCGATCATCTCGATGGACACCAGCTTGTCGTAGCTGCCGCGCAACTCGCGGTAATCCTGCATCAGCAGGGTCACGCGATCCTCCAGGCCGCATTCGCGGATGCGGTATTGGGCGCAGGCGTATTGCTGCTCCGACAGCGTCGTGGTCGTCACACGACAGCCATAATGGGCGGCAGCATACAGCGCGAGGCTGCCCCAGCCGGTGCCGATCTCCAGCAGATGATCCTGCGGTTGCAGATCGAGCTTCCGGCAGATGACCTCCAGCTTGTTCAACTGCGCCTGTTCCAGGCTCTGCGTAGGGCTTTGGAACACCGCCGAGGAATACATCAGCGTCGGGTCCAGCAGGCGCTCGAACAGGTCGTTGCCCAGGTCGTAGTGTGCACGGATATTGCGCTGCGAGCCGCGGCGGCTGTTACGGTTGAGCCAGTGCAGCAGACGCAGCGCAGGCTTGGCAAACAGCGCCAGGCCGCCCTCCATCGCATCGAGCACGTCCAGGTTGGCGACGAACAGCCGAGTGACCAGCGCCAGGTCCGGGCTGCTCCAGTATCCCTGGATGTAGGCCTCCCCTGCGCCGATCGAGCCGTTGCACGCCACCATCCCCCATACGGCGTCGTCATGCACGTCGATCACCGCGCGCAAGGGACTGCGCCGATCGCCGAAGTCCAGCAGGCTATCGGCGCGACGCACCTGCAGCCAGCCATGCCGCAGTCGCCGCAGGCGAGCGAGCACCGCCTGACGGAACAGGTTGCCGGCCAAAGGTGCGGCGCCACCGGCTTTATCGGCGCTCAGGGTGGGTTCTGTCATGGTCAGGCTCCTCGACGGCACAGTGGCCGACACTCAGGCGATGGTCGCTCGCCTGGTGGTCGTGCAAAGGGATGCGCTTGAACAGCAGGCGTAACGCCTGCCAGTAGATGGCTGCAACGGTGCGCAGGCTCATCCAGGGAAATGCCAGCAGGTGCCGCCGCAGCGCCGCGCCGTTCAGTTCCTGGCGGTACAGATCGAGATGGGCCTGGAACACCCGGTGGCCAGCGCGCCAGTTCTCCATCTGTACATGCACACGGGACTGATCGATGTGAAAGCGCATCCGGTACTCCATCTCCCTGGGCAGGAACGGCGAGACATGGAAGGCCTTGGCCACCGCGAATTCCTGGGGTGCGCCGGGCTTCACCGGCAGCACGTAGTGGTAGCGCTCACGCCAGGGGGTATTGCGTACCTCGCAGAGGATCGCAGCCAGGCGGCCTTCGCGGTCGTGGCAGAAGTAGAAGCTCACCGGGTTGAACCACAGGCCCCAGCTGCGCAGTTGGGTGAGCAGCTGGATCGGCCCGGCGGGCGACTCGCCCAGTGCCTCGCGCAGAAGGCAGCGTACGCCCTCCTCCAGCGACATCCCGGTCCCCGTCCAAGCGGGCAGGTAGTCACTTTCCCGCCAGCTCAGTGGAGCAAAACGCGAGGCACGCAACAGCGGCGAGAGCCGCATCACAGACGCTGGCTCGGCCAGGTCCAGCAGAATCATGCCCACCGGATAACGGAAAGCATGCACGCGGGGCAGCAGGCGCCGGTGCACCACCCAGCCACGGCAGAGGCTGCTGTTCACAGCCGCTCCCCGAAATGACCGGCGACTTCGAGGGCGCTGACCACACCGTCCTCGTGGAAACCGTTGCCCCAATAGGCACCGCAGAAATAACTGTGCTGCCGACCCTGCAGCAGGCCACGCCGGGCCTGCGCATCGATGCCCGGCAGGCTGAATTGCGGATGGGCGTAGTCGAAGCGCGCCAGCACCTTGGCGGGGTCGATGCGCTCGGTCTGGTTGAGGCTGACGCAGAACGTCACCGGCGCCTCGATTCCTTGAAGCAGGTTCATGTCGTAAGTCAGCGCCGCGGGCGCATCTTCCGGGCCGCCGAGGCGGTAGTTCCAGCTCGCCCAGGCGCGACGACGCCGCGGCAAAAGGCGGGTGTCGGTATGCAGGACGACTTCGTTGCTGGCATAGCCGAGAGCACAGAGCACCGTCTGCTCAGCCGCGCTAGGCGCCTCCAGCAGGGCCAGGGCCTGGTCGCTGTGACAGGCGAACACTACCTTGTCGAATCGTTCGATTCCCGCAGCGCTGTGAATCTCCACGCCCTGCGCATCACGCCGGACGCGGTGCACCGGGCAGCTCAGACGGATCCGCTCGCGATACCCCGCCGTCAAGGGCGCCACGTAACTGCGCGAGCCCCCTTCCACCACACGCCATTGCGGTCGGTTGTTCACCGACAGCAGGCCATGGTTGGCGAAGAAGCGGATGAAGAACTGCAACGGAAAATCCAGCATGCGGGCGCGCGACATCGACCAGATGGCCGAGCCCATCGGCACGATGTAATGCTCGATGAAGCGATCGCCATAGTCGCCAGCGCGCAGATAGTCGCCGAGCGTCAACGTCAGGGGAATGCGCTGCTCGGCGTGGTCTTCGAGCGCTTCGCGGTTGAAGCGCAGGATGTCGTGCAGCATGCCCCAGAAGCCGGGCGAGACCAGATTGCGCCGCTGGGCGAACAGGGTGTTGAGGTCATGGCCGTTGTACTCCAGGCCGGTGGCCGGATCGTGCACGGAAAAGCTCATCTGGGTCGGCCGCGAGGCAACGCCCAGACGATCCAGCAACTGGATGAAGCGCGGGTAGGTCCAGTCGTTGAAGACGATGAAGCCGGTGTCCACGGCGTAGCGCTGGCCCTGCCAGTCCACATCCACGGTGTGGGTGTGGCCACCGATCCAGTCGGAGGCTTCGAAGACGCAGACCTCGTGACTGCGCGCCAGCAGATGGGCGCAGGTGAGGCCGGAGATGCCGCTGCCGATAATCGCGATGCGCATGCTCAGGCCTCCGCCGGACGGCGGACGAGCCGTCGACCGAGCCCCAGGCGCCAGCGCGAGGGCAACGCGCCCAGCAGCCGCAGGATCAGGACGAAGGCACGCGGGAAGGCGATCTCCAACGGACGGGACTCCAGGCGCTGGACGATATGCTCGGCAGCGCGCTCCACCGGCCAGATCATGGGCATGGGGAAATCGTTTTGCCGGGTCAGCGGCGTCTCCACGAAGCCGGGGCTCACCAGGGTCGTATCGATGCCCTCACCCGCCAGGTCGATGCGCAGCGATTCCAGCAGGTAACGCAGCGCGGCCTTGGAGGCCCCATAGGCACCGGCGCGGGGCAAGGCCAGCCAGGTCACCGCGCTGCCGATAACCACCAGGTGCGGTCGCACGCCCTGGCGCAGCAGCGGCAGGCACGCCTGGATGCATTGCGCGGCGCCCAGCACATTGGTCCTCACCACGCGCTCCACCAACGCCGCGTCGAAACGGCCGGGCTCGAGGTATTCGCAGGTCCCGGCATTGAGCACCACGCGATCCAGCGCCCCCCAGGCCTGCTCGATGCGGCGGACGATTTCCCGGACCTGGCCGGCGTCCGTGATGTCGCCGGGCACTACCAGTACGCGCGCTCCGTGACGCTGGGCCAGCGCTTGCAACGGTGCGGCCTGGCGTGCCGTCACGGCCAGGCTGTGGCCCTCAGCGAGCAGCCGTTCGGCCAGCGCCGCGCCGATGCCGCTGCTGGCTCCGGTCAACCACAGGCGGCTCATGCCAGCCTCCGCTTCAGCCAGGCGATGACGCCGCCCATGACGGGCAGGTGCTCATAAAGCAGCGCTCCGGCATCGAAATAGTCCCGATGAAATTCCACGCGCTCGCCCCAGCACAGATGGCTGCAGCCTTCCACGACGATCAACTTGCCGCCCCCCAGCCGCGGATGGCGGAAATGCAGGGTCCAGCGCAGGTAGCCGCGCCCCTCGCCCACTTCATCGAAGCCGTGGAAGTCGTAGCGCAGCTCCTGGACATCGGCGTAGAGCGACTCGAAGTAGCGGCGCAACTCGGCGAGACCATCCACGCGGTGCAGCGGGTCCTGAAAGCTCACGTCCTGGCTGTAGAGGTCGCCGAGCCGGTACAGACTGGATGCGTCCAGCGAGGCAAAGCACTTGGCGAAGGATTCCAGAAACGAGGACATGGTGGGCTCCGGCAAATCCTGTACAACTATTATTTTCTGTACAGGTACAAGCGAAGCCTACGGCATTAATTGTACAAATCAAGTCTACTTGTACAATTTTTACTACAGATCATTGGCGGGGCTTCAGCGCGGCGAGTTGCTCCTTGAGCGCCTCGACCTCGGCCTCCAACTGGCGCACGCGGTCCTGAGCCGCGACTTCGCGGCTGACGTCGCGCTGGATGCCGATGAAGTACGTGAGCTGGTCCGCTTCGTTGCGCACCGGGGTGATCGACAGCTCGTTCCAGAACGGCGTGCCGTCCTTGCGGAAATTGTGCAGCACCTGGCGACAGGGTTGCCCGGCGCGGATCGCCTCGCGCACGGCCTCCAGCCCGGCCTGCTGCCGCTCGCTGCCCTGCAGGAAGCGGCAGTCCTGATAGAGGATGTCGTCGACGGCAAACCCGGTCAGGCGTTCGAAGGCCGCGTTGGCATAGATCAGGATGCTGTCCTCTCCCTCCTGCTCGGCCACCACGATGCCGTCGTTGGAGGCTTCGACCATCAGTTGCAGGAGTTTGGCATTGATCATGGGTTTTCCATCCGGTTCGCTGCGATCCGCCTAGGGTAGTCGGGCGACCGGGTACTGCCTAGCTCGGCCACAAGCCTTGCCGCTGGTTTACAATCCAGGCTCCTTCGCCGCCTGGCCGCGCCATGAACGACCTATCCGATATCGATCCCAGCGATCTGCTGCCCATGCGCGAGGTGGTTCGCCTCACCGGCATCAACCCGGTGACCCTGCGGGCGTGGGAGCGCCGCTACGGCCTGGTCAGCCCGCTGCGCACCGATGGCGGGCATCGCCTGTACACCCCGCAGGATCTGCAGACCATCCAGGACATTCTGCTGTGGACCGGCCGGGGCATGGCGGTAGGCAAGATTGGCGAGTTGCTCGCCCAGCGCCAGCGGCAGGAATCGGCCCAGCCCGGCGACGAGCGCCAGCAGTGGCGCGACGCATTTTCCCGCGCCACGGCGGCGTTCGACCAGAGCGAACTCGACAGGCTCTACGGCCAGGCCTACAGCATCTTTCCCCTCTCGACGCTGCTGGAGGACATACTCCTGCCGCTGTGGCGCTCCCTGCTGACGCTCAACGGCTTCGGCTCCCGCAGCCAGTGGGCGTTCCTCGACGCCTTCTTGCGCGCCCGCGTCCTCCTTCGCCTGCAGATGAGCCGCGCGCCCGGCGCCGGCGTGCTGCTGGCCGATGCCACCGGGACGACACAGGAATTCGAATTGCTGGCCACGGGCTTGCTGCTGGGGGGCGAGGATCTACGCGTCCAGCCCCTGGCGCCGGGTGCGCCGCCGGAAGAACTGCCACTGGTCTGCGCGGCGATGCAGCCGGCCGCGCTGGTGTTGCTCGCCCACGTGGTCTTGTCGGCGGATGCGATCAAACGCCTGGAGCGATTACAGATGGCGATCGATTGCCCGCTGGCCTTGATCGGCGAGGCCGCGCAGGACATTGCCAACGCCGCTACGGGGGTGCCCATAGCGGCCCTGGGTAGTGGTCCGGCACTCGGCGCGCAGCGGCTGCGATTGGTGCTGCGCGGCGCCCTGCAGCTGTAAACGCACGCGATCGACGCCCCGGCAAGCTGTACAACACGCCAAGTTCGTACAGGATGCGGGACGCACGGCTCAACCCCAGCGCCGGAAGAGGACGCTCGCGTTCACCCCGCCGAATCCAAAGCCATTGGACAGTGCGTACTCCAATGGCATGGGCCGGGCGCTGCCGCTGACCAGATTCAGGCCATCGGCCGCGGGATCAGGTACCTCCAGGTTCAGCGTGGCGGGTACCACCTGATCGCGCAGCGCCAGGATCGTGAAGATCGCCTCTATGCCGCCAGCGGCGCCCAACAGATGGCCCGTCGCCGACTTGGTCGAGCTGATGGCGACATTGCTGCCGCTGCCGAACACGGTCCTGATGGCAGCCAGCTCGCCCTTGTCGCCGACCGGAGTCGAGGTGGCGTGGGCATTGAGATGCTGGACCTGGGATGCCTCGACACCCGCCTGCCGCAGCGCTTGCTGCATGGCTCGGCGAGCGCCATCCCCGTCCTCGGGACCCGCGGTCATGTGATAGGCATCGGCACTGGTACCGTAGCCCACCAGCTCCGCCAGCGGCGTTGCGCCACGCGCCAGCGCGTGCTGCAACTCTTCGATGACCAGCAGGCCTGCGCCTTCGCCCATGACGAACCCATCGCGCCCCGTATCGAAGGGCCGGGAGGCGCGCTCCGGGGTGTCGTTGTACTGGCTGGAAAGCGCCCGTGCGGCGGCAAAACCGGCGAGGCTCACCCGGTGAATGGTCGCTTCTGCGCCACCGCAGACGGCGATATCCACCTCGCCCGCGCGGATCATCCGCGCGGCATCCCCGATAGCCTGCACGCCGGCGGCGCAGGCGGTCACCGGCGTACCCAGGGGGCCCTTGAAACCATGGAAAATGGATACATGCCCGGCCGCCATGTTGCTCAGGAACGAGGGAATGGTGAAGGGCGATAAGCGGCGCGGCCCCTTGTTGTCGGTGGTCCGTACCGCCTCGGCAATCGAATGGAACCCACCTACACCCGTCGCAATGATGGTCGCCGTGCGTTCCTGCTCCAGGGACGTGCTGGGAGACCAGCCGGCCTGTGCCAGCGCCTCCTTGGCTGCGGCCAGGGCGAACAGGATGAAACGGTCCATCTTGCGCTGCTCTTTGGCCGCCAGCAGTTGATCCGGATCGAAGCCGGCCTCCGGGTCCTGGGACCGATCCGGCACCTGGCCGCCAATGCTGACCGACAGATCACCGACCAGCTCAGGCGCCAGCCGGCGAATTCCCGACTGGCCGGCCAGAAGGCGTTTCCATATCGGTTCGACTCCGCAGCCGAGCGGGCTGACCGCCCCCATCCCGGTAACGACGATACGCTTGTTCATTTGGGCCCCACTCCTGTTGCAGATTGAGAGATCACACTGCATGGACGTTACTATCATCATGAAAGTAACATGCCGGGCTACTATTTATCCTTTTCAAAAGAAGGCCGACCATGCAGCGCAAGACTTTTGCCGAAGCCGAATGCCCCATCGCACTGAGCCTGGAGCGGGTTGGTGAATGGTGGAGCATGCTGATCATGCGTGACGCGCTGCAGGGCTTGCGGCGCTTCGATGAGTTTTCCCGCAGCCTGGAAATCGCTCCGAACATGCTGACCCGGCGCCTGAAATCACTCGTCGAGGCGGGGTTGCTCGAGCGCCAGGCGTACAGTCAGCGCCCGTTGCGCTACGAATACGTACCCACGCCCCGAGGCGAAGACTTCCGAGTCGTCCTCATGGCACTTGTGGCCTGGGGGAATCGCCATTACGTGCAGGGCGAGGAAAGCGTGCAGTTGGTCGAGCGGGAGAGCGGAAGGCCCGTACACCGGATCATGGCCGAAACCTCCGAGGGCCGCTGCGTGCCGCTGGATCGCTGCACGGTGCAGGCAGGACCGGCGGCCAGCGACTCGATGCGGCGGCGCCTTGGAACCAGCCGGCCCCCGCAGGACGCTTGATCGGCAGGCCCTTCGCGACTCCCCGCTGAGCGCGTCGAGCCGAGCCCCTCACAGCAGGCTCGGCCCCTCACCGCTCACCCCAGATATCTGGCTGCAGGCAAGCTGCGCGACAAGTTGGGCATCAATTTCTGGCGCGCCGATTCATAGTCATCGAGGTCGGCGATTTCCGGTAGCGCCGGAATGGTGACGAACTCGCCCTGGTCGAGCCCGGCGAGTGCCGCATCCACCATGTCATCCGCCTTCATCACGATGGCGTCCGGTAGATGCTCCAGCGGCGTGCCGGCCAGGCCCCAGAAATCGGTGGCGGTCGCACCGGGCAGCACCACCTGTACGCGGACGTTCGTGTCCGCCAGTTCATGGCGCAGGGACTGGCTGAAGGCGAGGACGAACGCCTTTGAGCCGCCGTACACACCGTTCAGCACCTCCGGCGCGATGGCAACGATGGAGGCGATGTTGATCAGCGTGCCGCCACCGCGAGCGACAAAGCCGGGTACGGCGGCGTAGGTCAGGCGCGTCAGCACGTTCACGTTCAGCGTGAGCAGATCCTCCAGCCTGTCGATGTTGGATTCCAGCAAGGGACGGGTGGCGCCGATGCCGGCGTTGTTCACCAGCAAGGAGATGCTCGCGTCCGACCGCAGCAGCTCCTCGACCTGCGCCAGATCGGTTCTGTCGGCCAGATCGGCGACCACCACCTCGATGGCGCGACCGGTTTCATCGCTCAGGCGCTTGGCCAGCGCATTCAGACGACCACGATTGCGGGCGACCAGGATCAGGTCGTAGCCACGGCGGGCCAGGCGTTCTGCATAGATGGCGCCGATGCCGGACGAGGCGCCAGTGATCAGAGCAGTACCAGGATGAGTGTGGGTCATGTCGATGCTCCAGCGAGGGTTGGGGAGGGCTGGAGGTCAGGATGCGACGACTTGGCCGCATCTCAAATGACGTATAAGGTAGTATTTCAGGAAATTCAGGATATCATCATGCATCGCATTGGCTATCTGCTCACCGATGGCTTCCAGGTGCTCTCCCTGGCCACCCAGACGGTCTTCGAGTTCGCCAACCTGGCCGTCGGTAAACCGGTCTACAGCATCGAGCACTTCTCGCCAGCTGGTGGCCTGGTGCGATCCTCGCTGGGCCTGACCATGGAGACCCGTCCTCTGCAAGCGCCACGGCTGGCCGATACCTGGATGGTGGTCGGGGTCAACGACCCGCTGAAGAGCGAGCCAACCCCCGAAGTTCTCGACTTCGTGCGCAAGGCCGGCAGCCAGGCGCGCCGTGCGGTCGGTATCTGCACCGGCGCTTTCATCCTCGCCGAAGCAGGACTGCTCGCCGGGCGGCGAGCGACGACCCATTGGGCCTATGCCCAGGCCCTGCAGAAACGTCATCCGCAAATCATGGTCGAGGAAGACCGTATCTACATCGTCGATGGCCCTTTTTGGACATCGGCAGGCATGACCGCCGGCCTCGACCTGGCCGTCGGCATGGTGGAGAAGGACCTGGGCGCAGAAGTCGCGCGCTCGGTGGCGCACAAGCTGGTAATGCACCAGCACCGCTCCGGCGGCCAATCCCAGCATTCGGAAATGCTCGACCTTGCCCCCAAGTCCGACCGCATCCAGAGCGTCTTGAACTATGCACGCCAGCATCTGAGGCAACCACTGGGCGTCGAGGAGCTGGCCGATATCGCCCACCTCAGCCCCCGCCAGTTCACCCGCGTGTTCACCGCCGAGACAGGGCAATCCCCGGCCAAGGCGATCGAGGCACTGCGCCTGGAAGCCGCGAGGCTGATGATCGAGCAAAGCCGCCACTCGCTCGATGTGGTGGCCCGGGAAACGGGTTTCCGCGATCGCCGGCACATGCGCGAAGTCTTCATGCGCGGGTTCGGGGTGCCCCCACAGGCCGTGCGCCGCGATGCCCGCCGGGTAATGCCGGTATAGCCAGCAGCGACCGACAGCAAGGCGCGCTGATTGCCGAGGCAATCCCGTCCGGAAGGAACTCACGGACACTGGTGTATCCGCAACGAAGGCTTGCGACTGGCGCTCCGGTTTATCCGCGTTGCCCAGCTAACGCCTCGCAGTCCGCCATTGGCGCCTTCCCCGGCGCGACCGAAAGTGCTATTGATGCCGCCTCATTATCAATCCATCGCCGGCCCCATGAGCATCAACTTCGATCTGGACGATCTTCAGGCATTCCGCGCCATTGTTGAGAAGGGCAGCTTCCGCAAGGCCGCCGAGACGGTAAAGATCTCCCAGCCGGCGCTGAGCCGTCGTATCGAGAAGCTGGAATCGGCCTTGAATGTTCGGCTGTTCGACAGGACGACCCGCAAGGTAAGCCTGACGGCGGTGGGTCGTGCATTCGTGCCGGAAGTCGAGCGGGTGCTCGATCAACTGGACAATGCGTTGATGAGCATTGCGGATGTCGCCTCCAGTCGGATGGAGCGCGTCACCATCGCCTGCGTGCCGTCGGCCGCCTACTACTTCATGCCTAACGTCATCAGTGAGTTCCACCGGCTGTATCCGCGTATCAAGATCATGGTGGTGGACGCCAGCGCGCATGAGGTCAACCTCGCCGTCGCGAGCGGGGAAGCCGATTTCGGCGTTACCTTCAGCGGCAATCTCAGCCCGGAAATCACCTTCGAACTGCTGCTCGAAGAACGATACGTAATGGCCTGCCGACGTGATCACCCCCTGGCGGATCGTCCGTCGGTGACCTGGTCCGAGCTCTACGAGCACGACTACATCGCGCTGGACAAGAGCTCCGGCAACCGCCTCATCCTGAGCCAGGCCTTGAAACGTGTGGTCCCGCCCCGCCACAGCATTTGCGAAACGAGACATGTCACCACCGCCATAGGGCTGGTGGAAGCCGGCGTGGGCGTGGCCGCCGTACCATCGATCGCGATGCCACGGACCAGCCACCCCATCCTCAAGGCCGTTCCGCTGGAGGAACCTGCGGTGGTGCGGAACGTGGGGTTGATCAAGCACAGCGGACGCACGCTGACGCCCGCTGCGCTCGAGCTGGAGCGGCTGGTCAAAAGCACGCCGGTGAAATCACCGGGGGACTGAGTCCAGGCCCGAGGCCTGCACGACGGGCTGCGCGGCAGGCGAGGCGAGATACGACAGCAACTCCCTGGCCTTCTCCGGGTGTTTCGCATTGCGTGGGATACCGGCGGAGTAGCGGGTCACCGATTGCAGGCTTTCCGGAATCTTGCCGACGAAGGATACCCCGGCAATGGGCAGCAACTCGGCGACCTGCTGGAAACCGACCTCGTACTGGCCCGAGGCGACGACCGAGGCAACCGGGATCCGTTCGATCATCTTCGCCTTCGGTTCCACCTGCTGCTCCACCCCGAGCTTCCTGAACAGTTTGTTCTGGATGTAGACACCGCTGGCGCTGTCCGAATAAGCGATGGAGCCGGCGTCCAGCAGGCTGTTCCTGAACGCCTCCTCGCTATCGATCCGCGGCTTGGCAGCACCCTTTCGGACCACCATGCCAATACGAGAGTCCGCCAGCTCGACTTTGGAAGCCGGATCCACTACGCCCTGCTTGATGAGCTCATCCAGGGCGTAGCCGACCATGATCACCACATCGGCATTCTCCCCTCTCGCCAGTCGATTGGGGATCGCTTCGCGGGCCTTGCCCATGGACGGGCCGAGGATGGTCTGGATCGTGTCGCCGCTGTTTTGCGCATACTTAGGGCTCAGCCGTTGAAATGCCGCGGTGAAACCACCCGACGTCATGACGTTCAGTTCTTCGGCCTGTGCAGCGCTGTTGAGCGCGCAAAGGCCAAGCGCCAGGGCGGCTAGATGTTGGGTCAGTGCTTTCATTGAGCAAGCTCTCGATCAGGCAGGAAGGGAGTACGCGAGGAGCTTGCGCGGTAAAGCACCAGCGTCGAGCACAGCGCACAGACGGCGGCGAAGGTCATCCAGTAGCCGGGGGCGCCCTTGTCGCCGCTCAAATGAATGAGCCAGGTAGAAATTGCGGGGGTGAAGCCGCCAAACACGGCGGTTGCCAGGCTGTAAGCCAGGGAGAAGCCCGCCACCCGGACTTGCACCGGCATGATTTCGGTGAGAGCGGGAATCATCGCCCCGTTGTAGAGGCCGTAGATGAACGACAGCCAGAGCAGGACCTGCAGCATGTGCGCGAAGCTCGGTGCCTGGGCCAGGAAGGACAGCGCCGGATAGGCCGTGAAAATGGCCAGCACGGTCATCGCGACGAGTATCGGCTTGCGCCCGAATCTATCGCTCAGATGCCCGCCGATGGGCAGCCAGATGAAGTTCGAGATCCCGACTAGCAGAGTCACCAGCAAGGCATCGGTCGTGCTCAGGTTCAGCACCGTCTTGCCGAAGGTGGGGGCGTATACCGTGATCAGATAGAACGCCGTGGTCGTCATCGCCACCATCAGCAGGCCGGCCAGGACCACACGCCAGTTCTCGCCCAGCGTGGCGAATACCTGTTTCATGGTGGGGCGCTCGGAGCGACGGGCAAACTCCTCGGTTTCCTCCAGGCTGCGACGAAGCACGAAGATGAACGGCACGATCAGGCAGCCAATGGCAAAGGGAATTCTCCAGCCCCAATCCGCGATCATTGCCGGTGACATCAGTTGATTGAGCCCGTACCCCAGGGCGGCCGCCACGACGATCGCCACCTGCTGGCTCGCGGATTGCCAACTGGTATAGAACCCCTTACGCCCGGCCGTCGCCATTTCCGCCAGGTAGACCGAAACCCCGCCCAGCTCGGCGCCGGCCGAAAAGCCCTGGAGCAAGCGCCCCACCAGCACCAGCAAGGGGGCCCACAGACCGATGCTGGAATAGCCCGGCACCAGGACGATCAGCAGGGTGCCACTGGCCATGATCGACAAGGTGAGGATCAACCCCTTCCGGCGGCCGACATCATCGATGTAGGCCCCAAGAATCACCGCTCCCAATGGACGCATCAGAAAGCCTGCGCCAAACACGGCGAAGGTCATCATGAGCGAAGCGAACTCGCTGGATGCGGGAAAGAAGACGGCGGCTATCTGCGTGGCGTAAAAGCCGAAGAGGAAGAAATCGAACTGTTCGAGAAAGTTGCCCGAAGTGACGCGAAACACGGCACCCGCCTTGGAGCGGGCGGACGTCGGGCCCTGGGTGGTGGAGGCATGCATAGGGAGTTCTCCAGCGATCTTATTTAGGCTTGTTGGCGCTTTTGGTCGCTGGATTCTGCTTGACACACTTTGAAACGATAAGTGCTATGTTTGCATTCAATGATGCATGAAACCTATCAATAAAGCCTTTCACCCTTTACCGACACCCCTGTGCTGATGCCTCGCGGGGGGCTTGAATCAGAGACTATTTTTGGTAAATTTTCCCTGCCGTGTGGTTTGGAGAGCAGCAACTTCACGGCAAAAGGCCGTATCGATGGGTACGGCCTTTCTTGCTTCCGAGTGGATCTGAAGTCTCTCTGCGGAGGTCATCATGAACACTTTCCCCCTCCCCTCGCTCGTTTGCCGTCTCAACCAGAACATCAATGCCACAAGCGCCGCCATTCGGGAACTCGCCACCTGGGCGGAGGCAAGCGGCTCGTCGGACACCGCCGAAGCCGTCCGACGTCATCTGAAGGTTCTGGAGGCCAACACCACGCCTCTCAGCGAAGCCTTGGCGGCACTGATCGCCTGGCAAGCCGAACGATAAGGATCGGCGCCTGCAGCAGCGGCTGCGCGCCGAGTGGCCGCTGACCATCCGCTCGCCCGTCAGAACACCGACCAGCCAATCCGAGAACTCAACAGTTCCAGCGCCGCCATCCCGGCAAGGGAATTGCCCGCTGCATTCAACTCCGGCGACCACACGCACACGGTGAATTGCCCCGGCACGATGGCCACGATCCCGCCGCCCACGCCGCTCTTGCCCGGCAGCCCCACGCGGTAGGCAAAATTCCCAGCCTCGTCATACAGCCCGCTGGTGGCCATGATCGAGTTCACCTGCTGAGTCTGGCGCCGGGTCAGAATCTGCTCGCCACTGTGCTTGCAGAACCCATCGTTGGCCAGGAAACAGAAGGCTCGTGCCAGATCCAGGCAATTCATGCGCAACGCGCAGTAGCTGAAATAGCTGCGCAGCACAGTCTCCACCTCGTTATGGAAATTGCCGAATGACTGCATCAGGTAAGCCATGGCCGCATTGCGCGCGCGGAACTGATACTCCGAATCGGCCACACGTGCATCCATCGCTATCTGAGGATTGCCCGACAGGCGCCGCACGAAATCGCGCATCGACTGAATGGGTGCGGCGAAGCGCGATTGGTTGATATCGCAGATAACCAACGCACCGGCATTGATGAAGGGATTACGCGGGCGCCCGCGCTCGAACTCCAACTGAACCAGCGAGTTGAACGGCTGGCCCGAAGGCTCGTGACCAAGCCGTTCCCAGATAGCCTCTCCGGAGTGACCAATCGCCTGAACCAGGCTGAAAACCTTGGAAATGCTCTGCACCGAAAACGGCACCAAGGCGTCGCCCGCACAGTGATAGCTGCCATCGTTGCCATAGACCGCTATCCCCAGCTGACTCGCCGGCACGTCGGCCAGTGCGGGAATGTAGTCGGCTACGTTGCCCTTGCCGATCAAGGGACGCACGGCTTCGAGAATGTCGTTCAACAGAGTTTGCATGGAAGTCCCCGTTATCAGACCCCAGACGACTGCACGGGGCAGCACTCTTGACGTAGATCGAGCAGGAGAGATCACACTCACGGGATCAGAGTGGCGGCGATCGGGATTCATGGCGGCACCCGATAGGTGTGCGGGAGCGGCTGCTACCAACGCACGCTACAGGCGAGCGAGAGGTCCTAGCGCCCCTCAGTGGCTGCCGAGCATCTCGCTGGCCAGTTCTGCCAGCGCACGCAGGCGATCCAGGCGCCGCATGTCCTGGTGGTAGCCCATCCAGATATCACGCGGGGGCGGCTCTTCGCTGAGTTCAATACGGGTCAGCGCCGGCAGCTGGTCGCCCAGCGGGCGCGGCAGTACCGCCACCCCCAAGCCTCGAGCGCACATCTGCGCCTGCACGGTGCGGCTGCTGCTGGTGAACACCGTGGGCGCGGCGGGCAGCATGCGCTGGACCCACAGCACGTCGGGGTAATAGGCCTGCGCGGTGTTCATCAGGATCAACTTGCAGTCCGCGCCATCCGGACCGGGCTCGAAGGGCACGGCGGCGCTGGCGTACAGGCCGTAGGGCATGCTCATCAGCCGGCGCTGCACGATGTCCGGCTGGTCAAACGGCACGATACGAAAGGCGATGTCCGCTTCGCGGCGGGTGAGGTCCGATAGACGCTGCCCGGCAATCACCTCGGGTACCACCGCAGGGTGGCGGCGCACCAGTTCGCCAAGCACCGGCGCCAGCACGTACCCGGCAAACCAGTCGGCTGAGGATATGCGCAGGATGCCCTCGGGCTGTTCACTGCCATCGATGCGCCGGGCAATGGCCAGGGCGCTGCTTTCCATATCCTCTGCCAGGCTCAGGATGCCCTCGCCCATCGCGGTCGGTACCAGACCTTCGCTGGTGCGCCGGAAAAAAGCCTGGCCGCAGGCTTGCTCCAGCGCCTGCAAACGCCTGCCCACGGTGGGGTGGCTGACGCCCAGATGCTTGGCAGCGGCGCCCAGGGAGCGGGCACGGGCTATCGCCAGGAAAAAACGCAAGTCGTCCCATTCCACCCCGTCACCCCTTACGAAAATGAACGCGCAATGTGCAGCGATGGCAGTCCCGCCAACGCACCCAGCCTTTCAAACTGCGGCCACATCCAGCCTGGCAGCGTCGCCAGGCCGATCCCACTCCGCTCGCTAGTGTACGTAGCGATGCGCGGGCCCGGCCAGAAGCTGCCGGCCAAATCGTTTCCTGGAGGCGTTGCCATGACCCTTTCCACTCCAGCCACCGCCACGGCATCTCGGCGCTGGCTGGCCTTTGCGGTACTGCTGGCCGGCGCGTTCCTGCCACCACTGGATTTCTTCATCGTCAATGTGGCCCTGCCGTCCATTGCTCAGGGGCTGAGGGCGACGCCGGCGCAGATCGAATGGGTGATCTCGGCCTATGCGGCAACCTATGCAGTTTTTCTCATTACCGGTGGACGCCTGGGCGACCTGTTTGGCCGGCGTCGGGTGTTTCTGGCGGGCATGGCAGGCTTTGGATTGGCATCGCTGATCTGTGGACTGGCGGCCTCGCCGCCGATGCTGATCGTGGGTCGAGTCTTGCAAGGGTTGAGCGCCGCCGCCATGGCTCCCCAGGGCCTGGCGTCCATCCATGCCCTGTTTCCCGAGCAGGAGCGCTCGCGGGCGTTGGCGGTGTATGGAGCGGCGCTTGGATTAGCCGCCGTGGTCGCACAAGTCCTGGGCGGCGTGCTGATCGCGGCCGACGTGCTCGGGCTGCAGTGGCGGATCATCTTTCTGATCAATCTTCCCATCGTGGCCGCCGTTTTCTTCGTCGGCATGCCTTTTCTGCCGGACACCCGCAGCGCCACACCGGCGTCTCTGGATCGCCTCGGCGCGCTGCTCTGCGCCCTGACGCTGGGCCTGCTGGTGGTACCGCTGGTGCAGGGTCCGGAGTTGGACTGGCCGTGGTGGATGTGCCTGATGTTGCTGGGCGCGCCCGTGGTTGCCATGATCTTCTGGCGCCATGAAGCGGCCCTCCTAAGGCGCGGCGGCACTCCGCTGCTCAGCCCCCAACTGGCGCGATCGCCGCGCTTGCTGGCGGGCCTGGTCAGCGCGCTGTTTTTCTACGTCGTATCAGCGTTCTTTCTGACCTTTTCGGTGTACCTGCAAGGCGCGCTCGGCACCACACCGGCGGTCACCGGCCTGATGTTCACACCCTTCGGCGTCGGCTTTCTGGTCGGCCCGCTGACCACCCCCATTGCCATCCGCTGCTTCGGCCGCTGGGTACCGGCCCTGGGAATGCTGCTGGAGACGCTGGGCTGCGTGGTCCTGAGCGCAGCGGTAGGTAACGCTGCCGCGGGTGAACGTCCGGCGCTGGTGCCGCTGATCGTGGGCGTCGGGCTGCTGGGATTTGGCCAGGGCTGGGCATTGCCCACCCTGATCCGAAGCGTGATCGACCGCGCCCCGGCCGCTGGCTCCGGGATGGTTTCCGGCCTGGTCAACTCGGCCTTGCAAATCAGTGCCTCCCTCGGTGTGGCGGTGCTCGGCGGCCTGTTCTATGCCGTCGCCGCGCCGGCCCTCAGCCCGGCCTCGGTAGCCCGAGGCTTTATCGCCGCGCTGCTGGGCATCGCCCTGAGCCTGAGCTTGTCCGCGCTACTGGTGCTTTACGCTTCGGCGCCGCGAACGGGCAGTGGCAAATCCCCGTAAGCAATCCAGGACGCCGGTAAGCATCGACCTTCCGTCGAGGACTGGCCTGCCGCACCTGTCTGTCACCGACCTCGTTCATGGCATCGGCCGAGCCAGTGTGCTCGGCACCGACTGACTAGTCAGGGGTGGTTTCCGCTGCCGATCCCGCTAGAAAATCGATCAACACACGGCACGCCGTCGATAACTGGCGATGGGGGGGATAGATGAGGGAAAAAGGTCGCCGGGCGCCCTCGAGGTCCTCCAGCAGGCGAACCAGGCGCCCTTGGCGCAAGCGTTCGGCAACGATGAATTCGTAGGTCTGGCAGATCCCCACGCCGTGCTCGGCCAGCGAGATGCAGCCCAGCACATCGTCCGCCACCACCGGGTTGCCCTGTGGAACGAACCTCAGCTCTTCCTCGCCCTGGCGGAATTGCCAGATGCCCGGCCGCCCATTGCTGGGCATGACGAACGGCAGACAGTTATGCATGGTGAGATCGGCGACGGATTTCGGCGTGCCGACGCGGGCCAGATAGGCCGGTGCCGCCACCAGGCAAAGCCGTGCCTCCTCCAGCTGGCGCGCCACCAGGCTGCTGTCGGGCAAAGTTCCGAGGCGAATCGCCAGGTCATAACCTTCGGCCACCAGATCGACATTGCGGTTGGCGATGCCGAGCTCCACCTGCACCTTCGGATAGCGCAGGGCAAAGGCCGCCAGCATGGCGGGCAGACGGTAGTGCCCGTAGGTGGTCGGCGCACTCAATCGCACTCGGCCCTGCACCTCCCCTCGCCCGCTCAGTGCCCGCTCCGCACTGACGATCTGCTCGAAGGCGGCACGCGCCTGCTGGACATATTCACGCCCGCTGTCGGTGAGGCTCAGCCGGCGCGTGGTACGGCGCAGCAACTGCACGCCCAGGCGTGCCTCCAGCCGGGAGATGGCCCGGCTGATCACCGAGGGCGTGGTAGCCAAGGCAACCGCCGCCGCACTGATCGAGCCACGCTCCACCACTTCGAGCAGGGCCTCGACATCCCCCAGGTGATCGAACCGTCGCGCCATTTTGTCCTCCAGAGCAAAAATTCTTTCCTAGAGATCCAATTTATCGCCGATGCAAGCATCAATAAAGTTCCACCAACGCGCGCCATCCGGCTCGCGCCCACAGGGGAACCCGCGATGAAAACTTACCAACGACTCGCCCTCGCCGCCGCCATCGGTGGCGCCAGCCTGGGCGCCCACGCAGCAAACGTACTGGTGGTGCTGTCCGACGAGAACCACCTGGATCTGCGCGACGGCAAGGTCTTCGATACCGGCTTTTACCTCAACGAGTTGCTGGAACCGACCAAGGCACTGCTCGACGCCGGCCATCGTGTGACCTTCGCGACGCCCCATGGGCGCGCCCCGACACTGGACCGCAGTTCAGCAGCCATCCAGTACTTCGGCGGCGACCCGAAGCGCCTGGAGCAATACCAGACGCTGCTGGAGAAACTGCAGCTCACCTCGCCGACCCACTCGCCGGTGATCAGCCTAGCGCGCGTGGAGCAGATCGGTTACAGGCAGTTCGACGCAGTCTATGTACCAGGCGGCCATGCGCCGATGCAGGACCTGCTCGCCGCCCCGGCACTGGGGCGCCTGCTGCGTGCGTTCCACGCCGACGGCAAGACCACCGCCCTGGTTTGCCACGGCCCCATCGCCCTGCTCTCGACACTGGACCAACCGCAGAAACTGATCCATGCGCTGGAGTCCGGAGACAAGACTGCAGCCCCCACAGGCTGGATCTACGCCGGCTATCGCATGACGGTCATCAGCAACCAGGAAGAAGAACAAGCCAAGGCGCTGCTGGGAGGTGGGCAAATGAAGTTCTACCCCCAGACTGCCCTGGAGCGAGCCGGCGGACAGTACCAGAGCAACCAGTCACCTTGGACGCCCAACGTGATAATCGATCGCGAGCTGATCACCGGGCAGAACCCGGCATCGGCGGCGCAGGTCGGCCAGGCCCTGCTGCAACGTCTGCAGAAGCATTGATTACGAGGAGCATGTCATGCCGCAACGTACCTTCCTGATCACCGGTGCCAGCAAGGGCATTGGCCGGGCTATCTCCGAGCAACTGGCGGCCGAGGGTCACCAGGTCGTCGGCATAGCCCGCCAGGCTGGCGACGCCAGCTTCCCCGGCGAACTGGTCGCCACGGACCTGACAGACGCTGGCCGCTTCCCGACCCTGCTGACGGAGCTGATGAAATATCACGCCTTCGACGGCCTGGTGAACAATGTCGGCCTGGTTCGTCCACAGGCACTGAGCGAAGTGGACCTGGCAAGTTTCGACGAAGTCATGCAGGTGAATCTGCACCCAGCGCTGCAAGCCACCCAGGCACTGCTACCGGGCATGCGCAAGCGCGGTTGGGGACGGATAGTGAACATCGCCAGCCTCACTGTCCTCGGCACTCGCCAGCGCACCTCCTACGCCGCCGCCAAGGCTGCCCTGGTCAGTTTCACCCGCAGCTGGGCACTGGAACTGGCTCAGACGGGGATCACAGTCAACGCAGTCGCGCCGGGACCGATCGAAACCGAGCTGTTCCGTCGTGGAAATCCGCCAGGCAGCGCGGGCGAAGCCGCCTACATCGCGGCAGTGCCGATGGGCCGGCTCGGGCAACCGCAGGACATCGCGCCGGCGGTGGCCTTCCTGCTCAATGAGCGCAGCGACTTCATCACCGGGCAGACGCTCTACGTTGACGGAGGGGCCTCGATCGGCAGGAGCCCGTTCTAGAGCCCGCCATAACGAGGTTGCCTCAAGCAGGCGATGCTAGCGGCCAGAGGTGGACGCTACCAAGGCTCGACCTTGAGGTCTGGAGCCATCTATGACAACAAGGACGAAACACTCCGCGTTGCGTCGTTGCTACCCACCGCCGAACGATTCAACGCGATTGCGCCCACCTTTCTTGGCCTGATACAGGCATCGATCCGCCCGCTTGAGTGTTGCCTCCGCCAACTCGCCTTCACTGTCACGACTAGCCACACCGATGGAAACCGTGATGAGGCCGATTTGCGGAATCTCGCGAGCCGCGAGGGCGACTCGAATACGCTCTGCGATAGCTAGGGCGGTCGCCAACGATGTGTCCGGTAAGATCAGGGTGAACTCCTCCCCGCCAGCCCGGCATGCCATATCTCCTGCACGGGTATATTCCTGGAGTACTGCCGCTACCTGTTGCAGCGCCACATCTCCCACATCATGGCCGTAGGTGTCATTGACTCGCTTGAAGTGGTCGATATCCAGCGCAAGAACCGAGTACTCCTGGCCCGTTTGTTCCAGCAACTGGAGAAGTGCGTCCATGGCACGACGATTCGCGAGGCCTGTAAGGGAGTCACTTTGTGCCTCATGTCTGAGCCGTCCGAGTTTCTGCTGCAGCAACTGCACGCCGGCCAGCATGGCCTGTCGGATCGCCGAGGCATCGGGATACCAGGCATTTACCGCCTTCAGCCGCTCCGTGGTCTGCGGCGCTGATAATTGCTCGGCGATCGATGCGAGCTCATGAAGCGGGCGGGCAATCAGCGCGGTGCCGTACCAGACCAGGATTAGCCCAACCAGTCCAGCCGGAACCATCTCCAGGATCATGTCGCGCATCAGCCGTCCGAGCGGCGCCAGTGCTATCTCACGGGGCTGCTGAGCGACTACTGCCCAGTTGGCGCTTTCCACATGGGCGTACCCGGCGAGCATCGGGATGCCCAGGTAGTTGGGTACTTCCATGGCTCCGCTTTCGCCTCGCAACGCAGCGTCAACTGTCTTGCTCCAGTCGAGTTTTTCGCCGATGCGATTCTGCTCTGGGTGGAATAACAGACGACGGTTTCCATCGGCGACGAAAGCAAATGTTCCCTCATGATGGAAATGGCTGCTGATCACGGTATGCAGTGCGCTCTGCTTGCGCAGATAGACGGATCCGCCAACGGTTCCGAGGAAGTGTCCCGAGGCATCGAAGATCGGCTGCGAGATGAACACCACCAGGTTACCAGCCACGGAAACATAGGCTGGGCTGATTTGCGGGCGACGCGTCTGCAACGCTTGCTGGATACTTTCCGAGCGCAGAGTTGTGCCAATGATCTGCAATGCATCCGGATAGGCCTGCAACACCTTGCCATTAGAATCGACGATGGCGATGGAGTTGAAGTCGATGTCCTGCGTCTGCATTCGCACCGCCTCCTCTCGCAAGCTTGAGGCGTCGCCCCAATGCTTGCCCAGTTCGCTAGCGCTGAAGCGCAGGTGACTCTGTGTCGAACGCAGGAACTCACTGAGACTCGACGCGACTTTAGATGCATAAGCGCTGTTGGACGCCAGTGCGTGCTCGATCAGCGCGTCGCGCTGGACTCTATAAGCCATGGTCAGGCTGTTGGCCAGCGTGGCCAACACGGACAGTAGGACGAGCCCGAGAATCAGCCAACGTATATCCAGTGGCCAGGCGGTTTGCTGCTTCATCCGAATCACCCTGCTCCAACGCATCGGCAAGACAGCCCGACGTCGCCATACGCATCACACACGTGCCGGACCGGTACGGCCCCGAAGCCAGGAGGACACCTGCTCAGTAATGCCTCCGCCGCGCGATAGGATGCTATCGATGCGGGCATTCTCTTCGCATGTCACAAAGCAAGGGATATGAAAAGCAGTCAGGTTTCGTAGGAAATGGATTACACAAAGATCGGTGTGGCGACACCGGCGCAAACTCCCCGTCTATCGGCCCGAGGCAAGCGTGGGCATGTCCGCTATCGGTCGGCAGCTGCCTCTCGAAGAGAGCCGGGGCCGGGAGCGAACCCGCCCCTATAGCTCGCGCAGAAATGAATGATCCACTTGTTTCATCCAAATCCATTACAGTTCCCATCCAAGGCAAAGCCACCTGGACACTGAATGGACAAGCAACAGATCGAAAAGCTGATCGAAACGGAGTTCGACACTCTGCCTCGAGTGCTGCAGCAAGCAGCAAAATTCGTCATCAGCAACCCCACGGAAGTGGCTCTCGACTCTATGCGGGGTGTGGCACGCAAAGCCGGCGTACAACCTGCTGCGATGTTGCGGCTGGCACGACACCTACGATTCGACAACTACGAAGTCTTTCGCGAGCATTTCCGCAGCTGGCTGGCTGATCGTGATTCGCCACTGACTGATCGAGCCAAGGCGCTTCGCCAAGGGCCGCACGGTGACGCCAATGCAGAGCTGGTGAGCCTGTGGCTCGACGCGGAGTCGCACAACCTCGTCCAGACCCTGGGAGCCGAACGACACCCGTCCATTGCCGAAGCGCTTCTTCTCCTTCAGCAGGCCGGGCGCATCTATGTAATGGGCCTGCGCAGCCTTTTCTCAGCCGCCTTCTACTTCAACTACACCTGCAGCATGTTCATGGATAACGTCACCATGGTGACGAGTATCGGCGGCACCTTTGCCGATGAGCTTCGACGCATAGGAGAGCAGGACGTACTCCTGGTGTTCAGTTATCACCCCTATACCCAGGACTCGCTGAAGGCGATCGCCTTCGCTACGGGGCGTGGTGCAAAGATCATCACCGTCACAGACAGCCCTCTGGCACCCACAGCTCCGGCGGCGAGCTGTGTTCTGCTAGCTCCCAACACCACCCCTTCCCTGCTTCCGTCCGTGTTACCGGCCCTGGCGGTTTCGCAGACTCTGGCCGCGCTGCTGATCGCCAACAGTGCCGACACGAGCATGCAGGAGGTCGCTAACAGCGAGGCCCAGCTCCGCCATTTCAATGTCTACGTGAAAGAGCGCTGAGGCCTCTCGGCGCGCCCCAAAAAGTACTCCGCCGACCGTTTGTAACATTCGTTTCAAAACTCAGTTGACGCTCTGCCGAACGGGCCTTATGCTCGCTCCGAAATGAAACATATGTTTCATTGAAAATAACAAATGAAACACTTGATCTGCCAACAATAACTCCAACGAGGCCCCGGAAATGAGTGATTCCACCCCCTCTGTAGCCCATAAGGGCGAGGCCAAGCTGAGTCGCGCGCTCAAGCAACGCCACGTAACCATGATCTCGCTTGGCGGGATCATCGGCGCAGGCCTGTTCGTAGGCAGCAGCGCCGTCATCACCACCATTGGCCCAGCCGCTGTACTCAGCTACGCGCTGGCCGGCCTGGTCGTCCTGCTGGTCATGCGCATGCTCGGCGAGATGGCTATTGCGATTCCCGGTATCGGTGCATTCACCGAATACAACCGCGTCGGCCTGGGCGACTGGGCAGGCTTCACCTCCGGCTGGCTGTACTGGTACTTCTGGGTGATCGTGGTTGCCGTAGAAGTAGTCGTAGGCGCCGGCATGCTCCATCGCTGGATACCCATGCCCGAATGGATCATCGGCATAGTGCTGCTAAGCACCATGACCGTAGTGAACCTGCTTTCGGTGCGTTCCTATGGTGAATTCGAATACTGGTTCGCCTCGCTCAAGGTCGCCGCGATCATCATCTTCATCGTCGTCGCTGCCTCCTACGCGCTGGGCATCACTTCCCCTGCCCCAACCTTCGGCAACATCGTCGACCACGGTGGCTTCATGCCCTTCGGGTTCCAGGCGGTGATCGCCGGCGTGCCCATGGTGATCTTCGCCATCTGCGGCGCCGAGATCGCCACGATCGCAGCAGCAGAGTCGGACGAGCCGGCCCGAGGTGTGGCCAGCATGACTCGCTCGGTCATCGTGCGCGTACTGACCTTCTATGTCGGTTCGATCCTGCTGATTGTCTGTGTCGTGCCTTGGGACACCTTGAAAGCGGGCCACTCCCCATTCGTGGCGGCCATGGATCTGATGAACATTCCGTACGCAGGCGACATGATGAATGCCGTGGTGCTGATTGCTGTCCTCAGCTGCCTGAACTCGGGGCTGTATGTCGCCTCCCGCGTGCTGTTCAGTCTCGGGCAGCGAGGTGAAGCTCCCGCAGGCATGATCAAACTGTCGGCGAATCGCGTACCGCAACGCGCCATTCTGTTCAGTAGCGTTATCGGCTTCGTGGCAGTGCTCAGCTCCATTGTCTCCTCCGAGGGAGTGTTCCTCTGGCTGGTTAACGCCTCTGGCGCGATCATGCTGTTCATCTACCTGCTCATCGCCGCTGCACAACTGCGTATCCGCTCGCGCTTCGAGCGGGAAGCCCCCCAGGCGCTCAGCTTGCGTATGTGGCTGTTCCCCTGGCTTACCTACGCCGTGATCGCAGCAATCTCCGCAATGCTCATTGCGATGGCGCTACGTCCTGAATTCCAGACCCAGTTCGTCGCCTCCGTCGTTCTGCTTGCCGTCGTGCTGGCCATCTACAAGCTGCGCAAGACCGCGAGCTACGGCTCGGCAGCGCACCTTGACCAGATCCTTCGCGCCCATCGCGCCAACTGACGTCACCGTCATTCTGCGAGCCGCCGGGCGGCGGCTCGCTCACGCTGGAGATACGCATGAACTACCCCGATGACGCCCCCGCCTCTCAACAGATCTATGCGCGTGCCCGTCATGTGCTTCCCGGGGGTAACACCCGTACGACGGTCTACATGAAACCGTTCCCGCTCTATGCAGTTCGTGGTGAAGGTTGCAGGGTCTGGGATGCCGATGGCGCCGAGCGGATCGATTGCATCAACAACTTCACTGCGATGATCCATGGCTACTGCCACCCGAAAGTGGACGAGGCTGTACGCGAGCAACTTGCTCTGGGCACCTGCTTCGGCATGCCCACAGAGAGTGAGATCGAGCTGGCCGAAATCCTCTGTGAGCGCCTCGCTGGCGTAGACCAGGTACGCTTCACCAACTCCGGTACCGAAGCCGTGATGATGGCGCTCAAGGCCGCACGAGCCTTCACCGGCAGAGAGAAGATCGCCAAGGTCGAAGGTGCCTATCACGGCTCTTACGACTACGCCGAGGTGAGCCTGGATTCCGCACCCGCGAATTGGGGCGACTCGGCACCGACCTCAACGCCCTATGCCAAAGGCACTCCCACCGGCGTGCTCGATGACGTGGTGGTGCTACCGTTCAACAATATCGAACTCACCGAGCGTCTTCTCCGCGAGCAAGCCGGCCAACTGGCCGCCGTGCTCGTTGACCCGATGCCCAACCGTGCGGGCCTCGTACCGGCTACTGCCGAGTACATGGCATGCCTGGCTCGCGTAGCTAAGGAAACGGGCACTCTGCTGATCTTCGACGAGGTGATCAGCCTGCGTCTGGGCTACCACGGCGCCCAGGGTATCTGGGGCGTGAAACCCGACCTCACCACTATGGGCAAGATCATCGGTGGCGGTTACCCCATCGGGGCCGTGGGTGGTCGTGAAGAAGTAATGGCCGTGTTCGATCCCTCCTCGGGCAAGCCGGCGCTCCCACACGGCGGCACCTTTTCCGCCAACCCCATCAGCATGCGAGCGGGCATCGCCAGCCTGCGTCTGCTCGACAAGCCTGCCTTCGAGCGCCTTGAAGCTATCGGCAATCGAGTTCGCCAGGGTATCGATGCCGCTTTCGAGCGCCTGGGCATTCCAGGACGCACCACCGGTCGCGGTTCATTGTTGAAGGTTCACTTCACTAACAACGCGGTGGTGGATTACCGCAGCGCCTACCAAAACGCAGATACCGCCAAGCTGCTGGCCACCTTCAATCTTGGCTTGCTCAACCGAGGCGTCCTGGCAGCCAGCTATGGTCTGATGGCCCTCTCGACCAGCATGTCGGACGCTGACATCGATCAGGTGATTGCAGCGGCCGAAGGTGCCTTGCACGACGTCGCACAGAGCCTGGAAACGGCCCAAGCAGTTTGAGAGGTACTTCCAAGATGAATCAACCCATCAACAGCAGCCCGTACTGGTGGGAGGCAGCGCCACTCGCCAGGGACGCTGGAGAGCAGTTGCCGAATTACAGCGACGTGGTGATCGTGGGCGCCGGCATCACGGCCATGTGCGCAGCCATCCCTCTCCTCCGAGCAGGACGCAGCGTGACCATCATCGACGCCGGAGAGATCGGCAGCGGTGCCAGCACTCGTAATGCCGGATACGTATCGCGCTCCTTCAAGCACAGCTTCGGCGACCTTGAACGCAAGCACGGCCAGGACTATGCCATCCAGTTGCACCGGGAGCTGCAGCAGTCCGTGGACTCCGTACGTCACATGGTGCAGAGCGAATCGATCGACTGTGATCTGCAGATGATCGGACGCTTCATGCCAGCCCCAACTGCAGCAGCCTATGAGGCCCTGGCGAATGACCTGGATACCCAGCGTCGGCACCTGGGCTTCGAGTTCGAGATGATTCCCCGTGAGCGAGTCCGTGACGAGCTCGCCACGGACATCTACAAAGGTGGAGCCCTGCTCCCCGACCTGGGTGGACTGCACCCGGGCAAATACCATGCGGGGCTTCTGGCCAGTGCACTGAAATCAGGCGCGACGGTGATCCCCAATACCCACGTCAGCAACCTTCAACCGCAAGGCGATGGGCAGGTACGAGTGGAGACATCGCGTGGCGAAGTCATGGCCAGGGATGTGGTCTTGGCCACCAATGGCTACACAGACAATCTGCTCCCCTGGCTGCGTCGTCGCATCATTCCATTCGACGCATACATGATCTCCACCGAGGCCCTGTCCCCGCAGTTGGTGAAGCGAATCATCCCCAATGGTCGGGTATGCATCGACACCAACCACAACCCGTTCTTCGTGCGCCAATCACCGGATGGCACCCGCCTGCTGTTCGGCGCCCTCACGGGCGAGCAGCCCGATACCCCTGAGCAGAAGGGCGAGCGCTTGCGCGCGTTGCTGTGCCGCCTGCTACCCGACCTGGGCCAGGTAGCCATCGAGCATTCCTGGACTGGCCGCTGCAGCGGAACCTTTGACCTGTACCCGCACCTCGGCACTCATCAGGGCATCCACTACTCGCTGGGCTACTGCTTCGTAGGTGTACCGATGGGCACCTACCTGGGCGGCAAGATCGCCGCCGGCATTCTCGGTCGCGCGGACGCATTCACGGTCTTCCGTGATCGCAGCTTCCCCAGACTTCCCCTCTACAGCGAGAAGCCGTGGTTCCTGCCGGCAGTGTTCGGCTACTACCGCTTCCTCGATCGACGCACACCTGCTGGCGCTCTGGCGTGAGCCCTCTTTTGACCAACGGAGTATTCCAATGACAACCCAATTCCCGCGTGTCACTTACGCCACTCAGGGCGAAGACCTCTCAGCACTGCATGATTTTCTGGACAAGGAAATCCCGGCGTTTCGCGCCAAGTGGCTGGGCCGTCACTGGCCCAATCTGATCGATGGCCAAGCAAGCGAACAAGGCACCAAGTACTCGGCCTTCAGCCCGATCGACAACGAGACACTGCTGGGTACCTTTGTGTCCGCCGACACCATTGCCGTTGACCGCGCTGTCCAGGCCGCTCGCAAGCAGTTCAAGACCTGGGGCCATACACCCTGGCAGGAGCGAGTAAAAGCCCTCCAAGGCTGGGTAGAAGTGCTGCGTCGTCGCAAATACGACATCGCCATCGCCTGCCTGCTGGAGATCGGTAAGTCGCGTATCGAAGCACTGGGCGAAGCCGATGAAGTCCTCGACATGGTCGAGTATTACTGTGGCGAGTACGAGCGTAACAACGGCTACCTGCAGCCCCTGCGCCGCGAATTCCCCACCGAGGAAACCAGCACCCGCCTGCGCCCGATCGGTGTGTTCGGGGTCATCGCGCCGTTCAACTTCCCGTTGGTGCTGTCTGTGAACCTGGTCACCGGCGCCCTGCTAGGCGGCAACACCGTGGTGTTCAAGCCCTCGCCCAACTGCGGTATCACCGCCAACCTGCTGGTCGACACTCTGCGTGAAGCGGGCCTGGGGCATCTGATCCATCTGCTCGCCGGCCACGACGAATGCGGCAAGGCACTGGTCGCCCATCCCGACATCGATGGCATTGCCTTCACCGGCTCCTACGCCACCGGCATGGCGATTCATCGTGAGCTGGCCAAAGCGCCCTACTCCAAGCCGCTGATCGCCGAAATGGGTGGCAAGAATCCCGCCTACGTCTGTGCCAGCGCCAACCTGCAGCACGCGGCCCGAGGCGTCGCACGCTCGGCGTTCGGCCTGCAGGGCCAGAAATGCAGCGCCTGCTCAGTGGTCTACGTCGACAGCAAGGTGAAGGATGAATTCGTCCAGGCGCTGATCGCTGAAGCTGGTCAGGTTTCCATCGGTGATCCGCAGACCCGCGACGCCTGGATGGGCCCGCTCTATGATTCGGCAGCCATCGAGCGCTTCCTCGACGCCGTTCAAACTGCGCGACGCGACGGCGCCGTGCTGTACGGCGGTACCCGTGTCGAGAACGCACCTTACGCCCAAGGCCATTACGTGCTTCCGGCAGTAGTTGAGTTGCCTAAAGACCACCCATTGGTTCGTGTCGAGCTCTTCGCCCCGTTCGTAGCGATCCGTTCGGTGGATGGCCTAGAAGCGGCGCTAGTTGAAGGCAATGCGGTTAACTATGGTCTCGCGGCTGGCGTTTACACCACCGACGAAGCTGAGCTGCAGTACTTCCTAGAACATGCAGAAGCCGGCGCCCTCTACGCCAACCGTCCCAGCGGTGCGACCACGGGCGCCTGGCCTGGCGTACAGAGCTTTTGTGGCTGGAAGGGGTCGGGCATGAGCCACAAAGGCGGCTTGGGCCCGAACTACTTGCCGCAGTACATGCGCGAGCAGAGCCACACGATTCTTCGCTAAGCCCTCCCTTCGCACCCAGGACCGCCCCGGTATATGCCGGGGCGTTTTCATTTCTGGACTGTTTTAGACTTTCGAGCACTGCGCACCACTGCGGCATCGGTATCCGTAGCTGATTCGATACTGCCTCTGACCAACGGCAGCAATCGGCTGTGGATTCAACCGATCGACGCAACAGCCTGGTTAAAACACTCGGCAGGGGTCGAGTACCCCAGGGTCTTTCTGGGTCGTTCGTTCAACCGCCGAGCGACCTTGTCCAGCGCGTCCTGCGAGTACAGCGAGAGATCAGTTCCCTTCGGAAAGTACTGCCGTAGCAGGCCGTTGGTATTCTCATTCGTCCCGCGTTACCAAGGATTCTGTGGATCACAAAAGTAGACTTGGATATCCGTCGCCAGAGTGAAACGCTTGTGAGCAGCCATCTCCTTGCCTCGATCCCAGGTCAGGGATTGGTAGAGCTCCTGAGGCAATCGCCGGGCATTCTCGATCAGTGCATTCACCACTGTCTCGGTGTCCTTTCCATCCACTTTCACCAGCATCACATAGCGGCTGTGGCGCTCAACCAGCGTGACGATCTGACTGTTTTTGCTGCCGCACAACAAATCGCCTTCCCAGTGTCCTGGTACTGCACGATCTTCAACGATGGCCGGCCGCTCGCTGATGGAAGTCGTATCGCTGATACGGCCATGGTTACCGGTTTTCTGGGTGTGATGACGTGACCGGCGCATAGCACGACTACGGCGCAGATACTCCAGTAATTCTTTCCTCAATGCGCCACGGGCCTGGATGAAGAGGCTGCGGTAGATGGTCTCGTGCGACACCTGGTAGGCCACGTCCGGGTAAGTACGCTTCAACCACCCAGCGATCTGCTCGGGCGACCACTGGTTCTGAAGCTTCTCCGCAACAAGCTGCGCCAACTTTGGGGACTGGACAAGCTTGCAAAGCTTTGGGCGACGAGCCCTGTCCCATGCCGCCTGATCAGCCTGGTTGGCGCGGTAGCTTCGGCAACCACCGTTACGATTGATCTCGCGGCTGATGGTGGATGGGGCTCGCTCCAGACACATCGCGATATGCCGAATCGACTGGCCAACGGCAAGTGCTCTCGAAATCTCCTCGCGCTCAACCAGTGTTAGCGCCAATCTGGAACGTCGTCGGGCGATTGGGCGGATGCCCCCTGTCTCCGCAAGAATCCCTTAGATCGAGGAGTGGTTCCGATCGAACAGCTGCGCAATCTGCTGGAGCGAGTCACCTGCCTTCCAGCGATCCCACATCAAGGCCTTCTGGCTTTCGGTGTAGTAGATCCGAGGTCTTTGCTTCATCTGCAACACTCCTCCTTTACACAGGGTTCAGTGTGTTGCGTTCACCGGTTGAATCCACAGTCGGTAGCGGCCGTTATGCGGCCGCCTGCATGCTCAGAAGTGACGCGTCGATCCAGGCTACTCCCGCCTTGATCAACTGCCGAGCATCTCGCTCCGACATCCCATGCTCTCGTCCGATGCGGTTCGCCGGCCACTTTGCTCCGAAGTAGAACCAGACGAAGTCACCCATTTGCGCGTCCCGACTGGTCAACTTTGCGAGGGCTCGGTCGACCAAGCCTGCAGCCTCATCGGTGATGCGGTATTCCTTCACCTTGCCCATGGGGTTGGCCAAGCTCATCACCGCCGCCATCGGCGAGACGTAGCCAGGCACTCCCATTCCATCCATGCGCCACCAGCCCACTGCTCCAGCAGGTACTCGGTATCGCCCAGCGCCTTGCCGACATAAGTTCGCGTCCGCGCCATCTTCAATCCCCTCTGTAGTGCGAGCCTCCCGGCCCTTTCTCGTTGTTCCACTCCGCATCCCGGGTTCTCCGTGTTACTGCTGCAATCTGTGCTTTCTCCGCGAGCTGCCGCTCTGCCTTCGCCATCCGTGCACCGAGAGCTCTGGCTATGTACTCGATCGGCACCTCCATTCCGCCTCGTGCCACCCAGCCCACACCACTGCATGCAATGCAGGGACGGTCATAGAACACCGGTCTGGTTACCCCCTTACCCCTACAGATCTTGCAGCTCTCGACCTGGACCAGCTCTCTTGTGAAGTCAGGCCCGTGCTTCTTGCGCATCTGCCCTCCTCCGGATTTCGGACCGCACCATCTCGGAGTCTCGCCCCAGCGAACGGCCCTCTTCCCGTAGCTGCCGTTGACGATCCTGATTGGGCGTCATCCACCCCGCGGCACACGGTGGCGTAGTAGCCCTGCTGCTCCATGCGGAGCAGGAAAGCGTTCTGCTCTGGAGAGACTCGAGAGTCGTTCGGCGGAGCTGCCTTGAACTCGATAAAGAGGCCGAACCACCCGCCCCGCGCCATAGGCAGGATGATGTCGCTGACGCCCGCCTTCGCGCCTTGGCGCTTCATCTCGGCAGCCACCTTGATATGGCGGTGTCCTCCATTGGGAACGTGGAAGACGAGTCGAAAGGCCTCGGGATGCTTCAACGCCAAGATGGAGAACAGAGCTGCTTGCTCCTTCCCTTCCCAATCGAATTTCCGCTTGCGAAGCGTGCGAGGACTGCGCGGAATTGGTCGGAGTGACTTCACGCCATCACCTCCGGACCATCCAGCCAGGCGAGGAAGCCGGCGGGGACGTCATGCCCCTCTTCCGCTACCAGCTTCGCGCAGCGCGCCAGCAGATCGGCCTGGGGCCCATAGCGTTCTTCGAAGCGAACCTTGAACGGGTGGACGGCGACGCCAGGGAAACCGACAGGCCCGGTGCCCTCCTGATGATGTCCGGCGCATAGCGGCAGGACGTACCAGTGCGCATGTCGCTTCGTGCGTCCGTCGACGTGATGAATGCTGCAGTGGTCGTTGAACTCGCGGTGACCGAAGCGGCAGGCCGCGCAGCCAACCACGCGGACAAGCAGGTCATGCCAGAGCTTCCGCTCGGCAGTTGGGATTCGCCCCTTCACGCCGGCCCCCGCTCGCTTCGATGTCCGCACTGATCGCCGCCAGCACCTGGTCGCGAGTCTGTACGTAGGCAAATGGGATCTTCCCGCCGGGCCGAGTGACAGCGAAGCGCATCAGCACGCGCTCAACCTCGGCGACCGTATAACCGTTCTCGGTCTGCCAGCACTTCGGGATCACCTTGCCGGAGGCGTCACGCTTGGCACGCCACTTCAGGGGTTCCTGGATCATGGTCATTGGGTACCTCGGGATGCGCCTTGCTGCGCGGATGGCTGGCCGGCTTTCGCGGCGCGTTGCTGCTGGAACAAGAGGGCGGCCTGCTGCCGGGAGTACTCCGCCTGGGCGTCTTCGAAGGAAAGTTTGCTGGCTTTCGGCGGAGCCGGCGGCGCCTGGATGGCCCACTGGGTGCGGTATGCCTCGGCCTTGGCGAGCAGCGAGCCCAGGTCGTGGCAGTTCCGGAGTAGATACGTGTCTTCGACGCTGACGAAGTAGGCGGCCACGGCCGGAGCCTCATCGGCGCCGAGTCGCTTCAGCAGGTCGCGGACCTGGGCGTTGACCTTGCCGTTGCGAACAGGGTCGATGCCGTAGCGATTCCGATACGCCGCGGCGTATGCCACCCAGATGGCCCGGCAGCCCTCCTGACGAATCAATTCTTCATCGGGCTGGCCGGAACCGGCCGGCGAAAGGTTCTTTGATGGTTCTACTGAAGGTTCTATTACGGTTCTGGGTGCAGCATCTGCGGGGGTGGGTGCAGCTCCTGCGGGGGGGCATTTCTTTCGGGGGTGCAAATGCTGCGGGGGTTACGGTGAACATCGTAGACCGCCCCTGGCGCGCTTCAATGATCAATGCCTTGCGCTCTTTCAGGACCTTGATGGCCTGCTGCACGGCACGCTCGAACAGGCAGGTGCGCTCGGCAATCTTCGCCACCGAAGGCCAGCACACGCCCTCGTCGTTTGCATTGTCCGCCAAGCTGATCAGCACAGCCTTCTGCGCCGGCGTCAGCCCCTGCAGCGGCCAGCAGGCCGACATGATGATGGTGCTCATTGGCAGAGCCCCCAGGAGGGCGCGCCACGATTCGCCATCGTGGGATTTCGTGGCGCGCTGTTGTTCAATCCAGTCTTCGTGGGCATGCGTCCCGCACTCCCCCCGCAATTGCCGTAGCTTGTTCTCATCGCACGCCGACCTTCGCGCGGGCTGTCTCGATGACGACTTCGATCTTGTTCTGGGCCTCACGCCCCTCCCGCTCGATTCGCTTGAACTCCATCCGGGTGACCTTGCCGTCGGCCAGCGCTTCAATGGCAGCCTTCGTCACGTCCGCCGCTTCGCTCGCCATCGCCAGGGTTGCGTTCGCCAGGCAGTCGGCCGGCTGAACATCGCGGCGCACCAGATGGAAGCCAAAGCCGTGCGCCAGCTCCTGGAGCGGACGGAGGTCGCCGGTGTGCAGCAGGATCTGGTAGAGCTGGTTGATGGTCAGCTTGTGCGAGTCGTTGTCCGGGTTCGCGCGCTGCAGCAGGCTCACATGGGGCAAGCCCATCTTGGCTGCCAGCTCCTTGGCCCCGGCGTCTTCTACTGCGTCGTGGCACGCCCTCAGGAACTCTTGCATTCGTAAATCCTCTGGATTCTTTCCGTGGAGCCCGGACAGGGCTGCTGGCAATCTGTAGCTACAGGTCAGGCGGCGGAGGGAACGCGCTCGTTGTAGAGCCGCTCGATTTCCTTCCCGGTCTCGTACCGGCCCCCCGCGCCCTTGGATGCCCTGTGGATGGTGGGCTGGGTAGTGCCCGCGAGGTCGGCAATGGCTTTCTGAGAAAGCCCCTGCTCGACTAGCGCGGCGATCATTTCCTTGACGGTCATGGAGACCTCCAATTCGCTTTCGTATTGGCGATAATACGCACGCGTATCGATCCGAGCAATACACTCGGGCAATACGTTTTTCTATTGGCGAAACCATGAATATTGGCGAACGGATTGAAGCCGAGATGCAGAAGCTTGAGTGGAGCGAGGGAGAGCTCGCCCGCCGCGCCGGCATCAATCAGCCCACCGTGCACCGCATCATCAAGGGCGAATCGAAGAGCCCCAGGCGCGACAACATCGAGGCCATTGCCAAGGCATTCGGCTGCTCTGTCGAATGGCTATGGACTGGGATCGGGACCGCGCCACTTGGTAGCCGCGCAAACACAACAGCGACGAGCTCTGCCGCCAAGGTTATGGAGATGCTGGAGAAGCACGGCAAGGGCCTCGGCGCCGCTGCTCGCCAGCAGATACTGCAGGCAGCCGCCGAGGATGTGCAGGCAGCCGCCAGCTCGAATGTGATCGTCGCCGACTTCTCCCGGCCAGGCCCGGTGGGCGACGAAATCAGCATTGCGCACTACGACATCCGCGGCGCCATGGGCAACGGCCAAGTGCCGGCCGACTACCCCGAGATGCTGCGCGATGTGAAGGTCAGCCAGGAACAGCTGCGCAAGCTCGGCGTCACCTACGACGATCCGAACCACCTGAAGATGGTGTACGGCTGGGGCCACTCGATGGCGCCCACCATCAAGCACGCCGATCCGATGATCGTGAACATCAACATCCGTGAGTTCGACGGCGACGGGATATTCATCTTCACCTGGCAGGGCCACCTCTACATCAAGCGCCTGCAGGTCCAGGATGCCGAGCACTTCGAGATGATCTCGGACAACAAGCAACACAAGGACAGGGTCATCCGGATGGATGAGACCTATATCCATGCCAGGGTGCTGCTCGTTTGGAATGCGCACTTAGTCTAGAGCTGCCACTGGCAGAGCATGGGGCAGTAGCCGCCCCACGCCCAGATGGGTACAAAAATGGGAATGAACAAATCAACTCAGTTGCTCAAGCACGATCTCAAGGCCATCACCGCGGATCTCAAGTGGGCATCTGTCGATCTGGTGAAGATATCCGAGCGACTGAGCCAGGCAGGTAATGAAACTGACGCCTGGGCCGTGCTCCGAATCGTCGGCATGCTCATCAACGGCGAGGATCGCCTTGGCTCATACGCTAGCGAGGTCAAAAGCGGGCGCATAACGCGAGCTAAGGGTTAAAGGTCAAGGTTGCAGGGGGAAGTCTGCATCCATGCGCGGGTGCTGCTGGTGTGGAACGCGCACCTGGTGTAAGCAAATCGGCTGATGCCTCAGGACGAGGCGAAGGGGCCCTTAATGAATCTGCTTGAAGTCCTCGGCGACCTCTGCTCTGCGCTTAACCTCTGGCCTACCCAGGGCCGCAAGTCAAATCGGGTGTTCAGTCCAGGGTTCGTGGCCATATGCATCATCTTTGCGACTCTTGAACTGGTGTTGCTGCACAGTATATTTGGCGGGGACACGCATGGATGAGAAGTGCACCCAAGCCTGCATGCTGTTGGCTTGAAATACTCATTTCTTGCAGCGTAATGAAGTCACAGCTTTTTCCAAAAAACAAGGATGAAGTATGAAGAAGCCTGATAAGGAAAGAAAAATACATATCCTTCATGCGGCCCACAAAAGGTTTCTGCGAAGCATCAGAACGGATAGCGGCCGCAAAAAAAAAATCGAACAAAAGAAGGTCATGCGACCGCAGCATCCGCCCTGACATAGAGGCGCCTGCGAAGCTGGATCTTTACAGCACAAAAAACCACTTAAACTTTGTTTCATTCCTAGAAAGATTTAGGACCCACGTAAAAAATAATTCAAGCACCACGATAACTTTTAGAAACACAACAAGAATAACAGCCGCAGCGGGCTTGATTCTTGTAGCCGAAACGGATCGCCTGGCCAAAGCCTATCCGGAGAAGAAAATAAGATGCTTCCTTCCTCCTAGCATTTCAGAGGGGCAATATAGAAACTCTAGCAATGCTGTTGAAAGCGCTCTTAATCAAACTGGGTTCTTCAAGGCAATTGGCCAAATAAACCATCGGCATGCAAATCTGAAAAGCATCTCCAGATGGAAACAGCTATCTGGGAACACCGCAGACGGCAGCCTTGCGCGATCTTTGCTCGACTCACTGGGTGACAGAGTTACAGAAATTTCGAAGAAGAAAATATACCGCGGCGCTATTGAAGCCATTGCCAACTGCGTTGAGCATGCTTATCCAGCGAACCGACCAGATGGCTTAGACATTGACGACCGGCGCTGGTGGATGCTTGTTGGACTTGACGATGAAAATCTTTCCGTAATCGTGTGCGACTTAGGGGTAGGCATACCATCTACACTTCCGGCGAAGCATCCTGAAACTCTGCTAGAAACAATCAAACAAAAATTCAGCATATTCGGCACAAATGACAGTGACATGATTATGCTTTCCTCTCACATCAAGCAAACCCGCACGAAATTAAAAAACCGAGGAAAGGGCGGGAAGGACTTCCGAAGCATTATTCGGAACTTCCCTACAGCACTCTTTTCTATAAGAAGCAACAAGGGGGTCTTTTGCATTTCAGGGAAAGATTGCCGACCCATGAAAGCCATATCCGCAAGACGTTTTATTGAGGGGACCAACAAGACTGAGTCTGTTCTCGAGCACACTAAGTCAATCCGTGGTACACTTCTAGAATGGGTTGTCCCTTTAAAGGATCTCGCTCAATGATCACTATATACGTAAAAGATTTCTCAGAGTTCCCAGGGCCGCGCAAAGAAAGTGTCGGCCCAAATTCTGGGGAAAAGTTTCGAGATACTGTACTCCTCAAGGCCCTTCGAGAGCATCCGGACGAAGAAATATCGGTAAATCTAGATGGCACCGCCGGTTACGGATCTTCTTTTCTTGAGGAATCCTTCGGCGGCCTGATAAGAGCTGGAGTTCCTTACCAAAGAGTAATCGGGCTTTGTGAGAACCTCGTTTCAGAGGAAGATGAATCCTTAATCGAGGAAATAAGAGAGTACATCACAGAGGCCCATCAGGAACAAGGCTAACCAATAATGGACAAGGACTCGTTTCAAATAGCATTCTGGATAATAAGCTTGTTATTTGTAGTGTGCGGCATGGCCATTACAATCATTGGCTGGCGAGTTAACAGCAATAACGCCAGAGCACTGGCAATAAAAAAAGACATTCATGACACCATCGAAAAGTCTTTAAATGCACTGAAAGATCTAGAGGACTCCTCATATGACTTCTGGCTTACAGAAGCCTCGGAGACCTTGCCATATCAATTGATTGTATTACACAAACGATTGATCTCTAATCTTGTTCAGATATCCGAGCTGACCGGAAAGCCAATTCCTATCAATGATGTTGCCGCCTTGCGGCGTCATGCAACGCTTGATGCGGAAACATCTCCACGGCCCCTCACCTTCTCGAATGAGCGCGTAAGGCGTCTTTCGAGAGCCGCAACAAACATAATCGAATCAGACCTCCTCAAAAAGACTTGGCAAAGCTGATGTTCCTCCAGCCTTTGGAATCGTTCCTCAAGGCGGGCAGTTTTAAAGCACTGATGTAGTAAGCAGGCCGCCTGAAAAGGCGGCCGGGCCCCCTCGATAAAGCAGAGTCAGAACGCCGCAGGCTGATCGTGCATTCTGCACCTCGAAGTCAGCACATTCCTCTTGCTCCAAAGGTGCATAGCATTCAGCCATCACTGCATGGAGCATCCTCATGGCACGACGCCGACCGCAAACCTTCCTGTACTACGCGCGGGTGGCAGCGATCGAGTACATGGCCGAGCGCCAGATCGAGCGCGCTCAAGCAGCCATGGCGAAGCTCCAGGAGCAGGCAGCTCGCCAGCAACAGCAGCTCCGCCCTACTCCACCAGCTCCTCGCCAAGTAGATCAGTACGACGCGCAGGTCATGAAGGCGGCAGCTGAGTCACAGCGCCAGCACGACGCAGCATGGGGCAAGTTCTACCAAGCACCCCGCGGCTGCGATAACTGGAAGACCGACCAGCAGATGGTCGAGTGCCAGAACCACAAGCTCAGAGCCAAACGTGAGTTCGAGCAGAAATGGTCCTCTGGCCTCCTCCATGAGGATGCTTGATCAGTCCGACTGGGCCGCGCAGAGGTTTTCGCTTCTGCCAGGCTAAACCAGAACCTGTCGGGTGCTGGCGATCAGTTGATTGACCTGGTGCACCACCGAGTCATCAGTAGGGACTTCCGGCCCCCTTCCCTCCGGGCAAGGCATTTTGGGCGTTGTTCCGAATAGTCTGCAGATGAGAGGCCGCTGCTCGTAGGCCTCGCATCCATTTGGACCAAGGTGAACACAGTTCCACTCGGCCAAGGCCGCATCATGTTCGGCCTCGCTCTTGGCTGGCAGTCGGGCCAACTCTACCGAAGACGCAGTGACCGGCCCACAGCAGTCGTGGCAGCCAGGCTTACACTCAAAGCCGGGGATTCTCCGACGCAATTGATCAATCCTGCGGCTCACACTGTTCATCGGCGCATCCTGGTTTGGGGGCGCGGATTATACATACGCGGCCCCCTCACCTTCGGCCAGGAGGTTGTCACCTCAGCGCCAGAGTGCCGGCAGCTCCAACACCCCGTAACTTGAGATAGGTTAAGGCAATCAGCCGCCGGTGCAGCCGATGTAAGCCTCGTTGCCGAACTCCTTGGCAGTTTTCATTTTGACTTCATAGCCCTCGACCATCGGGCGTTTGTATGCCTTCGCGGCGATACCCATGATCACCTTCTTCTGCGCGGCAGGAACGCCCGATTCGTCTAAGGAACGCGCCATTTCAACCATCGTCATCCCCATCTGACGCGCTTGCATGGACACTTCAGCAGCGTCAGCTATTTCTGCACAGGTGTCTCTTTCTGCATGGGCCAGCAGAGCGACCGAGGACAGCACAACAACAGTCAAAATCCGTTTCATAGAAACTCCATTCGAAAGCGGCATTGTGCCACCCTGCTCATACTGTCAGTCAATCAAAATGGCGCTGGCTGATCGTGCAGGTACTGCACCCTGAAGTCGGCCGGTAGCTCCTCCTCTTCTCCCTGGGCGCCCTCGCCCTCCTCCTCGCTCGGCTGCCACTACAGGACGGCTGTCCCGTCCTCGAGCTTGGTCACCGTCAGGCCGTCACTCTCGGCTAACTCGTCCATCACCTGGCTCCACGCTTCATCCGTATCGCCGTCCAGGCGCCAGACCACTGCGCGCCGATCCGCCTGAGCCTTCGGGCTTCCCACCATTGCCGAGATTCGCAGGCGCAGGCGATCCAGCGCGTGGATGCCGCTTCCCTTGGATGCCGAGACCACTTGCTTCGTCATTTCCATAGCTCCTTGCCACAACTGTATGTAAATACAGTATTCAGAAACGAATCGTCCTTCAACGGGTTTCCGACTATCTGATGCTTGGGAATTCCGATACGGAAGCGTAGTGACACAGGCAATACGTGTTCGTATTGTTTATCCAACGCCAACGTATTACGGCGCCAGGCCACCGAGCCGACCGCTCTTTAACAACGCACCCAATGACGAATACAGCACCTGCCGCTACCGGCGACCGGCGCACCCATCCAGAGGCCAACTGAGGGGCTGAAGGATGGAGCGCGGCGAAACGCCAAACCGTGTGAATGACCCGGTAAGCAGGTGTGAAGGTCGGCGCCGCCCTAGTGGCGCCGGCGGAAAGCATCACTGAAGCGCCTTCCCCAGAGGGCGCTTTGGGATGACTACCAGGAGATGACCATGCAAGGAGCCAGCGCCCAGGCCTGGACACAGCCCTTCCCTCACGTCAGCCGGCTCGGCACTCCAGGTGCCCAGCGCTGGGCGACGGTCAGCAGCTACGCCAAGTCGCTGCATGTGATGAGCCGCTGGCAGCCAGGCTGCGGCCTTACCCCTGACACCGACAACTTCGAAAGCCTCGATGCCGCCCAGCGCGCTGGCGAGGAATGGACCAACGGTGCCCGCGCCGTTCCCACGGGTGGATAGCAGGAGGATGCAGCCATGTAACCGACAGCCCTGGTAGTTCGGCAACAAGCCGGGCGAGCCGCGAAACGCTCACCGACATAAGGCGGACGTGAGCACGGAAAGCCCAGGCCCTAACTGGGCTTTCCACTCACCAAGGAGGAATAGCCGGCTTCATCAGCACCTTGCGAGACGACACGGGAAAGACCTCCCCTCCAGAGAAGCTGCCACTTTCAGCGCAGACATTCATTCGGCAGTGGTCGCCCACATCAACAACTCTGATCACTTCGTCCCCACTCCGTACGGCCTGCTCAAGTCTCACCACACACGAGCTCTCAGGGTATCGATGCACGTAGGCGTCTGCTCCGTCCGCAACGGCCTCCCCAAAGGAACGGCACGTATGACCGTTCACGTAAACGCTCTCGAAGTAATAGCGAACTCGGCCAGGCTGAAGGTTCTCGATTACTAGGGTGTTTTGGGCCTGCACTCGGTCGGTTGAACCGTAGCCGCCCATAGGCACTTCCTGGGGCACGGAATACTCTCCCTGAAAATCAAAGGCAGATGCCGCTTGCTGATAGCAGCTAAGCCCGAACGCCACTGTCGCCCAGGCGGACACGCTCACTTTTCTCATGGTGCTCCTTCACCAGATAGGTCACCGCATTCAAGCAGATCCGCGGACATCTCGCGTACTTAAGGTCGCGCGGTGTCGCCTACTACTTCACGTCCCGCATTGATCCCTTTCGAGAGCACTCCTCCGCGGCGCCCACCGGCGCATAGCCGCGCGCTGGAGTGCTGCCCAAAGGAAGCCACCACCCAGACGAGGTGATCGCCATGCAACAGCTGAACACTCACCAGCAGCTCGCCCAGTTGCTGCTTCAGTCCGCCGCCGCCCGCGCAGCCTTCGAGGCACGCCGCACCATCGTGGTGGAGAAGCCGGCCTACCAGATCCGCCCGAGCGGTTGTGGCTTCTTCCACATCGTCGACACCGCCACCGACAAGGTAGCCGGGTTCCGCCGTGATTACCGGGAGGCAATTGCTCGCGCTGAGGAGCTGACCATCCGCAAGCGGGATGACATAGGAGCGGAAGGCTGATGGCCAAGTCTCAGCAAGAACGCTCAGCGGCAGCCGCGGCGAAGCGCCAGCGCTTGGACGAGACAGAGCTGCGCCACCGAGTGCGCCGCGGTACCCGCGCAATGCTGGAGAACCTGATGCGCTGGCATGGCATCGAGGAGCAGGCCGAGGCGATCCAGTTGCTGATTATGCATGCCCATGACCTTGGTCCGGAGGGTTCCGCTTCCCTCCTCGCTATTCCGCGCCACGATTTCACTCCCTCAGATTTCGTGGCGCGCCAGCTCGACAGGCTCGGACGGCAAGAAGCAGCGCGCATCGATCAGCAGGACCAGTAACCCATCACCACGCCATCCGCTGCACTCGCGGCGAGTATTCAGGCCTTCTTCTGACTGAAGCGGAGGTAAAGCATCGTCGCGGCAAGTAGGAGGAGGAACGAAAAGATGGCCTGCCAGATGTAAATGGTGGTGTACATCATCGATAGCTTCGCGCGGAAGTCCCCGCTCAAGCGCTTCGCCTCTTCCAGTGCCTCGCCGCCTGAGTTCCAAGCAGCACTCAGCTTGGCCTGAAATTTGGCGGCCTCAGCTTTGCTGCCGAACACGATGGCCGGAGCCTCCCTCCTGACCTCCTCGGCAACGCCAGAGATCAGGACCACACCGAAGCCGAACAAGCCAAGCAATAGAAACACTTTCAAAAATCGCATCTCCACCATCCCTAAGCAGCGCAAAATATGGCCGAGTCTAGGACAGCGGTGCGGCGGAGCTCTACCAGTTGCAGGATCGGTTATCGATCAGGTCGATCGGCAGCAGGACAGTGTCGAGCGCTGCAGAGAATGGCAGGTCAACGATCATCAACGGGCCTACCACGTCCCATGACTTGAGATCGAGCTGCACGCCGGTGTAAGGGCATGGATCGAACAGGTGCCCCAATGAACTCGCACAGCCATTCGTGCTTAGCACCACAAGGGCAACTGATATCGCCCTGAACCACACCCTCATATGAATCCGCTCCTTCGTTGGAGCGAGAACCCTGACGACCAGCCCCCACCGTCGCAATAGGACGTTTCCTAAGTGCACGCGGCGGCGCTCTACCTGGAGAAACCATGAAGCTCACTTCGATTCCCCGCATCAAGCGGGTGTCGCTGGATCGCCCGCGCCTGCGTCGTCCGCGACCCTCGGCTCGCAAGATCAACTTCCTGCTCCGGGGCGGGCCGCTGAGCATGGCCTGGCTCTGCTGCCCTGGAACCCTCTGCTTCAGCTACCGCGACTGGCGCGGCTACTACGACCAATACAACAAGTGGGTGTCGCTATGAGTACCTTTGCAGTGTTCGGCATGACCCGCGACATGGCGCTGAACGACGCGCGCAACACCATCAAGACCAGCCGCCGCACCCCGCTCGGTGAGCAGCCCATCCCGATGACCGAGTGGCTTGCTCTGTGCGAGAAGGCTGCTGACCAGGTGATGGCTGGGACCAAGACCAAGCAGCTCGGGCCGTTGTTCGATACCCCGCAGTTCGCCGAGCAGTTCATCCAGGTGGCCCGCAAGACGCTGGCGTGCCGAGACCTGCACATCAAGGCGAAGGTCACGCTCACCGATGACAGATCACGGCTTGCTTAGCGCAAGGATCGCCACCCACACACTGCCAATTGAAATAACCATGCTGAAGACGGCAATCAACGTGTTAAGTCCTGGGTTCGAGTTCCAGTAGTCGACGAAGTGCTGCCAGGACGACTTGTCAGCCTCGTCATACCCTTTGACCGTCAAGAAGTACGTCAGGCCATCTCCAGAATTCCGGAGATATCCCCTCGCCTCGAGTTCAAGAATTAAGTCTAAGAGGCGCGGCCGCATCAAGGATTGCTTTTGATCGACCTCTGCAATCTCAGGCATGTACTTCCTGTAGTACTCATGAGCAGTGGTCAGCACCTCAAAGCTCCCCAGGTGCCGAACCCCCTCCCCAAAGTCTTCTATGTATCGGTCGTAGACAACACCCAAGAACTTCTTTGGCATTTTTCTCGAGATTTTCTTCGTAATCATCTGCCGACTCCATTCGGATCAAAGTCGGCAGAACCTACCCCACTCCATGCCATTGCGCCACTACGGCCGCCCGGTCAGGCGCCGCGCAGCCTGAGTAACAACGAGGTGAGCCAGGAGACTGGCGGCTTGTGATTTTTCACTCGCTCACCGGCCGCATACATTTCCTCCTGCAACAGACTGGCTCGATGCTCGAAGTCGGGCTCGGAACCGCTGTGGCTCTCTAGGAATTGCTCGAGCGCTTCGGCCTTCGCCTTGAAGTCCTCAAGCAGGCGTCGGTCATCCTCAAGAAACTGCTGCTGTGCTTTGATCATCACCACTCCTTGGCTCGGCTGATTGCCGGTCTCTTCCGAAGCTAGATCAATCAATCCTAAGGCGCCACTAGGGCGCGAGGACTCGCCATGCCCCGAATTTACCTCGCCGGCCCCATGACCGGCCTGCCGGAGTTCAACTACCCGGCCTTCAACACCGAGGCCGCCCGCCTGCGCCAACTCGGCTACCACGTCGAGAACCCGGCGGAGAACAATGCGCCAGCCGACACCACTTGGTCCGGCTACGTGCGCTTGGCCCTGGCCCAGCTGATCACCTGCGACTCGATCGCCCTGCTGCCCGGCTGGCACAACTCCGAAGGGGCCTGCCTGGAGTACCACGTCGCCAGCAAGCTGGGCATGCAGGTGTTCACCGCCAGCCAGATCACTGAACCAGCAAGGAGCGCAGCATGAATCCACGCATCCTGAAGAAGCTGTGCAAGCGCATAGCGCCGATCCTCCCGAGCATCGGAATTGATACCGAGCAGTTCCCCGCAGTGCGCTGGGACAACTACCACGGGTTCTATGGCGCGTGGGAGCGTAAGGCCCTTCAGCGCCGCAGCGCCCTCTACCCGTTTGAGAAGGACCGCAAGTACATGCCTCGGCACGGGAAGCGCTGGGTAGTGCTCGACTATCCGTGCCACCCACTGAAAGGGACGCCGATGGTTGGCTCCATGCAGGGCTACTACGAGCCGGAGTGGGAAGAGGAATGCACCTGGGCCTCCTTCACCGCCATGGTTTGGAGCACCTTTACCGATTGGGATGGCGGGCCACGGGACGAACACGGGATTCCTGACCCGGTCCCGCCTCGCAAGCGCTTCCGCACCACGAGGGATTACCTGGCGGCAGTGCCGGAGATGATCGCTCGGCAGCGGGAGTGGGAGTGGGAAGCGAAGTATCGCCGGAAGGTTGCAGCATGACCCGCCCCACCTTCTGCCGCGGCACCGGCCAACCCTCCGAGAAATGCGACTGCCTGCGCTGTAGGCCTGCCCTCCAGGAGCGAGCCATACGAACAATTCAGTGGGAAGCCAAATGCCTCCTCGAAACAGGCAGGCCTCTGCGACAGGCTCCATACTCAATCCAAGCGCGCAATCGCAGGCGGAGTGAGGGCAAATGAAGAATCTCACCGCGTTATTCCTGCTCATGGCTCTTTCCATCCAGGCCCAGGCGTCTGACTTCTGTACTGGCGTGGGCCTATTTGCTTACGCGGGGGCCACATACCGCGATCAGGGAGGCACCGAACAGCAAGCAATCGCAGCTGCCGACAGACGCAGCGCTCAGCTCGACCCAGACACTCAGACGATCGTCAGGTACTTCGTACGCTTCGGTTACCGAGGGAATCAAACGCCCGAACAAGCAGACGCCAGTGCCGAGCTGAAATGCCGACAATTCGAAGAGTACGGCCAGCACCGAGACGCAATGAAGTAGATCTGCCCCAGCGCTCTACCCCTCCTCCCCGCACTGAATCTTCCTGCCCTTTTCAACATCGCCGGCCATCGCCGGCGCGACGAGGTATTGCCCATGGAACCCATCGTCTTCCTCACCCATGAGGAGATTTGCCAGCTCACCGGCGCCCGGACGAAGGCCGGCCAGGTGCGCGTCTTGAAGCAGAACGGGATCAAGCACACCATCAAGATGAACGGATGGCCCTGCGTGATCTCTGCCAACCTCCTGCCGACGAAAGGTCGTCAGGCCGAAGAACCTCAGAAATGGACGCCGCGGAAGGCTAGCTGATGGGAAGACGACCGAAGAAGCCCGGCGCGGTAACGCGCCTGCGCGAGCGCACCAAGCCCAGCGGCAAGACCTATTACCACTACGACGCCGGCGGCAAGCCTCGGAAAGAGGTGCCGCTCGGCTCCGACTACGGCCTGGCGATCATGAAGTACGCCGAGCTGGAGCGGGACCGCAACGCCGACAACCTGGCCGAGAAGATCGTCACCCTGCGCTACGTATCGGCCCAGTACTTCCTGGACGTAGTGCCGAAGAAGGCGCCCAGCACCCAGAAAAAGGACGCCCAGTACCTGGTCAAACTGCTGGAATTCTTCGACGCCCCGCCCGGCCCGCTGGACTCGATCGAGCCGCAGCACGTCTACCAGTACATGCGCGCGCCGGTGAGCGCAAACCGCGAGAAGGCCCTGCTAAGCCATATGTGGAACTACGCGCGGAAGATGGGCTACACGAAGCTGGCCAACCCCTGCTCTGGGATCAGCGGCAATCCGGAGACCGGCCGCGACGTCTACATCGAGGACGACCTGTACCGGCTCGTCTACCAGCATGCCGAGATTGGCCTGCAGGAGGCGATGGACCTCGCTTACCTCACTGGCCAGCGGCCTAGGGACGTGCTGGCCATGGATGAACGGGATATCCGGGACGGGATGCTGCACGTCCGCCAGGGCAAGACGAAGGCGAAGCGCCGGATCGTGATTGAAGGTGAGCTCGCCGCCCTACTCGACCGGATCAAGGCCAGGAAGGCCGGAATGAAGGTCAGGCCCACTCGTCTGATTGTTTCCGAGGCCGGATTGGTGATGACCAATACATGCTGCGCGACCGGTTCGACCTGGCGCGGGAAGCCGCCGGCATCGAAAAAGCCGCTTTCCAGCTCCGCGACCTGCGCGCGAAGGCCGGGAGCGACAAGTCGGAATCGACCGGCGACATCCTGAAAGTTCGGGACCAACTTGGGCACACGACCGTCACCATGACCGAGCGCTATATCCGTGATCGGAAAGGCAAAAAGGTCACGCCGACGAAGTAATTGCGGACCGAATCCGGAATTGCGGACCAAAACGATAGGAGGGAGGTGGAGCGCAACGGCCCGGAGACCGTTGATTTAGAAATGGTGCCCGGAGCCGGACTCGAACCGGCACGCCCAAAGGGCGAGAGATTTTAAGTCTCCTGCGTCTACCGATTTCGCCATCCGGGCGGCAGCGCGTTGTAGCGTATCCAGGCATGCGCCCGGAAAGGGCTGGACTATATACAGCCCCAACTCATCTGCGCAAGTTGCCGAACCTGGCAACTCCCGCAGCGGGCAGTTAAAGAAAAAGCCCTGTAAATCTTCGATTTACAGGGCTTTTCTATTGGAGGCTGAGGTCGGAATCGAACCGGCGTTCACGGATTTGCAATCCGGTGCATAACCACTCTGCTACTCAGCCGTAACACGGATGACTCAAGGTGAATCATCTAAAATCTGGAGCGGGAAACGAGACTCGAACTCGCGACCCCGACCTTGGCAAGGTCGTGCTCTACCAACTGAGCTATTCCCGCGTTGTCGTGTTGACGGGCGCCATTCTAACGATTTGGAAATGCCTGTCAACTCCTTGATTCAAAAATACTTATTTCTCTTTTGGGGTAGTGTTCAGGTGCGGCCATGCAGCCAGAAGATAGTGCAGCATCGACCACAGGGTAAGGATGGCGGCAACAATGAGCAGCGCGTAACCCACCAGGACCCAGAAAGTCATCAACGGTGAATTGGCCAGGAGAATGACCAGCGCCAGCATCTGCGCCGCCGTTTTCCATTTGCCCAGGCTGGATACCGCCACGTGCGCCCTAGCCCCGATCTCTGCCATCCATTCGCGCAGCGCGGAAACGACGATCTCGCGACCGATGATGATAACGGCCGGCAGGGTCAGCCACAGATTCGCGTGCTCCTCCACCAACAGCACTAGCGCGGTAGCGACCATCAGCTTGTCTGCCACCGGATCGAGGAAGGCACCGAAGGGCGTGCTCTGCCCCAGCCGTCGCGCCAGGTAGCCGTCCAGCCAGTCGGTGGCGGCAGCAAGGGCAAAGACGGCACTGGCGGCCAGATGGCTGGCCGGGAACGGAAGATAGAACAGCAGGATGAAGATCGGGATGAGCAGAACGCGAAGCAGTGTGAGCAGGTTCGGGATATTCATCGGGTCGGAAGGTCTGCGAGTTGAGCCGGCATTCTACTCGCTGTGCAGTGCTGCATAAATCTGCTCTGCCAGCTTTTTGCTGATGCCGGGGGCTTTGGCAATTTCATCGATACTGGCTCTGCCCAATTCCTGCAACCCGCCGAAATGCTTGAGCAGATCGCGCCGGCGCTTGGGCCCGACGCCAGCGACGTCTTCTAATGTGGAGGTGCGTCGCGCCTTGCCCCGCCGTGCACGGTGACCGGTGATGGCAAAGCGGTGCGCTTCGTCGCGGATCTGCTGGATCAGGTGCAACGCCGGTGAGTCAGCGGGCAAGGTGAATTCGTGCTCGGCATCATTGAGGTAAAGGGTTTCCAGACCAGGCTTGCGAGTGACGCCCTTGGCGACCCCTAGCAGCGTCAGGCCGACTACCGCCAGTTCCTGAAGCACCTCCTGAGCCATCGCCAGCTGCCCCTTGCCGCCGTCCACCAGAAGGATATCGGGCATCTTGCCCTCGCCTTCCTTCAATCGGCTGAAGCGGCGGGTCAGCGCCTGGTGCATGGCGGCGTAATCATCGCCGCCAGTGATGCCCTCGATATTGAAGCGGCGATAGTCCGACTTCAGTGCGCCTTCGGGGCCAAAGACCACACAGGACGCCACCGTCGCCTCGCCACTGGAATGGCTGATATCGAAACACTCGAGCCGCTGCGGTGGCTCGGGGAGGTCTAGCGCCTCTCCCAGCGCATCGAAGCGCGCAGCCATGTGCTGTCGATTGGCGAGGCGTGCCGCCAGCGCCTGCTCGGCGTTGGTCACGGCAAGCTGCTGCCAGCGGGCGCGGGTAGCACGCACGCGGTGACTGATTTCCAGCAGCCGCCCACGTGATGCCTCGATGGCGGAAGCCAGGATGGGGAAGTCTTCGTGCACAGCATTGACGATCAGCTCGTTCGGCAGATCGCGCTCGTGATGACTGAGGTAGTACTGCCCAAGGAAGGCCAGCAGGACATCGCCCACCTCCTCCTCGATCGCCACCTGCGGGAAGAAGTTCTTGCTTCCCAGCACTCGACCGCCCCGCACGCTGATCAGGTGTACGCATGCGCCACCCGGCGTAACGATGGCCGCCACCACATCGACATTACCGGTGCCGAACTCCATGCTCTGCTGGTCCTGCACGCGGCGCAGGATCTGCACCTGATCGCGCAGCTCCGCCGCCTTTTCAAAGTCCAGGCGCATCGCCGCCTCTTCCATGTTGGTGGAGAGCTCCTCGGCCAGCACATTGCTGCGCCCTTCGAGAAACATGATCGAGTGGCGTACGTCTTCGGCGTACTCCTCCTCGCTCACCAGTCCGACACAGGGCGCCTTGCAGCGCTTGATCTGATACTGCAGACACGGGCGCGTGCGGTTGCGGTAGTAGCTGTCCTCACATTGGCGCACGAAGAAGGCCTTCTGCAGCAACGCCAGGCTTTCGCGAATGGCACCAGCGCTCGGATAAGGCCCGAAGTACCGTCCTTTGGCCTTCTTCGCGCCGCGGTGGATGGTCAGACGCGGATACTGATCCTCGCTCGACAGGAAGACGTACGGGTACGATTTATCGTCGCGCAGCAGAATATTGTAGGGCGGCCGCCATTCCTTGATCAGCGTCTGCTCAAGCAGCAGCGCCTCGGTTTCGTTGGCGGTGATGGTGGTCTCGACCTGGGCGATCTTCGCCACCAGAGCGGCCGTCTTTGGCGCCAGGCCAGTCTTGCGGAAGTAGCTGGAGAGACGCTTCTTGAGGTCCTTCGCCTTGCCGACGTAGAGCAACTTTGCGTCGACGTCGAACATGCGATAAACGCCCGGCCGCCCGCTGCAGGTGGCAAGGAAAGCCGCCGAATCGAACGGTTGCACCATGATCAGTTACTGGCGTCTACCATGCCGTGCCGGACAGCCAGCAACGCCAGTTCGACGTCACTGGTGATCGAGAGCTTCTCGAAGATGCGGTAGCGGTAGGTATTCACAGTCTTGGGCGAGAGGCACAGCTTGTCCGAGATGCTCTGCACCTTGTGACAGTTGGCGATCATCAGCGCGATCTGGATTTCACGCTCGGACAGGGTATCGAATGGCGATGCGTTCCTTTCCGGCTCGAAGGACTTCAGCGCGAGGTTCTGGGCGATCTGCGGGCTGATGTAGCGCTGACCGGCAAAAACCTGGCGTATCGCCTGGACCATCTCATCCAGCGCTGCACCCTTGGTGAGATATCCCGCAGCACCAGCCTGCATCAGACGGGTCGGGAACGGGTCTTCCTCGCATACCGTCACCACCACGACGCGTACGTCGGGCTGGCTGCGCAACAGCTTACGGGTGGCTTCGAGACCGCCGATGCCGGGCATCTTCACATCCATCAGGACGACGTCTGGCTTGAGTTCGCGAGCGAGCTGCAGCCCACGCTCACCCGAGTCGGCCTGCCCAACGACCTGCAGGCCATCGATATCAGCCAGCATGCGGGTAATTCCGGTGCGCACCAGATCGTGATCATCGACCACCAGCACCTTAATCACGCAGCACCCCTTGAGCAGAATGGAATGGTGAGACCCGAAAAGGGACTTCGAACAATTGCCGAACCTTAACAGAAAGCAGCCTTACGACCTAGCTTGGAAGTGGTTCGCCAAAATGCAAGCGCCAGAGATACGTGGCGCAGGAGGGGTAAATGCTGACAGATGCTTGGCGAAGCGTCTAGGACGGCCGTACCGGTAACCTATTGAGCTGTAAGAAGCTGGAGCCATCGCCGGAGTTTTCCATCTGATAGACGCTATCGGCTCGACATCCATCGCACGGGATTGCCACGCCATATCGGCAACCGACGGATGCCCCATGGCGTCACCGCGCTCATGCGGCTCAGGCCTCGACGGCATCCAGCAGGGCCCAGGGCTTGTAGCCTGCGGCGCGCGCGGCTTTCTCCGCCTCCAGGATGGCCTCGGTACGGCTCAGCGAACGTGAGCGGTGCTCGAAGCGAAATGCGGGCCCGCTTGCGCCTCGCACACTGAGAACAATCAGGTAACCCTTCATGGGGTTGCTGACTTCCCGAGTGGTTTTCACTTTCTTCGGAGCTACGCCCAGCGCTTCGCGCATCTGCCGCTCGAGATCTTCGACTTGGTTCATTCAGGATTTTCCGAGGAGAGGAACTTTAAGTTTAACTGAGACAATCATCGCCCTACAGAAACATCTACCGGGATGACTGACTTTTCCGACGCTGTCTAACTTGTGCGATGCGTAATCGGAAGGCGAGCCTTTAAAGCAACCCACCGCAGAAACGCGAAAGCCCCGCATTGCGGGGCTTTCAACGTTGTAATAGTGGCGGAAGCGTAGAGATTCGAACTCTAGGACAGTTGCCCGTCGACGGTTTTCAAGACCGTTGCCTTAAACCACTCGGCCACGCTTCCACATGAGCGGGCCGCAATATTACCGGATCGCAACACACTGTCAAACTCTGATGATTCAGCGCGCTTTTCCCTCTGTTATGATAGGCATAACTACGGTCATGGATCCGTATCCCGCTTAACAGGAGTGTCACGACATGCAAGAACGGCAATATCTCGACTCCACAGCCGTGGAGCAGAAAGAGGTCAGCGGCGTCCTGCGCAATACCTACGGCCTGCTGGCCCTGACCCTGGCCTTCAGTGGCCTGGTAGCCTTCGCCTCGCAACAGATGCGCCTGCCGTACCCGAGCTTCTTCGTGGTACTGCTCGGCTTCTATGGCCTGTTCTTCCTCACCGTGAAGCTGCGCAACAGCGCCTGGGGCCTGGTCAGCACCTTTGCCCTGACCGGCTTCATGGGCTACACCCTCGGCCCGATCCTGAACATGTACCTGGGCATGGCCAATGGCGCGAGCATCATTTCCTCCGCCTTCTTCATGACCGCCCTGGTGTTCTTCGGCCTGTCCGCCTACGTGCTGACCACCCGCAAGGACATGAGCTTCCTGTCCGGCTTCATCACCGCAGGCTTCTTCGTCCTGCTGGGCGCCGTGCTGGTCTCGCTGTTCTTCCAGATCAGCGGCCTGCAACTGGCCATCAGCGCCGGCTTCGTGCTGTTCTCCTCGGCGATGATCCTGTTCCAGACCAGCGCGATCATCCACGGTGGCGAGCGCAACTACATCATGGCGACCATCAGCCTGTATGTGTCGATCTACAACCTGTTCATCAGCCTGCTGCAGATCTTCGGCATCATGGGCAGCGACGACTGATCAACACAGCGCCACGGAAAAAGCCCGTTTCGACGGGCTTTTTTCATGTCAGGCGCGGCAAAAAAAGGCGCAGCGCCGTATCATCCTGCGAAAATTCGCCGCCAAGGCCAGCTCCATGAAGTTCGTCATCGCCCTCTTCTCCCCGCCGCACTCGCCAGCCGCCCGGCGCGCCCTGCGCTTCGCCGAAGCTGCGCTGGCCGGCGGCCACGAAATCTCCCGACTGTTCTTCTATCAGGACGGAGTGCACAGTGCCGCGGCCAACACCGTGGCCAGCCAGGATGAACTGGATGTTGCGGCGGCCTGGACGCGCTTCGTTGCCGACAACCAGCTTGACGGCGTTGTCTGCATCGCCGCAGCGCTGCGCCGCGGCGTGCTGAATAGCGAGGAAGCCAGCCGCTACTCCCGTCCCGCCGCCAACTTGCAGGCACCCTGGGATCTTTCCGGCCTCGGCCAGTTGCATGAAGCGGCGCAACAGGCGGACCGCCTGATCTGCTTTGGAGGCAACTGATGGCCAAGTCCCTGCTGATCATCAGCCGCCAGGCTCCCTGGGCCGGCCCCGCTGCCCGCGAGGCGCTGGATATCGCTCTGGCCGGCGGCGCGTTCGACCTGCCGATCTCAATGCTCTTCCTTGATGACGGCGTGTTCCAGCTGGCACCCGACCAGCGCCCTGCCGGTATTGAGCAAAAAGACCTGCAAGCCAATCTGCAGGCCTTGCCGCTTTTTGGCGTCGAGGATCTCTATGCCAGCGCGCACAGCCTCACCGAGCGCGGCCTGGACGCCAGCAGCCTCACGCTGGCCACACAGGTGCTGGATGACAACGCCCTTCGCGGCCTGCTGCAAACCCACGACCAGGTGATCACGATCTGATGGCTACCCTCCACCTGCTCTCGCACTCCCCCTTCAATGACAGTCGGCTCGACAGCTGCCTGCGCCTGCTGGGCGCCGATGACGGCATCATGCTGACCGGTGACGCGGTATACGCGCTCCGCACGGGCACGCAGCCGGCACAGGCGCTGGAGCAACTGCCGGCAAGCAACACCCTGTTTGCCCTGCAGGAAGACCTGCAAGCGCGCGGGCTCGACGCCGTCGCCTCCCGAGTCGACAGCGTGGACTACCCCGGCTTCGTCGAACTCTGCACCCGCTTCGACAAGGTAAACGCCTGGCTATGAGTACCTTATTGGTCAATGGCCAAGCCCTGCCGCTGGACAAGGACGGCTACCTCGCCGACCTGAACGACTGGAGCGACGCCGCCGCCGAAGCCCTGGCGCACAACGAAGGCATCCACCTGACGCCCGAGCATTGGGAAATCCTCCTGCTGCTGCGCGAGTTCTACGGCGAGTTTCAGCTCTCCCCGGCCAACCGCCCGCTGATCAAATACGTAGCCCAGAAGCTGGGCGCGGAAAAGGGCAACAGCCTGCACCTCAACCTCCTGTTCAAGGGCACCCCGGCCAAGCTTGCCGCCAAGCTCGCCGGCCTGCCGAAGCCGACCAATTGCCTATGACCGCCGCCCCGCTCGTCCTGCAGACACCCGCCGAACACCCCTTCGCCCAGTTCGTCCGCATCCTCGGCAAAGGCAAGCGCGGCGCGCGCGGACTGACCCGCGAGGAAGCCCGCGAAGCGCTGGGCCTGATCCTCGACGACAAGGTCGAGGAGGCGCAACTGGGTGCCTTCCTGATGCTGTTGCGGCACAAGGAGGAAAGCGCAGAAGAGCTGGCCGGCTTCACTGAGGCCGTCCGCGAGCGCCTGCAAGCGCCGAAGATCGCCGTGGACCTGGACTGGCCGAGCTACGCCGGCAAGAAGCGTCACCTGCCCTGGTACCTGCTGGCGGTGAAATGCCTGGGCGGCAGCGGCACCCGCATACTTTTGCATGGCGCGGGCGCCCACACCGCGGGCCGCCTCTACACCGAACAACTGCTGGAGCCGTTGGGCCTGCCGCTGTGCCGCGATTGGGCCTCGGTCAGTCAGGCGCTGGATGCCCAGGGTGTCGCCTTCGCCCCGCTGGTGGACTGGATGCCGCGACTGCAGCGAATGATCGACTTGCGCAATACCCTCGGCCTGCGCTCACCCATTCATTCCTCGGTGCGCCTGATCAACCCGCTGGGCGCTACCTGCGTGCTGCAAAGCATCTTCCATCCCGGCTACCAGGCCGTACACCGCGAAGGCAGCCGGCTGCTGGGCGACCACGCCATCGTCATCAAAGGCGAAGGCGGCGAGATCGAAGTGAACCCGGACGCCTCTTCGCACCTGTACGGCTGCCGTGATGGCAATGACTGGGACGAAGAATGGCCCGCGCTATCACCGCTGCGTCACGTCAAGCCGGAAAGCCTCGACCCGCAGCATCTGGCCGCGGTCTGGCGCGGCGACGCAGAGGACGTCTACGGCGATCTGGCCGTCCGCGCAACAATGGCCCTGGCCTTGCGCGCGCTCGGGCTGCAGCGAGACGAAGCCTTCGCAGAGGCCGATAAACGCTGGACTGAGCGCAACAGATCGATTTAGTCGATAGCTGGAATCCTTTTTTTGCGCTAAACAATCGAGCCAGAGTCGATAGACTGGTCCCATCTTCCCGCTTTCTGGAGCACTCAAGATGGGACAGTTGATTGATGGCCGCTGGCAAGATCAGTGGTATGACACCAGCAAGGACGGCCGCTTCCAGCGCGAAAATGCGCAGCGCCGCAATTGGGTCACCGCCGACGGTCAGCCCGGCCCCACCGGCGAAGGCGGCTTCCGCGCCGAGGCCGGCCGCTATCACCTCTACGTATCCCTGGCCTGCCCGTGGGCTCACCGCACGCTGATCTACCGCCAGCTCAAGGGCCTCGAATCGTTGATCGACGTGTCGGTTGTCAGTTGGCTGATGCTGGAAAACGGCTGGACCTTCGACAAGGCGCTCGGCTCCACCGGCGACAAACTCGAAGGCCTAGACTTCCTCCATCAACGCTATACCCGGGACGACCCGCACTACACTGGCCGTGTCACCGTACCAGTGCTGTGGGACAAGCATGAGCAGCGCATCGTCAGCAACGAATCGGCGGAGATCATCCGCATGTTCAACACCGCTTTCGACGGCATCACCGGCAACAAACTGGACCTCTACCCGGAGCCGCTGCGCGCGCAGATCGATGAGCTGAACGAGCGTATCTACCCGGCCGTGAACAACGGTGTTTACCGTGCGGGCTTCGCGACGACGCAGGACGCCTACGAAGAAGCCTTCAAGACATTGTTCAATGAACTGGACTGGCTGGAAGAGCGCCTGGGCGAGCAGCGCTACCTGGCGGGCGAATACCTGACCGAAGCCGATGTGCGCCTGTTCACTACGCTGATCCGCTTCGACGCTGTCTACCACGGCCACTTCAAGTGCAACCTGCGGCGCCTGGCGGACTATCCGAACCTGTCCGGCTGGCTGCGCGAGTTGTATCAACTGGACGGCGTTGCCGGTACGGTGGATTTCCAGCACATCAAGCACCACTACTACGGCAGCCATCGCACCATCAACCCGACCGGCATCGTGCCTCTGGGGCCGCAGCAGGACTTCACCAGTCCGCACGGGCGCGAGCATCTGGCGGGCAAGGGTATTTTCCATAGGGGCTGAGTCAGCCGCGGGAGCGGAATTCGCCATCAGACCTGTGGGAGCGAGCTTGATCACGGACCCAGCGCAAGCCATCAGCGTCAAGCGGCTCGCGAGCAAGCCCGCTCCTACAAGGTCAAGAGCGGATCAGATCGGTTTTTCGATACCGTCGTAGACCTTCTGCAGCGCGCCCAGGCGCTCCTGGTAACGCTGCTTCAGGCAGGCCTTGTTGGCGCCGCAGGCGCGGCGCTGCTCCAGCCAGGCGAGCTGGGAGTCACCCAGGTTGCCCCGCATGCCCATCGCAAACAGGCCGCGCAACAGGCGGTAGGTGGTTGCCACCTGCACGTCCATTTCGGACAGTTGGCGGTCCGCGCAGATGGCTTTCTCGTCGGCCTGCCTGGCCTTCTTGCAATCGAAGCTGGCCGCTGAGGCCGGCGCGGTGAACCCCATGGCACAGCACACGGCGCCCAGGATCACCACATAAGGGGCTTTCACTGCTGCCCCTCGAACCACGCCAGCTTTTCGCGCAGCTGCACCACTTCCCCGACGATCACCAGTGTCGGCGCATGCACTTCGTGCTCGGCAACCAGCTCCGGCAGATTCGCCAGGGTGCCGGTGAACACGCGCTGATGCACCGTGGTGCCCTGCTGTACCAGGGCGGCAGGCGTGTCGGCGGAGCGGCCGTGACGCACCAGTTGCTCGCAGATGACCGGCAAGCCGACGAGGCCCATGTAGAACACCAGGGTCTGGCCCGGAGCGACCAGGTCGTTCCAGGGCAGGTCGGTGGTGCCGTCCTTCAAGTGCCCGGTCACGAAGCGCACGGATTGTGCGTAATCACGGTGTGTCAGCGGAATACCGGCATAGGCCGCGCAGCCGCTTGCCGCGGTAATGCCCGGCACCACCTGGAACGGGATTCCGTTGGCCGCCAGTTCGTCGATTTCCTCGCCGCCACGACCGAAGATGAACGGATCACCGCCCTTCAGGCGCAGCACGCGCTTCCCTTGCTGGGCGAGCTCGACCAATTGGCGGTTGATCTCATCCTGCGGCACGGCGTGGTCCGCGCGGCGCTTGCCGACATACAGGCGGTCCGCATCGCGGCGGCACAGCTCAAGGATGGCCGGCGCAACGAGGCGGTCATAGAGCACCACATCGGCCTGCTGCATCAGGCGCAGGGCGCGGAAGGTCAGCAGGTCCGGATCACCGGGGCCGGCGCCGACCAGATAGACCTCGCCACGGGATTCGGGCTGCGGCGCTTCCAGCTTATCCGCCAGCAAGCGCTCCGCTTCGTTCGGCTGGCCGGCGAGCATGCGCTCGGCGACCGGGCCCTGGAACACCTCTTCCCAGAACTTGCGGCGCTGCTGCAGGTCCGGCAGGCGCTGCTTCACGCGCTCGCGGAAGCGGCTGGCCAGGCCGGCCAGTTGGCCATAGGTGGCGGGAATCCAGGTTTCCAGCTTGGCGCGCAGCAGGCGCGCCAGCACCGGCGCGTCGCCACCGCTGGACACGGCCACCACCAGCGGCGAACGGTCGACGATGGCGGGGAAGATCACGCTGCACAGGGCCGGTGCGTCGACCACGTTGACCGGTACGCCGCGCTCGTTGGCGTCTCGGGACACTTGGGCGTTGAGCGGCTCATCGTCGGTGGCGGCGATGACCAGCACGCAGTCCTGCAGGTCGCCTTCGGCGTAGGGGCGCAGGATCAATTCGCCCGCGCCCTCCTCGACCAACTCTCGCAGCTCGGAGTGCACCTCCGGCGCCACCACACGCAGCACCGCGCCGGCGTCATTCAGCAGGCGCGCCTTGCGCAGTGCGACATCACCGCCGCCGACCAGTAGCGCGCGACGTCCGCGCAGGATGTGGAACAGCGGCAGGAAGTCCATCTCAGCCGATTACCTCGATGCCCGCCATGTACGGCTTGAGCACTTCCGGCACGCGAATCGAACCGTCGGCCTGCTGGTAGTTCTCCAGCACGGCGACCAGGGTGCGGCCCACGGCCAGTCCGGAGCCGTTGAGGGTATGCACCAGCTCGGGCTTGCCGGTTTCCGGGTTACGGTAGCGCGCCTGCATGCGACGGGCCTGGAAGTCGCCACAGTTGGAGCAGGAGGAAATCTCGCGGTACTTGTCCTGACTCGGCACCCAGACTTCCAGATCGTAGGTCTTGGCGGCGCCGAAGCCCATGTCGCCAGTGCACAGCGCCAGGGCGCGGTACGGCAGCTCCAGTGCCTGGAGAACTTTCTCGGCATTGCCGACCAGGCTTTCCAGGGCTTCCCAGGACTTCGACGGCTCGACGATCTGCACCATCTCGACCTTGTCGAACTGGTGCTGGCGGATCATGCCGCGGGTATCACGGCCCGACGCGCCGGCTTCGCTGCGGAAGCACGGGGTGTGGGCGACGAACTTCAGCGGCAGCTCCTTCGCGTCGAGGATCTGGCCGGCCACGATGTTGGTCAGCGAGACTTCGGCAGTCGGGATCAGGTACAGATCGGCCTCGTCTTCACGCTGGATCTTGAACAGGTCTTCTTCGAACTTCGGCAGTTGGCCGGTACCCTGCAGCGCCGGAGCCTGTACCAGGTACGGGGTATAGGCCTCTTCGTAGCCGTGTTCGCGGGTGTGCAGGTCGAGCATGAACTGCGCCAGTGCGCGGTGCAGGCGGGCGATCGGGCCGCGCATCAGGGCGAAGCGGGCGCCGGACAGGCGCGCGGCGGTCTCGAAGTCCAGCCAGCCGTGCTGCTCGCCCAGGGCGACGTGGTCCTTGATCTCGAAGTCGAAGGTGCGCGGGGTGCCCCAGCGACGGACTTCGACGTTCTCTTCTTCATCGGCACCGACCGGCACGGATTCGTGCGGCAGGTTCGGAATGTTCAGCAGCAGGCTGTCCAGCTCGGCCTGGATGGCATCCAGCTCGCGCTTGCCCGACTCCAGCTCCTCGGCCATGCGATTGACTTCGGCCTTCAGCGGCGCGACGTCCTCGCCATTCTTCATGGCCTGGCCGATGGCCTTGGAGCGCGAGTTGCGCTCGGCCTGCAGGGTCTCGGTGCGGGTCTGCACGGCCTTGCGCTGGCTCTCCAGCGCTTCGATGCGCGCCACGTCCAGGGTAAAGCCACGGGTGGCCAGGCGTTCGGCCACTTCCTGCGGCTGGGTACGAACCAGTTTGGAATCGAGCATGGTGTCTTCTCGTGTCTAGTGTCAGGCGGCGCTCAAGGGCGCCACTTCAGGATTTTCTGCGACGGCGGGAACTGGCCTTGTCGAGGCTGGCCAGGTGGCGCAGCTTTTCGCCGATCTTCAGTTCGAGCCCGCGCGGCACGGGTTGGTAATACTGGCGCGGCTCCATGGACTCGGGGAAGTAGTCTTCTCCGGCCGCATAGGCATCCGGCTCATCATGGGCATAGCGATACTCGTCGCCATAGCCCAGGTTCTTCATCAGCTTGGTTGGCGCGTTGCGCAAATGCAGCGGCACTTCCAGCGAACCGCTCTCCGCCACGTCACGGCGCGCCATGTTGTAAGCGTTGTAGACGGCATTGCTCTTCGGCGCACAGGCCAGGTAAACGATAGCCTGTGCAATCGCCAGCTCGCCTTCCGGGCTGCCGAGGCGTTCCTGCACGTCCCAGGCGTGAAGGCACAGGGTCAGCGCGCGCGGATCGGCATTGCCGATGTCCTCGCTGGCCATGCGCACCACTCGGCGGGCGATGTACAGCGGATCGCAGCCACCATCGAGCATGCGCGAATACCAGTACAGCGCGCCATCGGGGCTGGAACCACGCACTGACTTGTGCAGCGCGCTGATCTGGTCATAGAAGGCCTCGCCGCCCTTGTCGAAGCGCCGGCGTGAGTCGCCCAGCAGGTTCTGCAGCAGCTCGGCGCTGATCTCGCTGTTGTCTTCGGCGAGGTCGGAAGCGTTCTCCAGCAGATTGAGCAGGCGCCGCCCATCGCCGTCGGCGGCGGCCATGAGGATCGCGAAACTGTCGTCGGGCAGGCTCAGGTTGCGCTTGCCCAGGCCCTTTTCCTCGGTCAATGCGCGTTCTACCAACCGCCGCAGGGCCGCTTCGTCCAGGCTTTTCAGCACGTAGACGCGGGCGCGGGAGAGCAGCGCGTTGTTCAACTCGAAGGACGGGTTCTCGGTGGTCGCACCGATGAAGATCAGCGTGCCGTCTTCAACGTAAGGCAGGAACGCATCCTGCTGGCTCTTGTTGAAGCGGTGCACTTCATCGACGAAGAGGATGGTGCGACGGCCATACTGCGCAGCATGCTGCTTGGCCACTTCCACCGACTGGCGGATTTCCTTCACGCCCGAGAGCACCGCCGAGAGGGTCTCGAAGTGCGCGTCGGTGACCTGCGCCAGCAGTTTCGCCAGGGTGGTCTTGCCGACTCCGGGCGGGCCCCAGAAGATCATCGAGTGCAGCGCGCCCTGCTCCAGCGCCTCACGCAGCGGCTTGCCACGGGCGAGCAGATGCTCCTGGCCGACGTACTCGTCCAGGCTGGTCGCGCGCAGCCGCGCGGCCAGGGGCTGGGAAACGGGGGCGGAGCGGAACAGGTCCACGGTATTACCTATCGATCAATCCGGCGCGCGGCCGGTCATTCCTGGATGACGTCGACGCCCTTGGGCACGTCGAAGACGAACTGCTTGGTGTCCATCGGCTCGTTCATCTTCACGTCGAAGAACAGGATATTGGTGCGCTGGCCGACGCTGTCGATCAGCTGCATGTCGTTCACCACACCGCTGCGGAAGGAAATCCGCAGGCTGTCGAACAGGGTGTCCTTGGACTTGGGCTTGAGGGTGAAGTCGACCACGTTGCCGCCATCCTTCGCGGTGATATCGAAGCTCTGACCGATCTTCGACACGTCACCGGACAGCAGCAGCGCCGGGGTCTGGGTCAGGCGCTGGTCGAGCTTCTGGATGGTCACCTGCTCCAGGTCCGGGTCGTACAGCCAGATTTTCTCACCGTTGGAGATCAGCAGCTGCTCGTTCGGCGCATCGGTGTGCCAGCGGAACAGGCCAGGGCGCTTGAGGCCCAGGGTGCCGGCGGTTTCCTGCAAGCGGGTGCCGCTGCCGTCCAGGGTCAGCTGGGAGAAGCGCGCGGTCATTGTCTGGGCCTTGGTGAGCATCCCGCTCAGGCGCTGCGCAGCAGCATCGTCGGCATGGGCCTGGGCGCCGGCAAAGGCCAGCGCAGCAACGAACAACAGGCGGATCAGACGCATCGAAATCCTCGAAGTCGAATCAATCACGGATCGGGGCCGGCGCGATCACTTCACGCGAGCCATTGGTATTCATCGCGGTGACCACGCCGGCCATTTCCATGGCCTCGATCATCCGCGCGGCGCGGTTGTAGCCGATCTTCAGCTTGCGCTGCACGGCAGAGATGGAAGCCCGGCGGCTTTCGGTCACGAAGCGCACGGCTTCGTCGTAGAGCGGATCGTCCTCGCTGCCCTCGCTGCCTTCGCCGCCACCGCCACCTTCGAAGGAACCACCACCGCCTTCATCGGCGCCGGCGAGAATGTCCTCGATGTAGTTCGGTGCGCCACGCAGCTTCCACGCCTCAACGACACGGTGCACTTCGTCGTCGGAAACGAAGGCGCCATGAACACGGATTGGCAGGCCAGTGCCCGGCGGCAGGTAGAGCATGTCGCCGTGGCCCAGCAGCTGCTCGGCGCCGCCCTGGTCGAGAATGGTGCGCGAGTCGATCTTGCTGGACACCTGGAAGGCGATGCGGGTGGGGATGTTCGCCTTGATCAGGCCGGTGATCACATCCACCGACGGACGCTGGGTCGCCAGGATCAGGTGGATGCCCGCCGCACGCGCCTTCTGGGCGATACGGGCGATCAGCTCTTCCACCTTCTTGCCGACGATCATCATCATGTCGGCGAATTCGTCCACGACGACCACGATGGTCGGCAGGGTCTGCAGCAGCGGCGCTTCGTCTTCCATGCTCTCGCGACGGTACAGCGGGTCGGTCAGCGGGGTGCCGGCCTCCTCCGCGTCCTTCACCTTGCGGTTGAAGCCAGCCAGGTTACGCACGCCCATGGCCGCCATCAGCTTGTAGCGGCGCTCCATCTCGGCGACGCTCCAGCGCAGCGCGTTGGCGGCCTCCTTCATGTCAGTGACGACCGGGCAGAGCAGGTGCGGAATGCCTTCGTAGATCGACAGCTCCAGCATCTTCGGGTCGATCATGATCAGCCGCGCCTCTTCCGGCGTGGACTTGAACAGGATCGACAGCAGCATGGCGTTCACGCCCACCGACTTACCGGAACCGGTAGTACCGGCCACCAGCAGGTGCGGCATCTTCGCCAGGTCGGTGATGATCGGATGACCGCCGATATCGTGGCCCAGGGCCAGCGGCACGGTGGACTTGTGCTCGTCGTATTCCGGCGTCATCAGCACTTCGGAGAAGCGCACCATCTGCCGGTCTTCGTTGGGAATCTCGATACCCACGGTGGTCTTGCCGGGGATGACTTCCACCACGCGCACGCTGATCACTGCCAGCGAACGTGCCAGGTCCTTGGCCAGGTTGGAGATACGGCTGACCTTCACACCGGCGGCCGGCTGGATTTCGAAACGGGTGATCACCGGGCCCGGATGCACGGACTCGACGATGACTTCGACGCCGAACTCCTTGAGCTTGATCTCCAGCAGGCGCGACATGGCCTCCAGGGATTCGGGCGAATAGCTCTGCTTCTTTTCCGAGGCCGGGTCGAGGATCGACAGCGGCGGCAGCGTGCCTTCCACGGCGGTATCGACGAACAGCGGCGCCTGCTTCTCTTTCAGCACGCGCTTGCTCGGCTCGGCCGGCTTGGTAGGCGGCGGCGGGACGTCGATCTTCGGCGCCACGCGCTTCTCGCGCTCTTGCACGCTCTTGACCAGCGCTTCCTCGCGCTCGATCAGGCGCTCCTTGACCTTGGCCTGCTCGCGGCGATCAGCAACGATGGGCGCGGCAACTTCGGCCACGCGTTCGTCGACTTCACGCAACTGGGCGACGAGCTGCTTGTGCTCGCTGCGGGCGCTCCACCAGCGGTTGGTGGCGTTATGAATGAGCTCGAACAGGTCGAGGGTGATCTTGCCGGTGACGTCCATCACCTTGAACCAGGACAGGTCGGCGAACACCGTCATGCCGAAGAGGAACAGCGCCAGAAACAGCAGCGTGCTGCCCTGCACGTTCAGCGCATTGACGCCCAGCTGGCCGAGGCTTTCCCCCAGGGCGCCGCCCGCGGTAGCCGGCATGTGGGCACCGCTGGTATGGAAATGGATATAGGCCAGGGCGGAACCGGACAACACCAGGAACACCAGGCCGATCAGGCGCCAGGAGAACAGCCAGCCACTCCACTCCCAAGGCAGGTGGCGCTTGCGGAAGACCTGGTAGGTTTTCACCGCCAGCAGCAGCGGGAACAGGTAGGCGAAGTACCCCAGCACCATGAACAGGATATCGGCGCTCAGCGCCCCCAGACGGCCGGCAGCGTTCTGCACCTGCTCGACGTGACTGGAGTGGCTCCAGCCCGGATCGGAGGAATCGTAGGTGAGCAGCGCCATCCAGAGGTAAAGGCAGAGCGCGCCAAGCGCGATCAGGGCCCCTTCCTTCAGACGGTAATGCAATTGCTGGCGCCAGGCGGCGGCATGGCTTGCTGTGGTGTCCTTCAAAACGCTTCTAATCCTGCGCTATACGCGCTTCCGAGAGTCGTTGGGCCGCGAAACGGGCCTATTGTACGGCTTTGGCCGGCCGATGCCAGCGACCCCGGATGTGCCCGACTGCGCTTTTGCCGGCTTTCCGGGGTTCGGTGTAGCATAGCCCAACACCGCTTTTCGGCTGCTCAATTGGAGCATGCATTCTCTTACGTGACAAAGGCTTATGGAGTCTTTTTATGAGTGAAGTCAAGCATTCGCGCCTGATCATCCTGGGCTCCGGCCCCGCGGGCTACACCGCGGCCGTGTATGCCGCGCGCGCCAACCTCAAGCCTCTTGTCATCACCGGCATCCAGCCCGGCGGCCAGCTCACCACCACCACCGAGGTCGACAACTGGCCCGGCGACGTCGAAGGCCTGACCGGTCCCGCCCTGATGCAGCGCATGGAGCAGCACGCCAAGCGTTTCGATACCGAGATCGTCTACGACCACATCCACACCGCCGAGTTGCAGCAGAAGCCCTTCACCCTCAAGGGCGACAGCGGCACCTACACCTGCGACGCATTGATCATCGCCACCGGCGCCTCGGCCCAGTACCTGGGCATGTCCTCGGAAGAGGCCTTCATGGGCAAGGGCGTTTCCGCCTGCGCCACCTGTGACGGCTTCTTCTACCGCAACCAGGTCGTCTGCGTGGTCGGTGGCGGCAACACCGCCGTGGAAGAAGCGCTGTACCTGTCCAACATCGCCAAGGAAGTCCACCTGATCCACCGCCGCGACAAGCTGCGCTCGGAGAAGATCCTTCAGGACAAGCTGTTCGAAAAAGCCAGGAACGGCAACGTGCGCCTGCACTGGAACACCACACTGGACGAAGTCCTGGGCGACGACATGGGCGTGATCGGCGTTCGCCTGAAAGACGCCGAAAGCGGCGAAACCCGCCAACTGGACCTGTCCGGCGTATTTATCGCCATCGGCCACAAGCCCAACACCGACCTGTTCAAGGGCCAGCTGGAGATGCATGACGGTTACCTGAAGATCAAGGGCGGCGCCGAAGGCAACGCGACCCTGACCAGCATCGACGGCGTGTTCGCCGCTGGCGACGTGGCCGACCACGTCTACCGCCAGGCGATCACTTCTGCCGGCGCCGGCTGCATGGCCGCGCTGGACGCTGAAAAGTTCCTCGACGACAACTGATCGGCGCCAGGGGAGGCTCGCCCTCCCCTCCTCCCTATGCTCAAGTGGCTTTCCCGCAGCAATTTCGACTTTCCGCCCCTCGACAAGGCCCTGCGCGAGCCCAACGGCCTGCTCGCGGCCGGCGGCGACCTCAACCCGCAGCGCCTGATCCAGGCCTACCGCCATGGCTGCTTCCCCTGGTTCCAGGACGGGCAACCCATCCTCTGGTGGTCGCCGGACCCACGCACCGTGCTATTCCCCGAAGAACTGCACGTCTCCCGCAGCCTCGCCAAGCTCATCCGCCAGCAGCAGTACCAGGTCACCTTCGACCGGGCGTTCGAGCAGGTCATCCACGGCTGCGCCGGCCCGCGCGATTACGCGGACGGCACCTGGATCACCACACCGATGCAGGATGCCTATTGCCAGCTGCACCGCCTGGGCGTCGCCCATTCGGCCGAAGCCTGGCAAGGCAATGAACTGGTCGGGGGCCTCTACGGCCTGGCCATCGGCCGCCTGTTCTTCGGCGAGTCCATGTTCAGCCGCGCCGACAATGCCTCCAAGGTGGCCTTCGTGACCCTGGTGCAGCGCCTGAAGGCAGCCGGCTTCGTGCTGATCGATTGCCAGATGCCGACGCAGCACTTGCACAGTTTTGGCGCTCGCGCCATTTCCCGCGGCGAATTCGCCAGCTACCTGCACCGTCATCTCGACGAAACACCTTCGCAGGACTGGACTTCGCAAGCGGACCTGCTCAGCCTGTCTTAAACTTGCCTGAGGGACCTCGCAGGGGTTGAAGATGACCGAGCTCGCCCGCCTGAAGTTTTACGCTACACAACCGCATCCATGCAGCTATCTGCCCGAAGAACAGGCCACAACGCTGTTCCTCGACCCCAGCCAGCCCATGGATGCGCAGTTGTACGCCTCGCTGTCAGAGGTTGGCTTCCGGCGCAGCGGCGAACACCTCTACCGGCCGCACTGCCAGCACTGCACCGCCTGCATCCCCGCGCGCATCCCTGCAGCCGGATTCCAGCCGAGCCGCCAGCAGAAGCGCATCATCAAGCGTAACGCCGATCTGGAAGTCATCCGCAAGCGCCCGGCCTTCACCGAGGAGTACTATGCGCTGTACATGCGCTACATCGAGCAGCGCCACGCCGATGGAGACATGTACCCACCCAGCCGCGACCAGTTCGCCACCTTCCTGGTGCGCGACCTGCCGTTCAGCTGTTTCTTCGAGTTCCGCCTGCAGGGCCGCCTGCTCGCCGTCGCCGTGACCGACGTGCTGCCCAACGGTCTTTCAGCCGTCTACACCTTCTACGATCCGGACGAAGAACGTCGCAGCCTGGGACGCTTCGCCATCCTCTGGCAGGTCGGCGAGACCGAGCGACTGGGTCTGCACGCTGTCTATCTCGGGTACTGGATCAAGAACTGCCGCAAGATGAACTACAAGACCCAGTACCGCCCGATCGAACTTTTCGTAAATCAGCGCTGGGTCGCATTGAACTGACCCGAAAACACCCATTGGCGTTGTGGGGCGATTTCAGGCACACTATGTGCCTTTTTTAATGGCCTGAAACACTTCAGGCAATCTTAGATACCGAGGGTTCTACTGCATGTCGAAAGAAGACAGCTTCGAAATGGAAGGCACTGTCGTCGACACCCTGCCCAACACCATGTTCCGCGTGGAGTTGGAAAACGGGCACGTCGTTACCGCGCACATCTCCGGGAAGATGCGCAAGAATTACATCCGCATCCTGACCGGCGACAAAGTTCGCGTTGAACTGACGCCCTACGACCTCTCCAAGGGTCGTATCACCTACCGCGCTCGCTGATAGACGGTAGGTGCCGGTACAAACCGGCACATAGAAAAACGCCCGGCATTGCCGGGCGTTTTTGTTTGGACCTTACTTTTCAACGTCAGGCCGGCTCTGCAGCGATCACCTCGAACTCGAAGGCCAGCTCGCCATCCTTCAGGTCCACATGGGCCACGCCACCGTGCTCGGCCAGCTCGCCGAACAGGATCTCCTCGGCCAATGGCCGCTTGATCTTGTCCTGGATAAGCCGCGCCATCGGGCGAGCACCCATCTGAGGGTCGTAGCCCTTGTCCGCCAGCCAGGCGCGCGCCGAGTCGCTGACCTCGATCTGTACGTGCTTGTCTTCGAGCTGCGCCTGAAGTTCGGTAAGGAACTTGTCGACGATGCTCTTGATGGTCTCGTGACTCAGACGGCCGAACTGGATGATGGTATCCAGGCGGTTGCGGAACTCCGGCGTGAAGCTCTTCTTGATCACTTCCATGGCGTCGCTGGCGTGATCCTGTTGCGTGAAGCCGATGGAGGCCCGCGCCGCGGTTTCCGCGCCTGCGTTGGTGGTCATGATCAGGATGACGTTGCGGAAATCCGCCTTGCGCCCGTTGTTGTCGGTCAGGGTGCCGTGGTCCATCACCTGCAGCAGCAGGTTGAAGACTTCCGGGTGCGCTTTCTCGATCTCATCCAGCAGCAGCACGCAGTGCGGCGTCTTGGTGATTGCCTCGGTCAGCAGGCCGCCCTGGTCGAAACCAACGTAGCCCGGAGGCGCGCCGATCAGGCGGGACACGGTATGCCGCTCCATGTACTCGGACATGTCGAAGCGCACCAGCTCCACACCCAGTGCCTTGGCCAACTGACGAGCCACTTCGGTCTTGCCGACCCCGGTCGGACCGGAGAAGAGGAAGGAGCCGACCGGCTTGTCCGGTGATTTCAGGCCGGCGCGTGAAAGCTTGATTGCCGTGGACAGCGATTCGATCGCCGCCGTCTGGCCGAACACGGTCAGCTTCAGGTCGCGCTCCAGATTACGCAGCAGCTCTTTATCGGAACTGGACACGTGCTTGGGCGGAATCCGCGCGATCTTCGCGACGATATCCTCGACCTGCGGGACTTCGATGCGCTTCACGCGCTTCTCTTCCGGCTGCAGGCGCTGGTAGGCACCCGCCTCGTCGATCACGTCGATGGCCTTGTCCGGCATGTGCCGATCATTGATGTAGCGGGCGGCCAGCTCGGCGGCTGCGCGCAGCGCTTCATCGCTGTACTCGATGTGGTGGTGCTGCTCGAAGCGTGGCTTCAAGCCCTTCAGGATGCCGAAGGTATCCTCGACGGACGGCTCGGTGACGTCGACCTTCTGGAAGCGACGCGCCAGCGCACGATCCTTCTCGAAGATGCCGCGGAATTCCTGGAAGGTGGTGGAGCCGATGCAACGAATCTCACCGGAGGACAGCAGCGGCTTGAGCAGGTTGGAAGCATCCATGACCCCGCCCGACGCCGCACCGGCACCGATGATGGTATGGATCTCGTCGATGAACAACACGGCGTGCGGACGCTTGCGCAGCTCGTTGAGCAGTGCCTTGAAGCGCTTCTCGAAGTCGCCGCGGTACTTGGTGCCCGCCAGTAGCGCGCCCAGGTCCAGGGAGTAGACGACGCTGTCGGACAGAAGGTCCGGCACCTGGCCGTCGACGATGCGCTTGGCCAGGCCTTCGGCGATGGCGGTCTTGCCGACGCCAGCCTCACCCACCAGCAGCGGGTTGTTCTTGCGGCGCCGAGCCAGGATCTGCGCGACGCGCTCGACTTCCGACTCGCGACCGACCAGTGGGTCGATACGCCCCTGGCGCGCCAGGTCGTTCAGGTTGCTGGCATAGGCATCCAGCGGATGACTGGAAGTGGAGGACTCGCCGCCCTCCTCGTCCTGCATCTCCTGCTCGCTGTCCTGATGCTCGGCATGGCCCGGCACCTTGGAGATGCCGTGGGCGATGTAGTTGACCACGTCGATCCGCGCGACGCTCTGCTGCTTGAGCAGGAACACCGCCTGGCTTTCCTGCTCGCTGAAGATGGCGACCAGCACGTTGGCGCCGGTGACTTCGCGCTTGCCGGAACTCTGCACGTGGAATACCGCACGCTGCAGGACGCGCTGGAAGCCCAGGGTTGGCTGGGTTTCGCGATCCTCGTCGTGCTGGGGAATCAGCGGCGTGGTGGAATCGATGAACTCCTGCAGGTCTCGCCGCAGCTTGTCCAGATTCGCACCGCACGCCTTCAGAACCGTCGCGGCAGCTTCATTATCCAGAAGCGCCAACAGCAAGTGCTCAACGGTCATGAACTCATGCCGCTTCGCCCGCGCCTCCTTGAAGGCGAGATTGAGGGTGACTTCGAGCTCTCGATTCAACATGACTTCACCTCGCTCCCAAACATCCGCATCAACCTTCTATCTCAATTTCACACAACAGTGGATGTTGGCTCTCCCTCGCATATTGATTGACCTGCATGGCTTTGGTTTCCGCGACATCGCGGGTAAAGGTCCCGCAGTTCGCCTTGCCCTGGGTATGCACAGTCAACATGACCTTGGTTGCCTGCTCGCGGTTCATGTTGAAGTACAACTCGAGCACCTCAACCACGAAATCCATCGGGGTGTAATCATCGTTGAACATGATGACCCGATACATGGACGGCGCTTTCAGTGCAGGCTTGGCTTCTTCAACCGCCAACCCCGTTCCGTCGTCTTCCAATGGATCCGGGCGGTCCTGATTGAATGTTAGTCGAATCTGGCTACTTGCATGCATGCTGGAATAAAAGCTTTGCGAGTGGGTGAATGAGTGGGCCAGGCGGAGTATGAAACACCTCTCAGGCCCAGACGACGCCGCCTTGACTAACGGCAAAAGGGTGTTACAACCAAAGGATACCCCCCGGAGGGTATCAGGAGTTCCGGACGCCAGTCTTTACAAAAAGGCATAGCGGAATAGTAGTGGATGATACTCCAGCGATGGAGTCCTTTGCAGAGGGATATCAGCATGCTCAGCGGTAAGGTCAAGTGGTTCAACAACGCCAAGGGCTACGGTTTCATCCTGGCTGATGGCCGAGATGAGGACCTGTTTGCTCATTACTCGGCAATCCAGATGGATGGCTACAAGACACTCAAGGCCGGCCAACCCGTCAGTTTCGAGATCCTGCAAGGTCCGAAAGGGTTGCACGCGGTGAACATCCAACCCGTCAACGCCAATGCATCCACCTCATCCGCGCAGACTGCCCCGAGCAGCGAGGTAGAGAACCTCACGGCGGAAGCCTGATTCGTCAAGGATCAGACGAAATGAAAAAGGCCGGCAGCAAGCCGGCCTTTTTCATGGACGGAAACTCACCCGGCTACATCTTGGCGATGATCGCGTCGCCGAACTCGGAGCAGGACAGCAGCTTGGCGCCGTCCATCAGACGCTCGAAGTCGTAGGTGACGGTTTTCGCGGCAATAGCCCCGTTCACGCCGTCGATGATCAGGTCGGCCGCTTCCGGCCAGCCCATGTGGCGCAGCATCATCTCGGCGGAGAGGATCACCGAGCCGGGGTTGACCTTGTCCAGGCCGGCATACTTGGGCGCAGTACCGTGCGTCGCTTCGAACATGGCCACTGAATCGGACAGGTTGGCTCCCGGCGCGATGCCGATACCACCCACTTCCGCCGCCAGGGCGTCGGACAGATAGTCGCCATTCAGGTTGAGGGTGGCGATCACATCGTACTCGGCCGGGCGCAGCAGGATCTGCTGCAGCATGGCGTCGGCGATCACGTCCTTCACCACGATATTCTTGCCGGTAGCGGGATTCTTGAACTGCATCCACGGGCCGCCGTCGAGCAGTTGGGCACCGAACTCGTCGCGGGCAATCTCGTAGCCCCAGTCCTTGAACGCACCCTCGGTGAATTTCATGATGTTGCCCTTGTGGACGATGGTGACCGAGTCACGGTCATTGTCCACGGCGTACTGCAGGGCCTTGCGCACCAGGCGCTTGGTGCCTTCCTGGGAAACCGGCTTGATGCCGATGCCACAGTTCTCGGTGAAGCGGATCTTCTTGACGCCCATTTCCTCGGTGAGGAACTTGATGACCTTCTGGGCTTCGGGGGAGCCGGCCTTCCATTCGACGCCGGCGTAGATGTCTTCGGAGTTCTCACGGAAGATCACCATGTCCACATCGCCGGGCTTCTTCACCGGGCTAGGCACGCCTTCGAACCAACGCACCGGGCGCAGACAGACATAGAGGTCGAGCTGCTGGCGCAGGGCCACGTTCAGGGAGCGGATACCGCCGCCGACCGGCGTGGTCAGTGGGCCCTTGATGGACACGACATAATCGCGAACGGCGTCCAGGGTCTCCTGGGGCAGCCAGGTGTCCTGGTCATAGACCTGGGTGGCTTTCTCGCCAGCGTAGACTTCCATCCATGCGATCTTGCGGTCGCCTTTGTAGGCTTTCTCGACGGCTGCGTCGACGACCTTGATCATGACCGGGCTGATATCCACGCCAATACCATCCCCCTCGATGAAGGGGATGATCGGGTTCTTCGGTACATTCAAGGACATATCGGCGTTGACGGTGATTTTGTCACCGGCCGGCACCTGGATCTTTTGGTATCCCATGCTGAACTCCGCTTTTTGGTTGAAACCCTCTTGCAGCCACTGAGGGTAGCTCACAAGTCGGTAATCGAACCACATCATTCCTTAGTCTAAAAAAGGGACGCGCTTCACCCTGCCTTTAGGGTGGTATACTGGCCGGCATGACTTAATGGTCATCGAGGTCCGAGCAGTCTGGGACCAGACTCTCTCCTCGCAGCGGCGCATGTCCCCACCAGGATTCCGCCGTACAACGCTCTACTGGCGCCCCAATATCCCCGCGGCAAATCTCGAAGGTCGGTCAACCACTTCGTTGAACGCATGCGTGTACCAACGCGATTCGAGACTCTGTGCGCGCCCAGCAAAGAAGAGAGTTAGAACGAGATGTCCATCCGCTCGAAGATCACCTACACCTTCACCGACGAAGCACCCGCCCTTGCCACCTATTCGCTTCTTCCTATCGTAAAAGCCTTTGCCGCTTCCGCCGGCATCGACGTCGAGACCCGCGACATCTCTCTTTCGGGCCGTATCCTGGCCTCCTTCGCTGACAAGCTCGGCGACAAGGCGATCGAAGACGATCTGGCCTACCTGGCCCAACTGGCCACCGACGCCAAAGCCAACATCATCAAGCTGCCGAACATTTCCGCTTCGGTACCGCAGCTCAAGGGCGCCATCGCCGAGCTGCAGAAGCTGGGCTACGCCATTCCGGACTTCCCGGAAGACCCGCAGACCGACGAAGAGAAAGACACCCGCGCTCGCTACGCCAAGGTCCTGGGCAGCGCCGTGAACCCGGTCCTGCGCGAAGGCAACTCCGACCGCCGCGCCCCGGCCGCCGTGAAGGCCTACGCCCGCAAGCACCCCCACAGCATGGGCAAGTGGAGCATGGCTTCGCGCTCCCACGCCGACTACATGCGTGGCGGCGACTTCTTCTCCAGCGAGCAGTCGGTCACCATTCCGAAGGCCGGTGAGGTCCGCATCGAGTTCGTCGGCAAGGACGGCAAGGTCGAGACCAAGAAGACCTTGAAGATGCAGGAAGGCGAAGTCCTCGACAGCATGTTCATGAGCTGCAGCAAACTGCGCGCCTTCTTCGAGAAGACCCTGCAGGACTGCAAGGAAACCGGCGTCATGTGGTCCCTGCACGTCAAGGCCACCATGATGAAGATCTCCCACCCGATCGTCTTCGGCCACGCCGTCACCGTCTACTACAAGGACGTGTTCGAGAAGTACGGCCAGCTGTTCGAAGAGCTGGGCGTGAACCCGAACAACGGCATCTCCAGCGTCTACGACAAGATCAAGTCGCTGCCGGCCTCGCAGCAGGAAGAAATCCTCCACGACATCCACGAGGTGTACAGCCACCGTCCGGAAATGGCGATGGTCGACTCGGTCAAGGGCATCACCAACCTGCACATCCCCAGCGACGTGATCGTCGACGCCTCCATGCCGGCCATGATCCGCAACTCGGGTCAGATGTGGGGCAAGGACGGCAAGCAGAAAGACACCAAAGCGGTGATGCCGGAAAGCACCTACGCCCGTATCTACCAGGAAATGATCAACTTCTGCAAAACCAACGGCGCGTTCGACCCGACCACCATGGGCAGCGTACCGAACGTTGGCCTGATGGCGCAGAAGGCCGAGGAATACGGCTCCCACGACAAGACCTTCGAGCTGGAAGCTGACGGCGTGATGCGCGTCGTCGACGCCGACGGCAAGGTGCTGATGCAGCATGCCGTGCAGGCCGGCGATATCTGGCGCGCCTGCCAGACCAAGGACGCCCCGATCCGCGACTGGGTCAAGCTGGCCGTTACCCGCGCCCGCGCCTCCAACACCCCGGCCATCTTCTGGCTGGACCCGGAGCGCGCCCACGACAACGAGCTGCGCAAGAAGGTCGAGCTGTACCTGAAGGACCATGATCTGACCGGCCTGGACATCAGCATCAAGGGCTACAACGAAGCCATCCGCACCAGCATGGAGCGTCAGCTGCGCGGCCAGGACACCATCTCGGTGACCGGCAACGTCCTGCGCGACTACCTGACCGACCTGTTCCCGATCATGGAACTGGGCACCTCGGCCAAGATGCTCTCCATCGTTCCGCTGATGGCGGGCGGCGGCATGTACGAAACCGGCGCCGGCGGCTCGGCTCCGAAACACGTACAGCAGCTGGTGGAAGAGAACTACCTGCGCTGGGATTCCCTGGGCGAGTTCCTGGCCCTGGCCGTCTCCTTCGAAGAAGAAGGCATCAAGACCGACAACGCCAAGGCCAAGGTACTGGGCAAGACCCTGGACATCGCCACCGGCAAGCTGCTCGACAACAACAAGTCGCCGTCGCGCAAGATCGGTGAGATCGACAACCGCGGCAGCCACTTCTACCTGGCCATGTACTGGGCTCAGGCCCTGGCCGAGCAGAACGACGACGCCGAGCTGAAGGCCCACTTCGCCGGCCTGGCCAAGACCCTGACCGAGAAGGAAGCGGCCATCGTCGCCGAACTGAACGGTGTTCAGGGCAAGCCGGCGGACATCGGCGGCTACTACCGTTCCAACCCGGAGCTGACCAGCCAGGTCATGCGTCCGAGCGCGACCTTCAACGCCGCGATCGACGCACTGGCGTAAGCCACTTCGCGTGACACCAGAACCCCCGGGCCTTCCCGGGGGTTCTGCTTTCTGCGCCCCGCCACGTTAAACTCGCGCCTTTTGAGTATCGAGAACAGACCCATGCGCTGGCTAGCACACGTCACCGTCGCCACTATTGTCGAAGACCAGGGCCGCTTCCTGCTGGTGGAAGAAATGTCCGCTGACAAAAAACAGGTCTTCAACCAGCCGGCCGGCCACCTGGAGGCCAACGAGAGTCTGCTCGAGGCCGCCGTGCGCGAAACCCTTGAGGAGACCGGCTGGGACGTGGAGTTGACCGCCGTCACCGGCATCTACCTGTACACCGCGCCGAGCAACGGCGTGACCTACCAGCGCGTCTGCTTCGCCGCCCGCCCCCTGCGGCATCACTCCGAGCGCGCGCTGGACGACGGCATCCTCGGCGCCCGCTGGCTGACCCGCGACGAACTCGCCGCCCAGCCCGAGCGCTGGCGCAGCCACCTGGTACTGCGCTGCATCGACGATTACCTGGCAGGCGAACGCTTCCCGCTGACCCTGATCCGCACCTGACCCAAGCCCGAGCCTCTGCCGCTCGGCTCTGGTAGAATCCCCGCCTTTACCTGCACCTGTGATGCGCCACCATGTCTGATTCCCTGAAAGCCCCGCAGAACACCCGCGTCATCGTCGGCATGTCCGGCGGCGTGGACTCCTCCGTCTCCGCCCTGCTCCTCAAGGAACAGGGCTACCAGGTGGAAGGCCTGTTCATGAAGAACTGGGAAGAGGACGACGGCACCGAGTACTGCACCGCGATGACCGACCTGGCCGACGCCCAGGCCGTCTGCGACCGCATCGGCATCACGCTGCACACTGCCAACTTCGCCGCGGAATACTGGGACAACGTCTTCGAGCATTTCCTTGAGGAATACAAGGCCGGCCGCACGCCGAACCCGGACATCCTCTGCAACCGCGAGATCAAGTTCAAAGCCTTCCTCGATTACGCCGTCGCCCTGGGCGCCGACCTGATCGCCACCGGCCACTATGTGCGCCGCCGCGACATCGACGGCCGCAGCGAACTGCTCAAGGGCCTGGACCCGAACAAGGACCAGAGCTACTTCCTCCACGCCGTGGGCGGCGAGCAGATCGGCAAGACCCTGTTCCCGGTTGGCGAGCTGGAAAAGCCCGAGGTCCGCGCCATCGCCGAGAAATACGGCCTGGCCACTGCAAAGAAGAAGGACTCCACCGGCATCTGCTTCATTGGCGAACGCCGCTTCAGCGACTTCCTCAAGCAGTACCTGCCGGCCCAGCCGGGCGACATCGAGACCACCGACGGCCAGGTCATCGGCAAGCACGTCGGCCTGATGTACCACACCATCGGCCAGCGCCAGGGCCTGGGCATCGGCGGCCTGAAGAATGCCGATGACAGCCCTTGGTACGTGCTGGAGAAGGACCTGACGCGCAACGTCCTGGTCGTCGGCCAGGGTAACGACCACCCCTGGCTGTTCTCCCGCGCCCTGCACGCCTCGCACATCTATTGGGTCAACCCCGTCGACCTGGACCAGCCCAAGACCCTGCGCGCCAAGGTGCGTTACCGCCAGGCCGACCAGGATTGCGTGCTGGAGCGCACCGAGAGCGGCTATCGCGCCGTCTTCGACGAGCCGCAGCGCGCCGTGACCCCGGGCCAGTCCGTCGTCTTCTATGACGGCGAGATCTGCCTCGGCGGCGGCGTCATCGAATCCGCAGAACCCGCGTTCGCTAAGGACCGTACATGAGCGATCTGCACGACCAGATCATCGCCCTCTCCGGCGTCTTCGAAGCCGCCGCCCTGGTAGACCGCCTCGCCCGCACCGGCCAGGTTCCCGAGGCGCCGCTGGGCTGCATGCTCGGCAGCCTGCTGGTGCGCGACCCGAAGACCACTCTCGACGTTTACGGCGGAGACACCGCCAACCTGCGCGAGGGCTTCCGCGCCCTGGTCAGCGCGCTGGAGCGCGACCCCAACAGCCTGCAGCGCGAACCACTGCGCTACGCCCTGTCGCTGATCGGCCTGGAGCGCCAGCTGAACAAACGCGACGACATGCTCGACATCATGGGCACCCGCCTGGACCAGATCCAGCAGCAGGTGCAGCACTTCGGCCTGGTCCACGAGAACGTCATCGCCTCCTGCGCCGGCCTCTATCAGGACACCCTGAGTACCTTCCGTCAGCGTATCCAGGTGCACGGCGACATGCGCCACCTGCAGATCAATGCCAACGCCGCGCGCATCCGCGCCCTGCTGCTGGCCGGCATCCGTTCCGCGCGCCTGTGGCGACAGCTCGGCGGCAACCGCTGGCAGATGCTGTTTGCCCGAAAGAAAATGCTTAACGAGTTGCGCCCCCTGCTGCGCGGCTGAAGCATGCCCTTCCGGTCGCCGCAAGGGCGACCGGTTCGCGCCATTCGTGTATGATGTGCGCCCTTTTCGTTGACCGACAGCTACGAGAACGCCCCCATGCAGCTTTCCTCCCTTACCGCGGTTTCCCCCGTTGACGGCCGTTACGGCAGCAAAACCAGCGCCCTGCGTCCGATCTTCAGCGAATACGGCCTGATCCGTTTCCGCGTCCTGGTGGAGGTCCGCTGGTTGCAGCGTCTCGCCGCCCATGCCGGCATCCCTGAAGTAGCGCCCTTCTCCGCCGAAGCCAACGCCGTGCTGAACCAGCTCGCCGACGACTTCCAGCTGGAGCACGCACAGCGCATCAAGGACATCGAGCGCACCACCAACCACGACGTCAAGGCCGTGGAATACCTGCTCAAGGAGCAGGCGGCCAAACTGCCGGAACTGGCCAAGGTCAGCGAGTTCATCCACTTCGCCTGCACCTCCGAGGACATCAATAACTTGTCCCACGCCCTGATGCTGCGCGAAGGCCGCGACAGCGTGCTGCTGCCGCTGATGCGCCAGATCGCCGATTCCATCCGTGAGCTGGCGGTAAAATTCGCCGACGTACCGATGCTCTCGCGCACTCACGGCCAGCCGGCCTCCCCGACTACCCTGGGCAAGGAACTGGCCAACGTCGTGTACCGTTTGGAGCGCCAGATCAAACAGGTGGCTTCGGTCGAGCTGCTGGGCAAGATCAACGGCGCCGTGGGCAACTACAACGCCCACCTGTCCGCCTATCCGCAGGTCGACTGGGAAGCCAACGCCCGCGAATTCATCGAGGGCGACCTGGGTCTGAACTGGAACCCCTACACCACCCAGATCGAGCCGCACGACTACATCGCCGAGCTGTTCGATGTCATCGCGCGTTTCAACACCATCCTCATCGACTTCGACCGCGACGTCTGGGGCTACATCTCCCTGGGCTACTTCAAGCAGAAGACCGTCGCCGGCGAGATCGGCTCCTCGACCATGCCGCACAAGGTCAACCCGATCGACTTCGAGAACTCCGAAGGCAACCTGGGCATCGCCAACGCGCTGTTCCAGCACCTGGCCAGCAAGCTGCCGATCTCCCGCTGGCAGCGCGACCTGACCGACTCCACCGTGCTGCGCAACCTGGGCGTCGGTTTCGCCCACAGCGTCATCGCCTACGAAGCCAGCCTGAAAGGCATCGGCAAGCTGGAGCTGAACGCCGCGCGCATCGCCGAAGACCTGGACGCCTGCTGGGAAGTCCTGGCCGAGCCGGTACAGACCGTCATGCGCCGCTACGGCATCGAGAACCCCTACGAGAAGCTCAAGGAGCTGACCCGCGGCAAAGGCATCAGCGCCGAGGCCCTGCAGGTATTCATCGAAGGTCTCGACATGCCGGCCGAAGCCAAGGCCGAGCTGAAGAAACTGACCCCCGCGAACTACATCGGTAACGCTGCCGCCCAGGCCAAGCGCATCTGAGATTCGCCCCGACTTTGCACGCCCGGCTGTGCCGGGCGTTTTTGTTTCAAGGACTTAGACATGAATCCTGCTATTCCTCTTCAGCTTTTGGGCGGCATCAGCGCCGAAGAATTCCTCCGCGACTACTGGCAGAAGAAACCCCTGCTGGTGCGCCAGGCCATCCCGGATTTCAAGAGCCCGCTCGACCCTGACGAACTGGCCGGCCTCGCCCTGGAAGAGATGATCGAGTCGCGCATCGTCGTCGAGCACGGCGACAGCCCCTGGGAACTGCGCCGCGGCCCGTTCCAGGAAGACACCTTCAGCCAGATGCCCGAGCGCGACTGGACCCTGCTGGTGCAGGCTGTCGACCAGTTCATCCCGGAGGTCGCGGAGCTGCTGGAACACTTCAAGTTCCTGCCCAGCTGGCGCATCGACGACGTGATGATCAGCTACGCCGCACCGGGCGGCGGTGTCGGCCCGCACTTCGACAACTACGACGTGTTCCTGCTGCAGGGCCACGGCCACCGCCGCTGGAAAGTCGGCCAGACCTGCGATGCCAGCAGCCCGATGCTGCCGCACGCCGACCTGCGCATCCTCGCCGAATTCGAAGAGAGCGCCGAGTGGGTCCTGGAGCCCGGCGACATGCTCTACCTGCCGCCGCGCATAGCCCACTACGGCATCGCCGAAGACGACTGCATGACCTATTCGGTCGGCTTCCGCGCCCCCAGCGCCGCCGAAGTGCTGACCCACTTCACCGACTTCCTCGCCCAGTTCCTTTCCGACGAAGAGCGTTACAGCGACGCCGGCATGGCCGCGATGAAAGGTGATTTCGACCAGCACCAGATCCAGCGCGACGCCCTCGACCGCCTGAAGAACCTGCTGCAGGAACACATGAGCGACGAGCGCCTGCTGCTCACCTGGTTCGGCCAGTTCATGACCGAACCGCGCTACCCGGAACTGGTGGCCGGCGAGGAGATCGAGGAAGCCGACCTGACCGCCGCCATCGAAGACGGCGAGGTCCTGATTCGCAACCCCAGCGCCCGCATGGCCTGGAGCGAAGTGGACGTCGGCCTGCTGCTGTTCGCCAGCGGCCAGACCGTGGTGCTACCGGAAAAACTGCGCGACCTGCTCAAGCTGGTGTGCTCGGCGGAATCGCTGCACGAAGGGAATCTCGGCCAATGGCTGGCCGACGACGATGGGCGTAAGCTCATCGGAGAACTGATCAAACAGGGCAGTCTGGAGTTTGCCGATGAGTAGCAAGATCAGGGTTCGCGTCGCGGACTGGCAGAAGGATAATGCCGATCTGCGGCGCATTCGCGAGGCGGTGTTCATCGCCGAGCAATCGGTCCCGCCGGAACTCGAATGGGACGCCGAGGATGTCGAAGCCGTGCACTTCCTGGCCTTCGAAGGCGACTACGCCATCGGTACCGCCCGCCTCCTGCCGGACGGGCATATCGGCCGGGTGTCGGTCCTCAAGGACTGGCGCGGACTTAAGGTCGGCGACCTGCTGATGCGCGCCGCCATCGAACAGGCGGAAAGTCAGGGCCTGCAGCGCCAGTTGCTGACGGCACAGGTCTACGCCATTCCCTTCTACGAACGGCTAGGCTTCCAGGTAGCCAGCGGCGAATTCCTCGACGCCGGCCTCCCCCACGTGGACATGGTGCGCGAGAGCGCGTGAGCACCAGCCAGGCAAGCGCCTGAAAGAAGAAAGGAGCGACATGGAAAACGCCCCGGACCAAGACGACCTCCCGGTAGAGTTGCCGGACATCGAGTTTCAGTCACCGGGGCGTTTTGCCGTCCACAACCCGCCCAGCGAAGCGCTGCCGCCCATCGCCCTGGAGCCGGCACCCTTTCGCCTCGGCGAAGGCGATCAGTTGCATCGCTTCAGCAAGCCGGATGCCGCCCGCGCCCACGCCCTGGCGCTGATCCAGCAGGCGCGCCGCACGCTCTATCTCTACACCCCTGACCTGGAGCCCTGGCTGTATCACCACAGCAGCATCCAGGAAGCGTGCACGCAACTGCTGCTGGGCAATCCGCGCAACCGTCTGATGATCCTGGTGCGCGATAGCACCCGCGCCGTGAAGGAAGGCCATCGCCTGCTCAACCTCAGCCGCCGCCTGTCCAGCTACTGCCAGATCCGCCGGATCAATCCCGACTACCCGAGCGAGGAGCACGCCTTCCTCCTCGCCGACAATTGCGGCCTGCTGCTGCGCCCGGAACCAGGCGAGTACGCCGGTTACGCGCACTACAACAACAGCGGTCGCGTCCGCCAATTGATCGCGCAATTCGAACAGACCTGGAACACCAGCGTCCTCGACCCGAACCTGCGGAGTTTCCTGATTTGAGCCTACGCCCAGTTGCCCTGATGCTTGCCTGCGCCTTCAGCCTTAGCGCCATCGCGGCGCCGCGCACCGAAATCATCCCGCTCAACTACCGCACCGCCGAAGACGTGCTGCCGGTGGCACAGCAGGTATTGGGCAACGAAGGCCGGGTCACCGCCTACGGCAACCAACTGGTCGTGAATGCCGAACTGGCGAAGATTCGCGAACTGCAGCAGGTGCTCGAACAGCTGGATACCCGCCCGCACCAACTGCTGATCAGCCTCGACACGGTCGACGGCAGCCAGGGCAGCCAGAGCGGCTACTCGGTGAACGGATCGGTCAGCGCCGGCAATGTGGAGATCCAGTCCGGCCGCGGCGAAGTGAACGGCCGTGACCAGGTGCGCATCATCAACCGCTCCACCAGCAGCCGCGGCGGTGGCACCCAGCAGGTCCGGGCCACCGAAGGCTCACCCGCCTTCATCCAGATCGGCCAGAGCCAGCCGGTGACCAACGCCGGTGTCGGTCCCTACGGCCAGGTCTATAGCCAGACCGAGTACCGCGACGCCAACCAGGGCATGTACGTGACCGCAAGCCTCTCCGGGAACCTCGTGCACATTACCCTGAGCACCCGCAACGACCGCTTCAACGGCAATTATCAGGGATCGATGAACACCAGCGCGGCCGACACCCGCGTCAGCGGCCCAATCGGGCAGTGGATCGAGATCGGCGGCGTCAGCGAAAGTAACCAGAGCACCCAGGGCGGCTATACCCGCCAGTACAGCACCCAGGGGCGCAGCGACAGCAGCCTGCGGGTAAAGGTCGAAGTGCTCGACTAATCCTTCCGTAGGTGACTTGCCGGTCCTCGTTAGACCTTCGTGTAGTAGCCCAAAAAAAACACTACAAAACGTTTGACGAACGCTCGTTTGAAAGGGCATGATGGCCTCGCTCCCGCTAACCAGAGGGCCTCAAAGCCCTTCGGACCAAGCCAGTGGCCCATCCGCCATGCAGGTCCGTGTTGTTAAGCCCACAAGGCGGATCGACGAGGTTGCGACTGGCAAGAGGTTGTCCTGAGGGACGGGGAAGCAAGCCTAAGCAACAGCACGAAGTGACGGATTCAGCCGTCCACCATCGCCCAACGGCTGCCACGAGCCGGCAAGCGATTCTGGATGTCACCGCTGCAGTCACGAGTCTGTACGCCGCGCCACCCCATTCCTCCAGCGTCATTCCTTCTTTCGGTCGCCCCTTCGCCCTCCCGCGGCGAGCAACCCGCAGTCAATTCCGTTTCGATACAGGTTTTGAGTGGGTAAGTCGGTGCTCAACCAAACATATACTTTGAAGGATTGACCATGTCCGCATATCAAAACGACATCAAAGCCGTTGCCGCTCTGAAAGAGAAAGCCGGTAACAGCTGGAGCGCTATCAACCCCGAGTCGGTTGCCCGTATGCGCGCTCAGAACCGCTTCAAGACTGGTCTGGACATCGCCAAGTACACTGCGGCCATCATGCGCAAGGACATGGCCGAGTATGACGCCGACAACTCCGTCTACACCCAGTCCCTGGGCTGCTGGCACGGCTTCATCGGTCAGCAGAAGCTGATCTCGATCAAGAAGCACCTGAAGACCACCAACAAGCGCTACCTCTACCTGTCCGGCTGGATGGTTGCCGCGCTGCGCTCCGACTTCGGCCCGCTGCCCGACCAGTCCATGCACGAAAAAACCGCCGTCTCCGGCCTGATCGAAGAGCTGTACACCTTCCTGCGCCAGGCTGACGCCCGTGAGCTGGACCTGCTCTTCACCGCCCTGGACAGCGCCCGCGCCGCCGGCGACAAAGCCAAGCAGGACGAAATCCAGGCCCAGATCGACGGCTACGAAACCCACGTCGTACCGATCATCGCCGACATCGACGCCGGCTTCGGCAACCCGGAAGCCACCTACCTGCTGGCCAAGAAAATGATCGAAGCGGGTGCCTGCTGCATCCAGATCGAGAACCAGGTTTCCGACGAGAAGCAGTGCGGCCACCAGGACGGCAAAGTGACCGTTCCGCACGAAGACTTCCTCGCCAAGATCAACGCTGTTCGCTACGCATTCCTCGAACTGGGTGTTGACGACGGCGTGATCGTTGCCCGTACCGACTCCCTGGGCGCCGGCCTGACCAAGCAGATCGCCGTGACCAAAGAGCCGGGCGACCTGGGCGACCAGTACAACTCCTTCCTGGATTGCGAAGAAGTTTCCGCTGCCGAACTGCAGAACGGCGACGTGGTGATCAACCGCGGCGGCAAACTGCTGCGTCCGAAGCGCCTGGCTTCCAACCTGTTCCAGTTCCGCAAGGGCACCGGCGAAGACCGCTGCGTCCTCGACTGCATCACCTCGCTGCAGAACGGCGCTGACCTGCTGTGGATCGAAACCGAGAAGCCGCACGTTGGCCAGATCAAGGGCATGGTTGACCGCATCCGCCAAGTCATCCCGAACGCCAAGCTGGTGTACAACAACAGCCCGTCGTTCAACTGGACCCTGAACTTCCGCCAGCAGGTCTTCGACGCGTTCGTTGCCGAAGGCAAGGACGTTTCCGCCTACGACCGCGCCAAGCTGATGAGCGTCGAGTACGACGAGACCGAGCTGGCCCAGGTTGCTGACGAGAAGATCCGCACCTTCCAGCGCGATGGCTCCGCCCACGCCGGCATCTTCCACCACCTGATCACCCTGCCGACCTACCACACCGCCGCTCTGTCGACCGACAACCTGGCCAAAGGCTACTTCGCCGACCAGGGCATGCTGGCCTACGTGAAAGGCGTTCAGCGTCAGGAACTGCGTCAGGGCATCGCCTGCGTCAAGCACCAGAACATGGCCGGCTCGGACATCGGCGACAACCACAAAGAGTACTTCGCTGGCGAAGCCGCTCTGAAAGCCTCGGGTAAAGACAACACCATGAACCAGTTCCACTAAGAACTGGCTCACCGGCCCTTCGGGGCCGGGAGGCACCGCAAAACCCCGGCCCAGGCCGGGGTTTTGCTTTTTACGCTTGGCCGAACCGCCAGCCCCCACTTCCTGCCCGCCAAGGGCAGATCGGCATCCACGTGCCAGCCTCGGGCTTCCTTTGTATGAATGGAAACATCCATGCCCCAGCGCAACCGCCTCGCACTCGCCGCTCATCTCATCCAGCGCCTGCCGCACCAACTTCACGAATCGCTGCTCAGTCGCCTGTTCTGCTCCCAGGTACGCTTCGCCGGCACCGCGGGCATACGCATCCAGAAGCTCTCCAGCGATGAGGTACGGATGAGCCTGGCCAACCACCGCCGCGCCCGCAACCACATCGGCGGCGTACATGCTGCGGCCATGGCACTACTGGCCGAATCCGCCAGCGGCTGCCTGGTCGGCATGAATCTGCCCGATCACAAGCTGCCGCTGATCAAGACCCTCAAGGTGGATTACCTGCGCCGAGCCCGTGGCAGCCTGCGCGCTATCGCCACACTGGCTCCTGAGCAGCGTCGTGCAATGCTGGAGCAAGACAAGGGGGAAGCACTGATCCAGGTGACGCTCCTAGACGACTCCGGTGCAGAGCCGGTGCGCTGCGAGATGCACTGGGCGTGGGTTCGGAAGGGAAATTGAACCACCCCGAATGAGGGGCGCCCAGGGGAATTGCAGGGGGATAATTGAATGCCGAAGATTGAGCGAAATAAAAGCGTCGCCGCTTATATGTAGTAAAGTTACGGATATACGACACAGCAAATGATAATACTTATCATTTGTGGATTGGCAATTTATTGCGGCCAAATACCTCGAAAGTACTATTCGACCAAAGCCCAAGTGCCGCCACACTAAGCGCCCAGAGCCCCGCAAACAGGGCGCTACGGGAAATGCAAAAGGCTTTTGCCCGAATTAGAAGCATCTGTTTGTGTTGGAAAAATTTACTTGCTGAAGGCTTTGGGCATAAAATTGGAAAGATGACCTGAACCCTTAGCTCACTATCCTTGAGTTGTCGGGTTCGCAGTAGTCAGGCGTTGCGCCTGGAACCCAAGACAATCGTTATTTGTAGGAAGGAGTATCGGCATGCCCAATCCAGCTGAACTTGCAGCTCAACACTGGGGACTCGCCGCCTTCCTTTTAGGAGTGCTGGGCCTGCTCGGCTTCATGCTAGGGGTTTCCAGCCTGCTTGGCAGTAAGGCATTTGGTCGCAGCAAGAACGAGCCGTTCGAATCCGGCATCGTCCCCACCGGCAGCGCCCGCCTTCGTCTGTCGGCAAAATTCTATCTGGTCGCGATGCTCTTCGTGATCTTCGACGTCGAAGCCCTCTTCCTTTTCGCCTGGTCAGTGTCCGTCCGTGAAAGCGGCTGGGCCGGTCTGATCGAGGCAACCATTTTCATAGCAATTCTGTTGGCAGGTCTTGTCTACCTGTGGCGTATCGGCGCGCTCGATTGGGCGCCGGCGGCACGCCGCGCACGGCAGGCGAAGCTAAAACAATGAGGCTTTGGCGATGCAATACAAACTTACCCGGATCGATCCGGATGCGCCCAATGATCAATACCCGATCGGCCAGCGCGAAACGGTAGAAGACCCGCTCATCGAAGGGCAGGTCCACAAGAACATCTTCATGGGCAAGCTCGAGGATGTTCTCAACGGTGCGGTGAACTGGGGTCGCAAGAACTCCCTGTGGCCGTACAACTTCGGGCTGTCCTGCTGCTACGTGGAGATGACCACGGCGTTCACCGCGCCGCACGACATCGCCCGTTTCGGCGCCGAAGTGATCCGTGCATCGCCGCGCCAGGCTGACTTCATGGTCATCGCCGGCACCTGCTTCATCAAGATGGCTCCGGTCATCCAGCGCCTGTACGAGCAGATGCTGGAACCCAAGTGGGTGATCTCGATGGGGTCGTGCGCCAACTCCGGCGGCATGTACGACATCTACTCGGTCGTTCAGGGGGTCGACAAGTTCCTCCCCGTGGACGTGTACATCCCCGGCTGCCCGCCCCGTCCGGAGGCGTTCCTGCAAGGCCTGATGCTGCTGCAGGAATCCATCGGCCAGGAGCGTCGTCCGTTGTCCTGGGTTGTAGGCGATCAAGGCGTCTATCGCGCTGACATGCCTGCCCAGAAGGATCTCAAGCGCGAACAGCGCATTGCGGTCACCAACCTGCGCAGCCCCGACGAAGTGTGATCCGGCCCTCCACGAGAGGCCCGTTTTCACTCCACCGTTGACCGAGTGACTTAAAGACTATGAATGCAGACTCCGCTCTGTACATCCCGCCTTACAAGGCAGACGACCAAGACATCGTCGTCGAACTGAATTCCCGCTTTGGCGCCGAGGCCTTCACCGTCCAGGCCACCCGCACCGGCATGCCGGTGCTCTGGGTCGCCCGTGAGCGCCTGATCGACGTCCTCACCTTCCTGCGCAATGTGCCCAAGCCGTACGTCATGCTCTATGACCTGCACGGTGTGGACGAGCGCCTGCGCACCCACCGTCGCGGCCTGCCGGGCGCCGATTTCAGCGTGTTCTACCACCTGATGTCGCTCGAGCGTAACAGTGACGTGATGATCAAGGTGGCCTTGTCCGAAGGCGACCTGAACCTGCCCACCGCCACCCGTATCTGGCCGAACGCCAACTGGTACGAGCGTGAGGTCTGGGACATGTACGGGATCACCTTCACCGGTCACCCGCACCTGACCCGCATGCTGATGCCGCCGACCTGGGAAGGTCACCCGCTGCGCAAGGACTACCCGGCGCGCGCCACCGAGTTCGATCCCTACGCGCTGTCCGCCGCCAAGCAGGACCTCGAGCAGGAAGCCCTGCGCTTCAAGCCCGAAGACTGGGGCATGAAGCGTCACGGCGAGAACGAGGACTTCATGTTCCTCAACCTCGGCCCGAACCACCCGTCCGCGCACGGTGCGTTCCGCATCATCCTGCAACTGGATGGTGAAGAGATCCTCGATTGCGTTCCGGAGATCGGCTACCACCACCGTGGCGCCGAGAAGATGGCCGAGCGCCAGTCCTGGCACAGCTTCATTCCGTACACCGACCGTATCGACTACCTCGGCGGCGTGATGAACAACCTGCCGTACGTGCTCTCGGTCGAGAAGCTCGCCGGCATCAAGGTGCCGCAGCGCGTCGACGTCATCCGCATCATGATGTCGGAGTTCTTCCGCATCCTGAACCACCTCCTCTATCTGGGTACCTACATCCAGGACGTGGGTGCGATGACCCCGGTGTTCTTCACCTTCACCGACCGCCAGCGCGCCTACAAGGTCGTCGAAGCCATCACCGGCTTCCGCCTGCACCCGGCCTGGTACCGCATCGGCGGCGTCGCCCACGACCTGCCGCGCGGCTGGGACAAACTGGTCCGCGAATTCCTCGACTGGATGCCCAAGCGCCTGGACGAGTACGAAACCGCCGCCCTGAAGAACAGCATCCTGCGTGGCCGTACCATCGGCGTTGCCCAGTACAACACCAAGGAAGCGTTGGAATGGGGCACCACCGGCGCCGGCCTGCGCGCCACCGGCTGCGATTTCGACCTGCGCAAGGCCCGCCCCTACTCCGGCTACGAGAACTTCGAGTTCGAAGTGCCGCTGGCGGCCAACGGTGACGCCTACGACCGCTGCATGGTCAAGATGGGCGAGATGCGCCAGAGCCTGCGCATCATCGAGCAGTGCCTGAAGAACATGCCCGAAGGCCCGTACAAAGCCGACCACCCGCTGACCACGCCGCCGCCCAAAGAGCGCACGCTGCAGCACATCGAGACCCTGATCACCCACTTCCTGCAGGTTTCCTGGGGCCCGGTCATGCCGGCCAACGAAGCCTTCCAGATGGTGGAAGCGACCAAGGGCATCAACAGCTACTACCTGACGAGCGATGGCAGCACCATGAGCTACCGGACCCGCATCCGGACGCCCAGCTTCGCGCACCTGCAGCAGATTCCGTCGGTGATCAACGGCAGCATGATCGCTGACCTGATCGCCTATCTGGGCAGTATCGACTTCGTTATGGCCGACGTGGACCGCTGATCATGAGTACCCTTATCCAGACTGATCGTTTCGAACTCAGCGAAACCGAGCGCTCGGCCATCGAGCACGAGATGCATCACTACGAGGACTCCCGCGCGGCGTCCATCGAAGCCCTGAAGATCGTCCAGAAGCAGCGCGGCTGGGTGCCGGACGGCGCCATTCCGGCCATCGCCGACATCCTCGGCATCCCGGACAGCGACGTCGAAGGCGTCGCTACCTTCTATAGCCAGATCTTCCGCCAGCCGGTCGGCCGCCACATCATCCGCGTCTGCGACAGCATGGTCTGCTACATCGGCGGCCACGAGTCCGTCGTTGGCGAAATCCAGAAGCAGCTGGGCATCGGCCTCGGCCAGACCACCGCCGACGGCCGCTTCACCCTGCTGCCGGTGTGCTGCCTGGGCAACTGCGACAAGGCCCCGGCGATGATGATCGACGACGACACCTTCGGCGACCTGCGTCCCGACGGCGTCGCCAAACTGCTGGAGGCCTACGCATGAGTCGCCTCACCTCCTACGGCACGCCCAATCGCACCGCGCGCGCGGCCGAAACCCATCCGCTGACCTGGCGCCTGCGTGACGACGGCGCCCCGGTCTGGCTGGAGGAGTACCAGTCGAAGAATGGCTATGCCGCCGCGCGCAAGGCGCTGGCCGAGATGGCCACCGACGACATCGTCCAGACCGTCAAGGACTCCGGCCTGAAAGGCCGCGGCGGTGCGGGCTTCCCCACCGGCGTGAAGTGGGGCCTGATGCCCAAGGATGAATCCCTCAACATCCGCTACCTGCTGTGCAACGCGGACGAGATGGAACCCAACACCTGGAAAGACCGCATGCTCATGGAGCAGCTGCCGCACCTGCTGGTGGAAGGCATGCTGATCTCCGCGCGCGCCCTCAAGGCCTACCGCGGCTACATCTTCCTGCGCGGCGAGTACGTCGACGCGGCTCGCAACCTGAACCGCGCCATCGAGGAAGCCAAGGCCGCCGGCCTCTTGGGCAAGAACATCCTCGGCAGCGGTTTCGATTTCGAGCTGTTCGTCCACACCGGCGCCGGCCGCTACATCTGTGGCGAAGAGACCGCGCTGATCAACTCGCTGGAAGGCCGCCGCGCCAACCCGCGCTCCAAGCCGCCCTTCCCCGCCGCCGTTGGCGTCTGGGGCAAGCCGACCTGCGTGAACAACGTCGAGACCCTGTGCAACGTGCCGGCGATCGTCGAGCACGGCGTCGACTGGTACAAGGGCCTCGCCCGTCCGGGCAGCGAAGACATGGGCACCAAGCTCATGGGCTTCTCCGGCAAGGTGAAGAACCCCGGCATCTGGGAGCTGCCCTTCGGCCTTCCGGCCCGCGAGCTGTTCGAGGACTACGCCGGCGGCATGCGCGACGGCTACAAGCTCAAGGCCTGGCAGCCGGGCGGCGCCGGTACCGGCTTCCTCCTGCCGGAGCACCTGGACGCCCTGTTCTACGCCGGCGGCGTCGCCAAGGTCGGCACCCGTATGGGCACCGGTCTGGCCATGGCGGTGGACGACAGCGTCAACATGGTGTCCCTGCTGCGCAACATGGAAGAGTTCTTCGCCCGCGAATCCTGCGGCTGGTGCACGCCGTGCCGCGACGGCCTGCCGTGGAGCGTGAAGGTGCTGCGCGCGCTGGAGAAAGGCGAAGGCGCCCAGGGCGACCTGGAAACCCTCGAGCAGCTCGTCAACTTCCTCGGCCCAGGCAAGACCTTCTGTGCCCACGCACCGGGTGCCGTCGAGCCGCTGGGCAGCGCACTGAAGTATTTCCGTCCCGAGTTCGAAGCGGGCATTTCCCGCCAGGCTCAGGCCGTACAAGCACCGCAGACCGTCGGCGCTTGATGCTTTGATCGCCGGGCGCTGCGCCCGGCGTTGTTTCGTTGCAGTGCCGCGGCGTGCCGCCGGCCCGATGAAACCGTGATTTCTATTAGCCACGCCCGCTGACAACGGGCCAACGAAGACTTAGACCCATGGCCACGATCCACGTAGACGGCAAGACGTTAGAAGTCGACGGAGCGGACAACCTGTTGCAGGCCTGCCTCTCCCTCGGTCTCGACATCCCCTACTTCTGCTGGCACCCGGCGCTCGGAAGCGTCGGCGCATGCCGCCAGTGCGCGGTCAAGCAGTACACCGACGAGAACGACAAACGCGGTCGTCTCGTCATGTCCTGCATGACTCCCGCCACCGACAACACCTGGATTTCCATCGAGGACGAAGAGGCCAAGCAGTTCCGCGCCAGCGTCGTCGAATGGCTGATGACCAACCACCCGCACGACTGCCCGGTCTGCGAGGAAGGCGGTCACTGCCACCTGCAGGACATGACGGTGATGACCGGCCACAACCAGCGCCGGTACCGCTTCACCAAGCGCACCCACCAGAACCAGGAGCTCGGCCCGTTCATCGCCCACGAGATGAACCGCTGCATCGCCTGCTACCGCTGCGTCCGTTACTACAAGGACTACGCCGGCGGCACCGACCTGGGCGTCTACGGCGCGCACGACAACGTCTACTTCGGCCGGATCGAGGACGGTGTGCTGGAGAGCGAATTCTCCGGCAACCTGACCGAGGTCTGCCCGACCGGCGTGTTCACCGACAAGACCCACTCCGAGCGCTACAACCGCAAGTGGGACATGCAGTTCGCCCCGAGCATCTGCCATGGCTGCTCCAGCGGCTGCAACATCAGCCCCGGCGAGCGTTACGGTGAAATCCGCCGCATCGAGAACCGCTACAACGGCTCGGTGAACCACTACTTCCTGTGCGACCGCGGCCGCTTCGGCTACGGCTACGTCAACCGCGAAGACCGCCCACGCCAGCCGCAGCTGATGCTGAGCAAGCAGAAGCTCTCGCTGGATGGCGCCCTCGACCAGACCGCTGCCCTGCTCAAGGGCCGCAAGGTCATCGGTATCGGTTCGCCGCGTGCCAGCCTGGAAAGCAACTACGCCCTGGCCGAGCTGGTCGGCGCGCAGAACTTCTACAGCGGCATCTCCGCTGACGAACTGCAGCGTCTGCAACTCGTACTGAAGGTGATGCAGGACGGCCCGCTGCCGGTGCCGACCATCCGTGATATCGAAGACCACGACGCGGTGTTCGTGCTCGGCGAAGACCTGACCCAGACCGCTGCCCGTATCGCCCTGGCCCTGCGCCAGTCGGTGAAGGGCAAGGGCGAGGACATGGCCGCCGCGATGAAGATCCAGCCGTGGCTCGACGCCGCGGTGAAGACCATCGCCCAGCACGAGATGAACCCGCTGTTCATCGCCAGCCTGGATGAAACCCGCCTGGACGACGTTGCTGCCGAGTGCGTGCACGCCGCCACCGAAGACCTGGCTCGCCTGGGCTTCGCCGTCGCCCACGCCATCGACCCGAGCGCTCCGGCCGTTGCCGGCCTCGACGCCGAAGCCGCCGCCCTGGCCCAGCGCATCGCCGATGCCATGGTGGCCGCCAAGCGTCCGCTGGTCATCTCCGGCACCTCGCTGGGCAGCAACGCCCTGATCGAGGCCGCCGCCAACATCGCCAGCGCGCTGAAGAACCGCGAGAAGAACGGCTCGCTTAGCCTGGTCGTCCCGGAAGCCAACAGCCTGGGCCTGGCCCTTTTCGGCGGTGAGTCCGTCGAAGCCGCTCTCGAGCAACTGACCTCCGGCGGCGCCGATGCCGTGGTGATCCTGGAGAACGACCTGTACCGCCGCGCCGACGCCGCCGTTGTCGACGCCGCCCTGGCCGCCGCCAAGATCGTCGTGGTCGCCGACCACCAGCAGACCGCCACCAGCGCCAAGGCCACCGTCCTGCTGCCGGCCGCCAGCTTCGCCGAAGGCGATGGCACCCTGGTCAGCCAGGAAGGCCGCGCCCAGCGTTTCTTCCAGGTCTTTGACCCGACCTACTACAACGCCGACAACCTGGTCCGCGAAGGCTGGCGCTGGCTGCACGCCCTGCACAGCACCCTCGAAGGCAAGCGTGTCGACTGGACCCAGCTGGACCACGTGATCGACGCCGTCGTCGCCGCCAAGCCGCAACTGGCCGGCATCCGCGAAGCCGCGCCGAACGCCGCGTTCCGCATCAAGGGCCTGAAGCTGGCGCGCGAGCCGCACCGCTACTCCGGCCGTACCGCCATGCGCGCCAACATCAATGTCAGCGAGCCGCGTCAGCCGCAGGACATCGACTCCGCCTTCGCCTTCTCCATGGAAGGCTACGCCGGCAGCGCCGAACCGCGTCAGCAGATTCCCTTCGCCTGGTCCCCGGGCTGGAACTCCCCGCAGGCCTGGAACAAGTTCCAGGACGAAGTCGGCGGCCACCTGCGCGCCGGCGATCCGGGCGTGCGCCTGATCGAAGCCAAGGGCGAAGCCCTGTGGTTCAGCGAGATTCCTGCGCCATTCCACACCGCCGCCAGCCAGTTCAAGGTGGTGCCCTTCTATCACCTGTTCGGCAGCGAGGAGAATTCCGCCAAGGCCGCCCCGGTGCAGGAGCGCATCCCGCAGACCTACGTCACCCTGGCCAAGTCCGAGGCTGACCGTCTGGGCGTCAACGAAGGCGCGATCATCCGCCTGACCGTCAAGGGGCAGGAACTGCACCTGCCGCTGCGCGTGAGCGAAGAGCTCGGCGCCGGCCTGGTCGCCCTGCCGATCGGTCTGCAAGGCATTCCCGCCGGTGTCATCGGCGCCGTCGCTGAAGGTCTGCAGGAGGCTGCCCAATGAGCTGGCTGACACCCGCCGTCGTCGACATCCTGATCGAGGTCATCAAGGCCATCGTCATCCTGCTCGCCGTGGTCGTCTGCGGCGCGCTGCTGAGCTGGGTCGAGCGTCGTCTGCTCGGCCTCTGGCAGGACCGCTACGGTCCGAACCGGGTCGGCCCCTTCGGTGCCTTCCAGCTCGGCGCCGACATGCTGAAGATGTTCTTCAAGGAAGACTGGACCCCGCCGTTCGCCGACAAGATGATCTTCACCCTCGCCCCCATGATCGCCATGGGTGCGCTGCTGGTCGCCTTCGTCGTCATCCCGATCACCCCCACCTGGGGTGTGGCGGACCTGAACATCGGCATCCTGTTCTTCTTCGCCATGGCTGGCCTGACCGTGTACGCGGTGCTGTTCGCCGGCTGGTCGAGCAACAACAAGTTCGCCCTCCTCGGCAGCCTGCGCGCCTCGGCCCAGACCATCTCCTACGAGGTGTTCCTGGCCCTGTCGCTGATGGGCATCGTGGCCCAGGTCGGCTCGTTCAGCCTGCGCGACATCGTCGATTACCAGGCCGAGCACATGTGGTTCATCATCCCGCAGTTCTTCGGTTTCATGACCTTCTTTGTCGCCGGCGTCGCCGTGACTCACCGTCACCCGTTCGACCAGCCCGAAGCCGAGCAGGAACTGGCCGACGGTTACCACATCGAGTACGCCGGCATGAAATGGGGCATGTTCTTCGTCGGCGAGTACATCGGCATCGTGCTGGTGTCCGCGCTTCTGGCGACCCTGTTCTTCGGCGGCTGGCACGGGCCCTTCGGCATCCTGCCGCAGATCCCGTTCATCTGGTTCGCCCTGAAAACCGGCTTCTTCATCATGATGTTCATCCTGCTGCGCGCATCCATTCCGCGCCCGCGCTATGACCAGGTGATGGCCTTCAGCTGGAAGTTCTGCCTCCCGCTGACTCTGATCAACCTGCTGGTGACCGGCGCTGTCGTGCTGGCGACCCAGTAAGGAGCAAGACAATGATCAAATACATTTTCGAAGTCGTGCATGGCACCTACACCCAGCTTCGCAGCCTGGTGATGATCTTCGGCCATGCCTTCCGCAAGCGTGACACCCTGCAATACCCCGAAGAAGCCGTGTACCTGCCGCCGCGCTACCGCGGCCGCATCGTCCTCACCCGCGACCCCGATGGCGAGGAGCGCTGCGTAGCGTGCAACCTGTGCTCCGTGGCCTGCCCGGTCGGTTGCATCTCCCTGCAGAAGGCCGAGACCGACGACGGTCGCTGGTACCCCGAGTTCTTCCGCATCAACTTCTCCCGCTGCATCTTCTGCGGCCTGTGCGAAGAAGCCTGCCCGACCACCGCGATCCAGCTGACGCCGGATTTCGAGATGGGCGAGTTCAAGCGCCAGGATCTGGTCTACGAGAAGGAAGACCTGCTGATCTCCGGCCCCGGCAAGAACCCGGACTACAACTTCTACCGCGTTGCCGGCATGGCCATCGCCGGCAAGCCGAAAGGCGCCGCGCAGAACGAAGCCGAACCGATCAACGTCAAGAGCCTGCTGCCGTAAGGAGACGTCGCGTGGAATTCGCTTTCTACTTCGCCGCCGGCGTCGCCGTGCTGGCAACCTTCCGGGTCATCACCAACAGCAACCCGGTGCATGCCCTGCTTTACCTGGTGATCTCGCTGCTGGCCATTTCGATGACCTTCTTCAGCCTCGGCGCCCCGTTCGCCGGCGCCCTGGAAATCATCGTCTATGCCGGCGCGATCATGGTGCTGTTCGTCTTCGTGGTGATGATGCTCAACCTCGGCCCGGCTATCGCCGAGCAGGAGCGCAAGTGGCTCAAGCCTGGCGTCTGGATCGGCCCGGGCGCGCTGGCCGCAGTCCTGCTGGTCGAACTGCTGTGGATGCTCTCGCGCACCCCGAGCGGTGCCGGCATCGGTCACACCACCGTGGACGCCAAGGCCGTGGGCATCAGCCTGTTCGGCCCGTACCTGCTGGTCGTCGAACTGGCCTCGATGCTGCTGCTGGCGGCACTGGTCGCCGCCTACCACCTCGGCCGCCACGAAGCGAAGGACTAACACCATGAATACAATTCCTCTCGAACACGGACTGGCGCTCGCCGGTGTGCTGTTCTGCTTCGGCCTGGTGGGCCTGATGGTGCGACGCAACATCCTGTTCGTACTGATGAGCCTGGAAGTGATGATGAACGCCGCCGCGCTGGCCTTCGTAGTCGCCGGTAGCCGCTGGGCGCAGCCCGACGGCCAGGTGATGTTCATCCTGGTGCTCAGCCTGGCTGCGGCCGAGGCCAGCATCGGCCTGGCGATCCTGCTCCAGCTGTATCGCCGCTTCCATACCCTCGATATCGACGCTGCCAGCGAGATGCGCGGATGAACCTGCTGCCCCTTACTTTCCTGTTCCCCCTGGTCGGCTTCCTGCTGCTCTCGTTCTCCCGTGGCAAGTGGTCGGAAAATCTCTCGGCTCTGGTCGGTGTCGGCTCCGTGGGGCTCGCCGCCCTCTCCGCCTTCTGGGCGATCTGGAGCTTCCACAGCAACCCGCCCGAAGGTGGCGCCTACAGTCTGGTGCTGTGGCAATGGATGAGCGTTGGTGACTTCAAGACCAACTTCACCCTGTATCTGGACGGCCTGTCGGTCACCATGCTCGGCGTGGTCACCGGCGTCGGCTTCCTGATCCACCTGTTCGCCTCCTGGTACATGCGCGGTGAAACCGGTTACTCGCGTTTCTTCGCGTACACCAACCTGTTCATCGCCAGCATGCTGTTCCTGGTGCTGGGCGATAACCTGCTGTTCATGTACTTCGGCTGGGAAGGCGTGGGCCTGTGCTCCTACCTGCTGATCGGTTTCTATTACAACCACGTGCCGAACGGCAACGCAGCGCTGAAGGCCTTCATCGTGACCCGGGTGGGTGACGTGTTCTTCGCCATCGGCATGTTCATCCTGTTCCAGCACCTGGGCACGCTGAACATCCAGGAGCTGCTGGTCCTGGCTCCGCAGCACTTCGCCAAGGGCGATCTGTGGATCAACCTGGCCACCCTGATGCTGCTCGGCGGCGCCGTCGGCAAGTCGGCCCAGCTGCCGCTGCAGACCTGGCTGGCCGACGCGATGGCCGGCCCGACGCCAGTCTCCGCGCTGATCCACGCCGCCACCATGGTGACCGCGGGCGTCTACCTGATCGCCCGCTGCCACGGTCTGTTCGAGCTGGCTCCGAACGTCCTCGAGCTGGTCGGCATCATCGGCGCCGTGACCCTGGTGCTGGCCGGCTTTGCAGCCCTGGTGCAGACCGACATCAAGCGCATCCTCGCCTACTCGACCATGAGCCAGATCGGCTACATGTTCCTGGCCCTGGGCGTGGGTGCCTGGGGTGGCGCGATCTTCCACCTGATGACCCACGCCTTCTTCAAGGCCCTGCTGTTCCTTGCTTCGGGTGCGGTGATCGTTGCCTGCCACCACGAGCAGAACATCTTCAAGATGGGTGGCCTGTGGAAGAAGCTGCCGCTGGCCTATGCGAGCTTCGTGGTCGGTGGTGCGGCACTGTCCGCCCTGCCCTTCCTGACCGCCGGCTTCTACTCCAAGGACGAGATCCTCTGGGAAGCCTTCGCCAGCGGCCACCAGAACCTGCTGATCGCAGGGCTCGTCGGCGCCTTCATGACTTCGCTGTACACCTTCCGCCTGATCTTCATCGCCTTCCACGGCGAAGCGAAGACCGAAGCGCACGCCGGCCATGGCATCAGCCACTGGCTGCCGCTGGGTGTGCTGATCGTGCTCTCCACCTTCATCGGCGCGCTGATCACTCCGCCGCTGGCCGGCGTCCTGCCGGAAAGCGCCGGTCACGCCGGTGGTGAAGCCAAGCACAGCCTGGAAATCGCCTCGGGCGCCATCGCCATTGCCGGTATCCTGCTGGCGGGCCTGCTGTTCCTCGGCAAGCGCCGCTTCGTCAGCGCCGTCGCCCAGAGCGCACCGGGCCGCTTCTTCGGCACCTGGTGGTACCACGCCTGGGGCTTCGACTGGCTGTACGACAAGCTGTTCGTGAAACCCTACCTGCTGATCTGCCGCCTGCTGGCCGCGGACCCGATCGACAAGACCCTGGTCCTGGTCCCGCTCACCGCCCGCGGTGGCAACAAACTCCTCAGCCTCACCGAGAACGGCCGCCTGCGTTGGTACGCCGCTTCCCTGGTGGGTGGCGCCGCGCTGCTCCTCGGCGCGCTGCTGCTGGCTTAATGAATTCACGAAAGAGATTGAGCCCGACATGATTCTGCCCTGGCTAATCCTGATCCCCTTCATCGGCGGCTTCCTTTGCTGGATCGCCGAGTACACCAGCAAGACCCTGCCTCGCTGGGTCGCCCTGGGATCGATGGTCCTCACCCTGGCCCTGAGCCTGTGGGTGTGGCACACCGGTGACTTCCAGCTGGCCCCGGCGCCGGGTGGCGAGCCGCAATGGACCCTGCAGTTCCAGGTACCCTGGATCGAGCGCTTCGGCATCAGCGTGCACCTGGCAATGGACGGCCTGTCCCTGCTGATGGTCGCACTGACCGGCCTGCTCGGCGTGCTGTCCGTCCTCTGCTCGTGGAACGAGATCCAGCGCCGCATCGGATTCTTCCACCTGAACCTGCTGTGGATCCTGGGCGGCGTGATCGGCGTGTTCCTCGCCGTCGACCTGTTCCTGTTCTTCTTCTTCTGGGAAATGATGCTGGTGCCGATGTACTTCCTCATCGCGCTCTGGGGTCATAGTTCGGACGACGGCAAGAAGACCCGCATCTACGCCGCCACCAAGTTCTTCATCTTCACCCAGGCCAGCGGCCTGGTGATGCTGGTGGCGATCCTCGGCCTGGTGTTCGTGCACTACAACAGCACCGGCGTGCTGACCTTCAACTACGCCGACCTGCTGAAAACCCAGCTGCCGCCGCACACCGAGTGGATCCTGATGCTCGGCTTCTTCGTCGCCTTCGCGGTGAAGATGCCGGTCGTGCCGGTGCACTCCTGGCTGCCGGACGCCCACGCCCAGGCACCGACCGCCGGTTCCGTGGACCTCGCCGGCATCCTGCTGAAGACCGCCGCCTACGGCCTGATCCGCTTTGCCCTGCCGCTGTTCCCCAACGCCTCGGCCGAGTTCGCCCCGATCGCCATGACCCTGGGCCTGATCGGCATCTTCTACGGCGCCTTCCTGTCGTTCGCGCAGACCGACATCAAGCGCCTGGTGGCCTACTCCTCCGTGTCGCACATGGGCTTCGTGATGATCGGCATCTACTCCGGCAGCCCCCAAGCGCTGCAGGGCGTAGTGGTGCAGATGATCGCCCACGGCCTCTCCGCCGCCGCGCTGTTCATCCTGTGCGGCCAACTGTACGAGCGCCTGCACACCCGTGACATGCGCAAGATGGGCGGCCTGTGGTCGCGCATCCCGTACCTGCCGGCAGTGGCGCTGTTCTTCGCCACTGCCTCGCTGGGTCTGCCGGGTACCGGCAACTTCGTCGGCGAATTCCTGATCCTGCTGGGCAGCTTCAAGGTGGTTCCGGTGATCACCGTGATCGCCACCTTCGGCCTGGTGTTCGGCTCGGTCTACTCGCTGATCATGATCCACCGCGCGTACTTCGGCCCGTCCAAGTCCGACACCGCCATTGCCGGCCTGAACTTCCGCGAACTCTCCATGGTGCTCGGCCTGGCGGTGTTGCTGATCCTGCTCGGCGTTTACCCGCAGCCGGTTCTCGACACCTCCGCGGCCACCATGCACGGCGTCCAGCAGTGGCTGGGTGCCGCCCTTTCCACCCTGGCAGTACGGTGAGCGCGACATGACCTTCACGATTCAACACTTCATCGCGCTCCTGCCACTGCTCATCACCAGCGCCACCCTGGTGGTGGTGATGCTCGCCGTGGCCTGGAAGCGTAACCACTCGATGACCGCCACCCTCTCGGTGATCGGTCTGAACCTGGCGTTGCTGTCGATCTTCCCGGTGCTGAAAGTCACCCCGATCGAAGTCACCCCGCTGATGCTGGTGGACAACTTCGCCTGCTTCTACATGGCGCTGATCCTGGTCGCCGCCCTCGCCTGCACCACGCTCGCCCATGCGTACATGGAGAGCTTCCCGGGTAACCGAGAAGAGCTCTACCTGCTCCTGCTGCTGTCCACCGCGGGCGGCCTGGTGCTGGTCAGCGCGCAGAACCTGGCCGGTCTGTTCATCGGCCTGGAACTGCTGTCGGTGCCGGTCTACGGCATGGTGGCCTACGCCTTCTTCAACAAGCGCACCCTCGAAGCGGGCATCAAGTACACCGTACTGTCCGCCGCTGGCTCGGCTTTCCTGCTGTTCGGCATGGCCCTGCTCTATGCCGAGTCCGGCAGCCTGAGCTTCGCCGGTATCGGTGCGTCGCTGGCCGAGGGCACCAGCCATGGCCCGCTACTGTCCATCGGCGTCGGCATGATGGTCGTCGGCCTGGGCTTCAAGCTGTCGCTCGCACCGTTCCACCTGTGGACCCCGGACGTCTACGAAGGCGCCCCGGCTCCGGTAGCGACCTTCCTCGCCACCGCCAGCAAGGTCGCCGTGTTCGCCGTGCTGCTGCGCCTGTTCCAGATCGCTCCGGCGGCCCTGAACAACGGCCTGCTGCATGACGCCATCGCGGTCATCGCCATCGCCTCGATCCTGATCGGCAACCTGCTGGCACTGACCCAGAGCAACATCAAGCGCCTGCTCGGCTACTCGTCCATCGCCCACTTCGGCTACCTGCTGATCGCCCTGGTGGCGAGCAAGGGCCTGGCCGTGGAAGCGGTTGGCGTGTACCTGACCACCTACGTCGTCACCACCCTGGGCGCCTTCGGCGTGGTCACCCTGATGTCCACCCCGTACAGCGGCCGCGACGCCGACGCGCTGTTCGAGTACCGCGGCCTGTTCTGGCGCCGCCCGGTGCTGACCGCGGTGCTGACCGTGATGATGCTGTCCCTGGCCGGCATTCCGCTGACCGCCGGCTTCATCGGCAAGTTCTACATCGTCGCCACCGGCGTCGAGTCGCAGCACTGGTGGCTGGTCGGCTCGCTGGTACTGGGCAGCGCCATCGGCCTGTTCTACTACCTGCGCGTAATGGTGACCATGTTCCTGGTCGAGCCGAACATGAAGCGCCACGACGCGCCCCTGGACTGGGCCCAGCGCGCCGGCGGCATCATGCTGGTGGCCATCGCCCTGCTCGCCTTCTTCCTCGGCGTCTACCCGCAACCGCTGCTGGATATCCTCCAGCACAGCGGCCTGGTAGCCATCGCCGGCTGAGATCGACAGGCATGAAAAACCCCGCTTCGGCGGGGTTTTTTATTGGGCGCAATTCATGCGCGGTGCCTTTTTGTAGGAGCGAGGTTGCTCGCAAATACCCTCCGCTGCGAAGCCGGGTTCGCGAGCAAGCTCGCTCCTACAGTTCTGGCGCCCTACTCCGCGCCCTTGGTCACTTCACCTTCACGGCCGGTGAACAGGTCCCACGACGCCATGAACAGCGCCGCGATCAGCGGGCCGATGACGAAGCCGTTGAGGCCGAACAGCGACATGCCACCGAGGGTGGAGATCAGCACTACATAGTCGGGCATCTTGGTGTCCTTGCCGACCAGGATGGGGCGCAGGATGTTGTCCACCAGACCAATCACCACCACGCAGAACAGCGTCAGCACCACGCCTTGCCAGATCGCCCCGGTGAGCAGGAAGTAGGCGGCCACCGGCACCCAGATCAGCCCCGCGCCGATGGCTGGCAGCAGCGAGAGGAAGGCCATCAGCGTGCCCCAGAGCAGCGAGCCCTGGATACCGAGGAACCAGAAGATCAGGCCGCCCAATGCGCCCTGGGTCGCGGCAACGGCGATGTTGCCCTTCACCGTGGCGCGGATCACCGTGGTGAACTTGGTGAACAGGTGCTGCTTGTGCTCCGCGCTCAGCGGCATCGCCTGCTTGATCCGCCGCCCCAGCGCAGGCCCGTCGCGCAGCAGGAAGAACAGCAGGTAAAGCATGATGCCGAAGCTGATGACGAACTCGAAGGTGTTCTGGCCAATGCTGAACGCCTTGGTCGCCACCAGTTGGCTCGCCTGCATCGCGCCCGCGGAGAGTTTCTCCTGCAGGCTGGACAGGTCCGCCAGGTCGAAACGCTCCAGCAACTGGTGCCCCCAGCCAGGCAGCGCGGCAACCGCCTGCTGGTAATAGGTGATGAAGTTCAGATCCCCCGACTTCAACCGCTGGTAAACCATCGCCCCCTCCTGCACCAGCGCACCGGCAATGAAGGTCACCGGCAGGATCACGATGAGGAAGCACACGCCGAGGGAAATCAGCGCGGCGAGGTTGTTGCGTCCGTTGAGTTTCACCCGCAGGCGGCGCTGCAACGGGGCAAAGATGATCGCCAGAATGGTGCCCCAGAAGACGGCCCCGTAGAACGGCAGCAGGATCCAGCCGAAGGCGAGTGTCACCACCAGCAGCAGGGCGAGGAACGTCCGGTATTCCAGTTTCGAGTCGAGCATGAGCGGGTCCATGGGTGGGAAACCTGCTCATTAGTCAGCAGATGGCCTGCCGAGTGCAACTTTACCTGCGCATTTCCCCGTCCCAGGGCCTCACAGCACCATCGCCGCAACCCAGCCGAACGCCAGCAGCGGCAGGTTGTAATGCAGGAAGGTCGGCACCACGGTGTCCCAGATGTGGTTGTGCTGGCCGTCCACGTTCAGGCCGGAGGTCGGGCCAAGGGTGGAGTCCGATGCTGGCGAGCCCGCGTCACCCAGCGCTCCTGCGGTACCGACGATGCTGACGATGGCCAGCGGGCTGAAGCCCAGGTGCACCGCCAGCGGCACGAAGATCGCCGCGATGATCGGCACCGTAGAGAACGACGAGCCGATGCCCATGGTCACCAACAACCCCACCAGCAGCATCATGAAGGCGCCCAGCGCCTTGCTGCTGCCAATCCAGCCGGCGGCGCTGTCCACCAGGCTGGCGACCTGCCCGGTGGCCGTCATCACGGCGGCGAAGCCCTGGGCGGCAATCATGATGAAACCGATCATGGCCATCATCTTCATGCCTTCGGTGAACAGGTCGTCCGCCTCCTTCCAGCGCACCACGCCGGACAGCGAGAACACCAGGAAACCCACCAGCGCGCCGAGGATCATCGAGTCCAGCAGCAGCTGCACGGCGAAGGCTGCAGCGACTGCGACGCCGGCCACGGCGAGGCTCATCTTGCTGTAGGGCGTATCGACCCGCTCAGCCTGTTCGATGCGCTGCAGATCGTAATCACGCTTGCCCCGGTAGCTGAAGCACACCGCGATCAGCAGCCCGCAGACCATGCCCAGCGCCGGGATCAGCATGGCGTGGGTGACGTTGATGCCCTGCACGTCGACGCCCGCGCGCGCCACGTTGGCCAGCAGGATCTGGTTCAGGAAGATGTTGCCGAAACCCACCGGCAGGAACATGTAGGGCGTGATCAGGCCGAAGGTGATGACGCAGGCGATCAGCCGGCGGTCGATCTGCAGGCGCGTCAGGACGTAGAGCAGTGGCGGCACCAGCAGCGGAATAAAGGCGATGTGGATCGGCAGGATGTTCTGCGAGGCGATCGCCACCACCAGCAGCAGGGCAATCATCATCCACTTGAAGGCACTGGAACCGTTCGCCTCGTGCCGGCCGAGCATCGCCAGGGCGCGGTCGGCCAGGGCGTGCGCCATTCCGGAGCGCGCGATGGCCACGGCGAAGGCGCCGAGCATGGCGTAGGACAGCGCCACCGTCGCACCGGCACCCAGGCCCTCGTTGAACGCCTTGAGCGTGCCGTCCATGCCCAGGCCGCCGAGCAGACCACCTGCCACTGCACCGGCGATCAGCGCGACCACCACATGCACGCGACACAGGCTCAACACCAGCATCAGGCCAATGGCGATCAACACCGCATTCATTCCAGCACTCCTTCCAGGGCTCGCCGCGCCAGGGCGCGGGCAAAAGGCGCGCACTCTGCCAAACGCTCGCCGGGGTGTCAAAACTTGAGTCGAATCAAGACGTTTCCGAGTTAGCCTGGCAGGACTTTCACGCAGACGAGCACGCTTCTTGCCTGGCTTTTCGCCGCCCGTCGGCCAGGCACGCCAGAATCGCCTGTTTTCTGGCGTTTCACCCCGTCGCGGGTCAAGAAGATGCGGGAAAGGCCGATATAGCTGGCATCCCGAGGCTTAGTTCAAACAAGGATTCCCCTCCATGCTTCTGCGCCGTCTTTCCATCCAGTGGAAGATCACCTTGCTTGCCGGGCTCTGCCTGCTCGGCGTCGTCTCGCTGCTGTCCGGGCTGTCCGTTTACCGCACCCAGCACAGCACCGCGCTGGTCAAGCAATCGAGCACGCAGATGCTCGACGAAGCAGCCAAGGCCCGCCTGCAATCGCGCGGTGAAGTCCAGGCCATGCGCATCCAGCGCTACATCATGGACGCCTATCAATATGGCAAGGGTTTCTCACGGCAGGTGCTGTTCCTGCGTGACCAGGCGCAGAAGCGCTTCCTCGACGCCTACGACCTGCGCGAGGACCTGACCCGCCAGGTGAAAACCGCGCTGGAAGGCAACCCGGAACTGCTCGGCCTCTACGTCGCCTTCGAACCCGACGCGCTGGATGGCAAGGACAAGCTGTTCGCCGGCCAGGGCGAACTGGGCAGCAATGATGCCGGTCGCTTCTCCATCTACTGGTCCCAGGCCACGCCGGGTCACCTCGAGTCCGAGGCCATGGCCGAATCGCTGCTCAACGACACCAGCCCCGGCCCGAGTGGCAGCGCCTACAACGCCTGGTTCACCTGTCCCAAGACCACCGGCCGACCTTGCGTGCTCGACCCCTACTTCGATGAAGTGGGCAAGAAGAAGATGCTCATGACCAGTATCGCCTTCCCCCTGGAGCTGGACGGCAAGGTCATCGGCGTCATGGGCCTGGATATCAGCATGGAGAAGCTGCAGGAAATCGCCTTAGAAGGCAGCCGGGAACTCTATGATGGCCAGGGCCGCGTCAGCATCGTCAGCGCGGCCGGCCTGCTCGCCGGTCACAGCGCGGATGCCTCGAAGCTGAGCAAGAACCTCAAGGAGGTCTACCCCAACCAGGGCGCCGACCTGTTGCAAGCCATCGCCGCCAACCATGAGCAGGTGTTCCGCCACGACGACCAGTTGCGCGTAGTCGAGCCGTTGCAGCCGATTCCCGGCTCCAAACCCTGGGGCGTACTGCTGGAAGTCCCCCAGAACGTCCTGCTGGGCCCGGCCATCGAACTGCAGAACGAGTTGGATAACCAGCGTGTGCAGGGCACCGTCTCGCAGCTGGGCTTCGGCCTGATCGCCGTGCTGATCGGCCTGTTCGCTATGTGGCTCACCGCCCGCGGTGTGACCCGGCCGATCCTCGGTGTGGCCGCCATGTTGCGCAACATCGCCAGCGGCGAAGGCGACCTGACCAAGCGCCTGGACTACGCCGGCAAGGATGAACTGGGCGAGCTGGCCGGCTGGTTCAACCGCTTCCTCGACAAGCTGCAGCCGATCATCCGCGACGTGAAATCCTCGGTGCACGACGCCCGCGCCACCGCCGACCAGTCCTCGGAAATCGCCAGCCAGACCAGTGCCGGCATGCAGCAGCAGTTCCGCGAAGTCGACCAGGTTGCCACTGCTTCGCAGGAGATGAGCGCCACCGCCCACGACGTCGCCAACAGCGCCGCCATGGCCGCCGATGCCGCCCGTGGCGCCGACGGCGCGACCCGCGACGGCCTCAACGTGATCGACAACACCACCCGCCTGATCGACGAACTGGCCAGCGACATGAGCAGTGCCATGAGCCAGGTGGAAGGCTTGGCCGCCAGCAGCGAGCAGATCGGCTCGGTGCTGGAAGTGATTCGCGGCATCGCCGAGCAGACCAACCTGCTGGCGCTCAACGCCGCCATCGAAGCGGCTCGCGCCGGTGAAGCCGGGCGCGGCTTCGCGGTGGTCGCCGACGAGGTGCGCAACCTTGCCAAGCGCACCCAGGATTCGGTGGAGGAAATCCGCCAGGTCATCGAGGGCCTGCAGAACGGTACCCGCGACGTGGTTGGCGCCATGAGCAACAGCCACCGCCAGGCCCAGGACAGCGTGTCCCAGGTCGAGCAGGCCGTGGCCGCGCTCAAGCGCATCGGCGATGCGGTCAGCGTGATCACCGACATGAACCTGCAGATCGCCAGCGCCGCCGAGGAGCAGAGCGCCGTGGCCGAGGAGATCAATCGCAACGTGGCGGGGATTCGCGACGTGACCGAATCGCTGTCCAGCCAGGCGCAGGAATCGGCGCAGGTGAGCCAGTCGCTGAACAAGCTGGCGAATCATCAGCAGGGGTTGATGGATCAGTTCAGGGTCTGAGGTTTTACACCGGCGCGTGGGCTTCCCCCTCACCCCAGCCCTCTCCCGGCGGGAGAGGGGGCAGTCCGCACGCGCCTGTACGCTCGCCGCTCTTTCTGCGTCATTGATAACCAGCTAACGCTTTACTTCCACAGCACTCCGAACGGTCCCCTCTCCCGCTGGGAGAGGGTTAGGGTGAGGGCCGGCCAAGCACACGCCTATCCCGTAGGCGCGGACTTTGTCCGCGATTCAGCCACATTGCACCGGGTTCGCTAGCAAGCTCGCTCCTACAAAAAGCCCACGCTGCAGCCCCTGTAGGAGCGAGCTTGCTCGCGAACGGCACGGCACGGCACGGCACGGCACGGCACCATCCCAACCCATCCGAACAACGCCAACCAATAAAGTCGCGCCGGCTCTATCACGCCAAGCGGCGGGGCAATTCGACAACCACCCGCAACCCACCCAGCTCACTGCTTTCCAGCTTCAGGCTGCCACCGCAGGCCGCCGCTATATCTCGCGCGATGCCCAGGCCCAGACCATGCCCGGCCACCTGCTCATCCAGCCGAGTGCCACGTTCCAACACGCTGTCTCGCTGGTCCTCGGCAATACCGGGACCATCGTCGTCCACGCTCAGCCGGTATGCGTCTGCGCCCTTCTCCACCGTCAACCGCACCTGGGCATCGGCCCATTTGCAGGCGTTGTCCAGCAGATTACCGAGCATCTCCAGCAGGTCTTCCCGGTCATACGGCAAGCGCGTGGCGGGCGGCGCCTGCCAGTCGATGGCGAGGTGATCGCCATGAATGAGCTTGAGCATGTCGCACAAGCTGGGCAACTCGGCATCACAGTCGAAGTGCGCGCCGGGTAATGCCTCGCCCACCAACCGCGCACGCCCCAGTTCGCGGGCCAGGCGCTGTTCGATCTGCTCCAACTGCTCCTGCAGCACTCGCCGCAGCTCCGGGTGATCACGCAGCTCTTCGCGTTCGGCAAGGCTGATGAGCACCGCCAGCGGGGTCTTCAGGGCATGGCCCAGGTTGCCCAGCGCATTGCGCGAGCGGCGCAGGGTATCCTCGGTGTGCTGCAGCAGGTGGTTGGTCTGTTCCACCAACGGCTCCAGCTCACGGGGCACCTGGCTGTCCAACTGGCTGCGCTGACCTTCCTGCAACTGTGCAATCTGCTGGCGTACCCGCTCCAGCGGGCGCAGGGCACGGCGCACGGTGAAGCCCTGGAACACCAGGATCAGCAGCAACGCCAGGGCTCCGGCGCCCAGGCCGATATTGCGCAGACGATTGAAGCTCTTGAGGACGGGCGTGTAGTCCTGGGCGACGACGATGCTGATTTTCTTGCCATAGCGCTTGTAGTCGCCGCGATAGACCAGCAGCCGCTGGCCTTCGGGGCCTTTCTCCAGCGACTTGGCCAGCCCCTTGTGCGAGGGCAACTGCAGCTCGTTGTCCCACAGCGATCGAGAACGCCAGGTCTGCTCGTCGAAGCGGATGACGAAGTAGCGCCCGGAGAACAGCCGCTCATAGACCGCATCGACACGCTGGCCGTCCAGCTGCAACCCCGCGGGACCACGGGTGATACCCACCAGCAGGCTTTCCGCCTCGTCCTGCAAGCCGTTCACCAGATAGCGGCGCAAGCCCTGGTCGAACAGCCAGAGGCCCGCCTGGGCCAGCACGAGACCGACCACCACCAGTACCACACCCAGCCCAAGACCGAGCCGGCGCTGGATCGATATCAATTAGCGGCTCCGTTGCCGGTGAAGCGATAGCCCTGCCCACGACGGGTCTCGATGATCTCGCGGCCCAGCTTGCGGCGCAGGTGATTGATATGCACCTCGATGACATTGGAGTCGCGCTCGGTCTCGCCGTCATACAGGTGCTCTGCCAGATGCGACTTCGACAGCAGCTGGCCGGGATGCAGCATGAAGTACCGCAGCAGACGGAACTCGGCGGATGTCAGGTCGACTTCCTTGCCGCCCTGCTGCACGCACTGGCGCGATTCATCCAGGCTCAACCCGGCCACTTCCAGCTGGCTCTGGTTCGCCAGCCCGTGGGCACGCCGCAGCAGCGCCTGGATACGCAGCATCAGTTCCTCAGGATGAAACGGCTTGGTCAGATAGTCGTCGGCGCCGGCCTTCAGGCCGTCGATGCGCTCGGCCCAGGAGCCCCGTGCGGTGAGAATCAGCACCGGCGTCGCCAGGCCCATGCCGCGCCACTCCTGCAGCACCTCCAGCCCGGGACGGCCCGGCAGGCCCAGGTCGAGGATCACCAGGTCGTACGGCTCGCTGGCGCCTTGCACCGCAGCGTCGCGACCGTCGGCCAGCCAGTCCACCGCATAGCCCTGGCGCGTGAGGGTCGCCAGTAGCTCATCGGCCAGAGGTACGTGGTCTTCCACCAGCAACAGGCGCATCAGTCGTCTTCCTTATCCTTGAGGATGCGGCCGTCGCGGGCATCCAGTTCCAGTTCGCGCACCACACCGTCGACGGTGAGCAACTCCACTTCGTAAATGTAGTTGCCGTGCTCCCTCTCCAGCTCGGCTTCGAGCAGGCGCGAGCCAGGGTAGCGGCTCAGCGCGGCGGGGAGGATTTCCTCGAAGGGGCGGATCACCCCTTCCTTGCTCAGGCGCAGGGCTTCGTCCTGGCTCAGGTCATGGGCCTGCGCGGCGCCGGCCAGGGCGGTGACACCCAGGCCGAACAGCATCGCGCGCAGCAAAACGGTCTTCATCAGTCGTCCTGGTGATCGGTGAGGACTTCGCCGGTGACCGCATCCAGTTCGACATCCCACTTCACGCCTTGTGCGTCCTTGATATCGACCTTGTAGAGATAGCGGCCATGTTCCAGCTCGAGCTCGCTATCGTACACCGAACCGCCGGCATGCTTGGTCAGCGCGGTGCGGTTGAGCTCCTCGAAATTGCGGATGGTGCCCGCATCGCGCAGGCGCAACGCCTCGTCCGGACCAATGTCATGGGCCGTGGCAACGCCGGCACCCAGCAGCAGTGCGCAGAGCGTGGTCAGGATCAGCAGCCATTTCATGAGCGTACCTCGTCAGAATTTCACTGCTGTCAGATTAAGGTGAAGGACTTAATTCAAGCTGAATCGGCAACGATCATTCACCCCGTGAAGTATCCTTGCTCCACGCGCACAGGCTCTATAATCGCGGCCTGCCATAGCGAGACCCGCATGACCACCATCCAGATCAAGACTTCCTCCCTCACCCTCAAGGCCGGAAGCCGCGCGCTCCAACGCATCCGCGAACAGGGGCTGGCCCCCGCCGATGTAGGAATCCTTCCCGGTGCCGCCGGCGGGCCGAAGGCACTGGGCATTCAGGGCCTGGACCTCGCGCTGTTCGGCGAATGGTTGCCGCGAGCGCCACGTGAGCGCTCGCTGATCGGGGCGTCCATCGGCTCGTGGCGATTCGCCAGCGCCTGCCTGCCCGACCCGGCCGAAGGCATTCGCCGCCTGGGCGAGCTCTATACCCAGCAACGCTTTGCCCGCAACGCGAGCATCAGCGACGTGTCGAGGAGCTGCGCGAAAATGCTCGACGACCTGCTCGACGGCCGCGATACCAGCGTACTGGACAACCCCTGGTACCGCCTCAACGTGGTGGTGGTGAAGAGCCACGGTCGCCTCGCGCAGGACGGCAAGGCCAATCTCGGCCTGGGCCTGGGGGCGGTAATCCGCGACAACCTGGTCGGCCGCCGCCACCTGCACCGGCACTTCGAACGGCTGATCATCCATGACGCCCGCCGGGCACCGCCGCTGGAGCCGCTGTCGGACTTCCCCTCGCGCTACCTGCACCTGGACCTGGCCAACCTGCGCCACGCGCTGCTCGCCTCTGGCTCCATCCCCATGGTCATGGAAGGCGTGCGCGACATTCCCGGCGCCGGCCCCGGCACCTACCGCGACGGCGGCCTGCTGGACTATCACCTGGACCTGCCCTACCAGCCCGAAGGCGTGGTGCTCTACCCGCACTTCACCGACAAGGTCATTCCCGGCTGGTTCGACAAGGGCCTGCCCTGGCGCCGTGGTGACGCCGGACGCCTGCAGGATGTGCTGCTGCTCGCCCCGTCGAAGGAGTACCTGGCGCGCCTGCCGCACAACAAGCTGCCGGACCGCAAGGACTTCCACCGCTACATCGGCGACGACGCGGGCCGCGAGCGCTACTGGCGCAAGGCAATGGATGAAAGCCGGCGGATGGGCGACGAGTTTCTCGAACTGGCGGACAGCGGTCGGCTCGGCGAGCACCTCTTGCCGCTCTAGCCATCTCCCCGCCACCGGCGGTTCGCGAGCAGGCTCGCTCCTGCAAAAACGCACAGCAGCAACCCGCGCGCAGGAGCGGACTCCGTCCGCGATGTCTCTCCGGCCGCCCCGTTGAGAAATCTGCAGCGTGATCAGCAGACCGCAGCGACAGACTCAGCCCGGCTGCCCATCCAGCCGCGGCTTCCAGAACATCGGGCCGTAGTGCCAGGCGAACATCAGGAAAGCCACGACCCAGCAGCCAGCCGCGATGCTCAAGCCTTCCAGCGGCCACCAGATCACCAGCAGGACCCGCGCGACCACGCCAAGGTTGAGCAGAGCGAACGCCCGGGCCATTGCCTTGGGCGGCTGCAGCGGTCGCCCGGTATGGCCCAGGCTGACGCGGGCGATCATTGCCAGGATCAGACCGCCCACCCCACCCACGGTCAGGGCGTGGATCGCCAGGCTGACGTTGAAGGTCGGCGCAAAGTTCCACAGCGCCATCCCCGCCGGGGCCAGCAGCATCCACAGGTAGGCCAGGTGCAGCGACCAGAGCAGCGGCACACCCCAGAAGCCCTTGTCGTACCAACGCCACAAGCGGATCAGGTGCCCCATCGCCAGCGCAGCAAACAGCAAGCCCACCAGCGGGTGCGGGGTCAGGCCGATACCGACTGCGGTCAGCGCCGCCACCAGCAGGGTGCCGCCCAGCAGTGAGTTATCCAGCCAGTTCCAGGCCGGCACCTGAGCGGTGCGGCCCAGCCCGCGCTGGGTGAAGAAGGGAATCACGCGACCGCCGATCAGCCCCATCAGCGCCGCCACCAGCCACAGCGCACCCAACGCGCCACCGCGCTGCCAGCTCTCGTTACCCTCCCAGACGCCAGCCATCACCAGTGCATCGGCAAGCGTCAGCAGGCTCAGCACCATGATGATCGGGTAGTTACGTTTCTGGCGGACCTGCCACAGACTGCGACCGATGAAGAACACCAGTGCCGGCATGAACGCCAACTCCGGCACGGTGACCAGCCATAGCGGCGCCCCGACGAGCCAGCCCACCCGCGCCGCCAGCCAGACCAGCGACAGCACCATCAACGGCGTGCCACTGACGCCGGGGCGCCCGGTCCAGGTCTGCACGGCGGTCAGCAGGAAACCGGCAATGATCGCCGCCGCAAAGCCGAAGAGCATTTCATGGCGATGCCAGCCCAGCCAGCCGCCCAGCGGCTGCCACGTAGGCAGTACGCCAAGCAGCACGGCCGCCCAGGCCGCGATGGCGATCAGCGCGAACACCGCTCCACCGAGGAAGAACGGGCGGAACCCCAGGCGCCATAGTGGCGCGATGGTCAGCAGAGCCTTTCGATCAACCAGCAACACAGCAAGCCTCCCAACCGTCCTTGCGCATCTGATGCTGGGCCACCAGCCGCAGCACGTAGCCCAGCTTCAATAATGTGGGCCCGAGGATGGTGAAGGCATGAGCTGCGACAACGCTTTGCAGGCTCAGATGACCATCGACGAAATAGGCTCCCACGATTCCCAGCAGCAGCATCACGAGGCCGCCGGTCAGCAGCGACCAGGACATCGACAGATTGCGTTGCGGGCAGGCGAAAAGACGTTCCATCACACACCTCCTCGGGTTGCGCCGGCCCATCGGACCGGCGCCAAGGTTCAGGCCTCCAGCGCGCTGGCCGGGCCGAAGAACTCGTAGTGGGACTGTTGCTCAGGTACGCCGATCTCGCGCAGGTGACGCTTAACCTGCGCCATGAACGGCTTGGGCCCGAGGAAATAGGCGTCCAGATCGCGGTCTTCCGGCAGCCAGTCAGCCAACAGCTCCTGGCTGAGGAAGCCTTCGACGTGCGCGGCGTCCTGGGCACGCGGCTCGCTGTAGCAGAAGTAATGCTTGAGCTGCGGATGCGCGTCGGACTGCGCCTCTACCCACTCGCGGAACGCATGCACACCACCGTGGCGAGCGCAGTGGATGAAATGCACTTCGCGACCGGATTCCAGCGCCGGTTTAAGCATCGCCAGCGCCGGGGTGATACCGACCCCGGCCGTGATCAGTGCCAGCGGCTTGTCACCACTGCGCAGGACGAAATCGCCCGCAGGTGGGAACAGGTCCAGTTCATCACCGACGTTCAGGCGGTCGTGCAGGTAGCTCGAAACCTTGCCTTCGGGCTCACGCTTCACACTGATGCGGTACTCACGGCCATTCGGCGCGTCGGACAGCGAGTAGGTGCGGCGCACTTCTTCCCCGCCAATCTCCAGGGACAGTCCGATGTACTGCCCAGGCTGGAAGTCCAGCAGCGGCTCTCCATCCAGCGGCTGGAAGTAGAACGAGGTGATCTCCTCGCTCTCGGCTTCCTTGCGGGCGATGCGGAAGCGCCGGGCGCCACGCCAGCCGCCGCGCTGCTCGGCATTCTGCTGATACACCGACTCCTCGGCGCCGATCAGAATGTCCGCCAGTTGGCCGTAAGCGGCGGCCCAGGCATCGATCACTTCCTGGGTGGCGATCTCCTCGCCCAGCACTTCGCGGATCGCGCGCAGCAGGCAGGCGCCGACAATGGGGTAGTGCTCCGGCTGGATCTGCAGGGCGACGTGCTTGTTGACGATCTTCGCCACCAGCGGGCCGAGCTGCTCCAGTTCATCGATGTGGCGGGCATACATCAGCACGCCATTGGCCAGCGCGCGGGGCTGGTCCCCGGAGGCCTGGTGCGCCTGGTTGAACAGCGGACGAACTTCCGGGTACTCGCTGAGCATCATCTTGTAGAAATGCTGGGTCAGGGTCTCTCCGCCAGTCTCCAGCAGCGGGACAGTGGCCTTGACCAAGGTACGGTGTTCGTTGGACAGCATGTGGATCTCCTCGAGTTGGCCAGACAGCCAGTGGGTCTGCCTGTGCTTTCTGAAAGGTGTGTTTCAGGAAGCGTGCCAAGCTCGCAGCCCTTTATTTCCGGGCCATCCGCTTAAAAATGAGTCATAATGACCCACGTCTTCTGTTGTCAAAAAGACTTCATAGAGGTCAAAATGACTCGAAACCCTCTGCTAGCCACCCTCCTCCCGCTGGTCGCCGATCTGTCCCGCGAATTACCGGACGGCGAACGCTACCGCCGCCTGCTCGAAGCCCTTCGCGGCCTGCTGCCTTGCGATGCTACCGCCCTGCTGCGCCTGGAAGGCGACCAGTTGGTGCCGCTGGCCGTCGATGGACTCAGCCAGGACACCCTCGGCCGCCGCTTCAAGATCAGCGAGCACCCTCGCCTGCGCGCCCTCATCGAACATCCGGGGCCGACACACTTCGCCGCCGACTGCGGCCTGCCTGATCCCTATGACGGCCTGGTGGAGGGACTCCACGGCCACCTGGAAGTCCACGATTGCCTGGGCTGCCCACTGTTCCTCGACGGCCAACCCTGGGGCCTTCTGACCCTGGATGCGCTGGTTCCTGAGCGGTTCTCCACGGGCGACCTGGACAACCTGGAGGCCTTTGCCAGCCTGGCAGCTGCCACGGTCAAGGCCAGCCAGCGCATGCTTGATCTAGCCTTGCGCGCCGACCAGGAGCAGCAGCGCGCGGATGCCTACCAACGCGCTTCTGGCGATCAGCCAAAGGAGCTGATTGGCCAGAGCAAAGCCCACCAGGCGCTGATGGGCGAAATCCAGGTGGTTGCCGCGAGCGATTTGAGCGTATTGATCACCGGGGAGACTGGTGTTGGCAAGGAACTGGTGGCCCAATCGATCCACGCCAACTCGCTGCGTCGTAGCCAGCCGCTGATCAGCCTGAACTGCGCAGCACTGCCGGAAACGCTGGTGGAAAGCGAGTTGTTTGGCCACGTTCGCGGCGCCTTTTCTGGCGCTGTAGGTGAACGACGCGGCAAGTTCGAACTGGCCGATGGCGGCACCCTCTTCCTCGACGAAGTCGGTGAACTACCGCTGGCGATCCAGGCAAAGCTGCTGCGCGTACTGCAGAGCGGCCAACTGCAACGCCTGGGCTCTGATCGAGAGCATCACGTTGATGTGCGCCTGATCGCTGCCACCAACCGTGATCTCGCCGAAGAGGTCCGCGCCGGCCGCTTCCGTGCCGATCTGTACCACCGGCTGAGTGTCTACCCACTGCGCGTGCCGCCGCTGCGTGAAAGAGGAAACGATATCCTGCTGCTGGCGGGCTACTTCCTCGAACAGAATCGGCCGCGCCTCGGGCTGCGCAGCCTTAGACTCACGCGCGAAGCCCAGGCAGCGCTGGTTGGCTATCCGTGGCCGGGAAACGTAAGGGAACTGGAGCACCTGATCGGTCGTGCCTCTCTGAAAGCGCTCGCGAATCACTCACAGCGCTCGCGCATCCTAAGCCTGGGTGTCGAGGATCTGACACTCAACTCCTTGCAAAAGGGTGTCGATGAAAACCTCGCCGCAGAGACTTCGAGCGATTCGGACAGCGTGCCGACCGGCGGGCTACGCCCCGCGGTGGATGCCTTCCAGCGGCGCATGATCAGTCAGAGCCTGGAACGGCACGACGGCAATTGGGCTGCCGTCGCCCGCGACATGGGGCTGGATCGTGCCAACCTCAACCGTCTGGCCAGACGCCTGGCGATCAAATGAACCCTACCGGACCCGCACGACGCTAGGTGGGCGAAATCGTGGGCAGGCCCGGAGGGTACTCTTCCCCGATGAGGCGGCTGATGAGCTGATCAGCCCGGTTGCCTCACAGGGCCATTCTCAGGTATCGGAGCGCTTACCGCGAATCAACAGGTCGACGCGTCGGTTGGGCGCGTTGCAGTTGATTCGATCGTTACGCGAACCGCCATCACACTGCACCACAGGCTCACTACTGCCATAACCTACGGCTCGAATCGCCTCGGTGCCCACGCCCAGTTGCAGCAGGACACTTTTCACCGTTTGCGCACGGGCCTCCGACAGGCGTTGATTGAACTGCGCGCTGCCGATGGGATCGGCATGCCCGCCCACTTCCACGCTTTCCACATGCTGCGACTTGATCGCTTCGGCGATCTTGCGTAGCTCCGCGTGCCCCACGTCGGTAATGTCCGAGTATCCGCTCTTGCCAAAGTGGAACAACACGTCACTGCGCAGACTCAGGTGCGTCTCGGTCTGGCAGGGCACGACCGCACTGGCGCGATTGATGACATGACGCTGCATGCGCAGGTCCTGCAACTGCCGCTCGGCACTCTGCCGAGCCTGAACCACCGGTGTGCTTGATTTCGGGTTTACCGGTACTTCGAGGAAGTAAGTCTTTCCGCCCTCGAAGACTGCCGACGCCCGAGGGTTCAGCTTGCCCTCATACAGCGGTTCATCGCCTATATAGGACTCCAGGGAGTGCTCCCCCGCCGGAATACAGAACACGGTATAGCCTCCAGGCATCAAGGCACCTTGCAGCTCGCGGTCCACATACACATTTGCACCTTGCGTACCCTGGTCGGCACCGCGGAAGAACACGACCTGGGACTGCTCCGCAACGACAGACTCCACCGGGTGGTACGCAGCACCAAAGATTGATTCGTTCTGACTGGCCAGAGCAGAGGCACTGCAACTGATGGCCACACTGAGAATGCTCAGTTGGACCGCTCTGTGCGTAGCACTGTAAATGGCATATTCCATTGAAAGACTCTCCTTCGCCTCGTTGCGAATACAACAAGGCGCGCAATTGAATTGGGGCTAGTGCCGGAGCGCGGGAGACCCGCGCTCCGGTCGACGCTTAGCCGACGAGATGGACCTGAACGTGGTCCTCGATCCACACCTCGCCAGTACCCGAGCTGTACACCTTGTAGGCGTGACCATCGTTACCGGTGGCACTCGACTCGGTCCAGGTGATCCCGGTCTTGACCAGGTCGACGTTGCCGCTGGCGTCACCATTGACCACCAGTTGCTTCTTGCCGTCCTTGAACATCAGGTCGCTTTCACCCATCCGCAGCACGTCGTCCAGCTTGACCGTCAGGCTGTTGCCGCCATGCCCCAGGTCGAACTTCTCGAAGCTGATCACCTTGTTCTTCATGACTGCCAGATTGATGCTCAACCCCTGGCCATCGAACACCAGGGTGTCGGTCCCCGAGCCACCATTCACGCCAAGGAAATCGGTGCTGACGATGTGGATGAAGTCATTGCCCTCACCGCCGTTGGCATAGTCCAAGGTGCCGATGTTGACGATGGTGTCGTTGCCAAACCCACCAACGATGTAGTCATTGACCGGGTTGCCATGGTCGTCCTTGCCATCCGCGACGATGTAATCGTCACCGTTGGTGTACTTCTTGGTGAATGCGTCGGAAGCGGAGTAGTAGACATACATCGCCCCCGAGTCGGTCGCCGTGAAATCAGCGTTATAGGCGCCGGTGGCGATATCCATCATGCCGTCGCCGTTCCAGTCGCCCATCGCCACACCGTTGCCCAATTCGAAGCCGGCGCCCTCGCCGTACAGCGCATAGCCCTTGGTCGGATCGTTGATCACATCCTTGATCGACCAGATGGTCGGCAAGCCGTGCTCGTTGCCGTAGACCACATACACCGCGCCGGAGTTATCGCCATTACCCTTGCCAGGACGGTCGGCATAACGCGCACCGATGATGAAGTCGTTGATGCCGTCACCGTTGATGTCGCCACCCGCGCGGATGCTCACGCCGAACCACTCATCCACGGTGCTCTGCGTCCATTTGCCAGTGACCGAGTTGTAGGTCGCCTTTTCGTTGAGGATCAGCGAGCCGACACTGGAGTCGAACATCGGGTTGGTGTTGAACTGCGACGGCACTCCAACGGTATTGAGTGCATCCAGGTTGATATCGCTGGTGTAACCACCCGCCTTGCCATAGATGATCCACACACGGCCCGGGTCGCCCGGCTCCGAGTAAGGCGCGCTGATGGCGAAGTCGTTGATGCCGTCACCGTTGATATCACCCAGGGCGGTAATAGTGTTGGTGGAATAATCCTGGCGCGCCGAACCCAGCCACTCGTAGTGCTGCGAGTTGATCCGGATGCCTTGATCCAGGGTCATGTTCTTGAGGTCGATTGAAGATCCCAGCCCCCCCGCCTTGCCGTAGACCAGGTAGGCGGTCCCCGCGGAAGCACCGTAACCCTGCGACATGACGTTGTTGGCACGTGGGTCGGCGATCACGAAATCGTCGATACCGTCGCCGTTGACATCGCCGACATTGTTGATCGAGTCACCCAGATCAACCCCGTTCACCTGCGACGAATTGGTAACCGTGCCGGTGAACGAGTTGGTGATCGTGGTGCCATTCACGCCCGCCGGGAAGTGCGCCCACGTCTGGCTGGAACCGGTACCAGTCGCCGGGTTGCTCCAATCCATGACGATGTTCTTGTTGACGTTGGCGCCGCCGTACAGCACGTAGCCAGCGCCACTGTTATTCGGGCCCGCTTCGCGGTTACCGAACAACAGGTCCGTGTAGCCATCGCCGTTGAAGTCGCCACCGCCACCCACGCCGATACCGTTCCAGCTGTCATAGCCCGGCGCGGACGGGTTGTTGGGGTTGACACCCGGGTTACGGATCACGAAGCCATGGGTGTTGTCGCCAGCATCGATGGTCGCAAGGTCCACCGTGCCATTGCCCCAACTATTGTTCGGCCCGCCGAAGATCACATAGATCTTGTCCGGCCAGTGCGAGGAGATGATGACATCCTTGTAACCGTCACCATTGAAGTCTCCCAGCGCGTTGATGCCGGTGCCCATGATGTCTCCGTTGTAGGCACCCGCGAAGAAGATGCCCTGGCTCGGCTTCAGGTTGGTGATGGTGTTCTGGTCCAGCACCGGCAAGCCATTCTCGCTGCCGAACAGGATCCAGGCTCCACCGTTGTTGACCCGACCCAAGGTATCGGAGTTACGTGCGGACACCAGCAGGTCATCAATGCCATCACCATTGAAGTCACCGATGTTGACCACATCCCAGCCGAACTCGAACCCTGCCTGCTTGGCGCCGTAATAGTGCTGCGGCACCGACTGGGTGATGGTCAGGATGTGGTTCTGGTCATCCAGGGAGCCCACATAGCTCGCCGAACCAGTCACGCCGGAAGCAGTGGTCGCCACCGCCTTCAACAGGTAGTCGCCATAGTGCAGCGACCACAGATCGGTACTCCAGGTGCCATCGCTCTTGACCTTGATGCCCTGGCCGTAGATGTCCTCGCCTTCGTCGATCTGGTTGTTCCCGTTCTTGTCCCAGAACAGCGTAATAGTCAGATCTTCGAGCTTGTGACTACCCGACTTCACCGTACCGTTGATCGTTGGCGTCATGATCGAGGTGATGTTATCGGTGTTGGACACGCCGTTGTCGCTGGCAGGATCCAAAGCAAATGTCACCTTGTTCGTGGGTTGCGAGTTGTCGATTACCACCTGCTGAGTCGTGACCTGACCGGCGATACCCGATTCACTGACGACGCGCGCCTCGAAGGTGTAGGTACCATCCGCCAGGGACACCGACCGGTTGTCATAGGTCCAGCGCAAGCGATCATCGCTGAGCGTGGCATCCTTCCAGGTTAATCCTCCGTTCGCAGAGAACTGCACCTTCTGCCCAGACTGAACTTCACTGTTTACCTGACCACTGACCAGCAACGTACGGTCCTGTGTGATGAAATCATGATCGGAGAAGCCGGTGTCGTCAGCGATTCCAGTGATGGTAGCGAGGTTGGTTGGCGTCGTCGTATCCAGTGTGATGCTGTACTTCGCACTCGGAGCAGTGGCGTTACCAGCCGGATCGGACTCTACCGCTGTCAGGTCATTCAGCCCCAAAGCTAGGGCAGTCGCAGGCTGCAGCGTCCAATGCCCGGTCGCGTCCACAATTGCAGTACCGATCCGATGGTTATCGGTGCTGTCCTTGACGTACACGGTGATGGTGTCACCGGCTGTGCCGATACCGCTGATCACCGGACGCGCGTCGTCGGTGACACCGCCATTGCTGACGTTGCCGGTGATATCACCCACGCTGTCCAGCACGCCAGTAATGGCCAGCTTGCTGTAGTCCGGCGGGGTGTAGTCGGTGGTGAGGTTGAAGACATCCGACTTGACGCTGGTGTTGCCGGCCTTGTCGGTCGCATCGACGGTGAAGTTGTGATCTCCCTCGCTGATACCGGTGGTCGGCGTGTAACTCCACGCGCCATTGGCGTCCGCCATCACCGAGCCCAGCACGGAGCCGTTGTCGTAGATGGTGACCTTCGAGTTGGCTTCGGCCTGGCCCGACAGCGTCGGGGTCGGGTCGTCCGTCACGCCATGGTTGGCGATCGGGCCCTGGATCGCACCGACATCGTCCAGTACCTGGTCAATGGTCGGTTTGACCGGCGCCACGGTATCGATGGTGAAGATGAACGCCGTGGTCGGATCGCTGACGTTGCCGGCCTTGTCGGTCGCCTTGGCTGTGATGCTGTGCGCACCCTGCCCCAGGTCAAATGCCGGGGTAAAGCTCCATTTCTCACTTGCATCAACGGTGAGAGAACCCAGCACCGTATTGCCATCGGAGATCGTGACAACACTGCCAGCCTTGCCAGTACCCTGGATTTCCGGGCGAGTATCGTCGGTGAAGCCACCGTTGCTGATGTCGCCGGTGATGCTGCCGACATCGTCGATCACATGAGTAATCGCGACCAGGACCTGGGAGGTATCCACGACTACGTTCAGCGGAGCACTCTGGCCACTGCTATTGCCGGCCTTGTCCAGCACTTCCGTGCTGAATGCATGGTTGCCATCAGGCAACGCGGCGGTCGGCGTGAAGCTCCACTTGCCATCGGCACCTACATCGGCCTCGCCGATTGCCTTGCCGTTGTCGTAGATGATGACCTTGCCATTCGGCTCGGCTCCGCCGCTGAACACCGGACGGTTGTCATCGGTGGTATCACCCGCATGCAGCGGGCCAGTCACCGCACCCACATTGTCAGTCACCGCCAGGCCGGTCACATTAGCCGGTGCCGTGGTGTCGACGCTGAAGTTCCAGATTCCCGTCGGAGCACTGACCTGACCGATAGGATCGGTCGCTGTGGCGGTTACGTTGTGCAGACCATCCGCCAGCGCGCTGGTGATAATGCTCCAGCTGCCATTGGCATCGGTCACCGCACTGCCAATCAGCGTGCTGCCGTCGTACAGCTTGACGGTGGTGCCCGCATCCGAAGTGCCCTTGAAGGTCGGTTGGCTGTCGTCGGTCACATCACCTTTCTGCAGGAAGCCGGTGTACGGCCCTACATCGTCGAAGACGCTTTCGATGGTCGGCACAGCCGGCCCTACCGTTATCACGGTGACGCTGTATTTCGCGCTCGGTGCCGTGGTGTTGCCCGCCGGGTCACGCTCGACTGCAGTCAGCTCGTTGACCCCCGAGATCAAGGGGGCCGTCGGGGTCAGCGACCAGTGGCCGCTGGCATCGACGATGGCACTGCCGACCTGATGGTTGCCAGTGGAGTCCTTGTCGTAGACGAAGATCGTGTCACCGGCCGTGCCGGTACCACTGATCACCGGACGGGTGTCGTCGGTGCTGCCATTGTTGACGACGTTACCGGTCACTTCACCCACGCTATCCAGCACGCCAGTAATGGCCAGCTTGCTGTAGTCCGGCGGGGTGTAGTCGGTGGTGAGGTTGAAGACATCCGACTTAACGCTGGTGTTGCCGGCCTTGTCGGTCGCATCGACGGTGAAGTTGTGATCTCCCTCGCTGATACCGGTGGTCGGCGTGTAACTCCACGCGCCATTGGCGTCCGCCATCACCGAGCCCAGCACGGAGCCGTTGTCGTAGATGGTGACCTTCGAGTTGGCTTCGGCCTGCCCCGACAGCGTCGGGGTCGGATCGTCCGTGACGCCGTGGTTGGCAATCGGGCCCTGGATGGCACCCACGTCATCGGTCACCAGGTCGATGCTCGGTTTGATCGGTGCCACGGTATCGATGGTGAAAATGAACGCCGTGGTCGGATCGCTGACGTTACCCGCCTTATCTGTTGCGGTGGCGGTAATGCTGTGCGCACCCTGCCCCATGTCCGAGACCGGGGTGAAACTCCAGGTGCCATCGGCTTTCACCGTAGTGCTGCCCAGCTCGACAGTCCCATCGGAAACTTTGATAGTGCTGCCAGCCTTGCCAGTACCCTGGATTTCCGGGCGAGTATCGTCGGTATAGCCACCATTGCTGATGTCGCCGGTGATGCTGCCGACATCGTCAATCAGGTGGGTAATCGAGACCAGCACCTTGGAGGTATCCACGATCACGTTCAGCGGGCTGTTCTGACCGCTGCTGTTGCCAGCCTTGTCCAGTACTTCCGTGCTGAATGCATGGTTGCCATCGGACAACGCGGCGGTCGGTGTGAAGCTCCACTTACCGTCGGCACCTACATCGGCTTCGCCGATTTCCTTGCCGTTGTCGTAGATGATGACCTTGCCATTCGGCTCAGCTCCGCCGCTGAACACCGGACGGTTGTCATCGGTGGTATCACCCGCATGCAGCGGGCCAGTTACCGCGCCCACGTTGTCGGTCACCGCCAGGCCGGCCACGTTGGCCGGTGCCGTGGTGTCGACGCTGAAGCTCCAGCCTCCAGACGGATCACTGACCTGACCGATAGGGCTGGTCGCTGTGGCGGTTACGTTGTGCAGACCATCCACCAGCGCGCTGGTGGTAATGCTCCAGCTGCCGTTGGCATCGGTCACCGCACTGCCGATCAAGGTGCTGCCGTCGTACAACTTGACGGTAGTGCCCAGACCAGAACTGCCCTTGAAGGTCGGCTGGCTGTCATCGGTCACGTCGCCCTTCTGCAGGAAGCCGGTGTACGGCCCCACATCATCGAAGACGCTTTCGATGGTCGGCGAAGCTGGCCCGACCGTCACCACGATGAATCTGTATGCCGCGCTCGGTGCCGTGGTGTTGCCCGCCGGGTCACGCTCGACCGCAGTCAGCTCGTTGACCCCCGAGATCAAGGGGGCCGTCGGGGTCAGTGACCAGTGGCCGCTGGCATCGACGATGGCACTGCCGACCTGATGGTTGCCAGTGGTGTCCTTGTCATAGACGAAGATCGTGTCACCAGCCGTGCCGGTACCACTGATCACCGGACGGGTGTCGTCGGTCCTGCCATTGTTGGCGACGTTACCGGTCACTTCACCCACGCTGTCCAGCACGCCAGTAATGGCCAGCTTGCTGTAGTCCGGCGGGGTGTAGTCGGTGGTGAGGTTGAAGACATCCGACTTAACGCTGGTGTTGCCGGCCTTGTCGGTCGCATCGACGGTGAAGTTGTGATCTCCCTCGCTGATACCGGTGGTCGGCGTGTAACTCCACGCGCCATTGGCGTCCGCCATCACCGAGCCCAGCACGGAGCCGTTGTCGTAGATGGTGACCTTCGAGTTGGCTTCGGCCTGCCCCGACAGCGTCGGGGTCGGGTCGTCCGTCACGCCATGGTTGGCGATCGGGCCCTGGATCGCACCGACATCGTCCAGTACCTGGTCAATGGTCGGCTTGAAAGGAGCCACTGTGTCGATGCTGAAAGTGAACGGTATGGTCGGAGCGCTAGTGTTGCCAGCTTTGTCCGTCGCAGTGGCGATGATGCTGTGCGCCCCCTGCCCCATATCCGAAACTGGTGTGAAGCTCCAGGTGCCATCGACTTTAACCGTGGTGCTGCCCAGTTCGACAGCGCCATCGGTGATTTTAATGATGCTACCAACCTTCCCGGTACCCTGGATCTCGGGACGGGTATCGTCAGTGACGCCATTAAAGCTGATGTCGCCGGTGATGCTGCCGACATCGTCAATCAGGTGGGTAATCGAGACCAGCACCTTGGAGGTATCCACAATCACGTTCAGCGGGCTGTTCTGACCGCTGCTGTTGCCGGCCTTGTCCAGCACTTCCGTGCTGAACGCATGGTTGCCATCGGACAGCGCGGCGGTCGGCGTGAAGCTCCACTTGCCATCGGCACCTACATCGGCCTCGCCGATTGCCTTGCCGTTGTCGTAGATGATGACCTTGCCATTCGGCTCGGCTCCGCCGCTGAACACCGGACGGTTGTCATCGGTGGTATCACCCGCATGCAGCGGGCCAGTCACCGCACCCACATTGTCAGTCACCGCCAGGCTGGTCACATTAGCCGGTGCCGTGGTGTCGACGCTGAAGTTCCAGATTCCGGTCGGGCTGCTAACCAGCCCCACGCTATTGGTCGCAGTGGCAATTACATTGTGCGTACCATCAGCCAGGACACTTGTGGTGATTTCCCACTTGCCATTGCTATCTGCCGCCGCACTACCGATCAAGGTATTGCCGTCGTACAGCTTGACGATACTGCCCGCATCCGCCGCCCCCTTGAAGGTCGGCTGGTTGTCGTCGGTCACGTCGCCTTTCTGCAGGAAGCCGGTATACGGCCCCACATCGTCGAAGACGCTTTCGACGGTTGGCACAGTTGGCCCTACCGTCACCAAGGTGACACTGTACTTGTCCCACGGCGCGGTCTTGTTGCCCGCCATATCCATCTCAACAGCGGTCAGGTCGTTGACGCCGGAAACCAGAGGAAGTGATGGGGTCAACTTCCAGGTGCCATCAGAACCTACAGTGGCCCGGCCGATCTCATGGTTGCCGGTGCTGTCCTTGCTGAAGACGATGACAGTATCGCCAGCGGTACCCTTGCCGCTGATCTCCGGACGCGCGTCATCGGTCTCGCCACCGTTTACGATGTTGCCGGTGATCGGGCCGACATGATCTTCAACACCTGTAATCGACAGCTTGGTAAAGTCCGGCGCCGTGTAGTCGGTATCCACCGCGTAATCGTCGGACTTGACGCTGACGTTTCCTGCAGCATCGGTTGCCGTAACCGTAAAGTCATGATGACCTTCGGAAAGCGCAATGACTGGTGTGTAGCTCCAGGCTCCATTGGCATCGGCAACCGCTTCACCCAGCTTCAAGCCGTTATCGTAGATGATGACCTTGGAACCGCGTTCCGCCTCACCGGAAAGGACCGGCTTGGAGTCATCGGTCACACCACCTCTGGCAACAATCCCCTGGATTTCGCCCACATTGTCGTACACCGAATCGATGCTCGGCTTGACGGGGGCACTGTAGTCAGTGGTGATGCTGAAGACGTCCGAGTTGGCGCTGGTATTTCCAGCAGCGTCGGTCGCAGTGACAGTGAAGTCATGCTTGCCTTCGGTGATCGGGGTGGTTGGCGTATAGTTCCATTGACCTGACTTGTCGGCGGTCACTTCACCCAACTTGGCGCCGTTATCGTACACCGCCACCCTGGAGCCAGCTTCGGCTTTCCCCGAGAGGGTCGGGTTCGGGTCGTCACTCACTCCGCCATTGGCGATCGGCCCCTGAACCGCGCCCACATCATCCAGAACCTGGTCGATAGTGGGCTTGCCCGGAGCAGTGGTATCAACGATGAAAGCAAACGTCGCTGGGTCGCTGACGTTGCCTGCCAGATCGGTTGCAGTGGCCTTGATGGTGTGCGCCCCTTCGGACAGAGAGGCCGTTGGCTTGAAGGTCCAGCTACCGTCCGCCGCCACCCCGGCGGTTCCCAGTTTGGTAGAACCGTCATATACGGTGATGATGCTGCCGACCTTGCCTGTACCCTGGATGGTCGGACGAGTATCGTCGGTGTAGCCGCCATTGCTGATGTCGCCAGTGATGCTGCCGACATCGTCGATCATGTGGGTGATCGAGACCAGTACCTTGGACGCATCCACGATCAAGCTCAGTGGAGCGCTCTGGCCACTGCTGTTACCAGCCTGGTCGAGTACCTCCGTGCTGAACGCGTGGTCACCATTTGCCAACGCGGCGGTCGGTGTGAAGCTCCACTTGCCATCGGCACCCACATCGACTTCGCCGATTGCCTTGCCGTTGTCGTAGATGATGACCTTGCCATTTGGCTCGGCACCGCCGCTGAACACCGGGCGGTTATCGTCAGTGGTATCACCAGCGTGCAGCGGGCCAGTCACATCTCCCACGTTATCGGTGATGGCCAAACCCATCACGTTGTCCGGCGCGGTGGTGTCGACGCTGAAGTTCCACCCTCCCGTCGGTTCACTGCTTTGACCTACGCTGTTGGTGGCGGTGGCAATCACCTCATGCGGACCGTCGGCCAGTTTGTCGGTGGTGATACTCCAGTTACCACTGGCATCGGCCATGGCGCTGCCGATCAGAGTGCTACCGTCATAGAGCTTGATGACGCTGCCACCATCAGCGGAGCCCTTGAAGGTCGGTGTGCTGTCGTCAGTGACATCACCTTTCTGCAGGAAGCCCTGATATGGACCGACATCGTCATGGACGCTGATGATAGTCGGTACCGATGGCGCACCGATCACAACGTCAATGCTGTACTTCGCGCTCGGATCGGTCTTGTTGCCCGCTACGTCCATCTCGACAGCGGTCAGGTCATTCGCACCGGAAACCAGCGGAAGTGTGGGGGTCAGCTTCCATGTACCGTCAGCACCTACTGTGGCGCGACCGATCTCATGGTTGCCGGTGCTGTCCTTGCTGAAGACGATAACGGTATCGCCAGCAGTACCCTTACCACTGATCTCAGGATGCGCATCATCGGTTTCGCCGCCATTCGGGATATTACCGGTGATCGGCGCCACATGGTCTTCCACGCCAGTAATCAACAGTTTGGTAATGTCCGGCGGGGTGGTATCGATATCAACCACGATAACGGTCGGTGGACTGGTGTTTCCAGCAGCGTCCGCCGCAGTGACACTGATGTTGTTGTTACCCTCCGGCAGCGGTTTGCTCGGCGTAACCGACCAGTTGCCGTTTTCATCCGCCGTGGCCGTGAGAACCTCTCCGGTGGGCAACGTGACCTTCACATCGGCATGAGGCTCTGTATGGCCGTCGATGGTTGGCTTGGTCTCATTGGTGATGCCGTCGCCCTTGACGCCCGTATCAGAGTCAGGGTCCAGCCAGACCTGGGGGGCATCCGGAGCGATGGTATCCACTACCACCACGAACGGGTCCGAAGACGGACTGACATTACCCGCAACATCGGTCACGGTCACCGTGATGTCATGGGCACCTTCAGACAGTGGCTTATCTTGTGGAGCTTCATAGCTCCACTTGCCATCCTGACCGACGACTGCCTCGGCAATCTTCTTGCCACCATCGTACAGGGTGATGGTCTGATTCGGCTCACCGTTGCCTGAGAAGGTGGGCCGAGTGTCGTTGGTGCTGTCGCCGCTATTGAGCGGGCCAACCTTGGGCTCGACGTTGTCGTAAACCATGTCGAGTGTGCCATCCGGACCGATCACCGGCTTGGGCGGAGTGGTCGTGTCAATGCCGACCACGATCACAGTCGGCTGACTGGCGTTTCCTGCAGCATCCGTCGCGGTGACGCTGATGCTGTTGTCACCCTCCGTAAGAGGCTTGGTCGGAGTCACTGACCAGTTACCGTCGTCGTCTGCCTTGACGTTGATCACCTCGCCGGTTGGCAGCGTCACCTTGACGTCCGCGTTCGGCTCGGTCTTGCCGTCAATGGTCGGCATGGTGTCGCTGGTGATATTGTCACCTTTGATACCGGTGTCGGACGCTGGATCCAGCCAGACCTTGGGCGCATCAGGGGCTGTGGTGTCGATATCCAGAGAAATGACTGTGGGTTGGCTAGGGTTGCCAGCGGGGTCGGTGGCAACAACAGTGATGTCGCCGGCCCCGTCCGGCAATGGCTTCGTCGGGGTGACGGACCAATCGCCATTCGCGTCGGCGGTAACAACTACGGTTTCACCGGTGGGGAATTTCACCGTGACATCTGCGCCCGGCTCAGCGTGACCATCGATGGTCGGCCTGGAGTCATTAGTGATGTTGTCACCCTTGACTCCAGTGTCCGAGTCAGGGTCCAGCCAGACTTTCGGCGCTTCCGGAGCAATGGTGTCGATGATGACCGGAATGACGATTTCGGTCTGGTTGCCCGCTGGGTCCTGCGCGATAACCTTGATGTCGTTATTTCCCTCGGGGAGCGGCTGAGTGGGCGGCGGAGCAACCCAGGTACCGTCGTCCTTTACGTCAACCGTAACGGTTTCGCCTGTCGGGTAAACAACGATGATGCTGTCGCCGGGTTCGCCGGTACCATGGATGGATGGTTCATTGCTGGGCGAGTAAGTCTGGCCATCGTGCTCGACAGCACCGCTTATCTCGGCAGTGGGAGCGGAAGGCGGAACCGTGTCTACGGCAAAGTCGATGACGTGGACAGGAGCACTGGGTTTTTCCCCTTTGCCTTCCTGGACGACATCAATGCTGTGGTTGCCGTCGTTGAGGTCAACATTGGGGGTAAATGTCCAGGTTTGGTCCGACCCGACCGTGGTGCTACCGATTTCCTGGCCATTGTCATAGATGTGGATGACTGCGCCCGCCTCACCCTTGCCGGAAATGACCGGACGCGGATCGTCGGTGGCGTCGCCATTGGCGATCACACCCTGCTTCGGCCCCACATGGTCGGTGATCTGGGTATCAGTGACGGAGGGGCTGGTCTTGGTGTGATGTTTGTCATCATTCTTGGTCGCTGCGGCCACACCACCCACCGCTCCTGCGCCCGCCAGCAGCGGCCATAGCAAGAAGCCACCAGATTCGTCGATCTCGCCATGGACCACCGGCGCGGCGCCCAGCGGTTCACCCCCAAGGGCAATGGGGGTCATCTCGCCATCGGCCAGCAACAGCTGGCTGTAGAAGCCCTCACCATCGGTACGCACATACGCGTACATCTGGCCGTCTTCGGATACGCCATAGAGCTGGCTGTCCATGCCGTCTGCGAAGAAGTCCTGGATGACCAGATCAGGCTTGTCGCTGCCCTGGAAAAACACCAGCAGATCCTTGCCGTCCCGCTTGACCGTGACGTTCTCCGGTGCCACTTCATTATTATCGAGTTTAAGAAGGTACTTGGTACCGACCTTTGCCTTGACCTTGCCGCCATCCTTGAACGTAACCCGCTGGGCTGCATTTTCGGAGACTTCTACCAATTGGACTTTTTCAGCGGACATCTGCATTTTCCTTATCCAGCCACAGAAATAAAACTGCGGTGGCCAGCTTAAGGCGGGAGTCATTGAGTCATTTGTAGGACAATTCGGCAGATCAATGCGGATTCGCCGCAACTACGATCGCAGTGGACTACAGAGCAAACGGACGCCTTGTGGCCGGCTATTGCTGGTGCCGTAGGAGCAAAGGAAATACCGCGAGGCAACAGGCTGGACAGCGCTTCTCCGTCGCATGGACCAGCAGATGCTGAGCTCAATCTCGAATACCGGATCCTGAGGCTGAAAATCGGATGAACCGCTGGCAGGGCCGGCGGCACGATGGTGATAAACTATGCAGCCATTTTCCGGCCGGCCCGCTCTCGGGCCGGCATTCGTCACAGAGTGCACCACGTGGAATTGTTCAAAGAATTCACCTTCGAATCCGCCCACCGCCTACCCCACGTTCCCGCCGGGCATCAGTGCGGCCGCCTGCATGGCCACTCCTTCCGAGCCGCCATCTACATCGAGGGCGAGGTCGATCCGCATACCGGCTGGATTCGTGATTTCGCCGAGATCAAGCAGATCTTCAAGCCGATCTACGATCAGCTCGACCACAACTACCTGAACGACATCCCCGGCCTGGACAACCCCACCAGCGAAAATCTCTGCCGCTGGATCTGGCAACAGCTCAAGCCGCTGCTGCCAGAGCTGTCCAAGGTGCGCGTGCACGAGACCTGCACCAGCGGTTGCGAATACCGCGGCGACTGATCCGCCCGAAGCCATGAACAAGGCCGGCAATCGCCGGCCTTGTTCATATCAGCCCGGGACTCAGAACAGGCCCATCTGCTTGTCGATCAACGCGCCGAAGTCGTCGTCCACGAACGGCAGGATGGCGTCGGCGATCGGCTGCAGCTGGCGGCTGACGTAGTGGTCGTAGTCGATGGGCGAGCTGAGCGTTTCCAGCGGCTCCGGGCCGTTGACGGTGATGACGTAGCTGATCCAGCCACCGCGCTGGTACTGCCGCGGCCGACCCTGGCGCTCGTTGTAGTCGTCGGCGATACGCGCCGCGCGCACGTGAGGCGGCACGTTGCGTTCATAGTCACCGAGCTGGCGGCGCAGGCGCTTGCGGAAAATCAGCAGCTCGTCCTGCTCGCCGGCGAGGGTGCGGTTCACGTAGTCGCGCACGTAATCGCGATACGGCTGACGCTGGAAGATGCGCAGGTAGAGTTCCTGCTGAAACTGCTGGGCCAGCGGCGACCAGTCGGTGCGCACGGTTTCCAGGCCCTTGAAGACCATTTCGTCGCTGCCGTCCTCACGCCGTACCAGGCCGGCATAGCGCTTCTTGCTGCCCTCTTCCGCGCCACGGATGGTCGGCATCAGGAAGCGTCGGAAGTGCCGCTCGAACTGGATCTCCAGCGCGCACTCCAGGCCATATTCCTCGCGCAGGTGCTGCGCCCACCACTGGTTGACGTGGCGCACCAGATCGCGCCCGATCCGTGCTGCCTCTTCTTCGCCATGGGCACGGCCAAGCCAGACGAAGGTGGAGTCTGTGTCGCCATAGATCACCCGATGCCCCTGCCCTTCGATCAGCTCGCGGGTGCGACGCATGATTTCGTGGCCACGCATGGTGATCGATGATGCCAGGCGTGGGTCGAAGAAGCGGCACCCGCTGGAACCGAGCACGCCGTAGAAGGCGTTCATGATGATCTTCAACGCCTGGGACAGCGGCGCGTTGCCGTCGCGCTTGGCGGCGTCGCGGCCCTGCCAGACGCGCTCGACGATGGCCGGCAGGCAATGCTGCGTGCGCGAAAAGCGTCCGCCGCGGAAGCCGGGGATCGATGCCTCGTCGGACGGGTCGCTCAGCCCTTCGACCAGCCCGACGGGGTCAATCAGGAAGGTGCGGATGATCGACGGATACAGGCTCTTGTAATCCAGCACCAGCACCGATTCGTAGAGCCCCGGCCGCGAATCCATGACGAAGCCGCCGGGGCTCGCTTCCGGCGCCTTGCCACCGAGGTTCGGCGCGACGTAGCCCAGCCGGTGCATTGGCGGCAGGTACAGGTGGGTGAAGGCTGCCACCGAGCCACCACTGCGGTCGGCCGGCAGCCCGGTGACACTGGCGCGCTCCAGCAGAAAGTCGAGGATGCGGGTCTTCTCGAAGATGCGCGTGACCAGCTCGCAGTCCTTGAGGTTGTATTTCGCCAGCGCCGGCTTGTCTTCGGCGAAACGGCGGTCGATCTCGGCCATGCGGTCGTAGGGGTTGTCGATGGCCTTGCCCTCGCCCAGCAGAGTCTGCGAGACGCTTTCCAGGCTGAACGAGGAGAAACTCCAGAACGCCGAGCGCAACGCCTCGATGCCGTCGATGATCAGTCGCCCGGCCGCCGCGGCAAAGAAGTGATTGGACGAGGCATGCTGCCGCCAGCCCATCTCGTCGCCGCCACGCCCCAGGCGCAGCGGGACCTCCAGGCGCTTGGCATGCTCCTGCAGGACGCGCAGGTCGAACTGCACTAGGTTCCAGCCGATGATCGCGTCGGGATCGTGCTCGGCCAGCCACTGGTTCAGACGCTCCAGCAACTGCGCGCGGCTCTCGCAGTATTCCAGCTCAAAATCGCGTTCGCCGTCGATGCCATTGGCGGGGCCGAGCATGTACACCTGGCGCCGGCCGCAGCCCTCCAGGGCAATGGAATAGAGGTCGCCACGGATGTTGGTCTCGATGTCCAGCGAGGCCAGCTTCAGCCTTGGTCGATAATCCGGCGCGGGCCGCAGTTGCGCCGTGAGGATACTACCGCCCTCGCCTGGCTCGCCCTGGAAGGTCACTGGAGCGGTGATGAAGCGTTCCATGAGGTAGCGTTCGGGTGGGCGAATGTCTGCCTCGAATACTTCGACGCCCGCTTCGCGCAGCTTTTTCTCGAGGTTCATCAACTGACGGTGCTGCTGGCAGTACAAGCCCAGCACCGGACGCTGCTGGAAGTCACGCAGGCCCAGCGGGCGCAGTTCGGCACCACGCTCGCCGGCCAGCAGTTTCTCGGCGCGGGCGCGCTGCTCGGCCGGCAGGAAGGCCACCGAGGTCTGCGGCGGCAGCAGCACATGCCGGGGCCCTTCATCGGTGGCCAGCCAGAAGCCCACCTCGGTGCCTTCGGGCGTATCCCGCCAATGTCGGGTCAGGACGAAACCCTGCCTTGCCTCCACGCTCTAACCACCCGTCTGTCGAATCAGAACGCCATTCTACCGGTCCGCCCGCGGATTCGTTGCAAGGCGTGTAAATCCGACCGATGCGTTTGACGCACGCCCCGCGTCTGCCCAAGCTAGCGGGCTTTCGTTTGCCTGCCAGGACTCGCCCGTGACCGATTCGTCCCGCCACTGGACCCGCCCTCTCCTCGCCACCCTGTGTTTCGCCACCCTGCTTTCAGGCTGCGGCCTGTTCGGCAAAAAGCCCGAAGAAGCCCAGGCACCCACCTATTCCAAGGTCGCCTGGTCGGACCTGCCCCAGACCGCCGACAGCGACGTACTGCAAGGTTTCAGCGCCTGGCGCTCGGCCTGCGCGGTACGCCTGAAGAAAGATGACATCTGGGCCGCGACCTGCGCCGAAGCGGCGAATGTGCCGGCTTCCGCCCCGGCGATCCGCCAGTTCATGCAGGCCCAGTTGCAGCCCTACCAGCTGCGTTCCGGCGAAGGCAGCAGGAACGGCCTGATCACCGGCTACTACGAGCCCGTCTACCGTGGCAGCCAGCAGCGCGACGCCACGCACACCGTACCGATCTATGGCGTGCCGAAAGACCTGATCACCGTCGCGCTGGACAGCGTCTACCCGGAGCTGAAGGGCAAGCGCCTGCGCGGCAAGCTCGAAGGCAACACCCTCGTACCCTACGCTGACGCCGCCGGTATCCGCCGCGATGGGGTCAATGCGCCCGTGCTGGCCTGGCTGCCCGACCCGATGGACCTGCAGTTCCTGCAGATCCAGGGCTCCGGCCGTGTGCAGCTGGCCTCCGGTCGCCAACTGCGTCTGGGCTACGCCGAGCAGAATGGCCGCCCGTACAAGCCGGTGGGCCGCTGGCTGGTGGAACAGGGCGAGCTGAGCAAGGAAGAAGTCAGCATGGCGCGCATCCGCGACTGGGCCCGCGCCCACCCGCAGCGCGTCGACGAACTGCTGGCGAGCAATCCCAGCTACGTGTTCTTCAGCCAGCGCCCGGACAGCAACGAAGGCCCGCGAGGCTCGCTGAACGTGCCGCTGACGCCCGGCTACAGCGTGGCCATCGATCGCAAGGTGATCCCGTTGGGGAGCCTGATGTGGCTCTCCACCACCCGCCCGGATGGTGCGCCGGTGGTGCGCCCGGTCGCAGCGCAGGACACCGGCGGCGCCATCGTCGGCGAAGTGCGCGCGGACCTGTTCTGGGGCACTGGCGATGCCGCCGGGGAGCTCGCCGGGCACATGAAGCAGGACGGCCAGTTGTGGCTGCTCTGGCCAAAGGACAAGTCACTGCCGGGCGCCTGAGCGAAACGGCGTGTAACGTCGAACCCTGTACGCCCTAAGAGCCTGGAATTTTCAGACAGAGGAAATTCCTACTCATCCTACAGAGCTCCCTGAGTTCCCGACATCACCGCCAACCGGACAATGGTCGGCGAATCCAGGCACTCCCCTGGCTTCGCCGATCCTCAACCCGATCGCGGTGACCGCCATGAAGAAAAGCCAGCCTCCCCTCCATTCCCAGCGCCAGCACCGTGGCTGGCCGCTGGACTACGACGTCCTATGCTGGATAGGCGCTATCGCCCTGGTCTTGCTGTTCTTCGGCGTCGACCAGTTCTTCGTGTCGAAGCTGCCCGGCACCGGTGCCATCGAACACCCGCGCAGCATTCCCCAACGCGTCGACCTGCCCGCCGCCCATGCGCTGGCGTCGCTAGACCGCGACCGCCAATAGGTGGCTCAGTTGCCCTGACGGAATTGCCCCGGCGTCATCCCGCTCCAGCGGCGGAAAGCCTTCGCGAAAGCGCTCTCGTCGGAGAACCCCAGGCGCTCGGCCACCTCGCCCAGTCGCGAGGACTCGCGCAGCAGTTGTTCGGCCATGCCATGCAACACCTGTTCGCGCAGCAGCTTGAAGCTGGTGCCTTCCTCCGCCAGTTTGCGGTTGAGGTGGCGCCCGCTGAGCTCCAGTTGCTCGGCGACCTTCTCCTTGCCCCAGCGTGGGTTCTGCCGCAGCAGCTGCTGCACGCGCGCGGCCAGGCTCTGCGCTCCCAGACGTTCGAGCTGGGCGTCGGCCAGCGCCCGCAGGTGCTCGCGCATCAGGGCGTTGGCCTGGATCAGCGGCACGTCGAGATCAGCCACGGCAAAGCTCAGGGCATTCTCGGCACCCTCGAAGATAACCGGGCATCCCAGCACCTCGACATACCGCGTCGGCTCGCCCCGGGCGGCATGGCTGAGGATCAGTCGCTGCGGATTGACGCGATCGCCGGTGATCCAGCGAGTCAGGTGCACCAGGCTGGCCAGCGCGGCCTCCACTCGCTCCTCGCGGCGCACGGCGTAGCTCGGCCGATAGACCAGGCGTACCTGCGTTGCATCCTGCTCACGCTGGAACTCGCTGCCCTCGGCGATGATCGGGTAATACTCCAGCAAGGCGTCCAGCGCCTCGCCATAGTGGTCACAGCTCATCAGCAGCGCACCGACCATGTCCAGGTGCCCCACTTGCAGCGCACTGCCCAGGCGCAGGCCCAGCAACGGATCGCCCGAAGCGGCACAAATGGCTTCCCAGAAAGCGTCCTGGCGCTGCAACGGAATGCGCGGCTCCAGGCTGGCCGCCTGCAGATCGGCAGGCACCGGCAGCCCCAGGCGCTCGGCGGCCTGCAGGATGCCCTGGGCGTAATGGACAGTAATGGTGTGCGGCATGGTCTCGAATTAACCGGTAAAGGTCCCGATTGAGCCGTTACCGGGCGGTAACGCTGCCCTATGCTTGCCAATTACAACGATAAATACAAACAAGAGTCGCCTTGCATGCCCAATCCCACCGGAGCCGCGCCCGTGCCGCCGGCTGCAGTCCATTCGCCAGTCCCCGCCCTCCCTCTGTGGGAGAACGGCGATGCCTGAAGTCCACCTCGAATTCTCCGGCGGTTCGATGATCGCCTTGAACGCGATCATCGCCCTGATGATGTTCGGCGTATCGCTGGAACTGCGCCGCGACGATTTCGCCCGCATCCTGCGCCAGCCCAAGGCGCCGGTGATCGGCATGCTGGTGCAGTTCCTGCTGCTGCCGGCCGCCACCTGCCTGCTGACCATCGCCCTGCCCATCGACCCGGAACTGGCGCTGGGGATGATCCTGGTCGCCACCTGCCCCAGTGGCACCTTCTCCAACATCATGACCTGGATGGCGCGGGGCAACGTCGCCGTGTCGGCCAGCGTCACGGCGGTTTCCGGCCTCAGCGCGGGTATCTTCACACCGCTGAACTTCGCCCTGTATGCCGGCATCAACCCGGCCACCCGCGACCGCCTCACGCAGATCCACATCGACCCGCTGGAACTGGTCGGTGTGGTGCTATTGGTGCTGATCCTGCCGATGCTGCTGGGCATGGCCCTGGGCAAGCACAAGCCACAGCTCGCGCGGCGCCTGGAGAAGCCCATGCGACAGTTGTCGCTGCTGGTGATGCTGGGCTTCGTCGGCATGGCCTTCGCCAAGAACTTCCAGCAGTTCATGGCCTACTTCCACCTGTTCTTCTGGCTCGTCCTGCTGCTCAACGGCACGGCGCTGCTCCTGGGCTATACCTGCGCGCGGCTGTGGAAGCTGCCGGACGCCGACGTGCGCGCCGTCACCCTGGAGAGCGGCATCCACAATTCGGCGCTGGGCATGGCGCTGATCCTCACCTTCTTCCCGCAGGCCGGCGGCATGCTGCTGATCGCCGCGTTCTGGGGCTGCTGGCAGTTGTTTTCCGGGTTGCTACTGGCGCAATGGTGGGCGCGCCGCGAACCACGAGGCACCGCGGTGAGCGCATCATGAACGCTCCGGCCATCGCCCTTGGCGGTTTCATCCTGCTGGCTTACACACTGGAAGCCATCACCGGCTTCGGCAGCGTGGTGATCGCCCTGTCCCTCGGTGCGCTGCTGATGCCCATCGAAACGCTGCTGCCGATCCTGGTGCCGCTGAACATCGGCATGACCGGCTACCTGTGCTGGCGTCACCGGCGTCTGATCGATACCCGCCTGCTGCTGCGTACCGTGTTGCCGGGCATGCTGGTGGGCATGGTGATCGGCTACCTGTTGCTGCCGCATCTGGACCCGCAACCGCTCAAGCGCGGCCTGGGCGTGCTGATTCTCTGGTTCGCCGGCCGCGAACTGTGGCGCCTGCGCGCCAGTGCACCGGCACGCGGCCACACACCGAGCTGGGTGGTACGCCTGGCGACCGGGACCGCCGGTGTCTGCCACGGCCTGTTCGCATCGGGTGGGCCCTTGCTGGTCTACGCACTGGCCACCCGACCGCTGGATAAAACTCGTCTGCGCGCCACCCTGGTCTGCGTCTGGTTCACCCTCAACGGCCTGCTGACCCTGGCCTTCCTCCTCGATGGCCGCCTGCGCCCGGCGCTGCCGCAGGTGCTCGCCTACGCACCCTTGCTGCTGCTCGGCGTGTGGCTCGGTGAACGCCTACACCAGCGCTTCGAGGAACACCATTTCCGTCTCGCCATCCACTGCCTGCTGCTGGTCAGCGGCATCCTGCTGCTGTCGCCCTGGAGTCTCCTGTGAGCTACGACATCATCATCAAGAACGGCCTCTACTTCGACGGCAGCGACGCCCCCGGCAGCCTGCGCCACGTCGGCATCAAGGATGGGCGCATCGACACCCTGAGCGTCAGCCCGCTCGACGAAGGCGGCTGCCCAGAGGTCATCGACGCCAGCGGCCGCTGGGTCACCCCAGGCTTCCTGGAAATCCACTCGCACTACGACGCCGAAGCCATCGCCGCCCCGGCGCTGAAGGAGTCGGTACGCCACGGTGTGACCACCGTCTCCGTTGGTTCCTGCTCCATCAGCATGGTGCTGGGCGAGGCCGAGGACTGTTCCGACCTGTTCACCCGCGTCGAGGCCGTGCCGCGCGAGCAGGTGCTGCCGATCCTGCGTGACAAGCGCACCTGGAAGGACGCCAAGGGCTATCGCGCCTTCTACGACCAGCAACCACTGGGACCGAACCTCTGCTCCTTCCTCGGCCACTCCGAGCTGCGCGTGACAGTCATGGGGCTTGAGCGCGCCATCAGCGGCGCCAAGCCCACCGAAGCCGAGCTGCAACGCATGGAAGAGCTGCTGGAGCAGGCTCTGGATGCCGGCTGTTTCGGCCTGTCGGTGATGACCACGCGCCTGGACAAGATGGACGGCGACCGCGCCTGGTCCAGCCCGCTGCCCTCCACTTTCGCCAGTTGGAAGGAATTCTCCCGCCTGTTCGCCGTGCTGCGCCGGCGCAACGCGCTGATGCAAGGCGCGCCCAACGCGGTCACCAAGATCAACGTGTTCGCCTTCCTCTACCAAGCCCACGGCTGGTTCCGCCGGCCGCTGAAGTGCTCGATGCTCACCGCGCTGGACCTCAAGTCCCAACCCTTCATGCACCGTATCACCCGTGCCTCCGGCTGGGTCGCCAACCGCCTGCTGCGCGGCCGCTATCGCTGGCAGACCCTGCCAGCGCCCTTCGTGGTGCGCATCGAGGGGCTGAACATGAACGGCTTCGAGGAGTTCGGCGCCGGCGAAGTGCTGCGCGACATCAAGGACCCGGAGGAGCTCTACACGCGCATCCAGGACCCGGCCTTCCGCGAGCGCTTCAAGAAGGACATCAAGGCCACCCTCAGCCTCGGCTTGTGGCACCGCAATCTCTCCGACTGCTGGGTGCGCGAGTGCCCGGACGCCTCGATGGTCGGGCGCAATTTCGAGGACATCGGCCGCGAGCGCGGTCTGGACCCGGTGGATGCCTTCTTCGAGCTGGCCGGCCAATACCGCAACGAACTCAAATGGACCACCTGTTACGGCAACCACCGCCCCGAGATCATGGGCAAGTTGCTGGCCAGCCCGTGGACCCAGCCGGGCTTCGCCGACTCCGGCGCGCACCTGGCCTCCCATGCGCAGTACAACTTCCCGCTGCGCATGCTCAAGTATGTGCGCGACGCCGAGCTGGCCGGGCAGAGCTTCATGGATACCGGCCGCGCGGTGCACCGCCTGACCGGCGAGCTGGCGGACTTCGCCGGGATCGATGCCGGTTACATCCGCGTCGGCGACCGCGCCGACCTGGTGGTAGTCAACCCGGCCGGGCTGACCGACGAGCTGGATGACGTCTGCGAGGCACCGATGGAGGTCATCGGGCTGACGCGGCTGGTGAAGCGCAACGACAATGCGGTGGACGCCACCCTGATCAATGGCCGCGTGGCGTATCGGCGTGAAGGCGGCTTCCCCGAGGCGTTGGGCAAGGAGCGCGTGTTCGGCACCTTCCTGCCGGGGCGCGACGTGCTGACCCGGCCGCAGGAGGTGTCGGCAGGCAGCCCGGTTTACGGTCGGTAAGATCAGTGTCGCTGGTGGTTCGCGAGCAAGCTCGCTCCTACACGGAGCGCGTGCTCTTCGTAGGAGCGAGCTTGCTCGCGAACCCGATTGACGCCAGCCACACCGAATAACCGCGCAGCGGGCCGAGATTGACGCTCTGACGCGCACTCACTAGAGTGCGCGTTTTCCTACATCCTACGCTGCACCCGTATCATGACCCCGTTCTGCCGCTTCGCCGACTCATCGCTCGCCCTCCTCCGGGAGCCTCCGCGCGTGCGCAAGGTCGATGCCGTGCTGAACCTGCGTCGCAGCGTGCTGTTCGCCTTCACCTTCTCTCCTCCCGCCGGCTGCTGAGCCGGACGCTGCGCGCCTTCGCGCCGGTCATTCCGCCTTTCGAATCCGCCCACCGGCGAATCCCGGCGGGCTCGTTTGCATGTGCAGCCCTGCCGCTGGAGCGGCAGGGCAAGAGAAGGTTTCCATGAACACCCCGACCACCCTCAACAAGCCGCTGCTCGCGGTGCTGCTGTTCGCCGTTTCCATCGTCGGCCTGAGCCTGGGTGCCACCCTGCCGCTGGTGGCGCTGCGTCTGCTGGATAACGGCGCCAGCGCCCTGCAGATCGGCATTCTCTCCGCCGTACCCGCCGCCGGCATGATCCTCGCCGCCACCCTGGTCGACCGTGCCTGCCAGCTGATGAGCCGGCGCCGTCTTTATTTACTGTGCTTCGTGCTGTGCACCGCCAGCACCCTCGCCATCGAATTCAGCAGTCATTCCCTGTGGCTGCTGGCCGCCGCGCGCCTGGCGCTGGGGATCGGCATGGGCATCGCGATCATCCTCGGCGAGGCCTGGGTCAACGAGCTGTGCGGCGAGCACAACCGCGGCACCATCGTGGCGCTGTACGCGACCAGCTTCACCGCCTTCCAGTTGCTCGGCCCGACCCTGGTGGCGCTGCTCGGCGCGCAGACGCCCTGGGTCGTGCTGCTGGTCAGCGCCGGGCACCTGATTGCATTGGCCACCGTGGCGCTCGCCATGCCCGAGGACGGTATCCACGAGCACGTCGAGGAGCCGCGCAGCTTCTCCCTCGCCGGCTTCCTGCGGGTGGCACCGGCGCTGTGCATGGGCGTGCTGTTCTTCTCCTTCTTCGACAGCGTGGTGTTGTCGCTCTTCCCCGTGTACGCCTCCAGCCACGGCTACGCGGTGGGCATTGCCGCCTTCATGGCGACGGTGATCCTGCTGGGCGACATGCTCTTCCAGATGCCGCTGGGCTGGCTCTCCGACCGCCTCGACCGCTCCAGCCTGCACCTGCTGTGCGGCGTGGCGGCCATGCTGATCGGCCTCGCCCTGCCCTGGCTGATCGGCCAGCCGGCGTTGCTATGGCCGGCGCTGATGGTGCTCGGCGCGGTGGCCGGTGGCGTCTACACCCTGGCGCTGGTGCTGATCGGCCAGCGCTTCCGCGGCCGCGACCTGGTTACCGCCAACGCCGCCGCCGGCATGCTCTGGGGCGTCGGCAGCCTGCTCGGCCCCCTGCTCAGCGGCAGCCTGATGGACCTCGGCCCGCAAGGCGTGCCGGTGGCACTGGCGCTGGCCGCCGGCCTGTTCGTCGCCACCGCGGCCGCCTCGCTGCGCCGCGCCACCATGCGCACCGCCTGATGCCTCAATAGAAGGCAAGGCGCATCGACTTGGTGCCAGCGTGATCAGGGCTGGCACCTGCCTGCTACTGGGGATTTCAGCTAAGCAATTGAAATCCCCAGTGGTTTTTCCGCTTCACGAAAACTGGCATTTCAATTGCTCAGTCCCCTGCAACGGGATGCATCGCCCACGGCAAGGTAGCCACCGGGTGAGTGAACGCAGCAAGGCACACACTGGAGTTGCACCACAGGCGAACTAGGGTTCCGGTCTCCGTGAGGGGATGTCTGGTCCGAGAGTTTTCCGGCCCTAGGGACAGGGCTACACGGCGGGAGAAAAGCCCGGGAGACGTGATGTCATCCCGTGCCGATTTCCAACCGTTAGGAGCAATGCCATGACCATGCCGCTTTCCCTGCGTTCCCTGCGCAAGACCCTGCTCGGTGCCTGTCTGGTTGCTGCCGCCGGGGTCGTGCCGCTGACTCTGCAAGCCGCCGAGAAGCTCAAGATCGGCACCGTCGTCTGGGCCGGCTACGCGCCCTTCTACGTCGCCGACAAGCTCGACCTCTACAAGCCCCACGGCCTCAAGGTGGAGCTGCAGTTCTTCAACGACCCCGCCCTGATCCCCACCGCCATGACCGGCGGCGCGCTGGATGGCGGCATGCTCACCTACGACCAGGTGGTCGGCGGCGTCGCCAAGGGCCAGCCGTACCGCGTGGTGATGCCCATCGACTTCTCCAACGGCGGCGACGCCATCGTCGCGGACAAGTCGATCAAGTCGGTCGCCGACTTCAAGGGCAAGAAGATCGGCTTCAACCCGCTGTCGCCATCCGACTTCCTGCTCGCCTACGCGCTCAAGAGCCACGGCCTGAGCGACAAGGACGTCAGCCCGGTGAACATGACGCCCGAAGGCATCCCCGGCGCCATGGCCTCGGGCAGCCTGCCGGTGGGCGTGACCTACGAACCCAATGTCTCGCAGATCCTCGGCATGCCGGGCGGCAAGTTCCACGTCGTGTATTCATCGAAGGACGCGCCGGGCCTGATCACCGACGTGCTGGTGTTCAACCAGGCGGTCATCGGCAAACGCCAGAAAGCGATCAGCGCGATGATCCAGGGCTACGCCGACGGCCTGGCCTACATGAAGGCGCACCCGGACGAATCCGCCGAAATCATCGGCAAGGTGCTGGGCGTCAGCGCCGCCGAGGCCAAGGAACAGATGGCCGGGGTCTACAACATCCCGCTGGCGGAGATGGGCAAGAACTTCGAGAAGTCCGACGCCACCAGCTCCTTCTTCGGCAGCGGCGCGGTGATCGCCCAACTGCTCAAGGACAACAGCCAGATCCCGGCGATCCCCGACCTCGCCCAGACCTTCGACGCGCAATTCGTCCAGGCCCTCGCCCAGTAAGGCACCCACCCGACGCTCTCGCCGGGACGGCGGGAGCGCTCACGGAGGTATCCATGTCCGCGTCCCTGTACCGCTACGCCGATGGCCGGCTGCCCAACAGCCTGGCACTGGCCTATGCCTTTGGCGGCTATGCCGCCGGCTTCGCCCTGCTGTTCGCCGATAGCTGGCTGCTCAACGCCGCCGGCACCCTGTTGCTGGGCCACGCGATGATCGTCGCGGCCTACCTGATCCACGAATTCGCCCACGGCACCATCTTCGCCAAGCCGGCGCACAACACCTGGGCCGGCGAGGCCTGCAGCTGGCTCTGCGGCAGTTGCTATGCCGGGTTCCAGGACCTGCGCCGCAAGCACATGCGCCACCACGTCGACCGCGCCGACGTGATCACCTTCGACACCAAGGCCTTCCTCGCCCGCTGCCCGCGCTGGGCGCGCCGCCTGGTACTGGCCGCGGAATGGGCCTACGTGCCGGCGGTGGAGCTGATCATGCATTACTACGTGATCCTGCTGCCCTTCATCACCGACAACCCGCGCCATCGCGCCAACCGCCGCCGGGTGGCGCTGACCCTGCTGGTACGCGGCACACTGTTCGCGCTGATGGCGGCGGTTTCGCTGAAGGCACTGGTGCTGTACTTCGTCGCCTGGACGCTGATGATCATCGTGCTGCGCTTCACCGACGCCTACCAGCACACCTACGACGCCTTCGCGGTACTGGAGGACGGCGGCAAGATCCCCGACGACAAGTCCCGCGACCGCACCTACGAGCAGATGAACACCTACTCCAACGTGGTCTCGGTGCGCTGGCCGGTGCTCGACCTGCTGTTGCTCAACTTCGCCTACCACAATGCCCACCACGAGAAGCCCGTGGCGCCCTGGTACCGCCTGCGCAAACTGCACCACGAGCTGTATGGCGACGGCTACGCCCAGGTCCTGCCGATGCACCTGCTGTTCAAGGGCTTCCATCGGCACCGCTTGCGCCGCGTGGTCGACGATCACTACGGCGCGGTGGCGCCCGAGGGCAAGGACCGCGCCGACGGCTTCTACGGCGCCGTGGGCGTCTCCTTCCTGACGGCGGTCTGAGCATGATCGACTACCGGGGCAAACGCGTGCTGATCACCGGTGCCGGAAGCGGGATCGGCAAGGGATTGGCGCGGGCATTCGCCGAACAAGGCGCCACGCTGGAGCTATTGGACCGTAACGCCACTGCCCTGGCGGCAGTTGTCGACGAGCTGGCAGCGCTGAGCGATGTGCGCAGCCACGCCCTGGACCTGGGCGACAGCGCGGCCATCGCTGGATTTGTCGCACTCCGCGAAGATGCGCCGCTGGACGTGTTGATCAACAACGCCGGCGTCGAGTACGCCACGCCGCTGGACGACCCGGATGGCGAAGCGGACAGCCGCTGGCAGGCGCTGCTGGACAACAACGTCGCCTCGATGCTGCGCCTGACCCGCGCCCTGCTGCCGAGCCTCAAGGCGGGCAGCAGCGTGATCAACCAGGCCTCGATCTGGGGCCTGAAGGGCGTGCCGGGTTTCTCCGCCTATGTCGCCAGCAAACACGCGGTGATCGGCCTGACGCGCTCGCTGGCCTGGGAACTCGGGCCACAGCGCATCCGCGTCAACGCCGTGTGCCCCGGCTGGATTGCCACCGAGGCGGCGATGCGCTCGCTCGCGGTGATGGCCACCTCCAATGGGCGCAGCGAAACCGAGGAACTGGCGCAGATACTCGCCGCCCAGGCGGTGCCTGAGCTGCTGACGCCGGCGGACCTGGCCGGCACCTTCCTGTTCCTCGGCAGCCCGCTGGCCACCGCCCTCACCGGCCAGGCGCTGTCGGTCAGCCATGGCGAGGTCATGCACTGATGAAACCGCTCGAAGGACAGACCGCGCTGATCACCGGCGCCACCCAGGGTATCGGCCGCGCCACGGCCCTGGCGCTGGCGGGAGCCGGGGCGACGGTATGGATCAACCACCTCGACCAACCCGAAGCCGCCACCGCGCTGGTGGCACGCATCGCCGCCTCGGGCGGACGGGCCTACGCGGCTCAGGCTGACGTTTCCGCGCTGCAGCAGGTCGAGGACCTGTTCGCCCGCGTGCTTGCCGAGGGCGACCTGCACATCCTGGTGAACAACGCCGGGATCATCCTGGAGAAACCTTTTCTCGACACCAGCGAGGACGACTGGGCCGCGCTGCTCGGCGTCGACCTCACGGCGGTCTATCGCTGCTGCCGCCACGCCCTGGCGCACATGCAGGCGCGCGGGGATGGCTGCGTGGTCAATATCGCCTCGGAACTTGGCCAGCTCGGCCGCGAGCGTTACGCCGCCTATTGCGCGGCCAAGGCCGGGGTGATCGGCCTGACCAAGGCGCTGGCCCGCGAGTTCGCCCCGCACATCCGCATCAACGGCGTGGCGCCGGGGCCGGTGGACACGCCGATGGTCTCGGTGGAGCACATGAGCGAAGCGATGATCGCCCGCGAAACGGCGATTCCCGCCGGGCGCCTGGGCAAGCCCGAGGAAATCGCGGCTGCGGTGCTGTTCCTGGTTTCGCCTGAGGCCAGTTTCTTCCACGGACAGATACTCGGCGCCAATGGCGGTGCCTGGATGGGCGCCTGATGCGCGCGGAAATCGTCCTGCTGCTGGGCGCCGCCATCTGGGGCCTGGGCTGGATGCCCCTGGCGCACTTCGCCGGCCAGGGCCTGTCCGGCATGCCGGTGGTGCTCTGCACCTACGGGCTGCTCAGCCTCGTCGCCGTTCCGCTGGTACTACGCCAGCGCCGCCAGTGGTGGCCGCAGCGTGGCGCGCTGCTGGCGATCGGCGTGTTCGGTGGCTGGGCCACCGCGGGGCTGGTGGGCGCATTGTCCGAGGGCGATGTGGTGCGGGCGATGCTGCTGTTCTATCTGGCGCCGGTATGGGGTCTGATCGGCGGCCGAGTGCTGTTCGGCGAACGCCTCACCCCGCCACGCCTCGGCGCGCTACTACTGGCCATGGGCGGCATCGCGCTGACCCTGGGCGTCAGCCGCGAAACCTTCCGCCCGCTGGGCGCCAGCGACTGGCTGGCGCTCTCCGCCGGCTTTGCCTTCGCCCTGAACAACCTGGCCACCCGCGCCGCCGAGCAGGTGCCGCTGACCAGCAAGGCGGTGGTCGGCTTCATCGGCAGCGCCGTGCTGGGCGGGTTGTTTTGCTGGCTGCAAGGCACACCTCTACCGGCCGTAGACGCGCAGCAATGGCTGCAACTGGCCGCCTTCGGCCTGTTCTGGCTGGCCGCCATGGGCGCGGCGCAATACGGCTTCAGCCATGTCGAGGCGAGCCGCGCTGCGGTGCTGGTGGTGATCGAACTGCTGGTGGCGGTGCTCACTGCCGCCTGGATCGGCGAGCGCGAGCTGGGCCTGCGCGAATGGCTCGGCGGCTCGCTGATACTGGCCGCGGCACTGATCGCCGCGCGCCCTTCACCCGAACCTTCCCCCACTCTCTGCGAGGCCGAATCATGACTGTCCGGATGGACCAGCTCAGCTGGGTCGAGTACGCGCGCCGGGTGCGCGAGCAATCCCCCGTGGTATTCCTGCCCTGCGGCGCCACCGAGCAGCACGGCCCGCACCTGCCGCTGGGCACCGACGCGCTGCTGGCCAGCGCGCTGTGCGAAGACGTCGCCCGGCAGGTCGACGGGCTGGTCGCGCCCGCGCTCTCCTATGGCTACAAGTCGCAGCCCAAGTGCGGCGGCGGCCAGCATTTCTGCGGCACCACCAGCCTCGACGGGCAGACGCTGATTGCGCTGGTGCGCGACGCCGTGCGCGAGTTCGCCCGCCACGGCGTGACCCGCCTGGTATTGGTGGACGGCCATTACGAGAACCAATGGTTCGTCACCGAAGGCATCCAGCTCGCCCTGCGCGAACTGGGGCCTTCCAGCCCGCTGGAAGTGATGCGCCTGGAGCATTGGGATTTCTGCAGCGAGACCACTCTGAATGACGTCTTCCCCGACGGCTTCCCCGGCTTCGCCCTGGAGCACGCCGCAGTGATCGAAACCTCGCTGATGCTGCACTACCTGCCCAACCTCGTGCGCCTGGACCTGATCCCCGACGACGGCCCCGCCGACTTCCCGCCCTACGACATGTACCCCAGCCGCACCGAGTGGGTGCCGCCGTCGGGCGTGCTCTCCTCGGCGCGCGGCTCCAGCGCCGACAAGGGCCTGCGCATGGCCCGCGACATCGTCGGCGGCATCGCCCAGGCCGTGCGCAAGGAGTTCCGCCTGTGAGCACCGCCCTGATCGTCATCGACATGCAGCGCGACTTCTGCGCCCCCGGCGGCTATGCCGACCAGGCCGGGTTGGACATCGACCGCCTGCGCGCGCCGATTCCGGCCATCTCCCGGCTGCTGGACAGCGCCCGCAGCCTTGGCCTGCTGGTGGTGCACACCCGCGAAGGCCATCGCGCCGACCTCAGCGACCTGCACGCCAGCAAGCGCCACCGCGCCGAATTCGCCGGTGCGCCGATCGGCCACCAGGGCCCGCTGGGCCGCCTGCTGGTGCGCGGCGAGTACGGCCACGACTTGATCGACGAACTGCGCCCGCTGCCCGGCGAACCGGTGGTGGACAAGCCCGGCTACAGCGCCTTTGCCTACACCGACCTGGACCTGCTGCTGCGCAGCCGCGGCATCGGCCACCTGGTGCTGTGCGGGGTGACTACCGAAGTGTGCGTTTCCTCCACCCTGCGCGCCGCGGTGGAACTGGGTTATGCCTGTACTCTGGTGAGCGATGCCTGCGGCTCGCCCAGCGCCGAACTGCATGCCGCCGCCCTGGCGATGGTCGAGGTGGAAGGCGGCCTGTTCGGTCGCGTGCAAGGCAGCCCGGCCGTACTCGCCGAATGGGAGGAGTCCGCATGTCCCGTCTGAAGAGCATTCCCGCGGTGCCACCCGCTTACCTCGGCGTCTGGCAACGCACCCTGCTGACCACCACCGGCGGCACCCACGACACTCGCACCCGTGTCTACTGGCTGCAGACCGGGCGCCTGTTCGCCGACCTGCGCATTCCCCTGCCTGCGCCGCAATCGCCCGGCGAGCTGTCCGCCCAGGCGGGATTTGCCGGCATCACCGAGATCACCGGAGACATTTGCCAATGGCACCGGGCAATCGACTTCCAGCCGCCCAATGGCGGCGAGGACATCGGCCGCATGCACTTCGTAAACAGTGAGAAGGTGCTGGAAGACGGCCTGGATGGCAGTTACCACGAAGTCTGGGAGCGCCTGCCGGAATCCATCGGGCGCAATCGCGGCGTGTGGTTAAGCGCCGCCGATGGCCGCCAGGGTTGCCTGCTGCTGGCCGGCGATTGCTTCCTGTTCGCCGCCGGGCGCCGGGAGGCATTGCCGATGGCCGACTCACTGGCCGCCCTGCTGGACAGCGACCACCCGGAGTTGCTGGATTTCGAGCTGTCGTTCGGGCGCCACTACGGCGGTGAAACGCCCTGGAAGATCGAGCTGTCCACCCTGCCCGCCCGCATCGGCGCCGAGCTGCTGCCCGCCACGGCCGATCCGGACCACCCCGAACTGCTGGCCGACGCCACCTGGCTGAACAGCCTCGGCGCCACGCCGCCCGCCGGTGGCTGGCAACCCTGCGAACTGCCCCTGTTCCCCGAGGAGGTGACGCCATGACCGCCCACCAACCCCTGCCGCGCCCACTGGCGCAACCCGCCCGCCAGCGCTGGTGGGTAATTCGCGGCGACCTGCCGCGCGGCGCCTTCTGGGCATTGGCCAGCGCAGGCCTGCTGTTGCCCGTGGTGCTCTGGTGGGCCTGCGGCGCCCTGGGGCTGACCAATCCGATGTTCTTCCCCAGCCCCGATGCCGTGCTCGCACGCCTGGGCCACTGGTGGAGCGACGAAGGCCTGGTCGGCGATATCGCCATCAGCGTCTACCGGGTCATGGGCGGCTTCCTCGCCTCGGCGGTGATCGCCCTTCCCATTGGCCTTTACATCGGCACCTATCGCCCGGTACAGGCCTTCCTCGAACCGCTCACCGACTTCATCCGCTACATGCCGGCGGTGGCCTTCATTCCGCTGGTGATGCTCTGGGTCGGCATCGACGAAGGCTCCAAGGTGCTGATCATCTTCATCGGCACTTTCTTCCAGATGGTGCTGATGGTCGCCGAGGACGTGCGCCGCGTGCCCATGGCGCAGATCGAGGCGGCGCAGACCATGGGCGCCAACCGCGCGGAAATCATCAAGCTGGTGGTACTGCCCTCGGCGCACCCGGCGCTGCTGGACACCCTGCGCATCACCTGCGGCTGGGCCTGGACCTACCTGGTGGTGGCCGAACTGGTGGCCGCCAATTCGGGCCTCGGCTACGCCATCCTCAAGGCGCAGCGCTACATGCAGACCGACAAGATCTTCGCCGGCATCCTGCTGATCGGCGTCATCGGCCTGCTCACCGACCAGGCGTTCCGCTGGCTCGGCCGGGCAGCCTTCCCCTGGATGAAGAGGTAACCGGCATGAGCCAGAGCAAGATCGCCATCCGCCACGTCGACAAGGTCTTCAGCAGCCAGGGCCGCCAGGTGCAGGCACTGCAGGACATCAACCTGGATATCCGCGCCAACGAGTTCGTTACCTTCGTCGGCGCCTCGGGCTGCGGCAAGTCCACCCTGCTGCGCAGCATCGGCGGATTGGAGCGCCACAGCGGTGGCGAAATCCTGGTCGATGGCCGCGCCGTGGACGGCCCCGGCATCGACCGCGCCATGGTGTTCCAGCACTACAGCCTCTACCCCTGGCTGAAGGTGATGGACAACATCAAGTTCTGCCGCCGGCTCAAGGTGGTGTCCGACACCGTGCGCGGCGATGCCGATGTGGAAGTCGCCAGTGGCCGCGCCGATGCGCTGCTCAACCTGATGGGCCTGTCGGCTTTCGCCCAGGCCTACCCCAGCCAGCTTTCCGGCGGCATGCAGCAGCGCGTGGCGATTGCCCGTGCCTTGATGCCCAAGCCGCAGATTCTGCTGATGGACGAGCCCTTCGGCGCACTGGATGCACAGACCCGCGAGGTCATGCACGACCTGATCCGCCACGTGCACCGGCTGGAGAACAGCACCATCCTGTTCGTCACCCACGACGTCGACGAGGCGATCTACCTCGGCGGCCGTGTAGTGCTGATGGCGCCGCGCCCCGGGCGCATCGACAGCGTCTACGAGGTGCCGCTGCCCGCCGAGCGGAATCAGGACATGAAGATGTCGGCTGAATTCATCGCGCTGAAGAAACAGATCCTCGCGCGTATCCGCGAGACCTCGGGCATGAGTACCGACCTGGAACTGCTGGAGCAACTGACCCGCACCGCGGCGCCGGTCTGATGTTGTGGGAAGGGAATCGGCGGAGCGGGTAGCTCCGCCGTTGTGCCGGGCACGAAGCCCGAAACGAATTGCGCCGAAGGCGCGAGGGGAACGGTCTGCCGGGAGCGGATAGCCCCACCCGAAGGCTGGCAGGCCGGATGGCCGCAGGAGCGGCCGAAAGCTTGCCGCAAGCGCCCGGTGAGGCGCTTGCGGCATCGACCTCAGCCGATGGTCATCAGGCTGGCGTTGCCACCGGCGGCAGCAGTGTTGACGCTCAGCGCGCGTTCGATCAGCAGGCGTTCCAGCGGGATATCGGTTTCCCCGCGGTTCAGCCCGGTCACGCCGACGATGGCGCCCTTGCGCTGCGAAGCCAGTTCGCACACCGCACGCAACTGATCGGAATCGCCGTGGTGCAGGATGGCGTCGAACACCTTGTCGGTCGTGCTCCAGTCGGCGACCAGCTCGATGCGCTGGGCGACTTCCTTCGGCAGTTCCTTCACCACGGCGGCGTTGGACTCGGCAACCAGCGCACGGCTGCCCACCCCGAGCACGGCGGCCAGCTGCGCGAGCAGGTCGGCGCGGTCTTCCGCCAGGCACAGCACGTGCTCGCGCGGCAGCAGGGTGTAGCTGTTGCGCTCACCGGTCGGGCCGGTCAGTACCTGCTGGGTGAAGCTCTGCGAGAGAGCGACATAGCCGGCCAGTTGCGCCGCCAGGGCGGTGTCCTTCTGCGCCCACTGGGCGAGTGCTTCCACGGCCTTCTCGGCATCCTTCGGACGCGGCAGCGCCTGCGCGCCGTCGCCCTTGAGCTGGTTGGCCACGGCCTCCTGCGGGCGGGTCGAGAGCAGGCGGTACAGGTACAGCGGGCCGCCGGCCTTCGGACCGGTGCCGGACAGGCCCTCACCACCGAAGGGCTGCACGCCGACCACGGCGCCAACCACGTTGCGGTTGACGTACAGGTTGCCGACATGGGCGCTGCCCACGACCTGGGCGATGGTCTCGTCGATGCGGGTGTGCACGCCGAGGGTCAGGCCGTAACCGGATTCGTTGATCTGCGCGAGCAGCTGGTCCAGCTCGGCTCGCTCGTAACGCACCACGTGCAGTACCGGGCCGAAGATTTCGCGCTTGAGCTCGCTGAAGCTCTCCAGCTCGATCAGGGTCGGCACGACGAAGGTGCCGCGCTTGATCTCCTCGGCATCCACGCGGGCGCTCTGGAATACCTTGCGGCCTTTGTCGCGCATCACCTGGATGTGCTTGTCGATATTGCCCTTGGCTTCTTCGTCTATCACCGGGCCGATGTCGGTATGCAGGCGCTCCGGCGCACCGACGCGGTACTCGGCCATGGCGCCCTTGAGCATGGCGATCACGCGGTCGGCGGCGTCTTCCTGCACGCACAGCACGCGCAGCGCGGAGCAGCGCTGGCCGGCGCTGTCGAAGGCGGAGTTGACCACGTCCACCACCACCTGCTCGGCCAGCGCCGAGGAGTCGACGATCATGGCGTTGAGGCCACCGGTCTCGGCGATCAGCGGGATGGTGCGGCCCTGGGCGTCGAGACGGCCGGCGATGTTGCGCTGGAGGATGCCGGCCACTTCGGTGGAACCGGTGAACATCACGCCACGCACGCGCTCGTCGCCGACCAGACGGGCACCGACGGTTTCGCCACGGCCCGGCAGCAGCTGCACGGCACCGGCGGGTACGCCGGCTTCGAGCAGGATGCGCACGGCTTGCGCGGCGATCAGCGGCGTCTGCTCGGCGGGCTTGGCCAGCACGGTGTTGCCGGCGGCCAGGGCGGCGGCCACCTGGCCGCTGAAGATCGCCAGCGGGAAGTTCCACGGGCTGATGCAGACCACCGGGCCCAGCGGGCGGTGGCTGTCGTTGGCGAAGTGGGTGCTGGCCTGGGCGCCGTAGTAGCGCAGGAAGTCCACGGCCTCGCGCACTTCGGCGATGGCGTTGGCGAAGGTCTTGCCCGACTCGCGCACCAGCACGCCCATCAGCGACTGGATCTCGGCTTCCATCAGGTCGGCGGCGCGCTGCAGGATGGCGCCGCGCTCGGCCGGCTGGGTCGATTGCCAGATCTGCGCGCTGGACAGCGCGCCGAGGATGGCGTTGTTCACGTCGGCTTCGCTGGCTTCACGCACGTGGCCGACCACGTCGCGCAGGTCGGCCGGGTTGCGCACCGGTTGCGCTTCGCCCGGCGCCGCGTCGGCCAGGCCGAGGATCGGCTCGGCGACGTAGGCGTGGTTGGTGCTCGACAGCAGCGCCGAGGACAGCGAACCCAGGCGGTGTTCGTTGGCCAGGTCGATGCCGGCGGAGTTCAGGCGGGCATCGCCGTAGAGGTCACGCGGCAGCGGAATGCGCGGGTGCGGCAGGCCCAGGGTGCCTTCCTGCGCCGCCATCTGCTCGACCTGCAGCACCGGGTCCAGCACCAGGTCCTTGAGCGAAATGCTGTGGTCGGCGATGCGGTTGACGAAGGAGGTGTTGGCGCCGTTCTCCAGCAGGCGGCGCACCAGGTACGCCAGCAGCGTTTCGTGGCTGCCCACCGGTGCGTAGATGCGGCACGGGCGGTTGAACTTGCCGTCGGCAACCTTGCCCACCACCTGTTCGTACAGCGGCTCGCCCATGCCGTGCAGGCACTGGAACTCGTACTGGCCCGGGTAGTAGTTCTGCCCGGCCAGCTGGTAGATGGCCGACAGCGAGTGGGCGTTGTGGGTGGCGAACTGCGGGTAGATGGCTTCCGGCACGGCCAGCAGCTTGCGCGCGCAGGCCAGGTAGGAAACGTCGGTGTACGGCTTGCGGGTGTAGACCGGGTAGCCTTCCAGGCCGTTGACCTGGGCCAGCTTGATCTCGCTGTCCCAGTAGGCGCCCTTCACCAGGCGGATCATCAGGCGGTGGCGGCTGCGCTTGGCCAGGTCGATGACGTAGTCGATCACGTACGGGCAGCGCTTCTGGTAGGCCTGGATGACGAAGCCGATACCGTTCCAGCCGGCCAGCGACGGCTCGAAGCACAGGCGCTCGAGCAGGTCGAGGGAGATTTCCAGGCGGTCGGCTTCCTCGGCGTCGATGTTGATGCCGATGTCGTAGTCGCGGGCCATCTTCACCAGGCCGAGCACGGTCGGGTACAACTCGTCCATTACGCGGTCGTACTGGGCGCGGCTGTAGCGCGGGTGCAGGGCGGAAAGCTTGATCGAGATGCCCGGACCTTCGTAGATGCCGCGGCCATGGGAAGCCTTGCCGATGGCGTGGATGGCCTGCTCGTAGGAGGCCAGGTAGCGCTTGGCGTCTTCTTCGGTCAGCGCGGCTTCGCCGAGCATGTCGTAGGAGTAGCGGAAGCCGCGGGATTCCATGTTGGCGGCGTTGGCCAGGGCTTCGGCGATGGTCTCGCCGGTGACGAACTGCTCGCCCATCAGGCGCATGGCCATGTCCACGCCTTTGCGGATCAGCGGCTCGCCGGACTTGCCGATGATGCGGTTGAGCGCCGAGGACATGCCGGTCTCGGTATGGGTCGAGACCAGCTTGCCGGTGATCAGCAGGCCCCAGGAAGCGGCGTTGACGAACATCGACGGGCTCTGGCCCAGGTGCTGGCTCCAGTTGCCGTTGCTGATCTTGTCGCGGATCAGCGCGTCACGGGTGGCCTTGTCCGGGATGCGCAGCAGCGCCTCGGCCAGGCACATCAGCGCCACGCCCTCCTGGGAAGACAGGGAGAACTCCTGCAGCAGGCCCTGCACCAGACCCTGGCGGCCACCGGCGTTCTTCTGGTTGCGCAGCTTCTCGGCGATGCCCAGCGCCATCTTGTTGGCGGCGGCGGCCTGCTCCTTCGGCAGCCGCGCCAGGTCCAGCAGCATCGGCAGCACCTCGGTTTCCGGGCGGCGATAGGCGGCGGTGATGGCCGCGCGCAGCACCGACTGCGGCAGGATGCTCTCGGCGAAATCGAGGAAGACCTGCAACCCTTGTTCGTTCAGCGAATCCAGCGACTCATCGCCCGCGGCCGCGGCCAGACCGGACTGTTCGGCCGGCGTGAGGCCGCCTTCCACCTGCTCCAGGTAGGAGAAGATGGCCTGCTTGATCAGCCAGTGCGGGGTACGGTCGAGTTGCTGGGCAGCCAGCTTGAGGCGCTCGCGGGTGGCGTCGTCGAGCTTCACGCCAAGGGTGGTGGTGGCCATGGGGCTTCCTGTTGTTAGAAGGTGTGCCTGAAAACGGCGCAAGGTTATACCGCCGAATTGCAAGGTGCAACCAGGTGCAACCCAATAAAAACAAGCCTTTGGTCGTACGCGCGAATCCGGTGCAACCGGTGACATTTCCCACACCCGGCGCTACCAAACGGAGCATGCCAACGGCCTCGCCCGGCTGCAACCCGCAAGGACCGGCCGGACGGCAGGAAGAAAGCAGTGTTCGTGCCAGGGCTGGAAAAGGTGCAACCCGGAGCATTCCCGGTGCTCAGTTGCAGAAGCGTTCCATCAGGCTACACGGCCTCCCGGGCCGCCGGGCGCGCCTTGAGCCACAGACCGAAGGTCTTCACCACCTCCACCACCGGCCGCAGCCGCGCGCCGTCGGCGCTCAGGCAATACTCGACGCGGGGCGGAACCTCGGGGTAAACGGTGCGGGTCACCAGCCCTGCCTCTTCCAGCGCACGCAGTTCGGCGGTGAGCACCCGTTGGGAAATTTCCGGCATGTCGCGCCGCAACTCGTTGAAGCGCTTGCTGCCATCGAGCAGGTACGACACCAGCAACAGGCGCCAGCGGCCGCCAATCACGCGCATGGCTTCTTCGACCGAGCAGCCCGAAACGTTCTTCTTCATCTGTCCTTCCCGGTAACCTTTTTGTGCCCAGGCCACAAAAAAGTGCGTTCTTACGCGCAGCATCGGGGTCGGGAATACTGGCCGCCCACTTCAAACCAGGGCCCGACCCGATGAAACTCTACTTCGCCCCCAATGCCTGCTCTCTCGCTGCACACATCGTTCTGCGCGAGCTGGGCCTGCCGTTTTCGCTGGTGCGCGTGGACAACCGGACCAAACGCACCGCCGATGGCCAGGACTTCTACCGCATCAATCCGAAGGGCTATGTAGCAGCGCTGCAGCTGGAAGACGGCACTGTGCTGACCGAGGGCGCGGCGATTCTACAGTACCTCGCCGACCTGCAACCCGAGGCGGGCCTCGCCCCCGCCAACGGCGCCCTTGAGCGCACGCACCTGCAGGCGCAGCTGAACTTCATCGGCAGCGAACTGCACGCGGGGATGAGCCCGCTGTTCGACAGCGAGATCCCCGAGCCGGTGAAGGACCTGCTTCGCTCGAAACTGGCCCGGCGCCTGGGTTACCTGGAGCAGGAGCTGGCAGCGAACGGCCAGGTCGCCGGTGACAGCTTCAGCATTGCCGATGCGTACCTGTTCACCGTGCTGGGCTGGTCCGAGCAGCTGAAGGTCGACCTCGGCGCTTATCCGGCGATCCGCCGCTTCCGCCAGGCGGTCGCAACGCGCCCGGCGGTGATCGAGGCGTTGCGCGCCGAAGCAGAGGTGCCGGCTGTCGCCTGAGGTGCCGGACCGTGCAACCGCTCGGCGGAAAATCCGCCGAGCCATCGCGCAAGCTGCGCCTTCCGTGGTCCATCACACTAGCCCGGCCCGTCATGCGCCGGGATTTGTGCATTGAGCCCAGGAGAAACCGGATGAGCGCTGACCCTGAGAGTTTCGCCAACGCCTACCAGAACGCCCTGGTGGCAGTGGCCCTGCCCGCCTTCGCACGTGCCAGCGAATTCGCCCGCCAGCACGGCCTGGAATGCAGCGTGGAATTGCTGGATGGCCGCCGCGACCTGCCGGAGCTGAGCCTGAAGGTGCGCAACTCCTGCCGCGACACCGAATGCATCTGCCGCATCAGCGCCGACCCGCAGACCCAGCGTCTCTGCCATGAGAACCGCTGCGGGGAAACCGACGCCGATGTGAAGCAGGTGATCGGCTCTATCGCCTCACTCAACGAACTGGTGCTGGACACCCGTCTCCTGGAGTTCTTCCAGAGCGCGTTCGCCCTGCACCTGGACTATGCCTCCAGCCGGCACGCCAGCAGTTTCTGGTAGCCCGCTGCGCACTTCTCCCGCCTAGCACCCGCAGGAAATCGCCCGTGCCGTCCAGCCCATGAGGGTTTCGGGGTGCCCGGTGTGCTCGTCCTGCCGCTCCTCCAGCACGACGAAGCCGTGCCGCTGGTAGAAGGCCACGGCACCGGTATTGTTGGAATAGACCGCCAGCTCCAGCATCGGCAGGTGAATCTTGGCGTCGCTCAGCAGGACCGAGCCGATGCCCTTGCCCTGGCATTCCGGGGCGACGAACAAGGCCGCCAGTGCGCCGTCATGCAGGCTGTAGAAACCACAGATGCAGCCATCGTTCTCGACGACCCGCGAGGCAGCGGCCGGCAGGTAGATATCCCGCATGTCCTGCAGGCGTTCGCGCCAGAAGTCGGCGCGAATGAAGTCGTGAGCCTGCTGCGAAGCTCGCAGCCAGATATCCAGCACCCGGTCCATGTCGTCGTCGCGAAAGTCGCGGATCATCATCGGCTGCAATCCCCCGGTTCGTTGAAGTGCTCGTGGCGTGGCGGGCGGCATCCTCGCACAAGGGATCATCGCTGCGCGCCCCCGCGCACTGCCGCCAATCGTCGCACCTGCTCGCACCCGTTTCGCCGTGACCCGATGCCTGCAAGCGCCTCCTGCACTCAAGCACGCCGGGCGCCAACCGTCAGGTTCCACTCATCAGAATCAGTGAACGGCTGGCGAGCGTCGGACTCTTCCGAATGGCTCCGCCAATTGGCAAAAGCGCGAGGTAGCGCGTCCACGGCTCGACGCCTGCGGTGGCGGAAATCAGTCGAGCAGCAACGCGAAGCCGAACGCCCCTTCCGCCCCCATTCCAACCCGAACAGACAAGGAGACACTCCATGGGCAGCTATCGATGGTTCCCCTCCAGCCGCACCAGCGGCGTGCAGGAACTGCAATCACTGGTCGATGACCTGGAAAACCTGCTGGTCAGCGGCCGGGACCTGACGGCCGACCAGCTCCCGGCGTTCAAGGCGAAATTGCGCGATCTGGTGGACGAGAGCCGGGAGACCAGTGAACACCTGATCCACCGCAGTCGCCGGGCCATCCGTGCCGGCAGCGAATATGCCGGCGAACATCCCTGGCAGACGGCGGCAATACTGGCCGCCGCCGCAGGCCTGCTGGCAGCGGCCTGCGCCTTGAGCCGCAATCAGCATTGATGCCCGTGCGGTGGTCAGCGGCCCGCTCGCTCGCCACCGCGCGCCGGTCCCGATGCTCAGCAGCGTGGCGTCCGCTAAGAATCGATAAAGCTGTCGATCAGCTCCAGGCCCAGGCTGCGGACGCGCCCGGCGCTGCTCAACTCGTCGCCATGGATGCCGACCACGGTGACACAGGGCATATCCGCCAACTGGCTGCCGAAGCGGATCGAATAGCGGCCGCCGGCCTCCCGGAAGCAGGAGAAATCGAACAGCGGATAGGCTTCGTGGAGAACCGCTTCCACATCCAGGCGTCGCAACTGCGTCATGGCCACCTCCTCTCCTCTGGCTGAACCCTGCCTGCCCGAGCGCCGGAGAGAAATGCTGGCGATTGGCCCAGGCGCTACTGTTCAACGGCCATGGCGGGCGAAGCGCCAGCCATGGCAAGCGGTACTGGCGGCCGAATGCACACCTGGAATCGAGGCGGGTTTCAGACGGAAGGCGTGCCGCGCAAAAGAGCAAGCGAAGCGCCGCGCCGTGCATTTTCCAGCCCCTTGCTGGTGCGCCCTTGCATCCTGCAAATGACCATTGGCCAGCATCGGTTAGGCATTTGCAGCAATAACAACCTGTTAAGCAGATGAAACAGCTTTCCCCGGTCTGGCATGGCTGATGCGAGGTTCCTGGCTCAGGCCGGCGCTCCGGCCTCTGCCAACCACCGGGAGGGAAAGACATGTCCAGTTGCCGCAATGCCGCCATCGAGCACCTGAGCCACCTGTTCAGCGACTATCGCCCGCAGTTCGCCACCAGGCCCGACGGTACGCTGCTGATCAACCTGCGCAATGCCGCGGGCAAGCGTCTCATCTCTCGGGTCATCCAGCAGGAAGAGCAATCCAGCGCCGTGCTGCTGAACAACCTGGTGGAGCGCATCCGCCGCGACCTGATGACCGTGGAAGGGCCGCTGGAAGAGGACAACGTCGACTGGTTCCTCAAGCGCATCGAGTTGCAGACCTTCGTCCCCGTCAACCCGACCCACCGGCCGCGCAAGGTGGTGGTGGCCGGCGTGCGCCTGCGCGCCCTTGCCGACAAACAGGCCCGGCAAGCGAGGTGAGCATGAAAAACCCGGTGGATATCCCCGACCCCGATCCGCAAGTGAGCCGCGAGGAGTTACTGGAGGAATGGGTGGACATCGAACCGGAGGACAGCCGGCAGGAACCCCACCTGTCCGCCGCCCACCAGGACGGCCTCAAGGATGGGCCCGCCTGAGCGAGCCAGACACAGCAGAAAATAACCGGGCCAGGCCGGCTCGAAGCGCATGCCGGTGCCGCCGTCAGTCCGAGCAGTCGGGCGGCTACCGGCTTTTTCATGCCGGAGCGTTTCAACGCCCCTCCCGCCGGACTGCGGGCAGGAAAGGACGCCGAGGCGCCGGCCTTCAGCGCGCCAGGAACGGCGGCGGTGCGTCGATCACACCGGTCTCGTTGACGTACTGCTTGTAGTGCTCGATCAATGCCTCCAGGCGCGCAGGTTCGCTCTTGGCGAGGTCCCGCGTCTCGCCCGGGTCGCTGGCCAGATCGTAGAGCTGCCAGGTGGCCGGGCCGACCGGAGCCGGCAGGTATACCGCCTTCCAGTCGCCCTGGCGGATGGCGCGCATGCCGAACAGCTCCCAGCCGGTGACGGTCTTCTCGTCGTGGGCCTGTTCGGTCTCGCCGGAGAGCCAGCCCAGCCAGGACTTGCCGCGCACTTCGGCGACCTCGCGGCCGTGCCAGTGCTTGCCCGGATGGCGCACGCCGGCCAGGTCGAGGATGGTCGGGGTGATGTCCATCACGGTGGAGAACGAGTGGCTGACCTCGCCCTGGCGTTTCAGCGCCGGGTAGCGCACCAGTGCCGGCACGCGAATGCCACCCTCGGTGGTGAAGGCCTTGTACAGGCGCGACGGCGCGGTGGCCGCCTGGGCCCAGCGCGGGCCGTACCAGATGTAGGAGTTGGCGCGGCCGATGTTCTCCAGGCTGTTGTCGTAGTGCTGGTCGAGGAAGCTCAGCAGGTCCGGGCCGAAGCGCGGGAAGGCCTCCAGCAGCGCACCTTCGGCGCCGTTATCGGACATGAACAGGACGAAGGTATTGTCCAGCTCACCCTGCTGGCGCAGGTACTCGACGACCCGGCCGACGTTCCAGTCCAGGCGCTCGACCATCGCCGCGTAGACCTCCATGGCCCGCGCCGATTTCGCCTTCTCCTCGTCGCTCAGGCGCGCCCACTCCTTGCTGATCGCCAGTACCGGATGCGCCTGCACGTCGGCGTCGATCAGGCCCAGCTGCTTGAGCCGTTCCAGGCGTTCCAGGCGCAGCGCCTCGGGGCCGGCGTCGTAGCGGCCCCGGTACTTGTCGACCACCTCCTTGGGCGCCTGCAGCGGCCAGTGCGGCGCGGAAAACGGCAAATAGGCGAAGAACGGCCGGCTCTGGTCGCGCTCCTTGAGGTAGTCGATCAGCTTGTCGCCAAAGGCGTCGGAGGAATAGAAGTCCGCCGGCAGCTCGTCGATGAACTGGTCATCCTCGACATACAGGGCCGGCGTGCCCTTGAGGATGCGCGGCGTGGTCTCGTCGTACGGCGGCTCGAAACCATAGTGGTTGGCGGCGCCCGGCAACAACGAGAAGGAACGCTCGAAGCCGCGTGCATGGGGTGCCTGTTCGAGCTTCAGGCCCAGGTGCCATTTGCCGGACAACAGCGTCTGGTAGCCGGCCTCGCGCAGCAGTTCGGGCAGCGCCACGACGCGGTCGTTCAGGTAACCCTCGTAGCCCGGCTTGCCTTCCAGCTCCGGCGTCAACGCCTCGGCCATGGTGCCGATGCCGGCGATGTGGTGGTCGGTGCCGGTGAGCAGCATCGAGCGCGTCGGCGAGCAGGTCGGCGCGGTGTGGAAGTCGGTCAGGCGCAGGCCTTCGAGGGCCAGGGCGTCCAGGTGTGGCGTGGCGATCTCGCCACCGAAGGCGCCGAGGTCGGAGAAACCGAGGTCGTCGGCGACAATGACGAGGAAGTTGGGGCGTTTGCTCATGGCGGGTCTCATGGTTGAGGTCAGTGTTTCCAGAGCACCCTCACCCCAGCCCTCTCCCGGAGGGAGAGGGCTGGGATGAGGGTTTTCGGTCAGCAGGCAAGAAACTCTAACGGCAGGTCTTCCACGCGCTTGGGCTGCGGCGCGACGTAGTCGCCCTCTCCCGTCAGCTCGTGCAGCAGCGCCTCGCGCTGGCGCAGGAAGTCGTAGCCGCCGCGCTCGCGCGGGTGCTCCAGCGGTACTTCGACGATGCGCTTGATCCGCCCCGGCCGCGGCGCCATCACCACCACGCGGTCGGCGAGGAACAGCGCCTCCTCCACGTCGTGGGTCACCAGCACCGTGGTGATGCGTTCGCGCTGGCGGATGCGCTGCAGTTCCTCCTGCAGTTGCTGGCGAGTCAGCGCATCCAGGGCGCCGAAGGGTTCATCCAGCAGCAGGATGCGCGGGCTGGCCACCAGCCCGCGGGCGATGGCCACGCGCTGCGCCATGCCGCCGGAGAGTTGGTGCGGGTAGGCCCGGGCGAAGGCCGTCAGGCCCACCAGCTGGAGATAATCGGCGACCCTGGCAGCCTTGCCGGTCTCGCTCAGCGGTTCGTTGACCAGACCGAGGGCGACGTTCTGCTCCACGGTCAGCCAGGGGAACAGACGATGCTCCTGGAACACGATGCCGCGCTCGCCGCCGATGCCGTCGATGGGCTTGCCGTCGATGCGGATCTCGCCCTGGAACTCGCGATCGAGCCCCACCAGCAGGCGCAGCAAGGTGGACTTGCCGCAACCGCTGGCACCGACGATGGCGATGAACTCGCCGTCGGCGACCTCCAGGTCGAAGCGCTCGATGGCCTGCAGCTCGCGGCCGTCCACGGGGAAACTCTTGGCGACCTGGCGAAAGCTCACCAGGGCCGGGGAAGCGAAAGCATTCATGCGTGTCTCCAGCGCGTCACCCGCGCTTCGATGCGCTGGCCGACGGCAGCCAGCAGAGCTCCAGTCAGGCCCACCAGCAACATGCCGGCGCCGACCAGGTCCATGCGGAAGAGTTGTTGCGCGCCGATCATCAGGCTGCCGATACCGCCGTCCGAGGGCATGAAGTATTCGGCGCCGATGGTGCCGAGCCAGGCGTAGATCAGCGCCAGGCGCACCCCGGCGAACACCGACGGCGCAGCGCCGGGCAGCACCAGCCGGCGCAGCCGTTGCCAGGGCGACAGGCGCAGCGCGATGGCCGCCTCGGTCAGTTGCGCCGGCAGGCTGGCGATGCCGCGCTGGGTCGCCAGCAGCAGCGGAAAGAACGCGGCCAGGCCGACGAACACCACCTTGGCCAGCTCACCCAGGCCAAACCAGGCGGTGAGCAGCGGCACCCAGGCGAAGATCGCCACTTGCCGCAGCGCCGCGAAGGACGGGCCTAGCAGCCGCTCCGCCGGGCGCCACAGGCCAAGCCCGAGGCCGAGCAGGAAGCCCAGCGAGCCGCCCAGCAGCAGGCCGGCGAGTGTACGTTGCAGACTCGCCAGCAGCGCTATGGTCAGGCTGCTGTCCAGCAGGCCATCCCAGAGAGCGACAGCGACTGACGCGGGGCTGGCGAGGATCGCCGGATCGACCCACTGCAGCGCGCTCGCCGCCTGCCAGATGGCCAGCAGGCCCAGTGGCAGAAGCCAGGGCTGCAGGCGCTCCCAGCCCTTGCCCGACGTGCTGCGGCGGAACTCTCCGGCCGCCTGCTGCGGCCAGTGCACCAGGCGCCGGTCCAGCGCCTGGACGCCTCTGTCCATCGCCGCGCCGACCAGGCCGATGACCAGGATGCAGACGAACACGATGTCGAGCATGAACAGCTGCCGCGCCTGCACCATCAGGTAGCCGATGCCTTCGCTGGAAGCCAGCAGCTCCACGGCCAGCAGCGAGGTCCAGCCTTGCGCCAGTGCCAGGCGCACACCGGTAAGGAACGCGGGAAGCGCCGCCGGCAGGATCAACCGCCACAGCAACAGGTGGCGCGGCAGGCGCAGCACGGAGGCGGCCTCGCGCAGGCGCGGCTGGGCATCGCGCACGCCGACGAGGGTGTGCAGCGTCACCGGCACGATGATGGCCTTGATCAGCACCACCAGCTTGAGCAGCTCGCCAATGCCGAAGAACAGCATGAACAACGGAATCCAGGCCAGGGTCGGGACCTGCGCCAGGGCACTGAAGGTGGGCAGCACCAGGCGCTCGGCAAGGCGGCTGAAGCCGAGCCAGGCGCCCAGTGCGAGCCCGCTGAAAATGCCAGCCAGCAGCCCCCAGGCGAGGCGCTTGAGGCTGACGCCCAACTGCTGCCACAGCTCGCCGGCGAGCAGCTCGCGGCCGGCCTGGAGGACCAGTTCCGGTGTCGGCAGAATCTGCGCGGACATCCAGTGGCGATGGCTGGCGATCCACCAGAGCACGCCGATGGTCAACGGCAACAACCACGGCAAGCCGGCCTGCAGCCAGCGCCAGGACGGCCGCGAGAACCCCAGGCGCGGCGGGGGAAGAGCAAGGCGATAGGGCTTCGATATATTCTTCATTGGAATATTAATAGTATTTTCAATGCATTAATGAGCTAACCCACGCCATTTAAGGGAAGCCCCCGGCGCTCATCCAATGCATTCGGCGAATATTTTTTATGCCGCCAGGGCATCTGCCGGTGAAGCCCTGTGGTTGTTCGCTTAGCTCGAAAAATTACTAAAAAATGCATTTTTATTATTTTGTTGATGGAAAGCCCCATGCTTTTAGTGCAGGCGCCGGAGCCACATGCGCTCCCCCACTGCAGGAGGCAGGCGCCATGAAGGCCCTCACTGATCAATTGCTCTCCCTTTTCGCTGCGCCAGTGCTGGCCGGCCTGCTCGGCGCCTATCCGCTGGTGACCCAGGCCGCCGAGCCGGTAAAGGAAATCCGCATCGCCGTACCAGACGTCAGCGCCGGGCAGAAACATTCCGGCGGCGGCGTGGTGGACGTGCTCTACACCCGCCAACTGCTGGAAAAGGAATTCGCCGCCGACGGCATCCAGATCAAGTGGAGCTTCTTCAAGGGCGCGGGCCCGGTAGTCAACGAAGCCTTCGCCAATGGCCAGGTGGACTTCGCCTACCTGGGCGATCTGGCGGCGATCATCGGCAAGTCCAGCGGGCTGGACAGCCGCGTGCTGGCCGCCACCGCGCGCGGCGTCAACCATTACCTGGGCGTGCAGCCGGGTTCGGGGATCAAGACCCTGGCCGACCTCAAGGGTAAGCGCGTGGGGATCTTCCGTGGCACCGCCAGCCAGCTGTCGTTCGACAACGCCCTGGCCAGCGCCGGGCTTTCCGAGAAGGACCTGAAGGTGATCAACCTCGACTTCAGCGCCGCCCTCGCCGCCCTGGCGGCCAAGCAGATCGATGCCACCTGGGGTCTTGCCGGCCTGTTCGCGCTACGCGACAAGGGCCTGGCGGAAATCCCTCTGAGCACCCACGACCTCGGCGGCGCCGGCACCCTGCAAGCGCTGCTGGTGGGCAACGGCGAGTTCGTCGACGCTCATCCGGACATCACCGAACGCCTGCTCAAGGTGCAGCTGCAGGCAGTGCAGTGGGCCAGCACGGAGGGCAACCGTGACGCGTTCATCGACCTGGTATCGCAGCAGGCCGGCTACCCGACGGTGATCTTCAAGAGCGAATTCCAGGGCCGGCCGCTGGCGGACGTACTGTCGCCGAAGTTGGATGCCGATTTCCTCGGCCGCCTGGATGCATCGATCACCGCAGCGAAGAGCTACGGCCTGATCCGCCGTGACTTCAAGGCCGCCGACTGGGCCAGCCCGGCGCTGCAGGACGCCGCCAGCCGCGAGGTGGCGTCGCAGCCGGTGGCAGCACTCCAATAGCCAGCCCCGTGCTCTTCGTAGGAGCGAGCTTGCTCGCGAACCGCACTCTGCCGATATCCCGGCTCGGGCGGAGGAGGTTCGCGAGCACGCTCGCTCCTACAGGGAAGCTCACCAGCGCGCCGCCAGAAACTCCGCCACCCGCCGGTAATACCCGTCGACTTCCGGCACCAGGTTGCCCATCCGCAGGAAGTCATGGGTCATCCCGCAGCAGCGCTCGGCTTCCACCTCCACGCCCTGCGCCACCAGCGCATGGGCGTAGGCCAGGCCTTCGTCCAGCAACGGATCGAATTCCGCGGCCAACAGCAGCGCCGGAGCGCTGCCTTGCAGGGCCGCTCCCGCATGCAACGGCGAGCAACGCCAATCGCGGCGCTGAGAATCGTCGGGCACGTACTGCTCGTAGAACCAGTCCAGGCTGGCGGTTTCCAGCAGATAGCCTTCGGCGAACAGCTCCTGGGATTCGCTGCGCTTGCTGGCATCCGCCGCGGGATAGAACAGCAACTGCGCGCAAGGCTGCTCGACGCCCTCGCCCGCCAGCTCGGCGCAGAGCACGGTGGCCAGGGTAGCGCCGGCGCTGTCGCCGCCCACCGCCAGGCGGCGCGCGTTCAAGCCCAGGCTGGCGGCAGCAGCCAGCAGCCAGTTCCAGGCATCGCGGGCGTCGTGGGTAGCCGCCGGGAAAGGCGCCTCCGGTGCCAGTCGGTAGCCCAGCGAAATCACCGAGCAACCGCAGTGCTTCGCCAGCAGCCGGCACAAGCCATCGTGGGAATCCAGGCTGCCGACCGTGTAGCCGCCGCCGTGGAAATACAGGATCGCCGCGTCGCCCGCCCCGTTTCCGGTGAAAGCGGGCCGATACAACCGTGCGGGCAGTTCACGGCCATCCCGCGCAGGAATCCGCAATGCCTCCACCGGCATCGACGGCGCCCCGGCCTTGAGCGATTCGGACGACGCTTCGAAGTCCTCCCGCGCCTGCCCTACCGGCAGTTCATGCAGTGCCGGACGACCACTGCGGCGGCCCTCGTCGACCATATCGAGAAACGCGGAAATCTCCGGGTGCAGCATGCCGACCTCTGTCATCAATGCGTTCATACCGTGGCCTTTTCCTTGGCGCTTTCGACCTGCGCACAGCAGTAGCCGATCACACCGTCCAGTTCTTCACGCAGCGTCGCCATCAGCGCCTCGATGCGCGACGGGCGGAACACCCGGCGGCTGAACATGCAGCGCAGGGTCAGTTCGCCGTCATAGACCTGGCCGACGATCTCCAGCCAGTTGTTCATCGGCGTGCTGGCGGCGTAGGTGTCGCCGGGCTTCTCCTGCAGCGGCACGAACAGCGCCTGGTCATCGAAGCTCTGGTCGAACTGGCCGAGGTAGTTGAAGGTGACGCGCGGCTCGGCGCGGGCGGCGAGCTGGCGGCGCAGCGCGCTGTCGCCCAGGTAGCGCAAGGCGCCGTAGCCGATGCCCTTGTCCGGTACCGCGCGCAGTTGCTGGCGGATGGTCGGGATGGACTGGGCGTAACCGCCCTGCCCCGGCGTCAGGCGCAGCGGGAACAGGCTGGTGAACCAGCCGAGCGTGCGGCTGTGGTCGACGCTGTCGAGAATGTCCTCGCGGCCATGGCCTTCCAGGCCGATCAGCACCGACTCGCTGTCGCACCACTGGCACAGCGTGCGGCCCAGGGCGGTCAGCAGCAGGTCGTTGATCTGCGTGCGGTAGGCCTCCGGAGCTACCTTCAGCAGGCGCTGGGTCTGCTCGCGGTCCAGGCGCAGGAACGACTGCTCCAGGTGCGCCATGCGCTCGGCGCCGCGCGGGTTGTCGCGCAGCGGCTCGCCCAGGCCGGTGGTGTCGGTCTGCTCCAGCCAGTACGGCAGGTCGGCTTGCGCCAGTTGGCTGTCGGCATACTCGCGCAGGCCTTCGGCCCAGGCGCGATAAGTGCTGGTGCGCTCGAAACGCGGCGCCGGCTCGCCGGTAAGCTGCGCGGCGTAGCGCTGCTGCAACTCCTCCAGCAGGATGCGCCAGGACACGCCGTCCACGCCCAGGTGGTGGATCACCAGCAGCAGGCGCTGGGTGCCATCGGCCATGTCGGTGAGCACGCCGCGCAGCAGACGACCTTCGCTCAGGTCCAGGCTGCGCTGCGCCTGGTTGGCGATCAGCAACGCCTCCTCGGCATTCGCCGCCTGACGCTGCCAGAGCAACGCGCCGGTGATCTCGCTGGCCTCGCAATAGCGCTGGCGCCACACGCCGTCCGCGCCACGGGCGAAGGACAGGCGCAGGCTGCCGTGCTCGGCCAGCAAGCCTTGCAGAGCCGCTTCCAGCGCAGCCGCGTCGAGACGCTGGCGACACTCCAGCAGCACCGCCTGGTTGAAGTGGTTGGGCTCCTCCAGCTGCTGCTCGAACATCCATTGCTGGATCGGCACCAGGCCGAAGGATTCGCCGTCATCGGCGACCGCCACGGCCGCTGTCGGCGCGTCCTCGGCCACGCTCTCGGCGCGCTCCAACAGGCCGGCGATGGTCTGGTACTGCAACAGGTCGCGCAGACGGATTTCCACGCCCTCGCCCAGCGCCTGGCGGGCGCGGGAGACGATCTGCAGGCTGAGGATGGAATCTCCGCCGAGGTCGAAGAAGTTGTCGCGGATGCCGACGCGCTCCACTTGCAGCACATCCTGCCAGATGTCGGCCAGGGCCTGCTCGCGCGCGTTGCGCGGCGCCTCGTAGGCCTCGCCCTGCCAGGTCGGCTCGGGCAGCGCCTTGCGGTCGATCTTGCCGTTGGGCGACAGCGGGAAGCGCGCAAGCTTGAGAATCTGCGCCGGTACCATGTAGTCCGGCACCTGGGCGCGGAGGAAGCTGCGCAACGCGTCGCCTTCCACCTCACCGACCACGTAGCCCACCAGTTGCTTGCCGCTGATACCGTCGCGAGCGACCACCAGCGCCTCACTGACCTGCGGGTGATCCTGCAGGCGCGCCTCGATCTCGCCCAGTTCGATGCGGAAGCCGCGAATCTTCACCTGATGGTCGATCCGGCCCACGTAGTCGATCACGCCATCGGCGCGGCCGCGTACCAGGTCGCCGGAGCGGTACAAGCGCCCGCCGTTCGTATCGAACGGATCGGCGACAAAGCGCTCGGCGGTCAGGCCGGCACGCTCGTGGTAGCCACGCGCCAGGCCGTCGCCGCCGATGTACAGCTCGCCCGCCACGCCCAGTGGAACCTGGCGCAGTTGCTCGTCGAGGATGTACAGCTTGCGCGCGCCGACACCCTTGCCGATGGGGGCATACGCCGCATCGCAGGCCGTGGTGCGGTCGGCTTTCCACAGCAGCGGCGTGACCACGGTTTCCGTGGGGCCGTAGCCATTGATCAGGTGCTCGGCGCGCAGCGCGCGTTTGGCCAGCTCGAAGCTGGCATTGGGCACCGCATCACCACCGAAGCAGTAGATGCGCACCGGCGGCGGGTTGCCGTCACGCAGGGCGTGCTCGGCCAGTTGCTGCAGGTAGACCGGCGGGAAGGCCGCCACGCTCACCTGCTTGTCGTGCAGCACACGGTAGGTCTGCTCCGGCGTCCACAGCTCATCGCCGCGCAGCACCAGGCTGCCGCCGTGCACCAGGGTGGTCAGCCAGCGCTCGTGGGCGCCGTCGAAGGCGAAGGACATGAAGTGCAGCTCGCGGGTCGCCGCGTCCATCCGGTACAGCTCGCCGATGGCCGCGCAGTGCATGGCCAGCGGACCATGACTGACCGCCACGCCCTTGGGCTTGCCGGTGGAGCCGGAGGTGTAGATCAGGTAGGCGAGGTTTTCCGGCTCCAGCGCCACCACCGGCAGGTCGCTGTCTTCGCTAGAAAGATCAAGGCCGTCCAGCTCCAGGCACTGCACCCCTGCCGGCAGCGGCAGGCGTTCGCGCAGGCGGCTATCGGTGATCAGCAGCGCGATGCCGGCGTCACTCATCTGGAATTCCAGGCGCTCGCGCGGGTACTCGGCGTCCAGCGGTACGTAGGCACCGCCGGCCTTGAGCACCGCCAGCAGCACCAACGGAATGCGCACGCTGCGCGGCAGGGCCACGCCGACCCGGATTTCCGGGCCGACGCCCAGCGCCATCAGGCGATGGGCCAGGCGGTTGGAGTCGCGCTCCAGCGCCGCGTAGTCGATCTCCTCGTCGCCACAGATCAGCGCCACCTCATCGCCGCGCAGAGCGGCCTGACGCGCAATCGCCAGATGCACCGGCTCGGCTGGCGGCAGCGACTGGTGCGGGCCACGGCAGGCGGCCAGGGCCGCGCGGTCATCGGCGGACAGGCACTGCAGCTCGCCGACGCGCTTGCCGGCGCCGTGCAGCAGGCTGTCCAGCACCTGTTCCAGGTTGCCGCGCAGGCGCGCCACGGCCGGTGCGCTGAAGTGCGCGCGCAGGTACTGGTACTCGATCTCCAGCCTGTCGCCGACGCGCACCGCGAGGTCCATCGGAATGCTGGTCTCGTCCTTGGATTTCAGCTCGCCGAAACGCGGGCCCTGGGCGCTGCGCAGCACTTCGTCGACCGGGTAGTTCTCGAACACGATGATGCTGTCGAACAGCGCCTGCCCGGCCTGGCCGGCCCAGCGCTGGATGTCGTACAGCGGCGTGTGCTCGAACTCGCGCACGTCCAGGTTGTAGGCCTGCAGCTCACGCAGCCAGTCACCCAGATCGGCCTGTTCGGCCGGCGCCTGGACGATGGGCAGCGTGTTGATGAACAGGCCCAGCAGGCTGTCGGCACCGGCCAGTTGCGCCGGGCGCCCGGCCACGGTGGCGCCGAAGGCCACGCGCTGCTGGCCAGTGTAGCGTTGCAGCAGGAGAATCCACGCCGCCTGCACCAGGGTGTTCAGCGTCACCCGCTGGCTACGGGCGAAGGCTTTCAGGCGTTCGGTGGCCGCCGCGTCGTAGCGGCTGTATTCCAGGCCGTGGCCGCTGCCTTCGGCCGGGCGCGCCAGGCTGTCGGCCAGCACGGTGGGCTGGGCGAAGCCTTGCAGGCGCGCGCCCCAGAAGTCCTGGGCCTGCTGCGGGTCCTGGGCTTGCAGCCAGTGGATGTAGTCGCGGTAGCGGCCCTGCTCGGCGATGCTTTCGCCGTTGTAGCGGCGCAGGGCTTCGGCGAACAGCTGGGCGTTGCTCCAGCCGTCGAGCAGGATGTGGTGGTGGGTGTAGACCAGCTGGTGGCTGTCCTCGGTGCTGCGCACGAGCACCAGGCGCAGCAGCGGCGGACGCTCCAGGTCGAAGCTGCGGCTGCGTTCGGCGGCAGCCAGCTCGTCCAGTGCTGCATCCATGTCCTCGCGGCCACGCCAGTCCAGGACTTCCAGCGGCAGCTCGACACGTTTGTGCACGGCCTGAAGCGGCTTATCGAGGCCCTGCCAGTGCACGCCGGCGCGCAGGTTGTCATGGGCATCCAGCGCAGCCTGCCAGGCGCCGCGGAAGCGCTCGACGTCCAGCCCCTGCACTTCCACGCGCAGCTGGTTGACGTAGACGCCCCCCTCGCTGCCGTCCACGCCGTGGAACAGCATGCCCTGCTGCATGGGCGACAGCGGATAGAGGTCTTCGATCTCGTCGGGGTTCAGACCGAGCGCGGCCAGTTGGGCGGCATTCGGTGCCTCTATCTGAGCCGCGGCAACTGGCACCTCGGCGTGCACCATGTCACCGGCCACACGGGCCAGTGCCTGCAGCGTCTGGTGCTGGAACAGGTCCTTCGGGCTCAGCTGCAACCCGGCGGCACGCGCGCGGCTGACCACCTGGATGGAAACGATGGAGTCGCCGCCCAGTTCGAAGAAGTTGTCGTCCAGGCCGACCCGTTCCAGGCCCAGCACCGCGCACCAGATGGCCGCCAGGGTCTGCTCGCGCTCGCTCTCCGGCGCGCGGTAGCTTTTCTGCAGCAGACTGAAGTCTGGTTCCGGCAGGGCCTTGCGGTCCAGCTTGCCGTTGGGCGTGAGCGGCATGCGCTCCAGCAGGACGATCTGCGCCGGGACCATGTAGTCCGGCAGCTCTTCCAGCAGCGCGGCACGCAGGTCGGTATCGATCTGCCCGGTGACGTAGCCGACCAGTTGCTTGACCTGCCCCGCATCGCGAGCGATCACCACTGCCTCGCGCACGCCGGGTTGGCCGAGCAGGCGCGACTCGATCTCGCCCAGTTCGATACGGAAGCCGCGAATCTTCACCTGGTGGTCGAGGCGGCCGAGGTACTCCAGCACACCATCTGCCCGCCAGCGCGCCAGGTCGCCGGTGCGGTACATGCGCCGGCCTGGCTGGCCGTATAAACCAGCGTAGGGATCAGCGACGAAGCGCTCGGCGGTCAGCTCGGGGCGCCCATGGTAGCCGCGCGCCAGGCCGTCGCCGGCAATGTACAGCTCGCCGGCCACGCCAATGGGCGCCGGCTGCAGTTCGCCGTCGAGGATATACAGCTGGGTGTTGGCGATAGGCTTGCCGAGCAGTGCGCGGGCGCCCTTGTCGATCTTCCAGGCCGCCGACCAGATGGTGGTTTCGGTGGGGCCGTAGAGGTTCCAAAGAGCCTCGGTCTGCGTGGTGAGCTTGTCCGCCAGCTCGGCGGACAACGCCTCGCCGCCGCAGAAGAAGCGGCAACCATTCAGGCGCGGGAAGTCTTCGTGGCCGCTGAGCAGCGTCCAGGTGCTCGGCGTCGCCTGGATCACCGTCACGCCCTGCTCCAGTGCCACGCCCAGCAGGCGCGCCGGGTCGCGGGCGACGTCGCGGTCTACCAGCACCACGCGGCCGCCGACCAGCAGCGGCAGGTACAGCTCCAGCGCGGAAATATCGAAGGACAGCGAGGTGAGCGCGAGCACGCGGTCCCGCGCATCCAGGCCCGGTTCGCTGGCCATGCTGAGCATGAAGTTGACCACCCCGCCGTGGCGCACCGCGACGCCCTTGGGCTTGCCGGTGGAGCCGGAGGTGTAGATGAGGTAGGCGAGATCGTCCGGGCGAGCGAGGTTGTGCAGATCGCTGTCGGCGTAGCCTTCCAGTTGTGCCCAGTCGCGGTCCAGGCAGAACGCGCGGGCGCCGGTCTGCGGCAGCTCGCCGAGCAGGTGCTGCTGGGTCAGCAGCAGGCGCACGTCGCCGTCGTCGAGCATGTGCGCCAGGCGTTCGGCGGGGAATTCCGGGTCCAGCGGCACGTAGGCGCCGCCGGCCTTGAGCACGGCGAGCAAAGCCACCGGCAGTTCGACGGAGCGCTCCAGCGCCACGCCGATGCGGCTGTCCGGGCCGACACCCTGCTCACGCAGCCAGTGCGCGAGGCGATTGGCGCGGCTGTTCAGCTCGGCGTAGCTGAAGCTGCGCTGGCCATCGGTCAGCGCGATGTCGTTCGGCGTGCGCGCCGCCTGCTGCTCGATCAGTTGGTGCAGGCAGGCATCGCGCGGATACTCCACGTCGGTGGCGTTCCAGCCGTAGAGCAATTGTTCACGCTCGCGGCCATCGAGCAACGGCAGGCGCGCGACCGGGCAATGCGGATCGGCGACGATACCGCGCAGCAGGTTGAGGAAATGCCCGCAGAGGCGTGAGAGGGTCGCCTCATCGAACTGGTCGGTGGCGTACATGAACTGCCCGCGCACCTGGCCGTCGCGGCTTTCCTCGGTGTTCAGGGTCAGGTCGAATTTGGCGATGCCGCTGTCCAGCTCCAGGCTTTCCAGCTGCAGGCCGCCGGGCAGCTCGCGCAGGGTATCGCGGCGGCTCGGCTGGTGGTTGCAGGCCACCTGGAACAGCGGGTTGTAGCTCAGGCTGCGCTCGGGCTGCAGCGCATCCACCAGTTGCTCGAAGGGCAGGTCCGGGTTGGACTGGGCGCCGAGCACCGCTTCACGGGTGCGGGCCAGGAAGGCGTTGAAGGATTCGTCGCCATCGATGCGTGCCGTCAGCACCTGGGTGTTGACGAAGAAGCCGATCAGCCGCTCACTCTCGGCACGGCCACGGCCGGCAATGGGCACGCCGACGCGCAGCTCGCGCTGGCCGCTGTAGCGCGACAGCAGCAGCTGGTACGCAGCGAGGATCAACATGAACAACGTGGCGCCCTGCCCTCGCGCCAGGTCGCGCAGCGCTTCGCTCAGCTCGCGAGGCAGCTCGAAGTCGAAAGTGGCGCCGCGATAACTCTGCACCAGCGGACGCGGCCGGTCGCCCGGCAGGGTCAGCAGCAGCGATTCGTCGCCCAACTGCTCCTTCCAGTACGCCAGTTGCCGCTCGCCCTCGCCGGCCGCCAGCCACAGGCGCTGCCAGCGGGCGATGTCGCTGTACTGGATCGGCAGCTCGGCCAGGTCGGCTTTCGCGCCTTGCACCTCGGCGCTGTACAGCACCGCGAACTCGTCAATCAGTACCCCGATGGACCAGCCGTCGGCGATGATGTGATGCAGGTTCACCAGCAGCAGCGCTTCACCCGGCAGTCGCGCCAGGTGCAGGCGCAGCAATGGGCCTTCGGCGAGGTCGAAGGAACGCTGCGCACAATCGTCAAGCCATTGCCGCGCCTCGGCTTCGCTACCGAAATCCTTCGCCTCCAGCTGCGCCGACCCAGGCGGCAGGATGCACTGCATCACCGCGCCATCTGCCGCCATACCCGGCCCACCTTGCGGCGGATGACGCTGCGCGTCATTCGCCCTACCAGAGCGGTCCTCTGCCGAGCGCAGAACCTCGTCATCCGGCTCCCGTAGGGCGCATAACGCGCCAGCGTTATCCGCCGAGGCATGGTGCCCAGGCTGTGCCGTGCGGAACACGGTGCGCAGGCTTTCATGGCGCGCGATCAGCGCGGTGAAGGCACGCTCCAGCGCGCCTTCGTCCAGCGTGCCGCGCAGGCGTACGGCGGCCGGGATGTTGTAGGCGGCGCTGTGCGGCTCCATCTGCCAGAGGAACCACAGGCGCGCCTGGGCCGCCGACAGTGGCGCGTGTTCGCGCCCCTCGCGGAGGATCGGCAGGCGCGACAGGCTCACGCCCTTCTCGCGAAGCTGGCGCAGGAAGACGATCTGTTTGTCCTCGGAGAGCGCGCCAAGGCGCTCCGCGACCTGCTTCAGCTGAGCGTCCATCGGGTGGGTCATTACAGGTTCTCCAGCTCGCCGAGCAGTTCGTCCATCAGGTCCAGTTCCTCTTCCGCACTGGCGGAGCTCGCGCGCTGGGCTTCGATCCAGGCGGCCAGCGCCTCGATATTGCTCAGCTCGAACAGGCGATGCAGCGGCAACTCAAGGCCCAGGCGCTGACGCAGGGTCAGGCCGACCTGGGTGAGCAGCAGCGAATGGCCGCCCAGCTCGAAGAAGTCGTCGTGCAGGCCGACGCGATCCACTTGCAGCACGTGCTGCCAGATACCGGCCAGCTCGACTTCCAGGTCGCTGCGCGGCGCCACGTACTCGCGCTGGCTCGCGCTCAGTTGCGGGTCCGGCAGGGCCTTGCGGTCCAGCTTGCCGTTGGGCGACAGCGGCATGGCGTCGAGGGCGATGATCCGCGACGGCACCATGTAGTCCGGCAGTTCGCCTTGCAGCGCCTGGCGCAGGGCTTCGGGCTCGGCGCTGGCGACGACGTAGGCCAGCAGCACACCGTCCTTCGCCACCACCACCGCTTCGCTGACCTCCGGCTGCGCTTGCAGGCGCGCCTCGATCTCGCCCAGCTCGATGCGCAGGCCGCGAATCTTCACCTGGTGGTCGAGGCGGCCGAGGTACTCGATGGCACCGTCTTCGCGCTGGCGAGCCAAATCGCCGGTGCGGTACAGCCGCTCAGCGCTGCCAAACGGATCGGCAATGAAACGCTCAGCCGTCAGACCGGGGCGCGCGTGGTAACCGCGCGCCAGACCCACGCCGCCAATGTACAGCTCGCCGGCCACGCCCTGCGGCACCGGCTCCAGGCGCTCGTCCAGCAGCACCAGGCGCAGGTTGTCGATAGGCCGGCCGATGGGCACCACGTGCCGCGCGTTGGCATCAATGCAGGCCCAGAAGCTGACGTCGATCGCCGCCTCCGTCGGGCCGTAGAGGTTGTGCAGTTTCGCGCTGCTGCGCTGACGGAACTGCTGTTGCAGCTCGTAGGGCAGCGCCTCGCCGGAGCACATCACCTGCAGCAGCGAGGTGCAGCGCTCCAGTTCGCCGGAAGCGACGAAGGCCTGCAGCATCGACGGCACGAAGTGCAGCGTGGTGACCCTCCCCGCCTCGATCACCCGGCGCAGCGCCGACGGGTCGCGGTGCGCACCGGGCGCGGCGACCACCAGCGCCGCACCGGTCATGAGCGGCCAGAAGAACTCCCACACCGACACGTCGAAGCTGAACGGGGTCTTCTGCAACACGCGGTCGGAGGCATCCAGCGCGTAGGCTTTCTGCATCCAGTGCAAGCGGTTGACCAATGCGCGATGGCTGTTGCCGGCGCCCTTGGGTTTACCGGTGGAACCGGAGGTGTAGATGAGGTACGCGAGGCTCTGCGGGCTACCCTGGATGACGGGGTTCTGCTCGGAAGCCGTGGCGATTTCGCTCCACTGGCTGTCCAGGCACAGGGTTTCCGCAGCCGTCTGCGGCAGGCGTTCCAACAGGTATTGCTGGGTCAGCAGAAGATTGACGCCGCTGTCGCCCAGCATGTGTTGCAGGCGGTCCTGCGGGTAGTCCGGGTCCATCGGCACATAGGCGCCGCCGGCCTTGACGATGCCCAGCAGGGCCACCACCAGCTCCACCGAACGCTCTGCGGCCACACCGACCAGTACGTCCGGGCCGACACCCTGGCCGCGCAGCCAGTGCGCAAGCTGGTTGGCGCGGGCGTTGAGCTGGGCGTAGCTCAGGCGCTGTTCGCCGAATTGCAGGGCCAGCGCATCCGGGGTCGCGGCAACCTGGCGTTCGATCAGCTCCTGCAGCTGCACGTCTGCCGGGAATGTCGCCTCGGTGTCGTTGAAGCGTTGCAGCAGCGCGTTGCGCTCCGCGTCGGCCAGCTGGCTGACGCGACCCAGCGGGCGCTCGGCGTCTTCCACCAGAGCCAGCAGCAGGCGCTCGAAGTGGCCGCGCAGCTGTTCGATCTGGCTCGCGCTGAAGCGGTCGGCACGGTAGGTGTAGCGCACGTCCACCTGCTCGCCGGCACTGGCCACCAGGGCCAGGGCGTAGTTGGTGCCGTCCACCGGGCGATGGCCGAGGATGCGCAGCTCATCGCCAGTGGACGACGACAGTGCCGCATCCATGGGGAAGTTTTCGAACACGATGAGGCTGTCGAACATCGCCTGCCCGCCACGGCCGGCCCAGCGCTGGATGTCGTACAGCGGCGTGTGCTCGAACTCGCGCACGTCGAGGTTGAAGTCCTGCAATTGGCGCAGCCAGTCGCCGACGCGCTGGGCGTCGTCCGGGGTCTGCAGGATCGGCAGTGTGTTGATGAACAACCCGAGGCTCTCCTCCGCCCCCGGCAGGCTGGCCGGTCGCCCGGCCACGGTGGCGCCGAAGGTGACGCTGCGCTGTCCGCAGTAACGTTGCAGCAGCAGCGCCCAGGCACCTTGCACCAGGGTGTTGAGGGTGATTCGCTGGGCCTGGGCGAAGCGTTGCAGCGGCGCCGAGTCGAGACGGCTGTGCAGCTCGCGCAACGGTTCCTCGCGGAAGCTCGCGTTGCAGGCGGTGGCCAGCAGGGTCGGCTCGTCGAAGCCTTTCAGGCGTTCGCGCCAGAAGGTTTCACCGATAGCGCCGTCCTGGGCATGCAACCAGCCGATGTAGTCACCGTACTGCGCGGCGGGCGCCGGCAGCGTCTCACCACGGTAGAGGGCGAGCACTTCGCCGATCAGCCGCGCGCTGCTCCAGCCGTCCAGCAGCAGGTGGTGGCAGGTCCAGATCAGGTGGTAGCGGCACTCACCGAGACGCACCAGCGCCAGGCGTTGCAGCGGCGGCTGGGCCAGGTCGAAGCCGAGGTTGCGCTGGGCGTCGGCGACGCTTTCCAACTGCTGCTCGCTGACCTGCTGGTCGCGCCAGTCAAAGGACTGCACCGGCAACTGCACCTCACGCAGGACGAACTGCAACGGCGCCGAATCCGCGCTGGCGAGGAAGCCAGTGCGCAGGTTGGCGTGACGGGCAATGACCGCGCGCCAGGCGTCGAGGAAGCGGGCTTCATCGAGACCATCCAGATCGACGCGCAGCTGGTTGACGTAGAGCGACGAGCCCGGCACGTCGAGGGCATGGAACAGCATGCCCTGCTGCATCGGCGACAGCGGATAGAGGTCCTCGGAACCTGCCGGCAGCGGCAGTGCATCGAGCTGTGGCTGGTCGAGGCCGAGCAGCGGCAGTTCGCTGGCTTGCAGCGGGAGTGGCGTATTCAGGCAATAAGCGACCAGCGCCTGCAATTCGGCGCGCAGCAGCGCTTGCAGCTCGTCGATGTCGGCAGCGTCGAACATGAAGCGGCTGTAGGTGACTTCCAGGCTCAGCTCACCGCCCAGCACGCGGCCGGCGTAGACCAGTGCATTGCCCAGCGCCGCATTCAGCGGTTGGCTGCGGCCGACGCCTTCGAAGGCCGGCAGGAAGTCGGCGTCGGCAAACGCCTGGTCGAGCTGGCCGAGGTAGTTGAAGGTGACCTGCGGCGCCGGCAGGTCACGCAGGCTGGCTGCGTGCTGGCTGAGGTAGCGCAGTTGGCCGTACCCCATGCCGGCGCGCGGCAGGTTGCGCAGGTGTTCGCGGGTGGCGCGCAGGTCCGCGCCCGGCTCGCCGCCGGCTTGCAGGCGCAGCGGATACAGCGCGGTGAACCAGCCCACGGAGCGGCTCAGGTCCAGCGCTGCCTCATTGTCGAAGGCATCGCGGCCATGGCCTTCCATTTCCACCAGCGCGGAGGACTCGCCGGTCCAGGCGCACAGCGCGCGGGCCAGGGCGGTCAGCAGCAGGTCGTTGATCTGCACGCGCTGCGCTTTCAGCGCCGGGCCGAGCAGTTGGCGGGTGGTTTCGGCGTCGAGGCTGAAGCACGCATTGGCGGCTTCTTTCCAGGTGCCCGGAGCATCGCTGCGAGCACGCTTGAGCGACGGCGCACCGCGCAGTTCGCCTTGCCAGTAAGCCAGCTCGGCAGCGACTTCGGCGCTGTTGGCGGCTGCCTGCTGGCGAGCGCTCCAGGCCTGGTAGCTGTCGCTGCGCGGCAACGCGGCGGGCGTGCGGCCGGCGCGCAGTTCGCGGTAGGCGTACTGCAGGTCTTCCAGCAGGATGCGCCAGGACACGCCATCCACCGCCAGGTGGTGGATCACCAGCAGCAGGCGTTCGCCGCCGCTTTCCAGCGTGACGTGCATGGCGCGCAGCAGCGGGCCGTTGGCGATATCCAGGCTGGCCTGGGCGTCGTCGCACAGGCGCTCCAGGGTGCGAGCGTCGGCGGCGCGGCGCCGCCAGAGCAGGGTCATATCGAGCGGGCCGTGTTCGGCGTAACGCTGGCGGCTGCCGTCGAAGCGCAGGCGCAGTGCGTCGTGCTGGCCGACCAGCCAGTGCAGCGCGCGGGCCAGTGCGTCGCTGTCCAACGCTTCGCGCGGTTGCAGCAGCAGTGCCTGGTTCCAGTGATGCCGTTGGGCGTTCGGCATGCGTTCGAAGAAGCGCGCCTGCACCGGCGACAGGATCACCTCGCCGCTGACGGCAGCCACCGGAGCCGGTGCCGCAACGGCAGCCGGCGCGCGGCTTTCCAGCCATTGTGCGAGCTGGCGGACGCTCTGCCGCTCGAACAGCTGTTTCGGGCTGAGCTTGTAACCCAGCTTACGGATGCGCGCGATGATCTGCAGGCTGAGGATCGAGTCGCCGCCCAGCTCGAAGAAGTTGTCTTCGGCACCGACGCGCTCGACTTTCAGCACGGCCTGCCAGATGTCGGCGATGCGCTGCTCCAGTTCGCTCAGCGGCGCGCTGTCCACTGCCTTGGCGACCGACTCGGCTCGCGGCAGTGCCTTGCGATCCACCTTGCCGTTGGCGTTCAGCGGCAGGCGTTCCAGCAGGATGAGCTGGGCTGGCAACAGGTATTCGGGGACTTCGGCCGCCAGGCTTTCACGCAGGTTTTCAACGCTCTGCCCTTCTGCAACAGCCCAGGCCAGCAGTCTCATCGGGCCGTCGCCCTCACGCTCGGCCAAGGCCACGGCATCACGCACGCCGGGCAGGCGCTTGAGCGCCTGCGCCAGTTCGCCCGGCTCGACGCGGTAGCCACGGATTTTCACCTGGTCATCGACGCGGCCGAGGAATTCCACGGCGCCGTGACGGTTCAGGCGCACACGGTCGCCACTGCGGTACAGGCGCTCCCCCTCGATCTCCACGAAGCGTTCGGCCGTCATTCCCGGCTGGCCGAGGTAGCCCAGTGCCAGGCCGGCACCGCCGATGTACAGCTCGCCCGCTACGCCCGGCAGCAGGTCACGACCATGCTCGTCGAGCACGCGGATGGCGGTGTTGGCCAACGGCGTACCGATGGGCAGGCTGGCCGCCGGCAGATCATCCACCAGCGACCATTCGTGGGTCAGTGCGCCCACGGTGGACTCGCTGGGGCCGTAGTGGTTGACGATGCGCAGCTTGGGCGAGAGCTCGCGCAGCGCTTGCAGCAGCGCGCGGTCGCAGGCTTCACCGCCCACCACCAGCAGGCGGCGCGGTAGCACGGCGGCAGCATTCGGTGCGGCCGCCAGCAAACCGGCGAGATGGCTGGGGACGATCTTCAGCACGTCCACGTCCTGCATGAACGCGGCGAAGCGTTCGGCATCCGCCACCGCCTGGGCATCCGCCAGGTGCAGGCGGCCACCGCCGCACAGCGCGCCGAACAGCGTGGTGTGGCCGAGGTCGGCGGCCACCGAGGAAACCATCGCCATGCCCAGGCCCTGGGCGCGGCCCTGGTCCAGTTGCAGGCGTTCGAGCACAGCTTGCACGTAGTTGGCCAGCGCGCCGTGGCTGACGCGCACGCCCTTGGGTTGGCCGGTGGAGCCGGAGGTGAAGATCACATAGGCGGCCTGCTGCGGGTCGATCCGGCGCGCGGGCGCGGCAGCGCTGCCCTGTTGCGGGCCGCCGAACGGGATCAGCATGGCCGCTTCGCCGAAGGTTTCCAGCAGCGCAGCCTCACTCAGCAACACGCGGCCGATGCCGTTGTCCTGGATCAGATTACGCAGGCGTTCGGCGGGTTGCGCCGGGTCCAGCGGCACGTAGGTGGCGCCAGCCTTGAGCACGCCCAGCAGCAGGAGCACCCACTGCGCGCTGCGCTCCTGGCAGATGGCGACGCACTCGACCGGCTCCACGCCGCTGTCGATCAGCGTATTGGCCAGGCGGTTGCTGCGCGCATCCAGTTCCGCGTAGCTGTAGCGCACGCCCTCATCCTGTACAGCGATGGCGTCCGGTTGCGCGGCGACCTGTGCGGCAAACAGGCCGAGAACATCCCGTTGCGGCCATTGGCGCACCTCGCCACGACGGCGCGACACCACCGGGCGCGGCAATTCACCAAGGGCGCGTTGCGGCTCGGCGCACAACTGGCGCAGCAGCGTTTCGAACTGGCTGGCGATGGCGGCGACGCTGGCATCAAGGAACAGGTCGCGGGCATAGACGAAGCTGCCGCGCAGCTCATCGCCCGGCTGGCCGTTGGCGTCCAGCGCCTCGGCCATGTCCAGGGCCAGGTCGAAGCGCGCGCCGTACTGCTCTTCGCTGAACAGTTCCAGCTTCAGCGCGCCGGCATCGGGCAGGCGGCTGACGTCGAAGCCGAAGTTGAACTTCACCTGCACCAGCGGGTTGTAGGCCAGGCTGCGTTCGGGTTGCAGCGCTTCCACCAGTTGTTCGAACGGCAGGTCCTGGTTCGCTTGCGCGCCCAGCGCCAACGGCTTGAGGCGAGCCAGCAGCACGGCGAAGGATTCGTCGTCGGCGAGTTGGAACGGCATCACCTGGGTGTTGACGAAGAAGCCGATCAGCCCTTCGGTTTCCAACTGCTGGCGGTTGGCGATGGGCACCGCGATGCGCAGGTCGCGCTGGCCGCTGTAGCGCTGCATCAGCACGGCATAGGCGCCGAGCAGCAGCATGAACAGGGTGACGTCCTGCTCGCGGGCCAGTTGCTTGAGACGGCCACCCAGCCCGGCATCCAGGCTGAAGCCGAGGCTGCCGCCGCGGTAGCTCTGCACCGCCGGGCGCGGGTGGTCGGCGGCCAGTTCCAGGACCGGTGTGTCCTGGCTGAGTTGCTCGGTCCACCAGTTCAGCTGACGCCGGCCCTCCTCGCCCGCCAGCAGCTCGCGCTGCCACTGGGCGTAGTCGGCGTACTGCACCGGCAGCGCCGGCAGTTGCAGTGCCTCGCCGGCAGCGAAGGCGCCATAGAGACGGCTGAACTCGTCCACCAGCACGCGGATCGACCAGCCATCGGAGACGATGTGGTGCATCGTCAGCAGCAGCACGTGGTCGGTGTCGGCCACCTCTTTTGGAGACAATCGCATCAGCGTGAGACGCAGCAGCGGGCCGTTGCGCAGGTCGAACGGGCGCTGTGCTTCCACCTCGGCCAATCGACGGGCGGCAGCTTCGGCGTCTTTTTCAGCGGACAGGTCGACCCGCGCCAGCTCCAGCGGCTGGGCCGGCTGGATGCGTTGGAAGGCCTGGCCGTCCACTTCGTCGAAGGTGGTGCGCAGGGTTTCGTGGCGCGCCACCAGGGCATCGAAGGCACGGCGCAGCGCGGACTCATCCAGCTCGCCGCGCAGGCGCAGGGCGCCCGGCACGTTGTAGGCGGCGCTGGCCGGCTCCATCTGCCAGAAGAACCACAGGCGGCTCTGCGCGGCGGACAGCGGCAGGTTGCCGTCGCGGGCCATGGCACGCAGTTGCGGGCGGGCGCTTGGGCTCAGCGCACCGAGCCGGGCGACGAATTCGTCCAGGCGGCTGGCCTCGAACAGATCGCGCAGCGGGACTTCGCAACCCAGGTCGCGGCGCAGGCGGGAGATGACTTGCGTGGCCAGCAGCGAGTGGCCGCCCAGCTCGAAGAAATCATCCTCGCGGCCGATGGCCGGCACGCCGAGCACTTCGGCCCAGACGGCGGCGACACGGCTTTCCAGGCCCTCGCGCGGGGCTTCGGTTGTGCTGGCGGCGTCCTGTGGCTCGGGCAGCGCCTTGCGGTCGATCTTGCCGTTGGCGTTGAGCGGCATTTCGGCAAGGACGAGGATGCGCGACGGCACCATGTACTCCGGCAGTTGCGCACGCAGCGCGGCTTTCAGGATGTCTTCGGCGACGCCTTCGCCCGTCACGTAGCCCAGCAGGCGCTTGCCACGTTCGCTGTCACGGGCGATCACTGCCGCTTCGCGCACGCCGGGCAGCGCGCGCAGGCGGGCTTCGATCTCGCCCGGCTCGATACGGAAGCCACGGATTTTTACCTGCTGGTCGACGCGGCCGAGGTAGTCCAGCGCGCCGTCTTCACGCCAGCGCACGCGGTCGCCGCTGCGGTACAGGCGCAGGCCGTCGGCGTAGGGGTCGGCGACGAAGCGTTCGGCGGTCATGCCGGCGCGCTGGTGGTAGCCGCGGGCGAGGCCGTGGCCGCCGATGTACAGCTCGCCGGCCACGCCACGCGGCAGCGGCTGCAGGCGGTCGTCGAGGATATACAGGCTGCGTTCGCCGACCACTTCGCCGATGGGCGCATACGCCGCGCCGCACGCCGTGCGCGCATCCGCCTTCCAGAGCATCGGGGTGACCACGGTTTCGGTGGGGCCGTAGCCGTTGATCAGGTGTTGCGGTTTCAGCGCCTGGTGCGCCAACTGGTACGCCGCTTCCGGCACCGCGTCGCCGCCGAAGCAGTAGATGCGCATGCTCGGTGCGTGGCCATGCTCTTTATCCAGAGCCGTCGCTTGTTCAGCCAGCTGTTGCAGGTAGGCCGGCGGGAAGGCGGCGACGGTCACTGCATGACGGCGCAGTTGATCGAGCGTCTGCTCGGCGGTCCACAGCGCGTCGTTGCGAATCAACAGGCTGCCGCCGTGGGACAGCGCGGTGAGCCAGCGCTCATGGGCGCCGTCGAAGGCGAAGGACATGAAGATCAGTTCGCGATCGTCGCTGGTCATCGCATAGCGCTGGCCGATGGCGCGGCAGTGCGCGGCGATCTCGCCGTGGGCGACGGCAACGCCCTTGGGTTGGCCAGTGGAGCCGGAGGTGTAGATCAGGTAGGCGAGGTTCTGCGCCTGGATGCGCAGCAGCGGGCGCACTGCCAGGGCGTTGGCGAGGTCGGCTTCTTCCAGCACCAGGCGCTCGACGCCTTCGGGCAACGGCAGGCGTTCGGCCAGCGCGGCGTTGGTCAGCAGCAGGTCCACACCGGCGTCCTGCATCAGCCAGGCCAGGCGCTCCTCGGGATAGTCGACGTCCAGCGGCAGGTAGGCGCCGCCGGCCTTCATCACCGCCAGCAGGGCCAGCGGGATATCCACGCCGCGCGGCAGCGCCACGGCAACCCGGCGTTCCGGGCCGATGCCGCGCTGGATCAGGCGCTGCGCCAGGCGGTTGGAGCGGTCTTCCAGCTCGGCGAAATTCACCTCGCGTTGATCGTCGATCAGCGCGACCTTCGCCGGATGGCGGCGGGCCTGGGCGGCGATGGTCTCGCTCAGCGCCTCGAAGGCCGGCGCATCACCGGCCACGGCGATGCTCCAGTCGCTGGCGGGCAACCAGTCGCGGGCATCAAGCGCGGCGTCGGCATTCATCTGCGGCAAGGCGCGCAACAGGTCGAGGAAGTGCCCGACGAGGCGCTGCATACCAGTGGCGGCGTAGCGCTCCTTCGCGTAGCAGAAGCTCACGCGCAAAGACTGCTCGCCTTCGCGGACGCGCAGCACCAGGTCGAAGGGAGTTTCCAGGTCAAGCTGTTCCAAAGCTTCCACGCTGACGCCCGGCAGGCCGTTGCCGGCGCGCGGCTGCCACTGGTGGTCGAAGGCCACCTGGCACAGCGGATGGCGTCCGTGGCCGCGCTCGGGCTGCAGGGCTTCCACCAGTTGTTCGAACGGCAGGCCCTGGTGCGCCTGGGCTTGCAGCAGGTCGTCGCGCAGTTGGCGGAGCACGCCGCGCAGGCTGGCGCCTTCGGGCAGCTCGCTGCGCAGCACCAGCAGGTTGACGAAGAAGCCGACCAGACGTTCGCTGTCGAGCTGCTCGCGGCCTGCCTGGGTCAGGCCGATTCGCAGGTCGTGCTGGCCGCTGTAGCGTTGCAGCAGCAGGTTGTAGGCGCTGAGCAGCACCATCGGCAGGGTGGCGCCGTGGGCCTGGGCCAGACCGCGCAGTTTTCCGGTCAGTTCGGCGTCCACTTCGCGCTCGATCAGCTCGGCGCTCTGGCCTTTTTCACCGGTCGCGAACGGTAGCTCCAGCGGCGAATGCTGGGCGCCCAGGCGTTCGCTCCACCAGTCCAGCAGGCGCGCGCCCTCACCCGCTTCCAGCTTGTTCTGCTGGGCAGCGGCGAGGTCGAGGTACTGGCGGGGCAGCGCCGGCAGCACCGGCTCACGCTGCTCGACGATGGCGCGGTAGCACTCGGCGAATTCGTCCAGCAGCAGGTTCAGCGACCAGCCGTCGGCGATGATGTGGTGCACGCAGAGCAGCAGCGCCTGGCGGCCACCGCCGAGGTTCTGCAGGCGCAGGCGCAGCAGCGGGCCGGCGGCCAGGTCGAAGGGTTGCGCGGCGAAGGCCTCGGCGTCCTCGCGGGCGGCGATGTCTCGGCGGGCGTTGCCCAGGGAGCTGAAGTCGCTCTCGGTCAGCTCGACCTGGCTGGCGTCGGACAGGCTCAGCGCCACCTCGCCATCGGCTTGCTCGATGAAGCGGCTGCGCAGGGTTTCATGGCGACCCAGCAGCATCGCGAAGGCCTGCTCCACCGCGGGGCGGCGCAGCTCGCCGCGCAGGCTCATGCGCCCGGCGATGTGGTAGACGGCGCTTTCCGGTTCCAGCTTCCAGAGGAACCACAGGCGGCGCTGGGCTGGCGACAGCGGCAGCAAACCGTCACGCGGGACCTGCGCCACGGCCTCGACCTGAGTGGTCGGCAGTGCGGCCAGCGCGGCGACGAAGGAGCCCAGCTCCGGCGCTTCGAACAGCAGGCGCAGTTCCACGGCACGGCCGAGGCGTTCGCGCAGGCGCGCCATCAGTTGAGTGGCCTTGATGGAGTTGCCGCCCAGGGCGAAGAAGTTGTCGTCGCGGCGGATCGCCGGCAGTTCCAGCACTTCGCTCCACAGCGCGGCGATGGCTTGCTCTTCAGCGGACAACGGCGCGACCGGCCTGGTGCTGGCGCCATCGCTGATCGGCTCGCCGGCACGCTGGATGGCATAGGCCTGCAGGCTGCCATCGAGCAGCTGCGCGCGGCACGCCGAGCGCTGCAGCTTGCCGCTGGAGGTCTTGGGCAATGCGCCCGGCTCCAGCAACGCCACCACCAGCGGCGCCTCCTGGAAGGTCTCGGCCACGGCGGCGGAGATGGCTTTCGCCAGCGCCTCGGCGGAGATCAGCTTGCGCACGCTACGGCCGACTTCGGCGGCGATGCCAATGCCATCGCGGCCCTGGTGTTCGATGGCGAAGGCGGAGACGCGACCCTTGCGCACCAGGTCCACCTCTTCTTCCACGCAGCGCTCCAGGTCCTGCGGGTAGAGGTTCTGCCCACGAACGATGAGCATGTCCTTGAGGCGGCCGGTAACGAAGAGTTCGCCGTTGTGCAGGAAGCCCAGGTCGCCGGTACGCAGCCAGGTGCGGCCGTCCTTCTCGACGAAGGTGCGCGCGCTGGCTTCCGGGTTGCGCCAGTAGCCCAGCGCGACGCTGGGGCCACTGCTGCAGATTTCGCCGACGCGATCCGGGCCGAGGGTTTCGCCACTCACTGGGTCGACCAGTTGCACGTCGTGGTCCGGCTGGGTGCGGCCGCAGTTGATCAGCGAAGTACCGCGCCCCGGGCGGGCGACGTTTTCACCCAGGGCGTTGAGGTCGACTTCCAGCTGGGCTATGCCTTCGCCACGCACGCCGCCGGTGACGAACAGGGTCGCTTCGGCAAGGCCGTAGCAGGCGTAGAAGGACGAGGCGTCGAATTGCGCCGGGGCGAACCAGGCGGCGAAGCGTTCCAGGGTGTCCGGGCGGATCGGCTCGGAGCCGGAGAAGGCCACGCGCCATTGGCTCAGGTCGAGGCCTTCCAGCGCGGCCTCGTTGACTCGCTCGCAGCACAGCCGGTAGGCGAAGTCCGGGCCGCCGCTGACGGTGCCGCCGAAGCGGGCGATGGCTTCCAGCCAGCGGCGCGGGCGTTCGAGGAAGTAGCGCGGCGACATCAGCACGCACTCGATGCCGCTGTAGATCGGCTGCAGCAGCCCGCCGATCAGGCCCATGTCGTGGAACAGCGGCAGCCAGCTGACGATCACGTCGTCGTCACCGATGCCGAAACCGTGACGGATCAACCGCTCGTTGGCGACCAGGTTGCCATGGCTGACCTGCACGCCCTTGGGTGTCGAGGTAGAGCCGGAGGTGTACTGCAGGAAGGCGATGTCGTCGTCGGCCAGTTCCGGCATCTGCCATTCGACGGCCAGCGCCGGATCGGCCTGGTCCACCGCCAGCAGCAGCGGGCTGTCGCCGTTCTCGCGTTCGCAGGCCGGGCGCAGGTCTTCGATCAGCGTGGAGTCGGTGAGCACCAGGCTGGGTTCTGCGTCGTCGAGGATCGAGCGCAGGCGCGCCAGGTGCTGCGGGCGCACCGACTCCGGCGGATAGGCCGGCACGGCGATGATCCCCGAGTAGAGGCAGGCGAAGAATGCGGTGACGTATTCAGGACCGCTGGGCAATAGCAGCACGGCGCGGTCGCCCTGCTGGCCGTGGCGCAGCATCCAGGCGGCCATGGCGCGGGCGCGCTCGTCCAGCTCGCGGAAGCTGATGGGCTGTTCGACATTCTCGGCGATGAATCGCAGGGCAGTCTTGCGCGGCATTTCGCAGGCGCGTTGCAGCAGGGCCTCGACCAGGTTTCCTGCGGCTTCGTAACGGTCGTTCATGACATCACCTGTTCTGGCGGCGAATGGTGGGTATTCGCCGGGAAAAAATTTTCGGGAATGAACCTGAGCGCGCGAGCTAGAGCCAGGCGAGGCGGAAGGCAGACAAAAAAGCGCAGTTCACTGCAGTGAATGAGCATTTTTTGTCTGTCTTCCAACGACGCATGGCCGACGCGCAGCCGCTCAGGCCCCGTGACCTTCGGCCATCGCAACGACTACCTTGCGCGGCCCGCTGAACGGCGAGCGCGCATGCGCCGCCAGCATGTTGTCGAGCATCAGCACATCGCCGCTGGTCCAGGGGAAGCTCACCTTGGCCTCCTCCAGCACGCCGCGGACTTCGTCGAGTACCGAGGGTTCGATGGGGCTGCCGTCGCCGTAGTAGACGTTGCGCGGCAGGTCTTGCTCGTCGACGATTTCCAGCAGGCTCTCGCGCACTTCCGGCGGCAGGTTGGAGACGTGGAACAGGTGCGCCTGGTTGAACCAGACCCAGTCGCGGGTGGTCGGGTGCTGCGCCACTGCCTGGCACACCTGGCGAGTGCGCAGCTCGCCGTCTTCCTTCCACTCCCAGCCGATCTTGTGAGCCCTGCAGTAGGCCTCGACCACGGCCGGATCGTCGCTGTTGAACACCTGTTCCCAGGCCACATCCAGGCCGTTGCCGAAGTTGCGGGTGTACATCAGCCCGCGCTCGGTGAAGCGTCGGCGGATGCCTTCGTCTACCTGGCGGTAGATCTCGCGGCTGTCGGCGATGGGAGTCTCGCCGCCGCTCTGTGCGGCCTGCACGCAGTAGAACCAGATCTTCATCGGCCACTCGCGGGTGTAGGCCTGTTCGTTGTGCAGCGGGATGTGCTGGTGCGGCGGGTATGCGGTGGAGGTGTACACGCCGCTGGTGACGTTGCTGCGCGGCGTAGAACCGAATTCGTAGTTGAGCAGCGGATGGCCGAAGCCGGCGGCGAACTCGCGGAAGCGCTCCGCCGCACCGACCTGGAAGCCACGGAAGAGAATGCCGGCGCACACCGGCAGGCGCTCTTCAACCAGCGGGCGCAGTTCGGCCAGGGCATCGAGCAGGTCGATACCCTCGCCGCGCGCCTGCACCAGCAACGGCAGGCCGCCGCGCGCTTCAACCAGGGGAGCGATATCGAACAGAGTGGAGGTAGTCATCTGGATTCTCCGCGAGGGGCACTCAGGCCAGCGCTGCGCTGGACGGGTTCCCCGGTTGCTGCAGGCGGCCGAGCATCAGTTCGAGCAGGCGCGCCTCGTCGGTGTTGATGAAGAAGTGGCCGCCTTCGAGCATCTCCAGGGAGAAACCGGCGCAGGTCTCGTCCTGCCAGGCCGACAGCGACTCGACCGAAAGCCGGTCGCCCTTGCCACCGAACACATGGATCGGGCAGGTCAGCGGCGCGCGTCGGCGGTAGTCGTAGCGGCCGCAGAGGAGGAAGTCGGCGCGCATCACCGGCAGGGTCAGGGCAAGCATCTCGGCATCGGCGAACACCGCCGCCGAGGTGCCGCCCAACCGCTGCATGCGTTCGATCAACTGCGCGTCGCTCTGCTCCTGCGCCAGCTCACGATGGCTGTCGCGGTGTGACGGCGCAGAGGCGGCCGAGGCGAACAGCGCCTGCGGCAGCGGCAGGCCGCGCTCGCGCAGGGCATGGGCCAGTTCGAAGGCCAGCAGACCGCCGAGGCTGTGGCCAAAGATGGCGTAAGGCAGATCCAGGCGTGCGGCGATCTCATCGGCCAGTTGGCTGGCGAGAGCTCGCAGATCGGTCTGCAGGCCTTCGGCGAAGCGCCGACCACGGCCGGGCAACTCCACCGGGCAGACCTCGATCCACTCCGGGAGCTGGCGCTTCCAGCGCGCATAGAGCATGGCGCTGGCGCCGGAGTACGGCAGGCAGAACAGACGCAGCACGGGTCAGTGCCCCGCAGCCTGGCCGTCCATCTTCTGCCGCAGGCTCAGCGGGCGCATGTCAGTCCAGTTGGCTTCGACGAAGGCCAGGCAGTCGGCCTTACTCCCCTGCTTGCCGGCCTCACGCCAGCCGGCCGGGACTTCCTTGTAGACCGGCCACAGCGAGTACTGCTCTTCGCCATTGACCAGCACCTTGTACACCGCGTCTTCGCGATCGAAAGCCATTGCTCTTCTCCTCTCTCCAGATGGGGATGCCGACGCAGAGCGGTTACCCCGTTTTTCCAGCTCTGCCATGAAGACGAGGGAGGCAAAGAAATAGTTAGTGTTCTCGGATGCGATTAATTCTCATAAGATATGCGCCGGCGAAATTTCCTGGCTTGTCCTTCACCTGTAAGTCGAGAGTTCTGACGAATGGATGCGAATGAAAAAACTTCACACTTGTGTGGGAACCCTGTCCCAGAGCGATAGTCAGAGTCTCTCGAATAAATTGATAATAATTATCATTTGATCTAGATTGACCGCCTCAACCCATGTGGACGTCCCCGCCTCCGCCGCCGCATAGGAACACCTTGCATGTCCAAGCCAATGCCCGCCGAGTCGCGCCCCGCTCTCCACGAGCTGTTCGCCACCCACCGGCAGACCTTCATCAATGCGGCCGCACGCATCCTCGGCTGCCGCAGCCATGCCGAAGACGTGGTGCACGATGCGTACATCAAGCTCAATGCGAGCGACCTCACCCCCGGCATCCAGTCGCAGAGCGGCTACCTGATGCGTGTGGTGCGCAACCTGGCCATCGATCTCTATCGCCGTCAGGCGCTGGAGAAGCGCTACTCGGGTAGCGAGGAAGAAGGCATGCACATCGCGACGCCGTCCGCGTCACCGGAAATGGAGCACGAGGACCGGGAGACCCTGGAAGCTATCTCCAGCGCCCTGCAGACGCTGCCCGAGCGCACCCGCTATGCCTTCGAGATGTACCGCCTGCACGGCCGCACGCAGAAGGAAATCGCCGAGGAACTGGGCGTCTCCCCGACCCTGGTGAACTTCATGGTGCGCGACGCGCTGATCCACTGCCGCAAGACCCTCAAGGGCCTGGAAGAAGGCCGCGGCTGATGCTCAGCCTTCCGCCGCCAGAGCGCGGAAGGTCGAGCGATACTGCTCCGGCGTGGTGCCCGACAGCCGCCGGAACATGGCGATGAACGCCGAGGGGCTGCTGTAGCCCAGGTTGAAGGCGATCTGCTGCACCCCCTCCCCCGATGCCAGTGCCTCGATGGCGGCAAGAAACCGCAGGCGCTGGCGCCATTCGCCGAACGACATCCCCAACTCCCGCTGGCAGGCCCGCGCGAGGGTGCGCTCGGTGCTGTGCACGCGCTCGGCCCATTGCGCCAGAGTGCGGTTGTCGCCCGGCTCGGCCTGCAGCGCGGCCAGCACCTCACCCAGCGCGCCGCCGCTGGCATAAGGCAGGTAATCATCATGGGGCTGTGCGGCCTGGAGCTGGTCGATCACCACTTCGGCCAGGCGCTGGTCGGCTGCGCTCTGCGGGATGTTGACCCGGCGTGCGGCGAAGTCGGAGAGGATCGCCTTGAGGATGTCGCTGATCGCCAGAGTGCAGGGATTCTGCGGCAGCTTGCGCGCCAGTTCGGCGGACACGTACAGCGAGCGATAGACGATGGCCTGCCGGTTGTAACAACTGTGTAAACGCCCCGGCGGCACCCATACCGCGTACTGCGGCGGCGAGAGAAAGCGCTGGCCGTCCACTTCCAGCTCCATCACCCCGTGGGAGGCGTAATTGAGCTGGCCCCAGGCGTGGCGGTGGCTGGGCGAGTGAGTCCCGGCGTCGAACTCGTCGTAGCGAAAGTACAGATCGGCGGGCAGGCGGTCGATGTCAGGAAGGGGAAGCGGCAGTACGCGGGTCATGTCCGAAAGCCGGGGTGGATTGTCTTATTTTCATTATACGTCTGGATTCGGACGAGCGGAGAATATGCACCGTTATCCCCGGAAGCGTTTCCCATGAATTACCTGTTCCCCTTGCTGGCCGTGGTCATCTGGTCCGGCAACACCGTCGTCAACAAGCTCGCCGTAGGGCAGATCGCCCCCGCGGAAATCGGCTTCTTCCGCTGGCTGCTGGCCGGCGCGCTGCTGGCGCCCTTCCTGCTGCGCGCCACCCTTGCCCACTGGCCGGTGATCCGCGCCAACCTGGGCAGGATCGTCACCCTCGGCCTGCTCGGCATGGCGGTCTACCAATGCCTGGCGTACTACGCCGCCGCGCTGACCTCGGCGACCAACATGGGGATCATCCTGTCGCTGATGCCGCTGATGTCCCTCGCCCTGGCATCGATCCTGCTGCGCCACAGGATGAGCGCCACCGCGCTGCTCGGCGCGCTGGTGTCGCTGGGCGGCGTGCTGCTGGTGATCACCCAGGGCAACCCACAACAATTGATCAGCCACGGCGTGAACCTGGGCGATGGCATGATGATCGTCGCCACGGCGGCCTATGGGGTGTACGGCGTGCTGCTGAAGAAATGGAACCTGCCGCTGCCGCCGCTGCTGATGCTCTACCTGCAGGTGCTGGTGGCCATCGTTGCGCTGGCCCCGCTGTATATCGCTTCGCCGCACCACGGCCTGACCACGGCCAACCTGCCGCTGGTGCTCTATGCCGGGCTGCTGGCTTCCATCGTCGGTGCGCTGGCCTGGATGCAGGGCGTACAGCGCATGGGGCCGAGCCGAATGGCGCTGTTCTTCAACCTGCTGCCGGTGTTCACCGCCGCCATCGCCGCCGTGGTGCTGGGCGAGCAACTGACCAGCTATCACCTGATCGGTGGCGCGCTGATCCTGAGCGGCGTATTACTGGCCGAGCTGTGGCGGCCGCGGGAGAAACCCGTCACGGCCGCCAGCGCCCGCTGAATCAGGCGTTGTCACGCAACTCGGCCATCAGCGTCGCCACCAGCTGCGCCGCCGGCATCTCCCGTGACAACGGCGCGCCCTGCCCGGCCCATTGCACGGCGAAGTCGGTATTGCCCTTGGCGTTCGCTGCAGCCGTCAGCGCCTTGGCCGCGTCATAGGTGATGGGGTAGTCAGGCAGCGCCGGCGCATCGGCGCTGCCCAGGTCAGTGAACAGCCGATTCACCATCCCGCGAGCGGCGCGGCCGGAAATCGCCGCCGTCACCTCGGTGCGTTCTCCTCGCTCGCCACGCAGTGCTGCCTTGAATGCGGCGTTGGCCGAAGACTCGTCGGCAGCTATGAACGCGGTACCCATCTGCACGGCCTGGGCGCCCAGTTCGAACACCGCGCGCATGCCCTGCCCATCCATGATTCCACCTGCCGCGATCACCGGCAGGCCTGTGCCTTTCACCAGCGTGCGGACCAGCGCGAAGGTGCCGATGCGCGCGTCCTTCTCCGGCTCGAACACGCCCCGGTGGCCACCGGCCTCATAGCCTTGCGCGACGATCGCATCGATGCCCGCTGCCTCGATGGCGCGGCCCTCTTCCAGGCAGGTGGCAGTCGCCAACAGGCGGATGCCGGCGGCCTTCAGGCGATCGATCCAGCTCTGCGGCGGCAGGCCGAAGTGGAAGCTGACCACGGCCGGGCGCGCCTCGATGAGGAACTCCAGCATGTCCGGATCGGCCAGGAAGCTGCGATAGATCTCGGTGATCTGCTGCGGCGGCTGCGCATCGAACTCGGCGAACAGCGGGCTCAGGTGCTCCAGCCAGGCCGCCTCGCGCGCCGGATCGGCCACCGCCGGGCGGTGGCAGAACAGGTTGAGGTTGAGCGGTTTGTCGGTCAGCGCGCGGGTCTGCTCCAGCAGGGCGCGGGCCTGCGTCGCGTTGCTGGCGCCCAGGCCGATGGAACCCAGGCCGCCGGCATTGGAAACCGCCGCGGCCAGCGCCGGGGTGGACACGCCAACCATGGGTGCCTGGATGATGGGGAACTGGATGCCGAGCAGGTCGGTGATGCGCATGACGGGGTCCTCAACGTCAGGGTCGGCGAAGTCGCCGTTTGGCCTGTAATGGCTTGACTTAACATCTCATAAAGAGAATATTCGTCGCAACATATTCTCTATTGAAGATTAATCATGGATCTCTCCAGCCTGGAAATCTTCCGTTGCGTGGCCGAGGAACAGAGCGTCACCCGCGCCGCGGCCCGCCTGCAGCGCGTGCAATCGAACGTCACCACGCGCATCCGCCAGCTCGAGGAAGACCTTGGCGCGGCGCTGTTCCTGCGCGACGGCAAGCGCATGACGCTGACCGACCAGGGCTGCGACTTTCTCCGCTACGCCGAGCAATTGCTCGCCCTCGCCACCGAAGCACGCCAGTCGCTGCACCCGAGCAGCGCCACCGGCAGCCTGCGCCTGGGCAGCATGGAAGCCGCCGCCGCCAGCCGGCTACCGGAAATCCTGGCGCGCTTTCACCGGGCCTATCCCGACGTGGAACTGCACATCACCACCGGCCACAGCCAGAAGCTGATCAATGAAGTGCTGAACCGCCAGCTCGACTGCGCGCTGATCTCCCATCCGGACATCCTCCACGCCGAACCCGGTTTCGAATCGCTGCTGGAGCGCGGCCTGTGCGCCGAACCGGTGTTCCGCGAGGAGTTGCTGCTGGTGCTGCCTGGCGACCATCCACCGGTAACCCGGCCCGAGGATGTGCAGATCCGCACGCTGGTGGGCTTCGCCCGTGGTTGCACCTACCGGCAGTTGCTGGAGCGCTGGTTGAACGGAGCGTCGCTCGCCGTGCAGGAGGTCGGTTCGTACCATGGCATCCTCGCCTGCGTTAACGCCGGCTCCTGTTTTGGCGTGCTGCCTCGTTCAGTGCTGGAGCTGCATCGGGATATGCCGGACCTGCAGGTGGTGCCGCTGCTGGAAGTGGACACCTTGCTGATCTGGCGCGAAGGCTACGCCACCGGCGCCTTCCAGCGCTGGCGGGAAGCCCTCGAGGCACGCCCGTGAGCCGCACCCGCCGCCTGCCCGCGGCGCTGTCGGCAGCACTGATCCTTGCCGTGGGCATGGGCTTTGGCCGGTTTGCCTTTACCGGGCTCTACCCGCTGATGGTGCGCGACGGCGTGCTCAGCGTCAACGGCGGCTCGCTGGCGGCCTCGGCCAATTACGCCGGCTACCTGCTGGGTGCGCTGCTGCTGGCGCGCAGCCACGAACGACATGCTGCACGCATCTGCCTGATCGCCCTGGTCGGCACCTTGGCCGCCCTCGCCGCCATGGCCATTCCGGCACCCGTCTGGTTTGCCGTCGGCGTGCGCCTGCTGGCGGGCGTGCTCACGGCCATGGTGCTGGTCAGCGCGGCGCAATGGTTGTTGCAGAGCATGGGCGAAAGCCATGGCGCTCCGATGATGTTCGCCGGCGTGGGCGTCGGCATCCTGGTCTCGGCGGAACTGATTGCCGCCGGCAACGCCTTCGGCCTGGGCAGCGCCGCGATCTGGTGCGTGTTGGCGCTGGCCGGGCTGGTGCTGTCGCTGCTGGCCACCCCCGCGCTGGGCCGCGCAGCACCGACTTCGCCGCAGCAGACAACGAACGGTACGGGGCCGATGCCCGAGCTGTCCGCGTTGATCATCCTGCTGGTCTACGGCCTGGCCGGCTTCGGCTACATCATCACCGCCACCTACCTGCCATTGCTGATGAAGAGCGGCCTGGGCGCCATCGACCCGCTGCAGGTCTGGGCCGCCTTCGGCCTGGGTGCGGCACCGTCGTGTTTCCTCTGGCATCGGCTGCACCTGAGGCTCGGCGGCGGTCGCGCATTGGCGTTGAACCTGCTGGTGCAGGCCATCGGTGTGATGCTGCCGGCACTGGGCGAGTCGGCTTTCCTTTATCTGGGCAGCGCGGTGCTGGTGGGTGGCAGCTTCATGGGCACCGTGACCATCGCCATGCCGGCGGCCCGCGCGGTGGCCGCGCAGGTGCGCTTCAACATGCTGGCGGCGATGACGGCGCTGTATGGCGTCGGGCAGATCGCCGGGCCACTTGCCGCCAGCGCCCTGCGCGGGTTGACCGGCAGCTTCATTCCGGCCCTGGGCGCCGCCGCCAGCGCCCTGCTGATCGGCGCGCTGTGCTGCCTGCCACTGCGCCGAACTGCCCTTTGCAGAAGCGAGCTTGCTCGCGAACAACCTCAACACCACCGCTGCCTGTAAATCTGTTCGCGAGCAAGGACTGGGCGTCCCCCTCGGTCCGGCAGGCAAGGCACCCGCTCAGGCCGGCGGCGGCTGGCGGAAGGACACGCCCAGGCGGTTCCACACGTTGATGGCGCCGATGGCCACGGTGAGGTCAACCAGTTCGCGCTCGCTGAACTGCTCGCGGGCGAGCTGGAAGACCTCCGGTGGCACCTTCGATTCGGACAGCAGCGTCACCGACTCGCTCCAAGCCAGCGCCGCGCGCTCACGCTCGGTGAAGAACGGCGATTCACACCACACGCTGACGGCGAACAGGCGCCGTTCGGTCTCGCCATTGCGGCGCGCTTCCATGGCGTGCATGTCGGCACAAAAGGCGCAGTTGTTCACCTGCGACACGCGCAGGCGCACCAGTTCCAGCAGTGGCTTCTCCACCGACAGTTCGAAGATGGCGGCTTCCAGCGCCAGCACTGCCTTCAGCGCTTCCGGCGAGGCAGTGTAGTAATCCAGACGCGGCTCCATGACGGGAACTCCAGACGATGACCCGGCCATTGTGCGCCGGCGCCTCGCCCTGAGAGGTGGCCAATCCACGGAAATTGCACCGCGCAACTTCACCACGGCCAATGCCGGCGCTACGCTTGCGCGACCGCCCTGCCCCGGAGTTCGCCCTTGGAGCTGCACCTGATCATCCACGGCCAGAAAGATCTCGCCGGGCAACTCTATCGCCAGCTGCGCGAAGCCATCGACTCCGGCCGCCTCGCCGCCGGCACCCGCCTGCCGCCCAGCCGCCTGCTGGCCGAGCAGTTGGGTATCTCGCGCAAGACCATCTCCGACACCTACGCCCAGCTCACCTATGAAGGCGTGCTGGTGGGCAAGATCGGCAGCGGCACCTTCGTCAACACGCACCTGCCGCGGCATGACCGGCGCCAGGATGGCGTGCGCTTCGCCAGCCAGGAAAACATCGAGCGCTGGTGCAACCTCGACACTCGCCTGCGTCACCCCGGCGCCGCCGGCACGGCGAAGGCCGACTTCATCGGCGGCGCCACCACCCAGTTGCAGTTCCCCCAGGAAGAATGGCGGCGCTGCGTGAACCATGCGCTGCGCCAGATGGCCGGCATGCGCGGGCACTACAGCGCCCCCGAAGGCATCGCGCCGTTGCGCGATGGCATTGCCCGGCACATCTCCTATGCACGCGGGGTGAACTGCCAGCTGGACGACGTGATGGTCTGCAATGGCGCGCAGCAGGCGCTGGACCTGCTTGCCCGCATCATGCTGCGGCCGGGTGACAGAGTCGCGATGGAAGACCCCGGCTATACCCCGGCGCGGCTGATCTTCCAGACCCTGGGTGCCGACGTGGCCAGCGTGCCGGTGGACGCCGAGGGCATCTGCGTTGACCTGATTCCCGAAGGCACGCGGATGATCTACACCACCCCGTCGCACCAGTTCCCGCTGGGCATGCCGATGAGCCCGGCGCGCCGCGAGGCGCTGCTGGCGCGGGCGCTGGAGCTGGGTGCGCTGGTGATCGAGGACGACTACGACAGCGAGTTCCGCTACGAAGGCCGGCCCACCGATGCGCTGCAGAGCCTCGACCGGCACGGCGTGGTGGCCTACATCGGAACGTTCTCCAAGGTGCTGCTGCCGGAGCTGCGCCTGGGCTATCTGATCCCGCCGCCCAGCCTGTTCCCCGCGCTGGTGCGCGCCCGGCAGATCAGCGACTGGCACAGCTCGACCTTGCCGCAATGGGCGCTTTCCAAGTTCATCGCCGAAGGCTATTTGCTCAAACACATCCGCCGTTGCCACGGTATCTACGCCGGGCGCCGCGAACGGATACTCGCGCGGCTGACCGGCGACCTGGCACCCTGGCTGGAGGTGGTGCCCTCGGTGGCCGGCTTTCACCTCACCGCGCTGCTGCGCCAGCCGACCAACGTGGCGCTGCTCACCGAGCTGGCGCGCAAGGTCGAAGTCGGCCTCTACGGCCTGGCGCCCTTCCACCACCAGGTGCCGGTGCGCGACGGCCTGCTGCTGGGCTTCGGCGCCATCGACACGCTGGATATCGACCCGGCGCTGGACAAGGTGCGCGACCTGCTGCAGCAGTTGGGCTGACGCCAAAACCCAATTCCCAGGGAGCGTAGGAGCAACTGTCTTTTCCTGGGGAGTCCGTACCAATGCATCCCCCTCACCCCAGCCCTCTCCCTCAGGGAGAGGGGGCCGCCCGAGCCAGCTGACGCTGAGGTTTCATCCTGCACCGAACGGTCCCCTCTCCCTTTGGGAGAGGGTTAGGGTGAGGGCCGACCCAAGCGCAGAAGCATCTCGTAGGAGCGGACTCTGTCCGCGATCGATTTCCGACCATTCCAGGCCCGCCGGTAGCACATCGCGAACGAAGTCCGCTCCTACGCTCCCGATAGCATCGCAGCGCGCAGCGGAAGGATTGGTCCAACGGTTTTCCCGGGAATTGGCAGTTCATGCGCAGGCGGTGCGGCCGTAACCTTCCAGCGTCGGTTTTGAAAGCCGGTTCCGGCCTTTACCGGATGCCGGCGCCAGGGCCCAATGGCCATCCATTGCAGAAGGAGCCCCGCCATGTCCCCGTCCGCCATTGCCATCGTCCGCGTCCAGGCATTCCCCGGCCAGGCCAGCGCGCTGGGTTCCTACCTGGGCGAGCTGCTCGAACAGGTGCGCCGCCAACCGGGCTGTCAGTCCGGCGAGCTGCAGGCGCTGGCCGCCGACCGCTGGCAGGTATCGACCTGCTGGGCCAGCCAGGCCGAGCTGGAGGCACACCTGTCCGGCCCGAAGGCTCAACAGTGGCTGGGCCAGCTCGGCAGTGGTGAACTGGCGCTGGGGCTGGAGTTCGAGAGCCACAGCGTCGAGTGATTCAGAACGGCGAGCGCACCACGCCGCCGTCCACCCGCAATGCCGCGCCATTGGTGGCCGACGAGGCCTCGGAGCAGACGTAGACCACCAGGTTGGCCACCTCTTCCGGGCGCGCGAAGCGCTGCAGCAGGGAGCTGGGCCGCGCACTGCGGAAGAACTCGGCCTCGAACTCCGCGAACGGCTGGCCGCCGGAGAGTTTCTCGACGAATTCGTTGACGCCCTCCGAGGCGGTCGGCCCCGGCAGCACCGCGTTCACTGTCACGCCGGTGCCCGCGCAGGTCTCCGCCAGCCCGCGGGACAGGCTGAGCTGGGCCGTCTTGGTGACGCCGTAGTGGATCATCTCCACCGGGATCACCATGCCACTCTCGCTGCTGATGAATACCACCCGGCCCCAGTTCTTCTGCTTCATGCCCGGCAGGTAGGCGCGGGACAAACGGACACCGGAGAGCAGGTTGACGTCGAGGAAGCGCACCCAGTCCTCGTCCGGGATGTCCTCGAAGGGCTTGGGGTCGAAGATGCCGAGGTTGTTCACCAGTACATCCACCGCCGGATAGCGCTTCACCAGCGCGGCAACCTGCTGCGGATCGGAAAGATCGCCGGCGAATCCTTCCACCTTGGCGTCCGCCTGAGTGGAGCGGATGCGCCCCAGCGCCTCGTCCACGGAAGCCTGGCTGCGGCCATTGACGATCACCCTCGCCCCTTCGCGGGCCAGGCCCTGGGCAATGGCGAAACCGATGCCCTTGGTCGAACCGCTGACCAGGGCGAGCTTGTCGGACAAATGCAGGTTCATGGGGTGTCTCCGGGGCGGAAGTATGGGGCGGGCGCGACATCGCAACCTGGGCCCGTGGACGGATCAGGATAGATGAAGGCCCGCAAGGCGCAGGCCTCAGTGGTCGGAAGGCGTTTCAGGCTTCGCCGGCGCTGCGTGCCAATGCTCCCTGGGGACCCATTTCGCTTCCTGCGGATCGCCCAGGTAATGCGGCGACATGATCTGCACGCCGTACTCGTTGAACACGTCCTGGATATTCGCGTGCAGTACGCTCAGCAGCAGTGCGCGCGGTCGCGGCTCGCTGGGGATGGCCTGGGCGACCAGGCGGTATTCGGGGTAGAAGTCCGACAGCGCGGTCTGGAATACCTGCGGCGCCGGGGTTTGCAGGATCCCGTCGGTGCGCCGCGCCGCTTCGATCAGCATCGCCTCCACCTGCCGCCACGGGGTGTCATAGCCAATGGTGACCACGGTATCCACTACGTAGCCTTGGCCCTGGACGATGCGCGAATAGTTGCGTGTCACGGAGCCGGTGATCATCGAATTGGGCAGCGTCAGCACCTCGCCCAGGCCGGTGCGGATGGTGGTATTGAAGACACCGACCTCGGTCACAGTGCCTTCGTTGTCGCCAATGCGGACGAACTCGCCCACCCGCAGCGTGCGCGAATAGGTGAGGATCAGTCCCGAGGCAGCCTGGCCTATCACACTGGACGCACCGAGGGAAATCATCAGACCGACCAGCACCGACAGGCCCTTGAAAGCCTCGGTGCCGGAGCCGGGCAGGTATGGGTAGGCCATGACAATGGCGAACAGCCAGATCGCCAGGGAGGTCAGCCGCGTGGTCGGCTGCAGGGTTTCCTCGGTCAGCCAGCGCAGGTTGCCCGGCCTTGCCATGCGTTGCAGCACATGACGGGAGAAGCCGCTGATGGCGCGTGCGATGATCAGGATGCACAAGGCGACTGCCAGCCCCGGCAGCGCATCCAGCATGCCGTTGATCAGGTACCGCGCGAGGTTGACCAGATGCACATTGAGGCTCTCGCCCCAGGGCCGGGTATAGGGGAAGCGCGACAGCACGAAGCTCAGCCACTGGTAGCTGAAGAGGAACACCAGCAGCCAGTAGACCAGCCAGATCAACCGGCCCACCAGGTAATAGAGGTAGCGGCTGCCCAGCAGGGGTGTCTGGCCGACCTTGAGACGGCCGCTGTGCCGGCTCATCACGTCGGGCAGACGATCCAGCAGTTTGCCCCGCACATAACCGACGCCGCGCAGCAGCAACAGGTAGGCCAAGGTGGCCACCGCCGCCAGTCCCAGCGCGCTGAGCAGATAGCGCACGCTGCCCGCTTCGCGATTCTCGGCCACCGCGAGGCGCAGGTTGCCCGCGGCCGCCTCCGCGGCGGCACGCACCGAACTGCCCGGCGGGTCGACATCCTCGGGCGAAACGATAAAGGCTCGGCTATAGCCGAGCAGGACCATGTAGCTGTCCTGGATCGGGTCGAGATTCACCTTCAGCTCATCGCCACCCTGCAGGGCTTCCTCGATGGTCGCCTTGGCGCGGTGCGCACGCACCTGCGGTGACTCGCCGAGCAGCGTGGCGCGGAACACCAGGATGCGGCGATTCTCGACTTTCAGCTCCGCCGCGGCATCGTCGGCAGCGCGGACCGCCGTAGCCGGCATTTCGGCGGCGACGCTGGTCTGCCCCCACACCCCTGCCAGCCATACCAACAGCAGACATCTGCCCAGCATTTTCCCCATCCCCAACCCCCGGCGCTCCGGCGCCCTGTTCCGGTCTCTCATGGTCCGCTCGCTGAAGCGTAGCCAAAGTCGGAATAGGCGTCTGACGGACGGCGAAATGCCACTCTGCCAGACCATTCATCCGGAAGCCGCGTACAGCGTAGGAACCAGCGATGGGCTGTAAGACTCCTGTTACTTACCTGTCGCTTATGTCGCTGTTCTGCTTGCGATAATTCGGAATGGTACTAGCGTCAATTGCGTAAGCAGATATGCGTAGGACTGCTTTTTCTCTCGATATTGATCAGCCGGAATTAGGGAAATGCAGGCCAAGTATCGTTCGAAGCTTTTCCAGCCCGCCACCCACGCGCTCGCGCTGGAGCAACGCATTCTTTTCGATGGTGCCGCTGCGGCCGCCGTCGACCAGCAGCACCACGACTCCAGTACGGGAGCCGAGGCCAAGGACACGGCCAAGCCGGCCACGGCTGTCGAGGCTCGGGCCCAGGCGGCGGCGCCCGCGCAGGCCGCGCCGCGCAACCTGGTGGTCATCGATGCTCGCCTGGAGAACCGTGACCAGCTGGCCGCCAACCTGCCGGTGGGCACCACCGCCCTGGTAGTGGATGCCGGCCAGGACGCCATCGCGGCAATCAGCAGCGCGCTGGCGCAACTGGGCAAAGTCGACTCGATCCAGATCTTCTCCCACGGCGCCACCGGCCAGTTCACCCTCGGCAACCAGACCTTCACCCGCCAGAGCGTCGATCAGCTCGGCGATCGCCTCAGCGCCTGGCGCGGCGAACTCAATGCAGGGGCGGATATCCAGTTGTACGGCTGTGACGTGGGTTCGGGCAGCGCCGGTCAGGCGCTGGTCAACGAACTGGCGCGCTGGACCGGCGCGGATGTCGGCGCCTCCAGCAATGCCACCGGCGCTACCCGCGCCGGCGGCGACTGGAACCTGGAAGTGCGCGCAGGCGATGTCGACAAGACCATCGCCCTGAGCGCCAGCACCCTGACGGACTTCCAGGGGCTGCTGGCCAATGCCAGCCCCACCGTAGCCATGGGCAGTGGCGGCGCGGCGGTGCGCCTGGGCGATACCTTCACCTTCGACGTCATCTTCAGCAACCCCTCCACGCAGGTGGGCTACGCCCCCTACATCGACCTGTTCATGCCGGCCACCGGTCGCGACGGCAATGACGGCGCCACCTTCGTTTCCGCCAGCTACCTGGGCCAGTCCGTGAAGAGTTTCGTCGTCACCTTCGACGGCAGCGGCAACGCCACCCATCCACTGGCCAAGGACGCCAATGGCAACGCCCTGGTGATCAACGCCGCCAGCGTCGGCATGAAGCCGGGCGACCAGATGGTGGTGCTGCAGTTACCCTACGCCAGCGTCACCGTCGGCCAGCCGGCCATCGACATCCAGGTCACCGCGCAGTTGAGCAACCTGGCCGATACCAGCTATTCCGACGGCGCGCCGAACCTCACCATCAACGCCCGCGGCGGCTTCGAATACGGCAACGACTCGCTGAACAACCCCGCGCAGGATCCGACCCTGGTGGAAGCCGCGCTGCACAGCTTCGTGGTCACCCCGACCCTGCTGTCGGTCACCCAGACGGTGGATATGCCCGAGGGCGAAACCGTCACCGGCCCGAACTTCACCCGCACCGAAACGGTCACCGTGACCCCGGCCCCCGGCCAGACCCTGACCAACGTGACGGTCACCCAGACGGTACCCGACCAGGTGCATGTCAGCTCCATCACCCCCGGCGCTGGCGGCACCCTGTCCTCGATCACCCTGCATGACGGCACCGTGCTGACCGACCCGGCGCTGATCGCCGCGGCCCTGAACAATCCCAATGCCTTCGTCGCCAGCTACACCATCCATTACGACACCCTGAGCGCCGCCAGCACCACCTCGGTCGGCTTCTACGTCCCGGAGATCGACGCCGCCGGGCGGCCGGTGCTCGATCCGACAACCGGCAATCCGCGCACCATCACCTTCGGCACCGCGACCGTGAGCGGCGACTGGAATCCGCTGGACCCGCGCGACCGCCCGATCGACCCGGACGGCTACCCCTTTACCGTGACCGGCAACGGCGCGGGTGTCGCCTTCGTCGCCAAGTCCATCACCCTGCTCAAGACGGTGAACCTGCAGACCGATGTCGGCACCCCCGGCATCACCCCCGGCGATACCCTGCGCTACACCATGGATGTGGCCATTTCCGACTTCTACGCCTTCGGCAAGAACATCCTCGGCCAAGGCCGCTTCACCATCACCGACCAACTCAGCGACGGCCAGACCTTCTCCGCCGCCAACGCGCCAAGCATCGTCATCCAGCAACACGGTGGATCGCAGGTGATCCCGGTGATCTACACCGCCACGGTGAACGCCGATGGCAGTACCACGCTGGTCTTCGATATCGGTGCCTCCATTGCCGCCGCCGTGCAGGGGCCGGGGCTCTACGCGCTGTTCGGCGATCTCTGGGACGACGACATCCAGGAAGGCGCCACGCGGTTGTCCGTCGTCTATGACGCGATCATCGACACCACCTACACCTCCGACCACCCGCCCCACGACCAGCTCAACGAGGGCGACAGCGTCAGCAACAATGCGCTGGTGGATGCCACCGTGCTACGCGACGCGCTGAACACCGGCGGCGAGCAGACCGACGGCTCCAGCACCACCAGCACCATCAAGACCTCCAACATCGATATCCAGCTCACCCAGGTCAACGGCGGCGCACCGCCGGGCAACGGTGAGCTGCGCCCTGGCGACGTGGTGACCTTCACCATCACCTATGACCTGCTGGTGGCCGATTACGAGAACTTCACCCTGACCGCCTACCTGCCGCTGCCGCTGCTCGCCTCGCAGGTCACCGACTGGACCCAGGGCACCGGCGTGGGCCAATGGACCTTCGGCGCCGGCAACACCATCGGCGATGTACCGGACAGCGTGCGTACCGGTGCCGGCAATTCGATCATATTCAACTTCGGCAACTACGCTTCCGGCGGCCTGAATGGCGGCCGGGTGCAGGTGCAGTTCACCATGGTCGTGGGCGACCAGCCCTTCGCCGACCAGCGCGAACTGGACGTCCTGGCGCAATCCAGCCAGACCACCACCATCGACAAGACAGTGCTGATTTCCTCGGATGTGGCGGTCATCGAGTCGGTGGCCGAACCGGTGCTGGATATCAAGCACGGCGTGGTTTCCAGCACCAATGGCACGGTCACCGGCACCACCGGCACCTGGGCCCAGCCGGGTACCACGGGAGTACCCTTCAGTGGCAGCGTCACCAGCCTCGCGGCGGTGGACGGCAACGTCAGCGGCATCGACGGCGCCGACACCTTGCGCCTGGCCACCGCGATCAAGAATACCGGCGGCGGCGGCGCTTTCGACGTCGCCACCAGCATCACGCTGCCCGGCGGGCTGGCCTTCGTCGGCGGCAGTCTCGCGACGGCCAACCTGCAGATCCATCGCGGCGACGGCACCCTGCTGGTGCTGGGCGTCGACTACAGCGTCAGTGGCAACAGCATCACCTTCCTAGACGCCAATAACCAGGCCACCCTGCTCGCCGGCCGCGCCGGCACCGCCAACGATGTCTCCGGCGCCAACGTCGTGGTGATCACCTACGACGTTACCGTGGACAACGCCATCCTCGCCTCGCGTACGCTGCAGACCAGCGCCGCGCTGACCAACTATGCCAGCGTGAACGGCGGCCAGGACTTCACCCCGGTGGACATCGTCGAGGTCGCCAACCAGCAGGTGGCGGCGCCGACCATCACCAAGACCTACCAGAACGACGGCCCCCCCAACGACGCCTCCAGCGCTGGCCACACCAGCGGCAGCAACCTGGTGATCGGCGAGAAGATGACCTACGACATCGTCGTCACGCTGCCCGAAGGTGGCACCGCCAACCTGCGTCTTTCCGACCTGATCCCGCCCGGCCTGCGCCTGGATACCACGGCTTTCAACGGAGCGGGCTACCAGATCATCGTCAATAGGACCTCCAGTAATGGAGAACCGGTCAGCCTCGCGCTCACGCAAGATTTCAACGGTAACGTCACTGTCAGTACATCATCCCCACCCCTCGACGGTAGCGATGGTGCCGACTTGCAACTGCTGTTCAGTGCAGCGGGCTCCACCGCGGACAACAACGTCGCCAACAACGCCTTTGTCATCCGCCTGGTGCTGGTGGCGAGCAACGTGCAGGGCAACCAGCAGGGCGTGACCCTGAACAACGGTGCACAGATCACCTACAGCGACCCCGATGGCGATACGCCCAACGGCGCCACGGCGGTGGATCGCACAGTCACCAGCGCGCAGCAGCCCTCGGTGAGCATTGTCGAGCCGACCCTCACGGTGACGCAGAAGGTCAACTCCACCCCCACCTTCGGCGGTTTCGACGAAGGCGACACGGTCACCTTCGACATCACCATCGAAAACACGTCCGGGATCAATGCCTTCGACCTCAGCCTGCTGAACATCCTGCCCACGCAGATGGACAACATAGTGATCACCGGCATCGTCTACAGCGGCGGCGCCACAAACAATACCGGCGTGGACTTCATCATCCAGAACGGCCAGCTGGTTACCGCCAATGGCGCGAACATCGACATCGCCAACGGCGGCAAGATCGTCATCTCCCTGTCAGGCGTGGTGAACGCCACGGCAGCCGGCCAGGCGGTCATTTCAAACAACGTCGTGGTGCGCTGGACCAGCCTGGACGGCCTGAGCAACACCACCGACACCGGCGCCGGCGAACGCGGCGGCGACGATGGACTGCTCAATTCCGGGGTGCTCAACGACTACCGGCAGATCAACACGCTGTTCATTCCCGTCACCAACGGCATCCAGGTCTCCCGCGTCGGCGGCCTCGATGCCACGCCACCGGCCACCAATTCCTCCGGTGCCACTGACACCGCCGGCCTGGAGGAAACCGTGGTGGTCGGCGAGATCATCCGGTACCGCGTGGCAGTCGTGGTACCCACCGGCGACAACCCCAACTACCAGATCCGCATCGAACTGGCTCCCGGACTGGAATTCATTCCCGCCGATCTCAACAATATCCTGATCGCCCTGGGCTCCAGCGCCATCGGCGGGCTTAGCACCGACGCCACCGACCTGATCAGCGGCGGCACCCTGGGCATGGTCGGCAACCAGAACAGCGACGTGTCACTACCGATCCACCCTGACCTGTCCGGCGACAAGCCCACCGGCATATTCAACATCAACAGCGGGCGCCTGCAGATTTCCCCTGATGGCCGGACCATCACCTTCAACCTGGGCAACCTGACCAACACCGAGGTGAACGATGGCGATATCGAAGGCGTGATCCTGGAATTCAACGTCCGGGTCGCCAACATCGCCAGCAACCAGTCCGGAGCCCAGTTGGGCATGAATGTGTTCGAACACGTCGGCGCCGGTGCCGGGGTCGATCGCGGCCACAGCGCCACGATCTTCGAGCATGTGGTGGAGCCGAGCTTCACCGGCATGGATAAGTCGGTCATCGACATCGCCGCCGGCAGTGTGGCGGGCACGACCAACGCCACCGTCTCCGTCAGCTTTACCCAGAACGGCGAAGTACCGGCCTACAACGTCGTGCTGCGCGACCAGTTCCCCAGCGGCAGCGACTACGCGATCCAGAGCATCGTCATCAACGGTACCAGCTACACCACCGGCAACCTGCCGGCGGGCGTCACCGCCAGCGTGGTGGGCGGCCAGGTGGTGCTCAACTTCGACCAGCTGAACGTCAACGACAAGGTGCAAGTGGTCTACAGCGTCACGCTGCCCAACACCATCGTTCCCGACGATGCCAACAGCTCCGCGGTGCTGACCTGGACCAGCCTGCCCACCAGCTTCGAGAACGCCGGCTGGGGCGGCTCGCGGCCACTGACCGCCGGCGGCGTCGATGGCGAACGCACCGGCCAGGACGGCGTCGGCGGGCTGAACAACTACATCCTCAGCGATGGCGCCGGCATGGGCGTGGTGCGGGGCACCCTGTGGGATGACACCCGGTCGGCCACCAACAGCGTGACGCCTGACGGCCCCGGCCTGGGCGGCATCGGCGTGACCCTGACCTGGGCCGGCGACGACGGCGTGTTCGGCAACGCCGACGACCGTACCTTCAGCACCACGACGGCCGCCGACGGCACCTACCAGTTCGCCATCCTGCCCTCGGGCAACTACCTGGTGGCCGTGGCGCAGAACTTCGCCCAGGCCAGCAACAACCGCTTCCACGTTCGCGTGGATACCGACACCGGAACGGCCACCGTCGGCCTGGGCAACATCAACCTGAACCTGGGCGAAGGCGCCATCGGCATCGCCAATGCCGGCTACGTGCATATCAACGAAGCGCCGATCAACACCGTCGCCGACCAGCATGGCCAGGAAGACACCGTACTGCACATCGTCGGCCTGGCCACCAGCGACGTGGACGTCAATGCCGGCAACGCCAACGGCGTCATGACCGTGACCCTCACCGTGATGCACGGGGTGCTCTGGCAGACAGGGACGGTACCGGGCCCCAACGACACGCCGCCCGCGGGCGCCGGTCGCAGCCTCGTGCTCACCGGCACCCTGCAGCAGATCAACGTGCTGCTCAGCCAGATCTACTACAAGGGCGACCAGGACTTCAACACCGGCCGAAACGTCGAAGTCCTGACCATGGCCACCAATGACCAGGGCAATTTCGGCGACGCGGACAACGACGGCATTCCCGGCGAAACAGTCGAAGACGCGCTGGTGGCCATCAACACGATGAACATCGTCATCGACCCGGTGAACGATGCGCCTGTGGCCCACCCCGACCTCGCCATCGCCATCGAAGCCGGCGGCCTGAACAATGCCGACCCGGGCGTCGACCCGACCGGCAACGTGCTGGACAACGACACCGACGTCGACATCGCCACCAACGGCGACGTGCTCAAGGTCACCCGCGTGGAGAACTCCATCGGCGGTTTCGCGACCGTGGCGGCCTCCGGCGTGACCCCCCTTGCCGGCCGCTACGGCACGCTGTACATCACGGCCACGGGTGGCTTCCAGTATGTGGTCGACAACACCAACGCCGCGGTACAGGCCCTGCGTAGCGCCGGCGACGTGCTGCGCGACTCCTTCGGCTACTTCATCACCGATAGTGGCGGCCTCGGCAGCTCGACGTCCCTGACCATCGACATCCACGGCGCCAACGACACCCCGATTGCGCATAACGACGCCGGCACTGCCGTTGAGTCCGGCGGCACCAACAACGGCAGCCCCGGTGCGGATGCCATCGGCAACGTGCTGCTCAACGACACCGACGTGGACTCCACGGTCTACGGCGAGACCAAGGCCGTCAGCCTGGTGCGCTACGACGGCATCGGCGGCGGGCGCATCTTCCCGGTTGCTCCCGGCGCGCCGGCGACGCTGCCGGTCCTCTATGGCAGCCTGACGATGAACGCCGATGGGTCCTACCGCTACGTCGTCGACAACAGCAATCTTGTGGTCAATGCGCTGTCGCCCGGGGAAACCCTCACCGAGGTGTTCACCTATCAGGTCACCGACAAGGGTGGCCTGAGCGCCATCGCCACTCTGACCATCACCATCCAGGGCGCCAACGATGCCCCGGTGGCCGTGGACGACCACAACACCGCCACCGCAGGCGCCAGCGACGGCAGCCCGGCGCCGGTCAACGCCAGTGGCAACGTGATCACCGGCGCTCCGGGCACCGGCGTGGACACCGACGTCGATAACGCGGACAAGCCCAATGCCGACAGGCTCCGGGTTGATGGTGTGCGCTCCGGCCTGGAAACTGCCGGCGGCACGCTGACCACCGTCGCCGGGACGATCAGCATCACCGGCACCGCCGCACGGCTGGCCAACGGCACGATCATCAGCGGCAACTTTGGCCAGCTCACCATCGGCGTCGATGGTACCTACCTCTTCGAGGTGAACAGCGCCGACCCGGCCATCCGCGCGCTCACCGCCAACCAGTCCCTCGACGTGGTGTTCACCTACCGCATCCACGACAGCGGCGGCCTGACCGACCTGGCGCAACTGGTAATCACCGTGACCGGGGTGAACGACCCACCCATCGTGCAACCGGTAGTGATCCACGCCACCGAGGCCGGCGGGCTGCTCAACAACGTTCCGGGCCTGGACCCAACTGGCAGCATTCGTGGCTCGTACACCGATCCGGATGGGGACGTCCTCACCATCACCGCGGTGGTCAGCCCCAGTGGCGCCAACGGTACCGTGGGAGCAGACCTGGCCGGCAATCACGGCACGCTGCTGCTCAATGCCGATGGCAGCTACCGCTTCCTGGTCAACAACCTCGACCCGGCGGTCCAGTCGTTGCGCACCTACAACGACACACTGACCGAGGTGTTCACCTACACCGTCAGCGATGGCCAGGGCAAATCCGTCACCCGAACCTTCACGGTGATCATCCACGGGCAGAACGACACTCCCATCGCCGCCGACGATACCGGCACCGCCATCGAAGCTGGCGGCACGCTCAATACCACCCCTGGCGCTCCCGCTACCGGCAACGTTCTGCCCAACGACCTGGACGTGGACGGTGCCGCCTACGGCGAAACCAAGGTGGTCGATGCCGCACGCACCGGCGCCGAAGCCGCCGGCGGTACGCTCATCGACCTTGCCGCCAGCGGCGGCGTGATTGCCGGCAGCTATGGCACCCTGGTGCTCAATGCCAACGGCACCTACACCTACACGGTGAACGACAGCCTCGCCGCGGTGCAGGCACTCAAACTCGGCGACAGCCTGGTGGAAACCTTCACCTACCGCATGCACGATACGGCGGGCGCCACGTCCATTGCCCAACTGACCATCACCATCGAAGGCCGCTACGACGCTCCGGTGGCCAACGACGACATCAACTACGCCGTGGCCAACCTCGACGGCAGCGGCGGGCGCAATCCTACCGGCAATGTCATCACGGGCTTGGGCGCACTGGGCGTCACGTTCGGCGCCGACACCGATGTCGATGCCGGCGACCACCTGGTGATCACCGGCATCGGAATCGGCGCCGAAAACCGCAATCCTCCGCTGACGCCGGTACCCGCGGGCACCACCGGCGCCAATGGCCATACGATCCAGGGTCTGTTCGGCACCCTGGTGATCGGCGCAGACGGCAGTTACCAGTACTTCGTCGACAGCACCAATCCCACCATCGTCTCGCTCGGACCGCTGGCCTTCGCCATCGAGGCGTTCACCTATCAGGTGACCGATGACGGTGGCCTCAACGACCAGGCAACGCTGTTCATCATCATTCGCGGGCGCAACGACCCACCCGTGACCGAGCCGGACTTCGGAACTGCCGTGGAGGATGGCGGCCTGCACAACAACGTGCAGGGCAGCAACCCGTCCGGCAACGTCCTGGCCAACGACACCGACCCGGACACCATCACCAGCATTCCCCAGGACGTGATGCACGTGGTGGCGTTCTGGACCGGCGACCGCCCGCTGCCGGCCGACGCCAGCGCACCCGGACAGACACTGCGCGGCCAGTACGGCACGCTGACGCTGAACCAGGACGGCAGTTGGAGCTATGAGCTCGACAATACGCTGCCTGAGGTCGAAGCCCTGCGCGCCAGCGGCCAGACCCTGCAGGACAAGTTCACCTACCTCGGCGCGGACATCTGGGGTGGCGCCACGCCCGGCCTGCTGACCATCACCATCGACGGCCGCAACGACACGCCCATCGCCAGTGACGATACCGCCACCGCCGTCGAGGCTGGCGGCGTGAACAATGGCACCCCCGGCGTCGACCCGCGCGGCAACGTGCTGGATAACGACACCGATGTCGATGGCGTGCAGTACGGAGAGACCAAGACCGTGGTCCATTACACCGGCGAGAATGGCAACACCGTCAGCGCCGGCCAGGTGCTCCAGGGGCTCTACGGCAAACTGACGATCAACGCCGACGGCAGCTACCAGTACGTCGTGGACAACGCCAACCCGACGGTGCAAGCCCTGCGCACCGCCGGCGAAACCCTTCGCGAAGTGTTCACCTACCGCATGCGCGACACTGCCGGCGCAACTTCGGACGCCCGCCTGACTGTCACCATCCGGGGCGCCGACGACAACCCGGTAGCCCGCGACGACAGCAATGTTGCCAGCGACGAAACCCCGGCGCCGCAGGCCAGCGGCAACGTGCTGCCCAACGACAGCGACGTGGATGGCGGCGACCAGCTGACCGTCACCGGCATCCGTACCGGCGAGGAAACCGCCAGCGGCACAGCCGGTGTCATCGGCCAGCCCATTGCCGGTCGCTACGGCACGCTCGTATTGAATGCCGACGGCAGCTACACCTACACCATCGACCTGAGTAATCGCGAAGTCCTCGCCGCTGCGGGCCTGGGGCAGATCCTCAAGGACTATTTCACCTACACCATCAGCGACCTGGCCGGCCTTACCGACCAGGCGCAGCTGACCATCACCCTGAACATCGCCACGCCCTACATCCCGCCGGGTCCGCACTTCGACCGCTTCGGCGACGACGGCTACCCGCGTGATCGGATACCCGACGTCGACCCGGCGATCTTCGTGCAGCCGGTGGTCGAGCGCATCGACGAGCGCCTGTCGCTCTCCGGCTGGGGCGCCGACGGCAGCAACGTCGAGTTCTTCGCCACGCCGGAGATCGAAAGCCCGTCGCTGGGTGCGCAACTGGGCCAGGTGAAGGGCCAGTTCGTCGCCCGCGCCGTCGCCGAAAGCCGCCGTGCGGCAGCCCTGGACAACAACTGGGTCGATGGCCGCCACGGCGTCATCAGCCTGAGCGCCGACGGCCTGCTGCCCGATCCATCGCTGTGGGCGCCCTTCCCCGCCGACATGGTGGGCAAGGCGGAAAAACCCGCGCAGACCGCACCGGGCTTCCGTGCCCAGCTGCGTGAGGCCGCCCAGCGCCGGAGCGGTGGCCAATGAGGAACATGCGACCCATTCAGATCGATCAAGGACAGAACATGCCCGCCTATGCACTGAAATGCCTGAGCGCCACCATCACCGTGAGTATTCTGCTCAGCGCCTGTTCGGCGTTCGAGCCCAAGCCTTACACCGAGGAGGAAATGCGCCAGCGGGTGATCGAGGACCAGGCACGGATGTACAAGGAGCAGGAACCGGTCGGCGGGCCGATCACCTTCTACGAAGCCTCCGCGCGCGCGTTGAAGTACAACCTCGACTACCGCCTCAAGCTGCTGGAAAGCGCGCTGGCCTCCGACCTGCGCGACGTCACCAGCCACGAGATGCTGCCGCGGGTGGTCGCCTCCGCCGGCTATGCCGGGCGCAACAACGACTCGGGCGGCACCTCCATCGGCATCGAGGACCGCCAGGTCAGCTTGCGGCCCTCGACGTCCGAGGAGCGCTACCGCCAGCTCTACAGCCTCGGCCTGTCCTGGAGCCTGCTGGACTTCGGCGTCGCCTACTACCGCACCCAGCAGAAGAACGACCAGATGCTGATGGCCGAGGAGCGCCGCGAGAAGGTCGCGCAGAACGTCCTGCAGGACGTGCGCAACGCCTACTGGCGCGCCCTGGGCGCCCAGCGCCTGCTGCCGGAAGTGGACGGCCTGCTGATGCGCACCCACCGCGCCCTGACCTCCGCCCGCGAGGCCGAAGGCAAGGGCCTGCTGCCGCGCCAGGACATCCTCGCCTACCAGCGCGCCCTGCTCGACTCGGTATACATGCTCACCGTTCGCCGCCAGGACCTGGAATTCGCCCGCGCCGAGCTGGCCGCGCTGATGTCGCTGCCGCCGAACACCAAAATGGTCCTGGCCGACGTCGGCGAACAGCCGCTGCCGCTGGTGACCAACAACATCGACCAGCTCGAACGGCTCTCCCTGGAGCGCCGCCCGGAAATCATGGAGGAGTGGTACCGCAAACGCGTCGACATGAACGACCTGAAGATCGCCAAGGCCCAGCTGTGGCCCAACGTGAGCTTCAACTACGGCTACGAGTACGACTCCAACAAGTACCTGTACAACAACGACTGGAACCAGACCGGCATCAACGTCTCGATGAACCTGCTGCGCCTGGCGCAGTACCCGGACATCAAGGCCGCCGAGGCGAGCCAGGAGAAGACCGACGACATGCGCCGCACCGCGCTGTCCATGGCCATCCTCACCCAGGTCCGGGTCGGCCTGCTGCGCTACCAGCTGGCGCGCCAGGAAGTGGAGTTCGCCGACGAGAGCCTGCGCGTCGACCAGAGCCTGCTCAGCTATGCGCAGTCCGCCCGTGGCGCCGCCCTGGGCAGCGAGCTGGAGCTGATCCGCGCCGAGGGTCGCTACCTGCTCTCGCGCTACCAGCGCGAGGCCGCCTACTCCGATGCCCAGGCCGCGTGGGGCCGCCTGTACAACTCGGTGGGCTTCGAGGTGATGCCCAAGGAGATCGAGAACCACGACGTGAAGACACTGGCCCGCGAGATCCAGCGCACCCTCGAACAGCAGACCAGCACCAACCTCCTCGCCAGCAGCACCCCGAGCAGTCAACAAGGAAGCGCCAATGCCGCACCTGTGCAGTAAACCGTCGTACCTGCTTCTCCCGTTGTGCCTGATGTTCCTGCAGCCGGCGCTGGCCGACGATGCCACCAGCGGCCTGCCGCCACTGCCCGACAGCCAGGACCCCGGCGCCATCCGCGTGCTGCTGGTCTCCGCCCTGGAAACCACTCTCTCAGCGCAGATGAACGGCACCCTTGGCGCGCTCAAGGCCAATCTGGGCGACAAGGTCGCCAAGGACACCGAGCTGGCCCAGCTCAACTGCGTCGAAGTCAACGCCCGCGCCAAGGTCGCCGCCGCCGAGCTGAACATGGCCCGCGCCAACCTCGCCGCCAAGCAGAACCTGCGCAAGCTCGACGCGGTGGGCGACCTGGAGGTCGCCATGGCCAATACCGAGCTGCAGAAGGCCGACGGCGCTCTCACCCTGGCGCGGGCGCAGGCCGGTTACTGCCTGGTCGATGCGCCCTTCTCCGGGCGTATCGCCAAGGTCTACGTCAAGCCGTACCAGACGGTTTCCGCCGGCACGCCGCTGTTCGACCTGGTCAGCGATGGCGCGCTGAAAGTGCGCCTCAACGTGCCCTCCTCGATGCTGCCCAACCTGCGCCCGGACATGCCGCTGGAGGTGGACATCCACGAGACCGGCAAGCACTACCCGGCCAAGGTCAGCGTGATCAACGCACGCGTCGACGCCGTGGCGCAGACCGTGGAACTGGAGGCGAAGCTGGATGCCAGCTACCCGGAACTGATCGCTGGCATGAGCGGGGTCGCGCGCTTCCCCGAAAGCCATGAGTGAGCTGCTGCCGCCACCCCAGCTGCTGCTGAGCCTGGCCAATGTACGCGACAGGGCGCTGGCGGCCGACTCCCTCGGCGGCCTGGCCTTCAGCATCGCCAACGACCTGTTCCCGTTGCTGCGCTTCCACCAGGCGCTGGTGTTCGCCTGCCACGACACGCGCAATGAACTGCTGGCGGTGTCCGGCCTGGCCAAGCCCACCGAGGATTCGCCCTACCTGGTCTGGCTGGAACGCGCCAGCCGCTGGGTTGCCACGCAATTGCCCGACGCCACGCCCGCCTGGCTGGCCCGTGACGCCACTGCGCCGCCGGCGGATATCGCCGAAGGCTGGGGCGAATGGTGGCCGGCCGGCCTCTGGTGCGTGCCGCTGCACGACCGTGCGGGCAAACGCCTGGGGCTGGTGCTGTTCCTCCTCGACGAAGCACCGGCGCGCAACCTGCAACCGCTGCTGCAAGGCATCTGGCAGACCTGGGCGCACGCCTGGGCCTCCTTCGGTCCGCGCAGCAAACTGCGCTACTGGCGGCCCAGCAAACGCCAGGTGCTGGTCGCCGTCATCGCGCTGGCCGCGCTGCTGCTAATCCCGGTGCGGCAGACGGCACTGGCACCGGCGGAGGTCGTCTCGCGCAACGCCCAGGTGATCAGCTCGCCGATCGATGGGGTCATCGTCAAGATGCTGGTTCGCCCCAACCAGAGCGTGGAGGTCGGCACTCCGCTCTTCGAGCTGGACGAAACCACCCTGCGCAGCCGCGCCGACGTGCTGAGCAAGGAAGTCGCGGTGGCCGATGCCGAGCTCATGGCCGCCAGCCAGCGGGCCTTCGACAATCCGCAGAGCAAGAGCGAACTCACGGTGCTCGACGGCCGCGCGCGCCAGCGCCGGGCCGAACTGGCCGCCGTGCAGGCGCAGCTCGCACGCACCCGCGTGCTCGCTCCGCGTGCCGGCGTGGCCGTGTACAGCGACCCCAACGACTGGCTGGGCAAACCGGTGGTCACCGGCGAGCGCATCCTGCAGATCGCCGACCCGAAGGCGCCGGGCATGCGCATCCAGCTGCCGGTCGCCGATGCCATAGCACTGGAGCCGGGGGCGAAGGTGGCGCTGTTCCTCACCGCCTACCCGCTCGACCCGCTGCATGGGGAAATCCTCGACACCAGCTACCAGGCCAAGCCCAGTGAAGAAGGCGTGGCCTCCTACCGCCTGCTGGCCAGCGTGCAGGACGCGCCGCCCCACGCCCGTCTTGGCCTGCACGGCACCGCCAAGCTCTATGGTGAACGTGTGGTGCTCGGTTACTACCTGCTGCGGCGGCCCCTGGCTTCGCTGCGCGCCTGGACAGGCTGGTAGCTTCGATGGAGATCGCCGCCGAAGACCTGCCCACCCCGCCCTTGCGTGACGACCTGCGCCTCGACGAAGCCGCACCCGGCCCGGACGGCGAGCCGGTGTGGGTGATTCACGACAGCGTGCTCAACCGCTTCTACCGCATCGGCTGGCTGGAGTTCGAATGCCTGCTGCGCTGGGAGCAGACGCCCCGGCAGATCAGCGAGCAGATCGCCGAGCAGACCGCGCTCAAGCCCGAGGCCGAGCAGGTGCTGGGCTTTCGCCAGTTCCTCGAACAGCACCAGTTGCTCCGCCCCGGCGCCGAAGCCCTGGCCCGGCTCCAGGCTCGCAGCGAGGGCGGCTCCTGGATGAGCTGGAACTGGTGGCTACACCACTACCTGTTCTTCCGCATCCCGCTGATTCGCCCGCAGCGCTTCCTGCGCGCCATCGCCGGCAGCCTCGACTGGCTGTTCAATCGCTATGTGGCGATGCTGGTGCTGCTCCTGAGCCTCGCCGGCATCGTGCTGGTGACGCACCAGTGGGACACCTTCACCCATGACGTGGTGGAGTCCTTCTCCTTCGAGGGGCTGCTCAGCTTTGCCGCCGCCCTGGTGGTGGCCAAGACGCTCCACGAACTGGGCCACGCGCTGGTGGCGACGCGCCTGGGGTTGAAGGTGGCGCACATGGGCATCGCCTTCGTGGTGATGTGGCCGATGCTCTATACCGATACCGGCGAGAGCTGGAAGCTGCGCAGCAACCGCCAGCGCCTGGCGATCGCCAGCGCCGGGATCATCACCGAACTGGGGCTGGCCGGCCTCTCCACACTGGGCTGGGCGCTGGCCGATCCGGGCCCGTTGCGCAATGCGCTGCTGTACCTGGCGACCACCAGCTGGGCGCTGTCGCTGGCCCTGAACGCCAGCCCCTTCATGCGCTTCGACGGCTACTTCATCACCTCCGACCTGCTCGACTTCCCCAACCTGCACGAGCGCGCCGGCGCCCTGGCCCGCACGACACTGCGGCGCAACCTGCTGGGGCTGGACGAGCCCTGGCCGGAGCACTTCCCGACCGGCAAGCGCCGGGCGTTGGTGGCCTTCGCCTTTGGCACCTGGGTCTACCGCCTGCTGCTGTTCCTCGGCATCGCCGTAGCGGTCTATTACTTCTTCTTCAAACTGCTGGGGATCTTCCTGTTCGCCGTGGAAATCAGCTGGTTCATCGTTCAGCCCGTGTGGCGCGAACTCAAGGTCTGGTGGCAGCGCCGCGCGGAAGTGAAGCCGCGCCGCAAGCTGGTCTTTCTGGCCGTGCTCGGCGGCGTGCTGCTCCTGCTCGCCATTCCATGGCGCACCCAGGTGCACGCCATGGGGGTGGCCCGCGCGGCGCAGCAACTGCACGTCTATGCCCCCTTCCCGGCACTGCTGCGCGACCTGCGCCCTGGCGGCGCGGTCGGCCAGGGGGAAACGCTCGCGGTGATGGAAGAGCCCGACATCGCCGCCAAGGTGCGCGGCAGCGAAGCCGGCATCCGTGGCTACCAGGGCCGCCTGGCCGGCATGCTGGCCGACCCGTCCGGCCTCGCCGAGGAAGCCGTCACCCGCCAGCGCCTGGGTGTGGAGTACCAGCAGGCACGGGCCGCCCGCAATGAAATGGCGCGGCTGAACCTCCAGGCGCCCTTTGCCGGCCAGTGGCGGGACGTCAACCCGGACTGGAAACCCGGCCAGTGGATCAATACCCGCGAGCCCATCGGCGTACTGGTGGACCCGCGGCACTGGCTGGTGGATGCCTACGTCAAGCAGGACGAAGTGCAGCGCCTCACCGACGGCGGCCGCGTGCGCTTCTACCCCGAGGGCGTGCCCAGCCCCATCGAAGGCCAGGTGGTGCTGATCGGCACCACGCGCATCAGCCAGCTGGAGCAACCGATGCTCGCTTCGCGCTACGGCGGCCCGCTGAACGTCAACCCGCAGGGCGATACCCTGGTGCCCAACCCGGCGCTGTTCCATGTGCTGGTGAAGCTCGATGGCGCGCCGCCGGGCCTGCACGAGACCCGCGGGAACCTGCAGATCGAGGGCGCCAGGCGCAGCTGGCTGGGCGAAGGTTTCACCCGCCTGCTGGCGGTCGCCCTGCGCGAAAGCGGGTTCTAGCAGCCACCCTGCGGGAACGGGTCACCGCCGTGATCCGTCCGCAGGGACGAGCCCCGCTCCGGCGCCAGCGCGTCAATCCTTCGCCATCCCGAAGCAATGCCGCGCCTGCGGGAACTGCCGCTCGCGCACCTCGCGGGCAAAGCGTTGCGCCGCCGCCGAGATCAGCTCGTCCACCCGCACATACTGCTGCGCGAAGCGCGGAATCTGTTCGCCGGAAAGCCCCAGCATGTCCTCGCTCACCAGCACCTGCCCGGCGCAGGCAGGAGACGCGCCGATACCGACCACCGGGATCTCCAGCCGCTCGCAGACCTGTCGCGCCAAGGGTTCCAGCACGCCTTCGAGCACCACGCTGAACGCCCCGGCGGCTGCCACCGCTTCGGCATCGCGCAGCACCCGAGCCGCACCGGCTTCTTCCTTGCCCTGCACCTTGAAGCCGCCCAGGGCATTGACCTTCTGCGGCATCAGGCCGATATGCGCCATCACCGGAATGCCCCGCTCGACCAGGAACGCAATGGTCTCGGCCATTTCCGCACCGCCCTCCAGCTTCACGGCCTGCGCGCCGCTTTCCGCGAGCACCCGCGCGGCGGCCAGGAAGGCCTGCTGCGGCGAGGCCTGGTAACTGGCGAAAGGCAGGTCCACCACCACGCAGGCGCGCTGGGAGCCACGGGCCACCGCGGCGCCATGGGCGATCATGGTGTCCAGGCTGACGGCCAGCGTGTCCGGCAGGCCGTAGAGCACCATGCCCAGCGAATCGCCCACCAGCAGTACGTCGACGTGCGGGTCGAGCAAACGCGCCATGGGTGCCGAGTAAGCCGTCAGCACGACCAGGCTGCCGGGCTCGCGGCGCTGGCGAATCTCCAGGGTGGACAGGCGTTGTTGCGGGCGATGGCTGCTCATGCGGTTTCCTCTTCACGGGCTGATATTGATCGGGGAAGACGCTACCATCGGCATCAAGTGGCCCACTTCCGTGAGAGAGACAAGCTATGCCGTCGACGGGACAGGTTCCTCTGGCGCTTCCCGGCTTCGCCGCCCTGCCCCGGCCGGTCTGGCTGCGCGCCTTCGACATGCCGGCCGGCCACAGCGTGGAGCCGCATACCCATCCCTGGGGACAGCTGATGTACGCCGCCAGCGGAGTGCTGGAGGCCAGCACCGAGCAGCATGCCTGCCTCATCCCGCCCCGGCGCGCCATGTGGCTGCCAGCGGGGGTCACGCACAGCGTGCGGGCACGCACCGCCGTGGTGTTCCGCAGTTTCTACCTGGCCCCGGAGATCGCCGCCGGGCTGGGGCCGTGCCGCGTCGTGGAGATTTCGCCACTGCTGGACAACCTCATCCAGCGCGCCAGCGAATTCGCCAGCGACTACCCCGACGAAGGGCCGGAAGCCCGGCTGATGCAGGTGCTGGTGGATGAGCTGCACAATGCGCCGGACTCCGGCCTGGACCTGCCGCTGCCGCGCGATGCCCGCCTGCGGCGGGTCACCGATCACCTGCAGGAACACCCCGGCGAGCGGCTGGGCATCGAAGACTGGGCACAGCGCGTCGGCGCCTCGCGGCGCACCCTGGCGCGGCTGTTCCGCGACGAGACTGGGCTGTCGTTCCGCGAGTGGCGCGAGCGGGTACGGCTGCTCGCGGCGCTGCCGAGGCTGGAACGCGGCGAGTCGGTCACGCTGATCGCGGGCGAGTTGGGCTATGAATCCACCTCGGCCTTCATCGAACTGTTCCAACGCCAGCTCAGGACCTCGCCAGGAGCCCTGGCGCGGCAGATGCGTGCGGGAAGCTGACACGAACCAACATGAGTAAATCTTATGTTCATCACGAGAACATTGAGTTTGTCTCATGAAGGCGCGCCACGGAGAATTTCCCCATCGTTGATTCAATGGAGAGATTCACATGGCGTTCGCACACAACCTCGGCTTCCCCCGCATCGGCCGCGACCGCGAGCTGAAGAAGGCGCAGGAAGCCTTCTGGAAAGGCGAACTGGATGAAGCCGGCCTGCGCGCCGTCGGCCGCGAACTTCGCGCCGCCCACTGGCAGGTGCAGAAGAACGCCGGCATCGAATTGCTGCCGGTGGGCGACTTCGCCTGGTACGACCAGGTCCTGGCCCACTCGCTGACCTTCGGCGTGATCCCCGAGCGTTTCCGCGACCGGGGCGATGCCAAACCGACGCTGCAGACCCTGTTCGCCATGGCGCGCGGCGCCGTGGCGACGGACTGCAGCACCGGCTGCTGTGGTGCCCACGCCCAGCCCCTTCTCGCACAAGAGCTAACCAAGTGGTTCGACACCAACTATCACTACCTCGTCCCGGAATTCAGCGCTGAACAGCAGTTCGCACTGAGCTGGGAGCAACTGTTCGAGGAAGTGGACGAAGCCCACGCCCTCGGCCACACGGTGAAACCTGTGGTGATCGGCCCGCTGACCTACCTCTGGCTGGGCAAGACCAAGGGCAGCGACTTCGACAAGCTCGACCTCGTCGAGCGCCTGCTGCCGCTCTACGGCCAGATCTTCCGCCGCCTCGCCGCGCAAGGCGTGGAGTGGGTGCAGATCGACGAGCCAATCCTCGCCCTCGACCTGCCGCAAGCCTGGAAGAACGCCTTCGAGCGCACCTACAACCTGCTGCAGAGCGAGCCGCTGAAGAAGCTGGTGGCCACCTACTTCGGCGGCCTGGACGACAACCTGGGACTGGCCGCCGGCTTGCCGGTGGATGGCCTGCACCTCGATCTGGTGCGCGCTCCCGAGCAGTTCCCGAGCATCCTCGACCGCCTGCCGGCCTACAAGATTCTCTCCCTCGGCGTGGTCAACGGCCGCAATGTCTGGCGCTGCGACCTGGAGAAAACCCTGGAAGTACTGCGCTACGCCCATGACCGTGTCGGCGAACGCCTGTGGGTCGCCCCCTCCTGCTCGCTGCTGCACAGCCCGGTGGACCTGGAGCGCGAGGACAAACTGGATACCGAGCTGAAGAGCTGGCTGGCGTTTGCCGTGCAGAAGTGCGCCGAAGTTGCCCTGCTCGCCCGCGCCGTCAATGAACCGCAGGCGCCGGATGTCCTTGCCGCCCTGGAGCAGAGCCGCGCCGTGCAAGCCAGCCGGGCCGCCTCGCCGCGCATCCACAAGCCGCAGGTGAAGGCCCGCCTGGCCGCCGTGAATGCCGCCGACAGCCAGCGCCAATCGCCCTTTGCCCAGCGCATCGTCAAGCAGCGCGCCCGCCTGGACCTGCCGGACTTCCCCACCACCACCATCGGCTCTTTCCCGCAGACGGCCTCCATTCGCCTCGCGCGGCAGGCGTTCAGGCAGGGCAAACTGAGCGCCGCCGACTACACCGAGGCGATGCACAGCGAAATCCGCCATGCCGTGGAAATCCAGGAACAACTGGGCCTTGACGTGCTGGTACACGGCGAGGCCGAGCGCAACGACATGGTCGAGTACTTCGCCGAGCAACTCGACGGCTACCTCTTCACCCGCTTCGGCTGGGTGCAGAGCTACGGCTCACGCTGCGTGAAGCCGGCCGTGATCTTCGGCGACCTCAGCCGCCCGCAACCGATGACCGTGGAGTGGATCCGCTACGCCCAGAGCCTCACCGCGAAGGTCATGAAAGGCATGCTGACCGGCCCGGTGACCATGCTGATGTGGTCCTTCCCGCGCGAGGATATCTCTCGCGAGGAGCAGGCACGCCAGTTGGCCCTGGCGATCCGCGACGAAGTGGTCGACCTGGAGGCCGCCGGCATCCGCATCGTGCAGATCGACGAAGCCGCGTTCCGCGAAGGCCTGCCGCTGCGCCGCAACGACTGGGGCGGCTACCTGGCCTGGGCCACCGAAGCCTTCCGCCTGTGCGCCTCCGGCGTGCGCGACGAAACGCAGATCCACACCCACATGTGCTACAGCGAGTTCAACGACGTGATCGAGTCCATCGCCGCCATGGACGCCGATGTGATCACCATCGAGACCTCGCGCTCGGACATGGAGCTGCTGGAGGCCTTCGAGAAGTTCGAATACCCAAACGAGATCGGCCCAGGCGTCTACGACATCCACTCGCCGCGCGTGCCGGGCAAGGACGAGATGGTCAAGCTGCTGCGCAAGGCGGCACAGCGCATCCCCGCCGAGCGCCTGTGGGTCAACCCGGACTGCGGCCTGAAAACCCGCGCCTGGCCGGAAACCGAGGCGGCGCTGGTGAACATGGTCGCGGCCGCCCGCGAACTGCGCAAGGACCTGGCGCTGCTGGGCTGAACGCCGGTCGATGACGCCCCGTAGGGCGCATAACGCCCCAGGCGTTATCCGCCACGACGGATAACCCGTACCGGGTTATCCGCCCTACGTTACTGCTACCGCGTCGGTCCGGTAGATGAGCGCGTCGCCGGACAGGCGTAGTCTTGAAGCCCTTCGATCCACGGCACGCAGGACCAGACATGAAGCAGTTGCTCATCATCGGCATCGGCGCAGGCGACCCCGAGTACCTCACCGTCCAGGCCATCAACGCGATGAACCGCGCGGACGTGTTCTTCCTCATGGACAAGGGCGCGAGCAAGGACAAGCTGAACCGGCTGCGCCGGGACATCCTGCAGCGCTACGTCAACCACTCCGACTACCGCATCGTCGAGGCCGACAGCCCCGAGCGCGTGCGCGAAGGCGACTACACCGGGCAGGTGCGCGACCTCAACCACGCCAAGCAGCAGGTTTTCGAGCGGCTGATCAGCGATGAACTGCCGGAGGGCCAGTGTGGCGCCTTCCTCGTCTGGGGCGACCCATCGCTGTACGACAGCACCCTGCGCATCCTCGACGCGATCCTGCGCCAGGGGCGCGTGCAGTTCGACTACGAGGTCATCCCCGGCATCACCAGCGTGCAGGCCCTCGCGGCGCGCCACCGGGTGCCGCTCAATGCCATCGGCCAGTCGGTACAGATCACCACCGGTCGGCGCCTGGCCGAAGGTTTCCCGGACAACGCAGAGAGTGTCGTGGTGATGCTCGACGCCGAGGACACCTACCGCCAACTGGAGGACCCGCAGCTGGAAATCTACTGGGGCGCCTACGTCGGCACGCCCGATGAAATCCTCCGCAGCGGCAGGCTCGTCGAGGTTGCTGAAGACATCCAGCGCACCCGCCGGGCAGCCCGCGAGGCCAACGGCTGGATCATGGACACCTACCTGCTGCGGCGCGCGCCGAAAGGCGATTGAGCGACCACGCAGGGCGGATAACCTCTGCCGGGGTTGCGCCCTGCGGTTCCGGGCAGGCTCGGCAAAAGCGACTAGAGTGACTTCCGTTGTGTCGCCAACACCCGCCGGAGCGCACCGCTCATGCCGCATGCCACCCTCTCCCGCTTCATCGACCAGGCCACCCGCCTGAGCCGCGAGGAATCCGAACCCTGCCAGTGCGTGGCCTCGCTGGCACCCTTCATGATGGAACTGCTCGCCCATGCCGGTGACTTCCTCGAAGCGCACCACTACCAGAGCGACCCGGCCCACTATGCGCGCAACCTGATCTACCAGTCGCCGGACGACAACCTGTCGCTCTATGCCCTGGTCTGGTCCCCGGGCCAGTGGACGCCGGTTCACGACCACGGCAGCTGGGGTGTGGTCGGCATTGTCGAAGGCGTGCTGGAGGAGCGCAGCTACGTCTGCCTCTCGGCCGACCGCTCGCGAGACGACGGCATCGAACTGGTCAAGGGCGGCATGATCCTGCTGCCACCGGGTGCGGTGACCAGCTTCGTGCCCAATCCCGACCACATCCACGTCACCGGCGTCCCGGCCGACCGCACACGGGCAGTCAGCCTGCACCTGTACGGACGGATGATGAACAACTACCACATCTACGATGTCGAGGCCGGCACACGGCACTTCGTCGAGGTGGAGCACAACGGTTGAGCCGCCTTACAGCGTCCTGATCGACGTACTGATCGCCCTGGCGCACTCAATGGCCGCCGGCGCCAGGCGGCGCTCGGCATCCTCGCGACTCCAGCGGCTGGTGGGCGCCACCACGTGTACCGAGGCCACCGGGCGGCCCTGACTGTTGCGTACCGGCGCAGCCACCGCCATGTCTCCCAGGAACAGTTCCTCGCTGTTGATCGCATAACCCTTGCGGCGAATCTCGGCGATCTCGGCGAGGATTTCCTCCAGCGAAGTGCGGGTGTACTGGGTGTGGCTGGACAGGTCGCTGTCCCGCAGCAGCTCCAGCACCTCGTCGTCGCTCAGCGCACTGAGGAATGCGCGGCCCGAAGCGGTGCAGTACATGGGGATGCGGCTGCCGATGGGCAGGTGGATCGGGATGAATTTCGGCCCCACGAAGCGCGCCACGTAGAGCATGTCGGTGCGCACCGGCTCGGTGAGGTTGGTGGTTTCGCCGGTGGTCTGTGCCAGCTCCGCGAGGAAGGGGTTGGCGACGTCCACCAGGGTGTCGGCGGCGAGGTAGTTGTAGCCGATCTCCATCACCTGCGGGGTCAGCTGGAAGCGCTTGGTCTGGGGGTGCTTGCAGACATACCCCAGCGCTTCGAGCGTATGGATCATCCGCTGCGCGGAGCTCTTGGTAATGTCGGCGGCCTCCGCCACTTCCGCCAGGTTCATGGTGCGGCTGCGCGCGTTGAAGGCACGCAGCACGGCCAGGCCCTTTTCCAGCGACTGGTTGAACAGGCTGTTTTCGTTGTCGCTCATGTCTCGTCCTTGCGAAGGATCAGGTTCTTATTAGACTGCCAATATCGATATGCGATATTTATAAATCTCTTTACGATTTTTGTAAATCATTTATATTGCGACCAATGCCTCCTGCCGATACTCGAGGCTATCCATAACGCATAAAGACAACAAACCGCGTCAAATGGGAGTTCATCCATGCATCCTCGCTTCCGCGTGTTTTCCTGCGCCCTCGCGCTCGTCGCCAGCTGCGCCGCATCCCTGGCCGCCCAGGCCGAACCTCTGAAAGTCGGCGCCACCGCCACCGGCGTTCCCTTCACCTTCCTCGACGTCAAGACCAACAGCATCCAGGGCATGATGGTCGACTCCGCGCAGGCCGTGGCCAAGGCCGGCGGCTTCGAAGTGGAAATCGCCCAGACCACCTTCGCCGCGCTGATCCCCTCGCTCACCGCGAAGAAGATCGACCTGATCTCCGCCGCCATGCTGCGCACTCCCGAGCGGGAGAAAGTGGTGCAGTACTCCGACCCGGTGTTCGAGTACGGCGAAGGCCTGGTGGTACGCGCCGACGACGACAAGGCCTACACCAGCATGGATGACTTCAAGGGCGAGATCGTTGGCGCCCAGGTTGGCACCATCTTCATCGACAAGCTCAACCAGCGCGGCATCTTCAAGGAAGTGCGCGGCTACGACTCCCTCGCCGACCTCACCCGCGACCTGGCCCTGGGGCGCATCAAGGCCGGCTTCGGCGACCACCCGATCCTCGCCTACCAGATGGCCAAGGGCAGCCTGAAGAAGGTGCGCCTGGTGGACAGCTACCAGCCGCAGATCAAGGGCGAGGTCTGCCTGATCCTGCGCCAGGGCGATCCGGCTCTGCTCGCCCAGGTGAACAAGGGCATCGCCAGCATCAAGGCCGACGGCACCCTCGCCGGCATCATCGACAAGTGGCACCTGGACTGACGGTCGCCCTTCTCGCGCGCCTCCTGCGCCCGGCCACGGGCGCTCTCTGATTTACGCTCACGGACACTTCCCATGTTTCTCCAGAATGCTCTGGACTTCCTGCCCATTCTCCTGAGTGGCGCGGTGGTCACCGTGCAGGTCACGATTGCGTCGTTCCTGCTCAGCTCGCTCATCGGCCTGGCCTTCGCCCTGATGATGGTGTCGAAGATTCGCGCCGTGGCGCTATTCGGCATCTCCGTGGTCAACGTGATCCGCGGCCTGCCGATCATCGTGCAGCTGTTCTACATCTACTTCGTGCTGCCGGACTTCGGCGTGCAGCTCAGCGCCATGCAGGCCGGCATCATCGGCCTGGGCATCGCCTATTCGGCGTACCAGGCGGAGAACTTCCGCGCCGGCATCCAGGCCATCCAGCAGGGGCAGATCGAAGCCGCCGAATCCCTCGGCATGCGCGGCCCGATGATCATGCGCCGGGTGGTGCTGCCGCAGGCCTTCCGCATCGCCCTGCCGCCCTACGGCAACACCCTGGTGATGATGCTCAAGGACTCCTCGCTGGTGTCCACCATCACCGTGGCCGAGATGACCCGCGCCGGCCAGCTGATCGCCTCCTCGACCTTCGAGAACATGACCGTCTACACCTTGGTGGCCCTGCTCTACCTGGCCCTGAGCCTGCCGCTGTCGTACGCCCTGCGCCGCCTCGAAGCGCGCATCGCCACGAGGAAGAAAGCATGATCCGCATCCAGTCGCTGCACAAAAGCTACGGCAGCACCCGTGTCCTCGAAGGCATCGACCTGTCCGTGGAGAGCGGCCAGGTGGTGTGCCTGATCGGCCCGTCCGGCTCGGGCAAGTCCACCCTGCTGCGCTGCATCAACGGCCTGGAGACCTACGAGGGTGGCGACATTCTCGTGGGCCAGGAGCGTGTCGACCGCCACGCCAACTCCATCCACGAGATCCGCACCCAGGTGGCGATGGTCTTCCAGCGCTTCAACCTGTTCCCCCACCGCACCGCGCTGCAGAACGTGATGGAAGGCCCGGTGTACGTGAAGAAGGAACGCCCGGGCGAGGCCCGCGAGCACGCCCGCGCGCTGCTGGAAAAAGTCGGCCTGAGCCATCGCATGGATGCCTACCCGGACGAACTCTCCGGCGGCCAGCAGCAGCGCGTCGCCATCGCCCGCGCCCTGGCCATGCGGCCCAAGGCAATCCTCTTCGACGAGCCGACCTCGGCGCTGGACCCGGAACTGGTGGGTGAAGTGCTGGCGGTGATGCGCAAGCTCGCCGACGAAGGCATGACCATGGTCGTGGTCACCCACGAGATGGGCTTCGCCCGAGAAGTGGCGGACAAGGTGTGCTTCCTCTATGGCGGGCGCATCGTCGAGGAAGGCGCGGCCAAGGACGTGCTCGGCGCGCCGAGCCAGCCGCGCACCCAGGAATTCCTCCGCCGCCTGCTCAACACCGACGGAGGCCAGGCATGAACGCCCAGCCCCTGGCGCTGCCACCCTCGCTCTGGGCGGCCACCGCGAACGCCGGCCCGGCAACACCGGCGCTGGCTGAAGACAAGCAGGTCGACGTCGCCATCGTCGGCGCCGGCTACACCGGCCTGGTCACGGCGCTGCACCTGGCCCGCAATGGCGTGCGCGTCTGCGTGCTGGACGCCGGCGAGCCCGGCTGGGGCGCTTCCGGGCGCAACGGCGGGCAAGTGATTCCCGGCCTCAAGCATGACCCCGACGACCTGCGCCGGATGTTCGGCGGCGACAAGGCCGAGCGCCTGATCGAAGTTGCCGGGGGCGCTGCCGATGAAGTCTTCGCGCTGATCCGCCGCTACGACATCGACTGCGAAGCCACCCGCAAGGGCTGGATTCAACCGGCCGCCTCCCCGGCCGCCCTGCGCGCCATCGAAAAACGCGCCGAGCAGTGGCGCCAGCGCGGCGTGCCGGTGGAGATGCTCGAAAAGAGCAGCGTCGCCCAGCGCATCGGCAGCAACGACTACCTCGGCGCCTGGGTCGACCCGCGCGCCGGCAGCGTGCAGCCGCTGAGCTACGTGCGTGGCCTGGCCCGTGCCGCGCTGGCCGAAGGTGCCGCGATTCACGGCCACAACCGCGTGACCGGGCTGCGCCGCCACGGCAGCGGCTGGCAGCTCAGCACGTCGACCGGGCACAGCGTGACTGCCGAACGCGTTGTCCTCGCTACCAACGGTTATACCGACGACCTGTGGCCGAAGCTGCGGCAGACGGTGATCGCCGCCAACAGCTTCATCGTCGCCACCAAACCCCTGCCGGAGAACCTGCGTCGCAGCGTGCTGCCGGGTGGCGAGGTCTGCTCGGATGCGCGTCGCCTGCTGCTGTACTTCAAGCAGGACGCTCGCGGCCGGCTCTTGCTGGGTGGCCGCGGCCCATTCGCCGAGCCGCGCTCGCCCGGTGACTGGCTGCATCTGAAGCGTTCGCTGCTGGGGCTGTTCCCGCAGCTGGCCGAGGTCGAGTTCGAGTACCAGTGGAGTGGCCGCGTGGCGCTGACGCCGGACTTCATGCCGCGGCTGCACGAACCGGCGCCGAACCTGAGCATCCTGCTGGGCTACAACGGCCGCGGCATTGCCATGGCTTCCGCCCTGGGCCGCCACCTGGCAGAGCGCCTGCTGGACCGCGAGAAGGACTTCCCTTTCCCGGTCACGCCGGTGCGGCCGATCCCCTTCCACGGGCTGCAGCGCCTCTATCTCGGCGTCGGTATCGCCTGGTACCGGCTGCTCGACGCGGTCCTCTGACCGAGCCCGGCCTGACGCCTGCGTCAGGCCGGGCCTCCCTCCTGCATGGCCGCCAGGTACGCACGCGGCGGCTGCCCGGTGTGCTCGCGGAAGCAGCGGTAGAACACCGACAACGAATTGAAGCCCACCGCGAACGCCAGTTCGTCGATGCGCGCCGCCGGCTCCTCGCGCAGGCGCTCCAGCAGGTGGCCGATGCGCGCCTGGTTCAGGTAGCGGTAAAAGCTCTGCCCGAGCACCTGGTTGAGCAGATAGGAAATCTGGTTGCGCGTGTAGCCGGTGGCCCGTGCCAGGCGCTCCAGGTCCATCTCCGGATCGAGATAGGGATGGGCGCTGCCGAAGTAGGACTCGATATCCAGCAGCATCTTCCCCACCTGCGCGGAGTTCAGACCGAGGCGGCGCTGGTCCTTGACGCCCTCCTCGCGCTGCTCGCGCACGGGCGTGGCGTACTCATGGACACGCCAGATCAGCCCATCGCGCACGGTGATCGCCTCGCTGGCGCGGAACGAGGCCAGCCGGCTGCTGCGCCGCAGCGTCAGGCGCGAGCGGTACTGGATGAACGCGGTGTCGCCATCGGCACGGATCTGGTCGATATGCTCGATGTGATGCTGCGGGCTGCGCGGCATCGCCGTGCGGATGTAGCCGGGCAGCTCGCTGGCGGGGATTTCCAGGTCGTTGTAGAAGTCGCAGTACTGCACCTGCGGATGGAACATCGCCAGCACGCCTTCGACGTCGCGATTCATCCAGCACCGGTGGTAGCGCGTGACCACTTCGCGGGTGCGCTCGGTTTCTTCATTCATGGTTTTCCCTCCGCCCAGGCCCGCAGCGTAGGGCGCGAGGATCGCGCTGCACAGTGCCGCGGGTCCGCAGCAGCATCGCCGATTCCGCCCGTGCACGGAAGAACGACGCAAAACCGCGCCACGCCTAGTTTTCGGCCAGGGCCGAAAACAACAGAACAAGGCCCGATTCCCACCTGCCGATCGCATGGGCGCTGCGCAAGCCGGCGCCCTCAGGAGTGAAGATGAACAAGCGTGCTTTGGGTTGTCTGGCCGGCCTGCTGGCCGGTGTCGCGTTGCCGGTGATGGCGGCGCCGCAGGAAGTGCATTTCGCCAACTGGGCCGACTACATCGGGCCGACCGTGCTGCAGGACTTCCAGAAGGAAACCGGAATCAGGGTGGTGCTCGACGCCTTCGAGTCCGACGAAGTGCTGGAAACCAAGCTGCTCACCGGGCATTCGGGCTTCGACGTGGTGGTGCCCTCGGCGGACTTCCTCGCCCGCCAGCTCAAGGCCGGCGTCTACCGCCCGCTGGACGACGCGCTGCTGCCCAACCGCAAGAACCTCGACCCCGACCTGCTGGCCCGCGTCGCCCTGTCCGACCCCGGCAACCGCTTCGCCGTGCCTTACCTCTGGGGCACCGTCGGCGTGGGCTACAACCCGGCCAAGGTCAAGGCCGCGCTGGGCGCCGACGCGCCGCTGGACTCCTGGGACCTGGTGTTCAAGCCGGAGAACCTCGCCAAGCTCAAGGGCTGCGGCGTGGCCTTCCTCGACTCGCCGGCGAAGATCCTGCCGCTGGCCCTGCACTACCTGGGCAAGGACCCGAACAGCAACAACCCGGCGGACTACGAGGCGGGCACCAGGCTGCTGGAAAGCCTCAAGCCCTCGGTGACCTACTTCAGCTCGACCAAGTACATCGCCGATCTCGCCAACGGCAACGTCTGCGTGGCCATCGGCTTCTCCGGCGACGTGCTGCAGGCGCAGAAGAGCGCCCAGGAAGCTGGCGGTTCGGTGCGGGTGGAATACAGCGTGCCGAAGGAAGGCACCAACATCTGGTTCGACAACCTGGCCATCCCCAAGGATGCACGCAACCCCGAGGGCGCCCACGCATTCATCAACTACCTGATGCGCCCGGACGTGATCGCCAGGACCAGCGACTACCTGCACTACGCCAACGCCAACGCGCCGGCCAAGGCGCTGATGGACCAGAAGGTCCGCGAGAACCCGGCGGTCTACCCGAATGCCGAACTGGTCAAGGGCATGTATGTCAGCCTGCCGCCGAGCCCATCGATCCTGCGCCTGATCACCCGCGACTGGAGCCGGATCAAGTCCGGGGTCTGATTCCCGAACCGCTCCTTTTGCACCAGCAGCCCCGGTCGCCACGGCGTCCGGGGCTTTCTGCATTGGAAGCAGGCGCTTTTTTGCAGCGATTCCCAAGCCTTGCGGAAAGTGGATAGAACACACTCCCGCCTCCAGCCGACACTAGTCTCGCCTGGCAGCAAGATGCTGTGCGTGCATCCATTACAAAATCAAAACCGAGGCTTGTATGACCACCCCCGCCGAGCAACTGGAGCAACGGCTGAAGCAACAGAAAATCACCGAAGTCGAATGCGTGGTGAGCGATCTCACCGGCATCGCCCGCGGCAAGATTTCTCCCACCAACAAGTTCCTCGGCGAGGGGGGCATGCGTCTCCCCGAAAGTGTTCTGCTGCAGACGGTCACCGGCGATTTCGTCGATGACGACGTCTATTACGACCTGCTCGACGAAGCGGACATCGACATGGTCTGCAAACCCGACCCGGACGCCATCTTCCTGGTGCCCTGGGCGCTGGAGCCGACCGCGATGGTCATCCACGACACCTTCGACAAGGTCGGCAACCCCATCGAACTGTCCCCGCGCAACGTCCTCAAGCGCGTACTCAAGCTCTACGCCGACAAGGGCTGGAGCCCGGTGGTGGCGCCGGAGATGGAGTTCTACCTGACCAAGCGCAGCAGCGACCCGGACTTCCCGCTGGAAGCCCCCGTGGGCCGTTCGGGCCGCCCGGAAAGCGGCCGCCAGAGCTTCTCCATCGATGCCGCCAACGAATTCGACCCGCTGTTCGAGGACGTCTACGACTGGTGCGAACTGCAGGGCCTGGACCTCGATACGCTGATCCACGAGGACGGCCCGGCGCAGATGGAAATCAACTTCCGTCACGGCGACGCGCTGAGCCTGGCCGACCAGATCATCGTGTTCAAACGCACCATGCGCGAGGCCGCACTCAAGCATGACGTCAGCGCCACCTTCATGGCCAAGCCGATCACCGACGAGCCCGGCAGCGCCATGCACATTCACCAGAGCGTGCTGGACATCGCCACCGGCAAGAACATCTTCGCCGCTGAAGACGGCTCCATGAGCCAGCTGTTCCTGCACTACATCGGCGGCCTGCAGAAGTACATCCCGAAAGTGCTGCCGATGTTCGCGCCGAACGTGAACTCCTTCCGCCGCTTCCTGCCGGACACCTCCGCGCCGGTGAACGTCGAATGGGGCGAAGAGAACCGCACCGTGGGCCTGCGCGTCCCCGCTGCTCCGCCGGCCGCCATGCGCGTGGAAAACCGCCTGCCGGGCGCCGACGCCAACCCCTACCTGGCACTGGCTGCCAGCCTGCTCTGCGGCTACCTGGGCATGATCGAGCAGATCAACCCCAGCGCCGCCGTCCAGGGCCGCGCCTACGAGCGCCGCAACCTGCGCCTGCCGATCACCATCGAGGACGCACTGCAGCAGATGGAAGACTGCGCCGTGCTCAAGGAATTCCTCGGCGAGAAGTTCGTGCAGGGCTACGTGGCGGTGAAGCGCACCGAGCACGAGAACTTCAAGCGGGTGATCAGCTCCTGGGAGCGTGAGTTCCTCCTGCTGAGCGTCTGACCCTTCTCAACCGACTTCACAACAACAATTCGGGAGTCCCCATGAGACTGCTGCGCACCCTTGCGCCCTTCGCCCTGGCTGCCATTGCCTCGGCCGCACACGCTGAACCGACGGTCAGCATCTACAACTGGACCGACTACATCGCTCCGGACACCCTCGCCGGCTTCCAGAAGACCACCGGGATCAAGCCGGTGTACGACGTCTTCGACTCCAACGAGACCCTGGAAGGCAAGCTGCTGGCGGGCCGCTCGGGCTACGACGTGGTGGTGCCGTCCAACCACTTCCTGACCCGCCAGGTGCAGGCCGGCGTGTTCCTCGAACTCGACCGCAGCCAGCTGCCGAACTGGAAGCACCTGGACCCGACGCTGCTCAAGCTGCTGGAACAGAACGACCCGGGCAACAAGCATTCGGTACCCTACCTGTGGGGCACCAACGGCATCGGCTACAACGTCGCCAAGGTCAAGCAGGTACTGGGCGTCGACAAGATCGATTCATGGTCGGTGCTGTTCGAGCCGGAGAACATCAAGAAGCTCAGCACGTGCGGCGTGGCCTTCATGGACTCGCCCGACGAGATGATCCCCTCGGTGCTCAACTACCTGGGCCTGGACCCCAACAGCACCAACCCGGCGGACTACCCGAAGGCCGAGGCCAAGCTGGTGGCGGTGCGTCCGTACGTCACCTACTTCCACTCCTCGAAGTACATCTCGGACCTGGCCAACGGCAACATCTGCGTGGCCTTCGGCTACTCCGGCGACGTGTTCCAGGCCGCCGCACGGGCCAAGGAAGCGAAGAACGGCATCGAGATCGCCTACAGCATTCCCAAGGAAGGCGCGAACCTGTGGTTCGACCTGATGGCGATTCCCTCGGATGCGACCCATCCGGAACAGGCCCTGGCGTTCATCAACTACATCCTCGATCCGAAGGTGATCGCCGGCATCAGCGAGTACGTCGGCTACCCCAGCGCCAACGCTGACGCCAAGACCCTGCTGCCCGAGGAAATGCAGAACAACCCCGAGGTCTACCCGAGCCAGGCCGTGCTCGACAAGCTGTACATCGCCAAGGCGCCGCCGCCCAAGATCATGCGCCTGATGACCCGCAGCTGGAGCAAGATCAAGTTCAACCAATGATGCGAGAAAGTCCCATGAAGCACACCGAGGAGCACGCCGCGTCCTATTACGCCGCGACCGCCCGCGACCGTCAGCAGTACCCTTCCCTCACCGGGGATGTGCGGGCAGACGTCTGCGTGATCGGCGGCGGCTTCACCGGCGTGAACGCAGCCCTGGAGCTGGCCCGGCTTGGCCACTCCGTGGTGCTGCTGGAAGCCCGGCGCATCGGCTGGGGCGCCAGTGGACGCAATGGCGGGCAACTGATCCGTGGCATCGGCCATGACGTCAGCGGCTTCGCCAAGTACGTCGGCGAGGAAGGCGTGCAGTATCTGGAGCAGGCAGGTGTCGATTCGGTGGCCCTGGTCGCCGAACGCATCCGCGAGCTTGCCATCGAGTGCGACCTGCGCTGGGGCTTCTGCGAGCTGGCCAATACCCCGGCGCAATATGCCGCCATGGTCCGCGAGCAGGAATCGCTGAGCGCTTCGGATTACCCGCACGAAACCCGGCTGGTACCGCCGGAACGCATGCGCGAAGTGGTCGCCAGCGACTGCTACGCGGGCGGGCACATCGACATGGGCTCGGGCCACCTGCACCCGCTCGACCTGGTGAAGGGCGAGGCCCGGGCGGCCAAGTCCTTCGGCGCGCAGATATTCGAGCAGAGCCCGGTGCTGCGCATCGAGCACGGTGCAACCGCCGTCGTTCACTGCGCCCAGGGCCGCGTACTGGCGAACACGCTGGTACTCGGCTGCAATGCGCACCTGGAGGAGCTGGAACCAAAGCTGACGGGCAAGGTGCTGCCTGCCGGCAGCTACGTGGTAGCCACCGAGCCGCTGTCCGAGGAACTGGCGGCTCAGTTGATCCCGCAGAACATGGCGCTGTGCGACCAGAAGGTGGGGCTGGACTACTACCGCCTGACGGCCGACCGCCGCTTGCTGTTCGGTGGCGCCTGCCACTACTCCGGGCGCGACCCGGCGGACATCGGCGCCTACATGCGGCCGAAGGTGCTCAAGGTGTTCCCCCAGCTGCAACAGGTGAAGCTCGACTACCAGTGGGGCGGCATGATCGGCATCACCGCCAATCGTTTCCCGCAGGTCGGGCGGCTCAAGGCCCATCCCAATGTGTACTTCGCCCAGGGCTATTCCGGCCACGGACTGAACGTCACGCACTGGTCGGCCAAACTGCTCGCCGAAGCCATCCACCAGGGCGAGAGCAAGGGGTTGGACCTGTTCAGCGCCGTCCCCCACCTGACCTTCCCCGGCGGCAAGCTGCTGCGTTCGCCCCTGCTGGCGTTGGGCATGGCGTGGTATCGGGTGCGCGAGCTGATCGGCTGATCAATCGCGCTGCTGTAAACGAAAAGCCCCCGATTCGGGGGCTTTTTCTGTGATCTCTGCACGTCTCGGCCGTGGGGCCACCGTCCGCGATGGCTCAGCTACCGCTGCGTTGCAGGCAATGGGATCAGGCTCGGCCGCCCAGTTTGGCCGTCGTCTTCGGATACTCGCCGAACAGCGCGAAATAGGACTGGGAAAACCGCCCCAGGTGCCAGAACGACCATTTCATCGCCACCTCGGCCACGCTCATGCCGGATTCGGCGGCAGCCAGCAGGTCGCGGCGCGCGGCGTTCAGGCGGCGGTTGCGCAGCCAGACGATGGGCGGGATACCGGCGTAATGCAGGAACGACTGCTGCAGCGTGCGTGGCGAGACGCCCGCCTTGGCGGCGAGGTCGGCCATGCCGAACTGCTCGTCGGGGCAGTCGTTCACCACTTCCTTGACCCGCTGCACCACGCGCTTGGCCTGGACGATGGAGCGCGCGCGACGCTCGCCATCCAGGGGCGCCTCGCACAGCAGCGAGAAACAGTTGGACACGATGCTCTGCGCCACGCCCGGTGCATCCATCGGGTCATCGCCCGTCGTCGCGCCGGTCAGGAGGTTGCTCAGCGAGGTTGCCACCGACTGGCAGTGGCCCGAGCGCAGCGGCGTCAGCACCAGGTCGGCGAAGGCATCCGCCGGCTGGCCCCAATGCGCGGACTCCTTGATCACCACCGCCACCTCGCGGTAGTTCTCCGGGGTGACCCAGGCGTTGCGGGTTTCCCCGTCGAGCAGGTAGAGCGCGTTGTCGGACATGTCGAAGCTGAACACCAGCGCACCGGGCGGGGCATGGAATTCCTGCTCCACGCGCAGGTTCATCTGCTCCTCGTAGAGCTCGATCCCCTCGACCTCGGCATGCAGGATGCGCCCGGCGAAGCGCCCGGCGGACATCTGCGTGTACTGCTGTTCCCAACCAGGAATGGCTATTCGCTGCTGATCTACTTCTTGTGCTTCGACAACCCGGATCGCCATACCCAGCCCTGCTGGTTTTTTCAGATGGGGAAGGCTACCAACCGGCGTATACCGCGTGCAAGACGGGTTCAGCTGTCAATGGTCGGGGCAGCGTATTGCCGCAGAGCCGGAGCCCTGTGAAAACAGACAAGAAAACGAGGCGCCTGAGCGCCCCGTCATTCTTTCGAGCTTCCTGCAAGGATCCCTCCCGCCGAGTTTCCAGCGGGAAGGATCCGCCGATTTACCAGTTGTAACCCACCCCCGCACCGAGGGAGAAGTTGCTCTGGGTATCGACGCTACCGCCGACCTTGGTCGTCCACTTGCCGTCGTTGGAGACGTGCGATACGCCCACCGACACGGCCGACTGGCCATTGAAGTTGCCAATACCGGCGGCGGTGGTGCTACCGCCATTGCTCATCGGTTGCGGCAGGCTGGCGATGGCGATGGCACCGGCGATGCCGGCACTCAGGCGGTCGTCCTGCTCCTTCAGATCATTGCGCAGGCTGTTGAACTGCGAGTTGGTCTGCCCCGCAAGGCTGCCCAGCGCATCCTCCACCTGGCCGACGTTGACGGCGTCGGTACGCTCCACGCCTGCCGCCACGTGGGTGATCTGGCGCTCGTTACCGGCGCTACCGACGGCGACACTGTTGTCGCGCTCGGCTACCGAGTTGGCGCCGACGGCCACCGAGTTCCTGCCTTTGGCCTTGGCGTTGGAGCCCACCGCCGTGCTGCTGGCACCCGAGGCCTCCGCCCCCGGGGCGACAGCGACAGCGTTGGTACCGGTGGCGGTCGGCTTCTGCAGCTTCGCGGTATTGTTCACCGCGCCCATACTGCTGACGCTGTCTTCGACCTGAGTAACCCGGTTGTCGACCTTGGCGATACTCTCATCGACATTGGCGACGCTCCCGGCGATCCCTTCGACCCGGCTATCGGTGTAGGACTTCGATGCAGCCACTGCCCCATCCAGCTGACGCAGGTTGACGGCGTCGCCGGCTTCCTGGGCATCAGCCACGTTACTGATGGTGCGGGTCTCGCCAGTTGCAGCATTACCGACGGATACCGTGCCCACGACCTTGTCGTTGCTCGCTCCCGAATACTGCCCGACGTAGGCCTCGGCCGGCGCACCGCGACCGCCGTCGCTCGCCCCCTGCCCCAGCGCCACGCTGCCCTTGGCCGAAGCTTCGGCGCCCTCACCCAGCGCGACCGAACCGTCGCCGCTGGCCTTGGCATTGCCGCCGACGGCGATCGCATTGGCGCCGCTGGCCACCGAATCAGCCAGACTCGACGAGGTGTGGAAGTACTTGATGCCACCGCCGCTGACGATGTTGTTGACGCTGCTTTCCAGGCCGGTGACGCGACCGTCGATCACGGCGACCTTGTTGTTGGTATCGAACAGCTGCGCACCGTTGACCGCATCGGTGCTGTCTTCGGACAACTGGCCGGCCTTGACGTTGGTCAACTGGACGCTCTTGCCGGTACTCCCGAGAGTCACCTTGTCGTGCGCCGCCGAGTCGTAGACCAGGGCATCGGACAGCGTGCCGCTCATGCTGGCGAGGGTGGTGTTGATGCCACTGATATCCGTGGTGTTCTGGGTGACACGGCCATCCAGGCCGCTGATCGCCACCGTGTTGCCGGCGATATCAGCGGTGTTCTGGGTGGTACGGGTATTCAGGTCACCGATCGAGGCCGTGTGGCCGGCGATATCCGTAGCGTTCTGCTCGACCCGCTGATTGGTGTTGAACAGCTGGCCACCATTCACGGCCTCCTGGCTGTCGGCGGCCACGGTGCCGTCGGCCACGTTGATCAGCTTGCGCGCACCGGCGGTGCCGAGGAAGTCGACGGCGGCGCCATCGCTGTCCTTGCCCACGGTCAGGTTTTCACCGGCAGCGGACTGCTGGACCATGCCGATGGTGCCGCTGTTCAGGTTGGTGGTGATGCTGGTGATGTCGCCTTCCACGCTGCCCATGCGGCCATCGAGACTGGTGATCGAAGCGGCGTTGCTCGCGATGTCGGAGCTGTTCTGGGTGACACGGCCGTCCAGGCCGGTGATCGCTGCAGTATTGCCAGCGATGTCCGCAGTATTCTGCGCCACGTCCTGGTTGGTGCTGAACAGCTGGCCACCATTCACGGCCTCCTGGCTGTCGGCGGCCACGGTGCCGTTGGCCACGTTGATCAGCTTGCGCGCACCGGCGGTGCCGAGGAAGTCGACGGCGGCGCCATCGCTATCCTTGCCCACGGTGAGATTTTCACCGGCGGCGGACTGCTGGACCATGCCGATGGTGCCGCTGCTGAGGTTGGTGGTGATGCTGGTGATGTCGCCCTCGACGTTGTTCATGCGGCCGTCGAGGTTCGTCACGCTGCCTTCGACGTTGGTCACGCGGCTGTCGATGCCGGTGATCGCTGCAGTATTGCCAGCGATGTCAGCAGTATTCTGCGCCACGTCCTGGTTGGTGCTGAACAGCTGGCCGCCATTCACCGCTTCCTGGCTGTCGGCGGCCACGGTGCCATCGGCCACGTTGATCAGCTTGCGCGCACCGGCAATGCCGAGGAAGTCGACGGCGGCGCCATCGCTGTCCTTGCCCACGGTCAGGTTTTCACCGGCAGCGGACTGCTGGACCATGCCGATGGTGCCGCTGTTCAGGTTAGTGGTGATGCTGGTGATGTCGCCTTCCACGCTGCCCATGCGGCCATCGAGACTGGTGATCGAAGCGGCGTTGCTCGCGATGTCGGAGCTGTTCTGGGTGACACGGCCGTCCAGGCCGGTGATCGCTGCAGTATTGCCAGCGATGTCCGCAGTATTCTGCGCCACGTCCTGGTTGGTGCTGAACAGCTGGCCACCATTCACGGCTTCCTGGCTATCGGCGGCCACGGTACCGTTGGCCACGTTGATCAGCTTGCGCGCACCGGCGGAGCCGAGGAAGTCGACGGCGGCGCCATCGCTGTCCTTGCCCACGGTGAGATTTTCACCGGCGGCGGACTGCTGGACCATGCCGATGGTGCCGCTGCTGAGGTTGGTGGTGATGCTGGTGATGTCGCCCTCGACGTTGTTCATGCGACCGTCGAGGCTGGTGATATTGCCTTCTGCCGTGGTCATGCGGCCGCCCAGGCTGGCGATCGAAGTCGCATTGCTAGAGATATCGGCGGTATTTTGCGTGACGCGGGTATCCAGCCCGGCGATCGATACAGCATTGGCAGCACTATCCGTGGCGTTCTGGGTCACACGACCATCCAGTTTGCCCAGAGCACCATCCACCTTGTCAAAGCCCGCTCCCACATTGGTCGCGGCGCCACTGGTTCCGCCAATGGTATTGGTCTTGGCCAGCAGGTAACTCGGCGCAGTGATCGCACCGTTGGTGCCCACGGTAGTGCTCAGAGCCGATGCGGCTGTCGCGGCGAGGTTCTCCACCTTGGCGTCTTCCGACTGCAATTGGCTGACGTTGACTGCGTCGGTTGCCTGCGAGCCAGCTGCCAGGTTGGTCAAGCGGCGCTCCTGGGTGGATGCGCCGATGGACACTTCGCCGTTGGTGGCGGAAGCCACACCCGACAAGGTGGCGATTCCCGGGTTGTAACCGGCAGCGGCAAGATTCGCAGTGGTGCTGGAGTTGGCACCCAAGGCAACCGAGTTGCCCGCCGTGGCGACGGCGGAAGTACCCAGTGCCAGGCTGCTGGCGGCTGTTGCGCTGGCGGAAGTACCCAGCGCCAGGCTATCCACGCCCGAGGCATTGGTGCCATAGCCCAGCGCAATCGCATGGTCGGCCACCGCGTTAGCCAGGGTACCCATGGCGATCGAGCCGTTGCCCTTGGACGAGGAGTAGATGCCCATGGCGATGCCGCCGGAATCCTGCGCCATGGAGCCAAAGCCCATTGCGGTGGAGCCGAAGCCATAGGCGCGGACGGCACAACCGATAGCCGTGGAGTTGTACCCGTATGCCAGGGTCGATCCGTTATTGACCGCGGTACCGCCGGCGTTGTTGCCAATGTTGCCGGTGCCGCCGATGAACTGGCTCGAGCCCCAGTTGACGTATCCCGTGCCTTTGTTGGCCTGCGAGCCATAATCGACTGTGGTTGAGTATTGCGGAGCCAGGCTGCTGAACAGACTGCTCATGTTGCCCAGCGCCCCAGGACCGGTCGTGTAGGTAGCGGTGAGGTCCTGGCAGTCGCCGTCAGGCGTCATCGCCAGGCCCTGGTAGTTGGCTTGCGCCCCCCAGCCACCACTCGAACCGGCAGCCCGAGAACCGTTGTTGCCGTTGACCGCTGCCCCCGTGTCGGAGAACGACGCTCCCGCAAACGCCTCGGGCAGGAAGCCGAATACGCTCATGAGGGCAGCAGCGATCAGACCACCGATGCGCCCTGGCTTGGTCCGACTTTTGGCCGTCTCCGCAGCCGCGACATAGGTCCCTGTTTTTTCACACCAGATACTGCGATATACGCGATTCATAAGAATTTCCCTCATGCCAAACGTAGGAATCGTCTCGTTTAAAAATCGAAAAGAGACGGGATGAGCGCATGTTATGGAGAGGCAAATTCCTATGAACTCAGATAATCCCATTACTTAGGTAGGATGATTCCTAAGACCATTTCCGCATGAAGCACGGAATACGCAATAAACGACCAGAACATAAATCTGGCCGACTCGTTTGAATCGTCACTTACAGAAATAGGAGATATCTCATCATGATGATTTCTCCTACAGACTGGAGTTGGAACCTACTGGCTGCCGCTTCGTAGCCGAGTCAGATAAAGTACTGCCTGCATCTACTACCCGGCGTGCGGAAGTGCCCCCTCTCGCGGGTAAAAAAGCGGCAGCCTGAACCAGCCCAGGCGCGTCGTCGGCGAAGGCTCGAGCGCGCACAGAAAACAGAAAGGAAAACGCCAGGACTGTCCCACAGGGTAGGACAGTCCTGGCGATAAGAGCTGCTCCCCCGCGCGACGGGGCCACTGCACGGGGAAGAGCGGCTGGTATCAATCAGGGTAACGTCGTCGAAAGATAATAGTTCTTGCCAAGTATCACTCCCCGGCCGAGCCAGAGCTGGCCGTAGCGTTTCAACACCACCCCCTCCCTTTTTGACACGTCGTAACGCAGGCCGGTGTCGGAGCTGAAGGAGAACTGATCGCTAGTCAGGCGATCCAGGCGATACCGGGTACTCGCGGGCGGAATATGCTGTTTCAGATCGTTCAGATAGCGCGGTGCCAGCTCCGCGAACAGTTTGGCAGCACTGCTCCGGTAATCACTCTCGGTCAGGCCCGGCGTGGCAGCCAGACGCCCAGCGATGAGTGCAAAGACGTCCGCATTGGCGCGGCTTTGCGCAATCCGCAAATCCATCAGCCTGCCCAGTGCGACGCTATCGAGTGTGACGGCTGAATCCGCCTTCACTTCACTTTTCCTTGTCTCCTCACCTGCAACTTTCCTGGCATCAGCGACGCTCCGAGCAGCCTGTGGCGTCGTCTCATGGGGCCGCATGAAGTCCTCGGGGGCAACAGGGGTCAGTGCGGAAACCGCATGATAGGCGGCACAGGCCGCAGCCTGAGCAGCCGTATTGCCGTTGACCAGTAGAGCCAGAGCGTCATTCCCCTGATGCGGCACCGAAGTCGGGTCGATCCCCAGCTTTCGCAACTGGGCACTGTTCTGCTCCGCGGTAACGCCACCATTGGCCAAGGAGCACAATTGATGGACAAGGGCGGGAACGCTTCGGCCATTGAAGGTGGGATACAGGGAGCGCACCGCCTCCTGAATGACCGGCAGTGCGGGCATGCTGACCGAATGGGCGGACGGCCCAGCCCCGGAGCCTTCATGCGGGCCGCAGCCAGCCAGAGTGAGCAATACCGCCGAGAAAACGAGGGATTTTGAGTTCATAGCAGCACCAGTTAGAAAGAGTGGCTCTCCGATATTGAAAGTCTTCAGAGAATGACCTGGTGATACTAGGAATTTACCCACTCGTTCTCGGTCATAAAATCCCACAACTCATGTAGGATATTTCCTATTAAGAATAGAAATCCATCGAAGTATTTCCTACGAATAAGTCTCGGGCGCTTTGGTTGATCAATTAAAAACCTACGAGAACCTGCTCTCGAAAATTCATCCCCCTGCGAACTCCCACCCCGGAACTGTGAGCACAATCGTGACACCCCAGACACTCGCCTCAAGGTGAAGTGATGCTACTCGGCGCTATGTGCAGCCCCATGAATAAACCATCCCGAAGTACAAGGGTTTTCTCAAGGCTGAGCGGCGCTATCGGCGGGTGATGATCTGGGCGCGTGCACGCAGTTGCCCGCAGCCACCATCAACATCCTGCCCGGCGCTGTTGCGCACCTTGGTCAGCACCCCACGGCTGTGCAGATAACGGACCATCTCGACGATGCGGTCGCTGTCCGGGCGCTGGTACTGGTCGCCTTCCAGGGCGTTGAACGGGATCAGGTTGAGCACGGCGAACTTGCCCTTGAGCAGGCGCAGGATACCGTCGAGTTCTTCCTGACTGTCATTGATACCCTTGAGCAACGTCCACTGGTACTGGATCAGATAGTCCGTGGCGCGAGCGTAGGCCTCGCCCAGCTCCACCAGTTCGTCGGGGGTAATCTTCGGCGCACGCGGCAGCAGGTGCTCGCGCAACGCCGCATTGCTGGTGTGCAGCGAGAGCGCCAGCGCCGGCTTGATCCGTTGCTGCGGGAGGCGCTCGAACACGCGCGGGTCGCCGACGGTGGAAAACACCAGGTTCTTGTGGCCAATACCGCCGTCGGTGCCGAGGCGGTCGATGGCCTCCAGCACATTGTCGAGGTTGTGCGCCGGCTCGCCCATGCCCATGAACACCACCCTCTTCACTGGCCGCATACGCCGCGCGAGCACCAGTTGGGCAACGATCTCGCTGGTGGATAGCTGGCGCAGCAGGCCGCTCTTGCCGGTCATGCAGAAGCGGCAGCCCACGGCACAACCGACCTGAGTCGACACGCAAACGCCGCCGCGCGGCAGCAGCACGCTTTCCACCATCTGCCCATCGGCCAGGCGTACCAGCAGACGCTCGGAGTTGTCGCCGCCCGGGTGGCGCGACTGGATGGTCGCCAATGCATCCAGCTCGGCGGCAATCTGCGCCACGCCGTTGCGCACGCTCAGCGGCAGGAAGTCCTCGGTCGCCTGCCGCTTGGTGCCGGCATCCAGCGCCTTGCCCTGAAGCCAGGCACGCAGCATCCGGGCGCGATGCAGGGGCAGCGCGCCAAGGTCGGCAAGGCGTTGGTCGAGGTCGGATATTCGCATGGGGCGCGAATCCTACCACCCGCTGCCGGCTCGGCGTAGCGCTGCCGGTCGAAGGCGCGGAAATATCCGTCCTAGACGCCTTGCTGTGACAATCACGTGCATCTTCCTTTGAGATTCGTCTTATTCAGCAACCGTTCATCGGGGCCCTACAGTGCCGCCGCCCCCAATCCAATGCAAAAAGGGGCATTTGCATACAAGGAGTAAGCATGAAGAAGTTCCTGAGCGCCGCCGCACTCGTCTCGGTCGCCGCACTTGCCACCGGCTGCACCAGCTACAACGTCAGCCAGCCGATCGCCCCGATCGCCGGTGCCGTCAAGACCGACCTGAAGGCAGACGTTGCCGTCGGCGGCCCGATCAGTGGCCAGTCCCAGGTCAACATCCTGTTCGGCTTCATCAAGTTCGGCGGCGACAGCCAGTACGCCGATGGCGTCACCTACGGCGCCGAGAGCGGTTCGGGCATGAGCCTGGCTGCCTTCGACCCGGTTTCCTCGGTCAAGGCCGCTGCCGCTTACAAGGCCGTGAAGAGCTCCGGTTCCGATCTGATCGTCGCACCGCGCTACGAAGTGAACGTGCAGGATTACTTCATCTTCAAGAAGGTGGACGTCAAGGTCACCGGCAACAAAGGCAGCATCAACAACATTCGTTGATGGACGCCGGGCGGGGCATCGTGCCCCGCCTACCGCTGGAGCGACGGAGCAGGTGGTGCTAGGTTCAGTCCTTCTACACCGCAACAGGACGTCTTCATGCGCCGGACCGCTCCCCTCGCGCTCAGCCTCATCGCACTCGCATTCTCCAACCTCGCCCAAGCCACCCCGCCGGACTTCGATGCGAAGGTGAACAAGCTCGCCCAGCAGGTCATGCGCGAACAGAACATCGCCGGCCTGGCCATTGGCGTCACCAACCATGGCGAGCAGCATTTCTACAATTTCGGCGTGGCGTCGAAGCAGAGCAAGCAGCCGGTGAGCAGCGATACGCTGTTCGAGATCGGCTCGGTGAGCAAGACGTTCACCGCCACCCTTGCCGGTTTCGCCGAGGCCAGCGGCAAGCTCAAGCTGCAGGACAGCCCGACGCATTATCTGAAGGAACTGCGCGGCAGCGCCCTGGACAAGGTAACGCTGATCCAGCTCGCCACCCACGTCACCGGTGGTTTCCCACTGCAACTGCCCGACGAGGTGAAGACCCCCCAACAGCTCACCGACTACTACAGGACCTGGCAGCCGCAGTACCCCGCCAACACCCAGCGGACGTACGCCAACCCCAGTATCGGCCTGCTCGGCATCGCCACCGCGCGCGCCCTCGATGTGCCGTTCAAGACCGCGATGCAGCGCAACGTCTTCGCCCCGCTGGGGCTGAGCAATACCCATATCGACGTGCCCGTGACGCGCCAGGGTGTCTATGCCCAGGGCTACGACAAGGACGACCAGCCCGTGCGAGTGAACCCCGACCAGATCGCCGATGAGGCCTACGGGGTGAAATCCAGCAGCCGTGACCTGCTGCGTTTCGTCCAGGTGCAACTGGGCGAGGTCAAGCTCGGTGCCAAGTTGCAGGCGGCGGTGGATGCCACCCGCACTGGCTATTACCAGGTCGGCCCGATGACCCAGGACCTCGTCTGGGAGCAGTATGCCTACCCCCCCAAGCTCGCCGAACTGCAGCAATACAACGGCCCTTCGATGGTGCTGGAGAGCCAGCCGGTGAAGGCTCTGCGCAAGCCGCTGCCGCCGCAGCAGGACGTCTGGGTGAACAAGACCGGCGCCACCGGCGGCTTCGGTGCCTACGTCGCGTTCGTCCCGTCGAAGCAGCGTGGCATCGTCATCCTCGCCAACCGCAACTACCCCAACGAGGCGCGGGTGAGGCTGGCCTGGGACATCCTCTCGAAGCTGGATTGACGCGCTTGCTGTGGCAACGAATCTTGGCCGCGATGTCTCCCGGCAGCTCCGGCGCCCAGCGGTTCGCGAGCAAGCTCGCTCCAGCAGGGCCTCTCCCGAGGCGCGCGGCTTGTATCGATGCCGGTGATGTTCTGAATCAAAATGCCGGTAATGATCCCTGGCGGCGGAGCCTGTAGCGTGCTGTCCTGACAGACTCCGCCTCCAGAGGATCAGTGCCTTGCCCCGCCTCCCACTGCAACGCGCCCCCATCGGCAACTACGACCACTCCGCGCAATCGCGCGGAGGTCGCTTCCACAACCTCACCCCTCGCCCGGCCGACATGCCCGAGCCCAGCGCGAGGGTGCTCTGGGATGTACTGTTCAACAAACCGAAGAACACCGTGCCGCGCGCTCCAGTGCCCGTGCGCGCGCTGACTCCGGTCGAGCTGGACTCAGCGCCTGACCGTAGCCTGTATCGCCTCGGCCACTCCACCCTCCTGCTCAAGTTGCGCGGCGGCTGGTGGCTGACCGACCCGGTGTTCTCCGAGCGCGCGTCACCCTTCCGCTTCGCCGGGCCCAAGCGCTTCCACGCACCGCCGATTGCCCTGCGGGACCTGCCGCCGATCCGCGGCGTGATCCTCTCCCACGACCACTACGATCACCTCGACCGCGCGACCATCGCCGTGCTGGCCGAGCGCGCGGAGGTCTTCCTCACCCCGCTGGGCGTGGGCGACCGCCTGCTCGACTGGGGCGTACCAGCTGAGAAGATCCGCCAACTGGACTGGTGGCAGAGCACCACGGTGGACGGCCTGTGCCTGACCGCTACCCCGGCGCAGCACTTCTCCGGCCGCGGTGTACGCGACGGCAACCGCACCCTGTGGTGCTCCTGGGTGATCGAGGACGACAGCCTGCGCATCTTCTTCAGCGGCGACACCGGCTACTTCGACGGCTTCGCCGAAATCGGCCGGCGCTTCGGCCGCTTCGACCTGACGCTGATGGAAACCGGTGCCTACAACGAGCACTGGCCTTACGTGCACATGCACCCGCAACAGACTGTGCAGGCGCACCAGGACCTCAACGGCCGCTGGCTGCTGCCAATCCACAACGGCACTTTCGACCTGGCCATGCATGCCTGGTACGAACCCTTCGAGCGCGTGCTGGAAATCGCCGGTGAACGCGGCCTGCCCGTCACCACGCCGATGATGGGCGAGCGTATCGCCATCGAAGTACCGCATAGCGGTGAGCGCTGGTGGCGCGGCGTAGTGGCAGAGGAGGCCCGCGCACCGGCGCCGCGCTGTGGTTGTCGTGCCGCCCGCGAAGGATGAAACCACAGTAGCCTGACGCCAATCGCGAACCGAATCCGCTCCTACGCGCGGGGTGAAGTCGGCATTTGTAGGAGCGAGCTTGCTCGCTCCTACGAAAAGCCATGGATGCTCGCATACTCAATCGCTGGCCAGTTCGAACAGCTGCCAGCGCACCGAACTGACGCCCTTCTCCAGGCTGATGCGGCTGACCATGCGCTCCAGCTGTCCGGCGGCGCCATGGCCGCCGAGCAGTTCGGCGCGCACTTCCAGTTTCGCCGGGTTGGTTTGATCCTCGCTGTGCAGCGATTGCAGGCGCAGTTCGCTGCTGTCCAGGCTGTGCAGCATCAGGCTGCGCACCTGGATCTCGTCTTCGGCGCGGCAGATGATCGCGACCCCGTAGCGCTGCTCCGCTTCACTGGCCGGCACTACGTCCTGGTGGTTCAGGCGCAGGGCGATGTCGCGCAGCAGGATGTTGGCGCAGAGCACCACCACGCTGCCCAGCGCGGCTTCGAGCAACAGCCCCATGCTGCACAGCACACCGATGGCGGCGGTGCACCAGAGCGTGGCAGCAGTGTTGAGGCCGCGCACGTTCAGGCCATCGCGCATGATCACGCCGCCGCCGAGGAAGCCGATGCCGGACACCACATAAGCGGCGATGCGCGGAGCGTCGGCCGAGAGCCCCGGCATCGCCTGGGTCATCAGCACGAAGAGACAGGCACCGGTGCTGACCAGCGCATTGGTGCGCAGGCCGGTCAGGCGCTGACGCAGCTGGCGTTCGGCGCCGATCAGGGCGCCCAGGATGAGTGCCGCGGCAACCCGCAGCAGGAAGATTTTCCAATCCATGTTCCACCTCGTTTGCGGCGCTCGGCCGCTCCATGCGCCGGGCGATGCCGGCGCGCATTCGGGTGGTGGATTGCGAGGGAGCGAAGGGCCGGTTGGCCCCGCAGGGGAATGGTGAGACGTCATCCTGCGGCGGGATGCGTATCGCCACTGTCCGCAACGCAGCGAGACAGTGGCAGGGTTCTGCCGGACGGCTCGCTGTTCAGACCTGTCGCAATCGACCAGGGCAAGTGTCCAAGGCAGGACTCCTCTATTGATTCAAAAAAAGCGACCGGGCCCGGTGTGAGCACTGCCCGGGACAGCCCCGGCCGCGAGTCCTCATCATCCCCGGGCAGCCTTAAGGTTTCCTTAGTGTCCGGCCAATGGTTGGCATTGGCCGGGACAGGGTCCTACCATGCGCCCCTGCCCCGATCAGGAACACATCATGTCGTCCGCCATCGTCACCCGCGAGCACTGGATCAGCAGCGAGAAAGGCCAACTGTTCGCCCAGGCCTGGACACCCGCCGGGAACACTGGCGAGCCGATCCTGCTGCTGCATGATTCGCTCGGCTGCGTCACCTTGTGGCGCGATTTCCCGGAAAGCCTCGCCGGCGCCACCGGCCGCCCGGTCATCGCCTATGACCGCCTCGGTTTCGGTCGCTCAGAACGCTACCCCGGCGCCTTGCCCCTGGACTTCATCGACGAGGAAGCACGCACCGTCTTCCCTCTGCTGCAGCAGCACTTCGGTTTCGAGCGCTGCGTGGTGTTCGGCCATAGCGTTGGCGGCGCCATGGCCGTGACGTGCGTGGCACGGCATCCGCAAACCTGCGTGGCGCTGATCACCGAGTCAGCGCAGGCCTTCGTCGAGCACCGGACCCGCGACGGCATCCGCGCCGCGGAACTGGAATTCGCCCGCGAGGGGCAGTTGCAACGCCTGCAGAAGTACCATGGCGACAAGGCTTTCTGGGTGCTGCGCGCCTGGGTCGACACCTGGCTGTCGGACGACTTCAGCGACTGGAACCTGGACGCCGAACTGGCGCAGGTAAAGTGCCCGACCCTCAGCCTGCATGGCGAGCAGGACGAGTACGGCTCGGCCGCACACCCGCAGCGTCTCACCTCGATACCGGGCGTACCGACGATGCTCAGGCTGCTGCCCGATTGCGGACATGTTCCGCACCGCGAACAGCAACCTGCCGTGCTGCAGGCGGTGGCCGAGTTTTTCCAGCGCCATGTGCCCCAGGCCCCGTCAGTCGTGGGGCGCAGGTAATACCGTCTGAAAAATTGAATCCGGGTTCGTGCAGGGCGGTCACAACGACCAGGCGCCGTCGCTTCGCTTTCTTTTCCCAGGGAGCAGCCTCAAGGGCGCCGTCGCGCGGGTACCGGAAGGGCCCTGCGCAACGGCCGGACTGGTTTTGTCGCGCAGGTAGGTTCGATCATGTGCCGCCTTCATTTTCTTCCGCTGTTATTGCTCGCGCTCTGGGCACCCTCTTCCATCGCCGCTGAGCTGGGCACATCCAGCGATGAGAAAGCCCAGGCCGCCGTGACCAAGGGCGAAGTCCTGGAACAACAGGTCGCCCACCCCGCTACCGCGGTAACCACCGCAGCACCCATCACCAAGGCCGAAGTGAAAGCCGTCGACCCCGCCGGCAAGGCGCCGCTGGACGACGCCGTCGTCTGCCTGTCGCGGACCCTCTACTGGGAAGCCAAGGGCGGCGGCCGCGCCGACATGGAGGCGGTGGCCAATGTGGTGCTCAACCGCATGGGCCACGATGGCTTCCCCGACACCGTGTGCGGCGTGGTCAAGCAGGGCCAGGAGCAGAAACACTGCCAGTTCTCCTGGTGGTGCGACGGCCGCTCCGACCAGGTGGAGGAGAAGAACCGCTACGACATCGCCAAGGAGATTGCCCGCAAGGCGCTGAACCAGCAGCTCAGCGACCGTACGCGCGGCGCGATGTACTTCCACGACCGCCACGTCTCGCCGTCCTGGGCGAAGGAATACATCCGCACGGCCGAGACAGACGAGTTCGTCTTCTACAAGCCGCGCGGCGGCGATGCGCGTTAGCTGACGGCATTGCTGCCGTCGCGCTGGGCATCCATCCAGCGCACCAGGGCCTCGCCGAACTCCGGCGGCGCCTTGCGCCCGACGCGGCGTGCGAGATCGAGCACGGTGTGCTGGGCCAGCGCCTCTTCCATGCGTTTCTGCGCGGTCAGCATGACGGCGTGGATCGAGCAGGTACCGCAGGTCGCCCATTCCGGCGGCGAACCTTCGAACACCGCGCAGCGGCCGCGGATGTCGCGGCACTCGAAGATCTGCTTGTCGCCATCGATGGCCCTGACGATGTCCAGCACGGTGATTTCGTCCGCCGGCCGCGCCAGGCGGAAACCACCGCGCACGCCTTCGGTGGCTGCTACCAGCCCAGCCTTGGCCAGTTTGGTGAAGACCTTGGCCAGCAATTCCTGGGGCACACCCTGCAACTCCGCCAGCGCTCGCACGCTGGAGTCACGGCTGTCGCCCTTCTCATCCGTCAGAAAGAGCAGGCAGTGAATGCCGTACTCCACCCCTGCACTGTATAAAGCCATCACAAACTCCGACTAATTTAGTCGCACAAATATCAAACTACAGCCTGCACCCGACCAGCACTTAAGCATGCAACCAGGGGAATTGTAACCCGCCGAGCCCTGCTTGCAGTACTTCCAAGCGTGCGGAGAACAAACAGAAGCAGGACTACCGCCTCCGCCGTAGGGGTGACGAACGGTCGGAGTTTGAGGGAAAAACAATTGCCTCGGATAACTACGACAAATATAGTCGTAGTTATCCGAGGCAAGCCGGGAAGCAAACCGCTCCGATGTCGGGCACTCGGGAACTCTACAACCTGAATTCATCCTTTCGTCGGAGAGACCATGAAACAACGTATCCTGATCGTCGGCACCGGTTTCGCGGGTATGTGGAGCGCCCTGAGCGCCACGCGCCTGCTCGATCTGCACCAGCGCGGCGACGTCGAAGTCGCGGTGCTCGCCCCGCAGGCCGAACTGCGCATCCGCCCGCGCTTCTACGAGCCGAACGTGCACCAGATGGCCGCGCCGCTGGGCGACCTGTTCGGCGCCGTGGGCGTGACCTTCATCCAGGGCAGCGCCGAGCAGATCGACGTCGACGGGCGCCAACTGGATTACCGCGATGCCAGCGGTGAGATCGCCACCCTGGGCTTCGACCGCCTGATCCTCGCCAGCGGCAGCAAGGTTGCTCGCCCCGCCCTGCCGGGCATCGAACACGCCTTCGACGTCGACGACATCGACCAGGCCATGCGCCTTGAGACGCATATCCGCTCGCTGAACCAACTGCCGGAATCTGCAGCGCGCAACACCGTGGTCGTTGCCGGAGGCGGCTTCACCGGCATCGAGACCGCCACCGAAATGCCCGCGCGCCTGCGTGAAGTTCTGGGCGCGGACGCCAAGGTACGGGTGGTCGTGGTCGATCGCGGCGCCGAGATCGGCGGTGCGCTGGGCGTCACGTCGCAATCCGTGGTGGCCGAAGCCTCCGCCGAACTGGGCGTGGAATGGCGCCTGAAGGCCTCGGTGGAATCCATCGACGACAGCGGCGTCACTCTTTCCAACGGCGAACGCATCGAGGCGAAGACCGTGATCTGGACCGCCGGCGTGCGCGCCAGTTCGCTGACTGAACAGGTTGCCGGCGAACGTGACCGCCAGGGCCGCCTGCATGTGGATCGTAACCTCCAGGTGATCGGCCAGGATGCGGTTTTCGCCACGGGCGACGTGGCCTATGCCGCCGTGGACGACGCCGGCAACTACGCGCTGATGACCTGCCAGCATGCCATTTCCCTGGGCCGCTCGGCCGGCAACAACGCTGCCGCCGACCTGCTGGGCGTAGCCCCCATCCCCTACAGCCAGGAGAAGTACGTGACCTGCCTGGACCTGGGCGCCTGGGGCGCATTGTTCACCGAAGGCTGGGACCGCCAGGTGCGTTTCCTGCGCGAGGAAGGCAAGAAGATCAAGACCGAGATCAACACCGTGTGGATCTACCCTCCGGCCGCTGATCGAGCCACCGCGCTGGCAGCGGCCGATCCGATGATCCCGGTCGTGGCCTGATCGGTTGAGAAAAGCCCCGGTTGGCGCGAGTCTTCCGGGCTTTTTTACGGGCGGACCCAGCCTCACTCCTTGCATGCGCAGGCTCGCCGGGAGAAGACAGCCGCCCCTACGGATGCCGCACAGCGCGCGGCAGGCACAGGGCTTCAACCATCCGCGCCAGGGTATCGATCACTTCCTCGCGCCCCAGCAGCGGCTGCGCATCGCTCAGGTAACGCGCGCAGGTGTACTGCACGGAGTTGATCACCACGAAGAGCACCGCCGGCAGGTTGTCGATGCGGTAATCGTCGAAGTGCCGAATCAGGTACTGCCGGCACACCTCCATCATCTGCTGCTCCAGGGCATGGAACACCGGCGCGGAATTGAGCCGGTGCCAATGCCGCAGCAGCTCGCACTGCGCCGAATCTCCCTCCACCTGCTGGAAGATGCCCTCCAGCACCGCACGGGTGACGCTGCCGATGTCCGCGCCCAGTAGCGGCGTCACGCGCTCGTGCACCACCTTCATCAGCGTGCCGGCGCGCTGCATGAGCAGGGCCTCGACGATCATTTCCTTGTTCGCGAAGTACTGGTAAAGCGAGCCGACGCTCACCCCGGCTCGACGCGCGACGTGGTTCGTGGTCAGGCCATCCAGGCCGTGCTCGCCGATCTCCAGTGCAGCGGCCTCGAGCAGCACCGCGACCATCTCGCTGGCGCGCTGCTGCTTGGGTTGCTTCCTCATGCCTATCCCCCGATGCGAGTCGGATGCGAGTTGAATGCGAGCAAATACTCGCAATAGCGTAACTCGACGAATCCGCCCGGCAACCAAACCAAGGTATGAATCGATGTGCGCAACTGACCTGCCTACCCGTCACGGCGCTGACCTGCAGCGCGCTCGGCGCACCGCTGCGCCGGTCAAGCGCTTCCTCAAGGGCCCTAGCGAGCCGGATACCGCGACCTGGAAGGCCATCGGCGCGTCCCTCACGGTGGGCGATGCTCCCATGGATGCGCTGCTGGAGTGGATGTTCGAAGTCGGCCTCGGCAAGAGCATGCGGTTGTATGAACAGGCGCTGCACCAGGGCATTGCCGCCATCCCCGACGCACCCGAGGCACTGAGAACCTTCTTCGCCCGTGTCGAAACACCGCCCGCCTGGGTCGACCCGCAGCGCCTCGACGAGGGCGCCCGCGCCTGCGGAATTTCCGGGCTGACCGGTATGCGCGTGCTGCGCGACCTTGGCTTGCTGGCCGGATACCAGGCCTCCGCGATCAACCGTACCCTGGTACTCACCGGCGCGCTGGAAAAAGGCCCGCAGCGGCGTATCGCCGAGACCACCAAATGGTGGATCGACTGCACCCGCCCAAGGGGCATGGCGCGCGGCGCAGCGGGCTACCGCAGCACGCTGCACGTACGGCTGGTGCATGCATTGGTGCGACGTCGGGTGTCGCGCCTGGAGCAATGGGACTTCGCTCACCATGGCCTGCCCATCAACCAGGGAGACATGCAGGCGACCTATCTGGCCTTCTCGGCGATCTTCCTGATCGGCCAGCGCATGCTGGGCGTAGTCCTGAGCCAGCGGGAGCGCGAAGCCATCAGCCACCTCTGGCGCTACATCGCCTGGTTGATGGGCGTCGAGGAGCGCTGGCTGTGCGCCAGCGAGAACGACGCGATACGCGCGCTCTACCACAACCTGCTGTCCCAGGCACCGCCGGACGAGAGCAGCCGCATGCTCGGCTGCGCGCTGGTGGACGAACCCCTGCAGCGCCACTACGCCAACTTCCCCTGGTTGCGCGGGCGCCTGAACCGGGCGATCCACCTGAGCATCGCCAGCACCTTCATCGACGACCAGGGGCGACGCGCCCTCGGCCTGCCCCGCGGCAGCCTGCCTTGGTACCCGTTGCTTACGGCCCCGCCCCGCTTCCTCGGCCACTGTCTGCTGCGCGTCGTACCGGGCGGTCGCAACTGGCTGGTGCGCCGCGGCCTGCGAATCCAGGAGGATTACCTGCGCACCCTGTTTGGCGGTAGCGACCCCAGGCTGATCTCGCCCGTGCCTCTGGCCGTCGAGGATCGGCACTCCTGAGCTTGGCCATCCCGCCGGCGGATGAAAAAAAACCGCACTCCCGATGCCCTTTCGCGATCCATTACCGAAGAGACCTCGAGGAGCCGCCATGAGCACACCGCCGGAGCTGCTGGACCTGCCCCCCGACCTGCACTACGTCGACGACAGCCTGCCGGGCATCAGCCGGCGTCGCCTGCGCGGGCGCTTCGCCTACTTCGACCCGGGCGGCGAACGCATTCGCGTCGAAACAGAGATCGAGCGGATCGACCGCCTGGCGATCCCGCCAGCCTATATCGATGTGTGGATCTGCATCGACCCGCTCGGCCACCTGCAGGCAACCGGCCGCGACGTGCGCGGGCGCAAGCAGTACCGTTACCACCCGCGCTGGACCGAGGTCCGCGACAGCGCCAAGTACGAGCGCCTGCTGCGCTTCGGGGAAAGCCTGCCAGCGCTGCGCAGGCGTATAGAACGGGACCTGGCGCTGCCCGGCCTGGGAGCGGAAAAGGTCATGGCGACCGTGGTCGAACTGCTCGATCGCACCTTGATCCGCATCGGCAACGAACGCTACCGCAAGGAAAATCGCTCCTTCGGCCTCACGACGCTGAACAACCGCCATGTCGAAGTCCAGGGCACGCGCATTCGCTTCGCCTTTCGTGGCAAGAGCGGCATCCGCCACAGCGTGGACATCGAACACCCGCGCCTGGCGCGCATCCTCCGGCGTTGCCTTGAGCTGCCCGGGCAACAGCTGTTCCAGTACCTGGACGCAGACCGCCAGCGGCACATGATCGACTCCCGCGACATCAACGCCTACCTGCGCGAGCACGCCGGCGAGGAGTTCACCGCCAAGGACTACCGCACCTGGGCTGGCACCACCCTGGCCCTTGAGCACTGCCGCAGGACCCACTGGGAAGACGAGAAGAGCGCCAACCGCCAGCTCAAGTCGATCATCCAGCAGGTGGCCGACGAACTGGGCAACACTCCGGCGATCTGCCGCAAATGCTACGTGCATCCGCGGGTGATACAGGCCTTTCTTGCTGGCGAACTGAGCGGATTAGCGAAGGCGCGCAAGCGCAAGAACCTCAGCGCCGAGGAAGCTACCCTGCTGGCTTTTCTCCAGTCCGACTGAGCTGCTCATGGCGCCGCGAAGACTGCCGAAGCGGAAATGCCTAGACAAATGGCCCTCGGCCATTAGTGCGAAAAGCGTCTAATACGGCCAAACTGAAAAACTTTCATACGGGACTAACAGAGTATTCCCGCAACCAACTTCCGGCTCACAGAGTCGGTCCCCAACGGAGTGCCTAACCTTGCCCGCCGCAGAGACCGCCCTCGAACAAGCCATGGAGCGCTGCGCCCAGGAGCCGATCCAACTGCCCGGCAGCATCCAGCCGCAGGGATTCCTGTTGGTACTGGATGAATCCGACCTGCGTATCCTCCAGGCCAGCGAGAACGCCCAGCGCTGGCTCGGCCTGCCCGCCAGTGACTTGCTGGGCCGCGACTTCGCCGCACTGCTGGCCGATGACTTCGACCTGCGCGAACACCTCAAGCGCCTGCCCGACAGCGAAATATTCCCTTTCCACATCGGCGACGTCAGGCTGCGAAACAGCCCAGGCGCCGGTGAGCCCACCTCGGTGATGGTGCACCGCCACGATCAGGTCCTGATTGCCGAATTCGCGCCGCACCAGGAGCGTCCCGGGAACCCGTCCAACGTCGATTTCTATCCATTGGTGCGCGCCTTCGTGGCCGGCCTGCACAACGCCAACAGCATCGATGAGCTGTTGCAACGCTCGGTGCAGGAGGTCAAGCGCATTACCGGGTTCGGCCGGGTCAAGGCCTATCGCTTCGATGCGGAAGGCAATGGGCTGGTCATCGCCGAGGCGGCCGCCCCCGGCTATCCGCAGTACCTGGGATTGTGCTTCCCGGCCTCCGACATCCCCCGCCAGGCCCGTGAGCTGTACCGGGTCAACCGCATCCGGGTCATCGAAGACGCCAACTACCAGGCTTCGCCACTTGTACCGGTCGACAATCCCCGCACCGGGCGCCCGCTGGACATGAGCTTCGCCGCCCTGCGCAGCGTCTCGCCCGTGCACCTTCAGTACATGCGCAACATGGGCACGCTGGCTTCCATGTCGCTCTCCATCGTCGTCGATGGCCGCCTCTGGGGGCTGATTTCCTGCCACCACCGCGAGCCGCGCGCCGTCGGTTTCCAGACACGCACCGCCTGCGAGTTGCTCAGCAGCGTGCTGTCGTTGCAGATCGAGTCCCGCGAATCCCATTCAAATACCCGTCGATTGCTCGATCTGCGCCAACGCATCGTGCAGATGCTTTCCGCAATGGCCGACCACGACAGCATCAGCGGCGGCCTGCTGGAGCTGCCCGCAGTAATGCTGGAGTTCGCCGCGGCCACCGGCGCAGCGATCGTATCCGCCGAGCGGATCGATCTGCTTGGCGTCACCCCGCCAGCCGCGCAGGTCAACGCGCTGACTCACTGGCTGGCCAAGCGTGGCGGCGAGGTGGTGTTCCAGACCGACAACGTGAAGCGCGACATCGACGAACTGCCTGAACTCGCCCAGCATGCCGGCGGCGTGCTGGCCGTGGCAATTTCACAGATTCACTCGCACTACCTGGTCTGGTTCCGCCCGGAACAAGCGCGCACGGTAAATTGGGCCGGACGCCCGGCGAAGGAGATCGACGCCCAGGGCCAGTTGAATCCACGCCATAGTTTCGAGCGCTGGCGCGAGGAAGTACGCGGTTTCTCCGCCCCCTGGGAGCCGCTGATCGTCGACGCGGTGGTGGAGCTTCGTACCTCGGTACTGGGCATCGTGCTGCGCAAGGCCGAAGAACTGGCCCAACTGGCGGGGGAACTGCGCCGCTCCAACAAGGAGCTGGAAGCCTTCTCCTACAGCGTTTCCCATGACCTGCGCGCGCCGCTGCGGCACATTGCCGGCTACGCCGAGCTGCTGGGCGAAATCGAGGGAGAGGCGCTGAGCGAGCGCGGCCGTCGCTTCCTCCAGCACATCGAGGATGCCGCGCGCTTCGCCGGCACCCTGGTGGACAACCTGCTGAGTTTTTCGCAGATGGGGCGCTCGGCGCTCCGCCTGTCCGAGGTGGACCTCAACGCGCTGGTAGAAACCATCCGCACGGAAATGGAGCCCGACTACGTCGGCCGCCAGATCGACTGGAAGCTGGAGACGCTGCCGAAACTGATCGGTGATCCGGCGTTCATCAATCTTGCGCTGCGCAACCTGATCGCCAACGCCATCAAGTACACCCGTGGCCGCGAGCCGGCCCGCATCGAAATCGGCGCGAAACAGACGCGGGACGAAACCGAGATTTTCATCCGTGACAACGGAGTGGGCTTCGATATGGCTTACGCCAACAAGCTGTTCGGAGTGTTCCAGCGCCTGCACCGCATGGAAGAATTCGAAGGCACCGGCATCGGCCTGGCCAGCGTGAGGCGCATTATCGAGCGCCACGACGGCCGCGTCTGGGCCGAAGGAGTTATCAACCAGGGCGCGACATTCCACTTCGCCCTGCCCCGCCACCCACAGCCCCACTGAAGGAAAGCCATACGTATCATGCTCAAACCCATTCTCTTGGTGGAAGATAATCCCAGGGACCTGGAGCTGACGCTGGTTGCGCTGGAACGCAGCCAACTGGCCAACGAAGTCATCGTCATGCGCGATGGCGCCGACGCGTTGGACTACCTGCTGCGACGAGGAGCCCACGCCGAGCGTGCCGATGGCAATCCAGCGGTGCTGCTGCTGGATCTCAAGCTGCCCAAGGTGGACGGCCTGGAAGTGCTCAAGGTGGTGCGCGACACCCCCGAGCTGCGCAGTATCCCCACGGTGATGCTGACCTCCTCGCGGGAGGAGCCGGACCTGCAACGTGCCTACGAATTGGGCGTCAACGCCTACGTGGTGAAGCCGGTCGAATTCAAGGAATTCGTCACCGCGATTTCCGATCTGGGGATTTTCTGGGCCGTTCTCAATGAACCTCCGCCCGGATCGTTGCGTCTGAATCGTAGACGCAACCCGTGACGGAGCGGTGATGTCCGAAGTTCCGCTGAAACTGCTGGTCGTCGAAGACAGCGCCATGGATGCCGAGCTGACCCTGCTACGCCTGGAGCGCAGCGGCATGAAGATCGACGCTCGGCATGTCTTCGATCACAACGGAGTCGAACATGCCCTGCACGAGGGCAGCTTCGACCTGATTCTCTGCGACTGTGTGCTGCCCGGTTCCTCCGGCACCCACGTGCTGGCCATCGCCCAGCGCCTGGTGCCTGATACCCCGTTCATTTTCCTCTCGGGCATCTATGGTGAGGAACACGCGGTGGAGATGATCCGCCTCGGCGCCACCGACTACGTGCTGAAGAAGAACCTATCGCTGCTGCCCAAGGCAGTGCGCCGCGCCCTCACCGAAGTCCAGGAGCGACAGCGTCGACGTCGCGCCGAAGAGGCGTTGGCGGACGTCGAGGCGCGCGCGCGCATCGCCATCGACGCCGCCGGCATGGGCACCTGGGACCTGCGTCCGGAGGACGGCCTGCTGCTCTGGGACGAACGCTGCAAGACGCTGTTCGGCCTGCTGCCGGACACCGAAATGACCATGGATGTGTTCTACAACGGCATCCATCCCGAAGATGTGGAGCGGGTGCGCGAAGGCGTCGAGCGCGCCATGGACCCGCGGGGTAATGGTCGTTACCGCGTGGAATTCCGCATCGAACAGCCCGACGGGCTGGAACCGCGCTGGCTGCTGAGCAATGGGCAGGCGCGATTCGTCGATGACCGCTGTGTTCGTTTCTCCGGCGTGCTGCAGGACATCCACCAGCAACGCAAGGCTACCCAGGCCCTGGAACAGCTCAACGAAATGCTTGGCGAACGAGTCGAGCGCCGCACCCGCGAGCGCGACCGATCATGGGATCTGTCCCAGGACCTGCTCGCCGTGCTCAACAGCGACCTCACCCCGGTCGCCCTGAACCCGGCCTGGGAACACACCCTGGGCTTCCAGCGCCAGATGCTCTCGCGCATGTCGCTGTTGCAGCTGCTGCCCGAGCAGGACCAGGACGCCTTCCTCACCGAGTTGGCCGCCCTCGCCCACGGTGGTACCAGCGCGCGCTTCGATGGCCGCATACGCCACGCCAGCGGCAAGCAGCGCTGGCTTTCCTGGGTGGTGGTACCCGAAGACACCCTGCTTTACGTGGTCGCCCGCGACATTACCAGCGAGCGCGAGGCTGCGCTGGATCTGGCCGAAGCCAATGCCCGGCTGCGCGAGCAGATCGCCGAGCGCGAACGAATCGAGGCGGCGCTGCAGCAGATGCAACGGCTGGAGGCGGTAGGCCAGCTCACCGCCGGTGTCGCCCACGACTTCAACAACCTGCTGACGGTGATCCTCAGCGGCTCCACCTTCCTCGAGCGCGACCTGGCGAAGGGTGATTACGAAAAGGCCGGCAAACGCTTGCAGCACATCCGCGAGGCCGGCGAGCGCGGCGCCAAGCTGACCGCGCAGATGCTCGCCTTCTCCCGCCGGCAGCGTCTGGAACCAGTGCCGCTGAACCTCAACGACACCCTGAGCGGCCTGGAAGAGCTGCTGGCCCGCTCCCTGGGCGGCAATATCTCGGTGCGCCTGGAACTCACCGATGGCCTGTGGCAGGCGCTGACCGATCCGACCCAGACAGAGATGATCATCCTCAACCTGGCGATCAACGCCCGCGACGCCATGCCGGCCGGCGGCCAGTTGATCCTTTCCGCTCACAACATGCACATCAGCCACAGACCCAGCCGCCCGGAGCATCCCGAACCGGGGGACTACGTGGTGTTGTCAATCCGCGACACCGGCTGCGGCATGGACGAGGAAGTGCTGGGCAAAGTGTTCGAGCCCTTCTTCACCACCAAGGACATCGGCAAGGGTTCGGGACTGGGGCTGGCGCAGGTGTTCGGCTTCGCCAAGCAGTCCGGCGGCGGTGTGCACATCGACAGCGAGCCGGGGCGCGGAACCCAGGTGAACGTCTACCTGCCGGCCGTGGAACGTGCGCAAGCGGCTGACGACAGCGTACGTGACCCCAGCGGCGACCTCACCGATAGCGGCCACGACCGCAATATCCTGCTGGTGGACGACGACGACCTGGTGCGCGAACTGCTCGGCGACGCCCTGCGCCTCTACGGCTACCGGGTGCGTCAGGCCAACAGCGGGCAGCAGGCTCTGGAGATGCTCGACGAACACGTCGACCTGCTGCTCACCGACTTCGCCATGCCCGAACTCAACGGTGCGCAGATGGCGAAGATTGCCCGCGAGCGTTTCCCCTACCTGCCGGTGGTGTTTCTCACCGGCTACGCCGAACTGCAAGGACTGGAGCTGCCCGGCAGCCTGGTGATTCAGAAGCCGGTACATCACGAGGAACTGGCCCGGTCCCTTGGGGAACTGCTGGGCATCGGCTGAATTCGACAGCAAGATTGTTCAAGCCACGCGCCAGGCTTCTCTGCGACGCTGAAGGCACTTATCGGCCTGCAAGAAACGCTCATGTCCCAAGATCAGCTTCCTTCACGTGCCTTCCTCAAGGGCGCCATCGACATCATGCCGCTGTCGCTCGCGGTCCTGCCCTGGGGGCTGCTCGCCGGCTCCCTGGCCATCGACGCCGGGCTTTCGCCACTGCACGGCCAGGGCCTGTCCGCCATCGTCTTCGCCGGCGCTGCGCAACTGGTGGCCATCGGCATGCTCAAGGGCGGCGCCGGGTTCTTCTCGATCATGATCACCACCCTGCTGCTGACCTCGCAGCACCTGCTCTACGGAATGACCCTGCGCCCGGTGCTCTCCGGCCTGCCGGGACGCTGGCGCGCGGGCCTGGGCTTCCTGCTCACCGATGAATTCTTCGCCCTCACCAGCGGCCACGACCGCCAGACCTTCAACCGCTGGTACGCCCTGGGCGTGGGGCTGACGTTCTACATCGCCTGGAACCTCTTCACCCTCGCCGGCGTGCTGGTGGGCACCAGCATTCCCGGTCTGGAACACCTGGGCCTGGACTTCTCCATCGCCGCCACCTTTGTCGCGCTGATCGCGCCGGTGGTGAAGAACATCCCCACCCTGATCTGCGTCGCCGTCTCGCTGTTCTGTTCGGTGCTGTTCAGCTACTGGCAGGTCGGCTCGGCACTGGTGCTTTCCGGGCTGGCGGGCATGTTCGCCGGCTTTGTCTGCCAGAAACTCTCGGGGGGGCGCGCATGATGGTCTGGGCAGTGATTTTCGGCATGGGCCTGATCGTGTTCTTCAACCGCTACGTATTCCTCGAACCGCGCCTGCCGATCCGCCTGAGCAGCAACGTGCGGCAGTTCCTCGGCTTCGCCGTGCCGGGCATGCTCACTGCGATCTGCGGGCCGATCGTGTTCCTGCCCGAACATCAGTTGAACCTGCGCCTGGACAACCCCTACCTGCTCGGCGCCGTGGTCGCCGTGGCGCTGGTGCTGTGGACGCGCAACGTGCTGCTCAGCGTGATCCTCAGCATGGGCGCGTTCTACCTGCTGCGCTGGTGGCTGTGACCGACGCCGGGCTTCAGCCCGCCGCGCCCCGCCCGTAGTACGCCAGCACCAACTGCACCAGCGCTTCCTCGATGCCCTCCCGCCGTCCAGGGATCAGGGCGCCGGGGTCGTCCAGCAGGGCACGCAGGACACCGCCCACGGCATGGGCGAGGACGAACACCTCGGCCTCGTCGAGCTTGCGCAGCTGCTGGTCGTGGTCGACCAGGCCATGGGTCACCAGGTGGGTCATGACGCTGCCGCGCAAGGCGGGCAGCGGGCTGCCGCCGCCGCGCGTCATCAGGTAGTGCATCAGCGCCTTGTGCGCGCCGGTGCGCCCGCCATAGGCGCTGACGGCGGCGTGAATCACTGCGCGGATGCGCTCGCCGGGCGCCTCCGGCGGGCGGCCGGTGAGCGCGCCCATGATGCCGGTAGCCAACGCTGCCAGTTCGCGCCGGGCCAGCTCGTCGAGGATCCGCTCCTTGTTGGGGAAGTACTGGTAGAGCGAGCCGACGCTGACCCCCGCCAACTCCGCCACATGGTTGGTGGTGAACCCCTCCAGGCCGCGGCGCTCCAGGATGCGCCGCGACGCCTCCAATATGAGCTCGACCTTCTCCAGCGCCCGCGCCTGCCGCGGCAGGCGGCGGTTATCTGGATGATTTTCCGCTGTTTTTCGGTTCACCTGGGGCCACCGGGAAAGCGAGTACAGCAAGCGTCGCGTCCTACCTATCATGGCAGCCACATCGAGGCCGGCAAGTCGAGCGGATGAACCGCAGCGGCCGGCGCAGGAGACCCGCCATGAGCCACAAGAGCCACACCGCCCCGCTGGACGACGACATCTGCGTGCACATCTTCGCCGCGTCCGGCGCCATGGTCGGCGTGTGCCTGACAGTGGTGGGCATCCTGCGCATCATCGTCGGCCAGCACCGCGTCGACCTGATCGGCCAGGACATGCTCGCGCTGAACACGGTGATCTACCTGGCGACCACCCTCACCGCCTATTTCGGCCTGCGGACCCGCAAGCTGCAGCGCAATCACCGTCTGGAACGCGTCGCCGACACCCTGTTCCTGGCAGGCCTGAGCATCACCACCCTGACCACCGCCTTCATCGCCTGCGCCATGTCCTGCTGCTGAAACGCCGCTTGAATTCCGGCATCGCTATTTTGAAACAGGTATTGCGATCAGCCTGCCGTTCAGAAGAAAGGACATACAAACCGCCAGGTACGCCAAGCAAGCCATCGCCGCGCCGAGGCTGACCGAACCGGAGATGGCCGCCTGCCAGGCTGCGACAACCCTGTTCGAGCGCACCGAGGCGCGCTGGTGGGTTTCCGCCAGGGCGGGAAGGAAGTCACCGGCACTGCCTTGCTTGGCCACCAGCGGCAAGACCCACCACCCCATCGTCCAGTACAGCGGAGCGGATGCCGGCCGGGTCCCGGGACCGCCTTCGAAATCGCCCCGCAGGCGCTGCTGGCGGCACACGCATACGCGGTATGGAACTGCCAGCGGGTCAGCGTGCAATTACCCGTCCGGCCTCCAGGCGTAGGTCCACATCAAGGCCCCGGGCAAGCCGCCATTTATCAGCCTGCCTGCATGGACTCATTAGCAGAACTTCAGTGTCGACCAGTTCATGACCCACGGCGGAGTTTCCGCGACCAAGCCCGAGGCCAGGGGGATCAAGGGTTTGATGCCAGTTCCCGCCTCGGCGGAAATTGGCATCAAACCCGTCCCTCGAGCGATTCGATCATTCATACCAGTTTTCTTCATGGGTCCCCCCTGCGGCTGCTCACTAGACTGTGGTCACTCGCGAGCATCACCCCACTGCACCTCCTTACCGAGAACATTCCAATGAAACTGCTCACTGCCAGTACCCTGACCCTTGCCGCCCTGCTCGCCAGCCAGGCGTCCATGGCCGAAGAATCCGCCCTGATGACCAACCGTCTGACCCAGGCCAACTACCAGGCTCTGCAGGCCACGCACGACAAGACCGACGCCGGACAGCAGACCGCTCAGAACGCCCAGCCGGGCGTCGAGAAAAAGGCCGAGCAGGACAAGCACTGCTGATACCGCTTCACACCGGGAGCGCGCTGTCGCTCCCGGTTCCCGCGCCCCCACTCCCTCTGCATCCCACCCTGCCTGTCCCTTATGCCACCCTGCAGGAATGCGCCGTGCGCGCGATTGCGGCCCACCACCCTCCTGGAGAAGCGACCCGCTCCTACCGGTATACTTCGCACAAAACATCAGCAACAGCTGATGTCAGTGCAATCAAATATGAATTTTTCCTGATGCGGCAGCGCCCTACTCTGGCCACGCGCTGCACTGACAGCGCCAGCTACTCAGCCGTCCTTTAGAGACGCGGGTTCTCGATAACAACTCCAACTGCCCCGAGGATCTCCCATGCGCCCCGTCATGCCTGGCCGTGAATCCCCCTATTCCCTGAACCCCGGAGGCCGGCATGTCTGACCTTCGCAGCCCTGCCGTCGCTACCAGCAACGGCGACGAAAGCCTGCTCGCCAGCCACGTCTACCGCCAGGAGCTGGACCGCGGGTTGAACCTGTGGTCGTCGTTCTCCGTCGGTTTCGCCACCATTTCCCCGGTCGTCGGCATCTACTCGGTGATGTCCCTGGGCGCCATGAGCGTCGGGCCGTCCTGGGTATGGGTCGTGCCCCTGTGCCTGCTCCTGCAACTGACCGTGGCACTGGTGTACGCCGAGCTGTCCTCGCAGTTCCCGCTGGCTGGCGGCTGCTACCAGTGGGTGCGGCGACTGATCGGCGACCGCGCGGCCTGGTTCACCGGCTTCCTCTACCTCGCCTCCGCCCTCGCCTCGCTGACCACCGTCGCCTACCTGGGCGGCTTCTGGCTCGGCCTGCTGGTGACCGGCGAACCGCCGTCCGCCAATGCGCAGGTACTCTGCGGCGCGGCGTTGCTGGCCCTTGGGTTGGCGGTCAACCTGCTGGGCATCAACCCGCTGAAGTACTTCGTCAACGCCGGCATCTTCGCCGAGGCCATCGCCTCCATCGGCATCGGCGTGCTGTTGCTGCTGTTCTTCCGCAACCACTCCTTCGAGATGCTGTTCAGCAGCCTCAATGCCCTGGAAGTCTCCGGCGGCACCTACTGGAGCGGCTTCCTGACAGCACTGGCGGTGGGCGGCTGGGCCTTCCTCGGCTTCGATGCCTGCTCGCAGATTTCCGAGGAAACCACCGACGCCCGCGTCTCCACGCCCCGCGCCATCCTGCGTTCGATGCTGGTGGTCGGGCTGACGGTGATGCTCACCGCCTTCGCCGTCACCCTGTCGTACAAGGACCCGGCCGCCGTGGTCAGCGGGCAGGTCATCGACCCGGTAACCCCGGCGGTGGTGGACGCTTTCGGTGCCTGGGCCGAGCGGCCGTTCGTGGCCATCGTGCTGGTCGCCTTCGTCGCCTGCGTGGTCTCGGTGCAGACCTACATCGGCCGCGCCATCTTCGGCATGGCCCGCGATGAAATCCTTCCCGGTTCCGCCCTGCTGCGCCGCGTCGACAAGCGCAAGGTACCGATGGCCGCGATGGTCTGCAGCACCCTGCTGGCCAGCCTGGGCCTGGCCCTGGGGCTGAATGCCACGGCGGTCGGCACGCTGATCGCCTTCGGCAGCGGCGGCTTCTTCTTCGTCTTCCTGATCGTCGCCGCCAGCGCGCTGTATGCACGCCTGACCGGACGCTGGAACCCGGACAAGGGTGCACTGAAACTCGGCCGCAAGGGCCTGCTGGTCAACGTCATCGCCGTGGTCTGGCTGGTGTTCGAGGCGATCAACGTGGCCTGGCCGCGGGAGATGCTCGCCCCGCCCGGCGCGCCCTGGTTCCAGGTCTGGGCGGTGGTCGTGGTGTTCTCCGCCCTCGCCCTGTTCGGCCTGGCCTACCTGTTCATCGCCAAACCGCACCGCCGCATCGCCACCAGCCTGAGCTTCGCCGGCCGCGCCGTCGGCTGAGCGCTCACCTGAACGCCTGGCGCCGGGCCTGTCCGGCGCCCTGTTTCCCACTTCCTCCCGCCGCTGGCTTTGCACGAGCCGGCACGGGCAGGCCATGCCTGAAATCCGGAGCTTGTCATGTCCACCCTGAACTACTGGAACTACCCCACGGAAATCCTCTGCGGCGTCGGCGCCCTCGATCAACTGGCCGAGCGCTGCCGCCTGGCCGGCATGCTCAAGCCGCTGCTGGTCACCGACCCCGGCATGCTCGAACTGCCGCCGCTGCACGAAGTGCGGGGCCGCCTGGAAGCGGCCGGCATGGACTACGCGCTGTTCCACGGTTTCTCCAGCAACCCCGCGCTGGAAGAAGTCAGCGCTGGCGCCGGCGTTCTGGCCGAAGGCGGCCACGATTCGCTGATCGCCCTGGGCGGCGGCAGCGCGCTGGATGCAGCCAAGGGTATCGCCCTGCTCAGCCGCGATGCGAACGGCCTGCACAACTTCGAATGGTCGCAACTGATCGAGCGCTACCCGACCCTGGGCGACCACCCCGCCCTCGACCTGCCGCCGCTGATCGCCATTCCCACTACCGCCGGCACCGGCTCCGAACTGGGCCGCGAGGCCGTGCTGACCGATACCGCGCGCGGCATCAAGATAGTCGTCGGCCACCGCGAGCTGCTGGCCCGCTCGGTGATTCTCGACCCGGTACTGACCGTCGGCCTGCCGAAGTCGCTCACCGCCGCCACCGGCATGGACGCCCTGACCCATCACCTGGAGTCGCTGTTCTCGCCGCTCTACCACCCGATGTCCGCCGGCGTAGCCATCGAAGGCGTGCGCCTGGTGAAGGAACACCTGCAACGCGCCGTGCGCAACGGCACCGACCTCGCCGCGCGCGAAGGCATGCTGGTGGCTTCGGCCAGTGCGGCAGTGGCCTTCCAGAAGGGACTCGGCGGCGTGCACGCGCTGGCCCACCCACTGGGCGCCAAGCACCACAAGCACCACGGCCTGCTCAACGCCGTGCTGCTGCCGTACCTGCTGGTGGCCAACCGCCCGGCCATCGAAGCCGACGCCACGCGTCTGGCGCGCTACCTGGAACTGCCGGAAGCGAGCTTCGAAGGCCTGCTGGGCTGGGTGCTGGAACTGCGTTCGGCGGTGGGCATTCCGCATACGCTCAGGGAACTGGGCCTGGACGGCGAGGACGCGCTCTGGATCGGCGAACAGGCGGTGGCGGATATCTCCTCCTCCGACACCAACGCCCTGCCGCTGCAGGCCGAGGACTACTCGCGCATCTACCTCAACGCGGTCAACGGCGTGCTCGCCTGAGGGCTAGCCGAGGCCGTGCACGCTCAGCAGGTCCTCGATGAAGGCACGGGCGGCCTCGCTGCGCGGCCGCCCGGCGTAGGTGATCATGCTGTGCGTCACCTCGTAGCAGAGCTGCTCCGGCAGCAGCGGCTTCATCCGCCCGCGCTCGACCCAGATGTTCGCGTAGTGGGTCGGCAGGTAGCCCAGGTGCGTGCCGGCCAGCACCGAATGCGCCACCGCCTCCATGTGATGCGCGGTGGCGCTGCTGCGTTCGGGGCGGAACGGCAATTCCTGGTCCGCCGGCAGGAAGCCATGGCGCACCCAGTTGTACTCGGCGATCTGCTCCAGTGTCGGCTCGTGCGCCGCGAACAGCGGGTGGCGCTCGCCGCAGAACACGCCGATCTCTTCCGTGTACAGCGGCAGGTAATCCAGGGTCGGGCGCGCGCGGCTGAAGTAGGAAATCGCCAGGTCCAGCTGGCCGTCGATCACCGCCAGCTCCAACTCGGTGGGCGAATTCACGTAGAGGTTCAACTGCACGTCCTGCTCGCGACCGTGGAAGGCCGCCAGGGTCTCGTCGAAGCGCGCCTGCGGCAGGGTCGTGACGTTGTCCGCCAGCCCCAGGTACAGCTCGCCCACCAGCTTGCCCGAGAGCGCCTGCGCCTGGTCGCGGAACAGGCCGATGGCGTCGAACATCGCCTGGGACGCCTCGAGAATCCGCTGCCCTTTCGCGGTCAGGCGGAAGCCGCCCTTGCCGCGTTCGCACAGCCGATAGCCCAGGCGCTTCTCCAGGCTGCCGATGTGCATGCTGATGTTCGACTGGCTCATGTTCAGCTCGGCCTGCGCCGCGGTGAAGCCGCCGCACCTCACCACGGAGGCGAAGATGCGCAGCAGGCGCAGATCGAGGTCGGTGAAATTCCTGAGCATGGGCAGCGTCCGTCGCTGGGCGGGCGGCTAGTCTACTGCACGGGGCACGGCCAGTCCCGCTGGTGCGATCCGATGGAATCCCTGGCGCGCCCGCGAGTCCCTGCTCAGGTAGCCCTGATGGAGAGAAGCCATGCTGCTCGAAGGTTCCTGCCACTGCGGCGCCGTGCACTTCAGCCTGCACAGCGCCCATCCCTACCCTTACCAGCGCTGCTACTGTTCGATCTGCCGCAAGACCCAGGGCGGTGGTGGCTACGCGATCAACCTCGGCGGCGAGGCCGCCAGCCTCAGGGTGCGCGGGCGCAAGCACATCAGCATCTACCACGCAAAGCTCCGTGAGGAAGGTCAGCGCACGCGTACCAGTGGCGCCGAACGGCACTTCTGCAGCCTGTGCGGCAGCGGCCTGTGGCTGTACGACGCGCGATGGCCGGAACTGATCCACCCCTTCGCCTCCGCCATCGACACCCCGCTGCCCGTGCCCCCCGAACACACTTACCTGCTGCTGCGCTCGAAGGCCAGTTGGGTCGAAGTGCAGGCCACGCCCCATGACCTGCAATTCGACGATTACCCGCAGGAGTCCATCGCCCAATGGCACCAACGGCTGAGCCTGGAAAAGTAAGGGTCACGCCCGCCAGAACGGCTTGGCGATCTCCGTCGCCACCTGGCGCCGCGTCAGGCCGATGTCCTCGATCAGGTGCGGATTGGCCCTGGCCATCACGGCAAGTTGCTGGCGAAGCCGGGCGCGGGCCTGCCAGAGCGCCAGCAGTTCGGGCACGGCCGACGGGCTGAAGTGCCCCGAAGGAGCTTCCGACAGCAGCAGACGGGGAGTATCGTTCATGACAGCCTCCATGGACTCGGACCTCATGGGTCAAGCATGGAGAGCACCCGGCAAGCCGTCCTTAAGTGACGCCAAACACTTCCAAAAACTTGCAAAGGGGGCGGCATGCAGCAATCGCGTCTGGCTTTCGGCCCCTTCGTGCTCGATGGCACCAGTGGCACGCTCAAGCGCAACGACGTTCCCGTGGCCGTCGGATTCCGTGCGCTGAACCTGCTGAGCGCCCTGCTCCAGCGGCCGGGTGAAATCCTCGGCAAGGCCGAGCTGATGGACGCCGCCTGGCCGGGCCTGGTGGTCGAGGAAGGCAACCTCACGGTGCAGATCGCCCAGTTGCGCAAGGTGCTGGGCGAGGCCCCCGACGGCAGCTCCTGGATCACCACGGTGCCCCGCGTCGGCTACCGCTTCAGCGCAAGCGTGGAACCCCTGGCCGAGGCGTTGCGTGCTCCGCTGGCGTTGCCGGATGAGCCTTCGATTGCCGTGCTGCCCTTCGTCAACGGCAGCCCCGATGCCGAGCAGGACTATTTCGTCGACGGCCTGACCGAGGATCTGACCACCGAACTGTCGAGGGCTTCCGGCCTGTTCGTGATCGCTCGCACTTCGGCGTTCGCCTACAAGGGCAAGGCCATGGACGTGCGCGAGATCGCCCGCCAACTGGGCGTGCGCTACCTGCTCCAGGGCAGCGCGCGCCGCGCCGATGCCCGCGTGCGGATCAACGCCCAGCTGGTGGATGCGCTCAGTGGCGAACAACTCTGGGCGGAACGCTTCGACCGCGAACTGGCGGCCGTCTTCGCCGTGCAGGACGAAGTCGCCGGGCACATCGTCCAGGCCCTGCTCGGCCATCTGCGCACGCCCCTGCCGCGCAATCGCCCGAGGAACATCGAGGCCTACGAACTGTGCGTGCGCGCCCGCCAGCTGATGGACGACTCGCCACTGGCCGCGCGCGAAGCACACCTGATGCTCAGCCGCGCCATCGCCCTCGATCCGCAGTACGCCGAGGCGCGCCGCTGGATGGCGATGAATCACTGGATGGGCTGGATACACAGCGGCGGCCCCACCCAGGCTGAGCGCGGCGCGGCACTGCAGCGGGCGCGCGAGGCCGTGGCCATCGACCCCAATGACGCCGGCTGCCGCTGGAGCCTGGCCTACCTGCTGACGTACGAACGGCAGTACGCCGAAGCCGACCGGGAGTTCCAGCACGCCATCGAGCTCGACCCGAACGATGCGGACGCCTGGGCGGCGCTATCCGACGTCACGGTACTGGCCGGGCGTATCGACGAAGGCCTGGAGCACATCCGCCGGGCCTTTCGCCTCAACCCCTTCCCCGCCGGCTGGTACTACCTGACCCTCGGCCAGGCACAGTACGCCGCGCGCGATTACCAGGGCGCCATCCAGACCCTGCGCCGCGACGAAACCTACCGCAGCAGCTCGCGGCGCTTCCTCGCCGCCAGCCTTGCGCAACTTGGCCGGCTGGACGAGGCCCGCGCGGAAACCGAATTCTTCCTGGTGGGCAATCCAAGCTTCACCATCCGCCACTGGGTAGAGACCGAACCCCTGCGTGACGCGGCAGTGCGCGAACATTTCGTCGAAGGCTTCCGCCTGGCCAGGCTACCGGAGTAGGCAGCCCATCACGCAATTGTCATCTGCGCCGTTCAGCATGGGCGCTCATGTATCGCCCGCCGAACTCCGGCGGTGCGCTCGTCGCCAGCGCCAGATGACGGACCATGACGGTAGACACGAGCACCTCCCGCAAGCAGTTCCTGATCCGTTCCGAGCACATGACCGCCGACGATTTCGGCGAGCTCTACACGCGGATGTTCGGCAGCCTCTATTCGGGGATGCCGCGGCCCGAAAAGCCCATCGCCATCGGCGGCGTCTATGGCCGCTACGAGGGCGTGAGCTTCCGCCGCCTGAGCTTTCGCGGCGACCTGCTGACCGAGATGCCGGACCTCGACGACGAGATCACCTTCATCTTTCCCAGCGCCGGGCGCGTGGTCTTCAACCAGTCCGACGAAACCATCGGTACACCGCGCGTCGGCCTCGCCATCGAGAAGGCCTCGGTGCGTTCGGTCGGTTTCATCGATGGCCACGCACACCACGGCCTGTCGGTGCGCCGCTCGCTGTTCGCGCGCCGGCTGGCAACGCTGCTGGGCCGGCCGATCAGCCACAAGGTGCGCTTCCAGCCGCGGGTCGACCTGCGCAACAAGGCCTTCCAGGGCATCAAGGCGATCGTCGCCATGGCCACCGGCAACGAGTTCGACCTGCTGATCAATTCCAGCGCGCTGATGCCGGCACGCCTGCAGGAAATGCTGGTGGATTCGGTGCTGGAAATCTGGCCGCACAACTACAGCGACGCGCTCAGGCGCCCCGCGCCGCAGATCGCGCCGCGCCACGTGAAACTGGCCATGGACTACATCCAGGAGCATCCGGACGCCCTGATCAGCGGCAGCGACCTGGCCGAGCTGACCAACGTCAGCCTGCGCGCCCTGCAGGAAGGCTTCCGCCGCTTCGTCGGCAGCTCCATCGTCGCCTACCAGCGCGAGGTGCGCCTGCAGCGCGCCTACGACGCGCTGCAGCAGGACGGTTCGCAATCGGTCAGCGAGATTTCCCTGGCCCTGGGCTTCAGCAACGTCGGGCGCTTCTGCCAGTACTTCCAGAGCGCCTACGGCATGAGCCCGGCAGACCTGCGCAGGAACCTGTCGACGCCTGCCTAGGGAAGCCACCGGCTCTGTTCGCGACGCCTGCTCCGTTTCCAGAGGAAAACTCTGGGCCACCCGGGGGCGTAGGGCGCATAACCCGGAATGGGTTATCCGCCGCCCTGGCGGATAACGCCGTGGGCGTTATGCGCCCTACGTGTTGGAAAGCAAAACGGCCCGCCGCGTTGGACGCGACGGGCCGCTTACCTAGGCCGCCACCGATCAGAACTGGTAGCTGGCCTTCAGGCTGCCACTGGCGCCGTGGCTGCCGCTGCCGCCCAGTGCGCCGACTTCGGCGCCGACGCTGAAGTCGCCCTGGCTGGCGGTCAGGCTGAACGCGCCGCTGAACTGGTCACGGTTGTCGAAGGCGGCACGCTGGGAAACGTCCAGGCCCAGCAGGTGGCCTTCGCTATCGACCTTGTAGTCGCCCAGCGCGTGGTCGTAGCCGACCTCCAGGCCCGGCACCATCTGCCAGCCACTGCCCAGGGCCACCGGGGCGAACGAGACCTTGAGGTTGGCGTAGACGCTGCGGCGGTTCTCGCTGATATCGTTGACGTCCAGCGCCAGCCCACTGCCCTTTTCCTGGAAGCCATCCAGGTCCAGGTGGCTGTAGCGCAGACCGATGCTCGGCTCCAGGGTCACGGTGGACACCGCCGTGCGGTAGCCCAGCGCGACGCTGGCGCCGCTCAGGTTGCCGCTGGTGTCGCCCTTGGCTTTGCCCAGGCCGCCACCGATATCGCGCTTGCTGTCGTAGTCGAGCCAGCCATGGCTCAAGTCGGCGTCGACGAACAGGCCCTGATCCAGGCCATCGAGGGCGAGGCGCGCACCGCCACGGACAAAGGTCAGGTCGGTGTCGACATCACCGCCGCTCCCCCCGACGCGGCCCTTGCTGTAGCCGAAGCCCGCATTGCCACTGAGCTGCTCGGAAAAGCGCTGGGTGACGCCGACCATCAGGCCCTGGGTGTGTTCGTTGCTGCTTTCGGCGTTGGAGGTCGCGGAGTTGCCCTGATAGCCGGCCAGCGCCGTGGTCCACAGGCGGGTCTGCCCGGTCTTCAGGTCGACGCCGCTGGCGTAGGGCGCGGCAGCGCGGTCGATCAGCGCATCCTGGCGCAGCAGGTAGCTGGCTGCGTCGGCGTGCACCTGGCCGCCGACGGTGGACTCCACACCACCGAGCGTGCCGGCATCGATGGCCGACTGCAGGTAGTAGTTGTACGCGGTGTAGGCACCGGAGAGGCTGCTGTTCTGCAGTTGGGTCAGCAGCTGCGCGCCCGCGGCGGCGTTGCCCGAAAGGCCAAGAGTGCCCGGCAGGCTGTTGTAGTAGACCATCTTGCCGCGCAACACGTAGAGGGTTTCCTGGGACAGGCCGAGGCCCTCCTTGAGGTAGTTGTCCATGCTGCCGTACCGGGCGGTGACTTCGTCCAGGCCCGCCTGCAGGTAGCTGGCCTGCACGCCGATCAGCGGCGCGTAGATGGCCGCCATGCTGGCCGGAATCATCGCCAGGGTCGCCTTGATGCGGGCGGCAGTGTAGTCGTTGGTGGCCAGGTAGTTTTCCATGATGGTCTGGCTGTCCACCCCGGCGATGCTCAGCAGCACGGCGGCGGTCCAGCCGGTGCGGTCCTTGCCGGCGGTGCAGTGGAACAGCGCGGCACCGTCGGCGCCGGCCAGTTCGTTGAAGAGCACGGTGAACTGGCTGCGCATGCCGGCGTCGCTGACGAAGGCGCGGTTGGTTTCCTCCATCATGGCCACGGCCTGGGCCGCGCTGGTGAAGGAGATATTGGTAATGTTGGCGCCCGAGGTGGTGCTGCCGATGATGTCGATGTTCTGGTAAACCGCCCCGGCCGGCAGGGTGTCCGGCGTGGCAGCCGCCTCGACGGGCGTGCGCAGGTCGTAGACGTTGCCGATGCCCAGGCTGTTCAGCACCGCCAGGTCGGTGCCCCTGGGGGTCAGTGCGTTGGAGCGGTAGAACACGCCCGAGCGCATCACGCCGTCGTGGAGCGTGGTGTATGCGGTGGTGGTGCCGGCGATATCGCGGAAGTTGTCGATGCCGGCCAGGCGCGGGGTATCCAGACGGTTGGCCTCGTCCGCATTGGCGCAGGCGATGGACAGGCTGAGCAAGGACAGGGAAAGCAGAGCACGATGGAACACGGTGTAGCCTCTTTGAGCTTGGTTGGCGGGGCTACTATCGGGGGCCTTCGGGGCTCGAATGTGACAAGTCGGCGCCCATGAAAAATGGGCGCGCGATTGGTCCGTGGACTGCGTTTTCTGTCCGTGAGCGGCGCTTTTCTAGTCTTCGTGCCGGTCGGATGACTCGCGGTCGCGCTCATAACGGTGACGCATCGCGAAGTCCGGCAGCCAGGCTTCGCGGCGGCAGGTCCACAGCTCATAGGTGGGCTGGAACTGGTCCGGCGCATCCAGCGCGCCAAGGGCCACCTCGATCTCGCCGGGACTGCGGCCGAATACCGATGAACCGCAGCGTGGGCAGAAAACACGCCCGGCGTATTCCCGCGCTTCGCCGTCGATGCGCACGGCATCTTCGGGGAAGATCGCCGAGGCATTGAACAGCGCACCATGGTGCTTGCGGCAGTCCAGGCAATGACAGATGCCTACCCGGTAAGGTTGCTCGATGGCTTCGATACGCAGGTTGCCGCACAGGCAACCGCCAGTGATCTTGCCCATATTGCACCTCCTCATGGAACTGAGCGGGGTTTCCCCTCGCCTGACCTAGCTGCAGAGAGGGGTGTCGCCTGTTGACCTTTTCAGGCCGGTATACGGTCCTGCCAACCGACGCGCGGCAGTGCTCGAGGATGGTCGCCGCCGACCGATTTGGCCGTTTCGCGATATTCGTCGTCCGGATCGCGTGAGACAGCTTCCAGCAGCGCGCCTAGCATAGACCACCCAATTCGAAGAACCCGGCGCCCCGCCCGCGCGCCCTACCTTGCTGCCCCGGAGTCCCATGTCTACCACTGCTTCCCCCCTGGCCACGCCGACCGTGGCCAGCCAGGCCAGCCCGCTGGTGATGCGCGTGATCGGCGCCTGCGCCCTCGCCCACCTGACCAACGACCTGATCCAGGCCGTGCTGCCGTCGATCTATCCGGTGCTCAAGGCCAACTATGGCCTGAGCTTCACGCAGGTCGGCCTGATCACCCTGACCTTCCAGCTGACTGCCTCGCTGCTGCAACCCTGGGTCGGCTACCACACCGACCGCCACCCCAAGCCCTGGCTGGCGCCGCTGGGCAGCGTCTGCACGCTGATCGGCATCCTCATGCTGGCCTTCGTTGGCAGCTTCCACGCCATCCTGCTGGCGTCGGCGCTGGTGGGCATCGGCTCCTCGACCTTCCACCCGGAAACCTCGCGCATCGCGCGGCTGGCCTCCGGCGGGCGCTACGGGCTGGCGCAGTCCACCTTCCAGGTCGGCGGCAACGCCGGCAGCGCCTTCGGCCCCTTGCTGGCCGCAGCCATCATCATTCCGTACGGCCAGGGCCACGTGGCGTACTTCGGCTTGTTCGCGGTGTTCCTCGTCGGCGTGCTCTGGGGCCTGAGCCGCTGGTACCGCAACCACCTAAGTCTGTTCAAGCTAAAGGCCGGCGGCGTGGCTACCCATGGTCTGTCCAGGGGCCGGGTGAGCGCTTCGCTGGTGGTGCTGGCGCTGCTGGTGTTCTCCAAGTACTTCTACATGGCCAGCTTCACCAGCTACTACACCTTCTACCTGATCGAGAAGTTCGACCTCTCGGTGGCCAGCTCGCAGCTCTACCTGTTCGGCTTCCTCGGCGCGGTGGCCGCCGGCACCTTCTTCGGCGGCCCGGTGGGCGACCGCATCGGCCGCAAGGCGGTGATCTGGTTCTCCATCCTCGGCGTCGCGCCCTTCACCCTGGCGCTGCCCTACGTCGACCTGTTCTGGACCAGCGTGCTGAGCCTGGTGATCGGCTTCATTCTCGCGTCGGCCTTCTCCGCCATCGTGGTCTACGCCCAGGAACTGGTACCGGGCAACGTCGGCATGATCGCCGGGGTGTTCTTCGGCCTGATGTTCGGCTTCGGTGGCATCGGCGCGGCGTTCCTCGGTCACCTGGCCGACATCCACGGCATCGAGTACGTCTACACGCTGTGCTCGTTCCTGCCGCTGATGGGCTGCATCACTATCCTGCTGCCATCCACCAAAAAAGCCTGAGGCACCAAGCCTGGCGAACCAGGTGCGCCGGCTGGATCAGCCCTTCCGGCGCTCCGGTTCGGTCGCGTGCACGAACACCGTGTAGGTGTCAGCCGGGTGCGCCACGCCGGCCTGGTCCAGCGCGCGGGCGATGGAGCCGCGGTGGTAGGTCGCGTGGTTGAGGATGTGGAAGAACATCTCCTCGCGGGTCAGGCTGCCGCTACGGCCGTCGGTGAAGCGGAAGCGAATGACTTCGCGCCCCTGCTCCGGGGTCAGCGCGGCGAGCTGCTCGACGTACCACTGGCCGGAGGTCAGCAGGCGCTCGCGCAGCTCGTCGTAACCGGGCACCACCTGGGTATTGGTGGCCGGGTGCGCGTCCGCTTCGCCCTTCAGCCGTGCGCGGAACAGGTCCTCGACGATGGCCATGTGGTTGAGTTGCTGGAGCGCGAAGGCATGCTCCTCGGGGAAGCGCCCGGCGTCGATCTGGGCGATGGCGTCCAGCGCCCGAAGGTCCGACCAGCACTTGTAGGCGAAAGCCTGGGTCAGCATCGCGATTCCTCGTCAGTGGCGAAGGCGGCACTGTAGCGCATCCGGGGCTTGGGTTGTGCCGGCCCAGCTGCCAGACTGGCGATAGCCCCAAGGACGATTCGCTGCCATGAAAACCCCCGATATAGAAGCCATCCGCGCCTTCCTGCTGGTCGCCGACCTGAAGAGCTTCACCCGCGCCGCCGAGGTCGCCGGCACCACCCAGGCGGCGATCAGCCTGAAGATCAAGCGCCTGGAAGAATCCCTCGGCCGCGCCCTGCTGGAGCGCACACCGCGCCGCGTCACCCTGTCCGCCCAGGGCTCGGTGTTCATTGCCAGCGCCCGCCGCCTGCTGCAGAGCTACGACGACACCTTGCGCTGCTTCGACGCGCCGCGCCGTACCCTGCGCATCGGCGTAAGCCATCACATCCTCGGGGCGGACCTGAGCCACTGGCTCCAGCGTCTGGCGCAAGCCGATCCGGAGGTGATCGTGGCCTTCAGCCTGGGCACTTCGCGGCAGATGCTGGAGAGCTACGAGGAAGGCGCGCTGGATATCGCACTGATCCTGCGTCACGACAACCGCCGCCAGGACGGCGAGGTGATCGGCAGCGAACGCTTCGGCTGGATGGCCGCCGAGTCGTTCGAACTGGACGATGGCGCACCACTGCCACTGGCGATCCAGCCGGCGCCCTGCGGCATGCGCAGCATGGTCAGCAGCGCGCTGCAGGGGCAGAACCGCAACTGGAGCGAAGCCTTCGTCGGCTCGGGAATTCTGGCCATCGGTGCAGCGGTGTCGGCCGGTATCGGCATTGGCGCCATGGTCGAGCGCATGGCGCCGTCGGGCTGCGTCGATGTGCGCGAGCGCTTCGGCCTGCCTGAGTTGCCACCCCGCGACGTGGTGCTCTATTGCGCCCATCGCGACGCCCAGACACGCGCGCTGATCGGCGCACTGAGCCAGGCCATCACTGCCTGAGCCTCAGTGCAGGAGCACGCCCAGCCGCGCCAGGAACAGCGCCAGGGCGACGGTCAGCGAGCCGCAGAGGGCGACGGCAGCGAAGTGGATAAAGGCGATGTCACGAGCTTGCAGCGGTTCCTGGTCCATGAACGGCACTTCCTGAATGACGGTTGGGAGCCGCCAGTATCGAAAGTGCCGCCCACGGCAAACAGCGCACGCCGGCTATTTCAGCGATAAGCGAAACGCCTCAGTAGCCCGCCTGGCGATCCACGGTGTGCAGCAATTCGCTGCCTTGCAGATCCCGCAGGATATTCTTCGCCACCACCGCCGCGCCGCCTTCCACCTGCATGGTGCTGGCGATGTGCGGAGTGACCCACACCCGCGCGTGCGACCACAGCGGATGCCCTTCGGGCAGCGGCTCCTGCTGGAATACGTCGAGAATCGCCGCGCCGACCTGCCCCGCGTCCAGTGCCGCGACCAGGTCGGCCTCCACCACATGTTCGCCGCGGCCGACGTTGATCAGTCCGGCGCCCCTGGGCAGTTGCGCCAGCGTCTCGCGGTTGAGGATGCCGCGGGTGCTGTCGGTCAGCGGCAGCAGGTTGACCAGGATGTCGCACTGGGAGAGGAAGCTCGCCAGCTCCCCGGGGCCGGTGTAGGTCTTCACGCCGTCCAGCTCGCGGGCTGAACGGTTCCAGCCCAGCAGCTGGAACTTCAGGTGACGCAGTTGGGCCAGGCATGCCTGGCCCAACTGGCCGAGGCCCATCACGCCGACCCGGCTGGTCGAGGCCGGGAGGATGCTCAGCGGCTCCCACACCTGCGCTGCCTGCGCGGCGCGGTAGGCCGGCATCTCGCGGTGCAGCGCCAGCGCGGACATCACCACGAACTCGGCCATGATGTCCGCCAGGGACTCGTCGACCATACGCACCAGCGCCACCGATGGGGGAATCTTCGCCAGGTCGAACTGGTCCACCCCGGCGCCGGCCGCGAACAGCACGCGCAGGCTGGTGTAACGCTCGATATCGGCGACTGCCTTCCAGGTCAGCAGGTAGGTGACACGCGCCGGCTCGACCGCGTCGAAGCCCTCGACGAACTCCAGGTCCGGCACCTGGGCGGCCAATAGAGCCCGCCATTTTTCCGCGTGTTCGGGTTCGGCGTTGTAAAGAAAGATCACATCCTGTTCCTCACTCTTGTTCTCTGCACGTCCGGCCAGTTAACCAGCCGACCTGCGCGAGGAACACCATCGACAAGGCACTGCGGGCACGCAGACTGACTCGTCGGGCGCCTGCGTGACTTGGCGGAACGCACACAGCCGAAGCGCATTTCCTTTGACGGCGAATGGCCGAAGAACGAGGTGTGGCACTTGCTGAAATGGCTGGGCGAAACGAAGCCGCAGGCCAACGCCACCTCCACCAGCGACAGATCCGAATGCTGCAGCAGGCGGCGGCTTTCCGTGATGCGCAGCTCCAGGTAATGGCGCACCGGCGAGGTGCCCAGCGGCTCCGTGAACAGGCGCTCCAGCTGGCGCTAGGAACGCCCTACGCACTCGGAGAGCTGATCCGTGCTCAGCGGCTCCTCGATGTTCGCGCTCATCAGGTTGAGCACGTCGCGCAGCGGCTGGGCCATCTTCTCGTGCAGTGCCGGGCGGGTGCGGCGGTCACGCGATTCCTCGAAGACGAGGATATCGACGATGCCCTCCACCAGCTCGCGCCCGTGCAGGTTGTGGATCCACTCCAGCACCAGGTTGAAGGCACCGGTCGGGCTGCCGCGGTGAGGCGATTGCGGTCGAGGATATAGCTCTCGGCGGTGAGCACGCTGTTGCGCGCAACCTCTGTCAACGAAGCGCGATTTTCCGGGTGCACAGCGCATTGGTGCCCATCCAGCAGGCCAGCCTTGCCGAGGAACCAGGCGCCATCCACAGGCCAGCCAGAGCGATACCGCGCTCGTCGGCGAGCTGCAGCAGTCGGCTGAGGCCGGGCGTGTCCTTGAGCGGCGTGCGCAGGCCGCCGCAAACCAACAGCAGATCCATGTCCAGGTAACTGCCTTCCAGCCCCGCCGCCGGACAGATCACCATCTCCTTCACCGCCAGACGCATCAATCGGAGCGCGCATATCCGTTTCGGGCCGAAAGCGGCCCCTGGCAAGGAGCCGCTCCCCCACTGCGGACACCATCACCTCCACATCACCCACGGGATGAACGGTGCCTCCCATTGGGTAATCAAAACCGCACCCGAACCGAATCTCCACGGACCTCCGCCTGGCACGCCAAGGTCCAGCCCCGCCTGATCTCCTCATCGTTCAATACGTCGTTATTGCGCATGTGCACCGCGCCGTCCTCGACTCTGCAACGGCATGCTCCGCACAGGCCAGTACGACATCCACTGGGCGGATGGAGGCCTGCGCGCTCCAGGCTTTCCAACAATACTTCACCCGCATGACCGTCGGCCTGGAGAGACTGCCCATTCAGTTCGACCTGGATGCCATGTGTCACCTCACCCGCTGGTGGGAGCACCTGGCAGTGGCCACTGAAGCTCTCGCTGTGAATTCGATGAGGCGGAGCCCCGAGTTCCTGGAGGCATTCGGTGGCCAGGTCCATGAAGTCGGCGCCGCCACAGATGAATACTTCTTCATCCGACCATGGAGCCAGGAGCTGCAACAGTTCCTGCCTTCCTGCCCGGCCGCACTCGTCGGTGTAGCGGTTCTGCAGGGTAAATCGCCCTGTGTACTGGTTCTGCAGGGCTAACAGTGGGGCAGCAAAAATGGTGGAGGCCGGAGACTGATTCAGGTAGACCAGTCGAACACGGCCACTCCCATTTTTCAGCAGGTCACGCAGTATCGAATACACCGGGGTAATGCCGCTGCCTGCCGCTATCAGCAGGACACTCCCTGCTCTGCTGGGGCAAACGAAACCGCCCATGGGCGCCTTCGCCCGAAAAGTCATGCCCACCCTCTGTCCGTCCAGGAGCCAGTTGGAAGCCCGGCCACCTGGAACCCGCTTCACCGTGATCCGCAGGCAATCGTCCAGCCCTGGTGTGCTGGATAGCGAGTAGCACCGCCACAATGGCAGCTCGTCACAGGGCACCTGGATCTGAAGGTACTGGCCCGGTCGATAGCCCGGCAGCGATCGGCCTGCACTGGCTGGGACCAGTTCGAAGGAGCGGCAATCTGCGGTTTCAACCTGGACAGCCCGAACCCGTAGCGCGATCTGATCACTGGGCGCCTTCGTCGTGCGGCGTGCCGTGAGCATCGCCCAAGCAGGCTTGCGGGCAAATAGCAGGAGGAAGCCCAAGTGGGCAACGACCAGCCCTAACGTCAGGTTGGCAAGAAGCTCATGGCTTTCTGCTGGGTCGCCGGGAAGTTTTTCAGCATCCAGAACACTTAGCCTCCAGGCGTCCGAAAGCTCCAGCGCTGCGCTCGAATTGATGAAGTCCACATTATCGATCATCAGCCAACCCAACGCCGCGCACGCCGCCAGCATAGCCAGCAGGGCCGCAGTCAGGCCCTTCCCTACGCGGAGTTTCGCAGTTGCAGTGATACGTCGAGAGACGAGCAGCCGGGGAAAACCATTTGCCGAGCCAAGCGCTGCCAGCAGACGGACACACAGCAGGGCGATAAGCCCATAGCCCAACCACACATGCAAAGTCTCAGCACGTTCGCCGCTGAGGTACACCCCCACGAAAAACGCCGCAAGCGACCAGTGATAGAGACGAAACCGGTTGTACGCGTTCATGTCATGCCCCCTTTCTAAACCTTGAAGGGTTGTAGGCGGGCATCCTTAACTATCCATGAACCGCTCTAGCACGGTATTTCAGCTTGAATTAAGAAAAAGACCATAGATTTTGTATGGAAAATTCAGGGGGAGTACCCATGCGCCAGTCCACATTGATCACCAGCATCTTCTGTTCGTTTTTTTCCGCTCTGGCTCTGGCCGCCGATCCGGCTGCATTGCTCGACAGTTACGCCGCCCAGGCACGCCAGCAGGAGCCGAATTTCACCGGCTTTTCCGGCGAACGCGGCAAGGCTCTCTACTTCCGCGAAGAACTTCGCGACGGCAAGAACATGAGTTGCACCACTTGCCACGGACAGGACCCGCTACAACCGGGAAAAACGCTGACTTTCCGCAAGATCGAGCCATTGGCGCCGAGTGTTACACCCGCTCGCTTCACCGATGCGAAGAAGGTGGAAAAGTGGTTCCGGCGAAACTGCAACGACGTATTCGGACGTGAATGCAGTGCCCAAGAAAAGGGCGATTTCGTTTCCTGGATCAGCGACCTGAAATAGCCGGAGCGACGCGCATGAACAGAAAGGGACTGCTACTGATGTTCGTTGCCATGCTGAATGTGGCTGGCTGCAATGCTGAAGACCACGGAGGGAACAAGCACGGAGGGTATAAGCGGCCCAAACAGCTGGCTGTTTCTGCAGCCGCTCCACAGCCTTGGCGCGAAGAGTGTTCGGCCTGCCATCTGGCCTATTCGCCCGGGTTACTGCCGCCGGACGCCTGGAGGGTTCAGATGAGTGACCTGAGCAACCACTACGGCAGCGACGCGAGCCTTGATCCAGACACGGAGAAAGTCATTCTCGACTTCCTCCTCCAGGCTTCAATGGCCAACCGGCTTCCGGTGGAAGGCGGAAGTCCAGGCAACCCACCACGCATCACGGAAACGCGGTGGTTCCTGAAAAAGCACGACGACATCAGCGCTTCGACCTTCAAGCGCCCTAACATCGGTAGCGCGGCGAATTGCTCCGCCTGTCATCGTGACGCCGAGAAAGGGGACTTCGATGAGGATCGGGTGAAGATTCCAAAAGCGCAGGCCCAGAGCGCCGAAGTTGCCAATCTCATACAGCAGAAGCCGCAGCCTGCGGACAATTACGCGCCTCTCGCGGCTACTGCCAAAGGTTCTGGAGCCAGCAATAGCTGCAGGGTCACTAGCCTCACCTCCAATATCCATTGCGACACTTCCCCGGGTACCCCTGGTGAGCCCGCAACCGTGATTGTCTGGACGCAGGCCGCCGACGGAACATGGACTTGCTCCTTCAGTGGTTCGAGCAATACGGGACTCGTCCCTAGGAACTGCATGATTCTTGAGTCCCGCCAAGAGAACCTGATGCCTCCGGTAATAGAAAAATCGACGCGCTAGTGCCCGCCTGCAACTCGGAAAGAGCTCTGCAATACAAGCCTAAGCGGCGCAGAGGGCCAGTAGGCTGACTGAGCAAATTGTCAGTAATGCAGAAGTCCGCTCCTGACCAAAAGCTGCCCGTGAGAAGCGGACGCTCGCGGTCAGGCCGCGGCCCGATTGCTCGATTCAGCTCGGCACGGACGCTTCTTCTGCCCGGCTCCGGTGTTCCATGGCCACGGTCGTAACAGCCGTGAAAACGGCGAATGTGTCAGCGCACAACGATCTCCCCGTTGAGGGGCTGCACCTTGAGTGACAGCGGAGCGCTGTGCCGGTCCGTGTGTCCATCGCAAACCGAACTACGCTCCTCCAGTCGACACTCCTGGAGAGATCACGATGATCCGTACCCTGCTGACCGCGTCCCTGTTGGTGACTTTGAGCGCTCCGGCCCAGGCGGGGATAGCCGCCTTCCCTTCCTCCTTTCATACCCAGGAGATCCCCGTAGAGGGTGCGACCATCCATGTGCGCGTCGGCGGAAGCGGGCCGGCGGTCGTACTGCTGCACGGGTTCGGCGACACCGGCGACATGTGGGCGCCGCTGGCCACGGACCTGGCCAAGGACCACACCGTCGTCGTGCCGGACCTGCGTGGCATGGGCTTGTCGTCGATTCCTACCAGCGGCTACGAGAAGAAGACCCAGGCCGCAGATGTGCGGGCGGTGCTGGCGTCACTGGGCATCGAGCACTCGGTGGTCATCGGCCATGACATCGGCACCATGGTGGCCTATGCCTATGCGGCGCGTTATCCGCAGCGAACCGAGCGCCTGGTGGTGATGGACGCTCCCGTCCCCGGCATCGCGCCGTGGAATGAGATCGTCCGCTCGCCGATGCTCTGGCACTTCGACTTCGGCGGCCCCGATATGGAACGGCTGGTGGCAGGGCGCGAGCGCATTTACCTGGACCGTTTCTGGAACGAGTTCGCCGGCGATCCGCACAAGGTGGACGAAGCGACCCGCCAGCACTATGCCAAGCTCTACGCCCGTCCCGGCGCGATGCATGCCGCCTTTGCCCAGTTCCGCAGCATTCGCCAGGACGCGGTGGACAACGAGGCGTCGAACAAGACGCGGCTGACAATGCCGGTGCTCGCCGTCGGCGGTGAAAAATCCTTCGGTGCCAACGAGGCCATCGTCATGCGCAATGCCGCCGACAACGTCACCGAAGTGGTGGTGCCGGGCGCCGGGCACTGGCTGATGGAAGAGGCGCCAGCCCCGACGATCCAGGCCATTCGCCAATTCATTTCGCCTTGAGATCCACGCCATGAAGGGCCCGGCATCAAGCGCCTGATGCCGGACGTTTCAGCGGCCCCAAGCCTTCCCCATCAGCGCATGGCCAACAAAGAAAGTTCGCTGCCGCTCGTCACAGAAATCCGATAGGAAGGTTGACCCTCCCCTACTGCGCCACTAGATTCCTACCCTTCTTTCGCCGGGGTGCGCTGTGCCCCGGCGAACACAACGGCAAAGGAATGTCCGCTCATGTTCAAGCCCCTCAGGCCCTGGCTGCCTGCCCTGCTGCTTTGCAGCCCGCTCGCCGCGCAAGCGGAAGGTCCCTCTGGCGATTTCTGGCTGATTCACCAGCAGGGCAGCCTCTACAAGAACGAAATCTTCGTCATCGATGGCGACCCCGCCAACATCTACGACCGCAAGAACGGCGTGCGCTCGCTGGGCGTCTATCAGTTCTACGAGGAAGGCGCCAAGCCGACCTTTACCGCTTATGACGTCGAGGTCGACTGCGCGAAGAATCGCGTGCGCCTCAACGGCGCGCAGAACTACGACAAATTCTACAACGACATCCGCCCGAAGAAGGTCTCCAAGGAATGGCAGAAGAAGCCTGAGGCGTGGATCGCCCAGAGCCGCGACTTCCTCTGCAAGCCGGATGCCCACGTCGAGCAGAAGATGTACCCGTTGGGCAAGATGCCCATGACGCAGCTGGTCTCGGCCGCCCCAGGCCTGTTCCAACTGCAGAACCGTGAGCACGCCAAGAACCTGATCCTGCAGATGGTCGACAAGGGCTTCGAGCAGATGCCGGTCAAGAACGCACCGGCCAAGGAGGGTGTGCAATGAAAGGTCTACTGGCACTCGGGATGATCGCCATCCTGCTCGGCGGCTGCTCCGCCATTCCCACCCTGCCCGAAGCGCAGGCCCGCAGCTACTGGAAGGGCCGCCCGGCCGGCGATGCCATCGACCACTTCGGTGCACCCAGCGATATTGGCCTTGCGCCGGAGAACGACTGGGTCGTGCTGATCTACCGCCGCGATACTTCCTACGTCTCGCGTGAAGCGCTCGGCACCTACACCGGCCCGCAGAACGGCCAACTGGTGCATACCGAGTACTGGGGCGACGTGGTCCACTCCGCCAGTTGTGAAATCCGTGTCGCCATCAATCGCGCCCGGCAGGTGGACTACCTGCTGACCCGCGGCAATTGCGGCGGCATCGCGCTGAGGCCGGAAGCCTGAGCCCAGGCTTCCCCATCAAGGAGGAGACGAAACCATGCCAAGCATGAACTACCTGGCGAAAGCGGCATTTCCGTTGCTCGGACTCTTGACCATCAGCTCGCAGGCTTCTGCCGAAGAGGTCAAGGTGACGGAGTTGCTGCGCAGCGGCTATGAAGTGAAGGCGGCCTACGTGGCGCCGGGGCGAGTCACCCAGATCCACTTCCTGATCCTGCAGAAAGGCACGTCGGTCTACCAGTGCGGCAGCTATGAAAGCAGCGCGCCGATGCAGCGCTACTACGACTATTCCAACACCTACTCCTGCTCGCAGATCGGGGACTGGGTGCCCAAGAACTGAACGGCTTTCACCCTCAGCCTGTGCTCCTGCAAAGGTCGGCATCCTCGATGCCGGCCGGCCCCCGCGCTCCAACCGTCACACGGATGTTTCTGCGATGAAATTGCACCTGTTGCCCGCCAGCCTGTTGCTGGCCTGCGCCGTCTCCCACGCCGCCGCGCAAGCGCCTGTTCCCAAGCCCCTGGAAGAACAGGTCGGCCGCCTGGTCGAGCTGTACAAGGACAGCTTCGCCACTGGCTACCCCGAGGCCACCCGGGTGCAGACCCTGAAGGCCGGCAACGGCAGCGAGCTGACCCTGGCGGTCTTCACCGTCGAAGGCTTCGACATGGGTAACAACTACAACCAGTACCTCGCGGTCTTTGCCTCCACCCCGAACGAGGAAGGCCAGGAGCACTACAGCCTGCTGGATGCCATGCAGATCGGCGGCGGTGGCTGGCGCTCGATCGAGGCACTCAATGCCAGGCTGGTCAGCGACCCCACAGGCCAGCGCACGCTGATCGATATCCCGGTGATGGAAAACACCGACGACGATTCGCCGAACTTCCCCAGCCGCGCCGGCGTGATCCACCTGTCCCTGGAAGGCTCGCAGACGCCTCGACTGGTGGAACAGCACTGACGCCGCCGCAAGGTCGTACCAGGCCTGATACCAAGTCGATAACAAGCCACGCTAAATTTCGCTGTGCTGCGGCCGCCACTGTCGGATAACCATCCTCAGCGGAAGCCTCGCCATGACCACCATCAGCGCCGTCAGCGCCACCAACGTTCGCTATTCCACTGCCTCGACTTCCTCCGCCTCGACCGTTGCGGCGAGCGGCGAAGACAGCACCGTCACTGACACCACCAGCACCGGCCAGACTTCGGCAAGTGCTTCTGCACAAGGCGCGGGCGGAGCGGCAGGTGCCGGTGGCGCCGCGGCAAGCAGCGGCTCGGACAGCAGCTCCGACACCACCCTGGAAAAGCTCAAGCAGGCGATGGAGCAGGCGCAGAAGGAACTGGAAGAAGCCGAGCAGGAGCTTGCCAAGGCCAGCCAGGGCGGCGGCCGGACCGAGGAAGAACAGCAGGCCCAGCAGATCGCCGCCCAGGCTGCACAGGCTCGCGTGTCGTCCGCCTCGGCGGCCGTGGCAGCGGCTACCGCCGCCTATTCGCAAGCGCTGACCGAGTCCGGCAGCGGCACCAGCGGCACGTCGGTGAATACCACGGCCTGAGGCCGGCAAACCAGCGGGCTGGCGCGCTCGCGCAGCCCGGTCAGGCTCAGCGGGTCCAGAGCGGGTCGGTGGTGAAGGCAATGGTCAGCCAACGGTTCGGGCCCTCGCCGCCGATGGCCGCGCCGATCTCGTCACGCAGTCGGTCCCACTCGTCGAGGGTCTGCGCCGGCCAGCCCGGCGGGACGATGAAGTACAGCTCGATCTGCTGTGCCCGCCCGACCTTGGCGACATAGGCCTGGTACGCCAGGAAGCCGTGCTGCGCGACGATCTGCGCGGCCACCTCGTCGACGTGCTGCTTCAGCTCCGGCGGGGTGACCAGCAGGATGTCCTTGAGCGCCTGGCGAATGGTCAGGAACGGAATCGGCAGGATCACCAGGCAGATCAGCGCCAGCACCGCCGGGTCGACATACGGGCCGATCTGCGCGTAGCCGCTCACGGTCGCCAGGTCGCCGACCAGGAAGGCGATCAGCAAGGCCAGGGAAATGCTGCCGGACATCACCCAGGACTTGGCATCGAGGGCGACGAAGTCCGAGCCGATGCGCCGGTTGGCGCGGAACTGCACCGCCGCCAGGGCGAAGCAGACCAGGGTGGCGACCGCCGCATAAAGAATGGCGAAGCCGAACTCCAGCGCATGGCCGCCGCTGAGCAGCCTGCCGATGGCGTTGATCAGCGCATACAGCGTCACGCCGCAGAGCAGCGTGCCGTTGAGTGCCAGCACCATCGGCTCCAGGTGCCAGAAGCCCATGTTGAAGCGTTCGGCCAGGCGCCGGCTGGCGTCGCCCTCGGTGGTGTGGCGGCGGATCAGTGTCGCCACCATCAGCGCCAGGCCGCTCATGCTGGCATCGGCCAGCGAGTAGACACCATCGAAGACGATGGAAAAGGATCCCGAAAGCAGGCCGACGACAATACCGAAACCGGCCAACAGCACGGTCACGATGATGGAAAGCCGCAGGATGCCCTGTTCTGTTTTCATTGCTGGCGTGCTCCTCGCGCCTCGATGGTTGCGTCGCCGGAAGCCGGCCTGGCCGGCCCTGGCGGTTTCGCTGGGGGGCGCGACTATACGCCAGGGGCCTGGCCACGGCCATTGGCGCCCCGGCAATGTGTCCATGCAAGGTCGCAAGGGGTCGGCGCTACCAGCCCCTCCGGTACCGCCATTTCCTCCAGAGCAGCAGCCCCGACCTAGGGCGGCGTTGCCCCTTCGTTCATCAGGTAGGTCACCAATTGCCGGGCGTGGGAGGACAGGGCATCCCAGTCGGCAACGCAAAGGCGCAACTCACGGGTGGCCCAGGGATCCGCGAGGGCCACCAGCGTCGTCGGCAATTCCTGCGCCAGCCGCGTCGCGGCAGCCTCCGGCAACATGGCCACGCCCACTCGCTGGGCGACCAGCTGGGCGATGGCATCGAAGCTCGGCGCGCGCACGCGTACCTTGAGCGGCAGCGCATTGCGTACCGCCATCGCCTCGACGAAGCGTTGCATGGCGCGCTCGGCCGGCAGGCAGACGAAGGGAAAGCTCAACGCGTCGCGCAGGCTGGGCAGGTGCTGGCTGGCCAGCGGGTGGTCCCGCGGCACCAGCAGCACCAGCTTGTCATTGCGGAACGGCAGCGACAGCAGGCCCGCGGTGGGCAGGTTGCCGTCATACACGCCGATATCGATCGAGCCGTCCCGCACCGCGAGCAACACGTCCTTGCTGTTCTGCTCGATCAGTTGCAGGTCCACCTCCGGATAATCCGCCAGGAAGGGCCCCAGCGCAGTGGGCAGGAAGGTGCTGTTGGCGACGGTGGACGCCGCCAGGCGCAAGGTGATGCGCCGTTCACCGCCCAGTTCCTGCAGAGTGTCCTTGAGCTGCCGCGCCTCCTTCAGCACGCGCTGGCTGGCCTCCAGCACCAGGCGACCGGTCGGCGTCAACGTCATGCCGTCGCTGTGCCGGGCGAACAGGGCAAGCCCGCAGCGCTCTTCGAACTGGCGCAGGCGGTTGCTCGCCGCCGAGACCGCCACGGGCACCGAGGCCGCTGCCTTGCTCAGGCTGCCGGTGCTGGCGATGGCGGCGATCAGGCGCAGATCGGCAAGATCGAAATGCACTTTGCGTTCTCCATGGATGAAAGCAATCTTCGCCAATCCAGCATTCTAGCGGCCCAGCCTTCTCCATAGAATAATGCCTTTCCCCTGCCCTGCGTTCCCGCCGACATGAACAATCTGACTTCCCTGTACCAGCGCAGCCTGCACAATGGCGTGTTCTTCGCCGTGCTGTCCGCCACCGGCTTCAGCCTCAAGGCGGTTTTCGTCAAGCTCTCCTATGCGGCCGCGCCCGTGGATGCGATCACGGTGCTGGCCATCCGCATGGGCCTGGCGCTGCCGCTGTTCCTCTGGCTGCTGTGGTTCAGCCGGGGGCCGCAACAGGCGCGGCTCTCGCTGCCCGACGGTGTACGCATCCTGCTGCTCGGGCTGGTCGGCTATTACCTGTCGAGCCTGTTCGACTTCTACGGCCTGGAATACATCAGCGCAGGCCTGGAGCGGCTGATCCTGTTCACCTACCCGACGCTGGTCCTGCTGCTGCAGATGGCCATGACCCGCGAACGCCCGAGCTCACGCACCCTCGCAGCCATGGCCCTGTGCTACCTCGGCCTGGGCATAGCGCTGGTGCACGACATCAAGGTGGAGGGCAGCGGCGGGCAGATCCTGCTGGGCGCCATCTGGGTCTTCGCCAGCGCCGTGACCTACGCGGTGTACTACATCGGCACCGCCGCGGTGATCCAGCGTGTCGGCTCGATGCGCCTGGCCGCGCTGGCCGGCATCGCCTCGTCGGTGATGGTGCTGGGGCACTACGCGGTGACCGGCGACGCGCAGCAGTTGGCAACCCTGCCAGGCTCGGTGTGGCTCTATGGCGCCCTGATGGCACTGATCTCCACCGTGCTGCCGATCTACTGGATGGCGCTGGCCATCCAGCGCATGGGCGCCACCCACGCGGCGGCGTTCGGCAACCTGGGGCCGGTCCTCACCGTGTTCGCCTCCTGGGCGCTGCTGGGCGAGGCGATCTCGATCTACCAACTGGTCGGCCTGGCACTGGTGTTGTTCGGGGTATCGCGGTTGTCCGGAGCCAAGGCACCCACTCAGGTGGCGCCGAAGCAGCCGGCTGAGGAATGCAGTAACGCCGGTTGAGTTCGATCCTGGAAGAGCGTCTATGAACTCAGACGCGGCCGATCCTCATGTTGATCGGCCATCTGACCGCAAGCCGCGCGGCAGGGTCGCCCCAGCGCTCGGCCAGGTCGGCGGCGAAGTGCTGCAGCAGGTCTTCGCGCCCGGCTTCCCGGGCGCTGCGCACTGCCGACCAGGTGGAGACGTAGCCGAGGAACTCGTGGAGGGTCCATTCCAGGCGGATGGCGATCTCCGGCCCCGGAAACTCGGCGAAGGGGAAATCGAGGGTCGCGTAGCCGCTGTCCACCAGCTTGCGCTCGGCGGGCCAGTAGGGGCCGATCTCCTGCCAGTAGAAAGTCTCGAAGCGCTTGCCCGGATCGCCGTCCAGGTGCAGCACGCCGTAGCTGATCAGCGCCAGGACCGCGTCGGGCTCGGCGATTCGCCGGACCTCGGCGTAGAACTTGGGCAGGTCGAACCAGTGCGCGGCCTGTGCCGCCGTGATCAGGCTGGCGCTGCGGTCGGCCAGCGGGAGTTCTTCGGCCTGGGCGCAGGCGTAGCTCAGGTTCGCGCGGGGCGCGGCATGGGCAATCTGCTCCGCGCTGGGATCGAAGCCGACGACCGAGCTGAAATGCTCGGCCAATTGCCGGGTCAGCTGGCCGCTACCGCACCCCACGTCGACTGCCAGCGCCCGGTCGGGAGCCAGCGAGGCCAGGCAGGAGGCAAGCTCCGCCGGGTACTCGGGGCGGAAGCGCGCGTAGGCCTGGCCGCCCTGGTCGAACCAGTTTCGCAGGTCGGTTGACGTGTCATTCATGGCTGGCGGCTCCTCTCTTGAAAACTGGCTTGCCGCGACTGTAAAGGGCAAACGGGCCAGCACACCAGAGCCACACAGGCCGCAGCAGGACGCACGCCCTGCCCGGCCCATGGCATGGTCAGACCTGTGCCATGCCGCCATCGACGAACAGTTCGATGCCGTTGATGAAGCTGGCCGACTCCGAAGCCAGGAAGGCCACTGCCTTGCCAATTTCGCGAGGTTCGCCCAGCCGGCCCAGCGGTACCTGGCTGGCCAGCGCATCGAACAGGCCCTGGCGCGCTTCCTCGGGCACCAGGTCGCCGAGGCCGGGAGTGCGGACCGGGCCGGGGCTGACGACATTGACGCGAATGCCCCGGTCCTTCAGATCCAGCGCCCAGGAGCGGGCGAAGTTGCGCACGGCGGCCTTGCTCGCACTGTACACGCTGAAGTTGGCAGTGCCCTGGATCGAGGTGGTGGACGAGGTGAGGATCACCGACGCGCCATCGACCAGCAGCGGCAATGCCTTCTGCACGGTGAACAGCACGCCGCGCACGTTGGTGCCGAAGATTCGGTCGAAGTGTTCCTCGGTGATCGCGCCCAGCGGGAGCATGTCGCCGCCGCCGGCGTTGGCAAAGAGGATATCCAGTCGGCCGGCAGCTTTCGCGATCTGTGCGTACACCGCATCGAGATCGGCGAGCACCGAGGCGTCGGCACGAATGGCCGTGGCGGCCGGGCCGATGGCTTCGACGGCGGCGTCCAGTTCGGCCTGGCGGCGGCCGGTGATGAAGACGCGGGCGCCTTGCGCGGCGAGTTCCTGTGCGGCGCCGAGGCCGATGCCGGTGCTGCCGCCGGTGACCAGTGCAACTTTACCAGTGAGGGACTTGTTCATGATGAGCTCCTGAGCTTTGCGAGTTGAGGGTTCTGCCTCCTGGCCGGCATCTGGCGCGGCTTTGCGGTGAGGCATGGCGCTACTCTAGGGCCCGGCCATTGATGGAAAAAGCGCATACAATGGAATGACTATCCATGCCCATGGATAATCAGGCGATCCCCTCAGAGGAGTTCCCATGGACCAGCTCCAGGCCATCCGTGCCTTCTCCCGCGTGGTGGAAGCCGGCAACTTCACCCGCGCCGCCGACTCGCTGGACATGCCCAACGCCACCCTGAGCAAGCTGGTTCAGGAGCTGGAGGCGCACCTGGGCGTCCGCCTGCTGCAACGCACCACAAGACGCGTCATGGTGACGCCCGAAGGCCAGGACTACTACGCCAAGGCCAGTCGCGTATTGCGTGACCTGGAAGACATCGACTCGTCCTTCAACATTGCCCGCAGCAAGCCACGCGGCCATCTGCGCATCGATGTCGGCGGCTCGACCGCGCGGGACGTACTGATACCGCTGCTGCCGGACTTCCTGGCGCGCTACCCGGACATACGCATCGATCTGGGCGTGTCCGACCGCTCGGTGGACCTGATCGGCGACAACGTCGACTGCGTGATCCGCGGCGGCGCGCTGGACGCCTCGTCGCTGGTGGCGCGCGGCATCGGCCAGGCGACCATGGTTACTTGCGCCTCGCCCGAATACCTGCGCCACAACGGCATCCCCGCCTACCCCGAGGAACTGCGCAACGGCCACCGGCTGGTCAGCTACCTGTCACCGCAGAATGGTCGCGCGGTGCCCTTCCGCTTCGAGCGCGATGGCGAACGCAGCGAGCTGAAAATCGAGTACCGCATCGGCGTCAATGAAAGCAACGCGCACCTGGCTGCCTGCGTCGCCGGCCTGGGCATCATCCAGACCTTCTCCTACGCCGCCGGCGCCGCCCTGCGCGACGGCACGCTGGTGGAAATCCTCGAGGAATGGCGCCCACCGCCCTACCCCTTCCACGTCGTCTACCCGCAGAACCGCTACGTCACCCACCGTTTGCGAGTGTTCATCGACTGGCTGGTGGAGTGCTTCCCGGCGCGGGTTGCCGGTTGAGCGCTCAGGGCGCCCTGTCTGCCAGCGCTTCGAGCAGGTCGGCCGAGGGCACGAAGAACAGGCTGCCCGTCACCGCCTTGCTGTAGTCCAGCAGGCGATCGTAGTTGCCGGCCGGGCGGCCGATGAACATGTTCTCCAGCATTTCCTCCACCGGCGCCGGCGAGCGGGCGTAGCCGATGAAGTAGGTGCCGAACTCCCCTGCCCCGGGCCTGCCGAACGGCATGTTGTCGCGCAGGATCTTCACTTCCTGGCCGTCCTTCTCCAGGGTGGTCAGCGAACTGTGCGAGCAGCTCGGTTTCACGTCGTCGCCCAGTTCGATATCGGCCAGCTTGGTGCGGCCGATGATGCGCTCCTGGGTTTCAGTGGGAAGCTGGTTCCAGCCGGCCATGTCATGCAGGTACTTCTGCACCAGGACGTAGCTGCCGCCGGCGAACGCCGCGTCTTCCTCGCCGATCAGGGTGAAGTGCGGAATCTCGCGCCCTTCCGGGTTCTCGGTGCCATCGACGAAACCGATGATGCTGCGCATGTCGAAATAGCGAAAACCCTGGACTTCATCGACCACCGTGATCGCATCGCCCAGGCGCGCGACCAGTTGCGACGCCAGTTCGAAACAGAGGTCCATCTGCTCGGCGCGGATGTGCAGCAACAGATCGCCCGGCGTGGAGACGGCGACCCGCTCGCCTGTGCCGATCTGGCGGAAGGCATGCAGGGACGCCGGACGCGGGGTGCCGAACAGTGCATCCCAGGCCGCCGAACCAAAGCCCACCACGCAGGACAGGTTGCCCGCCGGCACGCGCTTGCCGACCGAGCGCACCAGCGCCGCCACGTCCTCGCAGAGGGCTCGAACCGGGCTCCAGTCCTTACCTGGCGTCAACGTCGCAACGAGGAAGATCGCGCTGCGGGTGATCGGGCTGTCGACTGTCTGGGGTACGGGGGATTCGTTGAGCATGGTTTCCATTCGCCGCCATCAGGGTTGGGAAGATGGGGTTATCAAAGCAGGTCGCCTACCTCGCTGACAATGCGGGCGGCGCATGACGAAGGGCCGGTCTTTCGAGCCCTCCCTTCGGGACAGCGTATGCTCCGCCGCGGCTTAGCGCATCGCCGCCAGCTTGATGCCGAAACCGAGCAGGCACGCCCCCGCCAGCCGCTCCAGCAGATTGGCGACACGCGGATTCGCGCGCATGCGCTCGGCCAGCCGATGGGTCAGCAGCACGGCTACCAGCCCATAGAGGAAGGTCACTACCGCAACCGTCACTGCCATGAAGGCGAAGGTCACCAGCCCCTGATGCTTCACCGGGTCGATGAACAACGGCAGGAAGGCCATGTAGAACACGATGGCCTTCGGGTTGAGCAAGGTGATCAGCATGGTCTGGCGCAGGTAGTGACCGTTGTCCATGCGGCTCTGCCGCGAAGCGGCCCCGGGCTTGCTCATCAGCATGCGCAGGCCCAGCCAGGCCAGGTAGCCCGCCCCCAGCCACTGTACCGCCTGGAAGGCCGATGGGTAGGCGGCAAGCAGCGTCGCCACGCCCGCCACCGCCATCCACAGCAGCACCTGGTCGCCCAGGATCACCCCGCAGGTGGCCGCCAACCCTGCCCTCACGCCGCCCTTGCCAGTCGCTGTGATCAAGGCGAAGTTGCCGGGACCGGGAATGGCCAGGAGCACCACGAAGGCGATCAGGAAGGCGCCGTAATCGGTCACTCCGAACATCGGGAAGGCTCCTGGGCAGGTCAGGACTGGGTTGAACGCCGAGTTTATCACCCGTTCCCACGGGTTGGTCCTCTCTATCTCCGGTACGCAACGATCTGACAGCGATCGTGTGCGGGGCTGCTCTGGTTCGGGGATGCCGAGTTTGCACATGCGCCGGGGCGCGCGACCGATTCGGGTCCGATGCCAGCCTCCGCGCTGACCGCCGCAGAGCCTTCGGTCGGCGGCCCAATCTTCTGCTCAGGTAATCTGAACGCATTCCCGGCAGAACCCTCTATCGCAGCAGCACACCCACGCAGGAAGAGATCGCATGGACAAGCTCGGAAGCCCACCCTCCGCTCCCCCCGGCTATGTGCTCATTCTCGATGACGATTCGAACCTGGCCAGGATGCTCGGCTTGGCCATGGAGGATCACGGCATCGAGGCCGTGGTCCTGGGCAATGCCGACGACGGGCTCGCCTGGATCAACGGCAACCCCGGGCAACTGGCATTGCTGCTGACCGATATCTCCATGCCCGGCAGCATCGATGGCGCCGAACTGGCGCGGCAGGTCGCCCGACGGTTTCCCGCCATTCCGATCATCATCATGTCCGGTGGCGCATGGAGCGACGACTATCCCGCCTGCCACTTCCTGGACAAGCCATTCGACCTTCCGACGCTGACCGGCCTCATCGACGAAGCGCTGGGAACACGCCATTGAATCGGCAGCGGCCAGCGCAGCGCACCGGGCAGCAGAAACAAAAAAGCCCCGCATCAGCGGGGCTTTTTCAGCGAACGACCGGTCAGATCACTTGCACTTGCTCGGCCTGCGGGCCTTTGGCGCCGGCAGTGACGTTGAAGGTCACGACCTGGCCTTCGTCGAGCGACTTATAGCCGGTGCCTTCGATGGCACGGAAGTGGACGAAGACGTCCGCGCCGCTTTCCGGGGTGATGAAGCCGAAGCCCTTCTCGGCGTTGAACCATTTAACGGTACCGGTTTGGCGAGTTGCCATGATGAATCTCCAATCAAAAGGAAATCAGGCCATGCGACATGCCTGGCGTGACTGTATGCGAAGTGAAGAGGGGGCCGCAGAGATGGAGAATCAAGAAGACAAAACATCGGACGGTGCCGCTAAACCGAGCAGGCAGAGGCCCAGCATACAGATCTGGCAGGGAATAAGTAGCGATTTCGCATGAAAATGCTTAAATCGGCCGGGCGGTCGGTATTCATCGGTCGAGGTGGGTATAGTGTCCGCTAGCCGCCAGCCAGGTGGCTCATCACCTCAGGTGACCGAATGTCCGAGTCAGAGACGAAAAGCAAACGATCGGAGCTGGATAAGAAAATTTCAGCATTTCTTTCAAAAGGCGGCGAGATCCAGGAAATCCCTGCGGGCAAGCATGGCCGGACCGAGCCCTACAAGCGCGCCGAATTCACCCTCGCCAAGCCCAGGAAGCCCGACGCCTGATTGACCCGCGGGCAGCACAGAAAAGGCCGTATCCCTCGATACGGCCTTGTCATTTGTGCGCCAGGTTCGGGCTGGCCCGCCACCTTGGGACTAGGCCGCCGGCCTGATCGAGAACAACCCCGCGAGCAGGATCAGCAGTGCACCGGTGATCGTCCAGGCGCTCGGCACCTCGCCGAAGACGATGAGCCCGATCAGCGTGGCGAAGGCCAGCAGCGAGTAGTTGAACGGCTGCAGCGTCGAGGCCTGGGCGTACTTCAGCGCCTGGATCAGCAGCAACTGCGCGACAACCCCGGAGACGGCGACGATCGACATCAGCATGGCTTCGTGAGGCGTTGGCGTGACCCAGGCCGGCAGGCCAACCGCGCTTACCGACAGCGCGCCGGCAACCGCCATGTACAGCGTGGTGGTGGCGAAGGAGTCGGTCTGGCTGATGCGCCGCGAGAGGATGTTGAAGAAGGCAAAGGTCAGCGCCGCCGCCAGCGGAATCAGCGCCGCGGGCTCGAACACGCCCATGCCGGGACGCAGGATCAGCAGCGTGCCGCCGAACCCGACAGCCGCCGCCAGCCATTGCCGGCCGACCAGCCGCTCGCCGAGCAGCAACCGCGCCAGGCCCAGCGTCATCAGTGGGAAGACCGCATAGAGCGCGTGGGTCTCGGCCAAACCGAGGTAGCGCAGGGCCAGGCCGAACAGCGCGATCTCACCCACCCCCAGCAACGCGCGCACCACCTGCTGCCAGGGGCTGGCGCTGCGGGCAGCCTGGCGCACGCCGCCCTGCGAACGGCAGACGATGAGCGCGAACAGCACGAAAACCCAGTAACGCACCATCACCAGCTCGCTCACCGGCAGGTGGCGGACGAGCACCTTGGTGATGCCGTCCTGACAGGCAAAGATGAGCATCGACAGCAGGCACAGGCCGATACCCAGGCGCGGGTTGCTGGTAGCGGCCAGCGCAGTGGCTGTGGTCTTGCTGGTCATGGGGGAAGGCTCGCAGGCGGTGGCGCCTCGCTGCGGGCGCCTCCAGCGCTTGTGCCGGAGCGGCCGGGGCGCGGTCAAGCCAGGCGGCGCTGGCACGCACGCCGATGTCGCCCGCAGGCCACCGGCACTTCAATCCCGCGCGGCTTCCCTCTACAGTCTGGCGACCCGCTCAAGGCGACAACGGTGATCCATGGACAGGTTTCAGGAAATGACAGTGCTGCTGGCCGTGGCCGAAGCCGGCAGCCTTGCCGCCGGCGCCCGGCAACTGGGCCTTTCGCCGCCCAGCGTGACCCGCGCCATCGCCGCGCTGGAGCAGCGCCTGGGCACCCTGCTGCTGGCCCGCACTACGCGCAGCGTGCGGCTGACCGAGGCCGGCCAGCGCTATGTCGAGGACTGCCGGCGCATCCTGCAGGAACTGGAGGATGCCGAGGAGCTGGCCTCCGGCAGCGCCTTGCGCCCGCGCGGCAACCTCACGGTGACCGCCCCGGTACTGTTCGGCGAGCTGTACCTGATCCCGCTGATCGCCAGCTACCTGGAGGCCCATGCCGAGGTGACGGTCAACGCACTGCTGGTGGACCGCGTGGTGAACATGCTCGACGAGGGCATCGATGTCGCCGTGCGCATTGGCCAGTTGCCCGAGGGCAGCCTGACGGCGCTCAAGGTCGGTGAAATCCGCCCGGTGATCTGTGCCGCCCCCTCGTTCCTCGACCGCTACGGTCGTCCGCAGCACCCCAATGAATTGCTCGATGCGCCGGTGGTGATGGCCGCCACCAGCGTGCTGCTCACCGACTGGCAGTTCATCACCCCGGAGGGCCCGCTGACCCTGCGCCCGCCGTCGCGCTTCGTGGTCAGTTCGAACAACGCGGCTCTCCATGCCGCGCGCCTGGGCGGCGGCTTCACCCGCGTTCTGTCGTACCAGGCGGCCGAAGCCGCCGCGCGCGGCGAGCTGGAAATCGTTCTGGCCGACTTTTCCACGGCGCCGCTGCCGATCCACCTGCTCTACCAGGATGGCGCCCGGCTACCGGCGAAGGTGCGCAGCTTCGTCAGTCACTGCGCCGAGCGCCTGCGCGCCGACCCCTACCTGCAAGCTGCCAAGCCGTGAACCGCTTCCGGGAAATGCAGGCATTCGACGCCGTGGCGCGCTCCGGTAGCCTTGCCGCGGGCGCGCGGCGGCTGCAGCTGTCCCCCGCCACGGTGATGCGCCTGGTAGCCGGATTGGAATCGCGTCTGCACTGCGAGCTGCTGCTGCGTGGTCCGCGCGGAGCCGAACTGAGCCCCAGCGGCGAGGCCTTCGCCGCCAGTTGCAGGCAGATTCTGCAAGGTATCGAGGAGGCTGAAGGCTCGCTCAGCGGACTGCAGGCGCACCCGGCCGGGCAGTTGAACCTTTGCCTGCCGCTGCTGATGGCCGACCGGATTTTCGCGCCCATCGCCCTGGACTACCTGGCCGCCTTTCCCGAGGTGCGGCTGCTCAGCCGACACCGCGAAGACCTGCCGCGCCTGTTGGAAGATGGCATCGACGTCGCTCTGGTCATTGGCGCCCTGCCCGACTCTTCCGGCTTCGCCCTGCCGGTGGGCACGGTGCGGCCGGTGATCTGCGCATCGCCCGAGTACCTGGCCCGCCATGGCGTACCGCAAGCACCGGAGGACCTCAAGGCGCATCGCATCATCGTTGCCGGCGGCCAGGGTGCGGTCAGCGAGTGGCGCTTCCGCCACCAGGACGCCCCGCGTTCGGTGCGCCTGACCCCGCGCCTGGCGTGCAGCACCACCCATGCGGCAATCCGCGCCGCCGGACTGGGCCTCGGACTGACCCGCTGCATGAGCCACGAGGCCCATGCCGACCTCAGCGATGGGCGCCTGCAGGTGGTCTTGCAGGACTATGCTGCGCCAGGGTTGCCGGTGCAGCTGATCTACCGCGAAGGCCGTCGTGCCGCGGCGCGCGTGCGCACCTTCCTCGATTTCGTGGTGCCGCGTTTGCGTGCGCATCCCGCGTTGCGCGGGTGAGGCACGCCGTATCCAGAAGCGCCCCATCTCTCTTCTGAGCTCAGGGCAGTTCGCGAGCAAGCTCGCTCCTGCGCAGCTTCTCTGTAAGAGCGAGCTTGTTGGCGCCCCCCTGCAGGCTTGGGAATGGCTGCGCCCGCTGGCAACCCTGCGCCCCATTCTTCCGCATTCTGAAACGCTGGATTGCCCGTACTGGGGATTCTGCGCGCCGGCCATCGAGCGCAGCATTCACCCATCAGCTCGAGCAACCCACCATGGACCGACTCGCGCTGCCTACCCACTCAAGCCAACGGAGTCACCGTCATGTCCCACACCATCAAGCTCTTCCGCCACCCGCTGTCCGGCCACGCGCACCGCGCCGAGCTGATGCTCTCGCTGCTGCAACTGCCCGCCGAACTGATCGACGTCGACCTCGCCAAGGGCGCACACAAGCACCCGGACTTCCTCGCCCTGAACAGCTTCGGCCAGGTGCCGGTGATCGATGACGAAGGTGTGATCGTCGCCGACTCCAACGCCATTCTGGTCTACCTGGCGAAGAAATACGGCAACGGCCGCTGGCTGCCGGAAGACCCGCAAGGCGCCGCCCGCGTGCAGCGCTGGTTGTCGGTGGCCGCCGGGCAGGTCGCCTTCGGTCCCGCTGCGGCACGGCTGATCACCGTGTTCGGTGCAAAATTCAACGCCGAGGAAGTCGCTACCCGCGCCCATGCCCTGTTCCAGGTGATGGAGGGCGAGCTGGCGAAGAAGCCTTTCCTGGCCGGCAACGAAGCGACCATCGCCGACGTCGCCAATTACTCCTACATTTCCCATGCACCGGAGGGCAACGTCTCCCTGCAGGAGTACCCGAGCCTGCGCGCCTGGCTGGCTCGCGTGGAAGCCCTGCCCGGCTTCGTGCCGATGCAGCGCACCGCCATCGGCCTGCAAGCCTGATGCAACCCCCGCCGCCGGGCTACCCGGCGGCGCCTACTGCGAGGTGCTCGTCATGTTCCAGTTGCCCAAACACCGTACCTCCCCGTGGCACGCCGGCGAGAAGGCGATCCAGGAGCGCGTCGGCGTGGCCGACCGCATGGAGGTCCATGGCCAGAAGGTCATCCGCGACTACATGCCCGACCAGCACCGCGAGTTCTATCACCAGTTGCCCTTCATCATCGTCGGCGCCGTGGATCAGCAGGGCCGGCCCTGGGCGACCCTGCTCGAAGGCGCGGAAGGTTTCATAACCTCCCCCGACCCGAAAAGCCTGCTGCTGGACAGCGTGGCCGACCATCAGGACCCCGCCGCCAGCGGCCTGCAGGCCGGGAAGGCGATCGGCCTGCTGGGCATCGAGCTGCACACCCGGCGGCGCAACCGCATGAATGGCGTCCTCCGCGAAGCCGAGGGTGGACTGCTGACCGTGGCCGTGGAGCACTCTTTCGGCAACTGCCCGCAGTACATCCAGAAACGCGAGTGGAGCCGCGACGAGCAGCGCTACAACCAGCGTGCCCCGCGCGAGGACTTCGCCACGCTGAACGAGGAATTGGCGGCAATCATCCGCGACGCCGACACCTTCTTCGTCGCCAGCTACGTGCAGCACGAGGATGGCGAGCGCTCGGTGGACGTCTCCCACCGTGGTGGGCGTCCCGGCTTCGTCAAGGTCGACGGCAATCGCCTGGTCATCCCCGATTATGCCGGCAACCTGCACTTCAACACCCTGGGCAACCTGCAGGCCAATCCGCAAGCGGGGCTGCTGTTCGTGGACTTCGCCAGCGGCGACGTACTGCAAGTCCATGGCTGCACCGAGATTCTTTTCGACAGCCCGTTGCTCGCCGCCTTCGAAGGCGCCGAACGCCTGTGGACCCTGGATGTGCAGCACGCTGTCCTGCGCCGCAGCGCCCTGGCGCTGCGCTGGAGCTTGCGCGAATACTCGCCCACCAGCCTGATGACCGGCACCTGGGCCGAGGCCGACGCCAAACTGCAGGAACGCGAGCAGCGCCAGCAATGGCAGGACTGGCAGGTGCTGCGCGTGGAGCAGGAGAGCGAGGACATCCGCTCCTTCTACCTGCAACCGCCGGCCGGCACCGCCGTGAGTTTCGCGCCAGGCCAGCATCTGCCCGTACGCCTGGCAATCGGCGAGCAGGCACTGATCCGCACCTACAGCCTGTCCAGCGCGCCGTCGGACGGCGAGCTGCGCATCAGCGTGAAGGCCCAGGGCCCGGCGTCCCGCCACCTGCACGAACAACTGCAGGTGGGCGATAGCCTGCAGGTCCGCGCGCCCATGGGCAGTTTCACGCTGAAAAACGACACCGCGCGGCCGGTCGTGCTGGTCGGCGCGGGTGTGGGCATCACCCCACTGCTGTCGATGCTGCGCGAATCGGTGGCCGCGTCGACCCGGAGCATTCATCTGTTCCAGTCCGCGCGCAGCCTGCGCCAATTGCCGTTCCAGCGTGAAATCACCGAGCTCCGCCAACGCGCCCAGCAGTTGCAGGTCCATCGCGCGCTCAGTCGTCCTGAGCCGGAAGCACTGCCCGGACGCGATTTCGAGCAGACCGGCCGGCTGGACATCGCGGCGATCAAGGCCCGGCTGCCACTGGACGATTACGACTTCTATGTCTGCGGCCCCGGCGAATTCACCCAGGCGATCTACGACGGCCTGCGCGGACTGAATATTGCCGACGCACGCATCCACGCCGAAACCTTCGGCCCATCGACGCTCAAGCGCCAGGGCGACGGTCTGGCGCCGGCGCTGGTGCAGCCGCCCGCCGCTACCGAGCCAGTGCCCGTGTACTTCGCCGGCTCGGCCAAGGAAGCACGCTGGAAACCCGAGAGCGGCACGCTGCTGGAGCTGGCCGAAGCTCGCGGTTTGTCACCCGACTTCAGCTGCCGCGGCGGCTCCTGCGGCACCTGCCGGACCAAGGTCGTCAGCGGCCTGGTGCACTACCCCAACCCGCCGGCGGAGCTGCCCGAAGCCGGCAGCGTACTGATCTGCTGCGCCATCCCGGCGCAGGACGAGAGCGGCGTGCAACCGCTGGTGCTGGACCTTTAGGGAGGGATTCGACCATGAACGCACGGCATGCATACGACAGCGCAAGCCAACGCTTCCCGCGCTGGGACGAAGAGTTCGTCGAAGCACCGGCCCCGGTGCTCTGCGGTCCGAATGAAGCCGAGGTTGGCTTCCTCCTGCCGCAATTGATCTCGACGCCGGGTTGCCCTTCACGCTCGCGCACCGTGGAGATCGGCGCAGCACTGGTGCGCTGGTTCAAGCGCGCCTTGTAGGCGCCATTCGCAAACCTGCCCCCCTGCCCCATTGCTTCGCGCTCGGCTCAGCCCTCTCCCACTGGGAGAGGGCTGGGGTGAGGGAAAGGCCCAGGCACGGATTGGGTCGGTACAACGCCGTTGCGCCACGGCTGCGACCCAATCACGACGAAGCAGGGGAAACCATGGATCACTCGTCCTCCCGCGCCGGAATCCACCACTCCTCGCCGCGCACCGTGCGGATGTATTCCGGCCAGCGGAAGCGGTGCGGGACCTTGAAGTCCTTCGGCAGCAACGGCGCCTGCCACTGCTCGCCACCGATGCCGCCGCCGGTACGCTGGTTGAACTCGCGGGTCGCCTCGGCCAGCAGATCGGCATCGGTGAACAGCTCGATCAGTGTGCTGCCGATGGTCTTCGACGCCACGTCGATCATCGGGTCGATGGTCTCGCGGATGCCGCCCAGGGCGTTGGATACCCAGTCCGGATAGGTGAAGCCCACGGGTGCGCTGAGCATCGGCCGGGCCACGTAGAGGCGCACGGTCGGGCAGTGCCAGGTGTATTCGGGGTAATCGTCGGAGGTCAGGTACTTCTGCCACGCCGGCATCTGCAGGCGCATCTGCCGCTCGCATTCCTGCGGCTCGATCAGCGCCTGGGTGGCCGGCAGGAAGGGCTCGTCCATGGGGTCGAGGCCGAGGTTCGCCTGGATTTCCCGCGCCACGGCGATGGCCTTTTCGCCCCAGGTCGGCGCGCCGATGGCGGCGAGGTTGTCGTAGCAAGCCTGCGCCAGTGCGTGGTTGGCCAACCCGCCACGGGACTTGCAGACCCAGGTCTTCTTCCACTGGCAGCCGGTGGCCATGGCCGCGGCGGCGGCGTTGTTGTCCATCACCGTGGAGATGGTCTCGGCCTGCTCGATGGAGTCGCAACGCAGCAGGTACTGGATCTGCGAGATGTGCGGCGGCAGGTTGTCGGCGGTGGCCTGGCCGGCGGTGAGGATGGCCTCGTTGAAGCTCCACAGCCCGGTAAACGGCAGCGTCGAGCGGCGCAGGCTTTCGTTCAGCGTGTAGAAGTGCACCAGCGCATCGTTGGCGCCCGGCGCGCGAGCCGCGAGGTGGTTCTGCGGGATCGGGCTGTAGCGGTCGGCGGCAATCCAGTTCTGCGGGTCTTCGCAGGTGAAGGTGTAGATGTACGAGTAAGCGATGCCGCAGTGCGTGTCCCAGGTGGTGGTGTTGTTCAGCGGCAGCATGTAGGTGGGGTGGAAGCTGACGGCGGCGTCGAGGTCGTCGTAGTAGCCCTTGGCGGCGTGCACGGGCTTGGAGGCGCGCAGCTTTTCCGCCGGCTCGCCGAAGAACCTGATGGTGCCGGCGATGCCGAATTCCAGCATCGCCGCCTTGGCCGCCAGCACGCCGCCCAGGGCGCTGATGCCCAGCGCGGAATGCGGGTCGGTATGGCCGGGCGCGTATTTCGACAGGCCCTCGCGCGGCATTGGTTTGGTCGCCGCCGCCTGGCAGTTGCCCGGCACCGCGTCGTATTCGGCATAGGTGGCGAGGATGGGCCCTTCGCCGTTGCTGAAGGTGGCGACGAAGGCGGTGGGCATGCCGCCACTGCCCTCTTCCACCGTGAAGCCTTCGCGGCGCAGCAATTCCACGTACCAGGCGCAGGACTTGTACTCGCGGAAGGCCGGCTCGGCGAAATGCCAGATCACCTGGTGCCAGTCGGACAGCTGCTGGCGGTGCTCGTCGATCCACTGCTGGACGTAGGCCTTGAATTTCGACATGGCGGCTTCCTCATCATTGCCTGTTGTTGTTGTCGTGTGGCCTAGTATTGGTGAAGCGGAATTCACAACAAGCGCAGGATTTCGCCACCCCATGTCCGGTTAGTTTCACCAGTCGAGAATTGGACCGCCCATGCACTTTCCTTCGATGACCGCCCTGCGCGCGCTGGATGCCGTGGCCCGGCTGGGCAGCGTGTCCGCCGCCGCCACGGAGCTGAACCTCACCCGCAGCGCGGTCAGCCACCGCATCGCCACGCTGGAGGAACGCCTGGGCTTCGCCCTGACCGAGCGCACCGGGCGCGGCATCCGCCTGACCTATCGGGGCGAGAGGTATGCGCGCGACGTGCAGCGCATCCTCGCGGAGGTGCAGCTGGCCGGCAGCAGCTTCGACGAGCAGCAGGTCAGCGGGCCGCTGTGCGTGAGTTGCAACCCCGGCTTCGCCACCTACTGGTTATGCCAGCACCTGGGGGATTTCCTCGCGCAATACCCGCAGGTGCAGTTGCACGTGGTGACGCCGCGCGTGCCGCAGGACACCAGCGCCAGCGATGCCGACCTGTTCATCGCCTACGGCAGCGGCGACTGGCCGAACCAGACGGTGGAGCAACTGGTGGCCCTGCACTTCTTCCCGGTGTGCAGCCCGCGCCTGATCCACTCGCGCGGCGGCCTGACGCAGCCGGCGGACCTGGCCCACTACACGCTGCTGCACATGAACGATTTCGCCGATTGGCGCCTGTGGCTGGGCGCCGTGGGCGCGAGTGCCATCGACCACCGCTCCGGCGTGCTGTTCGCCGACGCGCCCTGCACCATCGCCGCCTGCATTGCCGCCCAGGGCGTGGCCATCGGCGACAACCTGCTCAGTGGCGATGCCCTGGCGCGCGGCCTGCTGGTGCGCCCGTTCGACATCACCATCCAGTCCAGCCGCGGCTATTTCCTGGTGACCGACCCGGTGAAGGCCGAGCGCCCGGTGGTGAAGGCCTTCAGCCAATGGCTCAAGGCCCGTGTCGCCGCCACCACGCAGAGCGCCAGCGACCTCAGCCGCCCGCCGCTGGCGATTCCCGAAGAAGCGCGCTGAGCGTCAGGCGATGCGGCGCAGCCCTTTGCGCGCCTTGCCGGAGCGGGTGTAGCGGAACAGGTCCTTGGGATCGTTGTCCTCGTCTTCGCTCCACGGCACCAGGTCGATGCGCTCGCCGAGGTCCAGGCGGCTGGCCTGTTCGTTCACGTAGCGCAGTGCCGAGTAGTCTTCGAGCGCGAAGCCGACCGAGTCGAAGATGGTCACCTGCTCGGCGCTGTCACGCCCGCCGACCTGGCCGGCCAGTACCCGCCACAGATCGGTTACCGGGAAGTCCGCCGGCATCTGCTGGATCTCGCCCTCGACGCGCGATTGCGGCTCGTACTCGACGAACACCTTGCCGGCGCGCAGGACGTCGGCATGCAGCTCGGTCTTGCCCGGGCAGTCACCACCCACGCCGTTGATGTGCATGCCCGGCTCGATCACTTCCGGAGTGAGGATGGTCGCGTAGGCCTTGTCGGCGGTTACCGTGGTGACGATGTCGGCGCCGCGCACCGCTTCGGCGGTGGAACCGGCGCGGATGATCTTCAGGTTGGGGAATTCCGAGAGGTTGCGGATCAGTTTTTCAGTGGCCTGCGGATCGATGTCGTAGACGGCGATTTCCTCGATGCCCAGGTGGTGATGGAAGGCCAGCGCCTGGAACTCGCTCTGCGCGCCGTTGCCGATCAGCGCCATGCGTCGCGAGTCCGGACGCGCCAGTGCGCGGGCAGCCATCAGCGAGGTAGCGCAGGTGCGCAGCGCGGTGGCCACGGTGAGTTCGGAGAGCAGCACCGGATAGCCCGTCTCGACGTCGGCCAGCACGCCGAAGGCCATGACGGTGAACAGCCCGCGCTGGGTGTTCTGCGGGTGGCCGTTGACGTACTTGAAGGCATAGCGGGCGGTGTCGGACACCGGCATCAGTTCGATGACACCGGTCTCGGAATGGTTGGCGACGCGGGCGGATTTGTCGAAGGACTCCCAGCGCACGAAGTCCTGAGCGATGGTGTCGGCGAGTTCGCCGATGAAGCGGGCGACACCGATCTGCTGGACCAGTTGGGACATCGTGGGGACGTCGACGAAGCGGGTCATGGTGGGACCTCCGATTGTTGTGATTGGCGTCTTCTGATTGGACTGCAGCCCGCCTCCGCCGTGTCTCGAACAGCGGGCACAACAAGGTCGCAGAGGCCCTGGAACAGGTCTGCACGTCAGAGAGGGGCAAGACGATTTTCCCACTCGCCGTGGTGAAATCCCGGCTGTAATACGGGCCCGCGCCGGCCGATCCGGCTGTATTGGCGAGCGGCAACAGCCGATTCGGCTGTGCTTATAGCAGCCCTCGACAGGCCGATATTGCAGGCGGGAAACCCAAGGAACTGGCGCCGCCGAATGAGGCGTCAAAAGGCTAGCTGGCGGATTCCTTGATGGTCGTCAGCTCGGGATGGGCAACCAGCTTGTCGATGTGCAGGCTCTCGTCGTTCAGCCAGGTTTCGGTCAGCGCGCGGTAGTGCTCCATGTCCCGGCAGCGCATGCGCACGCTGTAGTCGAAGGTCCCGCTGATCAGCTGGCAGTGCAGCACTTCCGGGCAGGCGATGACGCGGGCCTCGAAGGCCTTCTGGGCGCTGCGGCCGCTCTGGTTCGACAGTGCGACCAGTACCAGCAGCGAGAGCCCGGCGGAAATCTTCTGCTCGTCGATGACCGCGCCGTAGCCACGGATGATGCCGTGTCGCTCCAGCTTGCGGACGCGCTCCTGGCAGGGGCGCGGGGTGAGGTGCACGAGGGCGGACAGCTTGCCGTAGGTGATGCGACCCTGGTGACGGAGGATGCGGATGATCTCCTCGTCGATGCGGTCCAGGGTGAAGGGGCTGTCCTGATCTTTCCTGCTCATGATGCTTCGCGATGATTCGTCAGTCGTGCCGGCTTCCCTGCCCCGGCGAAAGCAGTCGGTGGAAACACTGTCCGCCACCGACCCGGATCTTTATGGGGCACGCCCCGCCGTCTGTCAAAGTGCGCCGTGCCGTCTGCGACAGCACGGCGCACCCGGTCAGATTTCCCGCGCCAGCTCGCTGCCGTTGCCACGTCGGCTGAGCACCGCGAGGTACACCAGGCCGATGGCGATCCAGCCCACCCCCAGCTCCTGCGCTTCACGGCTCATGCTGAACAGCACGTAGGCGATGATCACCAGCCCCACCAGCGGGAACACCAGGTGGCGCAGCACCCGGCCGCTCTTCTGGCGGATGAAGTAGTGGTTGATCACCGCGATGTGCAGCAGGCAGAAGCCGGTCAGCGCGCCGAAGTTGACCAGCGAGGTGAGCACGTCCGGCGAGTCGAGGAAGTAGATGCCGATGCCCAGCGACAACACACCCACCAGGTACAGGCTGATGTGCGGGGTCTGGTACTTCGGATGCACCTTGGCCAGCACGCGCGGCAGCTTGCCGTCGCGGGCCATGGAGTACAGCAGACGGGAAACCGCAGCCTGCGAAGTGATGGAGACGGTCACGCCCCAGGCCAGCGCAGTGGCCACTGCGGTCAGCGTGGACAGCCAGCTGCCGCCGGCCGCTTCGGCGATCTCGTAGAAGGCGGTGTCCGCCGACTTGAAGGTCATGCCGGCGGCAAGGTCGGTGGCCAGCCAGGTCTGTACGATGAAGATGGCGCCCATGACGAACAGCGCGATCAGCGAGGCGCGGCCGATCTGCTTGGCCGGGTCGCCCTTGACCTCTTCGGCGAGAGTGGAAATCGCGTCGAAACCGAGGAACGACAGCACCGCGATGGACACCGCCTTCATCACCAGGCCGAGGTTGAAATGCTCCGGTTGCAGCAGCGGCTCAAGCGTCAGCCGGCCATTGCCCATGCCACCCTGCAGCGCCTGGTAACCAACGACCAGGAAGATCGCCAGGACCACCAGTTCGGCGATCAGGAACAGCAGGTTGAAGCGCGCAGCCAGGGTGATGCCGCGCAGGTTGATGAGTGTGGCGGACACCAGGAAGATCAGCATGAACGCAAGCTTGGGAATCGCCGGGAACAGGTGGTTCAGCGCCAGCGCGCTGAACACGTAGAGCAACGGCGGGATCAGCAGGTAGTCCAGCAGCAGGACCCAGCCGGCGATGAAGCCGACGTTGGGGTGGATGCCGCGCTGGGCGTAGGAGTACACCGAGCCGGCAATGGGAAAGGCGCGGGACATCGCGCCATAGCTCAGCGCGGTGAAGAGCATCGCCACCATGCCCACCAGGTAGGCCATCGGCACCATGCCGTGGGCGTCCGCGTGGACCCAGCCGTACACGCCGAAGGGCGCGATCGGGATCATGAAGATCATCCCGTAGATCACCAGGTCGCCGAGCGTCAGGCTGCGACGGAGTTGTTGCTTGTATCCGAACTGTTCGATAGCCACGGGGCACTTCCTCTGGGAACGGCAGCTGTAAGGGTTCGGCGCTCATGCGCTGAATTGTTGTTGTTTTCAGAACCTGCCCGGCCAGTCGAACGGGGCCAGCCGGGTTGGGGTCCTCAGAGCCTGCTTACGACCTCGCGAGCTAGAGCCGTAGTAGGCGAAAAGCGCCCGAAGAGCGGAGTTTACGAGCCGTAAATGAGCATCTGAGGGCGCCTTTCAACGCCCTGCGGCCGACGCGCAGCAGGTCGTAAACAGGCTCTCAGAGCCAGGGAGCCAGGCGTACTGCCCAGGCTTCCACCCCTTGCGGGGTCCGCAGTCCGTCATTGCGGATTTCGATCAGCACGGCATCCACTCCGCGCTCGTCGCCATGTACCGGGACGGTCATGTCCTCCAGCGGGTCGATCACATAGGGTTGGTTGGCGCCGATCTCTTCGCCGCTCGCCCGCAGCCCCGCCACCATGCGCCGGGCATAGTCTTCGGCCTTGGCGTAGAGCACCCCGGCGACCCACGGGCGAGGCTCGCCGCGATAGCTCGGGGTGAAGCTGTGCACGCCCACCAGACGAGTCGGCCGGCCAGCGGCCAGGCGCTCGTCGAGCAGCGCGGTCAGTTGCTGGTGGAACGGCTCGAACAGGCGCGCCACCCTCTCCTGCCGGGCCGCTGCGCTCAGGTTGCAGTTGCCGGGAATCGGGTAGATCTCGCTGTGCTCGGGAATCGCATCCGGAGCGGACAGCGGCCGGTTGAGGTCGATCAGCAGGCGCGAGTAGTTGGCCACCAGCAGCGTGGCGTCCAGGCGCGCCGACAGCTCGCGGGCCAGGTCCAGCGCGCCGATGTCCCAGGCGATGTGCTCGGCGGCCGCCGTGTCGTCCAGGCCCAGTTGCGCCAGCTCCTCGGGGATGTAGCGGCTGGCGTGTTCGCAGACCAGCAGCACCGGGCTCTTGCCCTGCGGGTTGACGATCTCGAACGGCGGACGCCGGTAAAGGCCGGATTCAGTAGAACTTTGCATAGGATTCACAGAGTTGTTCTTCGCTGAGTTCGCGGGTCAGGGCCAGTTCCTGGCGCTTCACGGCGACATAGGTCTGCAGCAGGGCCGGCGGCAGCTGGGCGCAGAGTTCGCTATCGGCCAGCAGCAGGCGCTGGGCCTCCTCCAGCGAACCGGGCAGGGACTTGATGCCCAGCTCCTCGCGCTGCGCATCGCTGAGGCTGTGCGGGTCGACATCGGTGACCGCCGACAGCGGCAGTTCCTGCTGCAGGCCCAGGCGCCCGGCGATCAGCACCGCGGCCATGGCCAGGTGCGGGCTGGCGGTGGCGTCCATGGGGCGGAATTCCAGGTTGAACTGGCGCGCCTTGGACTTGCCGCCAATCTCCACCACCGGGCAGATGCGCAGCGCCGCTTCGCGGTTGCGCAGGCCCAGGCAGGCGTAGGCGGCGCTCCAGTGGTGCGGTTTCAGCCGAAGGTAGGACACCGCCGTCGGCGCGGTCAGCGCGCACAGTGCCGGCAGGTGGCGCAGCACGCCGGCGGCCCAGTGTTCGGCGAGCGTGGACAGGTTGGTCGGCGCGGCCTCGTCGTAGAACACCGGAGTGCCATCCAGGCGTTGCAGGCTCAGGTGCAGGTGCACACCGTTGGTCACGGCGCCGGGCGCCAGCAGCGGCGTGAAGCTGCTGCGCCAGCCGAACTGGCGGGCGATCTCGCGGGTGACTTCGCGGACGTTCACCGCGCGGTCCGCAGCAGCAACGCCCTGGGTCGGCCGGCAGGTGACCTCGTACTGGTTGCGGCCGTACTCGGGCAGGAACATTTCCGGCTCGGCGCCGATCTGCTCCAGCGCGCTCATCAGCCAACCGCCGAAGTTGCCGGTCTGCCGCTGCGCCTCCAGGGAGAAGGCGGCGGCATGCTGGTCCGGCAGGCCGAGCAGGTTGAATTCGTGTTCGAAGGCGGCGGTGACCTGCAGGCCCAGTTCGCGGTAGCGGGCGATCTCGTCGCGCAGCAGCGTACGCGGGCAGACCGGCCACGGCGCGCCGGTAGTCGTCACCAGGTCGCCGTGCAGGTAATCCAGCGGCGCGGCCTGGGAATCGGGGCCGTTTTCCAGGCGCACCCGGCTGCTCGGGTCGGGCAGCAGGCGCAGGTCGCCGTGGCTGCCCCAGGGGTTGTCGTCGGCAATGATGTCCTGCGGCGTCAGCGCGCTGTTGGCGGGCACCCAGCCACAGCCGGTGGCCAGTTGCTCGGCGACTTCCGATTCGGGAAGCGAGCGGCCGCGGGTGATGCCGCAGAGGTCGGTGGTGACGAAGCTGGTCAGGCGCATCGGAGCGGGATTGTTATTGTTCTGACTCATGACGTTCTCCCGGCCTCAGGCCAGCGCGGCGATGCGGGCCAGCACGCTGTCGGTGTCGGCGATCCAGCAGTAACCCTTGATCGCTTCCAGGCAGGCCTGGTGGCGTTCGGCGGTGTGGGTGGCGCAGGCGTCTTCCACCAGGGTGACGAGGTAGCCACGGTCGGCGGCGTCGCGCACGGCCATGTCCACGCACTGGTCGGTGACCACGCCGCAGATGATCAGGTGGCGGGTATTGAGGTTGCGCAGCACGTAGTCGATGGCGGTGGAGTTGAAGACGCCCGAGGATGTCTTCGGCAGGACGATCTCGTTTTCCCGCGGCGCCAGAGCATCGATCACCTGGGCATCCGGGCTGCCCTTGGGCAGGTGCATGTCGGAGAGCTTGTGGTCCAGCGAACGGTCGCGGCCATCGGCGGTGAGGCTTTCGATGATGGTGTGCAGCACTTCCCCGTCGACCTCGCGCATGGCCGCCAGCAGGCGCTGCTGGTTGGGTATCACGCTCGCCTCGACGCGGTCGTAGAAGTAGCGGTGCGTCTGCGGATCGACATGGGCATCGCGGCCGGGAATGACCCAGGCGTTCTGCATGTCGACGAACAGGATGGCGGTCTGGCCGGGGGTGAACGGCAAGTCACGGGGCGAGTGGTGGGGCAAGCTGAACACGGTCATTCCTCAAGGATGTGGCTGCCGAAGGCAGCCCTCAGGTGGTCGATGCCTTCCAGGCGTTCGTCGAGCTGGCCGTCCATGCGCGCTACCAGGCTGGCGATCAGCGCTTCGACCTGGGCCATGGTCGGCACCAGGGTGTCGAAGGGCGACGGGGACTCCACCGGGGCGCTGATGATCAGGTCGGCGAACTCGCGCAACGGCGAGTCGTAGATGTCGGTGAACAGCACCACCCGTGCGCCGCGGGCCTTGGCCGCACGGGTCACGCCCAGCGCCTGGGCCTGGTAGCGGCGGTAGTCGAACACCACCACCAGCGCCTGGCGGTCGATGTCGCCCAACTGGTCGGGCAGCGCGGCGCCGTCGTCCAGCAGCAGGCAGCCGCTGCGCAGCATGCGCAGGTGCGCCACCAGGTAGCCGGCGACGAAGCGGCTGAAGCGCCCGCCGTGGCAGAAGACGCGCAGCTTGGGATCGAGCAGCCAGTCAGCGAGCAGGCGCACGTCGTCGGCCTGGGTCAGGGCCAGGGTGCGCTGGATGCCTTCGCCGGCATCGCTCAGGTAATTGGACCAGACGTCGTCGCGGCTCATGCCTTCGCGGCGCCCGGCGAGCAGGGTGCGCGGTGAACGCAGGCGGTCATCCACCTCGGCCATCAGGGCATTCTGGAAGTCGCTGTAGCCACTGAAGCCGAGCTTCTTCACCAGCCGCAGGATGCTCGGATCGCTGACGCCGGCCTGGCGCGCGAGGCGCGACATCGGTCCGAGGCCGCTGCGCGGGTAGTCGTCGAGCAAGGCGCGCAGGACTTTGCGCTCGGCCTTGGTGAGTTCGACTTCCGGGGTGTTCAGGCGGTCTTTGAGTGTGAGCATGGGTGCGCCTCTTGTTGTGGCTAATTTGTATAATGCGCTCCAGAAACTTTCAATATCTATTTTCTGTAGTATTCACTACCAAATCTGGACACGCCCTTCGACTGCTCGACGCAGAGCCGCGCCTGCCATTTTCCGCAAAGGGAACCGCTGCGTTCGCCAGGACGTCGAACGCCTTCAAAGCCGCCAGGAATCAACCTTGATGAACGAGCTGGAAAAAGCTGCCGCCGGGCTGCTCTACGACGCCAATCACGACCCGCAGGTGCTACGCCAGCGTGCCGAGGCCAAGGCGAAACTCTTCGACTTCAACCACAGCCACCCGGATGACCGCGAGCGTCGCGAGGCGATTCTCACAGGGCTGTTTGGCAGCATTGGCGAAGGCTTCGTCATCGAAGGTCCGTTGCACTGCGACTACGGCTTCAACATCGAGATCGGCGCGCGCTTCTGCGCCAACGTCAACCTGGTGATCCTCGATGGCGCGAAGGTCAGCATCGGCAATGACGTGTTCATCGCGCCCAACGTCGGCATCTACACCGCCGGCCACCCGCTGGACGCCGAGCGGCGCAACCAGGGCCTGGAGTACGCGCACCCGGTGAGCATTGGCGACAACGTGTGGATCGGCGCGGGGGTGAACATCCTGCCCGGCGTGAGCATCGGCGCGAACAGCGTGATCGGCGCTGGCGCCGTGGTGGTGCGCGACATTCCCGAAGGCGTGCTGGCAGCCGGCAATCCGGCGCGCGTGATTCGCCCGATCACCGAGGCCGACCGCCAGCGCTACCGCTGACGGCGACAGCCAGGGTACACGGCGCTCCCTCAGGCGTCGTGGTCGAGGCGCTCGACCCAGCGCTCCGCCGCATCGTGGGACGCCTGGAACGCCTCTTCGTGGGATTCCCACGGGCCGACCACCACGTCCAGCGGCGAGACGCCAGCGGGAACCTTCGCCAACGACAGCAGCACTTCGCCCACCTTGCCGGGGGCAATGTAGCGCGGCGACATCAACACGGCGACGCCCGTGGAAGTCAGGTATTCACTGGGTGCCATGAATTCCGGCTCGACTGACTGCTGCATGCGGTTCTCCCCTTGGCCACGGATGGCCCGTTCTGCGCTGAGTGGCGGAGACGAGGCGCACAACGCGCACTCTCCCTGATTCCTGACCCGGCCGGGCGAACCACAGTTCCGGCAACCACCGCCCTCCTGCCCGCCAGCGGACAAACGGCCGTTTCAAGCGGACACCGGCTCGTGGACCGGCATCGGCCGACCGAGCAACGTGCCAACCATCACGGCAAACACCAGCGCCGCTATACCTGTCACCAGCAGCACACTCTCGAACCCGCCGATGAAGGCCTGGCGCACAGCAGGTGCCAACGCGTCGCGCAGTGCCGGGTCAACCACCGAAAGCGCGGCGCTGAAGTCGCCAGCCGCTGCACGGGTCGCCATCTCGGCGGCCTTGTCCAGTTGCGCGGGCGCCGCCGTTTCCAGTACATCTCGCAGCAGTTGGGCGCTGCGTGCGGACAGCACGCCACCGAGAATGCCGATGGCCAGCACGATGGCGGCGAAGCGCGTCGTGGTGCTCAGGCCCGAGGCCATGCCGGTGCGCTCACGGGGCACGCAGGCCATGATGTTCTTCTGCGTATCGCCGTTGAGCAGCCCGGCGCCGGCCCCCAGCACCAGGCTGGCCAGGGCGAACGGCAAGTACTCCCCCTGCCCGGCCGCCAGTGCGCAAAGCAGGTTGCCCGCGCCGACCAGCAGCAGGCCCAGGGCGAAGACCTGCGCCGGACTGAAGCGGCTGTTCAGGCGCATGCCCAGGCGCGGGGTCAGCAGCATGGCGACGGCGAAGGGCAGCATCCCGGCACCGGCCGCGACAGCGGAGAACTGCAGGCCGTTCTGCAGGTACAGCGGCAGCAGCGTCATCATCACCTGGGCGCAGGCGGCGTAGGCGAACATGCCGAGCAAGGCGCCGATGAAGCGCCCGCTGCGCATCAGCCGCAGATCGATCATCGGCCGCGCCTGGCTGCGCTCCACCATCACGAACAGGCCCAGCAGGCCGGCGCTGAGCAGCAGGCGCGCGAGGGTCGGCGGGCTGTCCCAACCGACGCGATTGGCGTCGATCAACGCCCAGATCAGGTAACCCAGGCCACCGGCAAAGGTCAGGCTACCGAGCGGGTCGAGGCGCGCGGCGGCGCTGTCGCTGGATTCCTCGATGCTGCGCAGCGCCATGCCCCCGAGCAGCGCTACCAGCGGCAGGTTCAGGTAGAAGATCCAGCGCCAGCCCAGGGTGGCGGAGATCACCCCGCCCAGCAGCGGCGCAAAGGTGATGGTGGCGCCCATGCACGCACCCCAGAAGGCCCAGGCCCGCAGGCGCTCTTCGGGCTCGTGGAAGCGGTGGCCGATGGCGGCCAGCGCCGACGTCAGCAACAGGGCCGCGCCAACGCCCTTGGCGGCACGGGCAATGTCCAGGAGCAGCAGGCTCGGCGCGGCCCCGCAGGCCAGCGAGGCCGCGCCGAACAGCACCAGCCCGAGCAGCAGCATGCGCCGCCGACCGAAGCGGTCGGCCAGGCTGCCGGCCGGCAGCAGGCAGGCGGCGAAGGCCAGCAGGTAGGCGCTGACCACCCACTCGATGTCGGCAAAAGAACCCGACAGGTCGCGGGCGATACTGGGCAGCGAGACGGCAACGATGTTGGTGTCGAGGATGATCAGCGAGCACACTGCCGAGGCGGTCAGCAGGGTGAAGCGAGCGGAGGGACGTTCAGACATGGCAAGGCTTCCGGCGGCGGCCGCGCAGCCGTTCTTTGCTCTGACGCTTGCGGCCTTGTAGTGTTGCCCCACGGTAACGCCCACGCGCGCCGGGCTTGTTAGCCATGGCGGCCTTCGTCATTAGCCTGCGACTAACGAACATGGAAATCCGCCATTTCCGCTACTTCCTCAGTGTCGCCCGCCACGGCCACTTCACCCGTGCGGCCGAACAGCTGGGCATCGCCCCGCCAACCCTCAGCCGACAGATCCAGGACATGGAGAAGGAACTGGGCGTGCTGCTGTTCCAGCGCAGCCAACGCGAGGTGCGCCTGACCGCTGCGGGCGAGGCGCTGCTGGGTGAAGCCGAACTGGCGGTGCTCCAGTTCGATGCGGCGCAACGCGGCGCGCAGCGCGCCGGCCGGGGTGAAACCGGGCATCTGCGCGTGGGCTACGTGGCCTCGGCGGCCTATTCCGGCGTACTGCAGCGGCATGTCGAGCAGTTCACCCGTACCTCGCCGGGCGTGGATCTCGACATCAGCGAAGCGCCCATGGCGCAATTGCCTGCGCAACTGCACGACGGGGCCCTCGACCTCGCCTACGTGCGCTCGCCGATGAACCTGCCAGAGGAGCTGGAATCCGTCGCGCTGCTGGAGGAAAGCTTCGTCCTCGCCCTGCCCGCCGCCTCGCGCCTCAACGAACTGCCGGAGCTTCGCGCCGCCCGCCTGAGCGACGAAACCTTCATCCTGCCCGAACAGATCTCCGGCACCCTGGAGGTCGCCAGCGCCGGCGGCTTCTCTCCGCGCCTCGGCCAGCAGCCCGGCAGCCTGGTCGCGGTGATTGCGCTGGTCTCGCTCGGCCGCGGCATCGCCATCGTCCCCGAGTCGGTGGTGCGCCGCGTGCAGCTGCCACGAGTCAACTACCGCGCTCTCGCCGATTGCCAGCCTCGCTCGTGGTTGTCGCTGCTGCACCGGCGTTTCGAGAAATCACCAGTGGCCCGACGCTACATCGAGCAGGTCCGGGCTCAGTCCGCCGACCAGACCGCCAGCTCGTAGCCGTCCGGGTCGATGAAATGGAAGCGCCGGCCATCAGGGAACGCAAACGTGGCGCGGCTGATGGTGGCGCCGGCGGCCTCCAGGCGGGCCTGGGCCTGCACCAGGTCATCGGCGTAGAGAATGACCAGCGGGCCGCCGGGGCGCACCGGCTCACCGCTGGTGAAGCCGCCGGTGAGACGTCCGTCGCTGAATTCGCTGTAGGTCGGGCCGTAGTCGGTGAAGATCCAGCCGAAGGCGCTGCCGTAGAAGGCCTTGCTGCGCCCGATATCGCTGACGTTGAACTCGATGTTGTCGATCTGACGGTCGTTTCCACGGATACCCATAGTCGCCTCCTGGCAAGTCATGACCGCCTGATCCTACGGCAAACTCCATTATGCAGAGCAGGTTGCGCCAGTCAGCCGCAGCGTCGTTGGCCATTTTGCGCGGATTGACGAATAATCATCGCAACCCAGCCAAACCCGTCACCATGCTCAACATTCCCCTCGCCAGCGTCGACGATGTCGACCGCGCCGTACTCGCCATCGGTACCGACTACCCGCTTGGCACCCTGCTCCAGCCGCACTCCCATCGGCGCGCGCAGTTCCTCTATGGCATGAGCGGCCTGATGGAGGTGGAGACCGAGGACGGCGCCTGGGTAATCCCGCCCTACAGCGGTGTGTGGATTCCCGCCGGCAAGCGCCACCGGGTGCTGATGCGCGGGGTCAGCACCCGCAGCCTGTACATCGAGCCGCGGGTGCCGGTGCGCGACACGCTGCTGTGCCAGGCGCTGACCGTTTCGCCGCTGCTGCACGAGCTGCTGCTGGCCAGTGTCGAGGTGCCGGCGCTGCACGACGAGGATGGCCGCGATGGCGACCTCCTGCGCCTGCTGCTGCATGAGCTGCGCCAGGCTCCGAGCCTGCCGCTGTTCGCCCCGCTGCCGGCTCACCCACGCCTGGCCGAGCTGTGCCGCGACTTCCTGCGGGCGCCGCACATTGGCGTTACGGCGGACGCCTGGGCCGCCGAACTGCACTGCAGCACGCGCACCTTCAGCCGCCTGTTCCGCCAGCAGACGGGCCTCTCCTTCGGCGCCTGGCGCCAGCAGGCCTGCCTGCTCGCCGCCGTCACCCGCCTCTCCGCGGGCACGCCGGTTACGCGCGTGGCCCTGGAGCTGGGCTACGACAGCCCGAGTGCCTTTTCCAGCATGTTCCGCCGCAGCCTCGGGGTGGCGCCCAGCAGTTACCAGGCCGCCGCGGACAGCGCCTAGGACCGCCGACGTGACGGCCCCCGCGCCGCAGGGGGGCAGATCGGAGTCATCCGTGGGGCGGCTCATGCGACAAGGGAGGATTCGCCGGCGGCGCGCTGGATAGATCGGATACCCGTGCCGACTGAGACACTGGACGCGGCCCGGCACGCTATGCTCAGTGCGCCGGCCGGCCGGCATGGCGTCCAGGGGATGACACCACGCTAGCGGCCCCCACCTCGAACACAAGGATGTGCGATGGAACGAACCTGCCTGAAGTGCGGGCATCAGCATCAGTTCAACGATGCACTGCCCAGCGATGCCTGCCCCCAGTGCGGGGCCATCTACGCCAAGGTCGAAGCAGCCCGGCGACTGGCCGACTCGCCCCCGGCGCAGGCGCCCGTCAACCCTGCCGCGGCAAGCAGCCGGCTGGATGTCTGGCATTGGACACTGCTGGCGACGTGCGTCCTGCTGGCCATCTCGACAGCGCTGCTGGGCTCCCTGCTCTTCCAGGAGCTGCGCCTGAACCGCGTGCTGCTGAGCCAGCGGGAGGTGAAACCCGCGGAGCCGATCCGCAATCCGCCTGCGGCGATTGCAGCGGCCAGCATGGACGAGCGGCCGCCGGCCCCCATGAGCAGCGCACGGCCGCCGGCAAGCCTGGCCGAAGGCGCCGAAGTGATGGTGGTTTCAGGCTACGAGGCGGAAGGCAAGGCGCGTCAGGGCACGGCAGTTCAGGTCAGCATCGACCGCCCCGGCAAGTCGGTGCTGCTGGTTCTCGCCAGTTACGAAAGGATCGTGTGGCAGGTCAGTGCCAGCGAGGCTACGCAGGTCAGGGCGATTCTCGTGTCGGGCTACGATCGCCCCCGAGTGGAAACGCCACTGACCGCTCCGGTGTACCAGACCAAACTTCCCTATAGCTACGAAAAGGACAGTGGCACCTTTGTCGCCCTGCTGAAGGGTTTGAAATCGCTGTTCGGCGTGGAAAAGGTCGACGCGTTCCGCGGACAGTATTCACTGCCCGAACGGGTCGTCATCGATCAGCCGGATCCGCCGCAGAGCGATCTCACCCTGCAGGGCGAGCAACCCCAGGCGCCGCTGAAGAGCATGGAGTTCCAGCTCAGCGACAAGACTTTCGCCAAGGTTCCCTGGTCTCTCGGAGGCCCCGTCGGCACCGCGCCACCAGCCCCCCTGGCCTCGCAGGGCGCCATTCTGGTGCCCGGGGACGGGCGTATCTACCGGATCGCCAGCCACGCTTTCGAGATCGTGGAGCCGGCCACCGGCAAGGTGACGCCGCTGGAGCTGCCCGACAATTTTCCGCGCCTGTCGTGGCCCACGGACGTGACCTACGACAGCAAGCGCCACCTGGTGGTCCTCGCTTCGCTGGGCGGCGAGGGCTACCTGTACCGCTACGCTGTCGACGAGGGGCGCTGGCAGGACTTCCGCTCGCTGGACAATATAGACATCAATGCCCTCGCTTACGACGAGCAGGCTGACCGATTCGCAGCCTGGACTTCCGAGGGAGGCCTGCTGTTCCTGGCGGGCGACGGCACCCCGCTCAATACCCGCCGGCTCGCCGACCGCCTACCGGGCTACAACCGACTCTATGACACCGGGAACTCCCGGCCTCCGAGGCTGCAGGTGGTCCCCCAGGGAGATCGCATCGCCCTGCTCCGCACCTCCGGCGATTCGGTGCAGATGATCTGGTACTACGACGTCCCGATGGACCTGGTCCAGCTCACCTACAAGAAGGATGCAGCAGCCGGCGCTCAGCCCTAGCTTCCCGTCACGCCCACTGTTCCGCCGCCTGGCGGAACAGCTGCAGCGAGCGGGCGGATGAGTCAGATGGTGCGCGAGAAGCGCGCCTGCTGCCCACCGCCCAGGTAGGCATCGAAGGCCATGGCCACGCTGCGCATCATCAGTTGCCCCTGGGGCAGCAGCACCAGCGCATCGTCGTGCAGTTCGACCAGGCCGTCGCCAACCTGCTCCTGCAACTGCCGCAACGCCCCTTCGAAGTACTCGTCAAAACGAATGCCATGGCTCTCCTCCAGCGGCGCGTAATCCACCCTGCCGTGGCACATCAGCGCGCTGATCACCTCGCGGCGCAGGCAGTCGTCGTCAGTCAGGCGGTAGCCCTTGTGCACCGGCAGCAGGCCCTGGTCGAGCCGCGCGTAATACTGCGACAGCTCCTTCACGTTCTGCCCGTAGGTATCGCCGACCTTGCTGATGGACGAGACACCCAGGGCGATCAGGTCACAGTCGGCGTGGGTCGAGTAACCCTGGAAGTTGCGCTGCAGGGTGCCGTTGTTGCGTGCGACCGTGAGCTCGTCGTCCGGCAGGGCAAAGTGGTCCATGCCGATATAGACGTAGCCCGCCTCGGTCAGCCGCTGGATGGTCAGTTCAAGCAACTCCAGCTTGCGCTCGGGTGGCGGCATGTCCTCGCGGCGGATCAGCCGTTGCGCGCGCACCCGCTCCGGGAGATGGGCATAGCTGTAGGCGGCGATGCGGTCCGGGCGCAGGGCGATGATCTTGCTCAGCGTGGTGTCGAAACTCTCCATCGTTTGCAGCGGCAGGCCGTAGATCAGGTCCACCGACACCGACTTGAAACGCGCCTCGCGGGCCGCCTGTACCAGGTCGAAGACCTGCTGCTCGCTCTGTACGCGGTTGACCGCCTGCTGCACCTGCTCGTCGAAATCCTGCACACCGAAACTCAGGCGGTTGAAGCCCTGGGCGCGCAGCTCGGCGATGCGTTCGCGGCTGATGGTGCGCGGGTCGACTTCGATGGAGAACTCGTGGGCATCGCTCTCGTCGAGGTTGAAATGCTCGCGCAGGCTGTCCATTACCTCGCCCAGCTGCTCGCTGGTCAGGTAGGTCGGCGTACCGCCGCCCAGATGCAGCTGGGTGAGCTTGCGCGACCCGTCGAACAGCGCCGCCTGCAGGGCGATCTCGCGCTTGAGGTACTCCAGGTACTCCACGGCGCGGTGGGTCTTCTGGGTGATGATCTTGTTGCAGGCGCAGTAGTAGCAGAGGCTCTTGCAGAACGGGATGTGGATGTACACCGAGAGCGGCTTGGCCGCCCCCTCGTTGCCGCGCTGGTTGCTGCGCTGGGCGGCCGCCCGGTAGTCGTCGGCGGCGAAGGCGCCATGGAACTGCGGCGCGGTGGGATAGGAGGTATAGCGCGGGCCGGGACGGTCGTACTTCTCCACCAGCGCGCGGTTGAAACTCATCGATTCGGGCATGACACGGGCTCCTGAGGCGCTGGCAGTCTGACGCTGCGAGTCGCGCGGCAACCTTATACCTGCCCGCGGGAGCGCTCCCTGCGCAGGATCAAGACTTCCATCCAGTCAGGCATATCGCAGCAATCTCACGCCAGTATCCGACCGCTGGCGCAGAATCAGGAGCCGTCGCGGCGGATGGTCGAGAGGAAACTCGTGGGAATCGACATCAGCAGGATGTAGGCCGACACCACCAGCATCAACCCGCCACTGCCCAGCAGCAGGTAGCGGCGCTCCTTCACCACCGTCATGTCCAGCCCGCCGGAGAAGAGGATCCATCCCAGCCCCGCCAGGGCCACGGTGAACAGGATCGCAATCAGGTAGCTGGCGGCGACGATCAGGAACCAGAGCGGACTCCAGCGCCGGCGTGGCGGCTTTTCCATGGCTTCGGGCCTCCAGCCCCACAGCGAATACTCACGAATCCGCACAGTCTGATGGCCAGTAGCCGCTTCGGCAATCCGACAAAAGCGGAAGAAGCGCTTTCCAGACGCGACAGAACGGTTGCAAACCCGACCGGAAGCACCCGGCCGACGTACCGGAGAACCAGCAAGGGCGCTTACAATCACGTTTTTTACCGCAAGTGCAGTACGGTTCAGGAAATGGCGCTCGATCCACCCACCATGTTGACTATTTCGGTCGCCCTAGCGGCGGCCGCAGCGCTGTATCTGGCCATCGAATGGCGCAGCGTGCGCGAACGCTCGCTGCTCTACTGGAGCGCCGGTTTCGCCACCATCACCCTCGGTTCCACCCTCGCGCTGCTGCGCATGAGCGGCTATCTGCTGGTCGGCATCTGGTTCGCCAACGGTCTGCTGGTGCTGGCGCACTGGTTCTTCCTCAGCGGGGTGGCGAAGTTCACCGAGGCACGGCTGTCACGGGGCTGGCTGCTTGTCCCACTGACCTGGATAGCGCTGCTGGCGCTGCCCGATGGCGGCCCGCTGTGGTCCAAGCTCATGCTGCTGGCCAACTCCTGGCTGGTCGCCCTGCTCTCCCTGCGCGCCAGCTACCTGTTGCGGCCCCACGGCAAGTCCCTGAGCGTGGGCGCGGTGCAGCTGCGCTACGTGATGCTGGTGCATGGCGCCTTCTACCTGGCCAAGGGCGCGACCGTGATCATCCCCGGCACGCTGATCGACCTCGCCGCCTTCCGTGGCGAGATCATCCAGATATCCCTGGTCGAGGGCGCCATGGCGATCATGCTGATCGCCCTGTCGATGACCGGCACCGAACGCTACCGCCGCGAAAAGCGCATCGCCCGCCTCGCCGCGCGTGACCCGCTGACCGCCCTGTACAACCGCCGTGCCCTGGAAATGCGCGCGCCCCGCGTGTTCGAGGAAATCTCCCCCGAACGCCCCGGCGCGCTGCTGCTGATCGACATCGACAACTTCAAGCAGGTCAACGACCTGCACGGGCACACCGCCGGCGACCGCCTGCTGGTGGCGCTCAGCGAGATGATCCGCGCGGCACTCCCCGAGCGGGCCGTGGCGGCGCGCCTGGGTGGCGACGAGTTCGTCATTCTGCTGAGCAATGTCGGCGGCGAGCAGGCCATGGCGCTGGCCAACAAGCTGCGCGAGCAGTTCCAGGCCACTGCCACGCAGAATTTTGCCACGCCCCAGGCGGTCACCCTGAGCATCGGCGCCAACCTGTTCGACCAGCCGCCGGCCAGCCTCGCCGCGCTGATCGAGCAAGGCGACGCCGCGCTCTATGAATCCAAGCGCGGCGGCCGCGACAGCATCCGCCTGATGGACCGCACCCTGGCTGGCGGCGATCCGCTGCGGCTGGGCTGATGTTCGGAGCAGGATGAGCCCCTAGCGCCACAGCTGCGCAAGCACTGTGGCGTTCCCCTGAAACGACTCAGCTGCGACGCGCCGGCGCCGCGTACTGGGGCATGGTGATGCAGCCGATGTTGCCGCCGCCCAGGAGGATTTCCCGCGAGTTGTCGATGCCGATCACACGCTTCTCCGGGAACAGCTCGGCCAGCACGCCCTGGGCAATGCGGTCGTTGGGGTCATTGAAGAACGGCATGACGATGGCGGAATTGCCGGTATAGAAGTTGATGTAGGAGGCGCAGATCTTCGTGCCTTCCTGGCGATCAAAACTGCCATCGACCTGGTCCAGCCCCTCGGCTTCGGCAGCGGTCCACTCCAGCACCCGCGGCTGCGGCAGCTTGTGCACCTCCAGCGCATTGCCGCGGGCAACGCGCGCACTGCGCAGCACGTCGTAGGCCTCCTGATAAATCTCCCATTGCGGGTCGTCGCGGTCGTCGGTCCACTGCATCACCACCACGCCGGGCCGCACGAAGCAGGCAAGATCGTCGACGTGGCCGTCGGTTTCGTCGAACTTGCAGCCGCGGGGCAGCCAGATCACCTGCTCGGCGCCCAGGTAGTCGCAGAGACGGCGGGTGACTTCCTCCTTGCCCAGGTGGGCATTGCGGTTGCGGTTGAGCAAGCACTGCTCGGTGGTCAGCAGGGTGCCCTGACCGTCACTGCGGATGCTGCCCATCTCGGCGATGATCGACGCGCGATAACGGTCGAAGCCTTCGATCTCGAGGATCTTCTGCGCGATCTGGTCGTCCTTGTCCCAGGGGTAGTAGAGGCCGCCGTCGAGACCACCGTAGGCGTTGAACTGGAAGTCCACGCCACGCATCTCGCCGGTTTCGTCATTCACCAGGAAGGCCGGACCGCTGTCGCGGAACCAGGTGTCGTTGCAGGTCATTTCCACCACCCGCACCTGCTCGGGCAGCATGCGCCGGGCGTTGGCGTATTGCGCGGCGGAAGCGCAGACGGTGACCGGCTCGCTGCTGGCGATGGCCGTCACCACCTCGACCCAGATCTTCTGCGCCGGCTTGCCGCCGTTGCGCCAGACGTCCGGCCGCTCCGGCCAGCCCAGCCAGCAGCGGGCCTTGGGTTCGAATTCACCGGGCAGGCGGAAGCCGTCTGCCTTGGGCATTGTCGAGTGGGTACGGGACATCGTGACGCTCCGGAGTCAGGGAGGGGAATGGCCCAAGGTTGCCGGCCCGGAACGGCGGACACCATTGATGAATATCGCGGAATACCTGAACTGGATTCATCATTCCTCTCCACAAACGATGAATTTCCATGCGACGTGGGAGTGGACTCCGTCCGCGACCGGCCACGCTTCACGCCGAATCGCAGACAGCGTCCGCCCCTACGCGATCCCCCCGCATCAGCTATCAACCAGTTGATCGGTAAACCACTCGATGAAGTCCGCCACCGCCGGCTTTTCCAGACGCAAACGCTCGCAGACCAGGGCGTACTGCCCCAGGGAGGTGATCTGCGCGGCGAAGGGCCGGACCAGCCGGCCGCTGGCCAGGTCCTCGGCGCTGGTGAGGTTGTCGCCGATGGCCACGCCCTGCCCGCGCACCGCCGCCTCCATGGTCAGCCCGGCGTGGCCGAGGTAGACGTGCCGGCTGGGGCGGATGTCGCTGGCATGGGTGGTCAGCCAGGCAGTCCAGGATTTGCCGTCCTGATCGTCGTGCAGCAGGCAATGCCGCGCCAGGTCACGCGGATGCTTGAGCGGCGACTGGTTGAACAGGCTGGGGCTGCACACCGGGAAGAACTGCAGGGTCGGCAACGGCCGCACGAAATAGCTGCTCGCGTCTGCCGGGCCGGTACCGTAGGTGATCGCCAGGTCGATCTCCGCGGCCGGCCCCGCTGCCTCCAGCGGCTGTTCGTGCAGGTGCAGGACGATCTCCGGGTAGCGTTCGGCGAAATCCGCCAGCCTGCCCACCAGCCACTTCTGCGCCAGCTCGACCGTCACCGCCACATGCAGCTGGGCCTGGGACCCGGGATCGCGCAGCTCGTCGCACGCCGTGCCGATCAGCTCGAAGGCCTGTTGCAGGCTGTGCAGCAGGCGTCGCGCCTGGGGAGTGGGCTGCACCTGGCGACCCCGGCGCTCGAACAGCGTCGCCCCCAGTTGCTCTTCCAGCTGGCGAATCTGGTGGCTGACCGCACTGTCGGTGACACACAGTTCGGCGGCGGCGCGGCCGAAGTGCGCGTGACGGGCAGCGGACTCGAAGGTACGCAGGGCGGTAAGCGAAGGCAGGCGGCGCATGGGCGGAGCATCTTTTCGAAAAGGCGGCCGGCATGCTGACCGACACGCCGGGCCAGATGCAAGGCAGATCCTGCCGACACCTCGCGAAACGCCACCCGCGGCGGGAGTGATTCAATTCATGACGGCCGCCACTCCGCGAAAGCTCGCTGCATTCCGCGAAACGTCGTCAACGCCGCGACCGCAGCCCGTTGCAACATGCAGATTGGATACGCTTCGTGCCCGCTGTTGTGTCGTGCAGGGCACATTGATCGCGTCTCGCAGCAAAAACCCGGTTGCATATCCCGTATCGCTATCTAGGCCCATCTGCACCCACGGATCCTGCACGGGACTAGGCCCAGCTGTCTCCAGGCCGGATTCGCAACGAATGCGCGTGCCTGGCCAACGCCCCGGCATGCTGATGAGCGACCCGACGCCCCCCCTGCCCCAGCGCAGGCCATGCAGCGCACATGAGGCCCCGAAACCCGATGCAGTGAACACCCCAAACTCGCTGTCAGTTACCTCGAAGGGTACAGCGCATCAAGCAAGAAGGAGCTTGAAATGAAACTGATCGCGCAATCTTCGACTGCAATGGATGGCCAGGGAGCTGCCAGGCTGTGGAAATTCAGCTCGTCGTTCCTGTTGGCTGCGGCCATTTCCATGACCACCCAGGCCTGAGCTGCCGAACAGCCGAAACCGGCCAGCTCGGCGCCGGCCTGGGCACCACCACCTCGGCCGGCACCGTGACCCTGATCCCGCCGACCGACATCATCTCCAAGACCGGCGAGAAGCGCGTCATCGACGGCCTCACCTACGAGTTCCTCTACGCGCCGGGCAGCGAGGCGCCGGCCGAGATGATGTACTACATCAAGGAGAAGAAGGCGCTCAACACCGCCGAGGACTCCCCCCACACCCTGCACAACACCTACTCACTGCGCGGCGCGAAGACCCGTGAGCCGCTGCCCTGGTCGAAGTACCTCAACGAGGCGCTGAAGATGTGGGGCGACGACGTCCAGGTGATGTACGCCATGCACCACTGGCCGATCTGGGGCAACAAGGAAGTGCGCCACCATCACCCTGACCCGCGACACCTTGAACAAGCTGATGCTCAAGCAGACCACGCTGAAGGACGCGGAAGGCTCGGGCGAACTCAAGGTGCAGGGCGACCAGGGCAAGCTGGACGAGCTGATGGGCTACATGGACAGCTTCGACTTCTGGTTCAACATCGTCACGCCGTGACCTGGCGGTAACCCACAGGCCAGCGGCAACCCCGCTGGCCTTTCTTCCATGGCCAAACCTGCAGGACTGGGCCATCGCGCTGATCCGGCGACACAAACCGATCCGCTACCGCCGGACAATCCGCCCGTTAGCTGCTATATGCCTTGAGGCACGCGCTGCGGCGCGGCCACTCTTCTTGCGCCTTCGTATGGATACCGGCATGCCGATCCACCGCTCCAGCACCCTCCTGGCCAGTAGCCTGGGCCTGACGGCCGCCATCAGCGCCCTGTCGCTCTGGGCCATCCTGGAGATGCGCCACGATGCGCTGGAAGTCGCCAGTGCCAATGGCCATAACATCGCCCTGCTGGTGCAGCGCGACATCCAGCGCAACCTCGACCTCTACGACATGACGTTGATGGCAGTGGTCCACGCCCATGCCCAGCCCGAAGTGCGTGCGCTCTCCGGCGAAGTGCGCGAGTCGCTGCTCAAGGACTACACCGCACCGACCCATGGCATGGGCTCGGTATTCATCACCAACGCCCAGGGCGTGGCCACCTTCAATTTCGGCAAGGAGATTCCGGGGCGCATCGATCTCTCCGGGCGCGAATACTTCCAGGCGCAGCGCGAGGCCAAAGGCAACCAGCTGTACATCGGCCACCCTTACATTCCCTACTCCAGCAACGCCCGCAGCAGCATCGCACTGAGCCGCCGACTGGAGCGCGAGGACGGCAGCTTCGCCGGAGTGGTCGGCGCCAACCTGGAGCTGAACTACTTCCGCGAACTGTTCAGCGGGCTGAACCTGGGCGAAGGCGGCACCGTCAGCCTGCACATGCGCGACGGCACCCTGCTGGCGCGCTGGCCCGATTCGCCGCCTGCCGGAACACTGGCCGGAGCCTTCGAACGCTACCTGGCCAGCGGCGAGGAAACCTTCTTCGATGTCGGTAGCGACGGCGAAACACGCTGGCATGACTTCCGCCCGGTGGAAGGCTACCCACTGGTGTTCAGCGTCGCCCTGCCGTCGGCGGAAATCTACGAGGACTGGTACTGGCGCGGCGGATTGATCGCCGTGCTGGGTCTCGCGCTGGATGGCACGGTGATCGGCCTGGCACTGGTCGCCCTGCGCCAGATGCGCCAGCGCGACCGGAAGGAAGCCGAGCTGCAGATGGCGGCCAGCACCGATCCGCTGACCGGTCTGAACAACCGCCGCGCCTTCGACCTGCGCGCCAGCCACGAGTGGTCGCGTTACCAGCGCAGCGGTGCGGCGCTATCGGTAATGCTCATGGATATCGACAAGTTCAAGGCCTACAACGACCACTACGGCCACCCCGCCGGCGATGCGGCGCTCAGGACCGTGGCCCAGGTGATCGCCGAGTGGACCCGGCGCCCGAGCGATTGCGCGGCGCGCTTCGGTGGTGAGGAGTTCGTCATATTGCTGGGCGACAGCGACGAAGCCGACGCGTTGGCGCTGGCCGAACACATCCGCGCCAGCCTGCAGGAGCTCGCCGTTTTGCACGAGCACGGCCCGCTGGGAGTACTCACCCTGAGCATCGGCGTCGCCAGCACCTCGCGCTTCAGCCCGGTCAACTGGGCCGAACTGCTGCAATCTGCCGACAGCGCGCTGTACCAGGCAAAGAATGGCGGGCGCAACCGTGTGGTGGGCTTCCGCCCCGTCGAGGTCGAATCCTCCTAGCTGTGGGCGCCACGCAGGCTCAGCACCTTCAGCTCGCACTCGAACAGGAACTCGAACGCCTCCACCTGGCGCAGCGCATCGCTCATGCGTGCGCCCCAGGTGTACAGGCCATGCCCGCGAATCAGGTAGCCGGGGCAATCCGGGTGCGCATCCAGCCAGGGTTGCACTTTGGCCGCCAGGCGGGCGATGTCCTGGTCGTTGTCGAAGATGGGCACGATGACTCGGCCTTCGTGGGTGGTAACCCCGGAAAAGGCCTTCTGCAATTCGTAGCCTTCCAGCTCCAGGCGGTCGCCTGCGGTCAGGCGCGACAGCACGGTAGCGTTCACCGAGTGGGTGTGCAGCACCGCGCCGATCTCCGGGCGCCAGGCGTAGAGCTGGGTGTGCAGCAGGGTTTCCGCCGAGGGCTTCTTGCCCGGTTCCAGGCTGTTGCCGGCCAGATCGGTCTCCAGCACATCGTCCTCGCCGAGCTGGCCCTTGTGCTTGCCCGAAACGGTCAGCAGCGCACGGTCGGCGGCCAGGCGCGCCGAGTAATTGCTGCTGGTGGCCGGCGACCAGCCACGACCGTAGAGGAAGCGGCCGGCGTCGATGATCTGCCGGGTGAGTTGCTGGCGGGTGTGGGTCATGCGAACGCCGGTGCTGTTGGAAGAGGCCGCCACTCTAGCCATGCTCACCTGCAGCTAGAAATACCTTAATCGCATGAGGTCATAACTCGCGCACGCCCGCGCCAGAGCGATCCATCGCCGCGACGGCACTTGGCGCACAGCTATCTGCTCGCCGCCCGCTGCCAGGGAGTTATTATTCTCTAGGGTTATAAAAACCTGTGAAATTCATATTGGTATATACCAATTGTTCTGCCTTGCAATACGCCCCATCGCAGTCATCGGCCGCTGGCCGTTTTGGAGAAAGGCTTCATGTTCGCCCTGAGGGTCATGCTCGAATACTTCCACCCCTGGCCCAATTCGGCCGGCTTCTACCTCGCCCGCGAACGCGGCTGGTACCGCGAGGCGGGGCTGGACGTGGAACTGGTGGTGCACGACCCCTACCACGGCGACACCCTCGACCACCTGATGCGCGGCGCCGCCGCGTTCGGCGTGTTCCCCAGCAATCGCCTGCTGGTGCGCCGTGAACTCGGCCAGCCACTGATCGGCGTGGCGGCGATCAACCATCGCGGCCTGGAATCGATACAGGCCCTCACCGACAGCGGCATCCGTCGCCCCCGTGACCTGCAGGGCAAGCGCCTGGCGCTCAACCCGACGCCGCGCGGCCTGGCCATGGTGCGCCACCTGGTGAGCCAGGACGGCGGCGACCCCGATGCGGTGGAACTGGTGGACGCCGGCTTTCGCGAGCTGCGCCCCGAAGACCTGGCCGCCGGCCTGGCCGATGCCAGCTTCGGCGGCTACTGGGCCTGGGAAGCGCTGCTGCCAAGCCCCATCGCCGATGAGCGCCGCGTGGTGCTGCCGGTGGACGAGATCGGCGCCCCGCCCTACCACAGCTATCTGCTGGGCGCGCGCGAGGACTGGCTCGATGCCAACCCCGACATCGCGCGGCGTTTCCTCGCTGTCACCGCACGAGGTTTTCTCGCCGCAGCAGCGGAGCCAGAGGCCGCATTACCAGTCTACGAACGCACCATTCCCTACTTTCCCCACGCAATGCTGGCAGAATCCCTGCGGCGCATCGCGCCCAGCTGGCTGCATCAGGGCCACTGGGGCGAACAGCGCGAAGAACTGCTGCAGCCCTACGCCCAGTGGCTGCATGAATACGGCGTGCTGCGCGACCCGGAAGTCTGGCGCGGCGCCACCAGCAATGCCTGGCAAGTGGAGACCCCAGCATGACGAAGCGCCTGAGCCACGGCATGGGCCTGGAACCGGTGGAAGCCGACTGGCCGGCACTGACCGAAGCGGAGGTCGCCGTACTGCTGCAAGACTTCCCGCAGGCCGGTGGCGAAGTCCGCCTGACCTGGCACAGCCCGCGGCCGTTCTCCGCCGCCGCATTGGTGGAAACCGCCAACGGCCCGCTGTTCGTCAAACGCCATCACCCGAGCGTGCGCACGGCTGACTGGCTTGAGGAGGAGCACACGCTCCTCGATCACCTGGCCCGCCACGGCGCGCCGGTCGCGCAGGTATTGCGGGATAGCCACGGCCGCAGCGCCATCGAAGGGGACGGCTGGACCTATGAAGTCCACCAGAAGGCGGAAGGCCTCGACCTGTACCGCGACGCATTGTCCTGGACGCCGTTCCAGCACAATGCCCACGCCTTTGCGGCCGGCGCCGCACTGGCGAAACTGCACCGCGCTGCGGAAGGTTTCAATGCGCCTTCGCGCAGCGCCAGCGTACTGGTCAGCAACCTCAACCTGTTCGGCGCGCCGGACCCGTTGGCCGCCATCGAAGCGACCTTCGCCCAGGCACCCGCCCTCGCCGAGTACCTGCAAGCACGCCCCTGGAGGGAAACGCTCAGCGAACTGCACCTTCCGCTGCAACGGGAACTACTGCCCTACCTGCAACGCCAGCCGGCACTCTGGACGCATAACGACTGGCATGCCTCCAACCTGTTGTGGAGCGAGGATAGCCCGCAGGCGCAGGTGGTCTCGGTGCTGGATTTCGGCCTGAGCGACCGCAGCTTCGCGCTGTTCGACCTGGCCACCGCCATCGAGCGCAATCTGGTGCCCTGGCTGGAGCTGGACCAGGGCCGCGCCGCCGTCGCCGACCTCGATGCACTGGACGCCCTGCTGCAGGGTTACGCCAGCGTGCGCCCGCTCGGCCGCGATGACCTGCTCGCCCTGGCCGCGCTGCTGCCGCTGGTGCACGCGGATTTCGCGCTGTCCGAGGTCATCTACTTCCACGGCATCCTCGGCTCGGCCGAGAGCGCTTCGCTGGCCTACGACAACTACCTGATCGGTCATACCCGCTGGTTCCTCGACGCCGAAGGCCAGCGCATGCAGAACCATATCCGCCAACTGGCCGCGAGGGTGAAATGAGATGAGCGAACCTCTGGTCACCGCGCACTGGCTGGCCGCCGCGCTGGACAACCCTCGCCTGTGCCTGCTGGACGCCAGCGTGGAACTGGCGGCCCCCGAATTCGATGGCGACTACCGCGTAGAGAGCGGCCACGACGGCTGGCTCGCCGGGCACATCCGCGGCGCACGCCATGCCGACCTGCTGGACGAGCTGGCCGATCCGCAAGCCTCCTGCAGCTTCGCCCTGCCCGATCCACAAGTGGCGCAGGACGCCCTGCAGGCACTCGGGGTCGGCGACGACTCGCTGGTGGTGATCTATGACCGCAGCGACGGTTTCTGGGCTGCGCGCCTGTGGTGGATGTTGCGCAGCCTGGGCATTGATGCAGCCGTGCTGGATGGGGGCCTACGCGCCTGGATCGCCGCCGGATATTCGCTGGAGCAAGGCGAATCTTCCCAGACGGGAAACGGGACGCTGTCGGCCCCGGCGCAGTACCGGGACGGCTTCTGGATCGACCGCCACGACGTCGAGAAAGTCGTCGCGGGAGAGTCTCCTGGCACACTGGTCTGCGCCCTGTCCGCCGCCCTCTTCGACGGCAGCGCCGTCACCCGTTACGCGCGCCGTGGGCACATCCCCGGCAGCAGCAACCTGCCCGCGCGCAGCCTGTTCGACGACGACGGCCGCTACCGGCGCGGCGCGGCGCTGAGGGAAGCGCTCGCCGGGCTGCGCCAGGCCGAACCACCCTTGCTGCTGTACTGCGGCGGGGGCATCTCCGCCGCCGCCCTCGCCCTGGCGCTGACGCTCGCCGGGGAAACACGGGTCGCGATCTACGACGGCTCGCTGCAGGAGTGGGCCGCAGAGCCCTCGCTGCCATTGACCACCGGAGCAGCTCCGGCCTGACCGCCCGTTCGCGGGCACTCACGTTTCATATCCAAGGCCATCCGTTTCGCACGGGAGGGGCTCGGCCCCGTGCATTCCCGGCGCACGCCCCGGCGATTTTCAGGAGCGTTCCATGCAGTACCTGCCGCGCCCAGCGCGCACGCGATTTCCCCTCAGCCTGCTGACCCTGGCCGTGCTGCTGGCCAGCGGCCCCGGCCACGCCGAAGACGCCACGACCCTGGACACCGTGACGGTGATCGGCCACGACACCGAGAGCTACGCCAGCGGCCGCGCGTCGGTCGGCGGCTTCGGCGAGGCACCGTTGCTCGATACGCCCGCCTCCATCTCGGTGTTCAACCAGGCGCTGCTCAAGGACCAGCAGGCACGCCTGCTCAGCGATGTGCTGAAGAACGACGCCTCCACCGGCGAGGCCTACGCACCGGTGGGCTACTACGAGAACTTCGAGATCCGCGGCTACTCGCTCAACGCCGCCAGCAGCTACAAGATCAACGGCCGCACCATTACCGGCGAGCAGAACGTGGCGCTGGAGAACAAGGAGCAGGTCGAAGTGCTCAAGGGCTTGTCCGGCCTGCAGAGCGGCGTGTCCGAGCCCGGCGGGGTGATCAACTACGTCACCAAGCGCCCGCAGGACGTGCGCTCGGTGACGCTGGGCACCGACGATGAGGGTGGCCGCTACGTCGCCACCGACGTCGGCACCTGGCTGGATAACGAACAGACCGTCGGCGTGCGGGTCAACCTCGCTCACGACGACCTGCGCTCCTATATCGATCACACCGACGGCCAGCGCGACTTCGCCTCCCTGGCACTGGACTGGAACCTCTCGCCCAACGCGCTCTGGCAATTCGACGCCGAATACCAGAACCGTCGCCAGCCCTCGGCACCCGGCTACCAGTTGCTCGGCGGTACGCAGCTGCCCCACGACATCGACCCGCACGACCGCATCGGCTACCAGAGCTGGGCCGACCCGGTGCGCATCGAATCGCTGAACCTCAATACGCGCTTCGAGTACCGCTTCGACGACGCCTGGACCGGCACCCTCAGCGCCTCGCGCAGCAAGGTGGTGATCGACGACTACAGCGCCTTCCCCTGGGGCTGCTACGGCGCGGCCAGCTGCGCCGATTCCGCCGTGCCGAACTACTTCAGCCCCGAAGGCGACTACGACCTCTACGACTTCCGCAGCCCCGACGACACCCGCCGCAACGACGAACTGGAAGCCGCCCTGCACGGCCAGTTCGCCACCGGCTGGCTGCGCCACGAGCTGACTGTCGGCACCTCGGCCTTCCGCCGTGTGCTGGACAGCCGCCCGGAGCTCAACGAGTGGGTCGGCACCGGCAACATCTATACCGGCATCGGCGCCGTGGAGCCTTTCGACGGCGAGCCCGGCCACAGCTACCGCCACCTCGACAGCCGCCAGTACGGCCTCTTCGCCAGCGACCGCCTCTCCTTCAATGACCAATGGCAGGTCGTGCTGGGCGGGCGCCAGGTGCGCCTGGACGAGCGCACCTTCGACAGCGAGGGCGACACCACCCGGCATACCCGCCGCGCGGAGTTCCTGCCCAACGGCGCGGTGATCTTCAAGCCGCGTGCGGACATCTCCATCTACGGCAGCTACAGCAAGGGCCTGTCCCTGGGCGGCGAGGCACCCTGGTTTGCCAGCAACGCCGGCGACACCCTGGCGCCCACCTCCTCGCGCCAGGTGGAATTGGGCATCAAGCAGGAGCTGGCCGGCTTCGACTGGAGCGCCGCGCTGTTCCAGATCCACCAGGCCTACCAGTTCGCCCGACCCAACGGCGACGGCAGCTTCACCTACGTACAGCAGGGCCAGCAGAAGAACAGCGGGCTGGAGTTGTCCGCCAGTGGCCGGGTAACCTCCGCGCTGCAATTGAGCGGCAGCCTCGCGGCGATCCGTTCGCGGGTGGTGAACAGCGGCACGGACGATTACGAAGGCCACCAGGCGATCAATGTCCCGCGCCTGCGCGCGAGCCTGCAGGCGGACTACGCGCTGGCCGAAGTGCCGGGGCTTTCGCTGCTGGGCGCGGCGCGCTACAGCGGCGCCAAATATGCTGACCGCGATGGCGCAGTAGAAGTCGGCGGCTACACCGTGTATGACGCCGGCGCACGCTTCAGCACCCGCATCGGCGACTACCCGACCGTGCTGCGGCTGAGCCTCGACAACCTGTTCGACAAGCGCTACTGGCGCGATGTCGGTGAATATTTCGGCGACGGCTACCTGTTCCAGGGTGCGCCGCGCACGGCTCGCCTGACGGCGAGCGTCAACTTCTGAGGTAAGCGCGAATGTCTGCTCTGGAAATCATCGCGGTGATCGTCAACGTGCTCGGGGTCTGGCTCACCGCAAGGCGCATCCGCTGGTGCTGGCCGGTGAACGTGGTGGCGGTGCTGCTCTACGCCTGGATCTTCTTCAGCGTGAAGCTCTACTCCGACATGCTCCTGCAACTGGTCTTCGTGGTCCTGCAGTTCTACGGCTGGTGGCAGTGGAGCAAGGGCGGCAGCGACCACGGCAAAGTGCGCGTCGAACGCCTGCCCCCCTCCACCGCTATCACCAGCTGCCTGGCCGGTGCCGTGGGCGCCTTCGCCCTGGGCTGGGCGATGCACACCCACACCGACGCCGCCCTGCCCTGGATGGACGCCGCGCTGACCGCCTTCAGCCTGGTGGCGAGCTTCTGGGCGGCGCGCAAATACGTCGCCAGCTGGTGGCTGTGGATCATCCTCGACGTGCTCTACACCGGGGTCTTCCTGTACAAGGCGCTGTACCTCACCGCCGGGCTCTACGCCGGCTTCGTGGTGCTGGCGATCTACGGCCTGCTGGCCTGGCAACGCGAGCTGCATGACGAACCGCCCAGCGCTCCGGCACTGGCCGGCAACTCCTGAGGACCGCCATGCTCTACCAGGCCATCCCGCCGCACTACGCGCGTATCCGCGACCAGTTGGCCGCGGACATCGCCCAGGGGCGCTTCCTCGCCGGGCAGAAGCTGCCGCCCGAGCGCGACCTCGCCGAGCGCTTCGAATGCACCCGCGTGACCCTGCGCCAGGCCCTGCAACAGCTGGAAACCGAGGGTCTGATCTACCGCGAGAACCGCCGTGGCTGGTACCTCAGCCCGCCACGCATCGACTACGACCCGACGCGGCTGGTCAGCTTCATGGACTACGTGCGCCTGCAAGGCCGTGAGCCGATGACCGAATGCCTGAGCGCCGAACGCCGCCGCGCCGGCGCCTGGCTGGCCGCGCGGATGAACCTCCCCTCGCCGGACGAGCCCGTCTTCCGCCTGCACCGCCGCCGGCTGATCGACGGCCGCCCGGTGCTGGTGGAGATCAACACCCTGCTCGCCAGCTGGTGTCCCGACCTGCTCGACACGCGCCTGGACCGCTCGCTGACCACCTTGCTGCGCGAGCGCTTCGGCAAGGTGCAGACGCGCTGCACGCTGAACCTGCGCCTGGGCACGGTCAACGACGACCACGCCGAACTGCTGCAACTGGCCTCCGGCGCCAGCAACCTGGTGCTGGAACGCCTGAACTACGCCGAGGACGGCCTGCTGGTGGAATTCGACCAGGAATTCTGGCGGCCGGATGCGGTGTCCGTGGCGGTCCAGGCGGATTTTCCGTCACGACCGCTTATAGCCGAATAAGTAATTAACAAATGCTAATTCAGTATTTCTGGTTCTAACAGGATCAACGCTAGGCTAGCTCCAACTCACCACTAACGGCTTGTCCCAAAGCCTTCTGGAGCCGCCATGGACCGCACCGACAACATCATCGACCTCGCCCGCCACCGCACGCGCCGTCAGGCACGCCGCCAGGCCGAGCTGATGTGGATGCTGTATGCCCAACGGGCCGGCTACGACGCCTTGCAGATCGTCCAGCAGAGCCGCGACAGCGGCCGCCGCGAGGCCTGATCGTGGGCCTGTCGCTTTCCACGGAGCTGCCGGCCGTGGAGTTCGACGCCACGCCCGGCACCACCGAAGACCCCATCGGCGAGCGGGTCGCCAGCAACCTGCTGCGCCTGCGCGCCAAGCGCAACCTCTCCCTCGATGGTCTGGCCCGCCTTTGCGGCGTGAGCCGCACCATGCTCGCGCAGATCGAGTCCGGCCGCAGCGTCCCGTCGATCAAGGTACTGTGCAAGATCGCCCAGGGCCTGAAAGTCTCGGTTGCCGCCTTCCTCGACGACCGCGCCTTCGACGGCGTGGCCGTGCTGCCCGCGCGCGACAGCAAACGCCTGGTCAGCGGCGACGGCGCCTTCGTCAGCCGCGCACTGTTCCCCTTCGACGTCTCGCGCCAGGTGGAATTCTACGAACTGCGCCTCAAGGGCCTGGCCATCGAACACTCCACCGGCCATGCGCCGGGCACCCAGGAAAACCTGGTAGTCGCCCAGGGCGTGCTGGAAATCAGCGTCAACGAAGAACGCTTCCTCCTCGGTACCGGCGACTCCATCCTGTTCTACGCCGACCAGCCGCACAGCTACCGGAATCCGGCGGATAGCGAGGCCGTCGCCTACCTCGTCACCACCTACGCCGAACGGCTGGACTGATTCGCCAGGCAAAAGCAAAAGGCCCGGCGGACAACCCGCCGGGCCTTTCTCATTCAGCTCTCCGCAATCAGCAGGTGCAGCACATCATCGGCATGCCGTTGCAGCTCATCATCATCGGCATGCCGCACTCCATCATCTTGTTCATCAGCATGCAGCAGTTCTTCAGCATGTCCATGCTCATGCCCTGCATCGGCATCATCTTGCACATCATCATGTCGCCCTGCATGGAGCACTCCATCATGCACTTCATGGTCGGCATGCCCACGTTCATGCCCATCATCGGCATGGACATCATCGGGTTCATCATGCCCATCATCGGCATCATGGCCATGGTGGGCTGGGACATGCCCATCATCATCAGGTTGCCGCAGTGCATCATCATCGGCATGCCGCAGTTCATCATCATCGCCATCATCTCGGCGCTGTTGCGGAACATGGCCATTTCCATGCCCATGGCCGGCTTCATCTTGCACATCATGCCGTCATCGAGCATCTCGCACTCCATGGTCGCCATCATCATCGGCATGCCCATCATCGGCATCATGGCGTTGGTGTTCATCGGCATCTGCATGGCGTTCATCATGGTGGAGCTCCCTGAATCGATTGGAATGAAGTGCTGCGAATGGGGCCGATTCTAGAAAGGCGCGGCGACGGGACAAGATGGCGGGGAAACGGAGGTTTCTGGCGTGCTTTCTCGCGGTTCTGGTTCGATAATGGCGGCGCTGTTCGTCATGGCTTCAATTTCGACGTTTTAACGACTTTAAAAGAATCCTCGACGTGCATTTCAGCAACATGGATATCCCCTCCAGTGCTTAGCAAAGAACCGTAGTGAATATTGAATCTAACCCGCTCGCAAAAACTTCGCCTCGGGCGGCCATCCGCGTCCTAGAGCGCTTCCATGGCAATTCATAAGTCTCAAATTCCGGCATATGAGAATGCGTTTTTAATATTTAAGGAAATAACAGACGAGCTTCTATAGTGGCGGTTTGATCCAACTGTCATCCCATCGCAAGGAAGTCCCATGCTCCGCCACCTGCTCGCCGCCAGCCTGGCCCTGGCGCTGTTCGGCTGCGCCACCGCGCCCGCTCCTTCCGTCCATACCACCAACCCTTCCACCTCCACACTGCAGGGCGACCCCACGCGGCCGGCGCAGGCGCAGTGGCTGCGCACCGAGTTGTATTTCGCGCTGGGCCAGGAGGACGGCAAGGAGAAGATCAGCGAGCAGCGCTGGCGGCAGTTCCTCGACCAGGAGGTGACGCCGCGCTTCCCGGACGGCTTCACCGCCTACGATGCCTATGGCCAGTGGCGTGACCATGGCGCGCCGGCGCCGGAGCGCTTGAGCACCAAGGTGATCGTGATCCTGCATGAAGACAGCGCGGCGCGCGGCCAGGACATCGAGGCGATCCGCCTGGCGTGGAAGCGCATCACCGGCGACCTTTCCGTGCTGCGACTGTCGCAACCGGCTCAGGTGTCCTTCTGATGAGCGAATTCCGCGAAACGCTGTACGAGGGTTACGCGCAGGCGCTGAGCGTCGATGAGCCGATCTACCAGGGCAACACTGGCCAACAGGCCGTGCAGGTATTCCGCAATCGACTCTTCGGCCGCGTGCTGACGCTGGATGGCGTGGTGCAGACCACAGAGGCCGACGAGTTCGTCTACCACGAGATGCTCGCCCATGTGCCGATCCTCGCCCATGGCGCAGTGCGCCGCGTGCTGGTGATCGGCGTGGGCGATGGCGGCATCCTGCGGGAGATCGTGCGGCATGCCGGCATCGAGGAAATCGTCGCGGTGGAGATCGACCCGCAGGTGGTCGAACTGTGCCGCGAGCTGCTGCCGAATCATTCGGCCGGTGCGCTGGACGACCCGCGCCTGCGATTGATCTACGCCGACGGCCTGGAATACCTCGCGCAGAGCCGGGAGAGTTTCGACCTGATCCTCTGCGATTCGACTGATCCGGGCGGCCCCGCGGCGAGCCTGTTCACCTCGGCGTTCTACCGCAACTGCCAGCAACGCCTCGGCGCCAGCGGCATCCTTGCCACGCAGAATGGCGTGCCCTTCCTCCAGCCCGAAGAGCTGGGCGGCACGGCGCGGCGGCTGGCGGACAACTTCGCCGACTGGGGTTTCTTCCATGCCGCGGTGCCGACCTACATCGGCGGCAGCATGGCCTTCGGCTGGGCGTCGAACAGCGAGAAGGTCCGCCGCACCGACCTGGAAACCCTGCGCCAGCGCTTTGCGAAAAGCGGCCTGGTGACCCGCTACTACACCCCCGAGGTACACCAGGCGGCATTCGCCCTGCCGCGCTACATGCTCGACCTGATCGAGGCCGGGCTTCAGCGCGACAGCTGAGGGTTGTCCAGGCGCTGCGGCGTCCAGTCCGGGTCGCGGGCGCGCACCGGGCTGCTGACCTGCAGCACCGCGGTGCCGAAGCGCTGCTTGAAGTCGGCGCCGATCTGCGCCAGGGCCTGGCGGGTGTAGGGGTTGTCGGCGTGGATGAGGATCAGCATCCGCGACGGCAGCTTCTCCGGCCCGCCGCTGGGGCCGCGCCACTGGCCGTGCAGGTCGAGCCAGCTGAGGCCATCGGGGAAACGCGGCGTCACCTCGCGGGCGAGGAAATCCTCCCACTGCGACAGTTCCACCGCCTCCACGTACAGCTCGGTGCGCAGCATGCGCCGGCCGCTGGCTTCGCCACCGCTGGCGCTATTGGCTGCCGGCTCGTTCAGCCACAGACCGATCAACGCCGCCAGCAGCACGACGATGGCGCCATTGCGCCACAAACGTTTCCTGCGCATCAGGCGCCCTCCTCCTGCCAGTTGGCAGACGACGCCGTGCGCGAACGCAGCAGCAGTTGCAGCACCGCGCCCAGCGCCAGTACACCCACGCCGAGCAGCGCGCCCCAGCCGACAAAGGCGACGCTGGAATACAGCATGTACAGGCACACCGCGAGGAAGCCCAGCGGCAGCCATGGGTAGAGCGGCACCCGGATCGGCCGGGGCACTTCCGGGTGACGGCGGCGCAGGACGATCAGCGCCACGCTGCTCAGACTGAGGAACAGCCAGTACACCGGTGTCATGTACTCCACCATGGTGTTGAAGCCGTGGCCGCTCCAGCCGCCGACCGCGATCAGCAGCAGCGCCACCAGCCCCTCTGCCAGCAGCGCGGCGCGCGGTACGCCGTGGCGCACGTCCCAGCGGCCGAGCACGCGCAGCGCCGGCACATCGCTGGCGGCGGCGTAGGTGGTGCGGCTGCCGACGATCAGCGTGGAGTTGATGCTGGCGACGGCGGACACCACCACCACTGCCATGATCAGGCCGATACCCGGCGCGCCGAAGGCCAGCCCGAGCAGCTCCAGCGCCGGCGCACCGCTGGCGGCGAGGCCATCGAAACCCAGGCCGCGAATGAACGCCCAGTTCAGCGCCAGATAGATCAGCAGCAGGGCCGCCAGCGCGCCGAGCATGGCAGTGAAGATGCCGCGGCGGTTGTCGCGCAGTTCTGCCGACAGCGTGGCCGCATCGCTCCAGCCACCGAAGGCGAGGAAGACGTAGATCAGCGCGGCGGAGAACCCGGCGACACCGACCTGCTCCGGCTCCACTGGCGCCACGGGTGATGGAACGAAGCCGCGCCACTCCAGCCACAGGCCGGCGCCGACGATCCCCAGGAAGCCGGCAGCGACCAGCACCACCAGGCCGGCCTGGGTGCCGAAGCTCACCCGCCAGCCGATGAGGTTCAACGCCACCAGCGCGGCAACCAATCCACCGGCCAACAGCACGTTGCCCAGTTGCCCGAGGCCGAGCAAGGCGCTGAAGTGATCGGCGAAGAGGAACGCCATCAGCGCGATCCAGCCGGTATGCAGGATGGCGAAGCGCGACCAGGCGAACAGGAAGCCCACCCGCTGGCCGTAGGCGCGTTCAAGGAAGTGGTAGTCGCCACCGGGATGGGCGAAGGCCGAGGCCATCTCCACGTAGCACAGGGCGCCGACCATCGACAGCAGGCCGCCGAGAATCCACACCAGGTAGAAGTGCTCCTGGCCGACGTTGAGCGCCACGGTGGGCGCGGTCTTGAGGATGTCGCTGGTGATCACCATGCCCAGCGTCAGCAGCAGCGCGTGGGCGGCGCCCAGGTGCCGGCGCGGGCCGGCTGGCTTGTCAGCGGCGAAGTTGTCAGCCATGAATCGGCTCCGGAAGTAGTAAGGGCCGCGTTGCGGCCCCTGGATTTTCAACAGCGCAGATCAGAACGAATAGCTCGCGCGGGCGTAGTAGTACGCGCCGTTGGAGCCGATCGGCGAGAGCACGTCGTACGGCAGGTTGCCGCCATAGTTGATCTCCGAGCTGGAGCGCTCCGGGTAGTTGTCGGTGAGGTTGTTGCCGCCCACCGCCAGGCTGAACTGCGGGGTGAACTTGTAGGCCACCTCGGCATCCAGCTGCCACACCGCGCCGTAGGTCTGCTCCGGGTGGTAACCATCGCCGAAGTCGAACACGCGAGTGGTCTCGCCCTGCCGCGTCAGGCGGCCGAGCAGGTTCCACTGCGCATCGCTCCAGGTGGTGGTGAGGATGAAGCGATCCCGGGGCGCGGCGTCGGTCAGGGTGTTGCGTTCCTCCACGCCCACCAGTGCGTCCTCGCCGATACCCAGGTTGGAGAGCTGCTGCGGAGTGGCCTTGGTGCTGCGCACCTTGGTGTGGTTGTAGGTGTATGCGGTGGTCACGCCCAGCTGGCCGCCGACGAAGGGCTGGTGGTAGTTGAGTACCAGCTCGGCGCCATCGGTACGGGTGTCGGCGGCGTTGGTGAAGAAGTTCACGTCATGCACGCCGGCCACGCCGAAGTTGTCCTGGATGAACTGCTCCATGGCATCGCTGCCGATGCGCTGGGACAGGGTGATGCGGTCGTCGACGTCGATGCGGAACACGTCGAAGGACAGGTCGAAGCGCTCGTTGAGCTGCGCGGTCAGGCCCAGGCTGAAGTTCTTCGAGGTCTCCGGGTCGAGCTTCTCGGCGCCCAGCGCGCGGGCGATCGGGTCGTTCACCGAGAGCACGCGGATGTCGGTCAGCGTGCCGCCGTCGCCGAAGTTGCTGGTGGTGTTCTGGAAGCCGACCTGGGCCAGCGACGGCGCGCGGAAGTTGGTGGACGCCGCGCCGCGCAGGGCCAGCACCGGGGTCAACTGGTAGCGCCCGCTGAGCTTGCCGGTGAGCTTGCTGCCGGCGTCGTCGTAGCGCTCCCAGCGCGCAGCGGCATCGACAAAGAACTGGTCGGTGAGGTCGCCCGACAGGTCGATGTAGGTGCCGAAGACGTTGCGGTCGATGTCCGACTCTTCGCTGGGACGCAGGCCCGCTGCGCCATCCGCCCCGACGCCGTAGTACGAGGCCGCGTCGCCGGCGGTGGTGATGTAGTTTTCGTAACGGTACTCGCCACCGAGCGCGAGCACGAACGGCCGCCCGGCAAGGCTTAGCTCGCGGCTGAGGTCGAGGTTGGCGACGCTCTGGCGCAGTTCGTAGTCGCCGGTGTCGAAGCGGGTCGGCGTGTCCTCGCCGAGCGAAGCGTTGAGGGTGCGCCGGGTCGAGGATTCGAAGCGGTTGCGGCCGTGGGTGACGCTGGCGTCGTAGTCCCAGGTATCGGCGATCAGGCCCTTGTAGCCGACTGTCGCGGACAGGTCGGTGTTGTCGCCCAGGGACTGCGGCAGGTAGCCGTTGGGGTAGATCTCCGGGTGCTCGTCCGGGTAGCGGTAGAACTCCGCGCCGGTGGTGTGGCGCTCGTTGTACAGGCCGAAGGAATAGAGCTTGCCGCTGCCCAGGGCGAGGTCGCCGTTGAACCAGGCGTTGACGTCACGCGCCAGGCCATCACCCATCACGTAGTTGCGCTGGCCGGGGGTGTCGGCGAAGCCGTCGTAGCCCGCGCGGTTGGTCGGCTCGCGGTTGATGAACTCGGCGCCGCCACGGATGAAGCCGTCTTCGCCCAGGCGGGTGCCGGCCTTGGCCGCGGTATAGGAGTTCTGCCCGTCGGTGGTGGTCTTGCCGATGGCGTCCTGGTGGGTGTGGTAGGCGCCGTAGCTGGTGGTTACCTCGCCGCCTTCGGGGGCATCGTCGAGGATGATGTTGATCACCCCGGCGATGGCGTCGGAGCCGTACTGCGCCCCGGCGCCGTCGCGCAGTACTTCGATGCGTTTGATGGCGCTGATGGGGATCGAGTTGAAGTCTACCGGCGCGGTGCCTCGGCCGATCTTCGAGGAGTCGTTGACCAGCGCCGAGGTGTGCTGGCGCTTGCCGTTGATCAGCACCAGCACCTGGTCCGGGCTCATGCCGCGCAACTGGGCGGCGCGCACGTGGTCGGCGCCACCGGAGTTGGACTGGCGCGGGAAGTTGAAGGACGGCAGCAGCGTCGCCAGGGCCTGGCCCAGTTCGCCGCCGACGGCGCCGGTCGATTGCAGGTCCTGCGCCGTGAGCACGTCCACCGGTACGGGGGAATCCAGCAGGGTGCGGTTGTTTCCGCGGGCGCCGGTGACCAGCACGGTCGCAAGCTTGGTGGTGGCCTCGGGGGTCGACGAACTTTCGTCGGCATGCGCGGAGGCCTGGGCGATGACCGAGGCCACCGCAACGGCAATAAGGGAACGGGATAACACGCGAAATACTCCTGTCTCGCTTAAAGAGCGCCACTCGCCGTTGGCGGCGAGTCCGGAACTCCGCTGGTGTGTTTTTCTGATTGGCTCGAGCGGTTGGTGTCGGAAGTCCGGAAACCGCGAGCGACTGTTCCCCTCAGGTGGAAAAACAGTGCTCGGGAAAGCGCTCCAGGTGTCACGGCCGGTCTCTCTTCGTGATGAGCGAAAAGGCGCGGCTCTCGGTATCGCGGGTCATCCCTGACCCGATGGGGAAGGCGTCATCCTAGCTAGTGGCAGAATGCTTTTAAACGAATAAAAAATGCTTTGGTTATAACCAGTTACCGTGTTCGCCAAGCAACATCGGCCGGTGTTGCCAGGGCAACAGTGCATGCCTTCAGTCGAAGGCTTTTCGCGTCCATTCGTCCTCGGGAATATCCAGCGCCGCGCCGGAGAATCGCTCCTCGCGGAACGGGTCAGCCTCGTTGTGGAAGCCGTTGCGCTCCCAGAATCCGGGCCGGTCGGTATCGCTGAATTCCAGCTCGCGCAACCACTTCGCGCTCTTCCAGAAATAGCGCCCGGCGATCACCAGCCGCAGCGGCCAGCCATGCACCGGGGTCAAGGGATCGCCGGCGTAGTGCGTGGCGAGCAGGCTGTCCGGACGCAGCAGTTCTGCCAGCGGCAGGTTGGTCTCGTAGTCGTGGTCGGCATGGGCCATGACGAATTGCCCGGCCGGCCGCACGCCGTAATGATCGAGCAGGTCGGCGAGATGCACGCCTCGCCATGAGGTGTCGAACTTCGACCAGCGCGTGACGCAATGGATATCGCAGACCAGCTCGCGCTGCGGCAGCGCCAGCAGGTCGTCGAGGCTCAGCTCCAGCGATTGCGGCCCAGGATTTTTCCCTGACAACGCACCGGTGAGCCGCAGGCGCCAGGTTTCACGCTCGTACTCCGGCACCTCGCCTTCATGGAGAATCGGGAAGCGCTCGGTCAGCACCTGCCCCGGCGGCAGGCGTTCGCCGTAACGCGGGTCGCCCGCCGGCGAGCGTGCCTTCTGCAGGCGCCTGGCCTTGTCGTGCATCCCCGATGCCCTCAGTTTGCCAACGGAATCCACGGCGCCTGCGCGACCTTCTGCGCCTCGCCGAAGGCCGGTACCTTGCGTGCCAGGTCGCGGACATTCTTCACGTCCAGGTCGAGCAGTTGCTGGCGGGTGATCAGGGTCGGCGGCACCAGCACCTGCTCGCCCGGATTTTCCCCGGCGATGCGCAGGGCCAGGCTGCGCACACTGATGGCCCCGGCCACTTCCGGGTTGACCGCGGCAGTGGCGCTCCAGGCACTCCCCTCTTCCTTCATGATCTGGATGTCGGCGGTGGAAATATCGGCGCTGTAGATCTTCACCTGCTTGCCCAGGCCGGCTTCGTCCACGGCGATCTTCACACCCTTGGCGAACTCGTCGAAGGGCGCGAAGAACACGCTAATGCCAGGGTTGGCGCGCAGCACTGCGCTGGCCTGGTCGGCCACCGAGTTGGCAATCGGCGCATTCAGCGTACCGAAGCGCGCCTTCTCGACGATGCCGGGGTTCTCGGCCTTCACCTGGCGCCAGATTTCGTCGCGGCGCTCCATGGGGGTGAAGCCGTCGATGTACACGTAGCCGGCCTCGAAGGCCTTGCCGTTGTCCTGCAGCACCTGCTTGAGCGCCAGGCGTGCCAGCTCGCGGTGGTCCTGCTCGACGCGGGTGATGCGCGGGTCGTTCACGTCGACGTCGAAGGTGACCACCTTGATGCCCTTGGCCAGCGCCTTGTCGATGGAATCCTTGAGCGTCTCGGCGAGGCCGAGCTGGACGATGATGCCGTCCACGCCCAGGTCGATGGCCTGCTCCAGCATCTCGCGCTGGGTGGCCGCCTGCTGGCGGGCATCGAACACGCGCAACTTCACGTCCAGCGCGTTGGCCTGCTTCTCCACGCCGCGCAGGTAGGCTTCCGGGAAGTCACCGGAGAACAGGTAACCGACCAGCGCGATCTGCACACCGCCCTTGTCGAAAGGTGCCGGCGCGCCGGGCAGGCCAGCCGCTTCGGCGGTCGCCGCGCCGGACAACAACAGCCCGGCGGCGAACAGCGCGCGCAGGGATTTGGCGGGGGTGAACTTCATCCGTTGAATCTCCGAAAAAGGTAAGTGATCAGCGCCCGCGCCGGGCCAGACCGAAGGTGAACATCAAGGCCGAAACGAGGACCGCACCCTTGACGAAGTCCTGGGCGTAGTAAGGCGCGTTGAGCATGGTCAGGCCGTTGAGCAGGGTCGCCACCAGTACCGCGCCCACCAGTGTCCCGAAGGCATTGGGCTTCTGCGCGCCGAGCACCGCGAAACCGATCAGCGCGGCGCCCAGGGCATCGAGCACCAGCCCGTTGCCGGAGCTGACATCGCCGCGTCCGAGTCGCGCTGCCAAGAGCAACCCACCCAGGGACGCGAGCAGCGCCGAGAGCACATAGGCGAGCAGCTTGTAGCGCTCCACCGGCGCACCGGCGAGGCGCGCCGCCTGCTCGTTGCCGCCGATCGCGTAGAACAGCCGGCCCGGCCGCGTGCGTTCGAGGAACAGCCAGACCAGCAGCGCACAGCCGAGCATCACCACCACGGGCACCGGCACGCGGTCCCACAACTGCGCGCGGCCGAGTGCAAGGAACCAGCTGGCAAAGGCGCCCGGCGCTTCGTCGCCGTTGGGCAGGGTCATGCCGACGGCGATGGAGCGGCCGCCGGTGGGGATCAGTTGCACACCGACCACCAGGAACATGCTGCCCAGGGTGGCGAGGATGTCCGGCACGCGCATGCGCACGATCAGCCAGCCGTTGAGCAACCCGACCAGGGTGCCGAGGCCGAGGCTGATGAGGATTGCCGCCAGCGGCCCCCAGTCCAGCACCACCATCACGTAGCTGGCAGTCATCAGGCTCAGTGCGGCGACGGCACCGATGGACAGGTCCAACCCGCCCACGGCCATGCTCAGGGTCACGCCCAGGGCGAGCAGCGCGACGATGGACACCGACTGCAACACCAGGAACAGATTGCCGACCCGCAGGAACGCCGGCTCCAGCAGCGCGAATACCAGCACCAGCGCAGCCAGCAACAGGAGCAGCGCGTAGTGGATGAGGAAGTCGAGCAAGCGTGCGACGGAGGACGTCGCCGGGCTGCCCACTGCAGTTCTAGACACGCGCGGCTCCTTGGCGTGAAGGGTGGAATTGGGCTGGCGCCAGGTGGGCGACGATCTCGCTGCGTTGCAGGTCCTGCCGGGGCAGTTCGGCGACCACCGCGCCATCGCGCACGACAAGGATGCGGTCGGCAATTTCCAGGGCTTCGTCCGGGTCGCTGCAGATCACCAGCGTGGCGCGGCCGGCGGCACTGGCGCGGATACGTTGGCCAATGTCGCGGCGAGCGCGCACGTCGACGCCCTGGAAGGGTTCGTCGAGGATCAGCACCCGGCCCTGCCCCAGCAGCCAACGGGCAAGAATGACCTTCTGCTGGTTGCCGCCGGAAAGCAGCTCCAGGGGATGTTCCGGGCCCGGCCCCTTGATGCCGAGCGCTTCTATCTGCCCGGCAACCTCGGCGCGCTCGGCGTTGCGGTCGATGAAAGCGCAGCGCGAGAAGCGGCGCAGGAACGGCAATGTCATGCTGGCGCGCACCGAGAAGCCCGGCACCCGCGAGTTGCGCGCGCGGTCTTCGGCAGCGAAGAACACCCCGGCGGCGATGGCTTCCCGTGGCGAACGCGGTTGCCAGTCACGGCCATCGATCCGGATCGATCCAGCGTGCTGCCGACGCAGGCCGAACAGCACTTCGGCGATCTCGCTCTTGCCCGCGCCGAGCAGGCCGGTCAGGGCGACCACCTCGCCTTCGTGCAGGTCCAGGTCGAATACCGCGCTGTGCGCATCAAGCTGCCAGTCGCGCAGGGACAGCACCTTCGCGCCGCGCTGCAAAGGCTGCAACTGGACCTCGCCCAGCGCGGCGCCGAGCATGGATTCGACTGCCGCGGCGAGGTCCAGCGGCGACTCGAATTCGCCTACCAGGCGCCCATCACGCAGCACCAGCGCGCGGTCCGCCACGCGTTGCAAGTCCGACAGCCGATGAGAGATGTAGAGGATCGCCACGCCGCGTTCGCGCAAGTGGTCGATGAGATGGAACAGACGCTCGGCCTCGAAGGTCGACAAGGATGCGGTGGGCTCATCGAGGATCAGCAAGCGTGGATTTAGCGCCAGCGCACGGGACAGGATCACCAACTGCCGCTCGGCAGTGCCCAGGGTTTCGATGGGCGCCTGCAGCGGCAGGCGCAGCTCCAGCGCGGCAGCAATTTCAGCGGCGCGCTTCAACGCTTCGTCTGGGCGGAAAAGGAACGATCCGGTGGCGCCGCAGAGTTCGTCCAGCAGGAGATTCTCCGCGACGCTCAGGCCGGGCACCACGCCCTGCTCCACCTGCTGGTGCACCGCGACTATGCCGTGGCGGCGGGCGTCCTGGGGCGAGGCGAAACGAACCGGCTCGCCATCGATCAGCAAGTGTCCGGCATCGTGGCTGTGGGAACCGGCAAGAATCTTCACCAGCGTCGACTTGCCCGCGCCGTTGGCACCGAGCAGGGCAAGCACCTCGCCGGGACGGATTTCCAGGTCCAGGTCGATCAGCACGCGGTTCTCGACAAAGGACTTGCCGACGCCTTCGAGGCGGAAGAATGCAGCGCAAGCGGGCTGGGCAGACATGGGACTCTCGATAGGACGCGAAAGAGCGAGAGCGTCATTTCAGAGCTTCGCCGTTGGACTGAGCGGCGATTCTTTTATAATCTCAAATCATGCATCAACTTATTTTTAATATCGTTTATGCATATGCTAACAACCGCCCGAGCGAGGCGCCGCGCATTGTTCGCCCAGCAACAGCAGCCCGAGAAAAACGGCTGACGCGACGCAGATCGGGCGGGTAGCATCCACGCATTCAACCCACAAGGTGAGCACTCGAGATGGCGAACGATACCTACACTCCCCCCCGCGTCTGGACCTGGGACAAGAGCAACGGCGGCGCCTTCGCCAGCATCAACCGGCCCGTCGCCGGCCCGACCCACGACAAGCAGTTGCCGCGCGGCAAGCACCCGCTGCAGCTGTATTCGCTGGCCACGCCCAACGGCGTGAAGGTCACCATCCTGCTCGAGGAGCTGCTGGAGCTGGGCGTGACCGAAGCCGAGTACGACGCCTGGCCGATCAGGATCAGCGACGGCGACCAGTTCGGCAGCGGCTTCGTCGAGATCAACCCGAACTCGAAGATCCCCGCCCTGCTGGACACCAGCGTCGATCCGGAACTGCGCATCTTCGAATCCGGTTCGATCCTGGTCTACCTCGCGGAAAAGTTCGGCCACTTCCTGCCCAGGGACCTGGCCAAGCGCACCGAGACGCTGAACTGGCTGTTCTGGCAGATGGGCAGCGCGCCCTTCCTCGGCGGCGGCTTCGGCCACTTCTACGCCTACGCGCCGGAGAAGTACGAGTACCCGATCAACCGCTACGCCATGGAGGTCAAGCGCCAGCTCGACGTGCTCGACCGGCAACTGGCCGAAAACCGCTACATCGCCGGCGACGAATACAGCATTGCCGACATGGCGATCTGGCCCTGGTACGGCGCGCTGCTGAACAACCAGGTGTACGAAGCCGCCGAATTCCTCGACGTGGAAAGCTACACCCACGTGCGCCGCTGGACCGACGAAATCGCCGCACGCCCGGCGGTGCAACGCGGGCGCCGAGTGAACCGTACCTGGGGCGATGATGCGTTGCCGGAGCGGCACAGTGCGGAGGATTTCAAGCGGTAACGGGCGGCCGCTGCCAACGGCAACGAAGCCTGCTTCTGCGGTATTCCGCTGCTCATCTGCAGTCGGATGGAGATCGTTGGCAGAATCTGCTCGTGTGCAGCCCGATGCTCTTGTAGGAGCAAGCTTGCTCGCCCCCCCAGCGCCGGCCTTATCGGCGCATCGCGGAGAAGCTCCGCTCCTAAGAAAAGCAAAAGCGGAGCCTCGCTGGAGGCTCCGCTTTTTTATTGCGGGGAAGGTTATTTGCCAGCAGTCAGCGTGCTGTAGGCAGTGATCAGGTTCCGATAATCCGGAATATGGTTGGAGCACAGCGCCGCCAGCCCTTCGATATCGTTGCGCCAGTCGCGGTGCAGCTCACAGGCCACGCCGAACCAGGTCATCAGCTGCGCACCGGCCGCCTCCATCCGGCGCCAGGCGGCGTCGCGGGTCATCTCGTTGAAGGTGCCGGAGGCATCCGCCACCACGAACACGTCGAAGCCTTCCGCCAGGGCCGACAGCGCCGGGAACGCCACGCAGACCTCGGTCACCACGCCGGCGATGATCAGTTGCTTCTTGCCGGTGGCCTTCACTGCTTTCACGAAGTCCTCGTTGTCCCAGGCGTTGATCTGGCCAGGGCGGGCAATGTACGGCGCATCGGGGAACTGCGCTTTCAGCTCGGGAACCAGCGGGCCGTTAGGGCCGGTTTCGAAGCTGGTGGTGAGGATGGTCGGCAGGTTGAAGAACTTCGCCAGGTCGCCCAGCGCCAGCACGTTGTTCTTGAACTTGTCCGGATCGATGTCGCGGACCAGCGAGAGCAGACCGGCCTGGTGGTCGACCAGCAGGACGGCGGCGTTGTCTTTGTCCAGGCGGTTGTAGGTAGCGTTGGTCATGGTGAAATCCTCGATTTGCTTTCAGTGGGTGCCGGCGCTGCCGGAAAGGGTTTGGACTCGTTTTGCAGTGCGTCACTGCATGGAACAAAGATTAATTTCGACACCCTTGATCCACTAGACGGCAAAAATTGCCTCTAGCGTTCCATTTACAGAACGACAAACACATGGAGCACCGCTGGGCGCTCGGGCTAGCCCGCGTGCCGCCAGGTCGAACGGTGTTCCTCATGGAAGAACTGGCGCTGCCAGCTCAAGGGCGTAACGCCTTCGATGCGGTAGAAAATCCGGCAGAAATGCGCCTGGTCGCAGAAGCCACACTGCAGGCCGATCTCCGCCAGCGGGAAGGACGATTCGCGCATCAGTTGCTTGGCCTTCTCCACCCGCAGGATGCGCATCCACGCCTGGGGCGAGTGACCCGTGGCGACCTTGAACTTGCGGGTGAAATCGCTGCGCGACAGGGCGCAGGCGGCGGCCAGGTCGCTCACCGCGATGCCGCTGTCCAGATGCTTGAGCAGCAAGTCTTGGGCGCGCTCGCGCTGCCAGGGCGCAAGATCACGCTTTGGCGCGTCCACTGGCATCTGGCCGATCAGTCTCTGAAGCATGCTGGTCCCTCCCCTGCGGTCTGCTGGCCATTTTTTGTGGGCGAAGGGGTGGCGGCGAGTTAAAGCTGGTTAAACGGCATTAACCCGAGGGAGAGAAAAGGCGGCGGACCGAAGACCGGGAAGCGGATTTTCCATTGCCCGCGTCGTCACTTGCGATCATCGCGACAGCTCCCGACTGACACCCGCCAAGCCTTGCCCGGTCAGGCCTGCGAGGCAGAGCAGCCAGCAGCGCAGGACACCCGAAAGGCAATGTCGAGGTGAACGCGGCGTTAATCGTTATTAGGAAAAATGTCCGGATCAGGCTCGCCGACACAGGATGGCCCAACGCCGAGCCGTCGTTTACCCTGAGTGTCATTCACAAAAAGAATGGCCAATCGACCGCAGAGTCGATGGACCTGCGCCACCAGGGCGAGCACCTGGGCCGGCGCGAAACCTGCCCCAGCGTGCGAAAGCGACGACCAGACGATGACTCCCGAGCCCGTGGCGACGGTCGAAACCGTGCTTCATTTCGGCCCCTACCAGATATTCCCCACCTCACGCATGATCCTCGAGGCCGGCCGTCCGCTGCGCCTGGGCCAGCGTGCACTGGACATCCTTTTGGCGCTGCTGGAGCGCGCCGGCCAGGTGGTGAGCAAGGGCGAACTGCTGGCCCGCGCCTGGCCCGGCCAGGACATCGACGAAGGCAACCTGCGGGTGCACATGGCCGCCCTGCGCAAAGCCCTGGGCGATGGCCAGAATGGCCGGCGCTTCATCGTCACGGTGGCATTGCGTGGCTACAGCTTCGTCGAGCCGCTGACCGCTTCGACGCAATCCACGCCGGCCCACGACCCGGGGGCCGCGGCGAACCACAATCTGCCGCCGCGGCGCAATCGCCTGCTGGGGCGCGAAACGGAGCTGGAGCGCCTGGTTGCCGAACTGCCGCAACGCCGCTGCATCAGCCTGGTGGGCAGCGGCGGCATCGGCAAGACCAGCCTCGCCCTGCAGGCCGCCGAGCGTTTCATCGGCCAGTACCGCCACGGCATCCGCATGCTCGACCTGACCCCGTTGCAGGACGCACGGCCGTTGAACAGCACCCTCGCCAGTGCCCTGGGCATTCCGGGACTGGCAGGCGAATCGTTGGAACAGATCTGCACCCAGGTCGCCGACCGGCAGATGCTGCTGCTCATCGACAACTGCGAGCATCTGATCGAAGCCGCCGCGCATCTGGTGGAGTGCCTGCTGCGCCATGCGCCGCAGATGCATATCCTCGCCACCAGCCGCGAAAGCCTGCGCGCCACCGGCGAGCACATCCAGCCGCTGCGGCCGCTCGGTTGCCCACCAGCGCAGGTCGCCAGCATCGAGGACGCCCTCGCCTACCCGGCAGTGGCGCTGCTCATCGAGCGGGCGAAGGAGACCCACGAAGAGTTCGAATTCCGCCCCGAGGACCTGCCGCGGGTCGGCGAAATCTGCCGGCGCCTGGAGGGCATTCCGCTGGCGCTGGAACTCGCCGCCGGGCACCTGGGCCAGGCCGACGGCAGCATCGATGCGTTATTGCAGGGTGGCTACCTCGACCTGCCGCTGCAATCCGATCGCCACCAACACCTGCGCGCGATGCTCGACTGGAGTTACGCGCTGCTGCGTCCCGCGGAGCAATCCTGCCTGCGGCGCCTCAGCGTCTTTCGCGGCAGCTTCACGCTGGACTCCGTCGCCGCGGCCCTCGGCCAACCGGCGGACCTGGGCACGGCCTTCCTGCTGGTGAATCACCTGACGGCCAAGTCGCTGCTGAGCACCGAGGTTCGCGGCGACGAAGTCACCTACCGACTGCTCGAACCAACCCGTCTTTACGCGCTGGAAAAACTCGAGGCCACCGGCGAACTCCACGAAGCCCGGGAGCGTCATCTGGAACTCTGCGAGCGCGCGATGCAGGCCGCGCAGGATGAGTGGGAACGGTCGGCGTCCCAGGGCTGGCTGCAACGCCACGCGCCATGGCTCGCCGATGTTCGCGCCGCGCTCGACTGGGGCCTGCACGCCGAGGTCCGGCACACCCTGGCGATCCATCTCGCGGCCTGTTCGTCACCGCTGTGGCAGGAGCTGTCGCTGCTGCACGAGTACGGCCCCCACGTGAGCGCCGCACTGGGCCTGCTCGGCGCACAATCCGCTTCATCGCTGGAGCTGGCCATGCGCCTGGAGCTGGCGTTGGGCAACACCACCTATCACGACGTGCGCAACAGCCAGGCGAACGAGGCCTTCCAGAACGCGCGGTTCCTCGCCCAGCAGATCGGTGACCGCCCTGGCGAGCTCACCGCGCTGTCGGGTGGCCTGGCGGTGCTGCTGTGGGCCGGCCAGTACCAGTTGGCGGCCGAGCATAGCCAGCACTTCGACCGCCTGAGCAGCGGCCAGGGCGAGATACTCGCCACCAGCGCACTGCGCCTGAAGGTACTGGCGCTGCATTACTCGGGGAATCAGGTACTGGCCCAGTCCGTCGGCGACGACGTACTTGAGCGCCTGGAACAACAGCGGCAGGCGAACCGCTTCGCTCCGTGCCTGGGCGTGCAATACGACCAGCAGGTCGCTTCCCTGGCCACCCAGGCTCGCACGCTCTGGCTGCGCGGCCTGCCGGAACAGGCGGAGCGTATGGCAGCGCAGGCCATCGAACTGGCCTGCGAAATCGACCACAGCGCCTCCATCGCCTACAGCCTCGCCGCGGCCGGTTGCGTCATCGCTTTCTATAACGGCGAACTCGACAAGGCTCGTCAACGCGTGCGGCAGATGGTCGAGGTCGCCGAGCGCCACCGCGTTCCGCTGTTCACCGACTGGGCGCGGCACTATGCCTGGGCCATGCGCTTCGAGGACTCACCCGGCGCCCCCGCGGTCGGCCTGGTGCGCGACATCGTGCAAACCCTCGGCGGCCGTCCCCTGCCCGCAGACCCGGCCCAGTTGATGCGTGCAAGAACTGGCGCCGCAGGCTGGTGTGCGCCGGAAATCCTGCGCAATGAAGCCGTTGCCCTGCTCGAGCGCGACGACCGCGAATCCCTGCTCGGCGCGGAAACCCTGCTGAGCCGCGCCCTGGCGCTGGCCCAGGAACAAGGTGCGCTGGCCTGGGAACTGCGCTCGGCCACCTGCCTGGCGGGGCTGTGGCACACGCAGGGCCGATCGGAAGCCGCGCGGCAACTGCTGCAGCCGGTCTACCGTCGCTTCACCGAAGGCTTCGACTCGCCCGATCAGCAACGGGCGCGGCGCTGCCTCGAGCTGTGTGACTCCGCCGGCAACTGACTGATCCCCCTTCCCAAGCCCGGCGACCCGGAAAGCCCGCCTGTGCGGGCGGTCGTGTTCGATGCCGATAAGGCATGAAAAGTATTCGCCGAAGGCAATGGCGCGTTCGCACAAGGGCGTCCTTAATGGGCGCTCTTATCGCTTGAAGGCATCGATATCTTCCTGGATATGCCGGAAAAGGAGCTTCCCCAGGCTGCACTCAAGCCAGGGAAACAGGCTGCGAAGCGCCCATCGCGCGTAGCTGCCAGCCCTCACGATGCACCGCACCACCTGCCTGAGACGACCATGAGCAAACGCCCGAACTTCCTGCTGATCGTTGCCGACGACCTGGGTTTCTCCGACCTTGGCGCCTTCGGCGGCGAGATCGACACACCGAACCTCGATGCCCTGGCCACGGCTGGCCTGCGTCTCACCGATTTCCATGCAGCGTCTGCCTGCTCGCCGACCCGCGCCATGCTGTTGACCGGCACCGACCATCATCTCGCCGGCATCGGAGCGATGGCCGAATTCAGCGACGAGACCATCCGCCGCAACCCCGGCTACGAAGGCCACCTCAACCGGCGCGTGGTGACCCTCGCCGAGCTGTTGCGCGACGCCGGCTACCACACGCTGATCTCCGGCAAATGGCATCTGGGCCGTACGGCGGAGACCTCGGCGGCGGCACGCGGTTTCGAGCGTTCGTTCATCCTGGAAGGGGCCGCACACAACCACTACGGCTGGTCGCCCGACGTGGTGCCACACAAGATGCCGCGCCTGCTGCATGCGGTGGAAGGCACTTACCGCGATGGCCTCGACCCGGTAAGCGAACTGCCGGAGGATTTCTATTCCTCCGATGCCTTCACCGACCGCCTGCTCGACTACCTGGACGAGCGCCGGACGGACGATGGACGGCCCTTCTTCGCCTACCTGCCCTTTTCCGCCCCGCACTTCCCATTACAGGCGCCGGACGAGCTGATCAGCAAGTACAAGGGGCGCTACGACGGCGGTCCCGATGTGCTGCGCGAACAGCGTCTGGCGCGGCTGAAGGAGCTGGGGTTGATCGCCGAAGACGTTGAAGCCCACCCGGTAGTAGCCGACACACCGAACTGGCACGAACTGGATGACGCAGGCAGGCAACAGTCGGCCCGCGCCATGGAGGTCTATGCCGCCATGGTCGATCGCCTGGACTGGAACGTCGGCCGGGTCATCGAGCACCTGCGCACCAGCGGCGAACTGGACAACACAGTGATCGTGTTCCTCTCCGACAACGGCGCCGAAGGTGCAGCGCTCGAAGCCCTGCCCATCGTCGGCAAGCGCGCCCAGCGCTTCATCGCCAAGCATTACGACAATCGCCTGGAGAACGTGGGCCGCGCCAACTCCTATGTCTGGTATGGTCCACGCTGGGCCCAGGCGGCCACCGCCCCCTCGCGCCAATTCAAACTCTTCACCAGTCAGGGCGGCATCCGCGTTCCAGCCTTCATCACCTGGCCCGGGCTGCATCTGCAGGGAACCATCAGCCATGCCTTCGCCACGGTGATGGACATCGTGCCGACCCTCCTGGAACTGGCCGACACGCGCCATCCGGGCCCCCACTACCAGGGCCGCGAGGTGTTGCCGATCCGTGGCCGTTCGCTGCTGGCGTACCTTCAGGGACAAGAAACCGAGCCGCACGCGCAGGACGAAACCACCGGCTGGGAGCTGTTCCGCGCTCGTGCCATCCGCCAGGGCCGCTGGAAGGCGCTGTATATTCCCAAGCCTGACGGTCCGGGGCGCTGGCAGCTCTACGACCTCGCGCGCGATCCGGGGGAGATCCACGACCTTGCCCGGCAGGAGCCGGAACGCCTGCGCGCTCTGGTGGAGCAATGGCAGCGCTATGTCGACGAAACCGGTGTGCTCGACTTCAGCTTCGCCGGCCGCCTGTTCCGCGAGCTGGCGCGTGGTCTGCTGCGCGTCTTCACGCGACAGCCAAGAACATTGTGAGCACCGGCGATACCGGCGGTTTTCCGGGACCACGGCGCACGCCCCTGCGCCGCAACCCGCCAGGCATATTTTCCATGCTGAAAACGCATCGTCGTGGTCACAACCCGCAACGGGCTCCACTTAGGCATTTCAGTTATTTAAATAATAAAAATAATTCCTTCATGAGCTAAAAAATGCTTGCCATCATGGCGCTCCCTCCGTCGCAAACGACTGTCGCAGAGCGGCGCGGGCCTTTACCCAGGGAGTAGCGCACATGCATGCCGACACCATAGCCACCTGGGCCCAGGTCATCGCCCGTGCCTTGCAGGCCCACGGACACGATCCCAGACCCCTGCTGCGCACCGCCGGCATCGACCCGGCACAGTTGCAGGACGCCAACCTTCGCATTCCGCTCGAGCGCATGAGCGCCCTGTGGCGCGCCGTGGAGCGCACCACCGGCGATCCGGCGTTCGGCCTTGAAGTCGCCGCGCACAGCCTGCCCACGGACTTCCATGGCCTGCTGTTCGCCCTGCAAAGCAGCGCCACCGTCGGCGAAGCGCTGGAGCGCGTGGTGCGCTTTTCCCCCGTGGTCAGCACGTCCGGCCAGGTCAGCCTGGAGCGCGGCGACGGAGTCTGCCGCCTGATCTACCGGCGCATCCCCCGCGCACAGGTCGAGCAGATGGCCACCGAGGCACTGCTCGCTTCCGGACTGCGGCATGCCACGCCGATCTGGGGCCTGGGCGTGGTGCGTTGCGTACACCTGGCGCGGCCCCGCCCCATCGACGCCGACGCCTGGGAAGCGCGTTTCGGCCAGCGCCTGGTCTTCGATGCTGCACACAACGCCGTAGACTACGACCCGGCGCTACTGGAAATCCCGCTGCGCAGCGGGAACCGCGAGCTGGCGCAGATCCTCGATGGCAGCCTCAACAGCTACCTCAAGCGCCTGTCCGGCCACGACCTGCCCGAGCAGGTCCGCCAATCCATCGTGCGCCAACTGCCCAGCGGCGAAGTCCAGCAGGGGCTGGTCGCCGAGGAACTGGGCATGAGCACGCGCAACCTGCATCGCCACCTGCTGCGTCATGCCACCAGTTTTACCGAGCTCCTGGAGGAAACACGCCGTGAACTGGCGTTCGCGCACCTGCGCCAGCCTCACTGCTCGGTCAACGAAGTCTGCTACCGGCTGGGCTTCAACGAGCCCAGCAGCTTCAACCGTGCATTCCGCCGCTGGACCGGCCAGAGCCCGGGGCAATGGCGCCAGGGCGAACTGGGCCTGGCCGAGTCACCGGCCGCCGTCCGGCCAACCGGCGGCTTCGCCCTGGCGTTGTGAGACCGGTATCTGTCTGCGGCGGACCATGGATTGTCCGCCAAAGCCCATCGTCTTCGAGTGAGCTTGCCTAGCATCGGCGACCAGAGGGGTGACCAGCCCCCGCTCCGCCGACTTCCAGCCGTGCGTGCCACGGCCTTGCTGCAAGGACAAGCCATGCATAGACTCCCTTCGCGCGCCAGCCGCACCGGCCTGGCGCTGCACCCACTGACCCTGGCGCTGCTGCTGGCCGCTGGCAATGCCGCCGCCGATGGGCAGAGCGCCGTCGGCAACGACGGCCAAGCCGTTACCGATGCCCTGCAGACGGTCACCGTGACCGCCCGCCGCCGCGAGGAAAACGCTCAGGACGTGCCGACGCCGATCACCACGCTCAGCGGCGACACCCTCGACAAGCAGCGCATCTACAAGATCCAGGACCTGCAGCAGGCATTGCCCAGCGTGAACGTCGCCTACATCCACGCGCGCCAGTCGAGCCTGGCCGTGCGCGGTATCGGCAACAACCCGGCCAGCGACGGCCTGGAAGGTTCCGCCGGGATCTACCTGGACAACGTCTACCTCGGCCGCCCCGGCATGGCGGTGTTCGACCTGATGGACATCGAACAACTCGACCTGCTGCGTGGTCCGCAGGGCACCCTGTTCGGCAAGAACACCACCGCCGGTGTACTGAACATCACCACGCGCAAACCGACCTTCACCCCCGAAAGCAGTATCGAAACCTCCGGCGGCGAGAACGGCTACTTCCAGGGCAAGGGCAGTTTCTCCGGCCCGCTGACAGAGACCCTGGCCGGGCGGCTGTCGCTCTACCGCACCCGCGACGATGGCTACCTGAAAAACCTTGCCGACGGCCGCACCCTCCTGGGCGGCGAGCGCGAAGGCGTACGCGGCCAGTTGCTGTTCCAGCCCAACGATGATTTCAGCCTGCGCTGGATCAACGAATACAACAGCGAGAACTCCAGCCAGGGCAGCGGCGTGATCTACGGCGGCTCCAGTCAGTTCTGGCGCCGCGCAGCCCTGGTGGGCGCCCATCCGGTGGAGGGCAAATCCAACATCGACGGCCGGCAGAACGTCAGCGTCCACCAGAACGCCAGCTCGGTGGAAGCCAACTGGAACCTCGACGGCGGCTACAAGCTGACCTCCATCAGCGCCTATCGCTATTGGCACTTCAACCCGGCCAACGATTCGGACGAGTTGGACGTGCCGGTAATCCGCGACCTGGGTTACGAAATCCACGACCGCCAGTTCTCTCAGGAAATCCGCCTGGCCTCGCCCACCGGCGGTACCTTCGACTATGTGGTGGGCGCGTACGCCTTCCGCCAGAGCCTGAACAACCGCTATTTCGTCGACCTCGGCCCGTTGGCCGACCTCAACCTGATCGGCGCCAACCTCAATGCGCTGAACAACGTCAGCAGCACCAGCAAGGGCTGGATCGACACCGACAGTTTCGCCCTGTTCTCCCAGGGCACCTGGCACCTGAGCGACAAGCTGGACTTCACCCTCGGCCTGCGCGGCACCTATGAAGAGAAGCAGGCGCAGGTCGAGCGCTCCGCCCCCATGGGCGGCGCTCCGGTCGGCGGCCTGCCGGCGGCGATCCGCGCCAGCCAGGCCGGCGCCTACGACTCCGGCGACCTCAGCCTGCACAACGCCGCGCCCTCGGCACTGCTCAGCCTGAGCTACAAGTTCGACGACAATCTGCTGGGCTACGCCTCGTTGTCCCACGGCGAAAAGTCCGGCGGGGTGAACCTCACCATCGGCAGTGCCCCCAGCGCTGGTGCCGACTCCCTGCTGGTCGGTCCCGAGCGCGCCAACGATGCGGAACTGGGGATCAAGAGCACGCTCTTCGACCGTCGCCTGCAGCTCAACGCCAACCTGTTCTGGACCGGCATCACCGGCTACCAGGCCACCACCTACTACCAGCCCGCCGGCTCGCTGACCGGCTACCAGGTACTGGCCAACGCCGGCGACCTGCGTTCGCGCGGCCTGGAGTTCGAAGCCACCGCGCTGCCGCTGCGAGGCCTGACCGTGAACTTCAACGGCTCGTTCAACGATGTCACCTATCTGTCGTTCAAGGACGCCCCCTGCCCGGCCGAAGTCAGCAGCCAGCCCGGCGCGCCGGCCACCTGCGATCTCTCCGGCGAGCGGGTGATGGGCGCGTCGCGCTGGATCGCCAACCTCAACGGCGAATACAAGTGGCAACTGGACAACCGCTTCGAGCCCTATGTCACCGCGAGCTACGCCTACCGCTCCGAGGCCGAGGGCACGCTGGACAACTCCAGCCTGTCGAAGATCCCCGGCTATGGCCTGGCCAACTTCTCGGTGGGCCTGCGCCACGAAGTCGGCGACGGGCTGCTGGACGCCTCCCTGTGGGTGAAGAACGCCTTCGACAAGGAGTACTACCAGGCAGTAATCGCTTCCTCCAACGGCCTGTACGTGGGCTATCCCGGCCAGCCGCGCGTGACCGGCGTGACCCTGCGCTACGACTTCTGAGGTACATATGAGCCAGACACAGATCAGCCTCGGCGCCTTCCTGATGGGCAGCGGTCACCACCTGGCCGCCTGGCGCCACCCGCTGGCACCCGCCGGCGCCCTGGACTTCGCACACTTCCGCCGCCTGGCGCAGACCGCCGAACGCGGCCTGTTCGACGCGATCTTCTTCGCCGACAACCTCGCCCTGCTCGGCAGCAATGAACTGGCCGCGCACACCACCCTCGGCGAGGTATTCGATCCACTGATGCTCCTCGCTTCGCTGGCCTCGGTGACCGAGCGCATTGGCCTGATTTCCACCGTCTCCACCAGCTACAACGATCCCTACCTGCTGGCGCGCCGCTTCGCCTCGCTCGATCACCTGTCCGGCGGCCGTGCCGGCTGGAACCTGGTGACCTCGGCGACGGACCAGGAAGCACAGAACTTCGGCCTGGAGCAGCATTTCGACCACGCCGACCGCTACGCCCGCGCCGAGGAGTTCATCGATGTGGCCCGCGGCCTGTGGGACAGCTTCGCCGACGACGCCTTCCGCCGCGACAAGCTCAGCGGCCGCTACTTCGACCCGGAGCAACTGCGCACCCTCGCCCATCATGGCGACTACTACCGCGTGCGCGGCCCGCTGAACCAGCCGCGCTCGCCGCAGGGCCACCCGGTGCTGGTACAGGCGGGCTCGTCGGAACCGGGCAAGGCCCTGGCCGCGCGCACCGCCGAGGTGGTGTTCACCGCCCAGCAGACGCTGGAGGATGCACGCGCCTTCTACAGCGATCTGAAGGGGCGTCTGGCCGGTTACGGACGCGAAGCCCACGAACTGAAGATCATGCCGGGAATCTCCCCGGTGATCGGACGGACGCAGAGCGAAGCCGAAGACCTCCACGCCGAGCTGCAGGGGCTGATAGAACCGCAGTTGGGGCTCGCCCTGCTCTCAGGCATGGCCGGCGGGCTGGACCTGTCCCGTTTCCCGCTGGATGGCCCGCTGCCGGAGCTGCCACCCAGCAATGCGATGAAGAGCCGGCAGGCGCTGTTCGTCGAATTGGCGCGCCGGGAAAAGCTGACGTTGCGCCAGCTCTACCTGCGGGCAGCCGGGGCACGTGGGCACTGCACGCTGGTCGGCGACCCCAAGCAGATCGCCGACCATCTGGAAGCCTGGTTCAGCGCCGGCGCCGCCGACGGCTTCAACATCATGCCGCCGCTGTTGCCCAATGGCCTGGACAGCTTCGTGGAACTGGTGGTGCCGGAGTTGCAGAAGCGCGGGCTGTACCGTCGCGAATACCGCGGTAGCACGTTGCGCGAACACCTCGGGCTGCAGCGGCCGGAGCGTCGATAGGCCAGCCACCGCGCCAGCGGTTCACTACAGGTCGCGCACCAGCAGCACCGGTCGCTGGCTCGATTGCAGCACGCCTTCGGCCACGCTGCCCAGCATCAGCCGGCGCACGCCGCGGCGGCTGTGGGTGCCCATGACGATGGCGTCGGCCTTGACGGCGTCGGCCTCGCGCTCGATGCGATCGGCCACTTCCTCACCGGCAGTTTCCATGCTGACCCGCTGGTAAGTGGCCGGCACGGCGTATTCGGCCACCACGTCCCGCGCCTTGCTCAGGATATCGTCGGCGGCCTTGAGTGCGGCGGCTTGCAGGGCCTCGGCGTCGTAATACTTGGCGTAGTAAGGCAGATGGCCGAGCGGGCGATCGACGATGGTGATGACATGCAGTTCACCACCGCTCATGCGGACCAGCCTTGCGCCTTCGGCCAGGGCCTTGAGGGAAACGGGGCTGCCGTCGACGGCAGCCAGTACGTGCTCGTACATGCTGTGCTCCTCGTTGAATGGGCACTACGACCTTAACCGCACAGGCCGGCAGCACCCTTGTGCCGCGTCAATGTAATCGCCCAGCGGTGCTTCAGTGCGCCGGCATCGCCTCGTCGCGGCAGGCGGACGGGCTCTGCCCGGTCCAGCGCTTGAAGGCCCGGCGGAAGCCGCGCACATCACTGTAGCCGAGCGCCTCGGCGATGCGCTCGATGGGCATCTCCGGGTTGTTCAGCAGGCTCATGGCGCGTGCGTGGCGCACCTGTTCCTGCAGGGCGTCGAAGCTCATCCCGTGCTCGCTCAGGCGGCGACGCAAGGTACGGCTGCTCATGTTCAGCTCGCCTGCAACCTTGTCGATGGGGCTGCCGTTGGCCAGGTCGCGAGCGATGGCACGCTCCACCGTTTCCAGCAGGCCGGTCTTCTGCTGCACCTGGGCGTACTCCCCCTCCAGCAGGCTGAGCGCCTGGCGCAGCGCGACCGGGTGGTGGCTGGGCAGTTGCACATCCAGCCAGTGGCTGGCGATGACCACCCGGTTGTGCAGGCAACCGAATTGCAGGTTCGGCCCGAGCAGCCGGCGGTACTCGGCCTCATAGACCGGTGCGGCATGGGTGAACTCGAAACGCAGGGGCTGAAACTGGGGCCCGATCAGCGTGCGGTTGTAGACCAGCAGGCTGGCGAAGAACTCTTCCACGGCGAACACCTGGATGTCGGCGTAGGGCAACCGGCATTCGACTTCGATGAAGCTTTCCTCGGGCCCCTCGATCAGGTTGCACAGCGCAATGCCGCCAGTGGTGTGCTGGAAGCGCCGGCCCACCTCGAAGGCGTCGCGCAGGGTCTTGCAGAGGGACAGTACGTGGCCAAGCAGGCCGAGTGTGCCCAGCACGTTGTGATGGCCGACCCAGAGCCCCAGGCCACGCTCGGGCAGCGCCGCGAGGGCTCGCTGGATCATCGCCACCGTCTGCCGGTAGGTGACGCGCTGCGCCGGGTCCTGCAGCTCCTCGGCGGTAAAGCCGAGCCCGCGGCACAGGCGTTCGCTGCTCACTCCCTGGTCACTGGCGACTTCGGCGAGGGTCTGCAGCAGGAAAGGTGAAACCAGGGCCAGGTCGAATTGCGCGTCGATGCTTGTGCTGGGCATGTAGGCTGCTCTCGAGCGGGGGCGCCGGCGATTCTTGTCATGTGGGCGGCGCAGGATGGCCGCATCATAACGCTTTCGCAGGCTCGCCAAGAGCGGGCGTAACAGAATATTACAGACGACCTCGCGCAATGCCCCGCTGGCGCGGGCGGACGGCTCCATGCCGCCCGCCCAACGCCAACGCTGCGCCGCTCAGCTGTAGACCGGCCAGTGCTCGACGATGCGCCCCCCGCGTATCGCCAGCAGGTCGTCGAACTGCAGCAGGATCGACTCGGACTGGGTCGGGCGCAGGAACATCTGGTCGTCCACTTTCAGGTTCACGGCGCTGGAGCCGTTGACCATCTCCTGGTTCGAGCTGCGCCCGTAAAGGCCGTTGAACTGCAACCCCCTGGGCGACTCGGGTTCGGCCATCCAGTTGCCGCCGTAGACGAAGAAGGTCTCGCGCTGGTTGGCATCCCACCAGGAGAACAGTGCCGACTTGTCGTCCAGTGCCGGAATCCGCACCGGGCCGGTGCTCTTGAGGACTGGCGTGGCGATGAAGGCAGCCGGCTGGTGGTCCACCAGCGACGGCAGGTCGTAGTGGGTCGGCTTGACCAGCGCCGAACCCACCGACACTTCGGTGCTGGTGCGTTCGTTCTCGTGCATCCTGTAGCTCGGGCTGCCGGCGGTATTGAGCGTCAGCTCCGGCTTCCACAGAGGCGCATGGCGGGTGCGGGCGTAGTCGACGAAGCCGTCGTAGAGCGTCATGACCTTGGCGAAAAGCTCCTCGGAGGAGCCCAGCACCTCGGGCACGCCCATGCCGACGAAGGGGTCGTAGCCCATGAACCCGGCAAACTCCAGGTGCTGCGGGTTGGCGCCGATGATCGTGAGCATCCTGTCCAGCGTCGCGTGGTCCGCTACACCGCCACGGTGCAGGCCGACGTCCAGTTCGATGTTGATCCGCAGGCGGGTGTTGCGCCCTTGCGCCAGCGCCAGGTACTGCTGCAGCCGCTCGGGGGTGTCGAGCAGCCATTGCAGCTGCTTCGTCGGGTCGAACGGGCCGCGAAGTTCCTCGTAGAACTGCTGTGCCGAGCCGACCGGCAGTGGCTTGCCCAGCAGCAGGTCGGCATCGGGAAAGCGCTCGGCATCGTGATTGAGGAACGGCTGGTGGAACGACATCATCCGCCGAGTGCCGGCGCGCTGGGCGATGTAGTCGAGCAACTGCGGCGACGGCAGGGACTTCTCCACCACGCGCAGGTGCTTGCCGGTGCGCGCCACCGACTGCATCACCACGTCGACGTTGTGGTCCAGGCGGTCGAGGTCGATCAGCATCACCGGGCGCATCGGCCCGTGCTCGCGCAGTTCGCGGTTCAGCCGGGCGAAGTAGTCGTCGTATGGCACGCCGTGGTCGGACGGTCGCAGCCAGGCACCGGCGCCGACGAGCAGAACACCTGCCCCGGCCGCACCGACGATGAAATGGCGTCGTTTCATGGGTTGTTCTTCCTTGTCAGGCCACGCCCAGGATCGATGACAGGTGGGCATTGAGGAACTTGCCCTGCGGGTCCAGCTCGCGGCGCACTTCGGTGAACTCTTTCCAGCGCGGGTACAGCGGTTGCAGCGTGCGCGCGTTGAGCGTGTGCAGCTTGCCCCAGTGCGGCCGGCCGGCGTACTTCCAGAAGATCGGTTCGATGGCGGCGAAGAAGTTGTGGTGGTCCATGCTGTAGTGCTGGTGCACGGAGATGGAGCAGCTGTCGCGGCCTTCGAACATGCTCAGCGGAATGTCGTCGGCCTTCACGTAGCGGTATTCGATGGGGAACCAGGTGCGCAGGTCCTTGTCGTTGATCTTCTTCAGAATCTCGCGCAGGCAGGCCGGCCCGTGTTCCGCCGGGACCGAATATTCCATCTCGTTGAAGCGCACGTTGCGCACGTTGGCGTAGATGTCGTAGGAGTCGCCGACGCGGTCGTCGAAGCTGGCGACATGGCGCAGGCTGTTGAGCAGGAAGCGCCGCGCGGCGGGGAAGTCGCTGCCGTACTTGTCGAGGTTCTCGATGATGCTGACGAACTGGTTGCCGCCCTCCTCGGCCGGGTCCAGCGGCGGCGTGGCCGGGTCGGTGGTCTCGTTCAGGGCGATGGACAGCGCATAGTCGGAATGGGTCATGACCTGCATTTCCCAGTGCTGGTTCTCGCGGGTGTTCTTTTCCACGTCCTCCAGCAATTCCTCGGTGCTGGCCACCCACTGCCGCTCGCGCAGGCGATAGGCCTGGCGGTTCTGCAGGCGCACGCGGGTGGCGATGCCAAAGGCGCCGAGGGATACCCGCGCGGCGTTGAACACCTCGGGGTGGCGCTGGGCATCGCAGTCCAGCACCTCGCCGCTGGCGGTCACCAGTTGCAAGCCGGTGACGCGCGAGGAATAGGAGCCGAAGCTGACTCCGGTGCCGTGGGTTGAGGTGGAGATCGCCCCGGCCAGGGTCTGGTAATCGATGTCCGCCATGTTCGGCAGTGCCTGGCCGACCTCCTTCAGTGCCGGCCCCATGAGCGACATCGGCGTGCCGGCCGCGAATTCCGCCTGCAATGTGTCGGCATCGTGGCCGAGCAGGCCATTGAAGTAGGCCAGCGAGACCAGCGTGCCGTCGGTCGGCACCAGGGCGCTGAAGGAGTGCGCCGACCCCACCGGGCGCACCTTGCCCTCGGCCTGGCGGATGACCTGCACCAGCTCGTCGAGGCTCTGCGGAGCCAGGCGCGCCGCCGGCAGGCAGCTCTGCCCGCCGGACCAGTTGCGCCAGGGAATCAGCCGCGGCGCGCGGGCCAGTTCGGCGGCCAGCGGGCTGCTCGACAGCGCCGCGAACGCGCCGGCAATGCCAGCGCTGTGCAGGAGTTGGCGGCGGGTGAGATGAATAGACATGCAAGCAACCCCGCGCTTACCGGACCGATTGGCCGGACATGAAGGAAATCAGCGCCAGGAACTCGTCTTCCGAGCACTGCATGCACATGCCCATCGGCGGCATGCCCTTGAAACCATTGATGCTGTGGTCCAGCAGGCTGTCGGCGCCCTGGGCGACCCGGGGCTGCCAGGCTTTCGCATCGCCGGCCTGCGGTGCTCCCGACGCCGGGTTGGCGTGGCAGAGCTTGCAGCTGCTGTCATAGATTTTCGCCAGCGCGGGATCGGCAGGTGCCAGGGCGGCGGCGTTGCGGGTAGGCGGCGCGGCGTCATCGCCACAGCCGCCGAGCAGGCCGACCAGGGCCAGCAGGGCAAACGGCAGCCAGGCCGTTGCGGGTTTATGCATGGTGCTCCCCTTCTTCCCGCGCGCGGGAACGGCGCGGATTCTTGTTGTCATGGGCAGCAGCAGGTTAAGTCGAGCGCCGCTCGCGACCGAGGGCTTTGCCGGCCAACAAGGGGGCTCTGAGCGGACAGCGTGGCCGTTTCGGCAGTCTGTCGGTTTAAGGGTCTGTCGGTTTCAGGATGCGCAGGGTCGCTGCGGTGCAATCCTTGAACACAAGGGATGGCAAGCTTCCATACTATCGAGGACCAGGCGCGCCCAGATGCCTGGCCGGATAATAAGAATGGCGCCCCGAACAGCCACGCAGCCCGTGACGTGGCCGGTACGCCGCAGCCGAAGGATTCCGGATCGCCGCCCATGGCGGGCATCCGCGATATCGAGGTGCGCTGAATGCCTGATGATTCGCTTCACCTGCCCCTGATCCATGATGTTCTGGAACGCCTGAAAGCCACGCCCGGCGCCCTGCTGCCAGTGCTTCATGCCATCCAGGATTGCGTCGGCTACATCCCCGACGCTGCCCTCCCTGAAATCGCCCACGCCCTGAACCTCAGCGTCGCCGAGGTACGCGGGGTGATCAGCTTCTACCACGACTTCCGCACTGCGCCCCCGGCCCGCCATACGCTGCGCCTGTGCCGCGCCGAGTCGTGCCAGAGCCGCGGCGCCGAAGCCCTCGCCGCACAACTGCGCGAACAGCTCGGGCTGGACGACCACGGCACCAGCGCCGACGGCCGCATCGCCCTGCGCCCGGTCTATTGCCTGGGCGCCTGCGCCTGCTCGCCGGCCCTGGAGCTGGACGGCCGGGTGCACGCGCGCCTCACCGCCGAACGCCTGCGCGAGCTGGTGAACGGTTGCCGGGAGGACGCCGCATGTTGAAGCTGTTCATCCCTTGTGATTCGCTGGCCCGCGCGGTGGGCGCCGATGAGGTGACCGACGCCCTGGTCGCCGAAGCCGAGCGACGCCGGATTCCGCTGGAGATCCAGCGCACCAGCTCGCGCGGCCTGTACTGGCTGGAACCGCTGGTGGAAATGGACGGCAGCGAAGGCCGGCTGGGCTTCGGTCCACTGGCGGCAGCCGATGTCCCGTCCCTCTTCGATGCGCTGGCCGACGCCCCTGCACGCCACCCGCTGGCCCTGGGTCTGGTGGAAGAGATTGCCTACCTCAAGACCCAGCAGCGCCTGCTGTTCGCCCGCGCCGGCATCACGCGGCCGCTGTCGCTGGACGACTACCGTGCCCATGGCGGCTTCGACGGCCTGGCCCGTGCCATCGGCATGGACGGCACCGACGTCGTCGCCGCCGTGCTCGATTCCGGCCTGCGCGGCCGTGGCGGCGCGGCCTTCCCCGCCGGCATCAAGTGGCGCACTGTGCGTGACGCCGTTGGCCCGCAGAAATACGTGGTGTGCAACGCCGACGAAGGCGACTCCGGCACCTTCGCCGACCGCATGCTGATGGAAGGCGACCCCTTCCTGCTGATCGAAGGCATGGCCATCGCCGGTCTCGCCGTCGGCGCGAGCATGGGCTACCTCTACGTGCGCTCCGAGTACCCGGACGCCATCGTGACACTCAACCTCGCCCTGAGGATCGCCCGCGAAGCCGGCTACCTGGGCGACGATGTCTGCGGTAGCGGCCGCGCCTTCGAGCTGGAAGTGCGGGTCGGCGCCGGCGCCTACATCTGCGGTGAGGAAACCGCCCTGCTGGATTCCCTGGAAGGCAAGCGCGGCGTGGTCCGCGCCAAGCCGCCGCTACCGGCGCTGCAAGGCCTGTTCGGCCTGCCGACGCTGGTGCACAACGTGCTCACCCTGGCCTCGGTGCCGATCATCCTGGCCAGGGGCGCACAGTACTACCGCGACTTCGGCATGGGCCGTTCGCTGGGCACCATGCCCTTCCAGCTGGCCGGCAACATACGCCACGGCGGGCTGGTGGAACGTGCCTTCGGCCTGACCCTGCGCGAGCTGGTGGAAGGCTACGGCGGCGGCACCGCCAGCGGCCGACCACTGAAGGCTGCGCAGGTCGGTGGCCCGCTCGGTGCCTGGGTACCGCCCTCGGAGTTCGACACCCCGCTGGACTACGAAGCCTTCGCCGCCGTCGGCGCCATGCTCGGCCATGGCGGCGTGGTGGTCGTCGACGACACGCTCGACATGGCACGCATGGCACGCTTCGCCCTGCAGTTCTGCGCCGAGGAATCCTGCGGCAAGTGCACGCCCTGCCGCATCGGCTCGACCCGTGGCGTGGAAGTGGTCGACCGGCTGATCGCCGCCACCGACCTCAGCGCCCGCGAGGAACAGGCGCGGCTGCTCACCGACCTCTGCGACACGATGCAATACGGCTCGCTCTGCGCCCTCGGCGGCATGACCGCCTTCCCCGTGGCCAGCGCCCTCAAGCACTTCCCCGCCGACTTCGGTCTGGCGACTTCGGAGGCCGACTCGTGATCAATTTCTTCGACCCTGCCACGTCCAGCACGAGTGACATCGACCTCGGCACACCCGCCCGCGAGAGCGACGTGCAGGTCAGCCTGAGCATCGACGGCCGCGAAATCAGCGTCCCTGCCGGTACTTCGGTGATGCGCGCCGCTGCGCTGCTGGGCACCAGCATTCCCAAGCTCTGCGCCACCGACAGCCTGGAAGCCTTCGGCTCCTGCCGCATGTGCCTGGTGGAGATCGACGGCATGCGCGGCTACCCGGCCTCCTGCACCACGCCGGTCAGCGAGGGCATGGTGGTGCGCACGCAGACGCCGAAGCTGGCGGGCCTGCGCCGCAACGTCATGGAGCTGTACATCTCCGACCACCCGCTGGATTGCCTGACCTGCTCCGCCAACGGCAACTGCGAGTTGCAGACCGTGGCCGGCCAGGTCGGCCTGCGCGAGGTGCGCTACGGCTACGACGGCGCCAACCACCTGAGCGATGCGAAAGACGTTTCCAATCCCTACTTCGACTACGACCCGAGCAAGTGCATTGTCTGCAACCGCTGCGTGCGCGCCTGCGAGGAAATCCAGGGCACCTTCGCCCTGACCCTCTCTGGGCGCGGCTTCGACTCGCGCGTGGCGGCGGCCGGTGGCGAGAACTTCCTCGATTCCGAATGCGTCTCCTGCGGCGCCTGCGTGCAGGCCTGCCCGACCGCTACGCTGATGGAAAAGAGCGTGGTCGAGATCGGCCAGCCCGAGCGCGCTGTCATCACCACCTGCGCCTACTGCGGCGTGGGCTGCTCCTTCCGCGCCGAGATGAAGGGCAACCAGCTGGTGCGCATGGTCCCGGACAAGAACGGCCAGGCCAACCACGGCCACTCCTGCGTCAAGGGCCGCTTCGCCTGGGGCTACGCCACGCATCCGGACCGCATCACCAAGCCGATGATCCGCAAGCACATCAGCGACCCCTGGCAGGAAGTCAGCTGGGACGAAGCCGTCACCTATGCTGCCAGCGAATTTCGCCGCATCCAGACGAAATACGGGCGCGACTCCATCGGCGGCATCACCTCCAGCCGCTGCACCAACGAAGAAACCTACCTGGTACAGAAGCTGGTGCGCGCGGCGTTCGGCAACAACAACGTCGATACGTGTGCGCGAGTCTGCCACTCGCCCACCGGCTACGGCCTGAAGCAGACCCTGGGCGAATCCGCCGGCACCCAGAGCTTCGACTCGGTAATGCAGTCCGACGTGGTGCTGGTGATGGGCGCCAACCCTACCGACGCACACCCGGTGTTCGGCTCGCAGCTCAAGCGCCGGTTGCGCCAGGGTGCGCAACTGATCGTCATCGACCCCCGGCGCATCGACCTGGTCGACTCGCCCCATGCCCGCGCCGAGCTGCACCTGCAACTGCGCCCCGGCACCAACGTCGCCATGCTCAACGCGCTGGCCCACGTCATCGTCAGCGAGGGCCTGGTCAAGCAGGACTTCGTCGATGCGCGCTGCGAGGCCAGCGACTTCATCCGCTGGCGCGATTTCGTCAGCCTGCCGGAGAACGCCCCGGAAGTGCTCGGCCCGGTCTGCGGCGTGCCTGCCGAGGAAATCCGCGCCGCCGCCCGCCTCTACGCGACCGGCGGCAACGCGGCGATCTACTATGGCCTGGGCGTCACCGAACACAGCCAGGGCAGCACCGCGGTGATGGGCATAGCCAACCTCGCCATGGCCACCGGCAACGTCGGCCGCGAAGGTGTCGGGGTGAACCCGCTGCGCGGCCAGAACAACGTGCAGGGTTCCTGCGACATGGGCTCCTTCCCCCACGAGCTGCCCGGCTACCGGCACATCTCCAACCAGACCGTGCGCAGCCAGTTCGAACAGGCCTGGGGCGTCACCCTGCAGCCCGACCCCGGCCTGCGCATCCCCAACATGTTCGAAGCAGCGCTGGGCGGCACCTTCAAGGCGCTGTACTGCCAGGGCGAGGACATCGCCCAGAGCGACCCCAACACCCAGCACGTCACCGCGGCTCTTTCCGCCATGGAGTGCGTGGTGGTGCAGGACATCTTCCTCAACGAAACCGCCAAGTTCGCCCATGTATTCCTGCCGGGCAGCTCCTTCCTCGAGAAGGACGGCACCTTCACCAACGCCGAGCGGCGCATATCCCGCGTGCGTAAGGTGATGGAGCCGCTGGGCGGCAAGGCAGACTGGGAGGCCACGATCGCGCTAGCCAACGCCCTGGGTTACCCCATGGACTACCAGCATCCGTCGCAGATCATGGACGAGATCGCCCGCCTGACGCCGACCTTCACCCGCGTCAGCTATGCCGAACTGGACCGCCACGGCAGCCTGCAATGGCCGTGCAACGACGCCGCGCCCGATGGCACACCGACCATGCACATCGAGCAGTTCGTGCGCGGCAAGGGGCGCTTCATGCTCACCGGCTACGTGCCCACGGAAGAGAAGGTCAACGCCCGCTACCCGCTGCTACTCACCACCGGGCGCATCCTCAGCCAGTACAACGTCGGCGCGCAGACCCGGCGCACCGACAACGTCGCCTGGCACGAGGAGGACCGCCTGGAAATCCACCCCAGCGACGCCGAGAGCCGCGGCATCAGCGACGGCGACTGGGTTGGCGTGGGCAGCCGCGCCGGGCAGACGGTGCTGCGCGCCAAGGTCAGCGAGCGGGTGGCGCCGGGCGTGGTCTACACAACCTTCCACTTCCCCGAATCCGGCGCCAACGTGATCACCACCGACAATTCCGACTGGGCCACCAACTGTCCGGAATACAAGGTCACCGCGGTGGAAGTGGTGCGCGTGTTCCAGCCTTCGGAATGGCAGAAGCGCTACCAGGCGTTCAGTGACGAACAGCGGCGCTTGCTCAAGGAACGGCGCCACACGGAGAAAGCGGAGGCCCGTCGATGAGCGTGGATAACCTGATCAAGATGGCCAACCAGATCGGCCAGTACTTTTCCACCGAGTCGAACCACGACCTGGCGGTGCAGGGCGTGCAGCAGCACCTGCAGAACTTCTGGACGCCGGCGATGCGCCGCGAGCTCAAGGACTGGCAGGAGCAGCATCCGGGCGATGAACTGCATGCGCTGGTGCGGGCGGCATTGGCCGAGAAGGTGATTTAGTCGAATACCGGAGCCCAGACGCGCAGGCTGGGCTCCGGCAGGACATCAGGCGTGCTTGCCCGAAGCCGTCTCGGCCGGCGCCGCATACTGCGGCTTGAGCTTGCCGTCCTGGTCGAGCAGCCAGGCGTCCATGATTTCGCGGACTACCGGGCCGGCGACCCGGCCACCGGCTTCGCCGTTCTCGATGGTGACCGACACCACGATGGAAGGCGCGCTGGCCGGGGCGAAGCCGACGAACAAGGCGTTGTCGCGGTGGCGCTCCTGGGTTTTCAGGCGGTTGTAGCGCTCGCCCTGGCGGATCGCGACGATCTGCGCGGTGCCGCTCTTGCCGGCGATGCGGTACTGCGCGCCCTGCCCCGCGGCCCGAGCGCCGCCGCCCGGGTCGTGCATGACCAGCTGCATGCCATAGTTCACCGCGTCCCAGTCGCGGGGGTCGCTCAGGTGGATGTCGGGCATGGGATGGGCATCGACAACGTCCTCGCCGCCCACCGACTCCGCCAGGCGCGGGCGGTGCCAGGCGCCCTTGCTGGCGATCAGCGCGGTCGCTTCGGCGAGTTGCAGCGGCGTCACCTGCATGTAGCCCTGGCCAATACCGAGGATCACCGTCTCGCCGGGGAACCAGGCCTGGCGCCGGGTGGCGCGTTTCCACTCACGGGACGGCATCAGGCCGGGGGATTCCTCGGCCATGTCGATGGACACCTTGCTGCCCAGCCCGAAACGCGTCAGGTAGTCGTGCATGCGGTCGATGCCGAGCTTGTGGGCGACGTCGTAGAAGTAGGTGTCGTTGGAGCGCTTGATGGCGGCGTCGAGGTCCACCCAGCCATCGCCGCTGTGGTTCCAGTTGCGGTACTTGTGATCGTAGTTGGGCAGTTGGAAGTAGCCCGGATCGAAGACCCGCGTGGCCGGGGTGATGGTGCCGGTATCCAGGCCAGCGATGGCTACCACCGGCTTGATGGTCGAGCCCGGCGAATACAGCCCGCGCAGCGCCCGGTTGAACAGCGGCCGGTCGATGGAATCGCGCAGCTCGGCGTACTGCGCCGAGCTGATGCCATTGACGAACAGGTTCGGGTCGAAGCTGGGGTTGCTGACCATCGCCAGCACCTGGCCGGTGTTCGGGTCCAGCGCTACCACGGAGCCGCGGCGATCACCCAGGGCCTTTTCGGCGGCGATCTGCAGGTCCACATCGAGGCCCAGCACGATGTTCTCGCCGGCCACCGGCGGCACCTTCTTCAGCACGCGCATGACCCTGCCCTGGGCGTTGGTTTCCACCTCCTCGTAGCCCACGTGGCCGTGCAGTTGCGGTTCGTAGAAGTGCTCGATGCCGGTCTTGCCGACGTACTCGGTGCCGCGGTACTCGGTGCTGTCCAGGCGGGCAGCCTCGCGCTCGTTGATCCGCCCGACGAAGCCGACCGAATGGGCGAAGTGCTCGCCGTAGGGGTAGTGGCGGACGAATTCGGCATCCACATCGATGCCCGGCAGCTTGTAGCGATTGACCTCGATGAGGGCGATCTGCTCCTCGCTCAGCTCATGCAGCAGGGTGACTGGCTCGAAGGGGTGGCGGCTCTTCTTCAGGGCCTTGTCGCACTGCAGGCGTTGCTCGGGGCTCAGGTGAAGAATATCGGTGACCTGATCGAGTACCGCCATCGAGTTGCCGGCGCGCTCGCGGGTCAGGGTGAGGTTGAAGCTCGGCAGGTTCTCGGCCAGCACCTTGCCAGTGCGGTCGAAGATCAGCCCGCGTTCCGGGGGAATCGGCAGCACGTGAATACGGTTGTTCTCGGAGACGGTGGCGTTGGTCGCGTAGTCGGTGACCTGGAGGAAGTACATCCTCGCCACCAGGGTCACGCTCATCAGGGCCACCAGCAGGCCGCAGGCGATCAGCCGGCGGTTGACCAGCGCCGACTCCTGCTGGTGGTCCTTGAGTTTGATCGGATCGTGCATCGGGATTCCAGAAGGCCCCATCGACCCTGCGGCAAGCGATTCGCCCCTGCCCATGCAGGGGGGCTTGCCGATCGATGCGGCCTGTTTGCAGCAAAACGGAAGAAACCGGTATCGCCAGGCGCGGGACAATCACGCGGCACATGGCAGCTCGGCGCGCGATGGTACCAGACTGACGAGCCGGATTCTGACCGGTAGTCGAAGCACCTCCCAGGGGAAGTCGACGCCGATGGACGCTGCCGCAGCTCGCGATACTCCTCTGCAGGGTGAAGGCTATTGCGGGCCGAGCCCGCGATGGGCCAGCCAACGCACTCGGCCTGAGCAGAATCGCGCACAAGGTTCGCGGCGACGAAAACCGAAGGGCCGGACTCCATCCGCAGGAGCGCGCGGCGCCAAGTGCGAAGCGAGGAAAGTCAGACCACCGAGCCTTCCGGCGGCTGCTCCAGCACCGCCACGACCACCGCGCTGCCGACGATCAGCACGATGCCGATCAACGACAGCAGGCTGAGCACTTCGCCCCAGATCAGGTAGCCGAGCAGGCTCGCCCAGATGATGCTGGTGTAGGTGTAAGGCGCCAGGGTGGCCGCGTGGGCGCGGCGCACGGCGATGGTGAACAGCAGTTGGCCCAGCGTCGCCAGCAGGCCGAGGGCAAGCATCAGGCCGAGGTCCGGCAAACTCGGAGTGCTCCAGGAAAACGGCAGCGTGGTGCCGGTCACCAGCGTGCCGACCACGGTGAAATACAGCACCGTGGTGGTCGAGTCGTCGGTCTCGCGGATGCGTCGGATCTGGATCATCGACAGCGCGCCGAAGAAGGCACTGGCCACCAGCAGCGCCGGACCGACCAGGCTGGCTTCGGCATTGTCGGGCTTGACCACCATCAGCACGCCGAGGAAGCCGAGCACCGCCGCCAGCGCGTTGCGCGGCAGCAGGCGTTCGCCCAGCAGCAGCGGCGCCAGCACGATCACCAGCAGCGCCTCGGAATAGGCGATGGAGATGGCTTCGCTCAGCGGCACATAGGGCAACCCGGCGAAGAACAGCGCGGATGACCCGAGCAGCGTCACCGCACGAATGGTCTGCCCGCGCATGTCCAGCTGCCGCCAGCGCTGCACCAGCGGCCGCCCGCGCAGGCAGAGCAGGAAGGCCGGCAGCACGCCGAAGGCCATGCGGAAGAAGGTCACTTCGTTGGCCGGGTATTTCAGCGCCACGACCTTGGCCAGTGCATCCACCACGGCGAAGCAGAACATCGACAACAGCATCAGGCCCACGCTGCGCATGACATGGCTGCGAGGGGCAACAAGGGTCAGCTGGGGCATGTCGTGTTCTCCTTCCTGTTCGGGGTGAATGTCCGTGATGAATGCCGGCGCTTCAGCGCGAGCTGAAGCGGCTGGCGAGGAACGGCGTCACCGGCACGCTGGTGACGACATCGCTGGCCTGCTCGGCGAGCAGTTGACCGGTGATGGCAGCGAGGGTCAGGCCGATGTGGCCGTGGCCGAAGTTGTAGAACACCTGCGGCAGCCGCCGGGACGGGCCGAGCACCGGCATGCTGTCCGGCACCGAGGAGCGGAAGCCCATCCACTGCGACACCGGCTCGTGCTGCAGGCGCAGGAAGCGCCGCGCGCCACGGGTCAGGCAGCGGTAGCGCGCCGGGCTCGGCAGCGCTTCCAGTCCGGCGAACTCCACCGTGCCGGCCACCCGCAGGCCCTGTGCCATGGGCGTCATGTAGAAGCCGCCGGCACCCCAGCACACCGGGCGATTGAGCACCTCGCCGGCATGGCCGAAGAGCACGTGGTAACCGCGTTCGGTGTCCTGCGGCACGGCATCGCCCAATTGCTCCACCAAGGTGCGCGACCAGGCGCCGGTGCACAGCGCCACGCGGTCGGCGGCCAGCCGCTCGCCGGTCGCCAGTTGCGCCTGCACTGCGTCCCGGCCCTGCCCGGCCGGTTCGAGTCCCAGCAGTTCGCCACGGCGGAACTCGCCGCCCATGGCCTGGAAACGTTCGAACAGGCGCAGGCTCAGCGCGTAGGGATCGAGCGTGCGGCTCACGCCCGGCAGCTCCACCGCGCAGCTGGCGCGGGCGTTGAGTGCGGGTTCCAGCTCGCGCAATTCACCGCCTTCGACGAAGCGGATCGGCACCTCGAAGCGCCGGTGGTAATCCACCATGGCCTGGGCGTCACCGCGTTCATGCTCCTCGAAGATGTACAGCGAGCCATCGTGGCGGATCAGGTCATTGGCGCCGGCCGCGTCGAACAACCCCTGCCACGCCTCCATGCACGGGCGCAGCAGGGTACTGAGATCGTGGCCGATGGCCTCCACGCGATCACGCCGCGATGCCGCCAGGAACCGCAACAGCCACGGCGCGATGCGCGGCAGGTAGGCCGGGCGGATCGCCAGCGGGCTGTCCGGGCGCAGCAACATGCCCGGCGCCTTGCGCCAGATGCCGGGCGTGGCCACCGGCTCCACCGAGTAGGTGGCGAAGGTGCAGGCGTTGCCGAATGACGTGGCCAGGCCCGGCGGATTGCGGTCCAGCAGGGTCACGCGGAAGTCGCGGCGTTGCAGTTTCAGCGCGGTGGCCAGGCCGACCACGCCGGCGCCGATCACCAGGGCGTGGCGGCGCAGGTCGTTGGGCTGGGTCATTTGCCGCTCATCACTCGGGTCCACAGGCGGGTGCTCATGCGCATCCCGGAGGGCGACAGGGTCTTGATCGGGAACAGGGTGTCGAGCACTTCCTGCGGCGGATAGACGGCCGGGTTCGCACGCAGTTCCGGCTTCACGTACTGGCTCGCGGCGGCGTTGCCGTTGGGGTACTGCACGGCGTTGGTGATGTTGGCGATCACCTCGGGCTGCAGCAGGTAGTTCATGTAGGCGTAGGCGTTGTCCAGGTGCGGTGCGCCCTTGGGAATCACCACGGTGTCCACCGCGATGGTGCTGCCTTCACGCGGCAGGCTGTAGCCGATCTTCACGCCGTTGCCGGCCTGCTGGGCAGTAGTCATGGCCTGCAGCACGTCGCCGCTGAAGCCGATGGCGACGCAGATGTTGCCGTTGGCCAGGTCACTGACGTACTTGGACTGGTGGAAGTAGCGGATCGACGGGCGGATCGCCTGCAGCGCCGCCTCGGCCGCCTTGAAGTCGTCCGGGTTCTGGCTGGCCGGGTCGCGGCCGAGCACCTTGAGGGTAATGGGCACCATCTGGGTGGCGTTGTCGATCACCGCGATGCCGCACTGGGCGAGCTTCTCCGCGTTCTTCGGATCGAACAGCAGCTGCCAGCTGCGGGTGACGTCGGTGTTGCCGAAGAGGGCCTTGATCCTGTCCTCGTTGTAGCCGATGCCCACGGTCACCCAGAGGTAGGGAATGGCGTAGCGGTTACCCGGGTCGCTGACCTCGAGAATCTTCATCAGCTTGGGGTCGAGGTTGTTCCAGTTGGGCAGCTTGCTCTTGTCCAGTTCCTGGATGGCGCCGGCCTTGATCAGCCGCGGCAGGAAGTGGTTGGACGGGCTGGCCAGGTCGTAGCCGCTGGCGCCGGTCATCAGCTTGGCTTCGGTGGTCTCGTTGCTGTCCACCAGGTCGTAGGTGGTCTGGATGCCGGTCTGCTTCGTGAAGTTCGCCAGGGTGTCGTCGGCGATGTAGCTGCTCCAGTTGGCGATGGTGACGGTCGGCGCCGCCTGGGTGGTGCCAGCCAACAGCGACAGGGCCAGGCCTGCCAGGGTCATGGGACGGTTGATCATGCTGCCCTCGGTTGTTGTTCTTGGAGATGGTCTTTCTGGATGGTCGTGCGTGGGTAAAGCGATGAATCAGGCCTCGGCTCGCGCGCGGCGCACCTCCCAGGCCATGCGCAGCGAAGCGCCGATATCGAAGAACGGGCTCGGCGGCAGGTAGCCGGGAGTCGCCTGCGCCAGCACATCGGCCAGCACCGGCGAGCTTCCCCCTGTCGCCATCTCCACCAGCAGGCGCCCCCACAGGGTGCCGCGCGCCACGCCCGAGCCGTTGCAGCCGGCCACGGCATGCAGGCCCTGGTCGACGCGAGCGAAATACGGTTCGCCGGAGCGGGTGCCGCTCAGGTGGCCGGTCCAGCTGTAGGCGAGGTCGGCGTCGACGATGCCGGGGAAACGCTTCTGCAAACCGATGAGATGGCGGCGACGGCGCTCGGCCAGCGCGCGGTTGTCGAGGTCGCGATGGCGGTACTCGACGGTGTTGCGGATCAGCAGTCGGCGCCCCGGCAGCAGGCGCACGGTGCCGCCGCCGGGCAACGGCGCGAGCACGCCCCACTGACGCTCGCCGAACAGCGACTGCCAGCGTGGCTCATCCAGCGGGCGGGTGATGCTGGCGCTGAGTTCCAGCGGGAAGGCGCCGCTGTCGTGCAGGCCGGCGCGGGCGATGAATGCGCCCAGGCAGACCAGCACCTGCGAAGCCTGGACTTCGCCCTGGGCGGTGCGTGCCACCCAGCCCTGGCCGCTGCGGCGCAGGTCGGTCACGCCGCTCTGCTCGAAGATCTCCACCGACGCCGGCAGGCTGTCGGCCAGGCCCTTCGCATAGCGCGCAGGTTGCAGCAGTGCGTTGCCGCCGGCGCAATGAATGGCCCGCGCATAGAACGCGCTGCCGAGCCGTTGCTCCAGGGCGGCGCCCTCGTAGTAGCGAGCGTTGGCGCCCACCGAGGCCAGCGTGGCGAGGATGCCGTCGATATCGCCCAGATGCTCGGCGCGGTGAGCGGCGAAGTGATAGCCGTCGTTGTAAAGCTCGCAGTCGATGTTCAGTTCGGCGATGCGCTGGCGGACCTCCTGCGCTGCCGCGATGCCGATGCGCGAGGCCACCTGGTAAGCGGCATGGCCGGGTTGCCCCAGGCGTTCGCCGGCCGCCGGCAACTCGTGGGCGACGACGAAACCGGAGTTGCGCGCGGAGGCGCCCTGGGCGATGCGCTGGCGCTCCAGCAGCACCACGCGCTGTTGCGGAAAACGCGCCGCCAGTGTGTGAGCGGCGGACAACCCGGTGATGCCGCCGCCGATGATCAGCCAGTCCGCCCGCTGGGTTGCACTCAGCGTCGGCCGCGCGGGCAACTCGCCCGCCAGGGCGATCCAGCCGCAGTGATTGTTCATTGCCCGGCACTCCTTCACAATCCATGCGCCGGGCGTATCCAAGCGATTTCCCCAATGGCGCGTCATGGCCAGAATCTACGGGCAGCAGCGCTGGTCGCACCAACGCTCATTTTTCATCCTTGTATTCGAAAAACGCATAGATTGTGGAGGGACGGTTCATGGACAAACTGCTGCGCGTTCCCTCCCTGCAGGCACTGCAGGCGCTGGTGCAGGTTGCCGAATCCGGCAGCTTCACAGCAGCCGCGCAACAGCTGCACCTGACCCAGAGCGCCATCAGCCGGCAGGTCCAGCAACTGGAGGAGTACTACCGTGTGCCGCTGTTCGACCGCACCAGCCGCAAGGTGGCGCTGACCGACGCCGGCCGCGAGGTATACACGGTGGCCGAAGGCATGCTGCAGCAGTTGCTGCGCCTGGAGGAACGCCTAGTGCCGGCCTCGGCGGACCGGCCTTTCCGCATCCGCATCTTCGTCTCGCTGGCGGTGCGCTGGCTGCTGCCGCGCCTGAGCTCCTTCTACTCGCGGCACCCGGAGCTGTGCCTGTCCATCGAGACGGTGGGCGGCGAAGTGGTGGACGACGGCGGTGACTGCGACGCCTACGTGCTCTACCTGCCCAGCGGCAGCGACCCCCAGGGCCGTGCGCTGACGCCGCTGTACGACGAATACCTGATCCCGGTCTGTGCCCCGCGCCTGGACGACGGCCAGGAGCCGCCGCGCTCACTGGAGGAACTGGCCCGCCACCCGCTGATCCACGCCTCCAGCGGCGGCCTGGAATGGCCGCAGTGGCTGCGCGCGCAGGCCGCGCCACCACCGGCGCAGTTCAAGCACATGCTGTTCAACCTCGACGACCTGGCGCTGGACGCCGCCACCCGCGGCCTGGGCGTGGCCATGACCGACCGCATGCTGGCCCACGACGCCCTGCAGCGTGGCGACCTCATCGTGCCTTTCGGCGAAGCACTGAAGACCGGCGGCCGCTACGCCCTGTGGCTGCGCGACAGCGGCGCCGCCCACCCGGCCTGCCAGGCGGTGCTCGACTGGTTCGAGGAGCAGCGCAACCCGTTGGAAGCTTGACCCGAGTTCAGGCCAGCTCTCGTGGAATCTCGCTGCACAGGCCCTCCACCGCTTTCCAGGCGGTATCCCGCGCGCGAGTCAGTACGGCCTGTTTCCACTGGTCGGTGTCGACGTAGAAGGCATCGCGCAGCTGCTGCTTGATCCGTTGCGCCGTTGCCACCGGCGCACCGGGGTTGCGGTGCAGCCACTGGTCCGCGCGCAGCGCTTCGAGCACTTGCGAGCCGGGCACGGTGCCGAACTCCAGGCTCATGGAGATCAGCAGCGCCTGCGGGCACTCCTCGAGTGCCGCGTGGACCAGCTTGCCGCTGAGCTTCACCGACACGCTGTTGCCCTCCTCCGTGGAGCGCACCTCGTCGCCCCACCAGGCGCGGGCGCGGAGCAACGCTGCGGGGCGCGGATCACCCGAGTAGATGTACTCGCCGTAGCCGGTCGGGCCGAGGCCGGTGTGCACGTCGATCCAGGCTATTTCGCGGCATTGCCGGCCATGCTGGCGCAGCACCTGGCGCACGGTGCGGTTGCTCCAGGTCGGCTGAGTGCCCGAGAAGAACAGCCCATCGGGATGACTCGCCTGGCCGGAGGAAATCGCCCGCTGCAATTCCCAGCGGCCATGGCGCAGTGCATAGCCGAGCAGCCGCAGGCGCCCCAACGGGCTCGGCCAGCGACGGGGCGCGAGTACCGCGTCCAGGCGCGCATAACCGGGGTTCTCCGGGGCCGCCTGGGTGAAGTCGCGGAAGTTGCGGTTGAGATCGACGTTCTCCTGGGTCCAGCGGCGCCACCAGGAAAAGCCGTAGGGGTTGGCGGCGTGCACGTAGAGTACCGCGCAGCCGTTGCGCAGCGCATGCTCACGCCATTGGGCGTCGGCCAGCAGAGCGCTCTGCACGCCGGAGCCGCAGAAGCCTTCGACGCCATGGCAACCACTGCTGATAATCAATAGCCGCTTCGCGTCGGACGCACCTTCGCGGGCGACGTCCACCGCCAGCGTCTCGCCATCGCGCCCGGTGAGCGGATGGACATGGGACTCCACCAGCAGGCCGGCGGCCGCGCAGGCATCGAGGAACCTGCTGCGCGCCTGGGCGTAGCTCTGGGAGAAATATGACGATGCTTTCATGGAGACTCCGGCCGTTTCGGGTGGCATCTGGCGGCCGGCAGGATGCATCAGCGCGAAAGCGCGGAGTAATGATCTCTACACATGAGCATTGAAGCTGGTTATGCCGGTCAGATTTGCGCGGTGTTGAACGCCGTCACCATTTCCTCGGCCAGCAACCGGGCTTCGCGGGTCATCAACTCCTGCGGGCGAGTGACCATGGAAATGCTCGCCACCGGCGTGGCTTCGGCGATCTGCAGTGGCACCAGCACTTGCGCCACCATCGGCAACTGCAGCATGCGCTGCGACCAGAAGCTCACCGCGTCGGTGCTGGCCGCCAGTTCGAGGTAGAGCAGCGAGGAAGAACATTCGGTGATGCGCTGGGGCGGCGCCACCTCGCGTTCACGGAAAAACTGCCCGGCCAGGGCGACTTCCAGCGGGTCGGACAACAGCCACTCCAGGTCCAGCAGTTCGTGCAGCGAGCGAGCCCCCGCCAGGGGATGCCCTTTGCGCACCGCCAATGCCGAAGGCTGCGGTGCCAGTTCGTACCAGACCTGCCCGTCGGCGGCGTCCTGCACCGGTTGGGTGGTCAGCACCAGGTCCAGCCGGCCTTCCTTCAGCCCTTCGAAGAGCTGCACCGAGCGCAGCTCGAAGATTTGCAGCTGCACATTCGGGTGCAGCTCGCGGTAGCGCTTGAAGCAGTTGGCAAAGGCGCGATTGGGCGTCACCGGCGACACGCCGATAGCCACGCGGCCGGCCATCTCGCCCTTGAGCGTATCGATCTCGTCGCGCGCGCGGCGCACTTCCTCGGTGACCAGCCGGGCCATGCTGACCAGCCGCTCGCCGTAGGCCGTGACCGTCACACCACGATTCGAGCGCACCAGCAGCGGCACGCCCAGCTCGCCTTCGAGCTCCTTCACTGCCTTGGACAGTGACGGCTGGGTGACCTCCAGCAGACGCGAGGCCTCCTGCAGGCTGCCGCTTTCGGCGATGGTGCGCAGGGCGCGCAGTTGATGCAGTTTCATGGCGCGATCCCGCCCGCTTCTCGAATTCGCGCCACCTTAACCAGTATCGGCTTCGCTTGAAAGAAGCCGGGGCCAGGCCCGGCTTCGATCCGACCGACGATCACTCCGCCATGTTCAGGTCCGGCAGCTGCTGCTGGAACATCCGCGTGGCGCTGGCCAGGCAGATGAACCCCAGGCACATCCAGCCGAAGCCGATCAGGAAGGACATCCCCGACAGGCTCGACCAGAGCCAGATGGTGCTGAGGAAGCCCAGGGCCGGCAGCGCCCCGTAGCGCAGGTAGTTGCCCTTGCCGGTGAGGCGCTCATCGATCAGGTAGTGCTTGATCACCGCCAGGTTGACCGCCGAGAACGCGAAGAGCGCGCCGAAGCTGATCATGTTGGCGACGGTATCCAGGGTGACGAACAGGGCGATCAGGGACAGCAGGCTGATCAGGATGATCGCATTCGCCGGCACGCGTTTCTTCGTCACCAGCTTGCCGAATACACGGGGAATCGCCCCGTCCCGGCCCATGGCGAAGAGCACGCGGGAGACGCTCGCCTGGGACACCATCGCCGAGGCGAAGCAGCCCGCCACGTAGGTCGCGGTGAAGAAGGTCACCAGCCACTCGCCGCCGATCCGGCGCAGCACGTCGAGCGCCGCGGAATCGGCATCGGTGAGCGCCTGCCACTCGGGGAACACCAGTTGGCCGAAGTAGGCCATGACGATGAACAGCACGCCGCCGATCAGGGTTACCAGCATGATCGCTGCGGGAATCTGCCGGCGCGGCTCCGGGGTTTCCTCGGCCATGGTCGAGACGGCATCGAAGCCGAGGAAGGACAGGCACAGTACCGCCGCACCGGACATCACCAGCGGCAGGCTGAAGTGCTCGTCATAGAACGGCTGGACCAGCGCCACCGGCTCCGCCTGGGCACCCAGGTGGCTCAGCGAGAGCGCAATGAACACCACCACGAAAACCATCTGCGCGACGATCAGCACCCAGTTGACCCGGGTGATCGACTCGATGCCGACGAGGTTGAGCAGGGTCACCAGTGCGATGGACCCGAGTATCCACACCGACAGCGGCACGGAGGGGAAGTAGTCGGTCATGTAGATGCCGATCAGCAGGTAGCTCAGCAACGGCAGGAAGATGTAGTCCAGCAGCAGCGTCCAGCCCGCCATGAAGCCGAAGGCCGCGCCGAAGGTCTTGCGCGTATAGCTGTAGACGGACCCCGAATACGGGTGCGCCTGCACCATGCGCCCGTAGCTGTAGGCGGTCAGCAGCATGGCCGCGAGGGTGAAGAGATAGGCCGTTGGCAGATGCCCCTTGCTCATCCGGGTCACCAGGCCGTAGGTGGTGAAGACGGCCAGCGGCACCATGTAGGCGAGGCCGAACAGCACCAGCGCCGGGATCCCCAGCGACTTGCGGAAACTGCGCGACGACGGCGATGGGGTATGGGCTGGATGGGCAGGCAAGGACGTAGCGGAAGCGCTTGTTGTTTTTTTCATGGCTGACTCATGGACTGCGAGCCTCTGGGCTCGTTGGACTGGAACGGCGCGATGCCGGTCGAGGCTTCCTGCGCAGTGGTCGGATGCCCGATGACCCCAGCCGAAGCCAAGCCTCGGGCAGCCGCTGCCGGAGGAACTCAGCGGGGGTCGATCGGGGCGGCCCGACAAGCGTGCGGGGCCAGGGAAGCCGGGAGGCGGTGCATGGCAGCAGCCCCCTCCCGCAGTGCGAGCCGAGGGGCGCCGCCCAGTGCGTCATCGATGAATGTCCGTGCTGCAAAACACTGCCGCCACTCGTTGAACGCTTGCACCTGGGCACTCCTGCTGGCCGCCTCGAAGGACGTTGTTGTTGGAATGGGGCGGCATGGTGCTTCAGCTTTTCGCCGAGGAAAATTAGTAAAAATATTTTCGCGGCCAATGAAAAAAATGGCCGTGCATTGCGGATCCGGCGACCGGCTCCGCTGTCGGACGGGGTGGCTGGCCGTCAGCCCGGGCAACCCGGTCCAGGCGCCGGACGCTCGCCATGACACCTGCCTCGTCGACCACGCCAGTCCGATTTCCGCGGGGATCGGCCACGGCTGATGTACCATGCCGCGCCCAAACCTGCGGCGAACCCCTTTCCCTGGCTGCCTATGTCCTCCAACGCGCTGTACACCGATCTGTCCTCCTACTACGACCTGATGTGCGCCGACATCGACTACCAGGCGCAGAGCCACTGCGTGCGCCGCCTGCACCAGCTGTTCGGCAACCAGGGGCACAGGCACCTGGACCTCGCCTGCGGAACCGGGCCGCACGTGCGCCACTTCCTCGACTTCGGCTACCAGAGCGCCGGCCTGGACATCAACCAGCCGATGCTGGACATCGCCCGGCAGCGCTGCCCCGAGGCGCACTTCAGCCGGCAGGACATGGCCAGCTTCCACGTCGACGAGCCGCTGGATCTGATCACCTGCTTCCTCTACTCGATCCACTACAACCCCGACGTGGAACAGCTTCAGGCATGCCTTTCGAGCGTGCACGATGCACTCGCAGACGGCGGCGTGTTCTGCTTCAACAGCGTGGACAAGGGGCAGATCGACAACCGCTCCTTCGTGCGTCATTCGGTCGAGCACGAGGGTAGCCAGTTCACCTTCGGTTCCGGCTGGTACTACAGCGGCGCGGGCGAGCGCCAGGCCTTGCGCCTGAGCATCGAGAAGACCAGCGCCGGCGACACCCAGGCCTGGCAGGACGAACACGCGATGGTCGCGGTGACCTTCGCCGAGTTGCAGCGGCTGCTGGAGCCGCTCTTCGAGGTCCAGGTCTTCGAGCACGACTACGAACGGATCACGCCCTGGGCCGGCAGCTTGGGCAACGCGCTGTTCGTCTGCGTGAAGCGCTAACAAGAGCCATGGTATTCGCCGCGGCGTGAGCGACTGTGCCGGCCGCTCGGCGAAGAACACGCAACCACGCCACCGGCCAGCGTGGCTGATCGTCAGCGGATCTTGCCCACCGGCGTGAAGTTGCCGGTGAGATGGCCGCCCACCGGGTTCTTCGGCTTGTACTGGGCATCGTGCTTGAGGCGGTCCTCCACGCTGGGATCGATCGCCTCCTGGCCGAAGGGCGTGTTACCGATATCCCGGTAATACGGCGGGGTGAGCTGGCTGTAGGCGCCGCCCAGGAATTCCTTGTAGGAGTTGGTGATGGGCTGGGTGGTCGTGGGCAGGCTCGGGGTCTTGCCGGTATCCACCGCCAGGCCGCATTCGATCGCCTTGTTGACCATCCACACCAGGGCGATATCCGACAGGTTGTTGTCTGCGTAGCCACCGCCGACATTGGCGTGCGCACCGGAGAACCAGACCTGCTCCACGCGCTGGTTGGGCTTGCTCTTCGGGTCCCACAGCGTGCACTGATAATTCTTGCGCCACTCGTCGATGGCCAGCGCCTGGAAGGCGTTGTGGACGATCGAGCTGAGCTCGGTGTCATGGAACTCGTAATAGGCCTTGTTGAACCAGTCGAAGGATTCCAGCGGCACGCCCAGGGCGCCCACGGTATCCCAGATGCCGAGCATGTGGATGGAGATCACCCGCGAGAAATTGTCCCTGAACAGCTTGGCACTGTCGGAATCCGCACCCTCGTCGCGGGTCCGGTACAGGCCGTAGGCTTCGTTGGTCAGGTCGATGTGCTCGGGCTTGAGCAGGCCGGCATTGCGGATCAGCCCCACCAGGCTGCGCGCCGTATAGGCCCCACGGCTGAAGCCGAACAGGTAGATCTGGTCACCGGCCTCGTAGGTCGTGACCAGTTGCCGGTAGCCATCGAGGATCTTCTCGGAAAGCCCCACGCCGAATGCCCCGCCGGCGAGACGGTCGTACCACGCGGTGCCGACACCCTTGTCGTACCACTTGTCCTGCGTCGTGCCGTCCTTGTCGGTGGGCAGGATGGATGCATGCAGCTTCCACACATTGGTGCTTTTACTGCCCTTGATCTCGGACTTCGCATCCGGCGTGTTCCAGGTTCCGTCGAAGGAAATGATGATTTTCTTGGGCATGCCTTTTCTCCAACGCCAGTCGCTCTGGCTGCTCGAAACTTCCCGCTCCGTTGCTGCTTTCGCAGGCGAGATTCAAACCGGAAACACGAGTGGAGAAGGCCCTCGCAAGAATGCACGACGGATGACTTTTCATTCTGAGCAAAGGTCCGAAGCCCCTTCGACGGTATCGCCCTCGATGGGCAACTGTAGTAGCCCGTCGACAGAGCTGCATCGCCGTACGGCGGACTGCGATTGCGGGCGATCCTGGTGGGCTGAGCTGACTTGCGCGCAGCGACGAGCAGCAGCGACCAACCCGTCCTGATGCCGGTTGATCATAGGGTTGGGCCCGGCATCCTGAAGCTCCTGCTCGATCGCACTGTCTGCAAGGTGCGGACTGATCGAAACTGCAAGCCCGACAGACAGGATCAGCATTGAGCCGGCAGCGGCCGCCGCGGGTGAAACACAGTCTCCCCAGGTGCAGGCCATACTCAGGGCGCGCCTGACACCGCTGGAGAAAAAAGCCCAGGGTAATCTGGGCCTTTTATCCTTCCGCTGACAGGTTTCAGTTGCCCAGGCGCTGCACAGCTCCCGGGTCGATATCGGCATTGCCGTTGCGGGCACGCTCTTCGGCCAGGCGCGCGCCTTCGGCGGCAGTGAGCGCGAAAAGGCGCTCAGGGTCGGTGCTTCGCAGGTGCAGGGCGAGCTTCTCGGTACCCTCCGCCACCTCTATGCTGCGCAGACCGGCCGCCAGCCCCTCGACAATGCGCCGCGCGGCTTCGTCAGCAGGCATGCCGTTATCGATATTGACGTCGGAGCGACCGCGACGGGCACCGTCGCCACCCAGTGCGTTGACGGCCACGCCGGTGCGCACCGAACCAGGCAGGATCACGCTGACCCTGATGCCATGGGCCTGTTCGACTTCGGCGCGCAAGGCCTCGAAGTAGCCGATTACGGCATGCTTGGCAGCGCAGTAGCCGGTACGCAATGGGGCACCGACCTTGCCGGCCACGGAGCTGACAACGGCCAATTGGCCACTCCCCTGTGCGACCAGACGCGGCAGCAACTGCTGGGTCAGGGCCACCGGAGCCAGGTAGTCGACTTCCATCAGCTCGCGGTAAACCTCGAAGCGGGTATCCAGGGCCAGGCTGCGCTGGCTGATCCCGGCGTTGTTGATCAGGCAGTCGATACGACCCTTCCAGGCCCAGGCCTTCTCCACCACCTGTGGCAGCGCGGCATAGTCGGTGCTTTCGAAGGGCAGGACCAGGGCACGCTGCGGCGCCTGCTCGGCAACGGCCTGCAGCGCGGCTTCGCGCCGCCCGGAGAGGATGACGCACGCGCCCTGCTGCAGCAGCAGGCGCGCCAGCGCCTCGCCAATGCCGGAGGATGCCCCGGTGATCCAGACCACTTGGTGATTGAAAGTCATGTGCCACTCCTTCTATTGGGTAGCCGCAGTCTAGTGTGCGCCGTGCCGCTCACCCCATGTCCGAGCCGGCCAAAGCGCTGGCCCCAGGGCCATGAATAAGTTCGCCGGTTGTCGCTGCACTCCAGGGTGCCGGCTGCAGATAATCGTCGGGCGCAAGGCGCAGCGCCCATCGTCGATCACCTTGAATGTTTGATCGTCCACTGGCGGTAGCGAATGCTTGTCGTCAGCGCGACCGGGCAGCACAAAGTGCCGCCGTCACGAATGCCTCGGACGACGGCAAAGTGCGAGCGAGTGCTATTGCAGCGGGATGTAGATATCCGTCTGCCATTCTTCCAGCGGCGTCTCAGGAAAGACGCTCAGGTAGTGGAAGAACAACGGGTGGTCACGGAGTTCTTCGTTACTGCCAGGCAGCCAGTCGCGATAGACCGGATAGATGCTCTCGCCGATGTGATCCGGCGAGCCGACGTGGCGAACGACCACACAACGGCCACCGGGAATGACCAGCTCGCGTACGCCGTAATCGTTCGACGCGACGGCTTCGCCGATCTCGCCGCAGATGTCGAAGCGAAACTGTTCTGTTGGTGTTGTGTCGGGGTTGCCGTAGGGAATGCCGAAAGTGCGGCTCGCGTCTACTGGCGACTGCCCGCTACCCATGCGCCACTGAATGAACTGGCGCACGCTCTCGTCGAGCTGTGCGGGAGGCCCGCAGTGTTCGAGGGCGGCGACCCGGACCTCGGCGAAATCGACGATACGTACCTGCATAGTGATGCTCCTGGAAAAATGGGGAATGGCGAAAACCGCATGCCAGGTCTGCCAATTCGGCTGCTGCCGGAAGGCACTGGGCGCCATGCCGAAGTCCCGCCGAAAGGCCCGGCTGAATGCCTCTGGGCTGTCAAAGCCGGCGTCGAGCGAGGCATCCATTACCGAGTATTCCGCACCAGACACCAGGCGATGCGCCGCGCGTCGCAGGCGCATCAGCTGCACATAACGCGCGACAGGCACACCTACGTAGGCTGTGAATTGCCGATGGAAGTGAAACGCCGAGAAATGCGCCACCTCGCTCAGCGTTTTCACCGAAAGGTCACCCTCGAGGTGCCCATCGATGTAAGCAAGCACGGAATCGAAGCGTTTGGCGTAGGCAGTGGGAATATCGGGCACCGGATGGAAGCTCCTGGTTATGCGGTCGGCGATAGAATCACCCAATCCGCAGTGGGCGCACCTAGCCGGATTTGCTCAGGTTACCCCCACGGCCGTCTCCGTCACCCGACTTTCCACCCTCATGGCAACGGGCAGCCATGAGGGCTTGCAGGCGAGGAAAACGGCTGTGCGGGGCACTTCCGGCCAGAAGCAGACGCTCCCCAGCCGGCAGTTTTCAAGCATTGCCACATCCCGTATGATTGATAACGATTGTCGTTTGCAAATTGTTCTTGGGGGATTGCAATGCAGGGAGATTCGTCGCTGCAATCGGTAGGGATGCTGTACCGCGACCATCACGGCTGGCTTCGCGGCTGGCTGCGCCAGCGCCTCAACGACTCCGCTGATGCGGCCGACCTGGCGCAGGACACCTTCGTGCGCGTGCTGATGGCCAAGAGCGCTGGGGTGATTCGCGAACCCCGTCACTACCTGCAGACCATCGCACGGGGACTGGTGATAGACCTGTACCGCCGGCGCTCACTGGAGCGGGCCTATCTGGAAGCGCTGGCCCTGCTTCCCGAAGCGGTCCAGCCCTCCCTCGAAGAGCAGGCCCTGCTCCTCGAAGCGCTGACGGAAATCGACCGTATGCTCGATGGCCTGGGGCAAAAGACCCGGCAGGCCTTCATCCTGTCACAGCTGGAAGGACTGACCTACAGCCAGATTGCCGAGCGACTGGGCATCTCCATCCGCACCGTCAACAAGTACATGGCCAAGGCCATGGAACACTGTTGCCTGGCGATGGTGCGCCTCTCGTGAGCGACGCCCTCATTCCGAATGAGCGCCAGGCCATCAGCGAAGCCGCGCGCTGGTATGCGCGACTCGCCAATGAGTCGACTGCAGCCAGCGATCAGCAAGCCTGGCAGCGCTGGCTGGCGGCCGACCCGATCAATCAGCGCGCCTGGCAGCGCATCGAGTCGGTGAACCGGCAGATGGCCCGGGTGCCGGGTCGCCTGGCTGCTGCAACACTGGCTTCGACCGGACCATCGAGGCGCCAGGTGCTGCGCAGTGTCGTGGTGCTCGCTTCGCTGGGCGGGCTGGCCACACTGGGTTGGCGCAGCGATACGCGCCAACGCTTCACTGCCGGCTACAAAACCGCAGTGGGTGAGCGCCGCACTTTCACCCTGGCGGATGGCAGCCAGATGCTCCTCAACACCGACAGCGCGGTGGATGTGCGCTTCGACGCGAACCAGCGCCTGATCATCTTGCGTGTCGGCGAGGTGCTGGTGAGCACCGCCAGCGACGCCCTCGACAGGCCATTTTTCGTCCAGAGCCCCGATGCCAGCGTACGCGCCCTGGGGACTCGCTTCACCGTGCGCAGCTGGAGCGGCGGCACCGATGTGGCGGTCCTGGAAAAAGCCGTCGAAGTGACTGTTCCGGGACAGCGCAACGCCCTGCGCCTGGAAGCAGGCCAGCACACCCGCGTCGCCTCCGGAGTCATCGGCCCCGTGCAGGCCAACAGCGCCTCGGTGGGCGCCTGGGAACAGGGCAGCCTGATCGCGCTCGACCGCCCGCTGGGAGAGTTACTGGAAGAGCTCGGGCGCTACCGCCATGGCTTGCTGAGGTGCGACCCACGCATCAGCAGCCTGCGCATTTCCGGAGCCTTCCCCCTGGATGACACCGACCTCGCGCTGCGATCCCTGGAGCGCAGCTTTCCCGTCAGGGCGGTGTATCGCACAGGGTATTGGGTAACCGTGATTCCACGCAGCTGACGCCTTCGGGATGCCGGCGAAAAATAATTCTGAACACCGTGCACTTTCTTCGTCCCTGGTTCGGCTTTCCCGGCATCAGTGACCCACTTGGTCACTACTACCGGGGAGAGACCATGTTGTATCCGTTCGTTCGCCATCGGCTCGCCATCCAGGTGCAGGCCGCCCTCTTCAGCCTCGCCGTTGGGGGCGTATCCGCCATCCAGGCCGCAGAGCCGGTACCGACCGGTGCGGTGCAAAGCGTCCGGCAGTACGACATTGCCGCCGGCTCACTGACCGAAGTGCTCAGCCGCTTCGCCAGCGAGGCCGGGGCAGCGCTTTCGTTCGATGCCAGCAAGACTGCCAACCGGCACTCGGACGGCCTGCATGGCAGCTATTCCAGGGAGGCCGGGTTCGCCGCCCTCCTCGCCGGCACCGGCCTGCGGGCAATCGATCAGGGTGGCAGCTACGTGCTGGAGGAAATCCCGACAGCCCTGGAGATAAGCGACACGGTCGTTACCGGTCAGGGCCTGGGAGCGACGACGGAGGGCTCCGGCTCCTACACCTCGAACGAAGCCACGATCGGCAAGTCCACCCAGCGACTGAGGGACATCCCGCAATCGGTTACCGTCATTACGCGCAAGGCGATGGACGACCAGCGCCTCGACACCCTGGACCAGGTGCTGGAGAAATCCACCGGCATCACCACCTATCAGAGTCCGTCCGGCGGTAAGTACATTTACTCGCGCGGCTTCGAGGTGGAGACCATCCAGTACGACGGCGTTCCGCTCGATCGCCGCTACTACGCCATCGGCAGCAGCTTCACCTCCGATACGTTGCTGTACGACCGCGTCGAAGTGCTGCGCGGTGCCAACGGCCTGCTGCAGGGCAGCGGCAACCCCGGCGCGGCCATCAACCTCGTGCGCAAACGTCCGAAGGCCGAGCCGTCGCTGTCCCTCACCGCCAGCGCCGGCTCCTGGGACACCTACCGGCAGAGCATCGATGCCAGTTCTCCGCTCACTGCCGACGGCAAGCTGCGTGGTCGCCTGGTGGCCGCCCACGAGGATCGGGACTACTTCTATGACACGGCGGAAAGCCGCAAGAACGTGCTCTACGGGATTCTCGAATACGACCTGACCGACGATACCAGGGTAGCCGCCGGCGCCAGCGTGGAAGACCTGCACTCGACACCGTCCTTCGGCGGCCTGCCGCGCAACAAGGATGGCAGCGCGGTGCACGCGGGCCGCTCCACCTTCACCGGCGCCGACTGGAACAAATGGAACAACAAGCAGACGACCTACTTCGCCGACGTCACCCATGACTTCAACGATGACTGGCGCCTGAATGCCTCGGGCAGCTACATCCGCGAGACCAACGACATCCTCTACAGCTTCGGCCGGGGGGCGGTCGACTCAGCCACCGGTGACGGCATGCAGTCACGCGCCTACCTGTACGACTTCGAAAACATCAACAAGGGCGCTGACATCAACCTCGCCGGCAAGTGGCGCGCCTTCGACCTGGAGCACCAGGTGGTGGTCGGCGCCAACGCCAGCGACCTGAAGACCGACGACCTGCAAGGCGGACTGCTCAACCTCGGGCCGATCAACATCTACGACCCGGTATCCCCGCGCGAACCAACCGAAGAAGAGATGCTCAGCACCACCTATGCCGGCACCTCCAAGGGTCATATCCGCCAGAACGGCCTCTACGGCGTGGTGCGCTACAAGCTGGTCGAGCCGCTGACCCTGGTTCTGGGCGGGCGCACCAGCAACTACCAGTACGACTACGAGCTCACCCGCTTCACCACCTCCTCGCCCACCCCGGCGCATTCGAAGGAAACCGGCGAGTTCACCCCCTACGGCGGCCTCATCTACGAGCTGAACAACCAGTGGTCGGCCTATGTCAGCTACACCGACATCTTCAAGCCGCAGACCGAGCTGACGCAGGATAGCGCCTCGCTCAAGCCGATTGAGGGTTCGAATTACGAGATCGGCCTGAAAGGCGAGCTGATGGAGGGCCGCGTGAACACCAGCTTCGCGATCTTCCGTGTGGACCAGGAGAACCGTGCGCAGTACGACTACGCCTCAGAGTGCGGGCAGAACGGCGAGGACAACTGCTACGTGGCCGGCGGCAAGGTTCGCGCCGAGGGCTTTGACGCAGAGATCAGCGGCGAAGTGCTCAGGGGCCTGCAGCTGTTCGCCGGGTACACCTATACCTCGACCAAGTTCCTCAACGATCCGGGCGACGGCACCTCATCTTCCGGCTCCACCTTCAACAGCTACACGCCGCGCCATCTCCTGCGCTTCTGGGGTGACTACAACCTGCCGGGAGCACTGAGCCAGTGGACCGTCGGCGCGGGCGCCAGCATCCAGAGCGAAAACTACAACACCAACTTCGGTGGCACCGGTGGCGTAGGCGATATCAAGCAGTCCGGCTACGCCATCTGGAACGCGCGCCTGGGCTACCAGATCGACAAGAACTTCAGCGTCGCCCTGAACGGCAACAACCTGTTCGACAAGAAGTACTACTCCTCCATCGGCTGGCTGAACGCGAGTAACCAGTACGGCGACCCACGCAACTACGCCGTCACCCTGAAAGCCGACTTCTGAGGTGCTCGCTTTGGACCGGTTGGACTACCCCCGGTACGATAGACATCCCCGGCCTACGCTTGGACTACCCCCGGTACGATAGACATCCCCGGCCTACGCTTTGGACTACCCCCGGTACGATAGACATCCCCGGCCTACGCTTTGAGCATAGGAGGAAGTCTATGAGCACCCAGAGATTCACCCCGGAATTCAAGGCCGAAGCCGTCAGGCAGGTCATTG
>NZ_WMBX01000006.1:0-458590 GCF_010994165.1 Pseudomonas nitroreducens | reverse complement strand
CTCGAATTCACGAGTGTTACTTGCGTTGCTGATAATCAGTCGATCATCAGTCTTACATCACAAGCACCCACACGAATTGCTTGATTCAACTTGTTAAAGAGCAGTTGGTTAAGGCTTTCATCTCAACCGAGGCGCGCATTCTACGCTAACCTCATCTTTCGTCAAGCTTTATTTTTCGAAAATTTCTTTTCTACTCAATCGCTTGGGCTTCCGAGAAGTCAAACCTCTCATCAGCGGGAGGCGCATTCTACAGCGATCAAACTCGCTGTCAAGCACCTCGGCGACCTTCTTTTCAGCTCGCTGCCGGAGCAGCTAATGAAGAGCGGCAAGTGAATCACCTGCCTGATCACCACTCTCAATCTCGAACCTCTGTAAGTACTTGATTTTCAAGTTCTTTCAGCGCTTCGTCGCTGGGAGTGGTGCGCATTATAGGGAGTTTAAATCGAGCGTCAACGACTTTTTGCAGAAAGATGACAAAGGGACCACTCCCCTCTCCCTCTATATAGAAAGCAGCACCTTCCTGCAGCCGCGCCAAGCCAGGCACCGCGGCCCCAGCCATACAGCTGAGTCGTTCTACCTATATAGAGGAGGCGCTGCCGAACCTCCCACTTCAAAGCACGCTTGCCAGATTCCTACGCGCTTTGCAGGTTGCCGCCCCGGAAAGCCCTCCTCCATCCTGCGCCCGTCACAGTCAATCCTGTGGCCTGGTTTGACGACCGGAAATGAGATGGCGCGAAAACGCTGAAAGCGCGTGCGGGAAAGAGCGACGGTTTCCTGTAGGCCCTTTCATGCCTGTAGCATTCACTACTGGCTCTATGGCGGATCGCGCGGGGAGACCCTCGGGTCTGCCGGTTCCATCTCCCGGTTCGTCAACCCTGCGCGGTCCGCCACCCTTCGCTTGACGACGACGCGTCGCGGCTCCTCAACCTCGTAGATGGAGCTTCACCATGCAAGACGCTTACATATCTGTCGTATTCCAACGCCACACCTACCAACTCCGCGCAGTCCTGATCGACCGCCAACCCTGGTCCGTCGCCCACGACTTCGCCCTCCTGATCAACGCCCGCCGCCCCTACCGCCTACCCAAGCGCATGGACCCGGAACAGAAACGCGCCGTCATCCTGGAATACCTCAGCGGCTTCCGCTAGGAAGTGGAAGTCATCAGCGAATCCGGCACCTACAAAGCCCTATACCGCCACTAGCATCCCGAACACCGCAACATCGCCAAATGGCTCAGCGACGAAGTCCTCCCAACCCTCCACGACTCCCAGCACATCCCCGACAGCAACCCCCTGCGCGCCTTCATGATCTGGGCCGACCAACGCATCGGCGTCCTCAAGTAGCAAGGGGAAATCTGGATAGCGCGACGAGACCTACCAGCCTTCCTGGCAGCGCAGGATGATTGGCCACTGAGGGACGCGCCGAGCTGGCGGTCGATATAGGAAGTTTTTGAGGGAAGAGAAATGCAAAAAGGCCGGTTGATTGCTGAACCGGCCATTTCAAATTTGGTCGGGACGGAGTGATTCGAACACTCTACCCCTTGCACCCCATGCAGCGCACAAACCATCCACAACCCAATGATTTACAAGATTAAACCAAAAAAATTCGAGTGCAGAAATCACCAATGCGGGAGCTTATGCAAACGTAGCCATGCGGGCTTCAGGGTAGGTTTTGCACACCTAAAGACATGCTTGCGCCTTGGCGCAGTGCCTCCTCATTTCCTTACATAGAAGCCCCTAAGCCCTCCACTCTATACCCCAGAGAGTTACGCATCGAACGGGGGGAATCACTCGCCAGGAAGGTCATAAACTAGGTTTCCGGAACGGCGGCCCCATCGCGCGGACTTACAAGCACACGCCTAGCGTATCTCGTAGCCACCGGGGGGGGGGGGGGGGTTAGGCTTCCTTTCGGCGCCTGGCCACGTAGGCAGTAGGTAAAAAATCCCACTTAGACACATCCCACGGCGTGTGCAGCTCTGCCACTCCGCCGGATGCTTTGGGCTCGTCGCCTTCGCGACTCAGCTCTATACCGCTGACAATTATCAACACAGTGCTGCCCTGCCTGCTTTGGTGAAGGCTCAGCTCATTGGCTGTGAGCAGGAAGCTATCGATTTGATTGGACGTAGATCCCTTTACTTCAATCAACCACTCTCCTCCATCTTTCTTCGCTTTGAAGTCATAAGGCTCATGAGCAGACGTATCTACTATTTTGGTGTAGCCGCAGGACACAAGCTGGGCCTCTGCGACAGCCATGGCACGCAACTCAACAGCTCTTCGCTCTGGATAGCTCATACCTCTCCCCTGCCCAACTCCTTTTTTCAAAGGATTAACTGCAGACTCCATGTCGATCATTTCCAATGGTTCGGCCGGTGCGACTGGAGGGTACTTTCCCTGTCTTTCTCCGTCGTAAAGACACATCAGGAACGAGCAAAGCAGCCGAATATCGGACCAAAAATCGGATTCGATAAACAAGTTCGGAGAGTATCGTTTTGCGAGCAGGGTGGCTTTTTCGAATTGCCGCGAGAGAGAGTTTCCATGTAGCGCAATTTCCTCCTGAAATCTAGAAAGATCCGCCCCCCTCTTTGAAAGATGCGCTTTAGCCCAGCGAATTTTTTCTGCCAACTCATCATCCGAGATGGGGTTTAAGCTCCCGTCTCCATGGAACCATGTTGAGCCACAATTAATCGTTAAGTAGAAGTAGTCGCCCTTGCTAGAGAAATGAATCACGAAGTACCAACCATCCCGGGGGGTGGGGGATAACTCAGGAGAAAATATACGAATCCAGGGCGACCGGGACTTCCTACCTATACCATCACTGCCCTCCACCTTACATGAGTAGCCAGCACTGGAAAATGTTGGAACTATCATTTCGAATTTATTATGGATGAGGTTTTTAAGATCACTCCTTACTAAATTTCCGCGCTCCAGCATATCATCAGTATTAAAAGAAGTGTAACTTAGCTGAAGACGAAGAATTTCAGAGACCACCTTCTTCAACGTACCCGGCTGACGGAACTCAATCTTAGGAACAATAATGAGACCAAGGCTCTCTAGTTTTTTGAAGCATGCCGAACCTTCGTCTCCTTTGAAATCGCGAGTGCCGATTTTTTTGCCGTAGAGTATTTCGAGTGCGAGCGCTACCAATTCCTTGAGGGCGTATCGTTTTTCGCGATAGAGGACATCGAATTTTGTTGAATCGACAAAGCGGCTTTGCTCTCCCGTGTCGATCAACTCAACTGCCTTGAGTAAGTGCTCACGCTGTAGGGGAGCAAAGAGCTCATTAGGCGATAACCTTGTCATCCGTCGTTCCTTACTTGTTCCTGCTTGATGAGCAGAATGGTTTGCGGCTGCAATCCGCTGAGGCACCGTCTTGGGACTTGCCATAGCCCCTATCATACGTTGACTCTGAGCTGGGTAGCGGCGCTTTGCCAGGCTCGCTTACAGCGGTTGACCTCATAGGCCCCAACAATCGGCCCATTCAGAGGCTGAACAACTCAAATTCAACCAACGGTTTCTGACAATTAGCCTCATGTAGACACCCTAGAGTCTTTACGGGTACTCGCTTCTCGCGCTAGCCTCGACATGGCCACATGCCATATACGAATGCACGCAGGGAAGGACCATGGGACTGGATGATCGCGAATGGATGCGTCGCGAGAGCAGGGAGCGTCAGCGAGAGGGGGAAGTGAGGAAACGGCCCAGGACCTTCCGCTGGAGCGCCCTGCACTTGTTTGTCGGCATGATACTTTTTATTGCTCTCACGCTGAGCTGGCCATCGCTCCGATCGTACATAGAGCGCCTCTCGGCCTCCGTGCCCATCAAAGACCGAACCCTCATTGCCGAAGATCCTCAAGATCTTCCTGCGCCTCCTCCTGAAATCGCCCGTCGCCCAACCGAGTCAGAAGCCCACAGTCGCCGCTCGCTTCGCGATTGCCTGAACGGGGGAAACGCCATTGATGAGAACGTGATTCGTTGCCAGAACGGTGGCGAGCTACCGAGTGCCCGCACTCCGCAGAAGGTGCCTGCCCCCCAAGGCATGGTTTCTCAGGAATACCTAGCGCAGTTTCAGGCCGAGAGGGACCAGCGAATAGCCAGGCAGGGCAATACTCAAAATCACACCCAGGAGCATGATTCGCAGTGGATAAAGAGCTGGGATGGCGGCAGCGGCTACTTAGCCGAATGGGCTGTAGTCAACAACGCCATTGACGGGGGGACCGTTTGTCGGAATCAAGGCTGGGGATCTGTTGAGTATCGGGAATGCCGCAAAGGGGCAAAGGTGTATTTTCGACAGCAGTGTCGCGCCTGGGCTGCTCGTGCTGCTAGAGATCGCTCGGATTGGAGCTATCAGATGAAGGAGCGGTACTGCACGGCAGAAAGCTCATTTAGTCCGATGAGTTAGCAAGGATTTTGACTCATGGAGCAGAGGATGGCCTGTTGGTACACGCCGAACACCACGGAGTTGATGAAAAATGTACGAGGTCGGAGACCTCGCTCCAGCGATCGACAAAAACGCCGTTTCATGGCATGCTCCGCCCAATTTTTGCGTGGGGAAATGCCGTGATCAGTTCGAAACCTCTTGTCATAGACCTATTTTCGGGTTGCGGTGGCCTTGGGCTGGGGGCTGAACTTGCTGGATTTCACTCCTTGGCTGCCGTAGATATCGATAGCGATCTTCAGTCTGCTTATAAGCTAAATTTCCCTTTGACTCAGACCATAAATACTGACCTTGCAAAACTGGGACGGCAGGAATGGGATAGCATTCTTGACGGCGCACGTATTGATGGGATCATCGGTGGGCCACCATGTCAGGGATTCAGCCGAATAGGTTTGCGCAAGTCAGATGATCCACGGAACGCATTATTAGGACAGTATTTCAAGCAAATTCGCCTATTAAAGCCGCGATTTTTCTTAATGGAAAATGTAGAGGGGCTTTTGGATGAGAAAAACAAAGCGACCCTCGAAGCAGCACTTGAGCTAATCCCCAACAACTACACTGTAGTTGGGCCGGTTAAAATTAATGCACTTGACTGCGGCGCGGCCACATCCAGAAAGAGAGTTGTAATAATCGGAATAGACTCCTCCTCAATGAATTTGCTCAGCGAGCAGGAACTAATATCTAGCCTCATCAAGAAGCCAACGACCGTAAGAGAGGCAATAAGTGACATCCCCTCACCTTCTGGGATAGGCGGTGGGTATTCAAAGACATTCTCCTGGGAGAGATACAGATCCTCGGATCTTGATCTATCCGATTATGCTAAAAGCATGCGCAATATGCCCCCTAAAGGCTTAGGGGCAAAGATCTCCTTAGAACAATTAGTTCACGGAAAGATTTCAGGAGTAATAAATACCAAACATACACCCGTGGTTATTGAAAGATTTAGTGAAACACGACCTGGAGAAGTGGAAGCAGTTAGTCGTTATCCAAGACTCTCCTGGGGAGGGTACTGTCCTACCTTGCGGGCTGGCACAGGTAGTGATAAGGGTAGCTTTCAAGCGATGAGGCCAATCCATCCTTCAGAACCTCGGGTGATAACTGTCAGAGAAGCGGCCAGGCTTCAAGGATTCCCCGATTGGTTTTTATTCCACCCGACCATGTGGCACTCATTCAGAATGATTGGGAATAGTGTTTCGCCAATGATGTCTCGCCACCTAATGAGCATCATTGCCGGCAAACTGGAAAATAAAGCTGCAGCATAGGAGACATCATGGCAGTTACCAAGGAAAAGGATAGTGTAGAGGTAAGTTTTAGCTCGGATGCCGACTACTTAATTCGCGGATTAACTGCCGATGTCAGCACGATCGAATGCATATATGATCTTATAGATAACTCTATAGATGCTGCTCGAACCAGGATTTTAACTTCCTCCACACCTGTGGAAAGGGATTCTTTTGGTCTACCAAAATCCTACGACGGCTATGACATTCAAGTAAATGTTTCCGCTGATAGGGTTGTGATCTCAGACAACTGCTCCGGCATAGATGAAAAAACACTCTCAGAGAAGGTTTTTACAATAGGAAAAAAGTCCAAGCACCTCTTTGGCATTGGCCATTATGGAGTTGGTCTTAACCGGGCTATATTCAAGCTTGGAAGCTCAGTTGAACTTAATACGGACAATGGCACTCATGCGTTTTCATTATCATTCACTGAAGACGATGTAAGAGCAGCTGTCGAAAAGAAGTCAAAAATAAAAGCAAAGAGAAAGAAGACTTCAAACAGCAATCTTTATATGCTCGAGATAAGCAGAATAAAGCGCGACGTGATTGCAGATCTAGGATCAGAAACCTGGCTAGATACCGTGAGGGATCAAGTCAGAATTCGGTATTCGATATTCCAGCGAAAGGGACTGGCAATATCTATTAATGGCCAACTGATCGGAGAGTTCGGCCCCAAAATACGGGATCCTGACTTCTTGCGCAAGAGATCAAAGCGCTTGATTTCAGAGAGTGGCGTATCTGTCTACTTGGAAGCTGGGCTCCATGAGAACTACAGGATCGCGAAGGTTGACAAGGATTATAAAGAATTTAAATCTATAATTAGCGGATTAACCCAAGAGTATGGCTGGTATGTCGTTTGCAATGACCGAGTTATTCTGGTAGGCGATAAAAGCTCAATGACTGGTTGGACTACCAGCGCATGGCACAATGAATATCACGGATTTTTAGGGTGGGTCTATTACGTTAGCGAAGACCCGTCACTATTACCTTGGGATACTAAGAAAACTGGGATCAATTCGAATAATCAAGCCCACATCGAAACATTGAGTTCGCTTAAAGAGTTGGCTGACGACTATAGGACTCGCAATAGGCAGCTGAGAAAGACCAAGTCTATTGCTCAGAATTCAGGTTCCTCTGGTCCAGGTAAAGGGCCGAGTTCCGGTGTAGGTACTGGTACTGGTACTGGTACTGGTACTGGTACTGGTACTGGTACTGGTATTGCGACAGGTACTGCTCAGGGGGCGCTAACCACCGGTGGTACTAATGGCAATGGGGGTGGAGGGAGTCCAGCTGTTCATACGAAGAACATGGATATGCTTCTATCTGGCATCAACTCCGTTTCTAGATCTCCTCGAATTGCTTCTTTCCTTGAAGAGGCAATGGAGATCTCCATTAAAGATCACCCTTATACGGCAATGATATTGTTGCGTGTTCTTTTTGAGGCCGCACTTCGGGACTATTTACTCCGGCACAGGCATTATCAAAAGGTCAAAGATTTCGTTTTTGAAGAGCAAGAAAATAAGCAGCGTCCTTTTACCGAAAAGCAAAAGCGTGAATTTACACCGTCGCTTGCAAATATGGTGCAATGGGTTCTAAAAAATTTAGATGTATTTAATGACGATGTCAGGCGGGGGACGAAGACGTCACTAGATGTCTTCTCGAAAGATTTAGCTCGTCTAAATGGGATTGTCCATGAAGACGGAGTGTTAACCGATTTTTCAGAAGCGAAGCAGATTAGAAATAATGCTCATAAGGCCCTGCAAACTCTTTTAGAGAGTTGAGGCGATGGGGGGGGGTAGCAGTAGTGCGTGATCTAGACTCAGGTCCGAACTCTGGTGAGGAGCTTCGTGGTTCGGCCCGATGAGAGAAGGTTTGGGTGTTGGCTTAGAGTTAGCCAGGTTGGCTCATCTTCACTGTGATGGGAGTGAGGTATAACAACTATGCAAGTGAGTGCTCTCGTATGCGCTAACCTAACTCCAGGGGCCACACCTGTCCGTAGGTCGGGAGACGACCAGCAGGGCCTTCACTGATGCCATATTGGCTTCATCAGATTTGGTGACAAGGAGTGTGCGAAGTGGCAGATGAACTGGATAAAAAGGGCAGTATAAACGCCCATCCAACGAAGGCATTCTTTGTGGATATGCTTGTGAAAGATATTCCTCTTGAACAAGCGGTTCTAGATTTGGTTGATAACTGTATAGATGGAGCCAAAAGGCTAGCTCAGTCGTTACCAGCTTCGGCGACACCCTATCAAGGGCGAAAAGTTGAGATAACCTTTGATAAAGAAGAGTTCAGGATAGTCGATAATTGTGGTGGGTTTAGCACAGATATCGCACGGAACTATGCCTTCCGCTTTGGTCGCCCTAAAGAGGCGCAGCAAACTTCACACTCAATCGGCCAATTTGGCGTCGGAATGAAGCGAGCTCTATTCAAGTTTGGAAAGCATTTCTCTGTTTTATCGGCCACTCAGGCAGAAGAATGGGCTATTGATGTCAATGTCCCTGAATGGGAGTCTGACGAAGAAAACTGGACTTTCCCGTGGTCAGAATTTTCTTCGGAAGTTATTTCGACAGAGTCGCCGGGCACGGAGATAGTAGTAACTGACCTTCGCTCCGAAGTGGCTTTTCGATTTTCTACATCTCTCTTTTCCAACTCAATTATTGGGTTGATAAAATCAAAGCATAGACAGTTCATTGCTGAGGGGTTACAGGTTTTTGTTAATGGGACAAGGATAGATGCAACAAATATCTATTTATTGATGACGGATAAGCTAAAGCCAGGGAAAGATGCCTTCGAATTTGACCTTGGTGAGGCGAAAGTTTCAGTAAGTATTATTGTTGGAGTGGGGCTGTCCTCTCCAAGAGAAGCAGGCTGGTATGTAATATGTAATGGTAGGGTTGTTCTTGAGGCTGATCGTAGGAATGTAACTGGTTGGGGGGTCCTTGAAGAGGAGGCGGGTAGAACGATGATGCCTGCTTTCCATAATCAATTCGCGAGATTTAGAGGGATTGTCTCCTTCGACTCCGAAGATTCTTCTAAGGTCCCGTGGAATACCACGAAGACGGATGTTGATTTAGATAGTGTCGTTTGGATTAAGACTTTCCATCGGATGCTGGAAATGATGCGGCCTGTGATAGATTTTTTGAACGAGTTGGATAGCGATATTGATGAGTTTACTAGAGAGAAAAGCCCCTTATTAGATCACGTTTCGAAAGCTGCATCGGCCCGCCCTGAAAGTATAACAAATAAATCTGATTTTATTGCTCCCGCACGAGGCAGTATTGAGAAAGGCCCTAAGTATGTGAAGATTCAATACTCTCGAAAGCTTGAAGACGTACAGTTTCTACAAGATGCTCTCGGGGCTCCATCTGCTAAGGCAGTCGGAGAGGCGTCCTTTGATCTGATTCTTAAGAGGCACAAGGAATGAGTGCAAGCTTTCGTAAGATTGATTACTCACTCCGGCCTGCGAAGTACGCAGAAAGGAAAATGCTAGTTGAGGTCTTAAGAAGGCTCGCCGCCTACCAACCGGTCGAGGACTACAGTTACATTGGTTTTGGTTCGGTATGGTTTTCTGATTTCACTCTTTTTCACAGGGCGTTAGGAATTAGGGATATGGTTTCTATAGAGCGCGTAGACAGTGCTCGGGAACGAATTGAAGCCAATAAGCCCTTCCAAATTCGAGTGGACTATTCGGACTCTTCGCTTGCATTGACGCGATTAGATTGGACTAAACGGTCTATAGTTTGGCTTGATTATGATGAGCCACTCGTTCCTTCTATGTTGCAAGATATTAATACCGTTGCGGCTAGGTGTAAGTCCGGTTCTTTAATTGCGGTTTCGGTGCAATGCATGAAAGCTCCTGAGTATGCAGAGTACGAAAGGGATTCTGCTACTGATGAGCATTCATTAGGTGCTATCGAGCGTTTTATACAGCGCTTTGGGCGAGAGCGTGTACCTCAAGGCGCTTCAGACGAGGACCTGACCTCCTGGCCATATGGTCGCTTGGTTCGTGGTATGTTCAAGGCAGAATTAGAGAGAACTCTTGGAGCACGAAGTATCGGTAACGTTGAAGAGTTCGAGTTCCAGTTGATTTGCGAAATCGAGTATCAAGACGATGCCCGCATGACAACTTTAGTAGGCTTGGTTGTCTCGGGGGAGGATCGACAGCGTTTTCACAGCTGTGGTTTTGATCGGCTTGATTTTATGTCGGAGGCAGGCGCTCCGATTAAAATTGAAATGCCAAAGCTCACTATTAGAGAGCTGCGTTATCTTGAGCAACAACTTCCATCAAATGGAGCTCTTAACTTAGGAGCAATCCCAGAGTCAGACGCACGTAAATTTGCCAGAATGTATCGTTATTTTCCAAATTTCGCTGTTATGGAGAGTTAGAGCTATTTTTTCTTAATGGCCTTATGAGGCCGCAAGGCGGTTTTTTATTGATCAATTCGAAAGAGATTCTTCTAGTCTTACGAGGCGAGAGCCTGAAGACTTAAAGGAGCGCGGCGGGGTGAATGTGGATTTTTCTTCAGCTTTGCCAGTATCGTCGAGTAATGAAAAGCATAAAGAGCTGGCTAGAAATTATTTTAATTAAATCCAGCTCCAATAAGAATATTCTGAAAGTTATAGCGACTCTTATTTCATCCTCATCACCTTACGTTTGCCTAAATAGATATTATCGGCTGCTTCTGCCTCACTTCTCCTTGGCGGCCTTCTTTCGGGCAAACCAACGCCTAGCGACCGTCTGAGTTATCTCTATCCCGCGTCTTGTCCGGCCAAGTTTCGATCAGCTTCATCGTACTCAGGGCTAATTTCCCCATTGGCTGGGTCAACCCTGCCCGTGCGCAACCATAGAGAGTACTGAGGGTAGTGCTCTGCAATGAGATCAAGCTCATTGGTACGGAGGTTTGCCCTCTTGTCGTACCGGATGGTTTTGCACCGTTCTTCCTTTATGCCCGTGGCTAGGCCTACTTCACGATGGCCCAGCTTAGACATAAAGATGCGAACTCTTTCCTGTGTTGATTCCATATTGGTCTAAAAAGATGATGTTGAATTATTCCACTCTTCGCGGGGAGTGGTAATATTCCACACGTCTTGTGGAAATATTCCACCTGCTCGATATGTGCAGGTAGCCGCGATTATAGGGGGTTCACATGGAAGAGTCTGGAATAGTGGGGTTCACCGTCACAGGTGCGATGGAAAAGGTCACGGACTTCCGTACCGCTCCGTTCTGCTCCCAGGCGGTATTCGCTCAGATGCTGGGCCTGGAGGACATCACGGAAGACGTGGTGCGTGGCTGGGTCGAAACCAAGACCGTGCCGACCGCCAAGATCGGCCGCCGCCGCGTCATCAACCTCCACAAAATCCGCCGCGACCTCGACCGGGGTAAGTCGATCTTCTGCCAAGGGGATTATGACGATGAATGACGCCCGGTCCTTCTCCCAGTTCAAGCTGCGCATGCCCCCTGCCCTGCGCTCCCAGGTTGAGCAAGCCGCCGAAGCTTCCCTGCGCTCCCTGAACGCCGAACTGGTCCTCCGCCTTCAACAGAGCTTCGAAGGGGAGGTGCCCGCCGATGTTTCCGAGCAAGTACCTGCATCAACCTCATCCCGCGTCCTGTACCTGCTCTGTATGCGAAGCGGATCGCATCCTTCGGGCTCAATCAGATCCGGAAGACTCCAGCCGATTCACTCGCTGCAGCCAGTGCCGCCCTACGCGGGTATTCACGGTCGTTGGGACCATGAGTCTGGTATCCGGTGTCTGGAGGCTGGTCTCCAGTACCTATCGTGTGGAGCCGGGATTTACCTGCGTGAAGCATCAACCCGCACGCCGTCCCCCGAAGTACTGGCACGTTATCTACGACAGCGGCAGGCCGACGCCCTTCGTACCCGTGCGCGAGCCATTCGAGCTGGAGGGCTGAACCATGGTCTATAACCCGATCCCGCACCTGATCTTCTGGCTCGTTTTGCTGGCGGTTGGCGCTGTAGTTGGCCGCTACCACGCTCGCCACACCATCCCGGCATGGGCCAATCAGGTCCAGGGCCGCCGCACCGGCTTGTCCGAACGCGTTTTCCCGTTCGGACAAACGGAGCGCCGGGCGAAGCGCACCCTTGACCGTCCCCCTCCCTGAATAGCCTCCGCTCGGGAGTGAGGGGCAGCACCACCGCCCCGCGCTCCTGAGCCCTCGGCGGCGAGAGCGGGATGACAAGGGCAGAGCCCTTTGTGTTGCCCCCACTCACCGCCAGCAACACCGCAAAACCCAGGCACCACCACACCCGCTGAAAGACGGCCATCAACGCGCCCAATTTGCAGCAGCGGGCCAACTCATGCCCGAAAAAGGCAAAGGAGCTTCAGATGAACATGTTTGCAACCACTGGCGGCGTCGTTGAACTGTGGGTCATCCAGACCGATACCTTCACCTCCAAAACCTCCGGCGAAATCTACGCCAGCGTTCAGGCCATTTCGCCGATCCCGGATGGCGCTCGCGGCAATGCCCGTGGCTTCGAAATCACCCAGTACGACATTGAGCCAACTCTGCTCGACGGCATCGTCTTCGAAGGCTCCCCGGTGCTCTGCAAGTTCGCCAGCGTCGTCCGCCCGACCAAGGACCGCTTCGGCAACACCAAGAACACCCAGGTGCTCACCGAGCTACTCGCCACCGGCAAAGACGTGCACACCCCTGCACCGAGCCGCCAGCCGCAACCCCAAGCACAAGCCCAGCGCCCGACTCAGCAGCCAGTCAGCGACAAGCCCGCCGCTGACAAACCCTCCGACACCAGCAAGTCCTGACGGGGAGGGTAGGTAGATGAAAGCGCCGCTCCGCTTCGCCTTCGGCTGGGTTCTGTACGTGGCAATTCTTTGCGCGGTATCGCCGGCCGTGCGTGCGGTGCGCGAATTCCTCCAACCCTACCCGCTGGATTCCGTAATCGCCGTGGTTGCGGCGGCGTTCGCCTTCTTCGCCCTGTGGTGGTTCGTCCTGCGCTCGTTCTGGTGCTGGTGCGACCGCCCGCGCAAGGAGGCCCGCTGACATGTCAGGCGTGGTTGCCATTCAGGTCTGCACCAGTTGGGCGTCCACGGCGGACGGCCTGATGCGCTGCCAGCAGATCGAGTGGCAACAGGCCTACCTCATTCCGCCCGAGGCCGCAGGTTACGTCGACCTGCTGGTCAACGGCGGGTTCTCCCCGGAAGCCTTCGGCATCGGTGCTGCGGGTGTCCTGGGAGCCTTCGTGACGGGACTGATCACTGGCTGGGTCGCGTCACTTCTTCGTAAAGCCAAGTAGAGAGGAAACACCATGAACGCCATGAAACAACAGATCGCCAAGTTCAACCCGATCCGCTCGTTCCGCAACGTCTGCATCGCGGGTGCCGTCACCGCCGCGACCACGATGCCGGCCTGGGCCATCGACACCGCCGCCGTCGAAGCCTCCCTCAAGGATGGCGGCGACAAGATGGAAGTGATCGGCACCGCCGTGGTGGGTGCCCTGGTCATCCTGGCTGTGGCCGGACTGATCTACAGCATGTTGCGCAAAGCGTAAGTGCTCTGGTCGGTGTGGTTGGGGGCGTTCTTCGCCGGCGCCTTCATCACCGGGTACCGATGCGGCGAATTCTTCTGACTCGCACTGATGTGCCGAACCTGGACCCCGCTTCGGCGGGGTTCTTTTTTGGAAAGTCCGCCATGAATTTACGGCTGATCCTCTCCGCGCTGATGCTGCTCTTGGCTGGTCTGTCTCCCGTGGCATTCGCGGCCACCTATCAATGGAAGATCACCAGCACCGGGAGCATTTACAACAGCCCGCTGGAGGCCTGCGATTCCCGCTTGGGCGTCATGCAGGCTACGGGGAACTACACCGGGGAGCGAAGCGGCTTCGATAGACGTTCACCTACCCAGTACTACTGCTCCTACTGGAACAGCAGCGGCAAGGTGAACATCAGTTCGTGGCTGATCGATCGAATTGGTGACAGCTGCCCCGAGGGCCAGGTCTACGACGATACCGTGGGCGTCGACAAATGCGTCGTCGACAAGCCCACCGACGCCGAGTGCAAGACTCGCGACAAATACACCAAGGCCGTGCAATTCGTCTTCACCGATGGCGGTGCGGTGCTCGATCTCGACCCCGAAATCAAAGACGGCTGCGTGTATGAGCCCGGCTCGCCGGAGAACTGCAACGACAACGTTTGCACCGTCGATATGAATCCGGTGGGTAACGACGACATGTCGGATAACCCGGACAACCCTGATCAGCAGTTGCAGGACTACCTCGACGAACTCGCCAAGAAGTTCGAGTGCAAGAAGACCGCGAACGGCACGGTCGGCTGCACGGGCGCGCAAACCACCCCTCCCGATATCGACCCCGACGACAAATGCCCCCCTGGCTATTCGTGGTCGGGTACCGCTTGCTTCCCCACTACGGGCGGCGGCAATGAAAACCCCGATGGCTCTGGCGGCAATACCGGTGGTGGCGATGGCGGAAACAACGGGGGCGACGGCGGCACCAACCCCGGCACGGGCAACGGTGACGGCGGCGGCTCCACGGGTGGAGGCACGGGTGGCGGGGATGGCGGCACCAATGGCGGCGACGGCCCGAAGCAATCGCTGGGGCAGCCCAAGCAAGGCAACTGGGATGAAGCGCTGGAGACGTGGACCGCCAAGGTCGACGCAGCCAAGAAAGAGTTCTCCGAGAAGATCAAAGACAACGCCGACCAGCTCAAGGGCGTGTTCGATCTGAACCTCGGCGAGGGCGGCGGCAAGCTCCCGTGCGGCTCCTTCGTGGCCTGGAAAAAGACCTTCAGCCTCTGCTTCACCGAGTACGAAGAAAAACTCTCCTACCTGCGCTACGCGCTGATGTTCATGGCATCGGTGCTGGCGGCGTTCGTCATTCTGAAGGAGTAAGTCTCATGGAATGGTTATCCAGCTTCTTTGACCAGATCGTCCTGTTCTTCCAGTGGATCTGGGAGTTCATGAGCCAAGGGATTTACGACTTCATCAAGGATGGCTTTGTCGTCGCAACGCAGTGGGCGATGTACAGCGCGCTCCAGTCGTTTCTGTTCCTGCTCGACATCAGCTACACCGTGGCGCGCGAGCTGATCGACAGCCTTGGCGTCTCCAGCCTGGTCCGCTCCATGTACGCCACGCTTCCCGGCCCACTGGCGGCCGCACTGCAATTCCTCGGGGTGCCGCAGGCGCTCAACATCATGTTCTCCGCCCTGGCCACGCGCTTTTGCATGCGCTTCGTGCCGTTCATTGGGAGGTGATCCGTGTCCATCAAGATTCACCACGGCCCCAACGGCTCCTACAAAACCTCCGGCGCAATTCAGGACGATGCCGTCCCCGCCCTCAAGGAAGGCCGCGTCATCATCACCAACGTCCGGGGCTTCACCCTGGAGCGCGCTTACACCGTGTTCCCCGATCTGCCCAATACGGCGCAGATCATCAACCTCGATCTCGAATCGTTGGCCGACCTCGAAAAGATGCGCACGTGGTTTCAGTGGGCACCGCGGGGCGCGTTCCTGATCTTCGACGAAACCCAGCTGCTGTTTCCCAAGTCCTGGCGCGAAAAGGACCTGGAGAAGTTCGACTTCCCTGGCGGTCCCGAGGCGGCACACGAAGCGGACCGCCCCATGGGCTGGCTGGATGCCTGGACCCGGCACCGTCACTTCAACTGGGACATCGTCCTGACCACACCCAACATCAGCTACATCCGCGACGACATCCGCATGACCTGCGAGATGGCCTACCGGCATTCGAATCTCGCCGTCATCGGCATCCCCGGCCGGTACAAGGAGGCCCAGCATGACGCCCAGCTCAACCGACCCCCAGCTGACGGCACCATCATCGAATACAAACGTATCCGAAAGCAGACCTTCGCCCTCTACCAGTCCACCGCCACCGGCAAGACCCAGGACACCAAAGCCGGCAAGAGTCTGCTCCGGTCGCCTAAGTTGGTTCTTCTACTGGCACTGCTGGCCGGCACTGTTGGCTATGTCAGCGTTAATTGGCCTAGCAGCCTCCTGCGTTCCGAACCTGTTCAGCAAACTGCTCAGCCTGCTGCTGTTGCTCACCCGGCCAGTGGGCAAGGCGCTGGGCTGGCTCCTGGGCCGCGTCCTGCTGCGAATAGCGCTCTTCCTGTTGGTCTTGTTGGCGCTGGGCTGGCTGGGCCGCCTCCTGACCTGAGCGTGCATCCCTTCGCCGGCCGGCAGATCGCCGTGGCGGCCCGCGTGAAAGGCATCGTGAAGGGCATGCAGCGCGAGATGTACATGTTTGTCATCACCGATGCTGAAGGGCGACGGCTGATGCTCAATTCCTGGCAGATGGGCGAGTCCGGCTACGGCGTAAAGGCCCGCTCCGAATGCGTGGCCGAGCTGTTCTACGGCGACTACCACGAAACCATTGTGTGCGCAGGAAGCTTCCCCAAGCCGGCGCAGATGCCTGCCACACCGCCCGCCATCGCCCCGCCAGCAGCGCCTACAGAGCCTGCTCAGACGACGCTCACCATCGTCCCCGACTCCGAATACCCGGCACGCCCCTGGAGGACCCAATGACCCTGCACGGCCTCATCAACGCCCTCGGGCTGCTCGCGCTCGCGTATGCGCTCGGCTTTCTCACCGCCCTGCAGGTCATGCAGCCGGTGGCGGCGTTCCCGTTTTGAGTCGGCGAGCTGCGCCGCCGGCCGGGAGCGCCAGGCACGAGCGGTAGGCCGAAGGCGCGGCCGACGACCCTGTAACACGTCGGATAGCTAACGAGTAAGCACCTCAATAAACCTCATTGAAGGTACGAAAGAATGAAAAAGGCAGTTCACCCCCTTCGCTTGATCCTCAAGGAGAACGGGGATTTTTATGAGTCGTCCGAAGGACGGATTTTCATGGACCCGAGCAACGGCAGATTTGCTGACCTGTCGGGTGTGCGCCTGCTGCGCTGTGGCGTCGATACCGTGCGGCAGCTGTACAACGGCATGATCCGGCCGGAAGTGATGGCGCTATTCGATGAGCCAGAGGATCTCGTCAACTTTGCCGGCTACAAGTGGGCCAAGGGCCGCATCGGTCGCGACTCGGGCTACCAGTACCGTCTGCAGAACGCCGACATGGGGCTGATCCTGCTGATCAAGAACCATAACGTGAAGCTCGAAAACATCGGCCCGCACCTCAAGATTGAAGTGTCGCCACACGCCCTGGATGGTGCCGATCCGAAGATCCTGCAGGGCGTAATGGATGATCTCGCCGCTGGCGTGCTCTCGGCCTGCGAGGTGAACCAGTGCGCCGTCCACATCGCCCTCGACGTCCAGGGCTGGACCCCACCCGTGGACTTCGTGGATCGCATGCACTGCCGTTCCCGGCGTGTACGCCAGATCAGCGGCATCGACCGCATCGAGTACGACGGCAACGCCTCGGTCTATGGGCGTGGTGAAACCTTCATGTTTGGCTCGGCCAACGGCCTGCAAATGTGCCTGTACAACAAGACGCTACAGGCGAGAGCGACCGACAAGCTCGACTATTGGGAATCGGTGTGGGCGTCCCTGAATGGCGATCCCTTCGGCGATGGTGAACCTGCCTTCAACCCGCTGGAAACCGTATGGCGCATCGAGTTCCGCTATCACCACTCCATCATCCAGCAATTCTCCGAAGGCTCCACGATGTCCTCCGGCGAGGTGATCGGCTGCCGTACCTATGAGGGCATTTGCCCTCACCTGCAAGGCCTCTGGCAGTACGCCTGTGACAACTACAAGCTGATTTCCCGGGAAGGGATCTTCGACGCCTTCTGGTCGCTGATCAGCCTCGACACCCAGGTTCAGGTGGAAGCAGATCCGCTCATCGAGCGCACCGAATACCGCCGCTACTACAAGACCGCACAGGGCTTCTCCGGCAAGAACTGCGAGATGTTCCTGGGCCAGTTCGCCAGCCTGATCGCACGGGAGCGCATCCCGCCAAAAAAAGCCTTAGAGGTCGGGCGTACTTTGCCCTTTTGGCACGTGATCGAGGATCACTACACCGCCAAGGGCTACAGCACTCGCGACCTCGAAAAGCACGTCATTGGACTCATAAATGATCGCTACATCAGGCGGGGCTACGCCATTTGATGACATCAGCGGATCAAGTAGCAGCGATGGAGTAAGAGAAATGGAATCGAAGGCACGCACTCGCAGAATACTGCGCCTACCCGAGGTGATTCATCTTTGCGGCATCAAGCGCTCGACCATCTATCTCTGGATGAGCACGGGAGCGTTTCCCAAGGCCAAACAGATTGGCCCATCGATAGTGGGGTGGGACTCCCTGGAAATCGATCAGTGGATCTCCGCTCGACTCAATGGAGAGGACTGGAAGCCTGAGGGGGAAGCATGAGCAGAGAACTGATCAAGATTGCCGAGTTTCAGCGTCGGTACTGGGGAGCAAATGGCACGCCGCTCTGCAGTCAGACAATACGTAACCAGATCCGAAATGGTGATATTCCGGGCGTCAGGATCGGCAAGCTTTGGTATGTCGATTGGCGAGCGTTCAATAAGGGGACAAGCAACGAACTGGTCACCATGGTGCTTAAGGACCACTGCTGATGTCACCGCGTCCTCGCAATAAGGCAAATAGATCCCTTCCGCAGAATCTCTACCTCGATAGTCGGCGTGGGACTTTCAGGTACAGGCGCCCTACTGATGGTGTCTGGTTTCAATTCGGAAAGGATCGGCTCAAGGCAATTGACGCTGCCAAACAACTGAATCTCACCTTCATGGAGGGTGCCGACTTGGTTGCCAAGGTTAAAGGCCTGGCTACAACCTTGTTCGTCGACTTTCTGGATTACTACCAACGCGAAGTATTGCCGCCAAGGGAGTTGGCAAAGGCCACCCTGGAACTCTACGCCGTGAGATTCAGGCAGTTCCGAGCAGCCTGGCCGTCTAAGGCCGTGGATGAAATCACTCTTCGAATGGCCGCAGAACTACTCGATGGTTTAACCCCGCGAGCCGCCAACCAAGCCAGAGCCCTACTTATCGATATCTTCAACCATGCCGCCGCCAAAGGACTATGCCCGGATAATCCTGCAACCGGGACTATCCCCAGGATCGAAAAGAAGCAGCGGAAGCGTCACACCGGGGATGGACTCAAGGCGATCAGAGAACAGTCTCCGACCTGGCTGCGGAACGCGATTGATCTTGCGCTAATCACTGGCCAACGGCGATCAGATATCTTGTCCATGAAATTCGACGATGTCCGGGACGGGTTTCTGTACGTCATCCAGCAGAAGACAGCCAAGGTATCGGATGCCGCGTGGATCCGCTTCCGTGTAACCCGCGAGCTGCAGGATGTATTGGATCGGTGTAACGATGGCATCCCCTCCCCCTTCCTGATCCATCGGCGACCGGACCGGAAGCTGGGGCTTGCTGACCGAAAGGATCATTGGACGAAGATCGATGGGCGTTATCTGTCCAGGGCATTTAAGGAAGCGCGGGACGCTGCAGCCTGCTATTCAGGATGGAAAGACGAAGAGATGCCGGGCTTCCATGAGATCAGGGCCCTGTCGCTGCATTTGTATAAGAAGGCAGGGAAAGATGGCCAGAAGATCGCTGGGCATGCCAGCGTGGAGATGACGAAGAACTATCAGCGTGACCATGCTGAGGTGGTTTGGTCTGACGCAATTCCCGACCTAGACCTGAGCATTATTATTGGAGACAGTTAGTCCGGCAGGGACAGGAAAAACGCAATGCCCGCGGAGAACCCCACCACAGCAGCCCCCATCGCAGCCCAAGTGTTTAACTGCAGCGACATGGCCGTTATTTCAGAAATTACAGTGGCAACGTGCTCAGTTTGTGCAGGATCAATACACAGAGGCCGGACAGAATAGCTATAAGCAATCTGTTGCTGATCCGCAGATAGGTACCAGAACCAGCCCGACATGACACTCGCTATCGCCGCCACCAAGTTGCAGCTCCAGCGAACGACTATTCTCAGAGATTCCAGCACTTTTTTGCGCTCATATTGCGCCAGTTTTGCGCAAGCCAGAAATGAAAACGGCCCAAGCACTGTAAGTACTTGAGCCGCTTATCAAATTTGGTCGGGACGGAGTGATTCGAACACTCGACCCCTTGCACCCCATGCAAGTGCGCTACCAGGCTGCGCTACGCCCCGACGTTGCTTTTGAGTTCCCTCAGAAGCGGATCGCACTATACCCCAAACATTTGTATTGGAGAAGTGCTTTTTTCATTTTTTTCAGTTACTTGCGCAGCACATGCAGTACATCTTCCAATTCGGCGATCATCTGCCGGATCAGTTGCTTATATTGGGTGGCGTCCTCGCGTGCTTCGTCGCCGGTGAGGCGCTGGCGAGCGCCGCCGATGGTGAAGCCCTGGTCGTAGAGGAGTGCGCGGATCTGACGAATCATGAGCACGTCCTGGCGCTGGTAGTAGCGCCGGTTGCCCCTTCGCTTGACCGGATTGAGTTGCGGGAACTCCTGTTCCCAGTACCGCAGCACGTGCGGCTTCACCGCGCAAAGATCGCTCACTTCACCGATGGTGAAGTAGCGCTTGCCCGGAATGGGGGGCAGCTCGTCGTTATGACTTGGTTCCAGCATAAGCCTCAACCCTGGCCTTCAGTTTCTGCCCTGGACGAAAGGTGACGACGCGCCGGGCTGTGATCGGGATTTCCTCTCCCGTCTTTGGGTTGCGTCCGGGACGCTGACGCTTGTCGCGCAGATCGAAGTTGCCGAAACCCGACAACTTCACCTGCTCGTTATGCTCCAGCGCCTGGCGGATCTCTTCAAAAAAGAGCTCCACCAGTTCCTTGGCTTCCCGCTTATTCAGGCCCAGCTCTTCGTACAGACGTTCAGCAATTTCAGCTTTCGTCAGAGCCCCCATACGCTACTTCCTTAACGTGGCGTTGAACCTTTGTTCCAGCGAGGCGACGATATTCTGCGTAGTCGCGTTCACCTCGTCATCATTAAGAGTGCGTGATGGATGCTGCCAGGTCAAGCCAACGGCCAAGCTTTTTCTAAGCGGATCAATGCCTTTACCGTGGTAGACGTCAAACAACCTGAGATCCGTCAGCCATTCGCCCGCCGTTTCACGGATATTGGCCAGCACGAACTCGGCCGGAGTATCCAGATCGACGATCAGCGCCAGGTCACGACGTACTTCGGGGAAGCGCGACAGTTCGCTGAATTTCGGCAGACGACCCTTGGCTACTTCGGCCAGGACCAGCTCGAAGAGGTACACAGGGCGATCCAGGTCCAGCGCCTTGGCCAGTTCCGGGTGCAGCGCGCCGATGTAGCCGACCAGCAGGCCATCGCGCTCGATCTTGGCGGTCTGGCCCGGGTGCAGCGCTGGGTGTTCCGCTGGGGAGAAGGTGAAGGCTTCGATGGCGCCGGCGTTACCCAGCAGCGCTTCGACGTCGGCTTTCACGTCGAAGAAGTCGACGCTCTCGCGACCATTCGCCCAGCCTTCCGGCTGACGTGCACCGCAGACGACGCCGGCGAGCATGTTTTCCTGCACCAGCCCTTCCAGTTGACCGACAAAGCGCAGGCCGCTTTCGAACAGGCGCACGCGGGTCTGCTGACGGTTGAGGTTGTGCTGCAGGGACTTCACCAGCCCCGGCCAGAGCGAGGCGCGCATGGCGGCCATGTCGGCGGAGATCGGGTTGGCCAGCATCAGCGGCTCGACACCGGGGTGGAACAGCTGGAACAGCTTGGGATCGATGAAGCTATAGGTGATGGCCTCCTGGTAGTCACGGGCGACCAGCAGGCGGCGCAGCGCCGGCAGCTCGGCCTGGGACTCGGACTTGGTGTTCGGTGCCAGGCGCGCCTGCGGGTAGCGAACCGGCAGACGGTTGTAGCCGTACAGGCGACCCAACTCTTCGATCAGGTCGACTTCGATCGATACGTCGAAGCGATGGCTCGGCACACCAACGGTCCAGGCATCGGCACCGGCTTTCTGGACGTCGAACTCCAGGGCGGTGAGCAGACGCTCGATCTCGGTGTTTTCCAGGGTCATGCCCAGCATCTGGGTAACGCGCTCGGCACGCAGGGTAACCGGAGCAACCTTGGGCAGGTCCGCTTCACTGAATGCTTCCACGATCGGACCAGCTTCGCCGCCGACGATCTGCAACAGTAGCTCGGTAGCACGCTCCATGGCGCGACGAGCCAGTTGCGAGTCCACGCCACGCTCGAAGCGATGCGAGGCATCGGTGTGCAGGCCGTAGGAACGAGCCTTGCCAGCAACAGCAATGTTGTCGAAGAAGGCGCTTTCGAGGAACAGGTCGCGCGTCTTGGCGCTGACGCCGCTGTGCTCGCCCCCCATCACGCCGGCAATGGCCAGGGCGCGTTCGTGGTCGGCAATCACCAGGGTGTCGGCACGCAGGGTGACTTCCTGGCCGTCGAGCAGGACGAGCTTCTCGCCCTCCTCCGCCATGCGCACGCGCACGCCGCCCTTGATTTCATCGAGGTCGAAGGCGTGCATCGGCTGACCCAGTTCGATCATCACGTAGTTGGTGATGTCGACGGCGGCGTCGATGCTGCGAATGTCGGAACGGCGCAGGCGCTCAACCATCCACAGGGGAGTCGGCTTGCTCAGGTCGACGTTACGAACGACGCGGCCGAGGTAGCGCGGGCAGGACTTGGGCGCCAGCAGCTCAACACTGCGCACCTCGTCGATCTGCGGGGCAACGGCGTTGACCACTACCGGCCTGACCTCGGCGCTGTACAGCGCGCCGACTTCGCGAGCGAGACCGGTCAGGGACAGGCAGTCGCCACGGTTCGGGGTCAGGCCGATCTCGATGGAGGCATCATCCAGTTCGAGGTAGTCGCGGATATTGGCGCCCACCGGCGCATCCGCGGCGAGCTCCATCAGGCCGGCGTTCTCTTCGCTGATTTCCAGCTCTTTGGCCGAGCAGAGCATGCCGTTGGATTCAACGCCGCGCAGCTTGGCCTTCTTGATCTTGAAGTCGCCCGGCAGTTCGGCGCCGATCATGGCGAAGGGGATCTTCAGACCCGGGCGCACGTTGGGCGCGCCACAGACGACCTGGAAGGTCTCCGAACCGTTGCTGACCTGGCAGACGCGCAGCTTGTCGGCGTCCGGGTGCTGCTCGGTCGACAGCACCTCGCCCACGACCACGCCGCTGAACTGGCCAGCAACCGGGATCACGGCGTCGACCTCAAGGCCGGCCATGGACAGACGAGCCACCAGCTCGTCACGGGATACCTGCGGATTTACCCAGCTCCGCAGCCACTGTTCACTGAATTTCATCCTGCTCTCCTAAATGCGTTGACGGTCGTGCGGGCTAGCGGAACTGGCCGAGGAACCGCAGATCGTTGTCGAAGAACAGGCGCAAGTCGTTCACGCCATAGCGCAGCATGGCCAGACGCTCGATACCCATGCCAAAGGCGAAGCCCTGGTATTTCTCGGGGTCGATGCCAGACATGCGCAGCACGTCAGGGTGGACCATGCCGCAGCCCATGACTTCCAGCCAGCCGGTCTGCTTGCAGACGCGGCAGCCTTCGCCGCTGCAGAGCACGCACTGGATGTCGACTTCCGCCGAAGGCTCGGTGAAGGGGAAGAAGGACGGACGGAAGCGGACGGAGAATTCCTTCTCGAAGAAGGCGCGGAGGAATTCCTCGATGGTGCCTTTGAGGTCGGCGAAGCTGACGTCTTCATCGACCAGCAGACCTTCGACCTGGTGGAACATGGGCGAGTGGGTCAGGTCGGAGTCGCAACGGTAGACGCGGCCCGGGCAGACAATGCGAATTGGCGGCTTCTGGTTTTCCATGGTGCGGACCTGTACCGGCGAGGTATGGGTGCGCAGCAGCATGTTCGCATTGAAGTAGAAGGTGTCGTGCATGGCACGAGCCGGGTGGTGGCCCGGAATGTTGAGCGCTTCGAAGTTGTGGTAGTCGTCTTCGACTTCCGGACCCTCGGCCACTTCATAGCCGATGCGGGTGAAGCACTGCTCGATGCGTTCCTTGGTGCGGGTGACCGGATGCAGGCCACCGGAGGACTGGCCACGGCCCGGCAGGGTCACGTCGATGCGTTCGGCTGCCAGCTTGGCGGCGAGGGCGGCGCCCTCCAGCTCAGCCTTGCGGGCGTTCAGAACATCCTGAACCTTTTCCTTGGCAACGTTGATCAGCGCGCCGACCTTGGGGCGCTCTTCGGCCGGCAGGTCGCCCAGGGTCTTCATGACCTGGGTCAGCTCGCCTTTTTTGCCGAGGTAGTGAACCCGGATCTGCTCCAGGGCGTTGACGTCTTCGGTGTTTCGCACGGCGTCCAGGGCCTGCGAAACCAGCGCGTCCAGGTTTTCCATGTACCAACTCCAGATACAAAATAGGGGAAGAGCGGTAAGGCTCTTCCCCTATCGGTGACGTTACGTCCGGACCGAGATCCGGTAACTGTCGTGGGGCTTAAGCCAGGCTGGCCTTCGCTTTCTCGACAATCGCGGTAAACGCCGCTTTTTCGTTCACAGCCAGATCGGCCAGTACCTTACGGTCGATCTCGATGGCCGCCTTTTTCAGGCCAGCGATCAGACGGCTGTACGACAGACCGTTCTGACGAGCACCAGCGTTGATACGGGCGATCCACAGGGCGCGGAACTGACGCTTGCGCTGACGACGGTCGCGGTAGGCGTATTGGCCTGCTTTGATTACCGCCTGCTTGGCAACACGGAACACGCGCGAGCGCGCGCCGTAGTAGCCTTTTGCGAGCTTCAGAATCTTTTTGTGACGACGACGGGCAATTACGCCACGCTTAACACGAGCCATTTATTTATCCTCTACCAGAAATCAACGCAGACGCAGGGAGCGCGCTACACGGCGAACGTCGGAAGCAGCGAGCATCGAAGTGCCGCGCAGCTGACGCTTACGCTTGGTGGTCATTTTGGTCAGGATGTGGCTCTTGAAAGCGTGCTTGTGCTTGATGCCACCAGCAGTCACTTTGAAGCGCTTTTTGGCGCCACTCTTGGTTTTCATCTTTGGCATGTTTAGTACTCCGCATTCGTTAACAACTGATAACCATCAGGCCTGCCAGTGCCCGGGAGGTTATTTACGCTTCTTGGGAGCGATGACCATCATCAGCTGGCGTCCTTCCAGCTTAGGATGCTGTTCCACGGTGCCGACTTCGGCGAGGTCGTTTTCGACTCGCTTCAACAGCTCCATGCCCAGCTCCTGGTGGGCCATCTCACGACCACGGAATCGAAGCGATACCTTGGCCTTGTCCCCTTCATTAAGGAAACGTACCAGGTTGCGTAGTTTTACCTGGTAATCCCCTTCTTCCGTCCCTGGACGAAACTTGATTTCTTTGATCTGTTGCTGGTGCTGGTTTTTCTTCGCAGCAGCGGCTTGCTTCTTCTTCTCGAAGAGGTGCTTGCCGTAGTCCATGATGCGGCAGACAGGAGGCACCGCATCAGCAGAAATTTCCACCAGGTCCAGCTTGGCCTCGTCGGCTAGACGGAGGGCCTCGTCGAGGGAGACCACGCCAATCTGTTGACCGTCGGCACCAATCAGACGCACCTCACGGGCGGTGATGTTTTCGTTGATCGGTGGTTTCGGGAGAGCCCGCTTATCCTGTCTCATTTCACGCTTAATAATGATTACTCCGAGTCTTGGCGACCACGCCGGGAAACCGCCTGAGCGAGAAGCTCCGCGAACTGGGCGACCGGCATCGAGCCGAGGTCTGCCCCTTCGCGCGTACGTACGGCGACGGCCTGCGATTCAACTTCCCTATCACCAATAACCAGCAGATAGGGAACCTTGAGCAAAGTATGCTCGCGGATTTTAAAGCCAATTTTCTCGTTTCTCAAGTCAGACTTGGCACGGAATCCGCTTTGCTCGAGCTGACGCACCACTTCTTCGGCCCATTCGCCCTGCTTGTCAGTGATATTCATCACCACCGCCTGGGTCGGTGCGAGCCAGGCCGGGAACAGACCGGCGTAGTGCTCGATCAGCATACCGATGAAGCGTTCGAACGAGCCGAGGATCGCGCGGTGCAGCATGACCGGACGGGTACGGCTGTTATCTTCGGCGATATAGCTGGCATCCAGGCGCTCCGGCAGGTTCGGATCGTACTGAAGGGTGCCGCACTGCCAGTTACGGCCAAGGCAGTCCTTCAGGGTGAACTCGATCTTCGGACCGTAGAAGGCACCTTCGCCCGGCTGGTATTCCCACTCCAGGCCGGATTCGTTCAGAGCGTCGGCCAGAGCACTTTCGGCCCGATCCCACAGCTCTTCGGAACCGACGCGCTTGGCCGGACGGGTGGACAGCTTCATGGAGACATCGCTGAAACCGAAGTCCGAATAGACCTGCAGGGTCAGCTTGATGAAGTCGGCCGCTTCCTTCTTTACCTGCTCTTCGGTGCAGAAGATGTGCGCATCGTCCTGGGTAAAGCCACGTACACGCATGATGCCGTGCAGCGCGCCGGACGGTTCGTTGCGGTGACACGCGCCAAACTCGGCGAGACGCAGCGGCAGGTCGCGGTAGGACTTCAGGCCCTGGTTGAAGATCTGCACGTGGCATGGGCAGTTCATCGGCTTAACCGCGAAGTCGCGGCTTTCCGACGAAGTGGTGAACATGTTCTCGGCGTAGTTGGTCCAGTGGCCGGAGCGCTCCCACAGGATGCGGTCGACGACCTGCGGGGTACGAACCTCCACGTAACCGTGGTCGCGCTGCACCTTGCGCATGTACTGCTCGAGCACCTGATAGACGGTCCAGCCGTTCGGGTGCCAGAAGACCATGCCCGGCGCTTCTTCCTGGAGGTGGAAGAGGTCGAGCTGCTTGCCGATACGGCGGTGATCGCGCTTTTCGGCTTCTTCGATGCGCTGGATGTAGGCAGCCAGCTGCTTCTTGTCCGCCCAGGCGGTGCCATAGACGCGCTGCAGCTGCTCGTTTTTCGAGTCGCCACGCCAGTAGGCGCCGGAAATCTTGGTCAGCTTGAAGGCTTTCAGGAACCGGGTGTTGGGCACATGCGGGCCACGGCACATGTCCACGTACTCCTCGTGGAAGTACAGGCCCATGGCCTTCTCGTCCGGCATGTCGTCGATGAGGCGCAGCTTGTACTCCTCACCACGAGCCTTGAAGGTCTCGATGACTTCGGCACGCGGCGTCATCTTCTTGATGACGTCGTAGTCCTTCTCGATCAGCTCGGCCATGCGCTTTTCGATGGCGGCCATGTCTTCCGGCGTGAAGGGACGCTCGAAGGCGATGTCGTAATAGAAGCCTTCGTCGATCACCGGGCCGATGACCATCTTGGCGGTCGGATACAGCTGCTTGACCGCGTGGCCCACCAGGTGAGCGCAGGAGTGGCGGATGATTTCCAGCCCGTCCTCGTCCTTCGGGGTAATGATCTGCAGAGTCGCGTCGCTGTCGATGATGTCGCAGGCATCGACCAGACGGCCGTTGACCTTGCCGGCCAGGGTGGCTTTCGCCAGGCCCGCACCAATGGATTGCGCCACCTCGGTCACGCTGACCGGATGATCGAAGGAACGCTGACTACCGTCGGGAAGAGTAATGATGGGCATGGCGCCTCCTCTCCTAGTGGTGACCCCTACGAAAGGCCACATGGGTTGGGATGTGCCAGTAAGCGTCGCCCGCCGGGCAGGCCTGCCTCACAGTGGCAGGCGCCTTGTCGGCACCCTGCGCTTTCGCGCGCGGACGTAGATCACTGGAAGAAATCGAAAACCTGATCGCAAACAATAGCGGACAGGGCGCTGGATGTTACTGCAAGTTGCGCAAGCTGACGAGCGCAGAGCCTGACTTCGCTCAGTACTGATCGACAAATTCCAGCACAGCGCGATTGAAGGACGCCGGACGGATCACATTCATGCCATGGGAGGCGCCGGAAATCGTCACCAAGCGCGCATCCGCAAGACTCAGTTGCAGCGCCTGGAGGATTCGCGGAAACGGCTCCGGACTTCTGGCTCCGCCGATCAGCAATACTGGCAACTGCAACTGCGATATCGACTCCCGATTAATAGGCGCAGGATGATCGGCAACCTGCCCAACCAAGGTCATGGCATTGGCCGTCGCCATTTCACGAAACTGTGCAGATGACCTCGACCAGACTCCCGCCCCACTGACAGTATCGACAAAGAGCTGCAACCCTCCTTCAACATCTCCCTCGCGAATCATTCCAAGCGCCTGCTGGCGAAACTGATTGCGTTCGACAGGAGATACCGGCGCTTCAATATTTGCTCCAGTGAAGACATTGTCCGCAAAGTCTCCACCTGGATCAGCCAGCGCCAAAGAGAGCAATTTATGCGGAGCCATCAGTGCCACTCGCAAACAGATGTTGCCGCCCCGCGAATGCCCCAGCAGATGGACCGGCGCAGGTAACTGGTCGATCAAGGCGAGAAGATCATCAACATGCTGTTCCGTCGAAAAGCCAATCCCCTGGCCGCCCCATTGCTCCGGGAAATAATGGCGCAAGCTGGGCACGATCACACGGTAACGGGCAGACAAGGCTTCGACCTGTGCCTGCCAATAGCGGTAGTCGCAAAGCGACCCGTGTACCAGCAGCAGGGGCACGCCCTGCCCGGCAACCTGGCACGTCAGTTCATAGTCATTGACCCGGTATTTCACAATCTCGAAATTCATCCAGCACCCACAGGCAACGCACCACAATAAATCACACAGGATTTGCAGGGATTACTCAGCCCGAACGAAACCCAACCACACCCTTTAGCCCGCGCATTATCCCCAATCACTCAATTAATCCACCAACCCTTCATCCGCTGATTACATTTAAAGTGTGTTTTCCCAATCGCAACAATTCATATATTCAGTTGACGCGAACAATCACCAGAACACAGAATCGCCCCGTACAAATCACCCTACATACGGGAGCACCCAGATGTCCAAACTTGCGGAATTCCGCGAAGCCGAGCGCAAACTCCAGGAACAACTCGCCCTGCTCGAGAAACTCAAGAGCGATGGCGGCCTGAAAAAGGAACTGGAGTTCAAGGATCAACTGCAAGCCTTGATGGACCAGTACGGCATGAACCTGCGCAACGTCATCGAGATTCTCGACCCGCAGACTTCCACCGAGCCCGCAGCCGCACAGCCGGCGCGCCGCACTCGCCAACTGAAGATCTACAAGAACCCGCACAATGGCGAGACCATCGAGACCAAGGGCGGCAACCACAAGACCCTGAAAGCCTGGAAACAACAGTACGGTGGCGACACCGTGGAATCCTGGCTGCAGTGAGTCCGATTGTTCCGCGGAGCGCTCCCGCTCCGCGGAATCTCTCACCCTCCCAGAAGGAACTGACCGGCGGCTGTATAAAAACTAGCCATCGTTAGCAGAAATCCTTATAATCCCCCCAGCGAAAACCAAACCCAAGGTCGCCCCTCCCAGCACTCCCTACCTGATCCAGGGCAGAAGCTGGGGTCTACAGGGCCACGGCCAGCGCATCCTCCGCATCGATTCCAGAGCACGCCAACCGTGCCAGGAAAGCTTGCCCGAGCGACCAGCGCCCCACGTCAAATCACCTGCAATTACCCAACACCGCAGAGTGACGCGAACCGACCCCCAAGTTTCCAATCGCTGCCATATCCCGGTCATACGTTTTCTGCATTCTCAGATCGCAACCGGAGCTTTTGACGATTTCGACGGTCATAGGACCGTTACCTATTTGGAAAGACAAGACAATGAAAACCTCCCCGCAAATCCTGGAGGCGATTGGCACCCTCTCGGCGGCCTTCGCCCCTCTGAACTGCGTCATCCAGGCCAAGCGCAAGCATGGCTTCAGCTTCACCCTGGTCAACGAGCATGGCATCGCCAAGCACACCGAACGCCTCTACCCCCAGCAATATCAGGGCGAGGCGCCGCTGAACGCGGTGATCCAGCGAGTGCAAGCCACCATCGCTGCCTGAGCCCGGAATCGAAAAAGCCCCGCATGAGCGGGGCTTTTGCTTTTCTGCCATCCATATAAAGGAAGAAGTCAGCGCAGGCTGATGCCCGCCTTCACCGTCTCGATCTCCTGCAGCAATTCCGCATAGCGCTGCGCAGGCGCCGCATAGGTCAATGAATAGGCCGCGCCATCACCCAGCGCCACCTGCACGGTCTGCTTGAGCACTTCAGTGCCGTTCTGGCTGATCCCGCAATGCACCTCCAGACCCTCCAGACCACCAAGCAGGGTATCCAACGGCTTGCTGCAAGCCGCCTGGAAGCCCTGGCGCATGAAGTCCTTCTGCAACGCCTTGCGCATCTCGACGATGACATTCTCGGCACTGACCCTGACGCCGGAGCCGAGCCGACTGCGCGTGACCTCCATGACCAGGTCTTGAGAACCGTCTTCAGCCAAGCGCACGCCGCGTTGACGAACCACTGGCGCGTCCGCTGCCGCATCAACCGGCGAGCGCGACACTTCCCAACCCTGCGGCCAGATCACCTGCATTTCCGCCAGCGCCGGCAACGGCACCAAGAGCGCACCGAACAACAACCAGGATCGCAGACCGAGCATCACCACCTCCGACCATCAGCCAGGAGAAAACATAGCAGGCGCGACATCCCCCCCTGCAGAGAAGCCACTTTCCTAAAGACAAACAAAAAGGGCGATCCTTTCGGATCGCCCTTTCTGAAATCGCCGAAGCGATTATGTTTGGTAGGCACAATTGGACTCGAACCAACGACCCCCACCATGTCAAGGTGGTGCTCTAACCAACTGAGCTATGTGCCTGTCGTGTGGGGCGCATTCTACGCGATCGTTTTCACCGGTCAAGCACTTTTTTCAGCTAAGCCACTGAAAAAGTGAATTTTTTTATGTTCGACCGTCCGTAAATTATTTTGCACGGGCACTAGCCGGCCAGATTCGACTCAGGTAGCATCCGCACATCTCGTAAAAAATAACAAACACAGGTGCATTATGCCGCACACTTCCTACCCCTCTTCCTATTACGCAGCTTCGGCCAACCCGGTCCCGGCCCGTCCTGAACTGCAGGGCGAGGTGGAAACCGATGTCTGCGTGATCGGCGCTGGCTACACCGGCCTGTCGACCGCCCTGTTCCTGCTGGAAAACGGTTTCAAGGTCACCGTACTGGAAGCCGCCAAGGTTGGCTTCGGTGCGTCGGGCCGTAACGGCGGCCAGATCGTCAATAGCTATAGCCGCGACATCGACGTCATCGAGCGCTCCGTTGGCGCCAAGCAGGCCAAGCTGCTGGGCGACATGGCCTTCGAAGGCGGCCGCATCATTCGCGAGCGTATCGCCAAGTACAACATCCAGTGCGACCTGAAGGACGGCGGCGTGTTCGCAGCCCTCAGCGCCAAGCAGATGGGCCACCTGGAGTCGCAGAAAAAGCTGTGGGAGCGCTTCGGCCACACCCAGCTGGAACTGATGGACGCCAAGCGCATCCGCGAAGTCGTGGGCACCGACAGCTATGTCGGCGGCATGCTCGACATGAGCGGCGGCCACATCCACCCGCTGAACCTCGCCCTGGGCGAAGCCGCAGCCGTGGAATCCCTGGGCGGCGTGATCCACGAGCAGTCCCCTGCCGTGAAGATCGACCGTGGCGCCAACCCGGTCGTGCACACCCCGAAGGGCCGCGTGAAAGCCAAGTTTATCGTGGTAGCCGGTAACGCCTACCTCGGCGGCCTGGTGCCGGAGCTGGCTTCCAAGTCCATGCCGTGCGGCACCCAGGTGATCACCACCGAGCCGCTGAGCGCCGACCTGGCCAAGTCCCTGCTGCCGACCGACTACTGCGTCGAGGACTGCAACTACCTGCTCGACTACTACCGCCTGACCGGCGACAACCGCCTGATCTTCGGTGGCGGCGTGGTCTACGGTGCGCGCGATCCGTCGAACATCGAGGCGATCATTCGTCCGAAGATGCTGAAGGTCTTCCCACAGCTGAAGGACGTGAAGATCGACTTCGCCTGGACCGGCAACTTCCTGCTGACCCTCTCGCGTCTGCCGCAGGTTGGCCGCATCGGCGACAACATCTATTACTCCCAGGGCTGCTCCGGCCACGGCGTGACCTACACCCACCTGGCAGGCAAACTGCTGGCCGAGGTGCTGCGTGGCCAGGCCGAACGTTTCGACGCCTTCGCCACCCTGCCGCACTACCCCTTCCCGGGTGGTCGCATGTTCCAGGTTCCGTTCTCCGCGATCGGCGCCTGGTACTACACCATGCGCGACAAGCTGGGCATCTGACGCCTCGCTTCAAACCGCACGAAGAAAAACGGCGCCTCAGGGCGCCGTTTTCTTTTTCGGGACTTTTTCCGGCGGCGATGAGGTATCGCTGCGAACCTGGGCGTGGCTCATCAAGGCAAAGATCAGGCTGCCGCCGACGATATTGCCCACCAGCGTGGGCAACGCGAAGTCGACGACGAACGCCGCCAGCCCGACCTCCCCGGCAAACATCAGGTAACCCACTTCGCAGGTGCCGACCACGATGTGGCTGAAACTGCCCAGCGCCATCAGGTAGGTGACCAGGAAAATGATCCACACCTTGGCGTTCTCCGCCGCCGGCACCAGCCAGACCATGGTGGCGATCATCCAGCCAGAGACGATGCCCTTGGAAAACATCTGCCAATGGTCGTTCTCCATGACCTCGCGGCCGATCTCCAGGAAAGCCTGATCCACCTTGGTATCGAAGATCGGCAGGTGCAGCATGCCGTAGGCGAACAGCAGCGCACCGACGATGTTGCCCGCCAACACTACCGACCACAGCCGCAGGAGCTGCCCGAACTTCTCCAGCGTCGGCTCGCTCATGACCGGCAATACCGCCGTCAGGGTGTTCTCGGTGAACAGTTGCTGGCGCGCGAGAATGATTGCCAGAAAGCCCACCGGATACCCGAGGCTGGTGGTGATCACTGCCATGTCGTGATCAGGCAGACGCGCGCGGAACAGCCCCATGGCCATCAGCGACAAGCCGATGGTCAGGCCGGCGGCCAGCGCCGACCACCAGAGCGCCGCCAGGGTGCGCTCCAGTTCGTGGTTGCCTTGCAGGCGTATGACTTCGTGCAACACCAGTGCGCGCGGCGGCTGGCTCTTCTCGACCTTGCGACGCTCTTCGGCAGAGAGATCGTCCGCGGTATCACTGCCCGCCTTCGATTCCCTGGCCTGGGTGCCTGGTGCGGTCTTGCGCGTTGCGGCAGAGTCGCTGCCCTTGCTACGCGGCCGCGACTGGGCTGCGCCGCGAGCGGGCGGTTTTTCGGTGGCCATGCGGAGCACCTCGCTGGGACAGTGCAGATTTAGGCTGCGACCGCTGCGCTTCGGTTCCGGAAATCTTAGGGTGCGCCGAAATCAGGAAGTCGGCTCGATCCGCAGCCGGCGCCAGTCCGTGTCCAGATGACCGAGGTAGACGCAGCCGTGCCCACGGGGAAAGAGAATGTGCTCGGGGCCGATCCCCGGCCCCTCAAGACGCAGCAGGCGCCCCCAGGGATGATGACTGACGCGCCCGCGCACGTCCTCGACCGCCCCGCCGCGCCACCAATGGATGGCGGCCTCGGCATCCTCCACACCTTCGGGCTGCATGATGCGCACAGGCTCATCACGCCAGCCGATCACCCGCTGCGGATCGAACCCCGCCTGCTGCGCAAGCGGCACCGGCACAATCCACAACGCGCCGTCGCGCTCTTCCAGCAACACGGCCAGCTCGCACCATTGCGGCTGCTCCAGCGCCCAGAGCAGGTCGCCATCGATCTCCAGCGAAGGCTCGGGCTGGGCCTGGATACGGAACCCCGGGCAGACCAGCACTGCATCCCGGAGCGCAATACGGACTTCGCTCACGCCTGAGCCTGCCGCAGGAAAGGCCCGACCTTGTGCTCGAGAATCCGCACCAGCTCCGGTTGCAGGTAGCCGTAGTTATCGGGGATATCCAGGCATACCAGGCGCTTGCCGCGCATCGCCATGGGGAATCGGCGCAGCAGCGCCTGTCGCTGCCTGCGCTCCATGACGAACACCAGATCAGCCCACTCCAACTGCTCGACGCCCAGCAGAACCTCCGCGTCCTGCGCCAACCCAGCGGAGTCGGTCTCGACCTCCGGCCAGTTGGCGAAGACAGCTTCGGCAGTGGGACTGCGCAAGCGGTTGCGGCTACAGATGAACAAAGCGCGGCGCACTTCATCCTCCCTACGGCTGGCGCGCAAACGACAGCGGCGATTCTAGGGAAGATGGAGGATCAGGGCGACTTCTGTTTCGCTTTCTGCCGCTCGAGGAAATCCACCTTCCACTGCTCGACGCCCAGGTGCTCGGAGTCCAGGCTCGCCTCGACGCCGTACTTGGCCTTGAGCGCTGCGACTTCCTTGGCATGGTCGACGAGGAAGCGGTCGAAGCGCTGGATGAGGTCGCCCTGCCTCACCGTGGACAGGTGGAACGCGCTGCGGGTATGCGGCAGCGAAGGATCGAACACCAGCGCACCGGGCTTGGCGCGAATGTTGTCCAGGTAGTAAGTGGCGACCACCACGTTGAAGTAGGCGCCGTCGGCCTGCCTCTTCAGCGCGGTATGAACCATCTGCCGAAGGTCGGCGCTGGGCGCCAGGCTGATCTGCCCGGCCTGGATCGGCGCCTCGTAGCCCCGCGGCGTCCAGCCTTCCACCAGCGCCAGCCGCTTCAGCGCGCCGATGCCCTGCCCCAGGCGCTCCGGCGCAACCAGCACGCCATCGACGTACTGCGTCACCGGCTGGCTATAGCGCAGGGTCTTGCCGGCCTTCTGCTCCGGAGCCCAGTCGGGGTTGTCGGGATACTTGAGATCGACCTCGCCGGAAAGCAGCGCCGGCAGCAGCGCGTCCACCGGTAGCGGACGGTATTCCAGGGTGATGCCGCTGCTGCTGGCGAACAGATCCAGCACATCGCGGGCGAAGCCCTGGTAATTGCCCTGGGCATCGGTGCTGTAGTGCGGAGCGAAGGGAAGGTTCTCGACGCCGACCACGTAGGTCTGCGCCACGACAGGAGCGGAAATGACGGGGGACAGGATGCTGGCGAGCGCCCAGCAGAAGGCCTTGAGCTTCAAACGACTCTCCTTGTGACGTGTTGTTGTTCTATCGGCAGGTCAGGCAACCCGCCGTGGCGGACTCAGCCGCCGGTCATGCTCATGAAGCGCAGCACCTGTACTTGCTGATCCGCTTCGAAATGGTGGCGCTCAGGCTTGAGTTGCAGCGCGCGCATCAGCGCCTCGCGCAGGCGCACGCTGTCGCCGGGGTGTTCGCGCAGCAGTTGGCGCAGGTCCAGCGCGCCTTCATGGCCAAGGCAGAGCACCAGCTTGCCTTCGGCGGTCACCCGCACCCGATTGCAGTCGCCACAGAAGTTGTGGCTGTGGGGGGAGATGAATCCAATGCGGCTGGCGTAACCGTCGATGCGGTAGTAGCGCGAAGGCCCGCCGCTGCGCTCGGGCGTGGGCAGCAACTGCCAGCGTTCGGCGAGCTGCGCGCGGACTTCGTCGCTGCTGCACAGGGTCTGCTTGCGCTCGTGGCTGCTGACGGCGCCCAACGGCATCTCTTCGATGAAGCTGATGTCGATGCCCTTGGCCAGGGCAAACTCCACCAGGTCACACACCTCATCGTCGTTGCGGCCCTTCTGCACCACGGCATTGAGCTTGATGCGCTCGAAGCCGGCCTCGCGGGCGGCGTCGATACCGTCGAGCACCTGCTCCAGCCTGTCGGAACGGGTGAAGGCGGCGAAGCGCTCGCGGCGCAGGGAGTCGAGGCTGATGTTCAGGCGGCGCACACCCGCAGCTCGCAGCTCAACGGCGCGCTCACGCAGTTGCGAGCCATTGGTGGTGATGGAAAGGTCTTCCAGTTCCGGCCGCGCGCCCAGCCTGGCCAGCAGGCCGGTCAGCCCCTTGCGCACCAGCGGCTCCCCGCCGGTAATGCGGATGCGCTTCACACCCAGGCCGATGAAGGCGTCGGCGACGGCTTCGAGCTCCTCCAGACTCAATACCTGATCGCGCGGCAGGAACTGCATGTCTTCGCTCATGCAGTAGGTGCAGCGGAAGTCGCAGCGGTCGGTGACCGACAGGCGCAGGTAGGTGATGCGTCGACCGAAGGGGTCGACCAACTGGGAATCGGACATTGGGGTTCCGGATGGCAGGTGCCGAACGAAAGTGCGCTAGAAATACCGCAGAACCTTGCCGCTGTACACAAAAAACCGACCCATGAGTCAGGAAAATGCGTACAAGCGCCTGAGTTGAGGGCTTCCGGAGCCCGGTGCTACCATGCCCGGCTTATATTTGGTGACCACGCAATACAAGAAAGAAGACCAGCCAATGACCAGCATTCGCGAGCGTAACCGGCGCCTGATCCTGCGCGCAGCCAGCGAGGAGTTCGCCGAGAAGGGGTTCGCGGCGACCAAGACCAGCGACATCGCCGCTCGCGCCGGGCTGCCCAAGCCCAACGTCTACTACTATTTCCAGTCCAAGGAAAACCTCTACCGCAGCGTGCTGGAAAGCGTGGTGGAACCCTTGCTGCAGGCGTCCGCGCCGTTCCGCGAGGACGACGAGCCGAGCGAAGCACTGCGCGCCTACATCCGCTCCAAAGTGAAGATTTCCCAGGAGTTGCCGCACGCCTCGAAGGTATTCGCCAGCGAGCTGATGCACGGAGCACCGCACCTGCCCAAGGAATACCTGGAGGAACTGAACGCCCAGGCCCAGCGCAACATCGCCTGCCTGCAGAGCTGGATCGACCGCGGCCTGCTGGCACCGGTGGACCCGCACCACCTGCTGTTCACCATCTGGGCGGCAACGCAGACCTATGCCGATTTCGACTGGCAGATCTCCATGGTCACCGGCAAGACCAGCCTGAGCGATGCGGATTTCGAGGCGGCCACCGAGACCATCACTCGCCTGGTGCTGCGTGGAACGGCGCCGGACAACGGCAGCGAGCCGAAGGCGCAGGGGCGTTTGCGGCCGCTCTCGATCTAAGCGTTTTCAACCGTTGCAGCATGGGTATCGCTTCGCTCCACCCATCCTACTGGCACCCCGGAAACGCGTAGGAGCGAGCTTGCTCGCGATCCCGCTTCACACCTGAAACGACCGGTGTTAATGGAGGTTCGCGAGCAGGCTCGCTCCTACAAGTTCGCCCAGGCGCACGACGAACGCGCGCCCTTCCCGTCTTCGATCAGCCCGCGTCCGCGACCAGGCCCAGCGCCTGAACGCCGCGGATAGCGCACTGCTCATCGATATCCGACACATCGCCGCTGATGCCAATGGCACCGATCACTTCATTGGCCGAATTGCGGATCAGCACACCACCTGGCGCCGGCACGACGTTGCCCTGCGCCAGCGTATTCACCGCCGCAATGAATGACGGCCGCTGCTGAGCGTCCGCCGCCAGCACGCGCGACGACTTGCCCAGCGCCACCGCCCCCCACGCCTTGCCGATGGCGATCTGCGGGCGAAGCATGCTCGCGCCATCCTCGCGCTGCAGGCTCAACAGATGCCCGCCAGCGTCCAGCACAGCGATGGTCAGCGGCGCAGTGGACAGCTCGCGGCTGGCCACTAGGGCGTGACGGGTAATGTCCAGTGCGGTTTCCAGGCTCAGGGTGGTCATGAGGTTTTCCTCTTCAAGGGTGATAAGCCGGATCACGCTGTGCGCACCGATGAATGCTGCACACACGCGCATCAGAAATCTGTACGCAATCTAGTAGCCGAAGGTCTCACCCAAAGCAACTTAAAAGGACAATCTGCATCTATTTTTGTATACATTTTTTCAAACGATAGTTTGACCCTGCGTTCAGGTTTTCTCGGAAACCAGCGCAGCAGAAGGCTTTCAGTGAAAAATGACCGCTCAGTCCCTCGTATACAACCCGTCTTGACCTTCGTCGAGTTGCCTGCCTAGAATCGCCTCAACTTTTGTACACAATCAGTATAAGAACCGAGGAACAAAATATGGCCAGAATGAGAGCAATCGAGGCTGCCGTACTCGTCATGCGTCGCGAAGGTGTCGATACCGCCTTCGGCGTACCGGGCGCCGCCATCAACCCCATGTACGCGGCCATGAAGAAACTCGGTGGCATCGATCACGTCCTGGCCCGCCACGTAGAAGGCGCCTCGCACATGGCCGAGGGCTACACCCGCACCAACGCCGGCAACATCGGCGTGTGCATCGGCACCTCCGGCCCGGCCGGCACCGACATGGTCACCGGCCTGTACTCGGCTTCCGCCGACTCCATCCCGATTCTCTGCATCACCGGCCAGGCTCCCCGTGCGCGCATGCACAAGGAAGACTTCCAGGCCGTGGACATCACCAGCATCGTCAAGCCGGTCACCAAGTGGGCGACCACCGTGCTGGAGCCGGGCCAGGTGCCCTACGCCTTCCAGAAGGCCTTCTTCGAAATGCGCAGCGGCCGTCCCGGCCCAGTGCTGATCGACCTGCCGTTCGACGTGCAGATGGCCGAGATCGAGTTCGACATCGACGCCTACGAGCCGCTGGCGGTCAACAAGCCCAAGGCCACCCGCGCCCAGGCCGAGAAAGCCCTGGCCCTGCTCAATGATGCCGAGCGTCCGCTGATCTGCGCCGGCGGCGGCATCATCAACGCCGACGCATCCGACAAGCTGGTGGAATTCGCCGAGCTGACCGGCGTGCCGGTAGTCCCGACCCTGATGGGCTGGGGCACCATCCCCGACGATCACCCGCTGATGGCCGGCATGTGCGGTCTGCAGACCTCGCACCGCTACGGCAACGCCACCGTCCTGGAGTCGGACATGGTGTTCGGCATCGGCAACCGCTGGGCCAACCGTCACACCGGTTCGGTCGACGTCTACACCGCTGGCCGCAAGTTCGTCCACGTGGACATCGAACCGACCCAGATTGGCCGCGTATTCACCCCGGACCTGGGCATCGTCTCCGACGCCGGCTCCGCCCTGGACGTGTTCCTGGAAGTGGCCCGCGAATGGAAAGCCGCCGGCAAGCTCAAGGACCGCAGCGCCTGGGTCGAATCCTGCCGCGAGCGCAAGCGCACCATGCAGCGCAAGACCCACTTCGACAACGTGCCGGTCAAGCCGCAGCGCGTCTACGAAGAGATGAACGAGTTCTTCGGCAAGGACACCTGCTACGTCAGCACCATCGGTCTGTCACAGATCGCCGGCGCGCAGTTCCTGCACGTGTACAAGCCGCGCCACTGGATCAACTGCGGCCAGGCCGGCCCGCTGGGCTGGACCATTCCGGCAGCGCTGGGCGTGGTCAAGGCCGACCCGAGCCGCCAGGTCGTCGCACTGTCGGGCGACTATGACTTCCAGTTCATGATCGAAGAGCTGGCCGCCGGCGCGCAGTTCAACCTGCCGTACATCCACGTGCTGGTGAACAACTCCTACCTGGGCCTGATCCGCCAGGCGCAGCGCGGTTTCGAGATCGACTACTGCGTGCAGCTGGCGTTCGAGAACGTCAACGCGCCGGAGCTCAACGGTTATGGCGTCGACCACGTCGCCGTGGTGGAAGGTCTGGGTTGCAAGGCGATCCGCGTATCCGACCCGAACCAGATCGGCGCGGCCTTCGCCCAGGCCCGCGAGCTGATGCAGCAGCACCGTGTACCGGTGGTGGTCGAGGTCATCCTGGAGCGTGTCACCAACATCTCCATGGGCACCGAGATCAACGCGGTCAACGAGTTCGAAGAGCTGGCCCTGAAAGGCGTCGACGCGCCGACGGCCATCTCGCTGCTCGACTGATTAGTCGGACCGAACGACTCCTCCCTGCGGGGAGGAGCTGGGGGTGGACATTTCCTGGCGGGGAGTCCCCCACCCCCAGCTCTCTCTAAAGAAGAAGCCGAGCACCACGCACCACCCGTTCAACAGGAGTGACCCCATGCCCCGTTTCTGCGCCAACCTGTCCATGCTGTTCACCGAGGTGGACTTCCTCGACCGCTTCGACGCCGCCGCACGCGCCGGTTTCAGCGGTGTCGAGTACCTGTTCCCGTATGACGTCGAGGCCAAGGTGATCAAGGCCCGCCTGGACGCCAACCAGCTCGAGCAAGTGCTGTTCAACCTGCCTGCCGGCGATTGGTCGAAAGGCGAACGCGGCATCGCCTGCCACCCGGACCGCGTCGAGGAATTCCGCGCCGGCGTCGACAAGGCCATCGCCTACGCCAAGGTCCTGGGCAACACCCAGGTCAACTGCCTGGCCGGCATCCGGCCGCAGGGTCATGACTGCGCGACCATCGAAAATACCTTCCTGAACAACCTGGAGTACGCGGCGGGCAAGCTCGAAGCCGCGGGCATCAAGCTGGTCATGGAAATGATCAACACCCTCGACATTCCCGGCTTCTACCTGCAGACCACCCAGCAGGCCCAGGACATCCGCGAGAAGGTCGGCAGCGCCAACCTGTTCCTGCAGTACGACATCTACCACATGCAGATCATGGAAGGTGACCTGGCGCGGACGCTGGAGAAGAACCTCGCCTCGATCAACCACGTGCAGCTGGCCGACAACCCCGGCCGCCACGAACCGGGCACCGGCGAGATCAACTACCGCTTCCTGTTCGACCACCTGGACCGCATCGGCTACCGCGGCTGGGTCGGCTGCGAATACAAGCCCAAGACCACCACCGAAGCCGGCCTTGGCTGGCTGAAGAGCCACAACGTCATCTGATTCGCCGGCTGGCGCGGTAGGTACGCACCGCGCCAGCCAGCCTAACAAGAACAACCAGGAGAATTCCTCATGGCCAAAATCGGATTCATCGGCACCGGCATCATGGGCCTGCCCATGGCGCAGAACCTGCAGAAAGCCGGTCACCAGATCTTCGTTTCCACCCACCACGATGCAGCGCCTGCCGCCCTGGTCGAAGCCGGCGCCATCGGCTTGGCCAATCCCAAGGAAGTCGCCCAGGAAGCCGAGTTCATCATCGTGATGGTCCCGGACACCCCGCAGGTCGAAGACGTGCTGTTCCGCAAGGACGGCATCGCCGAGGGCGTGGGCCCGAACAAGGTGGTGATCGACATGAGCTCGATCTCCCCCACCGCCACCAAGACCTTCGCCGAGAAGATCAAGGCCACTGGCGCGCAGTACCTGGACGCCCCGGTTTCCGGCGGTGAAGTCGGCGCCAAGGCCGCGTCCCTGAGCATCATGGTCGGCGGCTGCCCGAATACCTTCGAACGCGCCCTGCCGCTGTTCCAGGCCATGGGCAAGAACATCACCCGCGTCGGCGGCAATGGCGATGGCCAGACCGCCAAGGTGGCCAACCAGATCATCGTCGCCCTGAACATCCAGGCCGTTGCCGAAGCCCTGCTGTTCGCCGCCAAGAATGGCGCGGACCCGGCCAAGGTGCGTGAAGCGCTGATGGGCGGCTTCGCCTCCTCGCGCATCCTCGAAGTGCACGGCGACCGCATGGTCAAGGGCACCTTCGATCCGGGCTTCCGCATCAGCCTGCACCAGAAGGACCTCAACCTGGCCCTGGCCGGCGCGCGCGAACTGGGCCTGAACCTGCCCAACACCGCCAACGCCCAGCAAGTGTTCAGCACCTGCGCGGCCATCGGCGGCAGCAACTGGGACCACTCCGGCCTGATCAAGGGCCTGGAGCACATGGCCAACTTCTCCATCCGCAAGGATTGAGAGGCGGCGGATAACGCCACGGCGTTATCCGCCAGCAAGAGCAAGGTGACGGGCGAGGTTATGGGAGTGGCGTCGCCCGCCATGCTGCAAAGCGACTCGAACACCCGGCCGTTGGGAATCACGGCCTTGCCGGCCGGGGCGTTCGAATCCATCGCTGAGTCTCCTTTGCCAAGGAGATTGAGCCATGGATACACCACAACAAGAATCACGGGAGCCTGTCATGAGCCTGGACCCACGCGCCTTCCTGCGCGAGCTGTTCGACACCGCCATTGCCGCCGCGCATCCGGCCCAGGTACTGGCGCAGCACCTGCCCACCGATAAAGGTGGCCGCACCATCGTCATCGGCGCCGGCAAGGCCGCCGGGGCCATGGCCGAAGTCGCCGAGCAACACTGGAACGGCCAGGTCGAAGGCCTGGTCGTCGCGCCCTACGGCTACGGCGCGCAGTGCCACAGCATCGAAGTGGTGGAGGCCTCGCACCCAGTCCCGGACGACGCCGGCGAACGCGTTGCCCGTCGCGTACTGGAACTGATCAGCGGCCTGACCGAAAGCGACCGGGTAATATTCCTGCTCTCCGGCGGCGGCTCTGCCCTGCTTGCCCTGCCGGCCGAAGGCATCAGCCTCGACGACAAGCGCAGCGTGAACAAGGCACTGCTGAAATCCGGCGCGGCCATCAGCGAAATGAACTGCGTGCGCAAGCACCTCTCGGCCATCAAGGGCGGCCGCCTGGCACGCGCCTGCTGGCCGGCCAGCGTGTACACCTACGCGATTTCCGACGTGCCCGGCGACGAGGCCACGGTGATCGCCTCCGGCCCCACCGTGGGCGACCCGACCACCTCCGCCGACGCACTGGCGATCCTCAAGCGCTACGCCATCGAAGTCCCGGCGAACGTGCGCGCCTGGCTGGAAGACCCGCGTTCGGAAACGGTAAAGCCCGGCGACGAGTGCCTGTCGCGCAGCCACTTCAAGCTGATCGCCACACCCCAGCATGCCATCGACGCCGTGGCTGCCAAGGCTGAAGCCGCTGGCATCCCGACGCTGATCCTCGGCGACCTGGAAGGTGAGTCCCGCGAAGTGGCCAAGGTCCACGCCGGCATCGCCCGGCAGGTTCGCAAGTACGGCCAGCCGCTGAAGGCGCCGTGCCTGATCCTCTCCGGTGGCGAGACCACCGTGACCGTGCGCGGCAATGGCCGCGGCGGACGCAACGCCGAGTTTCTCCTCAGCCTCACCGCCGACCTGAAAGGTGAACCGAACATCTGGGCCCTGGCGGGGGACACCGACGGCATCGACGGCATGGAAAGCAACGCCGGTGCCCTGATGAGCCCGTGCAGCTACAGCCGTGCCGCCAAGGCCGGCCTGAACCCGCTGCACGAGCTCGACAACAACAACGGCTACGGCTTCTTCGCCGAACTGGGCGACCTGGTGATCACCAGGCCGACCCGCACCAACGTCAACGACTTCCGCGCCATCCTGGTCCTCGAGAATGCAGGCTCGAATCAGGTGATTTCGTCGGCCGCGACGGAGGCCAGCTTGTCGCAGGGCGAGGCGCGAGGAGAGAGATTTGGTGATTCCAAATGACCGACGAGCAACGCTGCACTGCGACAAGCTGGCCCCGTCCCTTCGGGTAGCGTGTCTGCGTTCGCCATGCGTCGTTGCGGAATTTGCGAAGGGAACGCCATTAGCTGCATTCCGCGTCTAGCCTGGCGAACGCTGACCCAGCAACGCGGCCACGAAATCACCTGATTCGAGCCTGATTATGACTCCTGACAAGAAAGTAAAAATCCTCGCGACCCTGGGCCCGGCGATCAAAAGCCGCGACGACATCCGCGCATTGGTGGAAGCCGGCGCCAACCTGTTCCGCCTGAACTTCAGCCACGGCGAGTACAGCGACCACGCCCAGCGTTTCGCCTGGGTGCGCGAAGTGGAAGCCGAACTGAACTACCCCATCGGCATCCTCATGGACCTGCAAGGGCCGAAGCTGCGCGTGGGCCGTTTCGCCGAGGGCGCCGTCCAGCTGGAGAAGGGCCAGACCTTCACCCTCGACCTCAACGACGCACCGGGCGACCAGCAGCGCGTCACCCTGCCCCACCCGGAAATCATCCAGGCGCTGGAACCGGGCATGAGCCTGCTGCTGGACGACGGCAAGATTCGCCTGCAGGTGCTCAACGCCCACAGCGATGCCATCGAAACCCGCGTGATGAACAGCGGCGAGCTGTCCGACCGCAAGGGCGTCAACGTCCCGGAAGCGGTGCTCAAGCTCAGCCCGCTGACCGCCAAGGACCGCCGTGATCTGGCCTTCGGCCTGGAGCTGGGCGTGGACTGGGTGGCGCTGTCCTTCGTGCAGCGTCCCGAAGACATCGAGGAAGCCCGCGCGCTGATCGGCGACAAGGCATTCCTCATGGCCAAGATCGAGAAGCCTTCGGCGGTGCAGTCCATCGAAGCCATCGCCCGCCTGTCCGACGCGATCATGGTCGCCCGTGGCGACCTCGGCGTGGAGATGCCGGCCGAGAGCGTGCCGGGCATCCAGAAGCGCATCATCCAGGTCTGCCGCCAGCTCGGCCGCCCGGTGGTAGTGGCGACGCAGATGCTCGAATCCATGCGCTTCTCCCCGGCGCCGACCCGTGCCGAGGTGACCGACGTCGCCAACGCCGTCAGCGAAGGCGCCGACTGCGTGATGCTCAGCGCCGAAAGCGCCTCGGGCCAGTACCCGCGTGAAGCGGTGGAGATGATGGCGAAGATCATCCGCCAGGTCGAAGCCGAGCCGGACTACCAGGCGACGCTGGAGATCAACCGCCCGGAACCGGACGCCACCGTCTCCGACGCCATCAGCTGCGCGATCCGCCGGATCAGCCGCATCCTGCCGGTGGCGGTGCTGGTGAACTACACCGAGTCCGGCGCCTCGACCCTGCGCGCCTCCCGCGAGCGGCCCAAGGCACCGATCCTCAGCCTCACCCCGCAACTGAAATCCGCCCGCCGCCTGACCGTGGCCTGGGGTGTCCATTCGGTGGTCAACGCGCAGCTCGCCCATGTCGACGAGATCTGCTCCACCGCCCTGGACATCGCCCTGGCCCAGCGCATGGCACGCCGTGGCGACACCGTGGTGATCACCGCTGGCGTGCCCTTCGGCCAGCCGGGCAGCACCAACATGCTGCGGATCGAAACGGTGGCGCCGGCGCTGGAAGTTTGATGCAAGCCTGAGAGCCCCTCTCCCCAACCCTCTCCCTGAAGGGAGAGGGGGCAGTTCGGCGCCGCCAGTGACTCCGGTGTTCCGCCTTCTGCCGCTCAAGCCCCCTCTCCCGCTTGCGGGAGAGGGCTGGGGAGAGGGCAACCGAGTTCAGGAGCCACGCCAACGCGCGTGCCTCCGCACCGAGTCACTCCCGGACGGACGGGGCCGGGAATACGGGGCCGCGTCCCCGTCCGTCCGGGTTTGACCTTGCTACTGAGTGCTTCAGCAGCAGAAACATGAGCACCGAATGCTTGTCGGTCCATGGCCCCCACGCAGCAACTCCCAATGCTGGCCATGGAACTTTGAGGCTGTTGGCGGCGATCCCGCCGGCAGCCTCTTTTCTTTTTCCAACCCCGTGGCGCGGCCCCGTATGGCGGCGTCACAGAATGCTCACGCACTGCTCGTCGATGGGGCCTCGATGCTCCACACCTAGCGAAGCGCTGCGGAGCCTCATTTAACCTGCCCTGTACCCACATGCACCTGAATCCTCTCTCCAGGAAACATCCGCTGCGCACCCGGCTGATCGGCTTCGGCCAGATCTACCTGCAGGCTGACGCACGCTTCGGCCTGATCCTGCTGCTGACCATCGCCTGGTCCGCACCGCAGCTGCTGCCCGGCGCCTTGCTGGGCGCCCTGCTCGGCCCGCTCACCGCGCGCTTCGTGCGCGAGCCGCAGGCGGACATCGACGCCGGCCTGCACGACTACAACCCGATCCTCATCGGCCTGCTGCTGCCCTTCGTATTCCAGTGGTCGCTGGGGCTGGTGATGCTGACCATCGCCGCCATCCTCACCTCGGTGGCGGTGCAGGCCGTGCTATTGCGGCAGTCACGCCAGCGCTTCGGCCTGCCGGCCTATACCTCGGCCTTCGTGCTGCTGGGCTGGGTGTCGGTGACGCTGGGCAAGGCCCTTGGCTTCGCGCCAGCGGCCGCGACCGCCTGCCTGTCCTGCGGCACGGTGAACCCGTTGCTGGACTCGACGACGCAGGGCTTCGGCGAGGTGATCTTCCTCGGTGAACCGCTCGCCGGCCTGACCATCGCCCTCGGCCTGCTGCTGGCGGATCGTCGCGCCGCGTTCTGGGCGCTGCTCGGCGCCGCAGGCGCCTTGGCCATCGCGCCGCTGCTCGGCCTGCCGGCCGCCTCCGCTCAGGCCGGACTGCTCGGGCTGAACGGCGCGCTGGCCGGGATCGCCCTGTCGCTGCGCTTCCGCAGCCCCCTGGCGCCACTGTGCGGCATCCTCCTGGCGGTGCTGCTGCAACCCTGCTTCGCGCTGGTCGGCCTGCCCGCCTTCACCGCGCCCTTCATCCTCGCCTGCTGGCTGGTGATTCTCGGCCAGCGCGTGCTGGATGCGCTGCTGAGCCAGGGCACGGAACACACCGGGCCGCGTGTATAGTCGGAGCTTTCCACTGGCGACGGACCGCGACCATGCACTTCGTGAAATACCAGGCACTGGGCAATGACTATCTGGTGTACGCCGGCAAAGCGCCCTTTACCCTGACGCCGGCGCAGATCGGCCGGGTCTGCGACCGCCACTTCGGCATCGGCTCCGACGGCATCCTGCTGGCGAATCACAGCGACAGCGCCTTCGGCCTGCGCATCCTCAATCCGGACGGCTCGGAAGCGGAGAAGAGCGGCAACGGCCTGCGCATTTTCTCCCGCTACCTGTGGGATTGCGGATTGGTCGCAGACCAGCCGTTCGACGTCGTCACCGCCGGCGGTACGGTCACCAGCCAGGTATTCGACGAGGGGCGCACCGTCGAGGTATCCATGGGCCGCGCCGAGTTCGCCTGTGCAAGGATTCCGGTGCGGGTCGATGCCCCCGAGGCGCTGGGCTATCCACTGGAAATCGACGGCGTCGCGCTGGAGATCAACGCCGTTTCCATGGGTAATCCGCACTGCGTGGTCTTCGTCGAACAGACCAGCCCCGAACTGGCACGCCGCCTCGGTCCGCTGCTGGAAAATCATCCGCTGTTCCCCCGGCGCAGCAACGTGCAGTTCGTCCAGTGGCTCGCCCGCGACGCGCTGCGCGTCGAAATCTGGGAGCGCGGCGCCGGCTACACGCTGTCCTCCGGCACCAGCAGTTGCGCGGCGGCCGCAGTGGCACGCCGGCTGGGGCTGTGCGATGAGCACATCGACCTGCACCTGGCTGGCGGCCGCCTGGAAATCCGTGTCGCTGATGACTTTCAGGTCACCATGCGTGGCGCCGTGCAACGGGTCGCCGCCGTCGACCTGGACCCGGAAACCTTCGCCGACCTGCGCTGAATTCCCCTTATTGCCAAGGCGACCGGCATGGATCAATGCCGGCGCGCGCGCAGCCGTCCAGACTGCGACCTGACACCTGAAGAAGCACAACCTGACCGATCAATCGACGGGTAGCCGCGCATTTGCCGGCTTCAGACGGCATAATCCGCGCCCTTGCGCATCCGGCCACGGGTGCGTCCCCTCATTCACGCAGCGAACGATGTCATGACGCTTCCCACTCCCACCCTCCTGCAGCGGCTCAAGGGCACCAGCCTGGTCCTGCGGATCTTCATCGGCATGCTCTGCGGCATCGCCCTCGCCCTGCTCTGGCCGCAAGGCGCACAGGCGGTCGGCCTGCTCGGCAAGCTGTTCATCTCCGCGCTGAAGGCCGTGGCGCCGATCCTGGTGCTGGTACTGGTGATGGCCTCCATCGCCAACCACAAGCAGGGCCAGCGCACCCATATCCGCCCGATCCTGGTGCTCTACCTGATCGGCACCTTCTCCGCCGCGGTGGTCGCGGTGATCGCCAGCTTCGCCTTCCCGTCGAACCTGGTACTGCATGCGCCCAGCAGCGAACTGGCACCGCCCGGCGGTATTGGCGAAGTGCTGCGCTCGCTGCTGTTCAGCGTCACCACCAACCCGGTGAAGGCGCTGCTGGAGGCGGACTTCATCGCCATCCTGGCCTGGGCCATCGGCCTGGGGATCGCCCTGCGCCACGCCCGCCAGACCACCCGCGACCTGCTGGATGACATGGCCAACGGCGTCACCCTGATCGTTCGCGTCGTCATCGCCTTCGCCCCGCTGGGCATCTTCGGCCTGGTGGCCGGCACCATCGCCGAATCCGGCTTCGACGCCTTGCTCGGCTACCTGCACCTGCTGGCCGTGCTGCTGGGCTGCATGCTGTTCGTGGCGCTGGTGGTCAACCCGCTGATCGTCTTCGCCAAGATCCGTCGCAACCCTTACCCGCTGGTGCTGATGTGCCTGCGCGAGAGCGGCATCACCGCCTTCTTCACGCGCAGCTCGGCGGCCAACATCCCGGTCAACCTGCAACTGTGCGAGCGCCTGGGCCTGCACGAGGACACCTACTCGGTGTCGATCCCGCTGGGCGCGACCATCAACATGGCCGGCGCCGCCATCACCATCAGCGTGCTGACCCTGGCGGCTGTGCATACCCTCGGCATCGCCGTGGACCTGCCCACCGCCATCCTGCTCAGCGTGGTCGCCTCGGTCTGCGCCTGCGGCGCTTCCGGCGTGGCCGGCGGCTCGCTGCTGCTGATCCCGCTGGCCTGCGGCCTGTTCGGCATCTCCAGCGAGGTGGCGATGCAGGTGGTGGCGGTCGGCTTCATCATCGGCATCCTCCAGGACTCGGCCGAAACCGCGCTGAATTCCTCCACCGACGTGCTGTTCACCGCCGCGGCCTGCATGGCCGAAGGCGACGTGGACGAGCAGCAGGCGACCGAGCGCGCCTGATGCTCCCGGCGGGGCGGCATCAGCCGCCCCGCCGCATCTCGGCTAAGGTGACTGAACCCGTTCCGCGGATTCATCCATGGCCGACCCCCAAAGCTTTCGCCAGCGCCTCTACATCATCATCTTCGAGTCCGACACAGCAGCCGGGCGGCGCTTCGACAGCGCACTGCTGATCGTCATCCTGGCCAGCCTGCTGGTGGCCTTTCTCGACAGCGTCGGGCGTATTCACCAGCAGTTCGGCACCCTGCTCAGTGGAATCGAATGGTTCATCAGCGGGCTATTCCTGATCGAATACCTGCTGCGCCTGTACTGCTCACCCAAACCGCTGCGCTACGCCCTGAGTTTCTACGGCCTGATCGATCTGCTGGCGGTGCTGCCCGGCGTCATCGCACTGTTCTATCCCGATGCCCAGTACCTGCTGGTGGTACGCGTGGTACGTCTGTTGCGTGTCTTCCGCATCCTCAAACTGCGCCAGTACCTGCGCCAGGCCGACTTCCTGCTCACCGCGCTGCGCGGCAGCCGGCAGAAAATCACCGTGTTCTTCCTCTCGGTAATGAGCCTGGTGACGGTGTTCGGCTCACTGATGTACGTGGTCGAAGGTCCCGAGCACGGCTTCACCAGCATTCCGCGAGGGATCTACTGGGCCATCGTCACCCTGACCACCGTGGGCTTCGGCGATATCACTCCGAAGACGCCGCTGGGCCAGGCCATCGCCAGCCTGGTAATGCTCACCGGCTACTCGATCATCGCCGTGCCCACCGGCATCTTCAGCGCCGAGCTGCACAACGCCATGCGCCAGGAGCGCCCGCCAGGGCAACTGGACAAGCCCTGCCCGGCCTGCGCCAAGGCCAGCCACGAGGCCGAAGCGGCGTTCTGCTCGCGCTGCGGCAACGCGCTGTTCCCGCGAATGAATGACACGACGCCACGTTGATCCCGGTTGGATTACCGCTCGTCGGCCATCGCGACGGAACACCCCCCGCGCTCAACCCGTTCTTCACGCCCGGTGCGTCACAAGCACCATGGACGGACGCCATGGTGGCGTTCCGCAGTGTCGGTCGCCTTCCAGGCCCCGAGGTGAGCACATGCCCTTTCGACTCCATCCACTGATCCTCGCCATGACCGGTGCGCTGGCCAGCACCTCGCTGCTGGCCGCGCCACAGGTGGCCGACAGCCGCATCAGCGCGGTGACCGTCTACACCGACCGCGCCATCGTCACCCGCACCGCCACCCTGCAGCTGCCCGCCGGCCAGCACGAGATCGCCCTGGAGCAGTTGCCCCTGCGCATCGATGACAACAGCCTGCAGGCCTCGCTCAGTGCCAGCGCCGCCGCGACCCTGTTCGACGTCAGCAGCGCGCCGCAGGTTTCACCGCCCTCCGAGGACAACCGCCTGCAACAGCTGGACGCGCAACTGCGCGACCTCGAACGGCAGGAGCGCGAGATCAGCGACCGCGGCAGCGTGCTGGAAAACCAGAAGCAGTTCCTCGCCGACATCCAGGCCAGCAGCACCAAGCCGGGCAAGAACCAGGCACTGCCGAGCATCGACGAACTGAAGAACCTGCTGCAGATGAGCGAAGGCAACCTGGGCCGCATCCTCGACGAGCAGCGCAAGCTCGACCAGCAGGGCGAGGAACTGCAGCAACGCAAGCAGGAACTGGAGAACCAGCGCAGCCACCTGGCCGGCGACGGCACCCACTACAAGCGGGCCATCCTGCGCGTGGCGCTGGAGAAGCCGGCACAAGTCCAGCTGCAGCTCAGCTACACGCTCTACGATGCCTCCTGGCGCCCGGCCTACGACGCCCGTCTGCGCGACGGTGAGGACAAGATCGAATTGACCTACCAAGGCATAGTCCGGCAGAGCAGCGGCGAGGACTGGACGGACGTCGACCTCACCCTGTCCACCGCTCGCCCCAACCTGGGCAGCAGCGTGCCGGCGCTGTCGCCATGGTTCGTCGACACCTTCGATCCACGCACGGTAATGCCCGCCCGCCCCGCTCCAGCACCGGCCGCACCGATGATGGCGATGGAAGCGAAGAAGGCCCAGCGCTTCGTCGCGGACGAACAGGCCGTGGCCGGTTCGCTGGCGGAAATGCCTGTCGCCGTCGCCGACGTCAGCGGTGCCACCACCAGCGCCTCCTTCCATATCCCGACCCGCGCCACGCTCAACAGCGATGGCAGCTCGCAGAAGGTTTCCATCGCCCAGTTCAAGCTGCCGACGACCTTCCGCTACCTGGCCACGCCATCACTGCGCGAAGCCGCGTACCTGCAGGCCGATACCCGCAATGCCAGCGACTACCCACTGTTGCCCGGGACCCTCAACACCTACCTGGGCAATACCTTCGTCGCCAGCGGCCAGTTGCGCGCGGTGATGCCGGGCGAGACCTTCGAGCTGGCCCTGGGCGGCGACGAAGCGATGTCGATCAAGCGCAAGCTGGTCAACCGCTACACCGACTACACCGGCCTCACCGGCGGCCGCAAGCGCGTCACCTACGAGTTCCGCATCGACGCGCAGAACAACCACAAGACCGACCAGCGCCTGCAGTTCAAGGACCAGCTGCCGATCTCGCGCAACGAGCAGATCAAGGTCACCCTGCTGGAGCCCGAAGGCCAGGAGGCCAGGCGCGAAGACGACGGCAAGCTGCTATGGGACTGGCAGCTGAAACCGGGCGAGAAACGCAGTACCACCCTCAAGTTCAGCGTCGAGTATCCCAAGGAGCTGGAAGTCAGCGGGCTGGAATGACGACTGCCGGAGCAGCCCTTGCCCGGCCGGCCTGCTAGGCTGCCGGGCAACTTTCCTCTTCGTGGCATGCGCAACAGCGCGGCGCGGGAAACGGCTCGCCGCATAAGCAAATAGCCTTTAAGTATTTAATTGCCATATAACCTGTCGGCATAATCGACGCCCAACAACACTGCCAAAAGGAACTGCTCGTGAAACGTCTGTTCAGCGCCTCGCTGCTGGCCGCCGGCCTTGCCCTGGCCTCCGCCGCCCAGGCCGCCCAGCCCCTGCTCAACGTCTCCTACGACGTGATGCGCGACTTCTACAAGGACTACAACGCCGCCTTCCAGAAACACTGGCAGGCCGAGAAAGGCGAGAAGATCACCATCCAGATGTCCCACGGCGGTTCCAGCAAGCAGGCCCGCGCCGTGATCGACGGCCTGCCGGCCGACGTCATCACCATGAACCAGGCCACCGACATCGACGCCCTGGCCGACAATGGCGGCCTGGTGCCGAAGGACTGGGCGACCCGCCTGCCGAACAACAGCGCGCCTTTCACCTCCGCCACCGTGTTCATCGTGCGCAAAGGCAACCCGAAGGGCCTGAAGGACTGGGACGATCTGGTGAAGCCGGGTATCCAGGTCGTGGTGCCGAACCCGAAGACCTCGGGCAACGGCCGCTACACCTACCTCTCTGCCTGGGGCTACGCGCAGAAGCACGGCGCCGATGAAGCCAAGGCCAAGGAATTCGTCGCCCAGCTGTTCAAGAACGTCCCGGTGCTGGACACCGGCGGCCGCGCAGCGACCACCACCTTCATGCAGAACCAGATCGGCGACGTGCTGGTGACCTTCGAGAACGAAGCCGAGATGATCGCCCGCGAGTTCGGCCGTGGCGGCTTCGAAGTGGTCTACCCGAGCGTCTCCGCCGAAGCCGAGCCGCCGGTGGCGGTGGTCGACAAGGTGGTCGACAAGAAAGGCACCCGCGCCGAAGCCGAGGCCTACCTGAAGTACCTGTGGTCCGACGAAGGCCAGACCATCGCGGCGAACAACTACCTGCGCCCGCGCAACCCGGAAGTACTGGCCAAGTTCTCCGACCGCTTCCCGAAGGTGGACTTCTTCTCCGTGGTGAAGACCTTCGGCGACTGGCGCACCGTGCAGAAGACGCACTTCGCCGACGGCGGCGTGTTCGACCAGATCTATACCCCGAACTGATCCATCGGGACGGCAAAGACAAAAGCCGGAGCTGCCCAGCAGCCCCGGCTTTTTTCATGCTCCGTTCATGCAACAGTGTGCCGGATGCCCCGGTTATCCCTTCCAGCCGGTCTCACGCAATGCCGCCAGCAAGCGCTCCCCGCTCAGCGCCGGCACCAGCACGCCGTCGTCGGTGCGCATGTCCTTGCCGGCCAGCAGCACGTTGACGATGGCCTCCTCCACCGCTTCCGCCGCGGCGGCGAACAGTGGCGAGATGTGGTCGTTGTTGACCATCTCCAGCGCCGTGGCGAACGGCAGGTTCTTGCGCCCGTAGTCCGCCGGCGGCAGGTCGCGGTTGCCGGTGGCGAAGGCAAGGAAGATGTCGCCGCTGGAATCGTCGGTCCCGCCACCAGTCCGGGCGATCCCCAGCGAGGCGCGTTGCGCCAGGCGCTGGCACTGGTGCGGCAGCAACGGCGCATCGGTGGCCAGGATCACCACGATGGAGCCCATGCCCGGCGTGCCCTGTTCGGCGAAAGGCGACGGCAGGTCGCCCAGCTGGCGGCCGACCGGGTAGCCGTCCACCCGCAGCTCACGGCGCTGGCCATGGTTGGCCTGCACCAGTGCGCCCACGGTCCAGCCGCCCTGCTCCGCCGGCAGCTTGCGCGAGGCCGTGCCGATACCGCCCTTGAACTCGTGGCAGATCATCCCCGTGCCGCCACCCACCGGGCCTTCCCGCACCGGGCCGGACTCGGCCGCGGCCAACGCCTCGCGCACCTGCTCGGCGCGCACATGCTGGCCCCAGATGTCGTTGAGCAGCCCATCGTAGGTTTCCATCACCACCGGCATGCACCAGTAGATGGACGGGTCGGCCAACTCGGCATGCTCGGCGGCGATCAGCGCATCGCGCACCACGCCCACACTGTGGGTATTGGTGATGGCGATGGGCGTGGTCAGCAGGCCCGCCTCGCGAATCCACTCCAGCCCCGTGGCGTCGCCATTGCCGTTGAGCACATGGCAGCCGGCAAAACAGGGTTGCTGGCGTGCCGCCCCCTCGCGCGGCTGGACCACCGTGACCCCGGTGCGTACGGCGCGACCATCGCGCTCGCCGATCAGGGTGCTGTGGCCAACGCGGATGCCGGGAACGTCGGTGATGGCGTTGAACTCGCCGGGCGTGCCCAGGCCGAGGGTGATGCCGAGTTGACGAGCGCGCATGCTGTCTCCTTGGTTGTCGAGCAGGGTTTCAGAGCTTCTGGAAGGCCGGGCTGAGCTTGCCGTAGGTGCTGTAGAGAATCACCGACACGGCCAGTATCCCGACAATGATCATGATGTCCCGCGAGGAAGCGTCCATCAGCAGGTTGAGCAACAGGTAGCCGGCGCCGACCACGGCCAGCATCGCGGGCAACGGCCACAGCGGCATGCGGTACGGGTGCTCGCGATCGCGGCGCAGCACGCGGCTGAACAGCGCACAGAGCGCCACCACCAGGTAGACCATCACCAGCAGCAGCACGGTGAAGGAGGTCAGCTCCTCCAGGTTCGAGCTGAAGCTCAGCGCCGCCGAGGGCACCCCGAGGAACAGCGTGGCGATCCACGGCGACTCCCAGCGCGGATGGATGCGGGTGAAGGCGCGGTTCATCAGCGGCGTCCACAGCTCGTCGCGGCCGCTGCTGAAGATCACCCGGCCGACCTGGATGACGATGGCGACTATGGCGTTGAACACCGAGAGGAAGATGCCGGCGCTGACCAGCCGCGACAGCGTTTCGTTGCCGTGGGCGGTGAGCAGGTAGCCGACCGGGTCGGGGCTGGCGATCATATCTTTCAGCGAAGGCGCGCCCAGCAGCAGCGCGGTCAGCGGGACGATCTCGATCGCCACCACCAGCACCAGCGACCAGATCACCGCACGATGTACGTTGCGGCCGCCGCACTTCATGTCCTCGGCCAGCAGCACTGCGCCGCCGAAGCCGTTGTAGGAGAACAGCGCGGTACCCACGGCGCCGACCACCAGCGCCCAGGGCGCGGCGGCCAGTATCCCGCCGTCGATGTGCTGCGGCTGCACCAGCACGCTCACCGGCTGGCTGACATGGCCGAAGCCGAGCACCACGATCACCAGCAGCGCCGCCACTTCGCAGAGCAGGAACACGCCAGTGATCCAGGCGTTCACGCGGATATTCAGGATGCCCAGCACGTAGCTGGCGGCGACTATCACCAGGGCCACGGTCTGGGTGTCGAAGTTCGTCCCCAGGGCGTTGTTGAGATAGGTCGCCGCCCCCGTCGCCAGTACCGGCGGGATGAACAGCAGCGAGACCAGTACGGTAAGGAAGGTGGCGTAGCCGGCGAGCCCGCCGAACACGCGCTTGGCGTAGACATACTCGCCGCCGGCGGAGCTGTGGGCCCGGCCCAGCTCGGCATAACACCAGGCGAACATCAGGGCCAGGAACCCGGCGAAGACGAACGCCAGGAAGGCCCCGCTGCCGGCCTGCTGGATGGCAAAGGGGGCGATGACGAAAACGGAGCTGGCGGGGGTGACCGCCGAGACGGTGATGGCGACTACGTCGAGCACGCCCAGGCTGGGCTTGAGCGCGCTCGCTGGCGCAGGGGAAGCGCTCATATCGTTGTTTCCTCGTGTTGTTATTGGTGGCTGAGGCAGGAACGAAGACCTTGATGCGCCCTCTGAGCGGGGCGCTGCGTGGGGTGCAGTCTGGGCATGGCGAGGGGGGCGGCCAATCACCATTTGGGGTTACGCCCCCTTGACGGCGACGGGTTAAAAGGAGGAAACCGTGGGCCGACTCCTCCACCCCTCTCAGAGAATCCCCTCGGATGCACAACCTGTTCCGCGAAGTCGGCATGCACGCCAACCTTGGTCGCGCCATCGAGCAGATCGGCCAGCCGCGCTTCTGGAAGCAACTGGTCCTGCTGCTGCACCAGTGGTTGCCGTTCGATAACGCCCTGGCGATGTTCTACCCGGCCAGCGGCACTCCGGTGGCGCTGGAGGAATACGATGCCGAGCCCACCGCCGGCCCAGCCGCCATGGCCATCTACCTGGACGGCCTCTACCAGCTCGACCCGTTCTACCAGGCCTGCCGCGAGGGCGTGCCCAGCGGGTTGTACCGGCTGGAGGAAATCTCCCCGGACCAGTTCCGCCAGAGCGAGTACTTCCTCAGCTACTTCCACGACAACGTGCTGGAGGACGAGGTGCAGTTCATCCTGCAGTTGCCCGGCCAGGGCGCGCTGTCGCTGTCACTGGGTATGCGCCGGCTGTTCGATGGCGAGCAGACCGGCCTGCTGGCGATGCTCTGCCCCTGGGTGCTGGCCTTGATGCAGCAGCACTGGCAGCAACGCAGCCAGCGCCTGCTGCCGGGCGCCAGCGACGGCGTGGCAGTGCAGGTACGTGACGCCCTGAGCCACTTCGGCGCGGGTGTGCTCTCCGAACGCGAACTGGAGATCGCCCGGCTGATCCTGCGGGGTTACTCCTCCAAGGCCATGGCCGAGCGCCTGGCGATCTCCCCGGAGACCATCAAGGTCCACCGCCGCCACCTCTACAACAAGCTCGACATCTCCTCGCAGCCGGAGCTGTTCTCGCTGTTCCTGCAGTCGCTGGGGCACGATCCGCAGAACCCCTGAGCGAACCTTGAACACCCGCCGCCATCCGCGCGGCTGATGCCGCACCATTCGCGCGCGCCGGGACACCCCGCTGGCGCTGCGCGGACACTACCGCGTGCCCGTCAGGCTTCTAGACTGGATCGGTGCCATCCAGACACGCCACGACAATCACAAGAGAGCACAGCCTGATGAACGCACGCGCCAACTTCACCCACATGGAAGACGGCACCGCCGAGGACTGGGCGATCATCGCCAAGGACTTCGGCCAGTACGCCGCGCTTCTGCCCGACCGGATCATGACCCACCTGCGCCTGCTCGACGGCGACTTCGGCGGCTTTCCGGTGGACCGCCTGACCCACTCGCTGCAGACCGCCACCCTGGCCCACCGCGACGGCCGCGACGAGGAGTACGTGGTCTGCGCCCTGCTCCACGACATCGGCGACACCCTCGGCTCGTTCAACCACGCCGACATCGCCGCGGCCATCCTCAAGCCGTTCGTCAGCGAAGAGAACCTGTGGATGATCGAGAAGCACGCGATCTTCCAGGGCTACTACTTCTTCCATCACCTGGGCCTGGACCGGCACCTGCGCGAGCAGTTCAAGGACCACCCGCAGTTCGAGCGGACCATCGAATTCTGCGCGCGCTACGACGCCGCCGCCTTCGATCCGGACGGTGAAGTGCTGCCCCTGGAGTTCTTCGAACCCATGCTGCGCCGGGTCTTCGCCCAGCCGCGCCGCTCGATCTACCAGAAGCCCGACGGCAGCATGGCCTGAGGGTCCCGAAGCGACCGGCGGTCCGCGACGAGCAGTCGCTAGCCGCCGCTGGCTCCGGGGTAGCGCATGGAATAAGATTCCCAAAATTCAGACGCGTAATTGGCCACAAGCCCACACGCATTAGGGAAGTTTCCTGCGCATGAAGCCTAACGTTCTCGAGCGATCCAGTAGTCCGCTCTCCCCCACTCCTCTGCGCGAATACCATTCCCGCGTGCTGGCCTATATCGCCATCGCCGCGACCATCACCGCCGGCACCTTCGCCAAGTACTTCGGCTACGACATCCTCTGGATGATCCCGTACGTCCTGCTCTACCCGCACCTGGCCCAGCAGGTCAGCCGCCGCTTCAAGCGCGACAACCCGCAGCGTACCCGCCTGGTGCTGCTGTTCATCGACGCGCTGCACGCCGGTATCGCCACCACGCTGCTGGGGTTCTCCGAGGTACCCAGCCTGATGCTGGTGCTGATCCTTTCCTTCTCGGCACTGATCATCGGCGGCCTGCGCTCGCTGGGGCTGGCGCTGCTGGTGGGGCTGAGCGCCTCGGTGCTGTCTGCGGCGCTGATCACTCCGGGCTACAAGGGCGCGACCCCCGCCATCGTTTCGCTGGTCAGCGTGCTGTTCTCGACCCTGTACATCTGCATCACCGCCTTCTTCGTGCACCAGCAGGGCCTGCGCCTGGCCCAGGCCCGCTCGGACATCACCCTGGAGCAGGAAAAGGCCGCGCGCCTGGCCAGCAACCTGGCCAAGTACCTGTCGCCGCAGGTGTGGGAATCGATCTTCAGCGGCAAGCGCACGGTGCGCCTGGAAACCCAGCGCAAGAAGCTCACGGTGTTCTTCTCCGACATCAAGGGCTTCACCGAGCTGTCCGAGGAGCTGGAAGCCGAAGCCCTCACCGACATGCTCAACAACTACCTCAACGAGATGTCGAAGATCGCCCTGAAGTACGGCGGCACAATCGACAAGTTCGTCGGCGACTGCGTGATGGTGTTCTTCGGCGACCCGGCCACCCAGGGCGCGAAGAAGGACGCCGTGGCCGCCGTGTCCATGGCGGTGGCCATGCGCAAGCACATGAAGGTCATGCGCCAGCAGTGGCGCGCCCAGGGCATCACCAAGCCGCTGGAAGTGCGCATGGGCCTGAACACCGGCTACTGCACCGTGGGCAACTTCGGCGCCGACACGCGCATGGACTACACCATCATCGGCCGCGAAGTGAACCTCGCCAGCCGCCTGGAAAGCGCCGCCGAAGCCGGCGAGATCCTCATCAGCCACGAAACCTACTCGCTGGTGAAGGACGTGCTGATGTGCCGCGACAAGGGGCAGATCGCCGTGAAGGGCTTCAGCAAGCCGGTACAGATCTACCAGGTGGTCGACTTCCGCCGCGACCTGGGCTCCAACCCCAGCTTCGTCGAGCACGAGGTGCCGGGCTTCTCCATGTACCTGGACACCAACAACGTGCAGAACTACGACAAGGAACGGGTCATCCAGGCGCTGCAGCAGGCGGCGGAGAAGCTCAAGGACAAGATCATTCTCTGATTCCTTTCCGCTTTTCTGCGTGCGCCTTTCTCGTTGATGCACACCCTCGCCGCTGGCGGCCGGCCAATCGCGAGCGGAGTCCGCTCCCATGCGCGCCGGGCGCTCCCTGGAATGTTGCAAGGCTGACGACGCCCCGTCCTGGCTGCACACGCCCGCAGCCACTGTAGGAGCGAGCTTGCTCGCGAACCCGCCCACCTCCAAAGCTGCCGGGAAACCGTTCGCGAGCAAGCTCGCTCCTACAAAACGCGCGCCGCCACCAACCACCCGCCCATAAAAAAGCCCGCTCAATCGAGCGGGCTGGAAAGGCTCCGGTGCTTCACGTTCACCGGGCCGAATTGCTCTTTGGAAAGCGCGTCAGGATGGCTGCAGCTCCGCGGAGTTGCCCGGGCCGGCGGCCAGTTCTGCGGACAGGGTCTTCTCGTCCAGCTGCTTGCACCACTTGGCGACCACGATGGTGGCCACGCCATTGCCGACCAGGTTGGTCAGCGCGCGGGCTTCGGACATGAAGCGGTCGATGCCCAGGATCAGCGCCAGGCCCGCCACCGGCAGGTGGCCAACGGCGGACAGGGTGGCAGCCAGCACGATGAAGCCCGAACCGGTGACCCCGGCGGCGCCCTTGGAGGCGATCAGCAGGACGACCAGCAGGGTCAGCTGGTGGGTGATGTCCATCGGGGTGTCGGTGGCCTGGGCGATGAACACGGCGGCCATGGTCAGGTAGATCGAGGTGCCGTCCAGGTTGAACGAGTAGCCGGTCGGGATCACCAGGCCGACGACGCTCTTGTCGGCGCCCAGTTTCTCCATCTTGGCGATCATGCGCGGCAGGGCCGATTCGGAGGACGAGGTGCCCAGCACGATCAGCAGTTCTTCGCGGATGTAGGAGATGAAGCGCAGGATGCTGAAACCGTGGGCGCGGGCAATGCCGCCCAGCACGATCAGCACGAACAGCAGGCAGGTGACGTAGAAGCACAGCATCAGCTGGCCCAGCTGCACCAGCGAGCCGAGGCCGTAGGCACCGATGGTGAAGGCCATGGCACCGAAGGCACCGATGGGCGCGACCTTCATGATCACGTTGATGATGTTGAACATCACGTGGGTGATGCGATCGATGAACTCGAACACCGGCTTGCCGTAGTCACCCAGGCGGTGCAGCGCGTAGCCGAACAGCACGGAGAAGAACAGCACCTGGAGGATGTCACCGTTGGCGAAGGCGCCGACCACGGTGCTCGGGATGACGTTCATGAAGAAGTCGATGGTGCTCTGCTTCTCGCCCGAAGCGATGAAGCCGGTTAGCGCCGCGTTCTTGTTCATTTCGGCGGTCAGCGTGGCGACGTCGGCGTGCATGCCGGCGCCCGGCTGGACGACGTTGACCACGACCAGGCCAATGATCAGCGCGATGGTCGAAACGATTTCGAAGTACAGCAGCGCCATGCCACCCGTCTTCCCCACGGCCTTCATGCTCTGCATGCCGGCGATACCGGTAACCACGGTGCAGAAGATGATCGGCGCGATGGCCATCTTGATCAGTTTGACGAAGCCATCGCCCAGCGGCTTCATCAGTTTGGCGGTGTCGGGGTAGAAGTGGCCGAGTGCGATACCGATGGCGATGGCGATCAGTACCTGCACATACAGGCTTTTGTAGAAGGGTTGCTTGGTCATGGCAGCTCTGTCCTCTGGGCCTGCGCTCCGGGGGAGGCGCAAGACCGAACGCGTTATCTCCCTGCAATGGGAGAATTTGTTTTCAGGGCATGCCAGACGGCAGGCCTTGCTCGCCTATCGCAAGTGCTGTGCCAGACCTTTAGAAAATATGTAACCCCTTTAAATTCAACGACTTCCGTAAAAAGTCAGGGCACGGAAGGCGCCGAATCTGGCGGAAACCCGCCTCCTCGCTGGCGGGTTTCCCGCCCTCTGGCGGGTATCCGCCACGGCCTTCGTACCGTAGATTGTAGAACTCCGATCAGGTTCGATCGGGTTTGCCGCACTGTTCTTTCGGACATGCGGACAGAACAACAAGGACCGCTCATGCGTGAACGCACCATTGCCAGCCATTTCGTCCGCGCCGCCGTCCATGGCGCCCAGCGCAAGGGCCTCGACGTCCAGGCGCTGCTGCGCGACGCCGGCATCGTCCCGGCCATCCTCGACGAACCTCGCGCACGGATCGATCCCGAGCAGTTCAGCCGGCTGATGCAGACACTCTGGGAAGCGCTGGACGACGAATACATGGGTTTCGGCAGCCTGCCGAGCAAGCGCGGCACCTTCGCCATGATGTGCAACGCGATCATCCACTGCCGCACGCTGGAGAAGGCGCTGGGCCGCGGTTCGCTGTTCTACGGGTTGTTTCCCGAGGCGCCGCGGATCGAGCTGGTGCGCGACGGTGACCGCGCCCGGCTGACCCTGGACGAGACCCACCTGCGCGACCCGGACCACTTCCTTGCCGAGAGCCTGCTGCTGATCTGGCATCGCCTGGCCAGTTGGCTGATCGGCCAGCGCATCCGCCTGGAGGAAGCCACCTTCAGCTACCCGCCGCCCGAGCACCAGGCCGAGTACGACCTGCTGTTCCCCTGCCCTCGCCGCTTTTCCGCCGGCAGCACCAGCCTGCTGTTGCAAGCGCGCTACCTGGACATGCCGCTGCTGCAGGACGAGCGCACGCTCAAGCACTTCCTCAAGGACTCGCCCGCCGACCTGCTCGCCCGCCCCGACGGCGGCGACAGCCTGACCAGCCAGATCCGCCGCCTGCTCGGCCGCGACTGCCGCCGCTGGCCGGACCTGGAGCAGGTCGCTGCGCAACTGCACATGAGCCCGCAGACCCTGCGCCGCCATCTGCGGGAAGAAGGGCCAAACTTCCAGGAGTTGAAGGACCAGCTGCGCCGCGACCTGGCGATCTACTACCTGGGCCGCGACGAGCACTCCATTCAGGATATCGCCGACCAGCTCGGTTTCTCCGAGCCATCGGCGTTCCACCGGGCGTTCAAGAAATGGACGGGACTGACGCCGGGGGCGTATCGGGCACAGCAGGGGGAATGAGACGAAGGCACGATCTCGTCTGGGGGAGCGCGGTGCGATGAGTGTTCGCGCCGACTCTCGATCAACCCGGCAGGCGAATGCGGAAGCAAGCGCCGCCCAGCGCGGAATCCTCCAGCGCCAGCTCGCCGTCGTAGCTGTCGATGATGTCCTTGACCACCGCCGTGCCGATGCCCTGGCCGGGATGCTGGGTATCCAGGCGCTCGCCGCGCTTGAGGATGCGCTCGCGCTGGCTGGCGGGAACACCGGGGCCGTCGTCCTCGATGATCAGTTCGAATATTCGACCCTCCTTGCGCGCGCTGACCTTCACCGTGGTCAGGCACAGACGATAGGCGTTCTCCAGCAGGTTGCCGAGCATCTCCAGCAGCGCGCCCTTTTCCAGCGGCAGGGCCAGGCCCGGCGGGATATCACGTTCGAGCTTCACGCGCTTGTCGTGGTAGACCTTGTCCAGCGCACCAGCGATGGTATCCAGCAGCGGATCGAGGGCCGAGCGGTGGCGAATCAGGCCACTCTTGCGCAGGGTCGCGCGCTGCAACTGGTAGCCGATCTGCTGGCTCATGCGCTCGATCTGGGTCTGCAGCACCTGCATCTGCTCGCGGTTCTGCGGCTGGTCGGCGAGGGTTTCGCTGACGCCCTGCAGCACCGCCAGCGGAGTCTTCAGGCTGTGAGCGAGGTCGCCCAGGGAATTGCGATAGCGCTCGCGCTGGGCGCGCTCGCTTTCCAGCAGGCGGTTGACCGAGTCGGTCAGACGCAGCATCTCGGCTGGATGGTCATCGCTCAGGCGTTCGCGATCACCGGCCTCGATCTGGTCCAGCTCCGAGCGCAGCCCGCGCATGGAGCGAAAGCCCCAGCCCAGGCCGAGCCAGAGCAGGCCCAGCAGCAACAGAAGCGCGCCGCCGAGCCAAAGGTAGAGCTGGTCGCGGAAGCCACTGACCAGTTCGCGGAATTCGCTCTCCGGCTGCATGGTGACGATGCTGTACGCAGCACGCTTGCCGCCGAGCAGGTCAATCTCCACGTCGTAGACGAAGAACTCCTGGCCAGAGGCATCGCGGATGCGGGTGAACTCGTCGATCATGCCATCGTACTTGGGTGAGTAGTCGACGCTCTCGTCCTGGGCCGAGGTGGAACGCCAGACCAGCTTGCCGGACTGGTCATAGATGAAGCCCAGCAACTTGGATTCGGGAAGGTTGAAGTCCTCCACCGGCAGATGGTCGGGCATGCTCAGGACTTCGCCTTCGATACGCGCCGAGGACACCAGGGTCGCCACGTCCGCCGCCAGGCGTTGCTGGATGGCATTCTCCAGGGCGATGCTGAATGCCCGCTGGAGCGCCGGCAGCAACGCGGCCATGAACAGCACGGCGAGAATCGCCGCACCGATCATCAGGCGCAGGCGCAGCGAGCGGATCATTTACACAGCTCGTTGAAGATGTAGCCCTGGCCGCGCACGGTATCGATCGGTTTGAAGCCCGCTGCGCTCTCCAGCTTGCGGCGCAGGCGCCCGACCAGTACCTCGATGACGTTCGGGTCGCGCTCGTCGTCGTCCGGGTAGAGCTGCTCGATCAGGCGCTCCTTGGCGACCACCTGCTGATGATGGCGCATGAGGTATTCGAGGATGCGGTACTCGAAGGCAGTCAACTGCAGCGACTCACCGTTGACCAGCGCCTGCTTGCGGTTGATGTCCAGCACCAGCGGGCCGGCCTCGATGCTCGACTGGGCGAAGCCGCTGGAGCGGCGCAGCAGCGCGTTCAGGCGGGCCTCGAGTTCTTCGAACTGGAAGGGCTTGACCACGTAGTCGTCGGCGCCGGCGGCCAGGCCTTCGACCTTGTCCTGCCAGTTGCCGCGAGCGGTGAGGATGAGGATGGGGAAGGTCTTGCCCTGGCTGCGGAATTCGCGGATCAGGTCCAGCCCGCTCATACCAGGCAGCCCAAGGTCGATCATCGCCAGGTCGTGATGGTATTCGGCGGCGCGGTACAGCGCCTCTTCGGCATTGGCGACCGCATCGACCACATGGCCTTGCTCGCCGAGCCGGGTGTACAGGTGATGGCGCAACAGCGCCTCGTCTTCCACCACCAGCAGTTTCATGCGCGTGCTCCCTGAGTCAGGCAACCGGGCCACGCGAGGCCCGGTTGCGGTACCGGTCAGAACTTGTAGTTGGCGCCCAGGTAGAACTGGGAGCTGCTGTGCAGGTCAAGGGATCCCACCTTGCTGCCACCGTGCGGGCTCATTTCGGTACTCGCGTTGGTACGCAGGTAACGGTAGCCGCCTTCCACGGATGCGTTCTTGCCGAGTTCCTGGAGGATACCGGCTTGGGCGCCGATGGCGTAACCCACGTCACTGTCGCGGCTGTAGCCCTTGGAGTCCTGCTCCAGCTTGACCAGGCCGGCGGTGCCGCCGCCGAACAGCTTGGTGCCCTGGTCGCCCAGCGGCAGGAAGGCGTCGTAGCTGCCGAGCAGGTTCTGCTGGCGCAGCTTCAGGCCGTTCTCGGTGTCGGAGACGTTTTCATAGGTGACGTAGTAGCGGCCCTGCTCCATCTGCTGGCCGGCGCGCACGCCCCAGGTGCCACTGTTGTTGATCACGCTGTCGAACTTGGGATTGTTCAGGTTGCGATTCAGCGCATCGGATTTCTGGATGTTGTTGCTGGTTTCGCCCCAGGTCATGCCGACGAAGGTGTCGGCGGCGTTGGCGGCAGTAGCGGCGACACTGGCACCGAGGATGGCGCTGGCGAGGGCGATTTTCTTCATGGCTTTCATGGGGATTCTCCCGTCAGAGGTCAGTAATGGGTTGACGGGGAAAAGATTACGAGGAGGGCTCTGAACGGAACCTGTCAGAGCGCTGAACCATCGCTGAACGAAAGCGCTGTATGAAAAAAGAATAACGCTCGTAGGCTTTTGCCCACACACAGCGCAGGGACTAGGCTCATTCCCAGTCGTTGGCGGGAGGCTGACCAAATGACTGAAGAGACCGGACCCGGCACGGATAAAGGCAAGGAAACCCGGCTGTTCCTGTTCCTCGTGATCTGCCTGTTCCCTCTGCTGTCCGTGGCCATTGTCGGTGGCTACGGCTTTATCGTCTGGATGGTCCAGCTGGTGGCGGGGCCGCCCGGCCCGCCGACGTAGAGGTGCCACGATGCTCGCCCGACGCGCCCTGCTGCGGCGCCTGGGCGGTGCGCCTGAAGTACGTCGCCCGCCATGGACCGCCACCGCCAGCGAATTTCTCGAAGGCTGCACACGCTGCAATGCCTGCATCGACGCTTGCCCCGAACAGGTGTTGCGCATCGGCGACGGCGGCTATCCGCAGCTGGACTTCACCAACGCCGGCTGCAGCCTGTGCGGTGCCTGCGCGCGCGCCTGCGAAGCCGAGGTGTTCGACCTGAGCCGCGAGGCGTTTCCCTGGCGCGCGCAGATCGACGACCACTGCCTGGCCCGCGCCGGCATCCACTGCCGCAGCTGCGACGATGCCTGCGAACCACGCGCCATCCGCTTCCGCCCGCAACTCGGCGGCCCCTCCCTGCCTACCCTCGACCCGACCCTGTGCACCGGCTGCGGCGCCTGCGTCTCGCCCTGCCCCGGCAACGCCATCCACCTGAACCGTGAGGCCCACCATGCCTGAGACCCAGATGCCCGAGAGCATCCAGATCGCCAGCCTGATCGTGCACACGCGCCCCGAGCTGCTCGAAGCGGTGAAGGCCAACCTGCTGCGCCTGCCGAACCTGGAAGTCCATCAGCAGAGCGCCCAGGGAAAGCTGGTCGTGCTGCTCGAAGCCGAGCATGAGGCAAGCATCCTCGACAACCTCAATGCCATCCAGAACCTGCCCGGCGTTCTCAACGCGGTGCTGATCTACCACGAAGTCGTCGAGTCGCCGGAAGCCCTGCAGAGAGAACCCCAACCCGAGCTGGCCCAGGCCGGAGGTGCACGATGAACCTGACCCGCCGCCAGTTCGCCAAGGCCAACGCCGCCGCCATTGCCGCGGCCGCCGCCGGCCTGCCGATCCTGAGCTCCGCCAGCAACCTGGTCACCGAGGCGGACATGACCCGCCTGGACTGGAACAAGGCGCCATGCCGCTTCTGCGGCACCGGCTGCAGCGTGATGGTCGCCACCCGCGACAACAAGGTGGTCGCCACCCACGGCGACATCAAGGCCGAGGTCAACCGCGGGATCAACTGCGTGAAGGGCTACTTCCTGTCCAAGATCATGTACGGCAGCGATCGCCTGACCCGGCCACTGCTGCGCATGAAGGATGGCAAGTTCGACAAGCAGGGCGAGTTCCAGCCGATCAGCTGGGACGCCGCCTTCGACATCATGGCCGAGAAGTTCAAGGCCGCACTCAAGGCCAAGGGCCCCACCTCGGTGGGCATGTTCGGCTCCGGGCAATGGACGGTCTGGGAAGGCTACGCCGCCAACAAGCTGTTCAAGGCCGGCCTGCGCAGCAACAACATCGACCCCAACGCGCGGCACTGCATGGCCTCGGCGGTGATGGGCTTCATGCGCAGCTTCGGCATGGACGAGCCGATGGGCTGCTACGACGACATCGAGGCCACCGACACCTTCGTGCTCTGGGGCTCGAACATGGCCGAGATGCACCCGGTGCTCTGGTCGCGGGTCACCGACCGCCGCCTGAGCGCAGGGCAGGTCAAGGTGGCCGTGCTGTCGACCTTCGAGCATCGCAGCTTCGACCTGGCCGACATCCCCATGGTGTTCAAGCCGCAGACCGACCTGTACATCCTCAACTACATCGCCAACCACATCATCGAAAGCGGCGCCGTGAACCGCGACTTCGTCGACAAGCACACCCGCTTCGCCCATGGCGCCGAGGACATCGGCTACGGCCTGCGCCCGGATAACCCGCTGGAGAAGAAGGCGAAGAACGCGGACAAGGCCAACACCTGGAGCGACATCGGCTTCGATGAATTCGCCGCCTTCGTCAAACCCTACACCCTGGAGCGCACTGCCAAGGAAACCGGTGTGCCGGCCGAGCGCCTGAAGGCCCTGGCCGAGCTGTACGCCGACCCGAAACGCAAGGTGGTGTCGTTCTGGACCATGGGCTTCAACCAGCACACCCGCGGGGTCTGGGCAAACAACCTGATCTACAACATCCACCTGCTCACCGGGAAGATCAGCGAGCCGGGCAACAGCCCCTTCTCGCTCACCGGCCAACCCTCGGCCTGCGGCACCGCGCGCGAGGTCGGCACCTTCGCCCACCGCCTGCCGGCGGACCTGGTGGTAACCAACCCGAAACACCGCGAAACCGCCGAGAAAATCTGGAAAGTGCCCGCCGGCACCATCCAGGAAAAGATCGGCTTCCACGCCGTACAGCAGAGCCGGATGCTCAAGGACGGCGTGCTCAACGTCTACTGGACCCAGGTCTGCAACAACATGCACGCCGGGCCGAACATCATGCAGGAGGTGCTACCGGGCTGGCGCAACCCGGAAAACTTCGTGATCGTCTCCGATGTCTACCCCACCGTTTCGGCACAGGCGGCGGACCTGATCCTGCCCAGCGCCATGTGGGTGGAGAAGGAAGGTGCTTACGGCAATGCCGAGCGCCGCACGCAGTTCTGGCACCAGTTGGTGAAGGCACCGGGCGAAGCGAAATCCGATCTCTGGCAGCTGGTGGAGTTCTCCAAGCGCTTCACCACCGACGAGGTCTGGCCCGCCGAGCTGCTGGCGAAGGCGCCGCAACTCAAGGGCAAGACGCTCTACGAGGTGCTGTACAAGAACGGCCAGGTGGACGCGTACGACAACGACGAGATCACCAAGGGCTTCGAGAACGACGAGGCCAAGGCCTTCGGCTTCTATATCCAGAAGGGGCTGTTCGAGGAGTACGCCAGCTTCGGCCGTGGCCACGGTCACGACCTCGCGCCCTTCGACGCCTATCACGAGGCGCGCGGCCTGCGCTGGCCGGTGGTCGACGGCAAGGAGACCCGCTGGCGCTACCGCGAGGGCTACGACCCCTACGTCACCGCCGGCAGCGGCGTACAGTTCTACGGCTACCCGGACAAGAAGGCGATCATCTTCGCCCTGCCCTACGAGCCGCCGGCCGAGGCCCCGGACAAGGAATATCCCTTCTGGCTCTCCACCGGCCGCGTGCTCGAACACTGGCACACCGGTTCGATGACCCAGCGCGTGCCGGAGCTCTACAAGGCCGTGCCCGACGCCGTGGTGTACATGCACCCCGACGATGCGCGCGACCTGAAGATGCGCCGGGGCAGCGAGGTGAAGGTGATCAGCCGGCGCGGCGAGATCCGCGCGCGCATCGAGACCCGCGGGCGCAACAAGCCGCCGCAGGGACTGGTGTTCGTGCCTTTCTTCGATGCCAACAAGCTGATCAACAAGGTCACGCTGGACGCCACCGACCCGATCTCCAAGCAGACCGACTACAAGAAATGCGCGGTGCGCATCGAACTGGTCAGCCTGGCCTGAGGAACGCGCGATGAAACCGATACTGCCCGTCCTGCTCCTGCTGCTCTTCGCCCTTCCGGCGCTGGCTGACGACGTCAACTACCCGCTGGACGCCCCGGCCCCGGATGGCCGCCGCCCCGGCGGCACCATCGCCGAAGACCGCCCGGCGCCGCCGCTCGCTGCCGACGAGAACAAGGACATCCGCCGCGAACGCGCCTATCCGGAACAGCCGCCGACCATCCCCCATACCATCGCCGGCTACCGCATCGACACCAACTCCAACAAGTGCCTGTCATGCCACAGCCGCGCCAACAGCGCGCGGGTGCAGGCGCCGATGATCAGCATCACCCACTACATGGATCGCGACGGCCAGGCGCTGGCGGCCGTGGCGCCCCGGAGATACTTCTGCGTGCAATGCCACGTGCCGCAGAAGGACGTGCAACCGCTGGTGGGCAACACCTTCGAGGATATCGACAAGATCCTCCAGCGCGACGCGGCCGCCGGGAAGTCCGCCAGCAACGACGATGGCACATCCACCGGCAACCCCTGAGGAGGCGTCATGAAAGCACTATTCGCCTGGCTCAAGGGTTACTGGGTCGTCCTGCGCCGGCCCAGCGTGCATTACAGCCTGGGCTTCCTGACACTGGCCGGGTTCATCGCCGGGATCATCTTCTGGGGCGGCTTCAACACCGCGCTGGAGGCCACCAACTCCGAGCAGTTCTGCACCTCATGCCACGAGATGCGCGACAACGTCTTTGCCGAACTCAAGGACACCATCCACTACACCAACCGTTCCGGTGTGCGCGCCACCTGCCCGGACTGCCACGTGCCGCACAAGTGGACCGACAAGATCGCCCGCAAGATGCAGGCGTCCAAGGAGGTCTGGGGCAAGATCTTCGGCACCATCAACACACGGGAGAAGTTCCTCGACCATCGCCGCGAACTGGCCGAACACGAATGGGCACGCCTGAAGGCCAATGACTCACTGGAATGCCGCAACTGCCACAACTTCCAGTTCATGGACTTCACCCGCCAGAGCCAGCGCGCCCGACAGATGCACTCCACCGCCCTGGCCTCGGGCGAGGCCACGTGCATCGATTGCCACAAGGGCATCGCCCACCACCTGCCGGACATGACGGGGGTGAAGGGCTGGGATTAAGCCTTGCCTGACGCCCGATCACGGACAACGCTCGCTCCCACCTGGGCCTGCTCTCCCGTGGGGAGCGGACTCCGGCGACACCGACCCCATCTCCGCCACAAACGAAAAGCCCCGGCCAGTGCCGGGGCTTCACTTGAGTCAGAAGGGATCAATCAACCGCCCTTCAGCGCCTTCAGAATCTTTTGCCCTGCACGCCCATCTGCCGGCGTCAGGCCCAGCTTGTTCTGCTCCTGCTGGATCGCCTTGCGCGTCACGTCGCCGATCATTCCATCCGCCTGGCCGATGTCGTAGCCGCGCTGGATCAGCAGCTCCTGCAACTCCTTGCGCTGTGCCCGGCTCAGCCCCGGATCGTCGGTCGGCCAGGCGGTGCGCAAACCGGGCTCGCCGCGCAGGCGATCCGACAGCAGGGCGATGGCCAGCGCGTAGCTTTCCGCCGCGTTGTAGGAATAGATCGCGTCGTAGTTGCGCAGGACCAGGAAGGCCGGCCCGTTGGCGCCGGCCGGCAGCAGGATGGCGGCCTTCGAGTCGATGCTCGGAATCGGCTGGCCGTCGATGCGCTTCACGCCACGGCTGGTCCAGTCGGACAGCGCCCGGCGCTTGGTGCGCCCGGCCAGCGAGGCATCGAAGCCCGCCGGCAGTTTCACCTCGTAGCCCCAGGGCTGTCCTTCGCGCCAGCCAGCCTTGCGCAGGTAATTGGCAGTGGACGCCAGGGCGTCGGCGGTGCTGCCCACCAGATCGCGGTGGCCGTCGCCGTCGAAGTCCTCGGCGATGCGCGCATAGGTCGACGGCATGAACTGCGTCTGGCCAAAGGCGCCAGCCCAGGAACCGGTGATCCCGCTGTCACGGATATCGCCCTGCTGCAGCAGCTTCAGAGTGGCAATGAACTCGCCCTGGAAGAACGACTGTCGCCGCCCGTAGCAGGACAGCGTGGACAACGACACCAGCAGCGGGCGCTTACCGGTGATGCGCCCGTAATCGCTTTCCACTCCCCACACCGCGACCACAGTCGCCGGGTCGACCTGATAGCGCGCGGCGACCTTGCGCAGCAGGTCGGCGTGCTCGGCCATGCGCGCCTTGCCGTCGGCGACGCGCTGGTCGTCCACCAGCCCGGCCAGGTAGTCCCAGATCGGCGTGGTGAACTCCGGTTGCGCATCGAGCAGTGGCAGCACGGTCATGTCCGGCTGCAGGCCCTGGGTGAACTGCGCAAAACTGGCAGCGCTGACGCCCTTGGCCTGGGCAGCGCCCTGCAGGCGGTTCAGGCAGGAACCGAAATCGTCGCCCTGCGCAGCCTGCGCCAGTGCCGCCGGCAGCAGCAGAGACAAGGCCAGGGAAGCGCGACGCGCGATGGAGGAAGTCTTCATTGGTGTCGAATGCTCAGATCGGTGAAGGTAGCGCGCCCGCCCTCGCTGGCGGGCCCGCGATTGTCCTGCAGGTAGAGGCCTGCCTTGAAGTACAGGCCCTGATAGGCCCATTTCGTATCCAGTTGCTGACTGACCTGGCCATCCTGGACCTGCACGCTCAGCACCCCGCTGCTGGACACGCCCAGCCGGTAGGTAAAGGTATCGCCCAGGGGGATGCCGTCATAGACGGTATAGGTGCGCGTGGTCATGTCGTCAGGCCGATCGCGAACCAGCGCCTGTACCCGCGCCTTGTCCAGGCGCTGCTGGTAGACCAGCTTGACCAGCGGCAGGGCCTCGGCGCTGCCGCTGCCATTGCTGTGGATCTGCCCGATCACCATGCGCCGGCTGGACGGCACGGCCTCCACGCGCAGGGTGGCGACCATCTGGTTCTCCGCCAACGGGTAGCGCCAGGTCACCAGGCGGCCGTCCGGCCTGGTCTCGCGCAATTCGGTGCGGGGATATTCGCTGCCGCTGGTGTGAGCGCCGTTCACCGGCACCCAGAACTCCACGCCATCGGCGCTGCGGCGAAAATACGGGCTCTCGTAGTCACGGCCGAGTTTCGCCGTGGAAATGGTCGCGGCCGGGCCGCGTTGGGGAATGGTCAGATTCCAGGTGCTCAGGTCCAACATCGGCCTATCGCTTCGCGGGTCAGGACATGGGCGCAAGGGTAGACGAGGCTGCCGGACTTTTCACTGGTCCGGGCGTCTATCGTCCAGCCGGCAACCGCGCCCTTGAGCGGCTGCGCGTACGATACACGGGCGTTTTCCGCGTCAGCGGCTATCGTCAATGTTCCCCGCTCAGGAGTCTCGCCATGCGCCTGCTCACCGCCCTGCTGCTGTTCGCCTTCGCGGCCAGCGCTTCCGCCGCGATCAAGACCCAGGAAATTCCCTACGAATCCACTGACGGCACGAAGATGATCGGCTACTTCGCCTATGACGACGCCAAATCCGGCATTCGCCCCGGTGTCATCGTCGTCCATGAGTTCTGGGGACTGAACGACTACGCCAAGCGCCGCGCCCGCGATCTCGCCGCACTGGGCTACAGCGCACTGGCCATCGATATGTACGGCAACGGCAAGCACACCGACCACCCCAATGATGCCAAGGCCTTCATGGCCGAGGCGCTGAAGAACGCCGACGCGGCCAAGGCACGCTTCCAGGCCGGGCTGGAACTGCTGAAGAAGCAGCCGCAGACCGACCCGAGCAAGATCGCCGCGATCGGCTACTGCTTCGGCGGCAAGGTGGTGCTGGACATGGCCCGCGCCGGCCTGCCGCTGGCCGGCGTGGCCAGCTTCCACGGCGTGCTGGCGACCCAGACGCCGGCGCAACCGGGGGCGATCAAGGCAAGGATCCTGGTCGAACATGGCGGCGCCGACACCCTGGTGCCGGCCGAGAGCGTCGCAGCCTTCAAGGCCGAGATGGACAACGCCAAGGCCGACTACAAGCTGGTGGTCCAGCCCGGCGCCAAGCACAGCTTCACCAGCCCGGACGCCGACAAGCACAAGGGCCATGGCCTGGACGTGGGCTACGACAAGACTGCCGACCAGAAGTCCTGGGCGGACCTGCAGGCCTTCTTCAAGGAAATCTTCGACGTGAAGCCCGAGGGCGCGTAAAAACGCCGGGCAATAAAAAACGGGAGCCCATTCGGGCTCCCGCACTCAATCAAGTGTAAAGGTCGGAGCCCACCGTGGCGGCACTCCAACAACAACCTCACCTGCGTCCCCTTGGGAACGCGGGGCGCAGTGTGTCAAAGCTTGTCGGATGAATCCGTACGCCTTTGGTGAAGGTTTGCAAACGAATGTAAGTGCCGCGTGACTGGTGGGCCACGTTCTGGCGCGGCAGAATGTTCCCATGACCGCCCTTCCCGACTTCTGCACCCCACTCGACGCCGACTGGCCGCTACCCACCCTTCTGGACGGCTGCCAGATCCGCAGCACCCGTTTCGACCGTCAGCGTCTGCAGGCCGGGGACTTCGCGCTGAGCCGCGTCGAGGCGCCGGCCAATATCCAGCGTTCCGTTGCCAAGCGTCAGGCCGAGTACCTGGCCGGGCGAATCTGCGCCCGTGAAGCGTTGCTGGCCGCAGGCAGCGCGGCCTGGGTGCCCGGTACGGATGAAGAGCGAGCGCCGGTCTGGCCGGCAGGCTTCTGTGGCTCGATCACCCATGGCGACGGTTGGGCCGCGGCAATAGTCGCCCGTGACAGCCACTGGCGCGGGCTCGGACTGGACGTGGAAAACCGCCTGGAAACCACGCGAGCGGAGCGACTGGCCGCGGAAATCCTGACGCCCGACGAACTGGCGCGCCTCGACCCGCAGCAGGCGGCACTGCAGGTCACCCTCACCTTTTCCCTCAAGGAGAGCCTGTTCAAGGCGCTCTTCCCGCTGGTGCGCAAGCGTTTCTACTTCGAGCACGCCGAGCTGCTGAGCTGGTCCGCCGGTGGCCACGCACGTCTACGCTTGCTCACCGACCTGTCCGAGGAGTGGCACCATGGCCAGGAGATCGATGGGCAGTTCAGCCTGTTCGATGGCCGTTTGTTGAGCCTGGTAGCGATTCCTTCGGTCAAGGGCAGCAGCCAATCGGTCCGGCACGGCGCCAACCTGTAGGAGCGCGCCATGCGCAGGATCGCTGGCATGGCTCGCTTGTCCCTATGAAATAGGCCCGGGCTCGGCCCTCCCCTGAAGGGAGAGGGAAATCCCAAGCACGAACTTTCGCAGACAGGTACTCCCGAGGGGAGCTTCTGAGCCAATCAGGCCAATAACGCCACCGACTTGATCTGCGCCCAAACCGCCTGCCCCGTCTGCAACCCGAGGTGGTCGTGGGAGTAGCGCGTGATGCGGGCGAGCAGAAGCGTTCCGGCCACGTCGAGTTTCACCAGCAGGTGCGCCGGGTTCTCCGTCGGCACTATCTCGACCACCGTCGCCGGCAAGACGTTGAGGATACTGCTGTGCGCCGCCGGCTCCAGGCTCAGACTGACATCCCGCGCCTGCACCTTGATGCGCAGCGCCCGGCCCTTGTCCATCGGTGCGTGGGCCAGGCGGATGCGTTGCTCGCAGTGCGGTAGCGCCAGGGTCAGCAGACCGTAGCCGGCGTTGTGCTCGAGCACCTGGCCGTCGATTACCACGCCGGCGTCTTCCAGGTGAGAGAGAGGCAGGTCGGTGCGCGCCAGGGTTTCCACCACCGGACCGCTGGCGATGGAGCGCCCCTGGTCCAGCAGCACCAGGTGATCGGCCAGCCGAGCCACTTCGTCCGGCGAGTGGCTGACGTAGAGGATCGGGATATCCAGTTCGTCGTGCAGGCGTTCCAGGTACGGCAGGATTTCCGCCTTGCGCTTGAGGTCCAGCGCCGCCAGTGGCTCATCCATCAGCAGCAGACGCGGGCTGGTCAGCAGCGCGCGAGCGATGCCGACGCGCTGGCGTTCGCCACCGGAGAGATGCACCGGCATGCGCTCCAGCAGATGGCCAATCCCCAGCAGCTCGGTGGCCTGTTTCAGCGCCACGCGATGCTGGTCGCGCGGCACGCGCTTCATGCCGTAGGTAAGGTTGCGCTCCACCGACAGGTGCTCGAACAAGTTGGCGTCCTGGAATACATAGCCCAGCGCTCGCTTGTGCGGCGGCAGGAACACAGCGGTCTCGCTGTCCTGCCAGACCTCGCCATTCACCACCAGCCGGCCGAGCGGCGCGCGCTCAAGGCCCGCCACGCAGCGCAGGCAGGTGGTCTTGCCGGAACCGGAATGGCCGAACAGTGCAGTCACGCCCTTGCCCGGCAATTGCAGGTCGACGTCCAGGCTGAAGCCCGAATAGGCAATCTGGAAGCGGGCTTCGATGGCGCGCACGGGAATATCCTGCTGCATGCCCACCTCAGGCCCAGGCCGACCGGCCGCGGCGGCTCGCGTAGAGCGCCAGCAGGACGAAGAAGGAGAAGATCACCATGCCGCCGGCCAGCCAATGCGCCTGGGCGTACTCCATGGCCTCGACGTGATCGAATATCTGTATTGACACCACGCGGGTCTTGCCCGGAATGTTGCCGCCAATCATCAGCACCACGCCGAACTCACCCACCGTATGGGCGAAGCCGAGGATGCTGGCGGTGATGAAGCCCGGCCGCGCCAGCGGCAGGACCACCGAGAAGAAGGTATCCAGGGGGCTCGCACGCAGTGTGGCGGCGGCCTCCAGCGGTTTGTCGCCGATCGCCTCGAAAGCGTTCTGCAACGGCTGCACCACGAAGGGCAGCGAATAGAATACCGAGCCCACCACGAGCCCGGCGAAGGTGAACGGCAGCCGCCCCAGGCCGAGGCTCTCGGTCGCCTGACCGATGAAGCCGTTGGGCCCCATGGTGATCAGCAGGTAGAAGCCGATCACCGTCGGCGGCAGCACCAGCGGCAGCGCCACCACCGCTCCCAGCGGACCTTTGAGCCAGGAGCGGGTGCGCGACAGCCACCAGGCGATCGGTGTGCCGATCAGCAGGAGGATCAGGGTGCTCAGGGCGGCCAGCTCGATGGTGAGCCGGATGGCCAGGAAATCCTCCTGCGTGAGGGGCATCGCTGTTCCTTAGAAGCTTAGAGTTCGTAACCGTAGGACTTGATCACCGCGGCGGCCTTCGGCCCTTTCAGGTAATCGACCAGCGCCTTGGCGGCGGCGCTGTCCTTGGCCTTGTTGAGGATCACGGCGTCCTGGCGGATCGGGTCGTGCAGGTCAGCCGGGACGATCCAGGCGGAACCGCTGGTCACCTTGCCATCCTTGTAGATCTGCGACAACGCCACGAAGCCCAGCTCCGCGTTGCCGGTGGAAACGAACTGGAAGGCCTGGGTGATGTTCTGGCCTTCGACGATCTTGCCGGCGACCTTGTCCTTGAGGCCGAGCTTGTCGATCACCTGGGTAGCCGCCAGGCCGTAGGGCGCGGCTTTCGGGTTGGCGATGGACAGGTGCTTGTACTCGTTCTTCTTCAGCACCTCACCCTTGGCATCGACGTAGCCGTCTTTTGCCGACCACAGTGCCAGGGTGCCGATGGCATAGGTGAAGCGCGAACCGGGGACGATTTCCTTCTCGGCTTCGAGTTTCTTCGGCGTGCTGTCGTCGGCGGCGAGGAAGACTTCGAACGGCGCGCCGTTCTTGATCTGGGTGTAGAACTGGCCGGTGGCGCCGTAGACGGCGACCAGCTTGTGGCCGGTGTCCTTCTCGAAGTCCTTGGCGATCGCCTGGATCGGCGCGGTGAAGTTGGCTGCCACGGCGACCTGCACTTCATCGGCCAGCGCCGAGTGCAGGGTGAAGCAGGAAGCGACCAGCAGGGACAGGCTTGCGAAGCGGTGTTTCATGGTGAGGCTCCAGTGGGTTGTTGTTATCGAGCATCGGAATGGCTGGCCGTGCCTCTCGCTCGCTATAACAAAAATTACATAACGATGGCGATGACTCTGCAATACCCCTGATGGGATAGCAACATCAATGGAAGTGTTCGTGCAGAGCAGGCGCGCCATCAGCCGTGAATGGGGCCGTAGCATTCTGCATTTTCTGACCCACAGATCAAATACTGTCTTCGACCTTCGGTGCCTGGCGGCGCGGCCACAGCAGCGTGAAGCATGCCCCGCCGAGCACTTCGCTTTTGGCGATCTGCGCGCGGCCGCCGTGCCAGTGGATGATCCGCCGCACGATGGAAAGCCCCAGCCCATGCCCGCCGGTGACCCGCGCGCGGCTGTCGTCGGCACGGAAGAACGGCTGGAACAAACGGTGCCACTGCGCTTCGGGAACCCCAGGGCCGTCGTCTTCCACGTCGACCTGGCAGCGATCCACACTCACCCGGTAACTCACCCGCACCCGCCCTTCGGCGTAGCGCAGCGCATTGGTCATCAGGTTCTGCAGGGCACGATGCAGGTAGCGCGGCTCGGCCTCGATCCAACTGCCCTGGTCGAACGGCACCAGCGCACCCGCTTCGCAGGTGACGGTGATTTCCCGGCGCAGCGGCGCGATCTCCGCCACCACCTGTTCCACCAGCGCGCCCAGCTCGATGCGCTGGTAGCTCAGCGCCGGCGAGCCCTGCTCCAGGCGCGCGTAGGTGAGCATCTCGTCCACCAATTGGTCGAGGTCCTGGATGTCGCCATCCATGCCCTCCATGTACTTGCGTCGCGCCGTGTCGGTCTCGGCGGACTCGATCATCTCCAGCCCGAAGCGCAGTCGCGCCACCGGCGTGCGCAGCTCGTGGGACACCGCGCGCACCAGCTCGCGCTGCACCGTCAGCAACAGGTGCAACTGCTCGGCCATGTGGTTGAAGGCCCCGGCGAGGCGCCCCACCGAGTCCGCGCCGCGCACTTCCACGCGGGTATCCAGGCTGCCACGGGCGATGCGCGTGGCGGCGGACTCGAGGCCGCGCAGGCGCTGCTCCAGCCCGCTGATCAACAGGTACAAGGTCAGGCCGATGAGCGTCAGCGCCACGACCACGATGATCGTCAGCAACTGCGGCGGGTAGGGATTCATCTGGTAGATCGGTCCCAGCTCCAGCACCCAGGGCGTGTCGAGGATGCCCGAGAGCACGCGGATCGAATCGCCGCCCTTGCCCAACGCCATTACCGTATCGCCCTCTTCCACCCGGCGGCTCTGGTCGTCGTCGAGGTCGACCTCCTTCAGGCGCAGCAGGTGCACCTCGAAGCCGAAGCGCTTGTCGCGGACGATGCGCGCCAGGTGATACGGCTGCTCGCTGGCCGGGTAGCGCTTGAGCTCGTCCATCAGCAGGTAGATGGTCGCACGCGCCAGCTGCTCGCTGACCTGCTCCACCTCGCCGGTGAGGATCAGCCCTTCGGCCGCGCTCACCTGGGTCATCACCTTGACTTCATGGGGCGCGCCGGACTGCACCAGCACCTGGTCGTTCATCAGCCGCGCCCGGCTGCGCCCTTCCATGCCCAGCGCATCCAGGCTGGTGAGTTTCAGCGGAATACCCAGCAGGCGGCTCCACTGGCTCAGTGCGCGCTTGCGGTCCACCTCGCTCATGGGCAGCAGCTCGTCCGCCATCAGGCGGAAGGTGCCGCGCGCCAGGTCCTCGCGGTAGCGCTCGCCGCGCACGTCGTTGACCAGGTGCAGGGTCAGCACGGCCAGCGCGGCGACCGCCACCAGGGTCAGCAGCATGCCGCCGTAGATGCGCAGGAAGATGGATTTCATCGGGGGGAATTCCCCCTGGGTTCGGCACTCCTGGGGAGCCCCCTCACCCTAGCCCTCTCCCAGGGGGAGAGGGGACTGTGCGGAGTGCGCATGAAGCCTGGCGCTACAGTAATGCCGCTCGGTTGGCGTCGAGTCAGGCAGGATGAAACCGAACCGACAGCCAGCACGGACAGCCCCCTCTCCCCTTGGGAGAGGGTTGGGGTAAGGGCCAGCGCCCGCCTCACTCAGCTGCCTCCGAGTTGAGCAACCCGTAATTGTCCAGGCTGAGGAACGCGCCGTCCTTCACCTCGCACTCACGCCGCCGACCTTCCAGCGTGAAGCCCTGGCGCAGCAGTAAGCGGCCGCTGGCAAGGTTCTCCGGCTCCACCTCGGCCTCGATGCGGTGCACGTTCATGTCTTGGAAGGCATGGCGGAAGATCAGCGGCAGGCACTCGCTCATCACGCCCTGCCCCCAGTGCTCGGGCAGCAGCCAGTAGCCCAGTTCCAGGCGGCGGTGTTCCTGCTGCCAGTTGTTGAAGCCGCAGCCGCCGATGATGTCCTCGGGGGCGTCCGGCCGGCAGATCGCCCACCAGATGCCGCTGCTCTCGTTATAGATGCGCTCGAACCATTCCATCTGCTCGCGGGTGGCTTCCAGCGTCGCGTAGGAGACGCCGTAGTAGCGGATCACCTCGGGGTGCGACAGCGCGCGGAATACCGCCGGCTGGTCGGCATCGATGAAGGCGCGCAGGCGGAAGCGCTCGCCGTGCAGCTCGGGGAACGGTGGCACGGCGCTCACGGCTCAGAGCTCCCCGACGAACAGGTAGCCCTTGCTGCGCACCGTCTTGATCAGGCGCGGGTGCATCGGGTCGTCGCCGATCTTCGGGCGGATGCGCGAGATGCGCACGTCAATGGAGCGGTCCTGGCCGTCGTACTCGATGCCGCGCAGGGAATTGAAGATTTCCTCGCGGGAGAGGATGCGCCCGGCATTGGCCGCCAACAGCCAGAGCAGGTCGAACTCGGCGCTGGTCAGCTCGATGGTCTGCCCGTCCAGCCAGGCCTCGCGCATGGCATTGTCGATCACCAGCTTGCCGAAGGTCAGGCGCTTGCCGGCAACGGCCGGCACGGCCTCGGCCGGCTCGCTGCGCCGCAGCAGGGCGCGGATGCGCGCCAGCAGCACGCGCGGGCGCACCGGCTTGCACACGTAGTCGTCGGCGCCCATCTCCAGGCCCTGCACCTGGTCCATGTCGTCGGTGCGCGCGGTAAGCATCAGGATCGGCCCGTCGTAGTCCGGGCGCAGGCGCTTGCAGATGGACAGCCCATCCTCACCCGGCAGCATCAGGTCGAGCACTACCAGGTCCGGCCGCTCGGCCAGCACCCGCTCCACCGCCCTGCCGCCGTGGGACTCGATGGACACCGCCAGGCCGTTGCTCTCCAGGTAATCCTGGGTCAACTCGGCCAGTCGCTGGTCGTCCTCGACGATGAGAATGCGCGCTTCTTGTTCCACCTTGCCTCCTGATGCGCCATGAGCGAGCGCGAGCACTCTTACTAACAGAGAGTAACTATAGAGTGCCCGCAAAAGCGGCCGGCATTGTAGCCAGATTGCCAGCGCTGCGGCACGCCACCGGCGTAAGCAGGCATTGCGCGAAAAGGTCAAGGGCTGCGCGGTGAGAAACACTACATATTGTGGTAGTGTTCCTTCCCGCACAGCCCCTCCGATGCGTGTGAAAAATCTCTCATCAACCACGACGAACGGTGAAAGGCAGACAGCATCAGGGATAGCGCGAGTTACCCCGCCTCACCCACATTCCATGCACATTTTATCCACAGCTTTTCCCCGTCTCCCCGCCTTGCAAACACCCCCATAGCGCATTATCTTGTATCCCCGTTGCGGCATACCCCTACATCTTGGGGTTGCCACCACGAACCGGACACAAGAAGAAAGTCGAAATCCCGAGCCTGTTCCACGGCTCCTCCGGTTCCACCACAACGTATTCCAGACGTACTGAGGTGCCAGGCGGCCCAGCCCGCAAGGAGCGATTCATGTCGATGGAAATGCGGTACGGGTGTTGCAACGTAACGTTCAACACCACTAGGTATTGTGGTCCCGGCCCGTAAAGCCGGCACCCGAGTTGGGCCAGGGAGGCGCTTCGGGTCATTCCCCCTGTTCCAGACGAATTCCAGCTCGCGGCTGCAATCGCGGGCGACTGCTCTTTTTGCTCTTTATTTTCGGGACGGCGCCTCTGGCGTCAGCAACACACCAAATTACGAGAACGTGGAGACAACCACCCATGCAAATCGACACCACTCGCGAGAACCCGCAGGCCAACGCGCCGCAGGCCGCCGAATCCGCACAGGATCTGGCCGCCACTGCGCCCGGCCAGCTGCGCGTGATCAAGCGCAACGGCACCGTAGTTCCCTACACCGATGACAAGATCACCGTAGCCATCACCAAGGCGTTCCTCGCCGTGGAAGGCGGCACCGCCGCCGCCTCGTCGCGCATCCATGAGACCGTGCGCCGCCTGACCGAACAGGTCACCGCGACCTTCAAGCGCCGCATGCCCTCCGGTGGCACCATCCACATCGAAGAGATCCAGGACCAGGTCGAGCTGTCCCTGATGCGCGCCGGCGAGCAGAAAGTCGCCCGCGACTATGTGATCTACCGCGAAGCCCGCGCCAACGAGCGCAAGACTGCCGGCAACGCCAGCGACATCGCCCAGCCGCACCCGAGCATCCGCATCACCAAGGCCGACGGCAGCACCCAGCCGCTGGACATGGGCCGCCTGCAGACCATCATCCGCGAAGCCTGCGAAGGCCTGGCCGAAGTCGATGGCAGCCTGATCGAACGCGAAACCCTGAAGAACCTGTACGACGGCGTCGCCGAGAAGGACGTCAACACCGCCCTGGTGATGACCGCCCGTACCCTGGTCGAGCGCGAGCCGAACTACTCCTACGTCACCGCCCGCCTGCTGATGGACACCCTGCGCGCCGAAGCCCTGGGCTTCCTGGGCGTCGCCGAGAGCGCCACTCACCACGAGATGGCCGATCTCTACGCCAAGGCCCTGGCCGCCTACGTCGAGAAGGGCTCCGAGTTCGAGCTGATCGACAGCAAGCTCAAAGGCTACGACCTGGCCAAACTGGGCGCCGCGATCAACCACGAGCGCGACCAGCAGTTCACCTACCTCGGCCTGCAGACCCTGTACGACCGCTACTTCATCCACAAGGACGGCATCCGTTTCGAACTGCCGCAGGTCTTCTTCATGCGCGTGGCCATGGGCCTGGCCATCGAAGAGAAGGACCGTGAAGCTCGCGCCATCGAGTTCTACAACCTGCTCTCCTCGTTCGACTACATGTCGTCGACCCCGACCCTGTTCAACGCCGGCACCCTGCGTCCGCAGCTGTCCTCCTGCTACCTGACCACCGTGCCGGACGACCTGTCGGGCATCTACAACGCGATCCACGACAATGCCATGCTGTCGAAATTCGCCGGTGGCCTGGGCAACGACTGGACGCCGGTGCGCGCGCTGGGCTCCTACATCAAGGGCACCAACGGCAAATCCCAGGGCGTCGTCCCCTTCCTGAAAGTGGTGAACGACACCGCCGTCGCCGTTAACCAGGGTGGCAAGCGCAAGGGCGCCGTCTGCGCCTACCTGGAAACCTGGCACCTGGACATCGAGGAATTCCTCGAACTGCGCAAGAACACCGGTGACGACCGTCGCCGTACCCACGACATGAACACCGCGAACTGGATTCCGGACCTGTTCATGAAGCGCGTCTTCGACGACGGCAAGTGGACCCTGTTCTCCCCGTCCGAAGTACCGGACCTGCACGATCTGACCGGCAAGGCCTTCGAAGAGCGCTACGAGTATTACGAAGCCCTGACCGAGTACAACAAGATCAAGGTGTTCAAGGTCGTCCAGGCCAAGGACCTGTGGCGCAAGATGCTCTCCATGCTCTTCGAGACCGGCCACCCGTGGCTGACCTTCAAGGACCCGTGCAACCTGCGCAGCCCGCAGCAGCACGTGGGCGTGGTCCACAGCTCGAACCTGTGCACCGAGATCACCCTGAACACCAACAAGGACGAGATCGCGGTCTGCAACCTGGGCTCGATCAACCTGGTCAACCACATCGTCGACGGCAAGCTGGACACCGCCAAGCTCGAGAAGACCGTGAAGACCGCCGTGCGCATGCTCGATAACGTTATCGACATCAACTACTACTCGGTCCCGCAGGCTCGCAACTCGAACCTCAAGCACCGCCCGGTAGGCCTGGGCATCATGGGCTTCCAGGACGCGCTGTACCTGCAGCACATCGCCTACGGCTCGGACGCGGCCATCGAGTTCGCCGACAAGTCCATGGAAGCGGTGAGCTACTTCGCCATCCAGGCTTCCTGTGACCTGGCCGACGAGCGTGGCGCCTACGAGACCTTCGACGGCTCCCTGTGGTCCAAGGGCATCCTGCCGCTGGACTCCCAGCAGATCCTCATCGAAGCCCGTGGCCAGAAGTACATCGACGTCGACCTCAGCGAATCCCTCGACTGGGCTCCGGTCCGTGCCCGCGTACAGAAAGGCATCCGTAACTCGAACATCATGGCCATCGCGCCGACCGCGACCATCGCCAACATCACCGGCGTATCGCAGTCCATCGAGCCGACCTACCAGAACCTGTACGTGAAATCGAACCTCTCCGGCGAGTTCACCGTGATCAACCCCTACCTGGTTCGCGACCTGAAAGCGCGCGGCCTGTGGGACCCGGTCATGGTCAACGACCTGAAGTACTACGACGGCTCCGTGCAGCAGATCGAGCGCATCCCGCAAGACCTGAAAGACCTGTACGCCACCGCCTTCGAAGTCGAGACCAAGTGGATCGTCGACGCCGCCAGCCGCCGCCAGAAGTGGATCGATCAGGCCCAGTCCCTGAACCTCTACATCGCCGGCGCCTCGGGCAAGAAACTGGACGTGACCTACCGCATGGCGTGGTTCCGTGGCCTGAAAACCACCTACTACCTCCGTGCCCTGGCCGCCACCAGCACCGAAAAGTCCACCATCAACACCGGCAAGCTGAACGCCGTGTCCGCGGGTGGCAACGATGGCCTGCAAGCCGCCGCTGCCGAGCCGCAACCGGCTCCGGTACCGCAGGCCTGCTCCATCGACAACCCGGACTGCGAAGCCTGCCAGTAATGGAGTAAGCGGTCCTCGGAACGGTCCGCGCGTCGTTGCCCGGCAGGTCGGCCCCCATCACGTACAGCCGTACGCTCAGGGTCTCCGACCTACCAGGCGCCTAGCGCGGCCTCGCTCCGAGGCACCGCCAGAACTCCGCAGCTTCACAGTCCCCTCTCCCTCTGGGAGAGGGCTAGGGTGAGGGGCTCTTAAGGCCCCGTCTCCCTCAGAACAACAGCCTCCTCCGTCGTGAACGGAAGACGCACAAGCTCTTAGCGTGCACACCACGCCATCAGACATCAGGCCGCCACAGAGCAGCCCACAGAACCAGGAGAGGAAGCCCATGCTGAGCTGGGACGAATTCGACAAAGAAGACGCCACCGAAGCCAAGGCCGCCCCGGCCGTCGCCCAGGCCGCCGCGCAGAACGCTGACAAACTCGACGCCGACGCCGCAGGCTCCGTCGAAGAAGCGCGCGCCGTATCCGCCAACGACTCCGACGCCGTCGCCCGTGCCAAGCAGGCCCTCGACGCCCTGGACATCCAGGAAGGCCTGGACGATCTCGAAGGCTCCGCCGCCCGCGTACAGGTCGGCGACAAGCAGATGATCAACGCCCGCGCCGACCTCAACCAGCTCGTACCCTTCAAGTACGACTGGGCCTGGCAGAAGTATCTGGATGGTTGCGCCAACCACTGGATGCCCCAGGAAGTGAACATGAACGCCGACATTGCCCTGTGGAAGAGCAAGGACGGCCTCAGCGAAGACGAACGCCGCATCGTCATGCGCAACCTCGGCTTCTTCTCCACCGCCGACTCCCTGGTGGCCAACAACCTGGTGCTGGCCGTGTACCGCCTGATCACCAACCCCGAGTGCCGCCAGTACATCCTGCGCCAGGCCTTCGAGGAAGCGATCCACACCCACGCCTACCAGTACTGCATCGAATCGCTGGGCATGGATGAAGGCGAAATCTTCAACATGTACCACGAGATTCCTTCGGTCGCGAAGAAAGCCTCCTGGGGCCTGAAGTACACCCGCTCGATCTCCGATCCGCAGTTCCAGACCGGCACCCCGGAAACCGACCGCCAGTTCCTGCGCAACCTGATCGCCTACTACTGCGTCCTGGAAGGCATCTTCTTCTACTGCGGCTTCACCCAGATCCTCTCCATGGGCCGCCGCAACAAGATGACCGGCACCGCCGAGCAGTTCCAGTACATCCTGCGCGACGAATCCATGCACCTGAACTTCGGCATCGACGTGATCAACCAGATCAAGATCGAAAACCCGCACCTGTGGGATGCCCAGATGAAGGACGAGGCCACCCAGATGATCCTCCAGGGCACCCAGCTGGAGATCGAATACGCACGCGACACCATGCCGCGCGGCGTACTGGGCATGAACGCAGCGATGATGGAGGACTACCTCAAGTTCATCGCCAACCGCCGCCTGACCCAGATCGGCCTCAAAGAGGAATACCCGGGCACCAGCAACCCGTTCCCGTGGATGAGCGAAATCATGGACTTGAAGAAAGAAAAGAACTTCTTCGAGACCCGCGTGATCGAGTACCAGACCGGCGGCGCGCTGAGCTGGGACTGACGGAAGTAGTAGCACCACCGCAAGTCAAGACCATTAGAAACGCTGTAGACCGAAATGGATTTTTGGGGCAGTGATAGAAAGACAAAAGCCCCGCCTTTGTGCGGGGCTTTTTATTGAGAAGAAAAATGGATAACAGAGAAGAACTAAAACACTACATCCAAGAGCTACAAGAGCAATACAAAGCCCGAGAAAGCAAAAACGGAATCACCCTATGGGGCATTGGCGCAGGAATAATCTATATTTCCTGGCAGATACTCTCAAAAATAGCCGCCCTACAGCAAATTCAAGATTTCGCCCAAGAAACCATGGAGCTCATTTCAATAATTAGCTCTATAATTGCCTGCTCTCTAATACTGGCAATTGATTATTCACAAAATTCACAAAATACCTTCGACTACAGAATATCTCCAAACTACAAAAACATCACAGTAACAACAAACATAGCCATCATACTTGCACCAGTTATAGCATCATGCTTTGCCTACGCGTATCTCATTGATAGCAGCAAGACAGCTTTTTATCAGAAATTATCTGGCTATGCATTTCTCGCCTTATTTTCACTTATAGCTGCCGCTGAAATTAGTATTGCAATAAAGAAAAACATGCCGGATGCCTCAGCAATATCCAATTCGAGAACTGATCTACCCACGACCATATCTTTGCTCTGTACAGCTTTCTTTTTCGCCAGCATGGGAGGGATTGGAGTCTGGAAAATTGTAGACGGCGTTATTTCTAACCACTTCTCTCAAACCTGCATAGAAGTAGCATTTAACATCTGCCTGATTCCGGCATGCATATTCATTGCAAAATCCATTCGTAACAGCAATCAAAAAAGCACTAACCTCAGCAAACTGCAGCGAGACATATACATACACAACATTAGCACAGGCGAAATAGAAAACAGATTGAAGGAAGAGTTCATTGGATTCCAGTTCGATGAATGGCTTCAAAGCGAAATAAGCAAGATCCAGCAAAAAACTGAAGCATTCTCAAAAATAGTTCAAAATTATGACAACACAAGGGAGGCAATCACTTCAATCCCTTCAAACCTAAAGTATGAGATTGACGGACACAAAAGAGAGTACAGTGAAAATCTGTACCGATCGTTCACTGAGTACCGAAATGAGTTCTCAACATTAACATCATGGATTGACAAGACCCTTAAAAACAATGTTAAAAAAGACCCATACTTAAAGAGCCGCCTAACAGAAATACGAGAAACTTTAGAAAAAATAGACAAAAAAAATTACAACACTCTAGAAGAAATAGCGAATGACTTAAACAGTCTTCATGCGAATACAAAAGACTTATTAGAAGAAGGCAATTGACGCCAGAAATTCATCCCTTTACTCTCTCGTCCGGCGCCTAAGAAACGCCTGTCACGTAGCGGCCTGACCGCTCCCGAAAGTTAAGCGGCTTTTTCGAGCACGCTGGATTGATTCGTCCTCGAAAAACCCTCTGCGACGTCGGGAGTGGGCTAATACAAGACCCGAAAGGGGAATACGTCCGGCCCTCTACGTGGGGTTTCTTAGCTCCCGGCACCCAGCCCTAAGAAAGCTGGCCACATCACGTAGAGGTAATGGAAATGCCTGTCACCCCCAGCCTTCGCCCCGAAGGCGCTTCGCTGTACCCGCCTTCTTCGCCCTCCTTCCCGGAGGTGCGCCATGTCTGAAGAGTTCCTGATCCCCACCGAATTCATCCGCCACAAGCGCCTGCTGCGCGCCGTGCTGCTGGAAGACCAGTGCTGGTTCTGCGCCCACGACCTGGGCCGGTTGATCGGTTCGCCCTATCTGGCCGAGCGCGTGGAGCGCAACCTGGATGATGATCAGTTCCGCCGCGCCTGGGTGCGCGATGGCAGCGGCGATTACGTCGATGAGCTGCTGATCAGCGAGTCGGCGGTGTATGCGGCGTTGATTCACTTCTTCCATCCGGAGAATCGCAGCGTGCGGCAGTGGTTGTCGCAGCAGGTGATTCCGACACTGCGCGACCAGCACCGCACTGACCTGGGCGAGCCACGCCGAGAAATGTTGCGTGGGCCGACGGAGTCGTTGTCGGTGTTGAAGTGGCAAGGCGTGTTGTGGGTGCCGTATCGGCAGTGGCCGGAGCTGAGTGCCCGGCTGGAGAGTGGTGCGTAGGATGGTGTGGAGCGGAGCGATACCCATCGCTCTGCTCGCCCCTTCACTGCGGTGGTCTCACGTGGGAGCGGACTTTGTCCGCGGTGTTCTTGCCTGTGGTCAGGTGTTCAGCGCCGCTTCGGCGTGCGCACGGGCTTTTTGTTTCGCCCCCTCGGGCGACCCACTTTGGCAAACGCCCCAAAGTGGGCAAAGGTCTTGCCCCTCCATCCGGCTTTTCGCTTCGCGAAAAGTACCCTCGGTTCTTCGGAGTTTCAGGGGCCCGCGGCGAAGGGCCGTCCCTGGCCCATCGGCGCTCTCGCGACATCCATGTCGCTCAACCCCTGAAACTCCGATCACCTTCGGCCTCCTGAAAGGGGCACTCGGAGTGCGCGGGTGTTTCTCTGGAAGACTCACAAAAAGCCAAAGCGAGAGCCGGAGCCGGAGCCGGCAACTTTGTAGGAGCGAGCTTGCTCGCGAACCGCACTCTGCCGCCGCCCGGCAATGGCCGTTTTAGGATGGGGCGGGCGGCGCTCCGCGAGATTGCGATGCCCATGCTGTCCGTGCGTGGGCATTGATGGGTATCGCTGCGCTCCACGCCATCCTACGTTCGTGCTCCGCCGTGATTGCGATATGGATGGAAACTCCGGGCGCAGGCGAAATTCGATAGCCACTGCACAGCTCTGGCTCTGGCTCTGGCTCTGGCTCTGGCTCTGGCTCTGGCTTGATAAGTCTTCCAGAGAAACACCCGAGCACTCCGAACGCCCCGTTCAGGAGGCCTCGTTGAATTGGAGTTTCAGGGGTTGAGCGGCATGGATGCCGCGAGAGCCGCGATGGGCCAGGGATGGCCCTTCGCGGCGTGCCCCTGAAACTTCGATTCAACGAGGGAATTTTTCGCCTAAGCGAAAAACCGGATGTCCGGGGCAAGACCTTTGCCTCCTTTGGGGCGTTTGCCAAAGGAGGTCGCCCGAGGGGGCGAAACAAAAAGTCCAAGCGCACGCCGGTGCGACGCGGGTAACCAAGGCGCGAAGCAGACACATCGCGGACAAAGTCCGCTCCTACGAGCAGGCACCGCGCCACGGCGGTTCGCGAGCAAGCTCGCTCCTACAAAAGAAAAAGCGGAGCCCCATGCGAGGCTCCGCTTTTCGTTGTGCCGGGAGAATTACTTGCCCGCAGTCAGCGCGTTGTAGCTGGTCATCAAATTCCGATAATCCGGAATGTGATTCGAACACAGCGCCGCCAGCCCTTCGATATCGTTGCGCCAGTCGCGGTGCAGCTCACAGGCCACGCCGAACCAGGTCATCAGCTGCGCACCGGCCGCTTCCATCCGGCGCCAGGCGGCGTCGCGGGTCATCTCGTTGAAGGTGCCGGACGCATCCGCCACCACGAACACGTCGAAGCCTTCCGCCAGGGCCGACAGCGCCGGGAACGCCACGCACACCTCGGTCACCACGCCAGCGATGATCAGCTGCTTCTTGCCGGTGGCCTTCACCGCTTTCACGAAGTCCTCATTGTCCCAGGCGTTGATCTGGCCAGGGCGGGCAATGTACGGCGCGTCCGGGAACTGCGCTTTCAGCTCGGGAACCAGCGGGCCGTTGGGGCCGGTTTCGAAGCTGGTGGTGAGGATGGTCGGCAGGTTGAAGAACTTCGCCAGGTCGCCCAGCGCCAGCACGTTGTTCTTGAACTTGTCCGGATCGATGTCGCGGACCAGCGAGAGCAGACCGGCCTGGTGGTCGACCAGCAGTACAGCGGCGTTGTCTTTGTCCAGGCGGTTGTAGGTAGCTTTGGTCATGGTGAAATCCTCGATTTGCTTTCAGTGGGTGCCGGCGCTGCCGGAAAGGGTTTGGACTCGTTCTGCAGTGCGTCACTGCATGGAACAAAGATTAATTTCGACACTCTTGATGCGCCAGACGGCAAAAATCAGATCTAGCGTTCCATTTTCAGAACGATAGCGACAGACCAACCAACAACCCCGTGGCTCCCCTGGCCTGAACTCCCAGGCAAACGCCGCCCACCACTGAAGACACCGTCCCAGAGCCTTCCGGTTTCACACCCATCGGAAACCCACCTACCGATGGTCACGCAGGCCTTTACAAGAAATACTGTATTTACATACAGTATTTTCCATCCATCCCGACCTGGAGGCTTCCCATGCACGCCGCAACCTACAATCAGCTGTCCGCCCGCGTGAACGCCCTGCTGGCAGACCCGACCACCCTGAAGAACCTCGGCATCACCCTGCGCCGCGAACCCAGCGACGACTCCGCCGCCTGGAGCCAACTGGTCACCGACCTGCGCCAGGCGCCGAACCTCACCCTGCTGCCCCTGCAGGACGGCGCGATTCGCCTGGCGTGGCATAGCTGGCTGGATTGAGGCGAGAGCTGGCAAGCTAGCGCCGGAAAACTCCGCCCATGACAAGGACAGCATGCGTACCCTTAACGTCTCTTCTTTCATCTTCGGCTTGGCAATCCACTGTGCTCCGGTGTTCGCCAGCACTCTTTCTCCTGCTGCAGAGCAGCACTATGAGCAGGCTCGTTCAAGCCTGGAACAAGCGCAGCAGATGCTCGCCGATAGCAAAGGTTTCTCTGCGGGAAAACTGGAGGTGGTGATAGACAACGCCAATGCCGAATTGCAGAAAGCCACTGAACTCGGGCACCCGGCCGCCGCGCTCTTCCAAGCGCGACTCATTCTGAATATGCCAGGCAGTGACACCGAGAAACGAAGCCAAGCGTGCTCGCTGCTGGAGTCCTGGGCAAAGAAAGGTTTTGTGGCTGCCGCGGTCATGAACTTCAGAAAATGCGATCGCTCCTATCTTCGGTTTGACGATGCCAGTCCTGAACATCAGGCGGTGTTGAGGGCGCTGTCATCATCCCTCGCCGGAAGCGATCCTGCGCAGGCTTACTACCCCTTTCCGCAAGACGCCAGCCAGTGCTTCGGGGCAGGCTCTACCGAGATCGTTGCGCTATCTCAGGCGCAATTCAGAGCCGAGGCCGAATACATCCTCGGCAGCACCCAGCAACCCGAAGACGCCGATACAGCAAAGCGACTGGTGGCCTGGCTGGACGCCTCGGCAGATCATGGTTGCCAGATGGCCATGGACCCTCGCCCCTTCCTGCGGAAGTTGGCGGGAAATCAATAAGGCTGCCGTACGCCGATCCGCAAGCGCCTTAGTCGCGCAAGGAAGAACTCCAGGATGGACCACGAACCTCCCATCCCGGCGAGACTTATGGCGCCCCCATCCGCGCCGTATCGGCGATGGCGTTGCAGGTTTCCGGATTCAGGCAATAGGTGATGTAGGTCACCTGCTTGTTACAGCCGCGCACGCCAATGGTGTACTCGGTGCGCTCCATGGCCCGGCGCACACTGGTGACCTTGCTCGACAGCACGCTGCTGGTCACCGCCTCACAGTTCATCTCGAACTTCGCCCGCGACTCTGTGGCCTTGATCGCGGCCTGCTGGTTGGAGGCGAGGAACTCTTCGTTGCTCATGCAACCGGACAACGCGGCAACCGCAGCCAGCACCGGCAGGGATATCGGTAGACGCTTCATGGTGACGCTCTCCGTGTGGTTCCCCCGGATATGGTCAGCCTCTGGAGTCTAGATCGCGGCAGGAGAATTGGTGGAGGGCCGGGAACCCTGCTCCCGCGAACCGGCCCTCAGCTCTGCCTGCTTTTTGTAGGAGCGAGGGGGACGCCTAGTTCTTGCTCGCGAACCACGCCACGCCGGAGCCGCCGGAAGCTCCGTTCGCGAGCAAGCTCGCTCCTACAGGTGATGGATACATTGCCCGTCCGGCGTCCGGACGGTTAAATGCACCGTCAGCATTCAAAAAACCGATACCGCCATGAGCGACAGTGACAAACCAAATACCCGCCTCTTCGACCTCGATCTGCTCCGCGCCATCGTCACGGTGGCCGATTGCGGCAGCTTCACCACGGCGGCGACGCGGCTGCATTCGACCCAGTCGACGGTGAGCCAGAAGATCCGCCGGCTGGAAGAGATGGCCGGGCATCGGCTGCTGGAGCGTGGCAACCGCGATGTGCTGCCCACCGATGCCGGGGATACCCTGCTGGGCTATGCGCGGCGGCTGCTGGCGTTGAATGACGAGATGCTCGAGGCGCTGTCCGGGGCGACGGTGGCGCTGACGGTGCGCATCGGCGTGCCGGATGATTTCGCCACCGGGCGAACGACCGAGCAGTTGGCGGCCTTCAACCGGGCCTATCCGCAGGTGAAGCTGGAAGTCACCAGCGGGCTGAGCCGCGACCTCTCCGCCAGCTACGACCGCGGCGAGCTGGACCTGGTGCTGCTCAAGCAGCGCCAGAACGCCCGTGAGGCGGTGGCCTGCTGGCCGGAGAAGACGCGCTGGGTGGATAGCGCGAAGAACGCCTGCATCGAACTGGACCCGCTGCCCATCGTGACCTTCCCGCCGCGCGGGGTGTACCGCGACGAAATGATCGCCGCGCTGGAGTCCATCGGCCGCCGCTGGCACATCAGCTTCACCAGTTCGAGCCTCTCCGGCATCCAGTCGGCCATCGCCGACGGCATGGGCATCGGCCTGCTGCCGCAGCGCGCGGTGACGACGGAGCACGCGGTGCTGCCGAAGAATATCGGGCTACCCTCGGTGGACGTGTTCGAGGTGGCGATGCTGCACCGGCCGGCGGTGGACCCGATGGTGAAGGAACTGGCGCGGGTGCTGTCGCGGGTGTTGGCGCAGGATACGAAGGGCTGAACAGCATTCGAAAATCGAATACAGCGAATTCCAACATTTAATTTGTGCATGAACACGCCACTGGATATCGTGGTCTCCAGCGACGGCCAGCGCACCGACAAGCGCGCCGCTCTGCACCCATTGCTCACCACGGCGCCGCACGCGCCGGGCAGCAAGACAACAATGAGGAATCACCCCATGGCCAAATCCACTTATTACGCGCCGCACGGCGGGCACCCGGCACAGACCGAGCTGCTCACCGACCGCGCCATGTTCACCGAAGCCTATGCCGTGATCCCCAAGGGCGTGATGCGTGACATCGTCACCAGCCACCTGCCCTTCTGGGACAACATGCGCATGTGGGTCATCGCCCGCCCGCTGTCGGGCTTCGCCGAAACCTTCTCGCAGTACATCGTCGAGCTGGCGCCCCAGGGCGGCAGCGACAAGCCCGAGCAGGACGTCAACGCCGAGGCGGTGCTGTTCATCGTCGAAGGCGAGCTGAGCCTGACCCTGCAGGGCGAAGTGCACACCATGAAGCCGGGCGGCTATGCGTTCATTCCGCCGGGCGCCGACTACAAGGTGCGCAACACCAGTGGCCAGCACACCCGCTTCCACTGGATCCGCAAGCACTACCAGAAAGTCGACGGCGTACCGCTGCCTGAAGCCTTCGTCACCAACGAGCAGGACATCGAGCCGAAGGTGATGCCGGATACCGAAGGCCGCTGGAGCACCACCCGCTTCGTCGACATGGCCGACATGCGCCATGACATGCACGTGAACATCGTCAACTTCGAGCCGGGCGGCGTGATTCCGTTCGCCGAGACCCACGTGATGGAACACGGCCTGTACGTGCTGGAAGGCAAGGCGGTGTACCGCCTGAACCAGGACTGGGTCGAAGTGGAAGCCGGCGACTTCATGTGGCTGCGCGCCTTCTGCCCGCAGGCCTGCTACTCCGGTGGTCCCGGCCGCTTCCGCTACCTGCTGTACAAGGATGTGAACCGCCAGATGCGCCTGACCCTGAACCAGGCTCACTGACAGGCAGGTTCAGCGGGGAAGTCGTTGCGACTCCCGTGCATCACACGAGAAACCGGCGCCCAGGCGCCGGTTTTTCTTTGGGCGATTCGGTCGGTGTCGTGACCGGGCTCGCATGGCAGGCGCCGCCCAGTCTGCTACAACGTCTGGCTGAAGGACGTTTCGCAGTCGCCCAGGAGAAAACACATGGATGTCCGGTTCTTGCCGCAGCCCGAATTCGACAACGTCCATTTCTATCGCGCCATGACCCTGCTGATTCTGCTGGCGATGGCCGCCTTCACGCTGATCAAGATGTTCGGCGGCGCCATCGGCGTATTCTCCGGCCTGCCCCTGTTCCTGCTGCTGCTCGGCTGGCGCTTTGCCGTGGAGTGGAGACGGGTTTCGCAAGCCGAACCGGCCTTCATCGACAAGGGCGAGCTGGTGCTGTGCGGCAAGCAAAGCCACCGGCAGATCGCGCTGGAAAGAATCAGCTCGGTACGCAGCCGCCACAGCCTGTTCATGGTGCGGCGCTATCGCTCCTGGTCGGAGCACCTGGGGTTCGTGGAATTCACCCTGAACGACGGCGAACGCGTGTCCACGCTCGCCGAAAGCCAGGTGTTCGAACGCCCGGCGGCATCAGGCACGCTGGCGGCGATCGAGGCGGCCATCCTGGAGGCCAAGGTGAAGCGCCAGGCCAGCGAGCCCGGCGCTGTCAGCGGCGGTCGATAAGGGCTCAGGGCGAACCGAACATGGCCGTCCAGTAGATGCCCGCGTCGCTCTTCGGGTCCGCCGCGTAGGCCGCACCCAGTTCGCTGTACTGCGGGTTCATCAGGTTGGCGCAATGGCCGGGGCTGGCCAGCCAGCTGTCCACTACCTTCTGCGCGTTGCCCTGCCCGGCGGCGATGTTCTCGCCGATGCGCTGGCCGGCGTAGCCATCGAGTTCCGCGCGGTCGCCCGGCGTGCTGCCGTCGCGGCCCTTGTGGTCGAAGTAGTTGTTGTTGGCCATGTCGCGGCTGTGGGCTTCGGCGGTGCCGCCCAGAGTGGCGTTCCAGCTCAGGGCGCCCGCCGGGCCGAAGGCCTGCCCGCCGCACTGGCGGCCTTTGCCGCGCGCGGCGTTGATCGCCTGCAGCAGCTGTTGCCCTTCCGCCTCCCAGGTGCCCAGCTTGGCCTGTACCAGTTGCCGGCCGAGCAGCACGCGCCAGTCATCGCCCTCGCGGACGATGCCGACATCGACGAACTGCGGGTCCAGCAGCACCTGGCAGAAGCTCTCCTGCAACGCCTTCATGGCGGCCGTCACATCGCGCGGGCCGGTGAGGCTGAGCATGCGCACGCTGCTCATCGGATAGCCCGCCTGGTTCAGTGCGGCCTTCCACTCACCCGCCGAGGCCGGTAGCGCCAGGCGCGAATCCGGCGACAGCGGCGGCAGCACCTGGGACGCCTGGCCCCCGCAGGACTGCACATCCCCGCGGTAGGCGTTGATGGCTTCGAGCAGCTGATCCTGATCGCTTGCGCTGGCGGAAGCGGCGGCGCACAGGCCGAGCGACAACAGCAGGCTGCGCAGAAGGAACGACTGGCTGGGCATGGACGGCTCCGATGATCGAGAAGGGCTCAATGATGCGTGATTTCTCGGCATTTGGCTGCGGCTGCCGCGTTCGAGTTCCGTTGGCGGAAAAACCCGGAAAAGGTTGCGGTTCGCCGCGCACGGAAAATTGCCAGGCGGCCTGACATGGGGCAAGGGGGCTTCGAACTGCCGCTATATGCCGCCCGACATATCGGACAATTGAGGAACCTGAACATCGACCGAGCCATGCAGGAGGTACGCCGTGCTCAAACCGATTCGCGTCTTCTGCCTTACCTTCCTGCTGGCGGTGCTCGCCTCGCTGCTGGCCGGCTGGCACATGCTGCAGATGAAGCAGGATGCGCTGGCCTACGCCCACGCCAGCGGCAAGAACACCCTGCTGCTGGTGGAGCGCGAGTTCCACCGCGACCTGGACGTGCACGCGCAGACGCTGCTGACGCTCTCCAACGTCATCACCGGCCCGGCGACGCCGGACCTTTCCCAGCAAGTTCTGCAAGAACTGGTCGAAGGCCACGCCGCCGGCTCGATGCACGCGGGCACCCTGGTGGTGACCGACGCCCACGGCCAATTGCTGGTGGACTTGAACCACGCCGGCGAGTCGAACCGCGACCTGTCCATGCGCGACTACTTCACGATGGCGCGTGACAACCCCGGCCGGTTGTTCCTCAGCCATCCCTTCATGCCGTCCTATCCACGCTCCTCCAGCAGTACCGCGCTGAGCCGCGCGGTGGTCGACAAGGAAGGGCAGTTCGTCGGCGTGGTCGCCGCGATCAAGGAGCTGCAACACCTGGAATCCTTCGTGCGCGGCCTCGACCTGGGCAAGCACGGAGTGGTCTCGATCCGCCTGCTCGACGGCACGGTGCTCGCCCAATGGCCGCCGGAACTGCCGCGTTCGAGCGAGGAAGAGATCGGCACCTTCCGCGAGTTCGTCGACAGCGGCCGCAACGACTACTTCCGTCAGCAGGGCGGCGCCTCGGACGCCTACTGGCGCGGCTACCGGCGCATCGGTGACTACCCGGCGGTGGTCTCGGTGGAGCTGTGCCGTGAAGCGATCCTGAATACCTGGACCGCGCGCACCTGGATCACCAGCGGACTGCTGGTGGCGATCAACGCCGCAACGCTGTTCTTCGCCTATCGCCTGACCCGGCACCTGCGGCGACGCGACGCCAAGGAGAGCCGCCTGCGCACCGAGGCCGGCACCGACCCGCTGACCGGCCTGCACAACCGTCGCTGGTTCGACGAGAAAGCCGAGCGCGAATGGCAGCGCCGGCGCGCCGGCGACGGCCACCTTGCGGTACTGATGATGGATATCGACCAGTTCAAGGCCTACAACGACCACTACGGCCACCCGCGCGGCGACCTGGCGCTGATCAACGTGGCGCACCTGGTCGGCCAGGGCTGCCAGCGCGAGGACGATGGGGCGGCCCGCTACGGCGGCGAGGAGTTCGTGATGATCCTCCCCGGTTGCGACAGTGCGGCTGCCGCACGCGTGGCCGAGTCGATCCGCCGCTCGGTGGAGGAAACCGCGCTGCCGCACGAGAAGAGCACGCGCGGCATCGTGACCATCAGCGTCGGCGTGGCCAGCACCTCGGATACCGCGGCAGACAGCATCCAGGCGCTGATCGACGTGGCGGACGCCAACCTCTACAAGGCCAAGGAAGCTGGGCGCAACCGGGTGGTGGCCTGAGTGGCGGTCAGCGTGGCGCCATCACCTCGACTTCCTGGATGTGGAAATCGCGGCGCAGGTATTCCATGCGCCGCTCGTGGAACTCGCGCATGTGCGGCAGCGCGGTGTGAATGGCCAGGTGTTCGCGGCTCTGCCAGACCTCGAAGAAGGTGAACAGGGTCGGGTCGTTCACGTCGCGCAGCATGTGGTACTGCACGCAGCCGTCTTCGGCGCGGCTGGGCGTGAGGTAGCCACGGAACAGGTCTTCGAAATCCTGGGATCTTTCGGGGCGGGTGTGGGCCTGGAGGATGAAGGCGTACATCGGATCGGCGTTCCTGGTGAGTGGATGGATTGCCTAATCCTGACGCAAATCAATCAACTCCATTTTTGAATCTCACGCACGGATCATTTGTCCGGAAGCGGGTTTTTCCGTCCTGCCACGCTCGATATTCTGCCGCCATCGACTTTCCATCCCCTTGCGGAGCCCACTCATGAAAAAGATCCTGCTGATCAATGGCGGCAAACAGTTCGCCCACTCCGACGGCCGCTACAACGCCACCCTGCACGAAGCCGCCATCGCCCACCTGGACCATGCCGGTTTCGACGTGAAGGAAACCTTCATCGACGGCGGCTACGACATCCAGGAAGAAGTGCAGAAAATGCTCTGGGCCGATGTCATCGTCTACCAGATGCCCGGCTGGTGGATGGGCGCGCCCTGGACGGTGAAACAGTACATCGACGAAGTCTTCACCGCCGGCCACGGCAGTCTCTATGCCAACGACGGCCGCACCCGTTCCGATGCCTCGCAGAAGTACGGCAGCGGTGGCCTGCTGCACGGCAAGCAGTACATGATTTCGGCCACCTGGAACGCGCCGCAGCAAGCCTTCGACGACCCGACCGACTTCTTCGAGGGCAAGGGCGTGGACGCGGTGTACTTCCCATTCCACAAGGCCAACCAGTTCCTCGGCATGACCGCACTGCCGACCTTCCTCTGCGTGGACGTGATGAAGCGCCCGAACATCGAAGGCGACGTGCAGCGCTATCAGCAGCACCTGAGCGAAGTGTTCGGTGCCTGAGGCCTGATCGCCATCACCCTGGGGCGTATCACGCCCTGCATGAATGTTCGCTGCGCTGATGCCGGGCGTATCGCAGAACATAGGATGGGTGGAGCTTGGCTACCCATCAGCAATTACCCCACGGAAATCGCGGGGTATCGCTGCGCTCCACGCCATCCTGCAAAAGCGGGCAGGCCACCCGCCGCCTGGCATTGGGTTCAGGCCCGGAATCGGCTAGGCTTCGCTTTTTCCTACTGCCTGTTCAGGAGTTATCCCATGGCCCGTGCATCCGCCCGTCACATCCTGGTTTCCAGCGAAGACAAGTGCAACGAACTCAAGACCCAGATCGAGAACGGCGCGGATTTCGCCGCCGTCGCCCGCGACAACTCGACCTGCCCGTCCGGCCGCAGCGGCGGTGACCTGGGCAGCTTCCGCCCGGGCCAGATGGTTCGCGAATTCGACCAGGTCGTGTTCAGCGCCCCGCTGAACGTCGTCCAGGGCCCGGTGAAGACCCAGTTCGGCTACCACCTGGTGGAAGTGACCAGCCGCGAGGACTGATCCGCTTCGCCCGCGCCGCACCCGACTCAGGGAGCGGCGCGCCCCTGCCCTCCCCGCTTCATACCGGCCCGCCACGGGCCACCAGCATCACCCCCAGCCCCACCAGAATCGAACCGCACACCCGCGGCATCACCCGCTGCCCGCGCCCCTGCCCCAGCGCGCCCAGCAGCAGCGAGGCGAACAGCACGGCGAGCACGTCGGCGGTGGAAAACACCAGGTTGACGATCATCCCCAGGATGAAGAACTGCAGGCCCACCGGCAGGCTGGCGGCCGGGTCGACGAACTGCGGCAGGAAGGTGAGGAAGAACAGCGCCGTCTTGGGATTGAGTACCTCCACCACCATGCTGTCGCGCAGCACCTTCGGCCGGGTTTCGATGCCCTCGCCATGCTCGGACCGGCGGCGGCCGAAGATCATCGAGCCGCCGAGCCAGATCAGATAGGCGGCCCCCGCCAGTTTCAGCGCAAGGTAGAGATTGGGCGCGTGGTGCAGCAGCGCGGCGAGCCCGGCGCTGGCGGCGAAGATGTGTACATAGCAGCCCAGGTGGATGCCCAGCGCGGCGTGCAGTCCGGCGCGGCGGCCGTGGGCGAGGGTCTGCGAGGTCATGTAGAGGATGGCCGGGCCGGGCATGCAGGCGAAGGCCAGCGTCGCCACGGCGAACGAGGCCCAATAGGCAGGCAGTGTCATGGAGTGATCCTTCCCTTGATCGGGTATCGGCCGACGCGCATCGACGTGGCGCCTGGTCCGTTTCGCAAGGTTAGGGAGTGAGGCAGGACCGGCACATACGGCAGTTGCCGTATTTTTCCCCGGCCTGCGGGACGCTAGTCTCTGCCGAACCCTCCACCGACAGGACGCGCAGCATGCGCATGCAGGCAAGGCACTGCTTCGACTCAGGCGCTGGGAATACCCAGGCGCACCGCGTAGGCCGCGAGCTCGGCAGTGCTGTGCAGGTCGAGCTTGCGCATCAGGTTCTCGCGGTGCTTGCGCACGGTCAGCGGGCTGATGCTGAAGTGTTCGGCGATCTCCCGCGCGCTGCGGCCCTGGGCGGCCAGGGAGAGAATCTGCCGCTCGCGCCGGGTCAGCTCCACGGCCGAGAGCAGATCGGCATCGCCCTGCGGGCGCGCGGTCGGGCTTTCCAGCTGGAAGCGCAGGGCGCGCGCCAGGTAGTGCTGCCCGCTGCGCAGGGCAACTATGGCTTCGAGCAGTTCGGCGGTGTCCTCGCCCTTGCTCAGGTAGCCGTGTACGCCGGCATCGAGCACCGAGCGCACGGTCGCCAGTTCGGTGTTGGCGGTGAGCACCAGGATTCTCAGCCGGGGATGGCGCTGGCGCAGTTCATGGATGAACTGCAGCCGGTTGAGGCCGGGCATGTTCAGGTCGAGCAGGAGGAGGTCCGCACGCTGCTCCTCCAACAAAGCCTGCAGGCGCAGGCCGTCCGCCGCCTCGCCGACGATGCGGATGTCGTCCAGGGTCGACAGCAGCAGGCGCAGGCCGTCCCGTACGATGCCGTGGTCATCGGCGATGAGCACCCGCAGTTCGCGCTTCCCTTCCATCACTCGTCTCCCTGAGGCACTACGGACATGCATAACAGCCTGCAACAGCGCGACCTGGTTGATCTCTTGTTCCGCCAGTCGTATGCCGTGCTCTTCGCCAACCTGGTGATTCCTCTGCCGGTGCTGTACATCTTCCGTAATGCCATGGCGCCGACGGCGATGGTCTTCTGGCTGGCCGTGCTCTACTCGCTCACGCTGGCGCGGATTGTCCTGGCACGGGCGTACTTCCGGCAAGCCCCTGCGCGCACGCTGGGCAAAAGTTGGCTATGGAGCAATACGCTGCTGTCCTGGGCGAGCAGCCTGCTGTGGGGCTGGCTGGGCTGGGTCGGCTTCGTCCACGGCGATCCACAACTGTTCGCCTTCACCTGCATCGTGCTCACCGGTCTGGTGTGTGGCGCGGTGCCGTCGCTGTCGGCCCATCCACCGGCCTATGTCGGCTCGCTGGTCGCCATGCTGCTGCCCGTGCTGGTGCTGTGCCTGAGCGTAGCCGACGAGCAGCACACCACCTACAGCTTCTTCATCCTGTGCCTGGCAGGCGTCAACCTGTACTACAGCCGGGTGACCTACCGCAGCCTGTGCGAAACCATCCGCCTGCGCCAGGAAAACTCCGACCTCGTGCAGGACCTGCGCGAACAGCGCGACCGCGCCCGCGCCGCCGACCAGGCCAAGTCGCGCTTCCTCGCCGCCGCCAGCCACGACCTGCGCCAACCGATCCACGCCCTCGGGCTGTTCGTCGGCGCCCTCGCCGCCCTCGCCGAACGCGGCCCGGTCGACGCCCGCCAGGCGCGCGACATCGCCACAAGGCTGCGCGCCATGCTCGGCAACCTCGGCGACCTGCTCAACGGACTGCTGGACATCTCGCGGCTCGACGCGGGGGTGGTGCCGGTAGCACGCGAACCTATCTCGCTGCGCAAGCTGTTCGGCGACCTGCAGGGCGAGTTCGCTGGCACCGCCAGCGAGCGCAATCTTCGCTGGCGCGTGTGTGAGAGCCGATTGTGGGTGGACAGCGATCCCCTGCTGCTCAAGCGCGTGCTCGACAACCTGCTGAGCAACGCCTTCCGCTACACCCGCAGCGGCGGTGTGCTGCTGGGCTGCCGTCGGCGCGGCCGGGAGCTGGAGATCCAGGTGATCGATACCGGCGTGGGTATCCATTCCAGCCAGCAGGAGGTCATTTTCGACGAGTTTGTCCAACTGCATAACGCCGAGCGCGATCGCAAGCAGGGCCTCGGCCTGGGCCTGGCCATCGTGCGTCACACCGCGCGCCTGCTCGGCCATCGCCTGATACTGCATTCCCTGCCCGGCCGCGGCTCGGTATTCAGCCTGCGCGTACCACTGGCCGAGGCGCCGCTGCAGGTCGCTGCGCCGCCGGAGCCGGGCGAACGCGGCCCCGGCCTGGGCATCATGGTGGTAGAGGATCAGTACGACGTGTTGCACGCGCTGTGCAACCTGCTGGAGGTCTGGGGCCATCGCGTCTACCCCGGCACCAGTGCCCTGCTCGCCTGCCAGCGGCACATCGAGGCCAGCCATCTTGGCCACGCGCCGGTGGACCTGATCCTCACCGACTACCGCCTGGGCGAAGGCCAGACCGGTGCCGATGCCATCCGGCGCATCCGCAGCTACCTGTCGCGCCGGGTGCCGGCGTTGATCGTCACCGGCGACACTTCGCCCGAGCGCCTGCGTGAAGCCGCCGCCAGCGGCAGCCAGTTGCTGCACAAGCCACTGGATACCGACCAGTTGCGCGCCGCGATCGACGTCAGCCAGGAGCTCTCGAGCGCGGTCTGAAGAATGGCGCGCCCCCTTGCTCCACGCGGGATGCGCCAAGTCATCAGGGGCTAAAGTCGCGGCGCGATCAGCCGATGAAATGGGTGAAACGAATCGGCAGCAGCCTTCGTGCCTCACCACTAGAGAAAGCCCACGAATGTTCAACTCGCGTCTGAAGCAGGAACTGGCCGCCCTGCGTGAAGAACTCGCCTCCGTCGAAGAGATCCGCGCCAGCCTCGATGCGGAAATGCTCGTGCTGTTCCTCGACCCGCGAGGCCGCATCGAGTCGGTGAACGCCAACTTCGAGAAGGAAATGCTCCACCGCGGCGACCAGCTCAAGGGCCGTCCGTTGCTGGACCTGATCCCCGACCACGTGCGCGGGCTGGACTTCCATCTGAAGGTGAAGCACGCCATCGAGCGCGGCGAACACCTGGCCGGGGTGATCCGCCTGCTGCGCGGCAACGGCGAGGAGGCCTGGCTGCGTTCGATCCTGCAGCCGGTGCACGACGCCGCCGGGGTGATCCAGCGCTTCTCGATCTACGCCAGCGACCTCACCCGCACCATCGAGAATTCCCGCGAGCATGAGAACCTGATCGAGGCGCTGCAGCGCTCCACCGCCGTGATCGAATTCAACCTGCAGGGCGAAGTGCTCACCGCCAACGACCGCTTCCTCGACGCCATGGGGTACAGCCTGGCGCAGATTCAGGGCAAGCATCACCGGATGTTCTGCGAACCCGCCGAATACAACTCCCCGCAGTACGAAGCCTTCTGGGCCAAGCTGCGCCGCGGCGAGTTCGTCGCCGACCGTTTCAAGCGCGTCGACAGCCGTGGCCACGAAGTGTGGCTGGAGGCCTCCTACAACCCGATCATCGACGCCCACGACCGCCTCTACAAAGTGGTGAAGTTCGCCACCGTGATCACCGAACAGGTGCGCCGCGAACGCGCTGTGGCCGAGGCCGCGACCATCGCCTTCGACACCTCGCAGACCACCGACGACAGCGCCACCAAGGGCGCTTCGGTGGTCCAGCAGACCGTCGACGTGATGCGCGAACTGGCCGACCGCATGCAGGAAGCCGCCGAGGGAATCGAGGCGCTGGATCGCCAGTCCCAGGCCATCGGCGCGCTGGTGCAGAGCATCCGCAGCATCGCCGACCAGACCAACCTGCTGGCGCTAAACGCCGCCATCGAGGCAGCCCGCGCGGGCGACCAGGGCCGCGGCTTCGCGGTGGTCGCCGACGAAGTACGCCAGCTTGCCTCGCGCACCAGTGCCGCCACCGAGGAAATCACCCGCGTGGTGGAGCAGAACCAGCACCTGGCAGGCCAGGCCGTGGCCATGATCGACCGCGGCAAGCAGCAGGCCGAACTGGGCCTGGAGCTGTCCGGCCAGGCTGGCACGGTGATCATCGAGATCCAGGACAGCGCCCAGCGCGTGGTCAACGCCGTGGGCCAGTTCGCCAACCAGCTGTCGACCTGATGCGCTTGCCTGCGGCACGTCAACACGGCTTGCCGCAGCCTCCCCTAGTCTCCCGTCCGGCATTGCAGCTAGGCTCAATGCAGATGCGACCTCTCGCCATCCAAGGACGAACCCATGAGCGACACGCCCCTCCCCGACGTCATCCAGTATCTGCGCCTGCTGCCCGAGCGCGGTGGCTCGGACATGTTCTTCAGCGTCGGCGCGCCACCGCACCTGAAGGCCGAAGGCCATAGCCAGCCGGCAGACGATCGCGTGCTGCAGCCCGGTGAAGTGAAGACCCTGGCGTGGCAGCTGATGTCGCCGGCCCAGGTGCAGGACTTCGAACGCGACCTGGAGATGAACCTGGCGCTGAGCGTGCCGGACGTCGGGCGCTTCCGCGCGAATATCTACTACCAGCGCGGCGAAGTGGCGATGGTGGTGCGCTTGATCAAGCAGGTGATTCCCGACGTCACCTCGCTGGGCCTGCCGTCGATCCTCGACAAGCTGGCGATGCAGGACCGCGGGCTGATCCTGGTGATCGGCGCGGCGGGCGCGGGCAAGTCGACGACCCTGGCGAGCATGCTGGACTTCCGCAACCGCCACCGCTCCGGTCACATCGTCTGTATCGAGGACCCGATCGAATTTCTTCATACGCACAAGAAGTCGATCATCGACCAGCGCGAGGTCGGCCTGGACACCCACAGTTACGAGGACGCCCTGCGCAACGTGCTGCGCGAGGCGCCGGACGTGATCATGCTCGGCGAGATCCGCGACGCCGCCACCATGCAGCATGCACTGCACTATGCCGAAACTGGCCACCTGTGCGTCGCCACCCTGCACGGCACCAGTTGCCGTCACGCCATCGAGCGCATCACCCGCTTCTTCCCCGACGAGGCGCGCCCGCAGGTGCTGGCCGACCTGTCGCAGAACATCCTGGCCCTGGTCGGCCAGCGCCTGGTGCCCGGCACCCATCAGCGCCGCGCCGTGGCGGTGGAACTGGTGCTGGGCACGCCGCACATTCGCGGCATCATCCAGCGCGACGAACTGCCCGAGCTCAAGGGCGCCGTGGAACGCGCACTGGAGAGCGGCATGCAGAGCTTCGACCAGAGCCTCTACAAGCTGCTGGAGGAAGGCCGCGTGAGCGTGGCCGACGCACTGAAGTTCGCCGATTCGCGTACTGACCTTGCACTGAAGATCAAGCTGGAGCGCGGGATGGATGCCGACGGCGTGGGGACGGTATTCGGTAGCTGAACGCGCCGGCTCCGAATGTGCGAAAACATGGCCAATCGCGGACAGAGTTCGCTCCTACGCCGCCTCTTGCCAATAAAGCAGAAACAATTGTCTTCTTCGAGGAAGTCCGTAGCGATGCATTCCCCTCACCCCAGCCCTCTCCCTCAGGGAGAGGGGGCAGTCCGAACCGGCTGACGCGAAGATTTTATCCTGCACCGTACGGTCCCCTCTCCCCCCGGGAGAGGGTTAGGGTGAGGGCCGACGCACGCACAGAGGCATCTTGTAGGAACGGACTCCGTCTGCGATCGCTTCCCGGCCACTCCCAGCCTCGCTGAAGGCATCACATCCCCTTCAGCAATGCGTCGATATCGACGCTCTCCGCCATCGCCCGGTTCCCCGCATCGCCGGGGTGCAGGTGGTCGCCGCTGTCGTAGGCCGGTAGCAGTCGCAGCGGGTGAGCGGGGTCGCGCAGGTGCGCGTCCAGGTCCACCACCGCATCGAATTCCCCGCTCTGGCGAATCCACTGGTTTACCCGCTGGCGCAGCGCTTCCTTGTTGGCCGCGTGGTAGTTCTCTATCGGTGAGCCGCTGAGGGCGCGCTCGAATGGCAGGATGGTCGCGCCGACGATACGCACGCCGCGCACATGGGCCTGGGCAATGAGCTGCCGGTAACCGGCGACCAGGTCCTGGTACTGCACCAGCGAGTTGTTCGGCGCGAAGGTACTGCCGGGCCAGGAGATATCGTTGATGCCCAGCAACACGATGGCCGCCTGCACGCCCGGCTTGCCCAGTGCGTCGCGCTGGAAGCGCGCCAGGGCGCTCTGCCCCATGCCGTCGGAGAGCAGCCGCCCGCCGGAAATGCCGGCATTGATCACTCCCACGCCGCGCGCTGCCAGCCGCTGCGCCAGCAGGTCCGGCCAGCGCTGGTTGCCGTCCAGGCTGGCGCCACGGCCATCGGTGATCGAGTCCCCCAGCACCGCCACCACCGGCCGCGGCTCGGGGTTTTCCACCAGCACATCGGCGAGGAACAGCCGCGCTTCCATCTTGCCGTCCACCGGCAGGAACGTTGTGTCGAGTTGTTCGCCCAGCCCGCCATGGACGCGCTGCTTGCCGTCCCAATGGAAGGTTTCGATGGCGGTCGGCTGCGGCAGATAGATCGACACCGCCAGTTCGCCCAGCGCCGGGACGGCGAGGTCCAGCGGATCGCTCAGCAGCTCGGCGCCCGGCGCGATATACGCCGTGGGCTGGCCGGCGAAAGTCAGCCGATGGCTGGGGCCGCCAAGCCGCCCGGCCGGTGCAGCCAGTGCCACGGCCGCCCCGCCGATCGCCACCGGCTGGCTGCCATAGGCGTTGGACAGCGCAATGCGCACACGCTGGCCGCCGAGGCTGACCTTCACGGTCTGCCGCAGCGTCTGGTTGCCGATCTGCGTCGGTACGCCCAGCGGCAGCGGCACCTCCTTGCCCCAGGTGCGTTGCGGGCTGGCGCTCCAGGTGGCCTGCCAATGCCCTTCATCCGCCTGCGCCAGCGGCAGGACAAGGGCAATCAGGGCAGCGAGCAACAATCTGTTCATGGCATTCCTCGAAATCGGTGAAGGGGTTGGCCACAGGCTCCGCCATTCCCATTCACGGCGGTAGACGGCATATTTGCAGACCCGTCATTCGATAAACGAATAGGACATGGATACTCTCAAGGCGTTGCACTGTTTCGTTCGCGCCGTGGAGCTGGGCAGCCTTTCCGCCGTCGCCCGCGAGTCCGGCAGCAGCCAGCCGACGGTGAGCAAGACCATGGCGGCGCTGGAGCGCCAGGTCGGTGCGCAGTTGCTGATCCGCAGCACCACCCGCGTACAACCCACCGAGCAGGGCCGGCGCTTCTACGAGCATGCGCGGCAGACACTGGAAAGCTACGCCGAGGGCGTCAGCCAGGCCCGTGGCGAGACCGAACAGGTGCGCGGCCGCCTGCGGGTCAGCGCGCCGGTGAGCCTGGGCGTGCTGCGGCTGAACGCGCTGTTGCTGGAGTTCATGCAGCTGCACCCGGACGTGGAGGTGGAATTGCTGCTCAACGACCGCTTCGTCGACCTCACCGAAGAAGGCATCGACCTCGCCCTGCGCCTGGGCGGCGAACTGCCGGAACAGCTGATCGCCCGTCCGCTGGCCCGCTCGCCACGCTATCTGGTCGCGGCGCCGGCCTGGATATCACGCGTGCCAGCACTGAACAGTCCCCAAGACCTGCCGCCAGCCGATTACCTGCGCTTCGCCTGGCTGGATGCCGGGCAGAACCTCCTGCTGCGCCATGCCGATGGCCGAGAGCTGAGCCTCGCCACGCGCAGCCGCTACACGGCGAACAGCTCCCTGGCGATCCGCGAGAGCTACTGCCTGGGCGCCGGCTTCGGCCTGACGCCGGCCTGGCTGGTGGCCGACCTGCTGGCCGACGGCAGCCTGCAGCGCCTCCTTGCGGATTGGCGCGGGCCTGCCCAGGAGGCCAGTCTGCTGTATCCTTCGCGCCGTTTTCTGCCGGCCCGGACCCGCGCGCTGATCGACTTCCTCATCGAGCGCCTGCCGCACCTGCCCGGCTTCGAAGCCCTCTGAGCGCCCTGCGCGGTTCTCCGTGTAGCGCAGCGACTATGCTTTTCGCCATTGAACCGAACCGGCGCGCCCGCCGGCCGGTCGAACCCTGACACTCGCCCCCGAGGGACTTGCATGGGCAAGCCACACACACCTTACCTGCTGGCCGCCCTGGCCCTGCCAGTGCTGCTGGCCGGCTGCTCCACGCCCGCCGGCAACCCTTGCGACGAGCCGCTGAGCGGCGAGGCCTGCCGCCAGGAACGCCTGCTCTACCAGAACGACATGCTGCAGGCGAAGCTGCTGATCGCCACCGGCGACCTGGCCAACTACGAGCTGGCCGAGGCCCTGCTGACGCGCTCCCAGGAGAAGGACGAGCGCGGCGAGGCGAGCTTCTACATGGCACTGCTGAAGATCAAGGAGGGCCCGCAGGTGGACGAAGTGCTGGCGCTGCTGGGCAAGGCCGCCGACGCCGGCCAACCGTACGCGGTGGCGCTGCTGTACAAGATCTGGTCCGAGCCCTTCCTCGTCGAGCAGGCCGACCCGCAGAAGGCCCAGCAGTACCTGGAGGACTACGCCAACCTCGACGTCGCCAAGAGCGGCTACCCGTCCTTCGAGAAGGCCAGCGCGCTGGTCGATGCCCTGCTCAGCGAACCGCCCGCCGTCGCCGGCCAGCCTGCCCAGCCCTAGCCCTAGCCCTCGTCCGGTGCCGGCTCGGCCTGGTCGAAGGTGCGCTCGCCCTCCCCCTTGCCGTGAGGCAGGTGGTGCTCGATCACCGCATTCAGCTCTGCTCCCAGCAGCAGTACCGCCGACGAGATGTAGAAGTACAGCAGCAGCACGATGATCGCGCCGACACTGCCGTACATGGCGTTGTAGTCGGCGAAGTTCTTCACGTAGTAGCCGAACCCCAGGGACGCCGATATCCACAGCACCACGGCGAGCACCGACCCGGGCGTGATGAAGCGGAACTTCTGCTGCACGTTGGGCGTGACGTAGTAGATGATCGCCACCGCCATCATCATCAGCAGCACGATCACCGGCCAGCGCAGGATGCTCCAGAGGATCACCACGAAGTCCTCCAGCCCCACCTGGGCGGCAATCCAACCCATCACCTGGGGCCCGAGGATCATCAGCGCGGCGATCAGCATCAGCATGGCCACCAGGCCGAAGGTGTAGAACAGCGACAGCGGGATGCGCTTCCACGCCGGGCGCGCCTCACGCACGTCGTAGGCGGCATTGAGCGCGATCATCAGCGAGCGCACCGCCGCCGAGGACGACCACAGCGCCACCACGATACCGATGGACAGCAGGCCGCCCTGGCGCTGCTGCAATTGGTCGATGACCGGGTTGACCTGGTCCAGCGCCTGGGCGGGCAGCACGTAGTTGGCCTGTTGGCGGAGGAAGTCGAAGAACTCGGGCAGGTGCAGGAAGCCCAGCAGCGCAATGAGGAACAGCAGGAAGGGAAACAGCGAGAACAGCCCCTGGTAAGCCAGCGCAGCGGCGTAGGTGGGCATCTCGTCTTCGAGGAATTCCTTCAGCGTCAGGCTGATCAGCTTCCAGGGCCCCAGACTGAGCCCGCGCATGTCCATGAATCGCATCCCGCACCGTCCTCCCGATGAGCGCTCCACCTGCCGGCAACTGCAGGGTGGACCTGCGCAACGCCGGAAAAGTTGCAAGAAATGCGCGACGCAGAGCGCCCGCCAGCACAGACCATAGCCGCTGGCGGGGCCGGGATGCCAGAGCGAAAAGGTTTCAGTCGGCCAGCCGATAGACCTTGGCGAAACGCTCTGCCTTCACCACGCCGTAGTCGCCGGGCGCGTATTGCATGACCCAGTCGCCCGCGGCGCCGGTGAGGCGGTCGCCACCTGCCGAGCGCAGCAGCGTGAAGGGCTGGTCCATGCACCGGGCCAGCACCACGCTGGGACGGTTGCGGTAGGCACCGGGGTGCCCGTGCGTGAGTGCCGCGTCGGCGGGCAGGTATTTCGGGTCGAAACGCTCGCGGGAAACGACCCAACTCTCCCCCGTGGCGCTGCTGATGATCGCGTCACCGATAGCGTAGCGGTTCGGCCCTTCGAGGCTCATCAACTCGCCCGGCGCGACGGCGAATTCGACGGTGACGGTTTCATCCTTCGCCACGCGTTGCGCGGCGGGATCGGTGCGGAGGTCGAGCTGGGTGAGTTCGATCATGGCGGGACTGCAGACCTGCGGAAATGGTGGGGAACGACCGGTCGCAAGCCTACCTGCAAAAGAATCGTCCCGCGAGCGGCCAGCGGCTGGCGGTGCTCTACACTCACAGACCATGAGCGTGCAGCCACTGCACACTCGATCGAACCCGGCCATACCCTGGCTGTCGCACCTACTGAGCCTGCATCTCCGCCCCCATCAGCCGTACAGGAATCTCCCATGCCGTTTGCCCGTCTCGCCCTGCCCTTGCTGTTGCTCACCAGCCTTGCCGTCCACGCCGATGACTCCGCCGACGAGGCGAAATTCCTCAAGGAATCGGCGGACTATTTCGACCAGGTGACCAAGGCCAACCTGCCGCGCCAGGTGGACAAGGTGACCACCCTCAACAGCGTGCAGCTCGACCCGGCGAAGAAGATGCTGTATTACCGCTACGCCATCTCCAACCTGCGCCTGGACGCCATGGACCTGGGCGCCCGCGCCAAGTTCGAGAACGGCCTGAAGAAGCAGCTCGAAGGCACTACCTGCGAACAGCCGGACCTGCTGCAGCGCTTCCGCGAGCATCACCTGAGCGTCACCCACGAATACGCCGGCAGCGACGCCAAGCCGCTGGCGAGCATCACCATCGACCCGCAGACCCTGAGCTGCGCGAAGACCTGACGCTGCACCCAAGAGCCACCGATGAGCCGTGCCGACTACCACCAGCAACACGCCCAGCGCGCCGAGGCCGAAGCCCGGCGCCTGCTGGCCGAGCGCGACAACCTCGGCGCCCGCTGGCTGCCCTGGGTGGCCGGCGAGCTGTACCGCCTGAGCCCGGCGCCTTACGCCAACATGGTACGCCGCGAACTGGAGCGCCTGACCGCCGGCTGAGCGACCGTGCGCAGCGGGACTATGCTGAAGCTGTCAGCTCTCGGCCCGAGGGCGTCCCCTGGAGGACAGGCTCGTGAAAGGTCTCGACGCGAAGAAACAAGCGAAGAAGAAGCCGCTGAAAACCGCGCATGAAAAACGCATGGCCAAGAGGCAGAAGAAAACCGGCAAGTCGCTGCTGGGTACTCCGCAACAACCGTCCTGAGGGTAATCCCCTCGTCTTGCGGATGGCCTCGGTGAGGGGCCGTCCGCTCACCGCCAATCAGACAAGCCCGGCCCGCAGGTTCAGCAGCATGCGCTCGCCCTGGGCGAGGATCAGCCCGCCCGCGCGATAGCCGGCAGCGCCGATGCACAGGAAGCGTTCCGCTTCGCCCGGCTCCACCTGTTCCACCGCGCGGCTGCCCGGATGCCAGATGACACTGCCGGCGCTGGTGTTCTTGTCGATGCGCAGGCGGCGCTGCCAGCCGGCATCTTCCAGCACCAGGGAACCGGTGTTGTAGAGCACCTGCTTGACCGCACCACGCGGCGCCCAGGTATTGGGCAGGCCGCTGGCCTTACCGTCCAGCTCCATGCCGTGGACCACCGAGCGACGCAGCGAACCCACGCGCCAGTAAGGCTGCAGGGCGAAGCTGAAGAGGCAGTCGCTGTCATCCTCGTGGTAGCTGGAAAGTTCGATGTCCAGGTCCTGGCCCAGGCGCGCTTCCAGGCGTACGTGCCAGTCCTCGATATCCAGCTGCCAGCTGACGACCGCCTTCTGATCATCGGCCCAGGCGTCGAGCATGCGCCACTCGCGCTGGCGCGCCCAGCCATGCTGGGGCCAGTCGGCCTCGGTGGGATGGCTGCCGAACCACGGCCAGCAGACCGGGATACCGCCACGGATCGGTGCCGTGCTCAGGCTCGGCCACTGGCTGGAGCACCACAACAGCGGGCGTGCGCCGCGCGGCTGGAAGTGCAGCAGTTGCGCGCCCTGGCGGCTGAACACCGCCTGGCATTGCGGGTGATCGATGAGCAGCAGGTCGCGACGCTGGAAGCGCACCCAGTCGAAGGGCCGCTTGGCCCGCATGGAATGAAAAAAACGCTGCAGCGGATGCTCGAGCATTGTCCGGATGTCCTGATCCAATCCCTGCCCGGACATTCCGGGGCGTGAAGTTCTCTGTAGTTTCACTACATCTTACAGAAAAGGCCGCGATTCTAACCGCAAAGCCTAGTCACGCGCAGCGCTTGCGCCAATGAAAAACGGTTCCTCACCCGCTCCGGGTCTGCCCACTTCTGGCCTCTGTAGGAGCAAGCTTGCTCGCGAACCGCCTGACACCGGAGCCCCAGGGTATTCGCGAGCAAGCTCGCTCCTACAAAAAGCAGCCGAGGAACCACCCAACACACCGCCCGGAGCAGACAAAAAAGGCCCGTCACAAGGACGGGCCAGGTTCGCACCGGGGAGCAATCAGAAGCTGGACTGGATCTTCAGGCCGGCCACCACGGCGTTGTTCACCTCGTCCACGCCGCCCGGATGGCGGATGTACTGCAGGTTCGGGCGCACGGTGAGCCAATTGGTCACATGCACGCCGTAGTACAGCTCGGCGTTGTACTCGGTGTCCTGGATGGGCTGGTACAGCGGGTTGTCGTAGTCGTCGATGCCGTTGACCTGGTTCACCAGGCGCTGGCGGTCCTGCACGTCGTCGTTGACGTGGATGCGCGCCACGCCGAAGCCGATGTCGTCCTTGGGCCGCGCGTCGAACGGGCCTTTGTAGACGACACCGAGCTGCTGGTAGTTGTCGACGGTATTGGTGGCCTTGTCGTGCACCGTGAAGTTGGCGAACAGGCTCAGGCCGCGGGAGGCGTCGCCGTTGTGCGCGGTGACCTGCTGCTGCGCCACCACCCACCAGCCGTGCTTGCCGCTGTGGGTCTTGGCAGGCTCGCCGGTGAGCGCCTGCGGGTTGCCGTTGACGTCGTCGTACACGTCGTCGGCCTCGGCGGTGCTGTAGTAGTAGCCCAGGCGGTACTCACCCGGCAGCTGAGCAGCACCGACTTTCGGCATCCACACCAGCTCCACCGGCAGGATGGTGCCCTTGGTGCCGCTGCCGTTGAGCTTGAAGCCGTTGCCGGTTTCCAGGTTCGACGGGTTCTGGTTGTAGGCGCCTACCTGCGCGTACCACTCATCGTTGAAGTTCCACTTCACGCGGGCGGCCCACTGGCTGACCGGCCAGTTGTACCAGATGCCGCCCACCCAGTTGCCCACCTGCGAGCCACAGAAGGCCAGGTTCTGGAAGTCGCAGGGGAAGCTGTTGAAGTCCTCGCCCTCGCCGAAACGGCCGACCTTCACGTCCAGCGCGCCGTCGAAGTACTGCTGCTTGATCCACATCTGCGTCAGGCGCCAGGTCTGGCCCCGGCCCCAGACTTCCTGCACGGAGCTGAACTGCCCGGCGCGCGGGTCGCTGATGCGGTCGTTGGAGAGGTTGCGGCCGCTGCGCTCGGTGACCGTCAGCTGGAACTCGGTGGCGTCCCAGCCGAGGATTTTCTGCAGGTCCAGGTGGGTGCCGAGGGCGAACTGGTCGGAGTAGCGTGCGGTGGTGTGCTGGTCGTAACCGCCGCCCAGGTTGCTGGCGGCCTCGCCGACGTAGTCGAGCTTGAAGTCGTAGCCCTTCTCCAGCAGCTCGGTGCGCTTGCCGCCCCAGTCGCCCAGGCCCCACCTGGACTCGGATGAGAAGGCATCGGCGGCCTGGACGTGTCCCGCGCAGGCGCCACCCAGGGCGATCACGCAGCCCAGGGTACGGGCGATTGGCCGGGTATTCTTGTTCTTGTGCATCTCCAGCATCCTCGTTGTCTTGGTTTCTAGCGTAGTTACAGGCAGGGGGTGTTTCAGGAATGCTTCTGTCGGGCCAGCGGCGTCACCTTGTTCGCGCCGTCGCCGCGCGGCTCGGCGCGCAGGCGCTCGCCGCTCTGCGCGTCGAACAGCAGCGCACGGGACGGATCGAAGCGCAGTTGCAGCGACGAGCCCGGTTGCGGCGACTGGTCCGGCGCGAGGCGGCAGCAGACCTTGGCGCCGTTGAGCGTGACGAAGACCAGGGTGTCCGGCCCGGTGGGCTCGACCACTTCGACCTCGGTGCGCAGGTCGCTCGGCCCGTTGCCGCCATCGGTGGCCAGTTGCACCTGTTCCGGGCGCACGCCGAGGATCAGCTCGCGCCCCTCGGCCAGCCCGGCGTCCAGTTGCAGCGGCAGCTCGCAGCGGTCCTGGCCGCTGTCCAGCAAGCCGACCAGGCGGCCGCCCTGCTGCTGCACCTTGAGCGGAATGAAGTTCATCGGCGGCGAGCCGATGAAGCTGGCAACGAACAGATTCGCCGGATCGTTGTAGATCTGCTGCGGCGTGCCGAACTGCTGGACGATGCCGTCCTTCATCACCGCCACCTTGTCGCCCAGGGTCATGGCCTCGATCTGGTCGTGGGTCACGTAGACCGTGGTGGTCTTCAGGCGCTGGTGCATCAGCTTGATCTCGGTACGCATCTCCACGCGCAGCTTGGCGTCGAGGTTCGACAGCGGTTCGTCGAACAGGTAGATCTTCGGCCGCCGCGCCAGCGCCCGGCCCATGGCCACGCGCTGCTGCTGGCCGCCGGAGAGCTGCGAGGGCTTGCGTTCGAGCAGGTGCTCGATCTGCAGCAGCTTGGAGACCCGTGCCACTTCGGCGTCGATTTCCGCCCTGGGCAGCTTGCGGATCTTCAGGCCGAAGGCGATGTTCTCGCGCACGCTCATGGTCGGGTACAGCGCATAGGACTGGAACACCATGGCGATGTCGCGATCCTTCGGGCTCATCCCGCTGATGTCCTGGCCATCGACCAGGATCGCGCCGCCGGTGACGTTCTCCAGGCCGGCGATGCAGTTCATCAAAGTGGACTTGCCGCAGCCGGAGGGGCCGACCAGGATCAGGAATTCGCCCGAGTCGATCGACAGGTTGATCGACTTCAGCGTGTCGGCCAGACCGTTGCCGTAGGACTTGTGCAGGTTGTGCAGTTCGAGTGTGGACATCTTGGGCTTACCTCAACCTTTGACCGCGCCGGCAGTCAGCCCGCGCACGAAGTACTTGCCGGCCAGTACGTAGACCACCAGCGTGGGCAGCGCCGCGATCATCGCGGCGGCCATGTCGACGTTGTATTCCTTGACCCCGGTGCTGATGTTCACCAGGTTGTTCAGCGCCACGGTGATGGGCTGCGCGTCGCCGCTGGCGAACACCACACCGAACAGGAAGTCGTTCCAGATCTGGGTGAACTGCCAGATCAGGCAGACCATCACGATGGGCGTGGACATGGGCATCAGGATGCGCAGGAAGATGGTGAAGAACCCCGCACCATCCAGGCGTGCGGCCTTCACCAGGGCATCGGGAATCGCCACGAAGTAATTGCGGAAGAACAGCGTGGTGAAGGCCAGCCCGTAGATGCAGTGGACCATCACCAGCCCGGTGGTGGTGTTGGCCAGGCCGAGCTTGCCGAGGGTGAAGGACATCGGCAGGAGGATCACCTGGAACGGCAGGAAGCAGCCGAACAGCAGCGCGCCGAAGAACAGCTGCGAGCCGCGGAAGCGCCACATCGACAGCACGTAGCCGTTCATGGCGCCGATGAAGGTGGAGATCAGCACGCCCGGCACGGTGATCTTCACCGAGTTCCAGAAGTAGTCGCCCACCGCGCTCCAGGCCTTCACCCAGCCGATTGCGGTGAATACGTCCGGCAGCGCCAGCAGGTTGCTGGTGCGGATGTCCTCGGGCGACTTGAAGCTGGTCAGCAGCATCACCAGCAGCGGGATCACATACAGCGCCACGGCGCCCCAGAGGGTTGCGTGCACCGCCAGCCGGCTGAAGCTGAAGGCGGGTTTGAGGGTCGCGTTAATCATGGCGCTTGCCCCGCAGTTCCGAGTACAGGTAGGGCACGACGATGGCCAGCACGGCGCCCAGCATCAGCATCGCGCTGGCCGCGCCCAGGCCCATCTGGCCGCGGGTGAAGGTGTGGGCATACATGAACATCGCCGGCAGGTCGGAGGAGTAGCCGGGGCCGCCGGCGGTCATCGCGGCGACCAGGTCGAAGCTCTTGATGGCGATGTGCGCGAGGATCATCAGCGCACTGAAGAACACCGGGCGCAGGCTCGGCAGCACGATGCGCAGGTAGATGGTCGGCAGGCTCGCACCGTCCACCTGGGCGGCGCGCACAATGGCCGGGTCGACCCCGCGCAGGCCGGCGAGGAACAGCGCCATGACGAAACCCGAGGCCTGCCACACGGCGGCGATCACCAGGCAGTAGACGACCCGCTCCGGGTCCACCAGCCAGTCGAAGCGAAAGCCGGTCCAGCCCCAGTCGCGCAGCAGCTTGTCCAGGCCCAGGCCGGGATTGAGCAGCCACTTCCAGGCGGTGCCGGTGACGATCATCGACAGTGCCATGGGGTACAGGTAGACGGTGCGGATGAAGCCTTCGCGGCGGATGCGCTGGTCCAGCAGCACGGCGAGGAAGACGCCGAGCACCAGGCAGATACCGATGAACAGGCCGCCGAACAGCAGCAGGTTCTTGCTCGCCACCCACCAGCGGTCGTTGTCCCACAGGCGCAGGTACTGGCTCAGGCCCGCCCAGCCGTACGCCGGCATGAAGCGCGAATTGGTGAAGGACAGCAGCAGCGTCCAGCCGATGTAGCCGTACACGCAGACCAGCACCACGAGCATGCTCGGGGCCAGCACCAGCTTCGGCAGCCAGGCCTGCAGGCCGTCGAGCAGCGAAGCCCGAGGCGCGGCGGCGGGAGTGAAAGTCGGGGATCGGGTCGCCATCTGCTTTCTCGAGGATGAGTGAGCCCACCCGGGCTGCCGTGACGGCCCGGAGTCGTTCTGGGGAATCAGGAAGCCGGCTCCGTCACGGAGCCGGCGAGCGCGTTACTGCGCGGCGGCCTGGATAGCGGCGCCCAGTTGCTGCGCGGCCTTCTGCGGATCGGCGGCGGGGTCGTTGAAGAAGTTGGTGACCACGTCGAAGATCGCGCCCTGCACGTAGCTGGAGGCGGCCATGCTGTGGGCCATGCTCGGCACCAGGTTGCCGTCGGCGGAGGCGGCCTTGAAGTCCTTCATGGACTGCTGGGCGCAGGCGTCGAAGGACGTCATGTCGACGTCCAGGCGCACCGGGATCGAGCCCTTGTTCAGGCTGAAGTCCTTCTGGAACGCCGGGTCGAGCACCGCGCGAGCGAGGTCTTCCTGGGCCTTGCGGTTCTCGGCGTTGCTCAGCTTGAACATCACCAGGGAATCGATGTTGTAGTCGAAAGCCTTCTGCGTGCCGGGGAACGGCAGGCACTGGTAGTCCTTGCCCGCCACCTTGCCGGCGGCAGTGAACTCGCTCTTGGCCCAGTCGCCCATGATCTGCATGCCGGCCTTGCCGTTGATCACCATGCCGGTGGCGACGTTCCATTCGCGGCCGGCAGCGTCGGCGTCAACGTAGCTGTGCAGCTTCTTCAGCGCGGCGAAGACGTCGGCCATCTGCGCGCCGGTCAGCGTCGCCTTGTCCTGCTCGACGAAGGCCTTGCGGTAGCCTTCGGGGCCCATCTTGCTCAGCACCAGGTTCTCGAACAGCGTGCCGTCCTGCCAGGGCTGGCTGCCGTGGGCGAGCGCCGTGAAGCCGGCAGCCTTGAGCTTGTCGGCGGCGGCGAAGAGCTCGTCCAGGGTGGTCGGCGGCGTGGCGCCGGCCTTCTTGAAGACTTCCGGGTTGATGTACAGCCAGTTGACCCGGTGCACGTTGACCGGCACGGCCACGTAGTCGCCCTTGTACTTCATGATCTGCGCCACCTGCGGCGGCAGCAGTTGGTCCCACTTGCCTTCGGCAGCGACGTCGTTGAGGTCGGCGAGCAGACCGAGTTCGCCCCATTCCTGGATGTCCGGCCCCTTGATCTGCGCGGCGGCCGGCGGATTGCCGGAGACGGCGCGGGTCTTCAGCACGGTCATGGCGGCTTCACCGCCGCCCCCGGCGACGGCAAAGTCCTTCCAGGTGTGGCCCTTGGCCTCGACGAGTTTCTTCAGGGTTTCGGCGGCGCGCTTCTCGCCGGGGGAAGTCCACCAGTGCAGCACTTCGACTTCACCGGCGTGGGCCAGCATCGGGGAGAGACAGAAAGAGGAAAGACAGATGGCGGCCGACAGGCGACGGATCGCATTCATGGGGAGCACCTTGTTCTTGTTATTGGAGGCAAGTCTGCGCTTGCGATGGTCCGAGTCTATCCAAGGCATTCCGCTCTCCGGGTAACGAAGCGATCTTCGATTGTCACGGGGTGGTGACATTGGGCAGGTGTTCATTGGGAAAGTTGCCGGGAGCAAGAGGCGCCTTACTCCACCTCCAACCTCGGTAACCGCAACGTCACCCGCAACCCGCCCTCGCGGCGGTTCTGCAGGGTGACTTCGCCACCGTGGGTGTGGGCGATGTTGCGTGCGATGCCCAAGCCAAGGCCGTAGCCCTGGCCCCGTTCGGACAGCCGGAAGCGCGGCTCGAAGACCTTCTCCAGGCGTTGCTCCGGCACGCCGGGGCCCTGGTCGTCGACGTGCAGCACCACGGCATCGGCATCGTCCTCGATACTCAACTGCGCGCGCTCGCCGTACTTCAACGCGTTGTCCAGCAGGTTGCCGATGCAGCGCTTGAGCGCCAGCGGCTTGCCGGGATAGGGCTCGCGCGCCGCGCCGATGACCTGAACCCGGCCATCGGCTAGGTAGGGACCGGCGATGTACTGCAGCAGCTGGTTGAGGTCTACCGGCTCGATATTCTCGTGGATGTCGGTGTCCTTCACGCATTGCAGCGCGCCCTTCACCAGCAGTTCCAGTTCGTCGAGGTCGTGGCTGAACTTGTCCCGCGCCGGCTCGTCTTCCAGCAATTCGACCCGCAGGCGCAAGCGGGTGATCGGCGTGCGCAGGTCGTGGGAGATACCGCTGAACAGCTGGCCACGCTCGTTGACGTAGCGGTCGATGCGCTCGCGCATGGTGTTGAAAGCCCGTGAGACTTCCACCAGTTCGCTCGCCCCGTTCTCCTCCAGCGGCTGGTCCTGGCCGCCCAGGGCAATGTCGCGGGCGGCGCGGGCGAGGCGCTTGAGCGGGCGGCTCTGCCAGTGCACCAGCAAGCCGGTGAACAGCAGCAACAGCAGACTGGTGAAGGCGATGGAGATGATCTGCTGCGGCGGCAGGCCTTCGGGCTCCAGGGTGACGTAGGGCGCCGGCATCAGGCTGGCGATGTACAGCCATTCGCTCTCGCCGATGCGGATCTGCGTGACCAGCACCGGCGGGTTCACCGGCTCCAGGGTCAGTGCGTAGTGCGCCCAGGAGCGCGGCAGCTCCTCCAGCTTCAGCTCGCCATTGAACAACCGCAGATCGTCGGGGCTGACGAACTCCACCTGCAGCTCCACGTCCTTGCCCAGCTTCTGGTGCAGCACGTCCTGCACGATGTCGATCACCGCCTGCTTGTTCGTCGTATCGGGCAGCGCGCGCAGGTTCAGCGGCCGCTCGTTGAGCGAGACGAAGAAGCGCGTGCCGCCCATGCTGCGCAACTGGTCCAGCACCAGCGGGCGGTAGCCGATGGGCAGCGAGCGGAAGTAACTGACGCTGGCGGCCATGGAATAGGCCAGGCTGCGCGAGCTGGTGAGCAGGCCGTCGCGCTGGCTGCTGCGCAGGTGGGATATCCAGAACAGGCTCGACAGCCCCTGGGCGAGCAGTACCGCCAGCAGGGTGAGCAGCAGCATGCGGCCGAGCAGCGAGCGCGGTACCAGGGCCCAGCGGCGGCGCTCACTCATGGCCGGCGAGGTGCGGGCGAACCTGGGCGGCCAGCAGGTAACCGCTGCCGCGCACGGTCTGGATCAGCCGCGCCGGTTTATCGGTATCGCGCAGGCGTTGGCGCAGGCGCGAGACGGCCATGTCGACGATGCGCTCCAGCGGCATCACCTCGCGGCCACGGGTGGCGCTGGCGATGGTGTCGCGGTCGAGAATCTGCCGGGGGTTGTCGAGGAACAGCTTGAGCAGCGCAAAGTCGGCGCCACTAAGGAAGTGCTCCTCGCCGTCCTCGTGGAACAGCCGGTGGCTGATGGTATCCAGCCGCCAGTCGTCGAAGGCGATGACTTCGCCGCCGCGCACCTGGGTGAACTGCGCGCGACGCAGCAGCGCCTTGATCCGCGCCAGCAGCTCGCGGGGGCTGAAGGGTTTGCCGAGGTAATCGTCGGCACCCAGTTCCAGGCCCACCACGCGGTCGGCCTCGTCGGAACTGGCGGTGAGCATGATCACCGGCATGCAGGCGTGGCGCCGGTGCGAGCGGATCCAGCGGCACAGGCTGAAGCCGTCCTCGTCGGGCAGCATCACGTCGAGGATCGCCAGGGCGGACTCCTCATCGCACAGCGCGCGGCGGAAGTCCTCGCCGTTGGCGACGGCGCGCACCTGGAAACCGGCGCGGCTCAGGTAGGTGTCCAGCAGCTCGCGGATTTCCTGGTCGTCGTCCACCAGCAGGATGGATTTGGCAGGCTGGTTCACTTCGGGCGTCCTTTCTTGTTGTTTTCAACGGTGGCGCGGTGAATCAGCCTTCGTTGCGCAGTGCCTGTTCCAGGGCCACGCCGGCGCCGAACAGCCCCGGATGATCCGCGGTCATGACCCACACCGGCACCGGATCGAGATAAGGCCCGCTGGTCTTGCCGCGGGTGCGGAACGCCTCGGCGAAGCCGCTGCGCTGGAAGCGTTCGAGGAAGCGCGGGACGATGCCGCCGGTGATGTACACGCCGCCCAGCGCGCCGACCGTCAGCACGGCGTTGCCAGCGACCCGCGCCAGCCACAGGAAGAAGTGCTCCAGCACGGCGTCGGCGTAGGCGTCGCCGGCCATGGCGCGCTCGCCGATCTCGGCGGCAGTGGCGCATTTGGGTTCCACGCCATCGAGCTGGCAGCTCATGCGGTAGAGGTTTTCCAGGCCGCTGCCGGAGAGCACGCGCTCGGCCGAAACGTGGCCGTATTTCTCGCGCAGCAGTTGCCACAGGGCGAAGTCGCGCTCGGAGGTCACCGGCAGGTCGACGTGGCCACCTTCGCAGGGCAGCACTTCCCAGCCACCGTTCGGCAGCGGCATCAGGCTGCCGACGCCCAGGCCGGTGCCCGGACCGATGATCAGCTTGGCGCGGCCTTCCAGCGCCCTGCCGGGCCGCACCTGCACCAGGTGTTCTTCCGACAGCCGCGAGGCTGCCCAGGCCATGGTGCTGAAGTCGTTCACCAGCAGCAGGTGGCTCAGTCCCAGTTCGGTGCGGAAGGCATCGCGCTGGATGACCCAGTGGTTGTTGGTGAACTTGAAGTCGCCGGCGCCGACCGGGCCGGCACAGGCCAGGCAGACATTCTCGACAGAAGAGAGCGGCTGGCCGACACGCTGCAGGTAATCGCGCACGGCGTCTTCCGGGCGCGGATAGTCGGCGCAGGCCAGGACCTCGATGGATTCGAGGACTTCACCGCGCCACAGGGCGAAGCGGGCATTGGTGCCACCGATGTCGCCGACCAGGGCGAAACCGTTCGAGGCGGAGTGAGCTTTGTTGGAGTTCATTGCGGGCTCGGGCCTGGAAGTTGGGTGAAAGGGTGCGGCGCGGAATCATGCCAGCATAGGCCAGCGCCGAAAACGCCCCGCGCGATGGACAGGCAGTCCCTGCGCGCGGGGCGCTGCGACAGTCAGCTCGGACCGTTCAGTTCAGCCGTGAAGCTGCAGGCGCCCTGCTCCGCCGGACTGAAGGCATTGCGCATGAAGGCGAACAGCTCGCGGCCCATGCCCAGGTTATCAATGGCCGGAGTCTCGACGAGCGGACGCGCCTCCCATTCCGCCGCATCCACCAGCACGCGCAGTTCGCCGGTGGTGCCGTCGACGCGTACCACATCGCCGTCGCGCAGCTTGGCCAGCGGGCCGCCATTGAGCGCTTCGGGGGACACATGGATCGCCGCCGGCACCTTGCCGGACGCGCCGGACATGCGCCCGTCGGTGACCAGCGCCACCTTGAAGCCGCGGTCCTGCAGCACGCCGAGGAACGGCGTGAGCTTGTGCAGCTCCGGCATGCCATTGGCGCGCGGGCCCTGGAAACGCACCACGGCCACCAGGTCGCGCTCCAGCTCGCCGGCCTTGAAGGCGGCGGCCAGGCTCGACTGGTCATGGAAGATGCGCACCGGCGCCTCGACGACCTGGTGTTCCACCGCAACGGCAGAGACCTTCATCACGCCGCGGCCCAGGTTGCCCTCCATCAGGCGCAGGCCGCCCTCGGGCGAGAACGGCTTGTCGATGGGGCGCAGGATGTTCTCGTCCAGGCTCGCCGCCGGACCTTCGCGCCAGACCAGCTTGCCGCCATCGAGGAAGGGTTCCTGGATATAACGACGCAGGCCCTTGCCGACCACGGTCTGCACGTCTTCGTGCAGCAGGCCGCCGTCGAGCAGCTGGCGGATCAGGAAGGACATGCCGCCCGCCGCCTGGAAGTGGTTGATGTCGGCCTGGCCGTTGGGATAGATGCGCGCCAGGGTCGGCACGATCTCGGAGAGGTCGGCCATGTCCTGCCAGGTCAGCTGGATGCCGGCCGCCTGGGCGATGGCGAGCAGGTGCAGGGTGTGGTTGGTGGAGCCGCCGGTGGCCAGCAGCGCCACCACCGAGTTGACCATGGCCTTCTCGTCGACGATCTCCGCCATGGGCACGAACTGGCCGTTCTCCGGCGTCAGGCGCGCGGCCTGGCGGGCGGCTTCGCGGGTCAGCTCATCGCGCAGCGGGGTGTTCGGGTTGACGAAGGAAGCGCCCGGCAGGTGCAGGCCCATCACTTCCACCAGCAACTGGTTGGTGTTGGCGGTGCCATAGAAGGTGCAAGTGCCCGGCGCGTGGTAGGAGGCCATTTCCGAAGCCAGCAGCTCCTCGCGGGTGGCCTTGCCTTCGGCGAACAACTGGCGCACCGCGGCCTTCTCCTTGTTGGAGATACCGGTAGGCATGGGGCCGGCGGGCACGAACACCACCGGCAGGTGGCCGAAGCGCAGCGAGCCGATCAGCAGGCCGGGGACGATCTTGTCGCACACGCCCAGGCACAGCGCGGCATCGAACATGTTGTGCGACAGCGCGATGGCGGTGCCCATGGCGATCACGTCGCGGCTGGCCAGGGACAGTTCCATGCCCGGTTCGCCCTGGGTGACGCCATCGCACATGGCCGGCACGCCGCCGGCGAACTGGCCCACCGAACCGATCTGCCGCAGGGCGTCCTTGATCAGCTCGGGGAAGCGCTCCAGCGGCTGGTGCGCGGAGAGCATGTCGTTGTACGCGGAGACGATGGCGACGTTGGCCTGGTTCATCAGCCGCAGCGCCTGTTTGTCGGAATCACCACAGGCCGCAACGCCGTGGGCGAGGTTGCCGCAGGGCAGCGTGCCGCGGTGCGGGCCCTTGGTGGCGGCAGCCTTGACCAGGTCGAGGTAGCGCTGTCGCGTGGCCGCGCTGCGGGCCTGGATACGCTGGGTGACTTCAAGCACACGGGGGTGCATGGCAGCATTCTCCTACAGACTATCAGTTGTTGTTTTTACAACATAATTGTTTATTCCAAGGCGTTTACTTTTCAACGACGTGGAAATTTAATTGTTTTTACCACAACAAAAGAAAAGAGACGACCTCAATGACTATACGCCTGGCAATCAACGGATTTGGCCGCATCGGTCGGAACGTGCTCCGCGCGCTCTACTCGGGCGGCTATCGCCAGCACCTGCAAGTGGTGGCGATCAACGACCTTGGCGACGCCGCGATCAACGCCCATCTGCTGCAGTTCGACAGCGTGCATGGGCGATTTCCCGGCCAGGTCGAACATGACGCCGAAAGTCTCAGGGTAGAGGGCGACGTGATTGCCGTCACGGCCATCCGCGATCCGGCGCAGCTGCCATGGAAGGCGCTGGCGGTGGATATCGTGCTCGAATGCACCGGCCACTTCACCTCTCGCGACAAGGCTGCCGCGCACCTGCAGGCCGGCGCGCGCCAGGTGCTGATCTCGGCGCCGGGCCAAGGTGTCGACGCCACGGTGGTCTTCGGCGTCAACGAAGGCATCCTGCGCGCCGAACACCAGATCGTCTCCAACGCCTCCTGCACGACCAACTGCCTGGCGCCGGTGGCCCAGGTGCTGCACCGCGAACTGGGCATCGAGCACGGCCTGATGACCACCATCCACGCCTACACCAACGACCAGAGCCTCTCCGACGTCTACCACAGCGACCCGTACCGGGCGCGTTCGGCCACCCAGTCGATGATCCCGACCAGGACCGGCGCCGCCGAAGCGGTGGGCCTGGTGCTGCCGGAACTGGCCGGCAAGCTGACGGGGCTGGCGGTGCGGGTTCCCGTCATTAACGTTTCGCTGGTGGACCTCACGGTGCAGGTCGGCTGCGATACCAGCGCGCAGGAAATCAACGAGTTGATGGAGCGTGCCAGCGAGCTTTCGCCGATCCTCGGCTTCAACCGCCTGCCGCTGGTCTCGGTGGACTTCAATCACGATCCTCGCTCGGCCATCTTCGATGCCAGCCATACGCGGGTGAATGGGCGGCTGGTGAAGGTGATGGCCTGGTACGACAACGAGTGGGGGTTTTCCAATCGGATGCTGGATACGGCGCAGGTGATGGTTGCCTCACGGGGGTAAACGGTACCGGCTGCCCGCAAGAGCCCCTCACCCCAGCCCTCTCCCAGAGGGAGAGGGAGCCGATTGTTCCGGCTGGCGCCATTGGCTCTCCCTGCGCCAAACGGTCCCCTCTCCCTCTGGAGCGGGGCGCGCAGCCAGGGTCAGGGTGAGGGAAAGGCCGGGCACAGAGCTGCCAGGTTGGCCTGTTCAGCGATACAGCCGCTTCCCCTGTGCCTCCAGCACCAGCAGGCGCATGTCGGCCTCGGCCCGGATCGCTTCCTGGCCGAGATGATCGACGCGCTTCCACGCCTTGATCTCCTCGCGGCTGCGGCCACAGCCCAGGCAGATACCTTCTTCGAACTCGCAGACCTTGATGCACGGACTCTTCACGGACTTCCTCGTGGTTTCGGCTGGATGAATGTCAGTGGGTCTCTACTAATGGACACCCGCGCGGCGCCAAGGTCCAACTCGATTTCCCCATCGGCGCCATCGACCCTGGCAATCGAAGGGTGCGCACCTTGCTAGAATCCGCCGTCCACGCTGCCCGACCTCGCCCATGCTCGCCCTCAAGCTCACCCTCGTTCCGCTGTTCCTGCTGCTGGTCTCGCTCTCCGGGCGCTGGTGGGGCCCGGCCGTGGCCGGCTGCCTGGCCGCCCTGCCCGCCATCGCGGGGCCGATCCTCTACCTGATCACCGTGGAGCACGGCCGCGACTTCGGTGCCCACGCCGCGCTGCTCGCACTGGCCGCGATCTTCGCCGCTGAAGCGTTCAACTTCGCCTATGCCTGGATCTGTCGGCGCCATGGATGGCTGCTGGCATTGACCGGCGCCATGCTCGCCTGGCTGGTGGCCGGCTGGGCTCTGACCCAACTGCCCGCCTCACCCGTATGGGCGTTGCTCGCTGCGGCCGTGGGCGCGTTGACCAGTCAGCTGTGCATGCCCCGTGCCGAGCTGAGCGCCGCCGTCGCTCCACTGGGCCGCTTCGAGCTGGGCCTGCGCATGCTCGCCGGCGCGCTGCTGACGCTGGCCGTCACCGCCCTCGCCGGCTGGGCCGGCCCCAGCTGGAGTGGCTTGCTGGCAGTGTTCCCGCTGCTCTCCATCGTGCTATGCGTGTCGTCCCAGCGGCTGCACGGGCCGGGGTTCGTCATTGCCCTGCTGCGCGGCATGGTCACCGGGCGCCCGGCTTTCGCGGCTTTCTGCCTGTGCCTGGCGCTGCGTTTGCCAGGCAATGACATCCTGCCCAGCTTTGCCGAGGCGGCACTGCTGGCCGTTCTGCTACAGGGCACAGTGCGCTGGCTGATCGGCGTGGGATCGCGACGGCTCGCCAAAGCCGCGTGACAAAGAAAAACGCCACGGCTGAACCAGCTGTGGCGTTTTCGTCTGCAGCAGCGGGTAACGCTTAGAGCAGCGTGAAGCTCTGTTCCTTCACGTTGTCCGAATCCAGGCCGACGTAGACCTTGAACTCGCCCGGCTCCGAGGCATAGCGCAGCTGGCTGTCGTAGAAGCGCAGGTCTTCCTCGCGGATCGGGAACTGCACCACCTTCGACTCGCCCGGCTGCAGCAGGATCTTCTCGAAGCCCTTGAGCTCCTTGACCGGACGACTGATGGACGCGGCGACGTCGCGCAGGTAGAGCTGCACGGTGGTTTCGCCGACGACCTTGCCGGTGTTCTTCACGGTGACGCTGGCGGTCAGCTGGTCGCCCTTCTTCAGCTTGCTGCCCGACAGCTTCACGTCGGAGACGCTGAAGTCGGTGTAGCTCAAGCCGTAGCCGAACGGGTACAGCGGGCCGTTCTCCGAGTCGAAGTAGCGCGAGGTGTACTTGTTCGGGTGCTCGTGGTCGAACGGGCGGCCGGTGTTCAGGTGGTTGTAGTAGATCGGCACCTGGCCCACCGAGCGCGGGAAGGTCATGGTCAGCTTGCCCGACGGGTTGTAGTCGCCGAACAGCACGTCGGCGATGGCGTTGCCGCCTTCGGTGCCGCTGAACCAGGTTTCCAGCACGGCGTCGGCGTTGGCGCTTTCCCAGCGCAGGTCCATCGGCCGGCCGTTCATCAGCACCAGCACCAGCGGTTTGCCGGTGGCCTTGAGGGCCTTGAGCAGCTCGATCTGGCTTTGCGCGATGTGCAGGTTGGTCTTGCTCGACGCCTCGTGCGCCATGCCCTGGGATTCGCCGACCACGGCCACCACCACGTCAGCCTGCTTCGCCTTCTCGACGGCTTCGTCGATCATGGCCTTCGGGCTGCGCGGGTCGACCTTCACATCGTCGCTGTACTCGTTGAGGTATTTGACGATCTCCGGATCGTCGGTGACGTTGGCGCCCTTGGCGTAGAGCAGCGCGGCGTGGCCACGGGTGGCGGCGCCCATGCCCTCGAGCACGGTCACGGCCTGGAAGGCCTTGCCGGCGGCGGACCAGCTGCCCATCACGTCGCGCTTGCTGTCGGCCAGCGGGCCGATCAGGGCGATCACGCCGTCGCGCTTGAGCGGCAGCACGCCACCCTCGTTTTTCAGCAGGACCATGCCCTTGCGCGCGATCTCGCGGGCGTCGGCGCGGTGCAGGCGCTCTTCGGCATCGGTATCCACCGGGTCCTTGCCCTGCAGATAACGGTACGGGTCCTGGAACAGGCCCATGTCCCACTTGGCGGCGAGCACGTCGCGGCAGGCACGGTCGATCTCGTCCTGACTGATCAGCCCGGCCTTGAGCAGCTCGGGCATGTGCTTGCCGTAGAGGTCGTCGTTCATGTTCATTTCGACGCCGGCGTTGATCGCTGCCTGGGTGGCATCGCGCTCCGTGGCGGCCACGCCGTGCTTGATCAGCTCCAGCACCGCGCCGTGGTCGCTCAGGGTCAGGCCCTTGTAACCCCACTGCTTGCGCAGCAGGTCCTGCAGCAGCCAGGTGTTGGCGGTGGCCGGCACGCCGTTGATGCTGTTGAGCGAGACCATTACCGCGCCGGCGCCGGCATCGATGGCCGCGCGGTAAGGCGGCAGGTAGTCCTGGAACATGCGCTGCGGGCTCATGTCCACGGTGTTGTAGTCGCGGCCGCCTTCGCCTGCGCCGTACAGGGCGAAGTGCTTGACCCCGGCCATGATGGTTTCCGGCTGGTTCAGGCCCTTGCCCTGGTAGCCCTTGACCACTGCGGCGGCGACCTTGCTGGTCAGCCAGGCGTCTTCGCCGAAGCCTTCGGAAACACGGCCCCAGCGTGGATCGCGGGCGATGTCGACGGTGGGCGAATAGGTCAGGTTGAGGCCATCGGCGCTGGCCTCGATGGCCGAGACGCGGGCGCTGCGTTCAATGGCCGCCAGGTCCCAGCTTGCCGCCAGCCCCAGGCCGATGGGGAATACGGTGCGGTGGCCGTGAACCACGTCGTAGGCAAAGAACAGCGGAATCTTCAGGCGGCTCTTCATGGCCGCGTCCTGCAGGTCACGGATGCCCGGACGGACCACGGTGTTGAACACTGCGCCGGTGGTGCCCTCGGCGATTTCCTTCAGCAGTACCGGCTTGGGATGGTCCGGCCCGACGCTGACCAGGCGCAGCTGGCCGATCTTCTCTTCCAGTGTCATGCGCTGCATCAGGCTGTCGATGAAGGCGTTCTTCGACTGGCCGGCGAGCGGTACGGCAGGAGCATCGGCAGGCGCCTGGGCGGCGGAAAGCGAAGCGCTGGTCAGGCCCAGCAGGAGGCCGAGCCAGCAGATACGGCTGATTGGAGTTCTTTTCATATGGGTACTCAGCAGCCTGCGCGAAGCGCCGGGCCACTGTGGAATGTTGTTAGAGGGGCATCGAACAGGTGGGATTCCGGCGACTCCCCCGGGTGTAGTCGCCAGCGCCTTTCGAACGCGGCACATAAGGTCGTCGCGCCGAGGGCGGAAGTCAATCACCGAACAGCTGGAAAACGCCGGTGAATGGGTCTCAATGGTCGCGATTGAGCCGGTTGAATTCCATTTCCTCGCGCATGGCTTCGCGCAGGGCGCGTTCCTCGTCCCACTCTTCTTCCGGCGCGGGGGCCGGCGGCTGGGGCGCCGGTTCCGGCTGCGCAGCGGGCTCGGCCGGCGCACCGGGTTCGGCGGCACCTGCAGCCTCGGCGTCGGACGCGACTTCGGGCAGGCCGTGGACGCCGCTGAAATCGGCATCCACGCCGCTGTCTTCGTCGTCACTCGGCGGAAGGTCGATGAGGTCGTCGAAGTCGGTCTTCAGGCCCTGCTCCATCTCGTCCAGCTCGGCGAGCAGGCTGCGGAAGCTGGTTTCTTCCTTCGGTTCTTCCGGCGGCGCGGGCTCCGGCTCCTCGCCGGCATCGCGCACGGCCTGGTCGGCCAGTGCCTGCAGGGACGGCGGGATGTAGTCCTCGTCGTACTCCTCGGGGCCGGGCAGGCTGACGGTGGGCGCCATGTCCTCGAGGATCGGCTGCGGCTCGGGCTCCATCAGCTTCAGCTCGGCCAGCGGCGGCAACTCCTCCAGGCTCTTCAGGTTGAAGTAGTCGAGGAAGGTCCGGGTGGTGGCGAGCATGGCCGGGCGGCCGGGGACTTCACGGTAGCCGACGATGCGGATCCACTCGCGCTCCATCAGCGTCTTGACGATCTGGGTGTTCACCGCGACGCCACGGATTTCCTCGATCTCGCCACGGGTGATGGGCTGGCGGTAGGCGATCAGCGCCAGGGTCTCCAGCAGCGCGCGGGAATAGCGCTGCGGGCGCTCCTCCCACAAACGGCCCACCCAGGAGGCGAACTTCTCGCGCACCTGCAGGCGGTAGCCGGTGGCAACTTCCTTCAGTTCATAAGCCCGCCCGGCACAGGACAGGCCCAGCACCGCCAGCGCGTCGCGGAACTGCTGCGGCTCGGGGCGCTCGGCTTCCTCGAACAGCTCGCCGAGACGCTCCAGCGACATGGGCTTGCCGGCAGCCAGGAGGATGCCTTCGAGCAGGGTCGCCAGTTCTTGCGGGTCGGAGAGATTCATCGGGAAGCTCGGGTCAGGTCATAAGGTTGCGGTACAGGCGGGAAAACTACTCAAAGCGCGGCGCCAGGGCAACGCTGTCGGATCACAGCGGCTCTTCGTCCGGCTCTTCGTCCGGCTCGCTGCCGGCCTCGGCGATCTCGTCGAAGTGGCCGTCCTCGAAGGTCAGGTCAGCCGGCACCTCCTCGCGGGGCTCGAAGACATCCTCGTCGCCCTCCTCCAGCACCTCCTCGACGGGGGCAGCGCCTTCCTGCACCTCGCTGCGGGCACGGACGTGGATCGGCGCGAAGGCCTCGTTCTGCACCAGCTCCACCAGTTGCTCCTTCACCAGTTCCAGCACCGCCATGAAGGTCACCACCACGCCCAGCTTGCCTTCCTCGACACGGAACAGCGTGATGAAGGGCACGAAACCCTCGCCCTTCAGGCGCTCGAGGATCTCGCTCATGCGCTCGCGGGTGGAGAGCATTTCGCGGGTGACCTGGTGGCTTTCGAACAGGTCGGCGCGGCGCAGCACCTCGGCCATGCACAGCATCAGCTCCTGCATGTCCACGTCCGGCAGCAGCCGGCGCGCCCGCGCATCCGGCGCGGCTATGGTCGGCACCACGTAGTCGCGACCCAGGCGCGGCAGTTCGTCGAGGTCCTCGGCGGCCTTCTTGAAGCGCTCGTACTCCTGCAGGCGGCGGATCAGCTCGGCGCGCGGGTCGTCCTCTTCTTCCTCGGCCTCGGCCGAGCGCGGCAGCAGCATGCGCGACTTGATCTCGGCGAGCATGGCGGCCATTACCAGGTACTCGGCGGCCAGCTCCAGGCGCACCGACTTCATCAGCTCGACGTAGCCCATGTACTGGCGGGTGATCTCCGCCACGGGGATGTCGAGGATGTTGATGTTCTGCTTGCGGATCAGATAGAGCAGCAGGTCGAGCGGGCCCTCGAAGGCTTCGAGGAAGACCTCCAGAGCATCCGGCGGGATGTACAGGTCCTGCGGCATCTCCGTCAGGGCCTCGCCGTAGACGAGCGCCATCTGCACCGGCACCTGGTATTCAGGGGCGGCGGCAGGGGCTTCCGGCTCGGTCAGGTCACTCATCGGCCACTCGTCAGGCTCAGGGTTGGAAGGCGGCATTATCCCTGCTTTTGCCGGCGGCGCGAGGGGCTTTTGGCGGATTCGCAGCGCACTCGGCACACCTGTGCGTAAGAGCAACTGTCTTCTTCTGCGAGTCCGTGCTCGGGGGTTCCTCCCTCTCCCCAGCCCTCTCCCTGAAGGGAGAGGGAGCCGTCCGTCCCGGCTGATGCCATGGTTTCATCCTACTCCGAACGGTCCCCTCTCCCCCTGGGAGAGGGTTAGGGTGAGGGCTGATCCGAGTACAGGACTGTCGGGTAGGAGCGACTCTGTCCGCGATCGTTTTCCGGCGGCTCCGAGCCGGCCGGCGGCACATGGCGGACGGAGTCCGCTTACGCAGTCGGCAAGACCGCGTGCTCAGCGGTACGACAGCCCCATGGCATGCCGCACCTCCACCAGGGTCTCCCGCGCCGCCTCACGGGCGCGCTCGGCGCCTTCGGCGAGGATGCTGCGCACCAGTTCGGGGTTGTCCTCGTAGTCCAGCGCGCGCTCCTGGATCGGCGCCAGTTCCTGGAGGATCGACTCGATCAGCGGCCGCTTGCAGTCCAGGCAGCCGATCCCGGCGCTGCGGCAGCCTTCCTGCACCCACTGGCGGCAGCCGTCATCGGAATAGATCAGGTGCCACTGCCACACCGGGCAGCGCTCCGGATCGCCCGGATCGCGACGGTGCACGCGCGCAGGGTCCGTGGGCATGCGGGCGATCTTTTCCTCGATCACGGCCGGGCTGTCGCGCAGGGCAATGGTGTTGTGGTGCGACTTGGACATCTTCTGCCCGTCCAGCCCCGGCATCTTCGGTGCGTGGCTGGTCAGGGTGTGCGGCTCGGGCAGGAGCATGCGGCTGCTGCCTTCGAGGTAGCCGAACAGCCGGTCGCGGTCGCCCAGGGTCAGGCTCTGCTGCTCCATCAGCAGCGCGCGGGCGGTTTCCAGCGCTTCGGCGTCGCCCTGCTCCTGCCAGGCCCGGCGCAGGCTGACGTACAGCTTGCCGGTCTTCTTGCCCAGGCGGGCGATGGCAGTCTGCGCACGGTCCTCGAAGTCCACCTCGCCGCCGTACAGGTGGTTGAAGCGGCGGGCGATCTCGCGGGTGAATTCGACATGGGCGAACTGGTCGGAGCCCACCGGCACCAGGCCTGCGCGGTAGATCAGGATATCCGCGGCCTGCAGCAGCGGGTAGCCGAGAAAGCCGAAGGTGGAGAGGTCCTTGTGGACCAGTTTCTCCTGCAGCTCCTTGTAGGTCGGCACACGCTCCAGCCAGGACAGCGGGCAGATCATCGACAGCAGCAGGTGCAACTCGGCGTGCTCGGGGACCTGGGACTGGATGAACAGCGTCGCCGCGCTGGGGCTGACGCCCACCGCCAGCCAGTCGATGGCCATGTCGCGCACGTGCTGGCGGATGCTGGCGGTCTCGTCGTACTCGGTGGTCAATGCATGCCAGTCGACGATGGAGAAGTAACACTCGTATTCGTGCTGGAGTTTCACCCAGTTCTGCAGCACGCCGTGGTAATGCCCCAGGTGCAGGCGCCCGGTGGGGCGCATGCCGGACAGCACGCGGCGCAGGGATTCGACGCTGGTCAAGCGGTCAACCTCGCGGGTTCGGCGATGGAACGAGGGAGTATAGCCAGCACGCCGGGCGTGTTCAGGCGTTGACCATGAAGGGTTCCGGATCGCCGCAGCCGACGCGTACCACCACCGGGTCTTCGTCGGTGAGGGCGATCACGGTGGAAGCTTCGCCGCCGCCGAAACCACCATCGATGATCAGGTCGACCAGGTGTTCCAGCTGGTCGCGCATCTCGTAGGGGTCGTTCAGTGGCTCCGTCTCCCCCGGCAGGATCAGGCTCACGCTCATCAGCGGCTCACCCAGTTCCTCCAGCAGCGCCAGGGCGATCGGACAGGCCGGCACCCGCAGGCCAATGGTGCGGCGCTTGGGGTGCAGCAACATGCGCGGCACTTCGCGAGTGGCATTGAGGATGAAGGTATAGGGGCCGGGCGTATGCGCCTTGAGCAAGCGGAACAGGCGCGTGTCGACCTTGGCGTAGAGGCCGAGCTCCGACAGGTCACGGCAGACCAGGGTGAAGTTGTGCTTGTCGTCCAGCCGGCGGATGTGGCGGATGCGCTCCACCGCGGCCTTCTCGCCGATGCGACAACCCAACGCATAGGACGAGTCGGTGGGATAGGCGATCACTCCCCCCTGGCGGACGATCTCCACGGCCTGCTTGATCAGGCGCGCCTGGGGATTTTCCGGGTGGATCTGAAAGAACTGGCTCATGGAGTCTCCTCGATCCCGATAGCGTTCTCGGCACTGGCGAAGCGCGGCCAGAGTGGCGGCAGGTCCTCCGGCACGCTGCGGTACAGCCCCAGCTCCGACCAGTCACTGGGACCGTGGAAGTCGCTGCCAGCCGTGACCATCAGGCCGAACTCGCGGACCAGGATGCTCAACACGCCGACCTGCTCGGCCGGCTGCGGGCCGTTGCAGACTTCCAGCGCATGGCCGCCGGCGGCGATGAAATCCGCCACCAGCTTGCGCCGCTTGGTGCGGGTGAAATCGTACTGGTAGGGGTGCGCGAGGCTGACCCAGGCGCCGGCCGCGCGCAGGGTGCCGACGGCGTCGGCGAGGCTCGGCCAGTGCTGCTTGACGTCGCCCAGCTTGCCGGCGCCCAGCCACTTGCGGAAGGCTTCGGCGCGATCCTTGACATGGCCCTGGCGCAGCAGGAATTCGGCGAAGTGCGGGCGTGCCGGCGCGTTTTCGCTGTCGCCCAGCTCCGCCTGGATCGCCCGCGCGCCCTCGAAGGCTCCGGGCATGCCCTTGGCTTCCAGGCGCCGGCCGATCTCCTCGGCACGGCTCCAGCGGGCGCGGTGCAGGTCGCCCAGCGCCTTCACCAGCGGCTCGGCCGTCACGTCGAAGCCATAGCCCAGCACATGAATGGTCGCCCCACCCCAGGTACAGGAGACCTCCACGCCATCCACCAGCTCCATGCCCAGCGCCTCTGCAGCGCGGCGCGCCTCGGGCAGGCCATCGAGGGTGTCGTGGTCGGTCAGCGCCAGCACGCGCACGCCGCGCCCGTGGGCACGCTCGACCAGGGCGGTCGGGCTGAGCTGTCCGTCGGACGCGGTGCTGTGGCAGTGCAGGTCGACTCGCATGCGGTTTCCTGGGGACGAGGGGATAACTTTCTGTATAGACGCTTCTGTGCCAACGCTCCCGCGGCAACGGCTTGAAACCATGATCTGACGCAGCGTTGGGCGGATGGCCCTTTCAGTTCACCCGCAGGTTGGTATTATGCCGGCTCTACTGGGCTCTGGCTGCCGTAATGAAGCAATTCATCGATTTCATTCCCCTCATCCTCTTCTTCATCGTCTACAAGCTCGACCCGCGCAACGTCGAACTCGCCGGCCAGAGCTTCTCGGTCGGGGGAATCTACAGCGCCACGGCCGTGCTGATCGCCACTTCCGTGGTGGTCTACGGCGCCCTGCTGATCAAGCAGCGCCGATTGGACAAAGGCCAGTGGGTGACGCTCGCCGCCTGCCTGGTGTTCGGCGGCATGACCCTGGCCTTCCACAGCGAAACCTTCCTCAAATGGAAGGCACCGGTGGTGAACTGGCTGTTCGCCCTGGCCTTCGCCGGCAGCCACTTCATCGGCGACCGCCCGCTGATCCAGCGCATCATGGGCCATGCGGTCAACCTGACCGACGCTCTCTGGGCGAAGCTGAACATCGCCTGGGTGCTGTTCTTCCTGATCTGCGGCTGTGTCCAGCTGTTCGTCGCCTTCACCTTCCAGAGCATCTGGGTGGACTTCAAGGTATTCGGCAGCCTGGGCATGACCCTGCTGTTCCTGATCGGCCAGGGCGTGTTCCTGGCCCGCCACATGCACGATGAACCTACCGGCGAAAAACCCAAGGACTGACATGCTCTACGCGATCATTGCCCGTGACATCACCGCCTCCCAAGAACGCCGCCTGGCCGCGCGCCCCGCGCACATCGCCCGCCTGGAGCAACTGAAGGAAGAGGGCCGCCTGGTCCTGGCCGGCCCGCACCCGGCCATCGACAGCAACGACCCGGGCGCCGCCGGCTTCACCGGCAGCCTGATCGTCGCCGAATTCGACTCCCTGGCCGCCGCGCAAGCCTGGGCCGACGCCGACCCGTACCGCGCCGCTGGCGTCTACGCTGAAGTCGTGGTCAAGCCATTCAAGAAAGTCCTGCCGTAACGACGCCCCATCGTTGCAGCCCCAGGGCAGGGACGCCGGGGATGCGCAGTCGTATCCGCCGGCCCATCCGGGCAGGCGCCGTATCATCGAACAAGGAGTCCCGATGTATCGTCTGCCCTTGCTGCTCTGCCTCGCCCTGCCCCCCGCCGCCCTGGCCGAAGAGCCCGCCACGGAACCACCGGCACCGGCACTGTCCAATACTCAGCCCGCCGCCCTGCCCGACAATGCCCCCAGTACCGAGGCCAATGCCGAGCAGGAAACCGCTGAACGCCTGAAGGAACTGGAAAGCCGCCTCGCCGAAAGCGAGCAGCAGCGCCAGGTCCTGGCCACACAATTGGCCAACCCGGACAATAGCCAGGACGAAGCTCAGATCGTCGGTCTGCGCCAGGAGAACCAGCGCCTGAAACTGCAATTGCGCGAAGCGCAGGCCAACCAGCCGCCGCGCCTGTTAACCGAGCAGCAGACCTGGTACGTCGCCGGCGCCGGCACGGCCCTGCTGGCCTTCATCCTCGGTGCACTGGCCCGCGGCAGGCGCCGCCAGCGCCGCGAATGGATCAACTGAAAGATGTCCCTGCATGAGTGAATTGCTGCTGATCGACGACGATGTCGAACTCTGCGAACTGCTGAGCACCTGGCTGACCCAGGAAGGCTTCAGCATCCGCGCCGCCCATGATGGCGCGCAGGCCCGTGCTGCCCTCGGCAGCCGAGCGCCGGACGCGGTCGTGCTCGACGTCATGCTGCCCGACGGCAGCGGCCTGGAGCTGCTCAAGTCGCTGCGCAGCGACCACCCGGACCTGCCGGTGCTGATGCTCTCCGCCCGAGGCGAGCCGCTGGACCGTATCCTCGGCCTGGAACTGGGAGCCGACGACTACCTGGCCAAGCCCTGCGACCCGCGCGAACTGACCGCCCGCCTGCGCGCCGTGCTACGCCGCAGCCACCCGGCGCAACCCGCCGCGCAACTGGAACTGGGCGACCTGGCGCTGAACCTGTCGCGCGGCGTGGTCAGCATCGGTCCCGAAGAGATCAGCCTGACCCTCTCCGAGAGCCGCATCCTCGAAGCCCTGCTGCGCCAACCGGGCGAGCCACTGGACAAGCAGGCCCTGGCGCAGCTCGCGCTGGGCCGCAAGCTGACGCTGTACGACCGCAGCCTGGACATGCACGTCAGCAACCTGCGCAAGAAGCTCGGCGGCCACCCCGACGGCCGCCCGCGCATCCTCGCTCTGCGCGGGCGCGGCTACTTCTACGCGCCCTGAACCCTCCGTACTGCTGGCCCGGGCCGCTCTGGCCCGGGCTTTCGTAAAGATTCCAGCAGGGCCTCACCTAATCTTTACCGAAGCTTTACGTGGGCCTGACCGCCCTTGACCTTGCCGACCCTAGACTGGGCTCATCCGGTAACGACCGGCCCCTGAAAGGAGAAACACCATGCGCAAGACCCTGACCGCCCTGCTGATCGCCGCCGCCCTGCCGACCGTCGCGCTGGCGGCCACTCCCGCGCCGACCGACGCTCCGCCGCCGGCCCCGTTCATGAAAGACCATGGCCCCGGCAAGCACGGTGGCGAACGCGGCGGTGCGTTCCGCGAACTGAACCTGACCCAGGACCAGCGCCAGCAAGTCGGCAAGGTGATGGGCGACTCGATGAAGGATCGCCGCGCGATCACCGAGAAATACTGGAACAAGCTGCCCGAAGCCGATCGCAAGGCCATGCAGGAAGAGCTCAAGGCCAACCACGACAAGGCTGACGCCAGCATTCGCGGCATCCTCACTCCCGAGCAGCAGAAGAAGTTCGACGAGCTGAAGAAGCAGCGTGAACAGCGCAAGGCCGAATGGGCGGAATTCCAGACCTGGAAGGCCCAGAAGGACGGCGCCAAGACCAACTGATCGCTCCACGATGGGCAGGCGCCGGGTTATGCCCGGCGTCTTGCCGTGAGCCCTGACAACGGATAGACCATGCGGCTGAACAGGAAGACCATGCGTTCACTCTTCTGGCGGATCCTCGCCGCCTTCTGGCTCGCCCTGCTGCTGGTGGCCGGACTGTCCATCCTGCTGGGCCGCGCGCTGAACCAGGACACCTGGGTCATCGCCCGCTATCCGGGGCTGCACGACATCGCCAAGCAATGGACCCTGCTCTACGAAACACAAGGCCCGGAAGCCGCACAACAATTGCTGGAAAGCCGTCGCAAGGACTACGAACTCTCGGTGCAGGTGCTCGACGAGACCGGCCAGCGCCTGGTCAACGGCACCTACCTGCCGCGCCCACCGCGTCCGCGAGACAACCATTTCGACCGCGAGAACCTGCCGCGCTTCCCCTGGCGCCAGCTGAGCCAGGAATACACCAGCAGCCGCACCGACCAGACCTACCTGTTCATCTACCGCATTCCACACCCGACCCTGCAGGCCTGGCACCGCAGCAGCCTGCTCTGGCCGCTCAGCGCCCTGGGCATCGCTCTGGTGGTGCTGACTGTGTTCAGCCTGCTGCTGACGCTGTCCATCACCCGTCCGCTGAATCGCCTGCGCCGCGCCGTGCATGACCTCGGCCAGACCAGTTATCAACAGGACAGCCTCGCCCGCCTCTCTCGCCGTGGCGACGAACTGGGCGTGCTGGCCCGCGACTTCAACCGCATGGGCGCCCGCCTGCAAGGGCTGATCGGCAGCCAGCGCCAGTTGCTGCGCGATGTGTCCCACGAACTGCGTTCACCACTGGCGCGCCTGCGCATTGCCCTGGCCCTGGCCGAACGTGCCGGCCCCGAACAGCGCGCCGCCATGTGGCCACGCCTGGAACAGGAATGCGATCGCCTGGAAGCGCTGATCGGCGAAATCCTCGCCCTCGCCCGTCTCGACGCCGATCCCGGCCCCACCAGCCGCATCGACCTGCTGCCACTGTTCGAACGCCTGCGCAATGACGCGCAACTGCTCTACCCGGAACAGGACATCCAGCTCGACATCGCTGCGCAACTGGCCCTGGACGGCTGGCCGGACATGCTCGAACGCGCCCTCGACAACCTGCTGCGCAATGCCCTGCGATTCAACCCGGCGGACCAGCCGCTGGAAGTGCAGGCCCGGGTCGATAGCGATCGTGTGCGCATCAGCGTCCGCGACCACGGCCCCGGCGCCAGCGAGGAACACCTGACGCAACTGGGCGAACCTTTCTTCCGCGCTCCCAACCAGAGCAGCGCAGGCCATGGCCTGGGCCTGGCCATCGCCCGGCGCGCCATCGAGCGCCACCATGGACGACTGCGCCTGGCCAACCATCCCGACGGCGGATTCGTCGCCAGCATCGACTTGCCACTACGCCGCCAGGTCGGCTGAACCCTGCGCACTTTCGGAGAGCAACCATGAGCCTGCCTGCCTTCGCTACCCCGATCCCCGCTCTGCAACAGCCACTGCCGCCGTCAGTCCTGCTGCGCAGCGAGCCCTGCGACGACCCGCAGTACCTGGTGCTGGCTGTAGAACTGGCACGTCACGCCGCGCGGTGGCGCACACGCTGGCCCGGCTTGCGCCTGAGCCTGCCGCAGAGTGGCACCTGGCCACTGGAAAGCTGGCCGGACGCGCTGGGCGAGGCCCTGGATTCGTTGCTGGAGGCGGCACTGGCGCGGCAACCGCACGCAGCGCTGAAACTCTTGCTCAGCTCCGCCCACGGAGAACTGCGCCTGGACCTGCACGGCCACGACCCGCAAGCACGGGCCTGGCTGCCGGAGGCCCTGCCCCCGGCGCGGCGCCTGGCCGGCTGGCAGGGTGGCCACCTGTTCTGGCGCGCGCGCGACGGCGGCTGGAAGGTTCGCCTGGAACTGCCGCTCAGCCCCGCCAGGCGCTGACGAAGCCGGCCGGGTCCAGCGGCGCCGGGCGGCGCAGTTCGCCGACCGGCGTGCCGAGGTAGATGAAGCCGACGATGCGCTCATTCTCGGTCAGGCCGAGGCCCTCGCGCACCAGCGGATCGAATGCCATGGCGCCCGTCCGCCACATCGCCCCCAATCCTTCGACATAGGCTGCCTGGACGATACCGTGGGCGGCACAGCCTGCGGCCAGCCACTGCTCGATTTCCGGCACCTTGGGGTGCTCCTGCAGGCGTGCCACGGCCACCACCAGCAAGGGCGCGCGCAGCGGCATGGCGCGAGCCTTGTCCAGCGCCTCGGGCTTGCCATCCGGCTCGCTCGCTGCCACGGCGCGGGCGAACAGCTCGCCCAGTTCCTTCCGCGCCTCGCCTTCCACGGTGATGAAACGCCAGGGGCGCAGTTGCCCATGATCCGGGGCGCGCAACGCCGAACGGAACAGGCGGTCCAGTTGCTCGGCGGACGGTGCCGGCTCGCTCAGGCGGGCGTGGGACACACGGTTGAGCAACGCGTCGAGAGCCTCCATGGGCTGCCTCCAGTCAAACTCGAAAACCGCCATTGTAGACGCAAGGGGTTCGCATTTGCTGAGGAAAGACAGCGCCTCAGGCCACCCGCTCCGGTGACAATGTCGGCAACACCGGTGGTGTCAGCGGCGGCAGCCCATAGGCGGCGCGGGCCGCGTCGCAGTTCGGGTTGTGAACGCCATCGGTCCAGGACGCTTCGAACTCCCGGCAGGTCGAGGAACGCTGCTCGTACAGGGTGCAGCGCACCCCGCAGCCGACATCGCCCAGCAGCGCCGTACAACGCGATGGACGCACCTCGGTGCCACGCATGGCAACCAGGTGCGGGCTGACCTGGACAACCTGGTCATCGGGGACGATACCGCCAGAAGAGCGGCACTCGCCAAAATAGAAGGACACACGAAAATGCGCGCAGCAGGCGCCGCAGCTCAAACACGGATTGTGAGTGGACATGGATTCGAATGCACTAGAGAAACCGGCGAGCGCCGGCGAGCGGAGACAGATTCTATCCATCCCGTTGCACTTGTGAAGAGGGGGATTTCACGCGGTTTACAGGCAGCAGGCGACAGGTAAAATGGCCGATTCCCATTGGTTTCAGACCTCAGCGCATGGCCCTGCCGACACTACGCACCCTCGGATTCATCATCGGCATCTTCGTGATCACGCTGGCGGTCGCCATGCTGGTTCCCATGGCCACGCTGCTCTACTACGGCCGCGCCCACGAACTGCACCCCTTCATCTGGTCGGCGATCATCACCTTCACCTGCGGGCTTGGCATGGTCATCCCCGGCCGCCCGGAGCAGGTGCACCTGCGTCCGCGGGACATGTACATGCTCACCGTGTCGAGCTGGGTGATCGTCTGTTTCTTCTCCTCCCTGCCCTTCATGTTCGCCCGGCACATCAGCTTCACCGACGCAATCTTCGAGAGCATGTCCGGCATTACCGCCACCGGCTCGACCGTCCTCAGCGGGCTGGACAAGATGTCGCCGGGTATCCTCATCTGGCGCTCGCTGCTGCACTGGCTGGGCGGTATCGGCTTCATCGCCATGGCGGTGGCGATCCTGCCGATGCTGCGCATCGGTGGCATGCGCCTGTTCCAGACCGAATCCTCGGACCGCTCCGACAAGGTCATGCCGCGCTCGCACATGGTGGCCAAGTACATAGTCGGGGTTTACGTGGCCATCACCATCGCCGGCACGCTGGCCTTCTGGTGGGCCGGCATGGGCCTGTTCGACTCGCTCAACCACGCCATGTCGGCGATCTCCACCGGCGGTTTCTCCACCTCCGACCAGTCGCTGGCCAAGTGGCACCAGCCGGCGGTGCACTGGGTCGCGGTGGTGGTCATGATCCTGGGCAGCATTCCCTTCGTGCTGTACGTCTCCATGCTGCGTGGCAACCGCAAGGCGCTGATCCGCGACCACCAGGTCCACGGCTTCCTCGGCCTGCTGCTGGTCACCTGGCTGGTGATGGGCACCTGGTACTCGGTGACCTCCAGCCTGCCCTGGCTGGACGCCTTCCGCATCGTCGCGGTGAACGTGACCTCGGTGGTCACCACCACCGGCTTCGCCCTGGGCGACTACAGCCTGTGGGGCCACTTCTCGATCATGCTGTTCTTCTACCTGGGCTTCATCGGCGGCTGCTCCGGCTCCACCGCCGGCGGCATCAAGATCTTCCGCTTCCAGGTGGCCTTCACCCTGCTGCGCGCCAGCCTCTACCAACTGATCCACCCGCGCGCGGTGATCAAGCAGAGCTACAACGGCCACCGCCTGGACGAGGAGATCGTGCGTTCGATCCTGACCTTCTCGTTCTTCTTCGGCGCCACCGTCGGTGCCCTGGCGCTGGGCCTGTCGTTCCTCGGCCTGGACTGGATGACCTCGCTGACCGGCGCGGCCAGCACCGTGGCCGGCGTCGGCCCGGGCATGGGGCCGATCATCGGCCCCTCGGGCAACTTCGCCTCGCTGCCGGATGCCGCCAAGTGGCTGCTCTGCGGCGGCATGCTGGCGGGCCGTCTGGAGATCATCACGGTGCTGGTGCTGTTCACCCCGGCGTTCTGGCGGCACTGAGGCCCGCGGCGAGGTATCGCGGACAACGCCGGCTCCTACGTAGTTTGGGACTCATCAGCGGGGTTCCTCCCTCTCCCCAGCCCTCTCCCTGAAGGGAGAGGGCTGGGGAGAGGGAGGAACCCCGAGCACGGACTCGCAGAAGAAGACAGTTGCTCCTACGCTATCCGGCTGCGCCGGCTTCTAAAACCAACCGATTGGCGCCGGAGGAATCACAACGCCTCGCGGTACTCCCCCGGCGTCTTGCCGAACCAGCGGCGGAAGGCGCGGAAGAAATTGCTCGGCTCGGAAAAGCCCAGCAGGTAGGCAATCTCCAGCAGTGTCATGCGCGGCGTGGCCAGGTACTGCTGGGCCAGCTCGCGGCGGGTGTCGTCGAGCAGTTGCTGGTAGCTGGTGCCCTCTTCCTGAAGGCGGCGCTGCAGGGTTCGTTCGGACAGGTGCAGCGCCTGCGCCACGCTCTCGCGCTTGGGCTCGCCCTGGGGCAGCAGGCGGCACAGGACCTGGCGCGTCTGGTGGCTGAAGCGGCTGCTGACGAAGCGCGCCAGGTATTCCCCGGCAAAGCGGTCGTGCAGGCGCGCCAGTTCCTCGTTGGCAGTGGGTAGCGGCGCAGCCATGTCCTCGTGGGAAAACAGCATCGCGCAGTCGGCGTGGCCGAAACTCAGCGGCGCCTGGAACAGTTCCCGGTAGGGCTCGATGTCCTGCGGCGGCTCGCCCGCCAGGCGTACCTCGAGCGGCTTGATTGCCCGCCCGGTAATCCAGCGCAGCATGGCGGTCAGGCTGGCCAGCGAGCATTCCGCGCTCTGCCGCGGCACCGGCAGGCGGTCGCCGTGGACCACGATACGGTAGAGGCAGCCTTCGGGGAGGCGGCGGAAGCTCAGGTCGGCGCCCTCGGCAATGATCCGCTGGTAGCGCTCGAGCCGCTCGAAGCCCTCGCCCAGGTTGCGGCTGGACATCAGCGCGTAGCCCACCACCGGGAACGCCGGAGTGTGCACGCGGGCAATGTTCAGGCCGATGGCCGGATTGCCGGACAGCTCCACGGCGCGGTTCCACAGGCGGCTCATGGCGTCCTGCGGGAAGCGCGCATCGGGGTCGTCGAGGGCAGCAAAATCCAATCCCAGTTCGGCGAACAGCGCTCGGCTATCCAGGCCTTCCAGTTCCAGGGACTGGACGATTCCCCGCACCCAACTGGACAGGGTCGTACGCTCAGGCATGCGTTTTCTTCTGGTTATGGTGGTCAACGGCGCCACCGCCAGTCAGCTGGCGGCGCAGGGGGATACTAAACTGGTCCCCTATGCCATCCGCAAGTCCGATAGCTCCAGCCTACACTGGGCCACCACAACAACAGGAGGTGCGCCATGAGCACCCAGACCGTCGATCGGTTCCGGAGCTTCGCCGAGTTCTACCCGTATTACCTGCAGGAGCACAGCAATGCCGTGTGCCGTCGCCTGCATTACGTGGGCAGCCTGCTGGTGCTGTCGATCCTCGCCTACGCCATCGTCAGCGGGCACTGGTTGTGGCTGCTGGCCATGCCATTGGCCGGCTACGGCTTCGCCTGGGTCGGCCACTTCGTGTTCGAGAAGAACCGCCCCGCCACCTTCAAGTACCCGTTGTGGTCGCTGATGGGCGACTGGGTGATGCTCAAGGACGCCTTTACCGGACGCATCCGCTTCTAAGGCTGCAACGCAACGCGTGCCCTCAACGCGCCGCGTTACGCTGCGCCGTGCGCTCGAAGAGGATCGCCTGCACCTCGCCGCCGGCGTGTTGCGCCACCCGTTTCCAGGTGGCCGGCACGTCGGGAATCTCCTGGTCGTTGTAGCGGCTCATCACCAGCCAGACGCGCCCCTGGTCCTGCGGCAGGTCCGCCAGGTGGTCGACGAAGGCATGCTGGCGGTCGTCGATCAGCGAACCAAAGCCATAACGCCCCGGCCGGCCCGAGCTGCCATCCGCCGCCGGTGCGGTGTAGAGCAATGGTTCGTGGCCGGTCTGGTTGTAATAGCGGAAGGTCAGGTACCAGAGGATGTCATCGACCACCACCCGGTCGCCGGCGCGGTAGTGGGCGTTGACGTAGGCCGCCATGCCGTCGAACTGCTCGTCCGGGTCGATGGCGATTGCGCGCCCCACCCCGATGCCCTGCAACCCCAGCAGGGTCACCAGCAGCACCGTCCCCAGCGCACGGCGCTTATCCAGCAGGCGATCCAGCGCCAGCGCCAGCAGCAGCGGCAAGCCCAGGGCGAAAGCCGTGAGGTAGCGTTCGACGAAGACCGGGGAAATGAACGAGATGCCATACAGCAGCAGCAAGGGCATGCCGCAATAGAGCGCCAGCAGTACCCCGCCACGCTGGGGACTGCGGTCGGCGCGCAGCACCAATGCAGCCGCCGCCACCAGCAGCAGCGGCACGCCGAGCAGCACGGGCCAGGGCAACTCGTTGCCATCGGATTGCGCCAGCCACTGCCAGAGCATCGAGGGTAGCGAGCGCGCATCCACCGGCGGCTGCCAGCCCACGTCGCCACCCGCTTCCAGCACCGCCATGTGGCGGATCAGTTCGAACAGCCCGGGCAACCAGGGCAGGAACAGCACGGCGATGGCCAGGTTGGCCAGCCACCAGTCGCGTCGGCGCAGCGGGCTGTTCGGCAGCGTTGCCAGCCACAGCCACTGCACGAGTGCGCCGAACAGGCTGAAGTAATGGGTGTAGAAGGCCGCGGTCATCAGCGCGACATACACCAGCAGATAGCGCCGCCGCTGCACCTGCCGCCAGTACAGCAACGCCAGGGTCGCCGCCAGCAACCAGCAGCCGAGCAGCGAATACATGCGCACTTCCTGGCTGTAACGTACCGCCGTGGGCAGCATTGCCAACAACAGCACGGCGATGAAAGTGGCCCGCGGCGAAGCCAGCCGCCACACCAGCCAGCCGCCGAGAAACACCGCAAAGGTGCCGAACACGGCGCTGAACGATCGCAGCGAAAGAACGCCCTCGCCCGCCACTGCGACCCAGGCATGCAGCAGGAAGAAGTACAGCGGCGGATGCACGTCGTGGGCGGCGTGCTGCCAGAGCTGGACGGGCGAATAGCGGGCGAGGAACAGGCTGGAGGTCTCGTCCCCCCACAGTGCCGAATCCGACAGACCATAAAGGCGCAGGCACAGGGCGAGCACCAGCAGCGGCAGGAACCACCACTGGCGCAACAGGACAGGCAGAGTCGGCGGCTCGCGGGACAGCATCACACCCTCGCAGGAAAGACGTGCGTGCCGCTGAGTGTAAGCCAGGCAAGGCCGAAATCAGCGACGGATCAGCAGCTCCCGCGCACGGGCCTGGTCCGCGGGCGGCAGTTCAGCCAGCAGTTCCACCTCACCGGCGATCAGCGCACCCACCGGCACGCCATCGCGATAGAGCACGCGGTTGCCGCTCACTGCCGGCACCTTGCGTCCCGGCAGCAGCGTGCCGGCGAGGTTCAGCGGATCCACCGCGGAGACCACCACCCATTCGCCGTTCGCCTCCCGGCGCCGGACTTCGCGCAGCAGGCCGACCGCTTCAGGGAGGGCGAACTGCTCGCCGGTCAGCCCGGCGACGAAGCGCCCGCCGCGGATTTCCCCGCGCGCCTCCAGGCGATGGTAGACCCGCAACAGGTCGCGCCACGGCGGCAGCCAGTCGGCCTCGCGGTCAAGCAGGCGCCAGCAGACCACGCCATAGCGGCGCAGCAGGGTCATGGCGACGTGTTCCAGGGTTTCCGCCGGCAACCGTGCTCCGGGCTCCAGCGCGGAGCGCCGCAGCAACGCCCAGCGCCCGGCATCGGCCATACCGAACAGCGGCGTGCGCGAACGGCGCTGCGGATGGCGACGCGCCGCCGGCATCAGCAGGGCGCGCAGGCCGGCGAAGCTGTCGGCATTCACCCGCCCAGCCGCCACCAGCTCGCCCAGCACGCTTTCCAGTTCGGTGCGCAGCAGGTGGCTGTCGCTGGCCAGTTCCTCGAAGAACGACGCGCCGTGCTCCTTGAGCACGTCAAGCACCTTGCCGGCCTTGGCCGACAGCTCGGCATCCGCTTGCCCCGCACTCAGCTCGCTCCACTGCGCCATCTGCGTGCGCGGAAGCAGCACGATGGGCGTGCTCTTCAGTGGCCCGCCGCGGGCCTTACCGGCGCTGTGACCGGGCAAGCGCGCCCAGACGATGCGACCGGCGCGGCAGAGGTCGTCCAGCCAGTTGATCCCGTAGTCGGCCACGCGGCTGGGCAGGATGTCGCTCTCCCAGGCCGAGGCTGCGGCCTGGAAGCCTTCCAGCTGACTGAGCACGCCGGCCAGGGACTCGGCCCCGCGCACCCGCGTGCCGCTGGCGACGCGCTGCCAGTCGAAGAGGAAGCGCATGAAATCGGCACGTTGCACCGGTTCGATTTCCCGGCGCAGGCGCTTCACCGTGTAACGATGGATACGCGCCAGCAAGTGGCGCTCGCACCACTCCTCTTCCTGCGCGCCCGGCGTGAAGCGGCCGCGCAGTACGTAACCCTCGCGCTCCAGGCTGGCCAGGGCGAAACCGGCATCGCCGGTGGATATCCCCAGGTCGTCGGCCAGCTCGCGCAACAGCCGCGGGCCGAAACCGGTCAGGCGCGCCCGTACCAGTTCGACCTGCGCCTCATCGGTCGTGCAGGGTTGAAGCAGTGACGGTGGCAGGTCCAGCAGTGGCGTCCGTGTGACCTGCGGATGCAGCGCCAGCCACTGGCTGAGCCGCTCCGCCGCCACCCAGACATCGCCCACCGGCAGCGCCAGGCGCGTCGCCCGGCCCGCCCTGGCCAGCGACTTGAGCAGGAAGGGCCAGCCCTCGTTGGCCTGTGCCTCGCTCTCGCGAATACCGCCCAGGCCCGTCAGCGCCTCGTGCATCTCGTCGGCGTCGCGAGCCTCCGGCCAGGCCTCGGCGCGCACCGCGTCGATGGCGTCGGCATCCAGCGCACCGAGGTCGTCGGCGCTTTCCGGATCGGTCCAGCGACGGCTCTGCACGGCCTGGGTACGCCGCTCCTCCAGTGGCGCATCGTCGAGGAAGGCATAGGGGCTGGCCGACAATACTTCCGCCGCCAATGGCGAAGGTGCTGGCAGATCGCGCGCCAGCAAGGTCACCTCGCCGCGCTCCATGCGCCGCAGCAATGCCAGCCAGCCCTCGCAGTCCATGGCTTCGTGCAGGCAGTCGTCGAGGGTCTGCGCCACCAGCGGGTGATCGGGAATCTCGCGCTCGCCAACGATGTTCTCCAGGCACGCCACCTGGTCGGGGAACACCGAGGCCAACAGGTCTTCGCTGCGCATGCGCTGCAACTGCGGGGCGACCTTGCGGCCGCCGCTGTAGCGCGGCAACGCCAGCGCCGTGGTGGCGTTCCAGCGCCAGCGCACGCCGAACAGCGGCGCGTCGAGCAGCGCCTGGATCAGCACGTGCTCGGCGCTGTTGGAATGCAGGTAGCGCCAGACCTCGTCCAGCGGGAAGCTGTGGCTGGTGGACAGCGACAGGATGATCGCGTCTTCGGTGGCGGCGGCCTGCAGTTCGAAGTTGAAGGTGCGACAGAAGCGCTTGCGCAGCGCCAGGCCCCAGGCGCGGTTGAGGCGGCTGCCGTGGGGCGAATGGATGACCAGCTGCATGCCGCCGGATTCATCGAAGAAACGTTCGAGTATCAGGGTCTTCTGCGTCGGCAGTGCACCAAGGGCATGGCGCGCACGGGCCAGGTATTCCACCAGTTGCCGCGCTGCCGCATCGTTCAGGCCGAGCTGTTCCCGCAGCCAGTCGATGGCCCGTGCCAGCGGTTCGCGATCGTTCTCGCCCTGGGCCAGCAACTCGTCCAGCTGGCCGCGCAGACGAGCGACACTGGTGGATAGCTCATCGCTGCGCCCCGGCGCCTCGCCGAGCCAGAAGGGAATGTTCGGCGGTTGGCCCTGGGCGTCCTCGACGCGCACGCGGCCCGGTTCGACGCGCAGGATGCGGTAGGAAATGTTGCCGAGCTGGAACACGTCGCCCGCCAGGCTTTCCACGGCGAAGTCCTCATTCACCGTGCCCACGGTCAGGCCTTGCGGCTCCAGCAGTACGGCGTAGTCGCCGGTATCGGGGATGGTGCCGCCGGAGGTCACGGCGGTCAGCTTGGCACCGCGCCGGCCGCGCAGGCGCTGGTGGACCGCATCGCGGTGCAGGTAGGCGCCGCGCTGGCCATTACGGCTGGTGTAGCCCTCGGCGAGGGTGCGCAACATGCCGTCGAAGTGCTCGCGGCTCAGTTCGGCGTAGGGCTGCGCGCCGGTGAACAGGTCGAACAGCGCGTCCTCGCGCCATTCCTGGCAAGCCACTTCAGCGACGATCTGCTGGGCCAGGACGTCCAGCGGTGCGCGGGGAATTGCCAGCGCGTCCAGCTCCCCCAGGCGCACGCTGTCGAGCAGCGCTACGCATTCGATCAGGTCGTCCCGCGAGGTCGGGAACAGCCGCCCCTTGGGCGTGCCGCCAACACTGTGCCCGGAACGCCCCACACGCTGCAGGAAGGCTGCGATGGAGCGCGGCGAGCCGAGCTGGCAAACCAGCTCCACGTCGCCGATATCGATACCCAGCTCCAGCGAGGCCGTGGCTACCAGCACCTTCAACTGCCCGGCCTTGAGCCGCTGCTCGGCGCCCAGGCGCAGTTCCTTCGACAGGCTGCCATGGTGCGCCGCCACCCAGCCGGCGCCGATGCGCTCGGCGAGATGCCGGGTCACGCGCTCAGCCAACCGCCGGGTGTTGACGAACACCAGCGTGGTGCGGTGTTCGCCGGCCAGTTCGGCGAGGCGGTCGTAGACCTTGTCCCAGACGTCGTGGGACATCACCGCTTCCAGCGGCGCGGACGGCACCTCCAGGTTCAGGTCGCGCTGGCGGCTGTAGCCGATGTCGACGATACGGCAGGCCGGGTGGCGGCCGACCAGGAAACGCGCCACCGCTTCGATGGGTTTCTGCGTGGCAGACAGGCCGATGCGCACCAGTGGCGCCTCGCACAACGCCTGCAAACGCTCCAGCGACAGCGCCAGGTGGCTGCCGCGCTTGCTCGCCGCCAGTGCATGGATTTCATCGACGATCACGCTACGCGCCCCGGCCAGCATGGCGCGGCCGGAGTCCGAGCCGAGCAGCACGTAGAGCGATTCGGGCGTGGTCACCAGGATATGCGGCACCTGCCTGCGCATGGCCTCACGTTCCTTGGTCGTGGTGTCGCCGGTGCGCACGGCAGTGCGGATCTCCACTTCCGGCAGGCCCATCTCGCCCAGCGCGGCGCGGATACCGGCCAGCGGTTCCTCGAGGTTGATGCGAATGTCGTTGGACAGCGCCTTGAGCGGCGAGACGTAGACCACCGTGGTGCGGTCCGGCAGCACGCCGCCGTTATCCAGCCCCTCGCGGACCAATGCATCGATGGCCGAGAGGAAAGCCGTGAGCGTCTTGCCCGAACCGGTGGGTGCGGCGACCAGTGTCGATTCCCCCGCCTGGATCGCCGGCCAGGCCTGTACCTGCGCCTGGGTCGGCGCCTTGAAATGCGCACGGAACCAGCCGGCCACCGCCGGGTGGAAGGCGGACAGCACATCGGCGCGCTTGCCGCGGGTGGAGGTTCGAGGGGCAGTCATGCAGACCAATATGGTGGTGCGCGAAGCCCGTCACAAGGACCGCTGATCGCGCCTCGCCGCACGCTGCGCCAGCCGTTACGCTGCACCCATCCAGCCGGCGGAATGACACTCGATGAGCGAGCGTGATCGCGACTACTACTGGGAACAGGTCAAACAACAGAACCGGCAGAAGCCGCCCGATGCGCCGAAGCGCAAGTGGCGGATGCTGGTGAAGGCGTTGCTGTGGTTCCTAATCCCCTTGCTGATCGTGGCGGCAGGCGCAGCCCTGTGGCGCAACCCCGCCAGCCAGTTCTGGCTCCAGGAACGCTGGGGGCTGCTGCAGACACGCCTGGGCATTTCCCCGAGCGGCCTGCCGGCCACTCCGCCAGCGTCGCCCTACAGCGACAGTCCGCGCAGGCTGTCGGACTGCATCAAGCCGGGCAACGTGATCGACGACGAAGTGCGAGCCTGCGTCAAAGGCTACCGGCCGAAGACCTGGTGACGGGCAGCCTGCGGATCACGGCCATGGCCCGCGCACGGCGCGACGAGAGCCCCGCCCGCTCAGGCGGGGTATCGGCCGATCACTTGGCCTTGTAGATGATGCCCGGGCTGCACTGGACCATCTGGTAATGATCCGGCAGTGCGTTGAGCGCCTCGGAAGCGCCGAGGAACAGGTAGCCACCGGGCTTGAGGGTGGCATGGATGCGCAGCAGGATGTCGCGCTTCACCTCGGCCGAGAAATAGATCAGTACATTGCGGCAGAACACCATGTCGAACTTGCCCAGCGTCGCGTAGCTGTCCAGCAGGTTCAGCGCGCGGAACTCCACGCGGCTCTTGATCGCTGGCTTCACTGTCCAGCGCCCCGGGGTCTTCTGGTCGAAGTAGCGCGCCAGGCGCTCCTGCGACAGGCCGCGGCCAATCGCCAGGCTGTCGTACTCGCCGGCCTTGCAGGCGCTGAGCATCGAGCCGGAGAGATCGGTGGCGACGATCTGCACGCCCGCCTTGAGCTGGCCGAGGTTGGTGCGCTCGAACTCGTCGATGGCCATCGACAGCGAATAAGGCTCCTGCCCCGAGGAGCAGGCCGCCGACCAGATGCGCAGGCGCTGGCCGGGCGCAGCCTTGATCATCTCCGGCAGCACGCGGTTCTTCAGTACTTCGAAGGGGTAGGTATCGCGAAACCACAGGGTCTCGTTGGTGGTCATCGCGTCGACCACCTGCTCGCGCAGCTGGCTGCGCATCTGGATCTTCTGCACCAGCTCGCCCAGGGACTTGATGCCCTGCTGTTCCATCAACTTGTTCAAGCGGCTGGAGACCAGGTACTGCTTGTTGGCGCCCAGGAGGATGCCGCAGGTCTTCTCCAGGAAATCCCGGAACAGCTCGAATTCAGAATTGGTGGATGTCACAGATAAACCTCTTTGCTCGTGGACGGCTGCCGACGGTGCGGCGGCAACTGCCTGACCGGTGCTCAAAAAAACATAGACGATGCGGGCGGCACCGGCGCCACCCGCACCTCGTCACTGCCCGTCAGGCCGACGCGCCATCCACGGCCTTGATCCGGTCCGACACGCGGGCCGCCAGGTCATCGGGACGGAACTTGGCAAGGAAGTCGTCAGCGCCGACCTTCTTCACCATGGCCTGGTTGAACACCCCGGACAACGAAGTATGCAGGAGAATGTGCAGATCCTGCATGCGCGGGTCGTGACGGATTTCCGCCGTGAGCGTGTAGCCGTCCATCTCCGGCATCTCGATATCCGAGATCACCATCAACAGGTCGCTGCCCGGATGCCCGCCGGCCTCCACCATCTGGTGCAGGTAATCCAGCGCCTGGCGGCCATCGTTGAGTGCCAGCACCTCGACGCCGACGGTTTCCAGGCAACGCACCAGTTGCTTGCGCGCCACCGAGGAGTCATCCACCACCAGCACGCGCTTGCTCACCGCGCGGGCCTGAGTGTCGGCATCCAGCACGCCTTCGGAGATATCCTCCGAGGTCGGCGCCACTTCGGCGAGGATCTTCTCCACGTCGATGATTTCCACCAGTTGGTTGTCCACCCGCGTCACTGCCGTCAGGTAGTGGTCGCGACCGGTGCCCTTGGGTGGCGGATGGATCGACTCCCAGTTCATGTTGACGATGCGCTCCACCGAGTGCACCAGGAAGCCCTGCACCTTGGTGTTGTACTCGGTGATGATCACGAAACTGTTGGCGACATCCCGCAGGGCGTGACGCCCCGTGGCCAGCGCCAGATCGAGGATCGGGATGGTACCGCCGCGGATGTTCGCCACCCCGCGCACCACCTGGCTGGACTTGGGCATCACGGTCAGGCGGGGGCACTGCAGCACCTCCTTCACCTTGAACACGTTGATCCCGTACAGCTGGCTGCCGTTCAAACGGAACAGCAGCAGTTCGAGACGATTCTGGCCAACCAGCTGCGTACGCTGGTTGACCGAATCCATGACTCCGGCCATTGAGCCTCCTGTGCACGCAACGCCGCCCTGCTGGCAGAGACGGCATGACCATTGCTTAAACCGTTGCATGAAACAGGCAACGACATTTTTCCGACATCCGAGACCCGCGCGCGCCCTGGTGGCTGCGCTACTCGGCATGGCGGGTGCGCTGACCCTCTCCCCGGCTGGGGCGGAAGGCTTCACCGCGCCTGAGATCCTTATCGGCTCCACCCAGGGCTTTCTTGAGTTCAAGGTGGAAGATTATCTGCAGACTTCCGGCATAGACGCACGCTACGAGATCGAAGTCGCCCGCATCGACCCCCGGCTGCGCCTGGCGCAGTGCGACAAGGGCCTGACGCAGAAGCTGGAAAGCCCGGCACAGCCCGTTGGTCGGGTCACCGTGCGGGTCATCTGCGAAGGCAGCTCTCCCTGGACGGTATTCGTTCCGGCGACGGTCAGGCTGTACCGTCAAGTTGTCGTCACCACCCTGCCCCTACAGCGCAACCGGGTCATCGAGCCTGGCGATATCAGCGTCGTCGAGCGCGACGTCGGGCAACTGAACCAGGGCTACCTGACCGATCCGCAGCAGGTGGTCGGCATGAAGCTCAAGCGCCCGACGGTCAACGACCAGGTACTGGCGCCGGTGTTCCTCGAACAGGCAGCGGCCGTGCGCAAGGGCGACCAGGTGGTGATTCGCGCCAAGACCAATGCGATCAACGTATTCATGCCCGGCGAAGCGCTCTCGGACGGGGTGCCCGGCGAGCAGATCCGCGTGCGCAACCTGCGCTCCCAGCGTATCGTCAGGGCTCGCGTGGTCGAGCCGGGGACCGTGGAAGTCAGCCTGTAGCGCTCGGCCCCGGCGATTTTCTGGCATGATGAACGCAGCCCTCTGCAAAATGTGCTCGGGCGCACGAAAATTCGGCCTAAAGTTTCTGTCAGGACGGCCGAAAAGCTTGGCAAGCGTCCAATACCTCCAGAGGTTTCCACCATGGTCATCGACTTCAACCGGCTGAACCCAGCCTCTACGACAGCCAGCACTGGCCGTAGCAGTGCTGCCCAGAGCGGTCGCAGCGAAGCCGCCGCAGAGAATGCCTCCGTCAACGCCCCGGTCAAGAGCGGCGAGTCGGTACAGCTGAGCGATACCGCGCAGCAACTACAGAAAGTAAGCGATCAACTGAAGGACCAGCCCGTGGTCGACAACGAGAAAGTGGCTCGCATCAAAGCGGCCATCGCTGACGGCAGCTACCAGGTCGACAGCCAGAAAGTCGCCAGCAAGCTGCTCGATTTCGAATCCCAGCGCTGAGTTCACTCAGCGCCTGGTCAACCGCTAGTACGCCGAGCCCAAGATGTCCGACGCCCTGCTTTCCCTGATCAACGGCGACATCGAAGCAGCCAGCACCCTGCTGCAACTGATCGACGACGAGTACCAGGCGCTGCAAGCGCGGGATCTCGATCAGCTGCAGAAGCTGCTCGACGGCAAGCTGCCGCTTCTGCAGCAGCTTGAGCAGAATGGCCGCATCCGCGCCCAGGCACTGCTGCAGGCCGGCGTCAGCGTGGATCGCGAAGGGCTCGCGCAGATCGCCCAGGCCACCGGCAATCCCCTGCTCCCCGCACGCGCGGAAGAACTGGGTGCGCTGCTGGAACGCTGCCAGGAAGCCAACCAGCGCAACGGCCGAATCATCCGCTCCGGCCAGGCCAGCACCGAGCGCACGCTCGACATCCTGCGCGGCCAGGACACCCCACGCCTCTATGACCGCTACGGCGGTTCGACCCAGGGCAACCGCCAGCGTCCGCTGAGCCAGGCCTGAGCGTTCGTCGGAAAGCTGGCCTGGCAGCCAGCCTTTGGGCAAAATGCCACTATCGATCCTGCCCCGTGCCTTACTCATAACAAACACAATGGAGATTCGCGGACCGTGTCCAATCCGTTCGTCGAGGAAAATGGCCCTCAACCACCGAAGGTCCTGAAAGCTCCGGTGGAGATCCACGCCAGCCTGAAATTACTGATGGACGGTCACGATCCCCTGGTCATCACCTTCGAAGGGCGCGGCCAGCGCTTCCAGAGCTTTGTCGTCGAGGTCAACCGCGAACGCAACATCGTCGCCCTGGACGAACTGATCCCCAACGATGGCGAGCGCTTCCTGCAGAACGGCGAGCAGTTCCGTATCGAAGCCTTCCACGAAGGCGTGCGCATTGCCTGGGAGAACACCCAGAACGCCTACTTCTCCGAGATCGACGGTGCCCGCTGCTACTGGCTACCGGTGCCGACCGAGATGCTCTATCACCAGCGCCGCAACGCCTTCCGCGCCCCCGTGGGCCAGGGCCAGCCGGTGGCCGTGGAAATTGCCGGCAGCAAGCTCAAGGCCCCGCTCAAGGGCAACCTGATCGATATCTCCGCCACCGGCTGCAAGATCCGCCTGGAAGGCAACGCCGCCGAGCGCCTGCAGCCCGGCCAGATCTACGAGGAATTCACCGCGCGCCTGCCCTTTGGCGCCCTGACCATGGAAGTCGAACTGCGCCACGTGCATTTCGAGGAAAAGGTCGGCTACAGCTTCGCTGGCGTACGCTTCCACCAGATGAGCGGCCTGGCCCAGCGCAACATCGAGCGCTTCGTCTACCAGTTGCAGCGCGAAGCCCGACGCTTCGAGAAGGACGAACTGTTCTAGTCCCTGCGGGGCGGCAAGCACCTGCCGCCCTTCCCTCTCGGCCTCACGCGGGCCGGCTTTCTTCCTCTGCTTCCGTGCCCTTCTCGGGTACCGGCGCGCTGTTGTCGTTGCCCTTCATCTGCTCTTCCACGGCGGCCTCGTCGACCCGCGGGTCGAGCGCGGCGGATAATGGCGAGGATGCCAGGCTGTCCGGCGTGGCGACGTGCTTGACCGGCGCCTCGTCGACCCGGTGTACGCCGCTGACCCTCTCCGGGCGCACGCGCCAGATCAGGATCAGCGAACAGGCGCAGACGAACGCATAGAGCATGTTCGCACCGAAGACCTTCATCAGCGCACCGGCCGCCAGCGGGCCGATACAGGCACCCACACCGAAGGTCACCAGCAGCATGGCGGTCAGCGAAACGCGCCGCTCGCCTTCGACGTGGTCATTGGAGAACGCCACCGCCAGCGGGTAGAGGGTGAACTGCACCAGGCAGACCACGAAGCCCAGCGGCAACAGCCAGGCCAGCGTCATCGGCGGCAACGGCAGCACCGGCAGCAGGGCCAGCGGCAGGGCGACCACCAGCAGCAGTATCGCGGCATTGCGGATGAGCGCCGCGCGGTCATAGCGATCCGACAGCCAGCCCAGCGGCCACTGCACCACCAGCCCGGCGAAGATGCAGCCGCCCATGAACAGGCCGATTTCCTCGGTGCTCAAGCCCTGGCGCACCGCGTAGAGCGGAGCCAGGCCGTAGAACGAACCGATCACCAGCCCCGACACCAGCACCGTGGTCAGCGACTGCGGCACCCGCTGGATGAAGAAGCGTGGCTCCAGTGGCGCCGGGCGCAGCGGCGCGGGGTGGACCTTGTGGGTGATCGCCACCGGGATCAGCGACAGCGCAAAGCACAGCGCAATCAGCATCGGCAGCTCCGGGCCCAGGCCCGGATGCACCACCAGCACCAGTTGGCCAAGTACCAGGCCCAGGTATGACGCGACCATGTAGCCGGCGAACACCAGCCCGCGCTGGCGCGCCTCGGCCTGCTCGTTGAGCCAGCTCTCGATGACCATGTACTGGCACATCATGCCCAGGCCGATGGCGACCCGCAGCACCAGCCAGAAGCCCACCCACGGCAGCAGACCAATGCCCAGCACGGCGGCGGTCACCAAGCCGCCACAGGCGACGTAGGCGCGGATATGGCCGACGCGGGCGATCAGCCGGTGGCCGATCTTGCCGCCCAGCACCAGGCCAAGGTAGTAGGCGGCCATCATGGCGCCGATCCATAACCCATCGACCTTCTCCGCGCCCAGGCGCAGGGCGAGGTAGGTGCTGAGCAGACCGGAACCGGTCAGGAGCATGACGGCGGCGAAGTACAGAGCGCGGAAGGCAGTGACGATCCGGAGCATTGGACCTCCTGGTCCAGAACAACCCCGGCACAGTGTCCGGGCAGCGGAAAGCGGGACTTGCCGTGACACATTAGAGGCTGCCAATCGACGCGTCGAGAGCCCTGCCGGGCCCGGAATAGCAAGTGTCGCGCCCGGTGATGCGGGCCAGTTCGAAGGATACCGGCGGGATGAGCGAGGATGGCTTGAAGATCGCCTGGAGATAGGCGCCGATCACAGCTGCATCAGACTTTCGCCGCAGCTGTGTCGGCGGGCACGCGGCTCACGACCTTGACATCAGGCTTTCGACTTCAGGCCTGGGCTGCGAGTACGCGGCGCTCCCAGGGGCTGATCTCGTCGAAGAAGCTGGTCAGCTCCATGGACTTGGTCGCGCAGTAGCCGTCGATGAACTCGTTGCCGAATACCTCGCGGGCCAGCTCGCTGCGCTTGAGGCGCTGCATCGCGTCGTACATCGTGCACGGCAGCAGCAGCTCGTCCGGCACCTCGAACTCACCCTGGATCGGCGCGGTGGGCTCCAGCGCCTGCTCGATGCCGTGCAGGCCGGCCGCCAGGCTCGCGGCGATGGCCAGGTAGGGGTTGGCGTCGGCGCCGGCCAGGCGGTTTTCCACTCGCCGGGCGACCGGTGCGCTGGCCGGAATGCGCAGGCCGGCGGCGCGGTTGTCGTGGGACCAGCACGCGTTGTTCGGCGACGCGTAGGGGTGGCACAGGCGCTGGAAGGAGTTCACGTTCGGCGCGAACAGCAGGGTGAAGTCCGCCAGGCACGCCTGCTGGCCACCGATGAAATGCCGGAACGCCGGCGTGGCCTCGCCATGGGCATCGGTGAAGATGTTGCGGCCCTCGCCATCGACCACGCTCTGGTGGATGTGCATCGAACTGCCCGGCGTGTGCGCCAGCGGCTTGGCCATGCACACCACGATCAGCCCGTGCTTGAGCGCGACTTCCTTGAGCAGGTGCTTGAAGAGGAAGGTCTGGTCGGCCAGCAGCACCGGGTCGCCGTGCAGGAAGTTGATCTCGAACTGGGTGGTGCCCATCTCGTGCATGAAGGTGTCGCGTTCCAGCCCCACCGCTGCCATGCAGCGGTAGACGTCCTGGAAGAACGGCCGCAGGCCGTTGTTGGAAGACACGCTGAAGGCCGAGTGGCCGATCTCGCGGCGACCGTCGAGGCCGACCGGCGCCTGGAAGGCTTCGTTGGCGTCGGGGTTGGGCGCGAAGACGAAGAACTCCAGTTCGGTCGCCACCACCGGGCTCCAGCCGCGCTCGGCGTAGCGCGCGACGACTTGCTTGAGCAGGCCGCGGGTGGACAGGCCGGACGGCTTGCCGTCGAGTTCCACCGCATCGCAGATGGCGAAGGCGCGGGGTTCGTCGCTCCAGGGCAGGCGGTGGATCTGGGTGGGCTCGGCGATCAGCGCGAGGTCGCCGTCGTCGCTGCCGTAGTACTTGGCCGGCGGGTAGCCGCCCATGATGCATTGCAGCAGGACGCCACGCGCCAGTTGCAACCGGCGCCCGGTGAGGAAGCCCTCGCCGGTCATCACCTTGCCACGCGGCACCCCGTTGAGGTCGGGGGTGACGCACTCGATCTCTTCCACTCCAGCCAGGCGTTCGGCGAGCGGGATTCCTAGATCGTTACTCATGACTTCTTATCCTTGTTCTTCTTGTCCTTGTCACAGGACGCCGCGCGAGGTGCGCGAGCCCGTACAAAATACGCACCACGCGTTCGATATTTCAAGCGGGCCGAAGATCGGATTTTCCTCGCCGGATCGCAGGCAGGACACGTGTGGAATGAGTTCGCGCGAATGAAGACGCCGCTCCCTGGAGCGGCGTCTTCATTGAGTCACCCGCCCTCAGAACAGGTGGGTGAACAGCCAGTACAGCGAAGCAGAGAGCACGATGGCCGCCGGCAGGGTCAGCACCCAGGCCATCAGCAGGTTGCGGATGGTGCGCATCTGCAGGCCGGAGCCGTTGGCGGCCATGGTGCCGGCGACGCCGGAAGACAGCACGTGGGTCGTCGATACCGGCAACCCGTACATGTCCGCTGCGCCGATGGTCATCATCGCCACCAGCTCCGCCGAGGCGCCCTGGGCGTACGTCAGGTGGGTCTTGCCGATCTTCTCGCCGACGGTGACCACGATGCGCTTCCAGCCGACCATGGTGCCCAGGCCGAGGGCGATGGCCACGGCAACCTTCACCCACAGCGGGATGAAGCGGGTCGACTCGTCGATCTTGCCCTTGAACGCCGCCAGCTTGCTGGTGGTATCGGCGTCGAAGTTGCCGACCTTGTCCTTGTCCATCAGGCGGATCGCCTCGCTGGTCAGGTACATGTCGTTGCGCACGTTGCCCATGGCTTCGGCCGGCACGCGAGCAAGGCTGCCGTAGCCCTTCACTTCCGCGCCGATGGCGCCGGTCAGCGCCGCCAGCGACGGGATCAGTTCCGGCCTGACTTCCTTGGTACGCACGTATTCCGACAGCGCCGCGCGCGGGTCGGCCGGGGCCGGCTGCGGCGCGGCGCGGACCAGCGCCTGCTGGGTGACCTCGGCGATGGCGACGAACTGCACGGTCTGGTCCGCCGGCATGGTGCGGTTCAGCGCGTAGGCCATCGGCAGGGTGCCAACCAGGATCAGCATGATCAGGCCCATGCCCTTCTGCCCGTCGTTTGAACCGTGGGCGAAGGAGACGCCGGTGCAGGTGAGAATCAGCAGGCCACGAATCCACCACGGCGGCGGCGTCTTGCCCTTGGGCGCCTTGTACAGCGCGCGGTTCTTCACCAGCAGGCGCAGCGCCAGCAGCAGGAGCGCGGCGCAGACAAAGCCGATCAGCGGCGAGAGCAGCAGCGAGTAGCCGACCTTGGTCGCCTGCGCCCAGTCGACGCCGCTGGTGCCGTCGCGGCCGTGCATCAGCGCATTGGCGATGCCCACGCCGATGATCGAGCCGATCAGGGTGTGCGAGGACGACGCCGGCAAGCCCAGCCACCAGGTGCCGAGGTTCCACAGGATGGCGGCGATCAGCAGGGCGAAGACCATGGCGAAACCGGCCGAGGAACCGACCTGCAGGATCAGCTCCACCGGCAGCAGGGCGATGATGCCGAAGGCCACCGCGCCGCTGGAGAGCAGCACGCCGAGGAAGTTGAAGCAGCCCGACCAGACCACCGCGAAGTGCGGCGGCAGCGAGTGCGTATAGATGACGGTGGCCACTGCGTTGGCGGTGTCGTGGAAGCCGTTGACGAACTCGAATCCCAGGGCGATGAACAGGGCGACCCCGAGCAGCAGGAACGGCGTCCAGGTGGTGACCGCAGTGGTGACGTCGTCGACGTCACGCACCAGGCTCCAGGCCGAGAACAACAGGCCGACGGCGAGCACGGCGAAGAAGACGAAGGCGGTCAGGCGGCCGGGTTTGTGCTCCAGATGGGGCCGTCCTTCGGCGATGGGAACGGCCAGGGTATCGGTGGTCATGCTGGGAGTCCGCGTGGGGGATGTCCCAGTCATGATCGGCGGGGAATGTTACAGGTTATGTCTCAACGCCAGGCACCGGACGCTGTAGGAGCGAGCTTGCTCGCGAACCGCCTGACACCGCGACAATCGGCCAGGTTCGCGAGCAAGCTCGCTCCTACGAAAAGCTCTGCCCAACCAGCTTCAGTAAACCTCCGGCACCACGAGTTCCCGTGGGGTCGGCGTGCGCGAGTAATCCTCGTTGCGCTGCCGCGCGGGCAGGATCACCGACGGATGCTCCACGTCCTCATAGGGAATCAGGTTCAGCAGGTGGCTGATGCAGTTCAGCCGCGCGCGCTTCTTGTCGTCGGCCTGCACCACCCACCAGGGCGCCTCGGCAATGTGGGTGCGCTCCAGCATGATTTCCTTGGCCTTGGTGTAGGCCTCCCAGCGCCGGCGCGACTCCAGGTCCATGGGGCTGAGCTTCCACTGCTTGAGCGGGTCGTGGATGCGGCTGAGGAAGCGCAGGTGCTGTTCGTCGTCGGAGATGGAGAACCAGTACTTGATCAGCTGGATGCCCGAGCGCGCCAGCATGCGCTCGAACTCCGGCACGCTGCGGAAGAACTCCTCGTACTGCTCGTCGTTGCAGAACCCCATGACCCGCTCGACGCCAGCGCGGTTGTACCAGCTGCGGTCGAACAGGACGATCTCCCCCGCCGCCGGCAGGTGCGAGACGTAGCGCTGGAAGTACCACTGGGTCTGCTCGCGGTCGTTGGGCGCGGGCAGCGCGGCGACCCGGCACACGCGCGGATTGAGGCGCTGGGTGATGCGCTTGATCACGCCGCCCTTGCCGGCCGCGTCGCGGCCCTCGAAGAGGATGACCACCTTGTGGCCGGTCTTCACCACCCAGCTCTGCAGTTTCACCAGCTCGCCCTGCAGGCGGAACAACTCGCTGAAGTAGCGACGGCGGGCGAGCTTCTCCTCGTCGACGTCGGCGTGCTCGTCGAACAGCTCATCGAGGTTGCGCACGTCTTCCAGCAGTTCCAGCTCCAGCTCTTCGTCGCTGTGGTCGAGCAGTTCGCGGTGGATGCGGCGGATCACGGATTCATGGGTCAGGGGCATGGCGGCGGCCTACGCGTCGGGGCTTTGCCGCCAGACTAGGGGCGCCCGGTGTCAGGCTGGTGACAGCCTTCCTGGGCCCTCTGTGCTGAAGCTTGCCCCTCTCCCCCGCCCTGGCTGCGCGCCCCGCTCCGAAGGGAGAGGGAGCCGTTCGGCGCAAGCTGATAGATCGGAGAGTTCATGACGCTGCCTGCACTGAGGACAGTCCCCTCTCCCTTCAGGGAGAGGGAAACCGGCACACGCACCGACCTCGTATCCGCTCTCGCTGCTATCTCCCTACTTCTCGCGCAGTTCCATCACCTTCAGCTCCGGATCGGCCTTGACCTGCTCGTCGGTAAACGGCAGTTCCGGCCATTGCTGCCGGGCGAACAGCTCCGTCTGGTCGCGATGGTGCGGCGAGCCGGGTTCGCTGGACTGCGAGAACGCCAGCAGCCCGCGCGCCTTCGGCCCGTCGGCGGTGAAGTCGACCAGCTGGATATAGCTGCTGCCGCTGAGCACGCGGTAATGGTCGCCCTGCCACTGCGAAGTGATGGCGTTGTACACGCCCTCGTTGCCGGTGCCGCCAGGGATGCCCAGGGGATTGGCCTGGTCGCCGGTCAGTTGCAGTTCGCCCCAGGTCTCATCTGCCTGGATCTTGCGGGCGCCGATCTCCTGCCCGGCTGCCACCAGGGCCTGCTGCGCCTGCTGGCGGACCTCCGGCTTGTCCAGGGCGATGCCCGAGGGCGTGGCCAGCGGCAGCTTGGGATCGAAGGGCAGGCGCCAGCCACCCTCGATCTTCAGGAAGCGCGCGACAAACGCCTGGAAGTAGGCGAAGCCGGGATTGCTGTCGAGGTTGACGTGGCGGTCCCACGAGCCCAGCGCGGCGCAGGCCGCCTCCGCGCCCGCCGGGGCTGGCTTGCACAGTTGCAGCAGGTCGTCGAGGAGCATGTCGGCGACGTAGACGCGGTTGTCGGTGACCAACTTCTGCAGGTCATCCGGGCCGATCTTGCCGTCGCCCTTCAGGCGTTCCAGGGCGAAGCGAGCACGGGCACTGACCGGGATCGAATCGCGGCTCACCAGCGGCGAGAAGCCGGTCAGCGGCTGCGCCGGGTTGCTCAACCAGGCGCTGTCATTGGAGTTCTGCACGAAGTCCTGGCGTTCCAGCGCCGGCATCTGCTCCGGCGGCGTGAGGCCGGCATGACGCGCCCCCGGTGCGCTCGACCAGTTGCAGGCGCGGCGTCCGCCCTGCAGCACCGGCAGGCCCTGCTTCTGGAGCGCGGGGATCGAGCAGTCGGCCAATTGCTGCTGGCTCAGGTAAGGCACCACCGATTGATTGAGGTAGAGCACCTTGCCTTCTGCGTCAGTGGCCAGGGTGTTGACCCACGGAATCCCCTGTATCCGCTCCACGCTGTCGCGCAGCTCATCCAGGCTGCGCGCGTGATCGATGGCGTACCACTGCTGCAGCACGCGGTCGTTGCCCAGGTTGGCGTCGCGCACGGCGAAGGCTTCATTGGCGTTCCAGGGGAATTTGCCGGGCACGCTGAGCAGCGGGCCGTACTCGGACTCGTACAGCGTATGGCTGCGCGTGACCACGCGGCCGTCGGCCTCACGTACCCGCACGCGCAGGGTGATTTCCTTCAACGGCCGCGACTGGCCATCGACGCGGTAGCTGTGCGGGTCCTGCGGGTCGAGATCCAGTCGATACAAGGTGAAGTGGCTGGAGGTGTCCACCGTATGGCTCCAGGCCAGGTCCTTGCCGAAGCCGATGTTCACCAGCGGCATGCCCGGCAGCGAAGCGCCCATCACATCGAGCTGGCCGGGAATGGTCAGGTGCATCTGGTAGAAACGCAGCGCGCCGAACCAGGGGAAATGCGGGTTGGCCAGCAGCAGGCCGTTGCCGTCCACAGAACGCTCGCTGCCCACCGCGACGGCGTTGCTGCCGTGGTTCTGATGGAAGTTCTCGCGACGCTCCATCGCCGCCAGCACCTCGCCGTCGCTGACGATGGAGGACGTTGCCTGGCCCGGCGGCGTCGCTGCCATCATCGCCTCGGCGAACTGCCCGGCACCGGATTGCACCAGCAGCCGGCGGGTCAGGCGCAGCAGGTCGTCGCTCTCCAGCGGGCGCAGCCAGGCCTTGCCCGCGCACTGCGTGCCGGTCGCCTGGGTATCCCACAGCCAGCGGTTGTAGCCGGCCGCGTAGCCATCGAGCAGGTCGCGGATCGGCTGCGGCTGGGCGCTGCGCAGGCGACGCAGGGATTCGTTGTCGTTGAGCCAGGTGTAGAAGAAGTCCGAGGGCAGGTTGCCGATGCCGGCGGAGTTCTTGCCGTCCACGCCGAAGTAGCGCGAGCGTTCGCCCCGCGCGGTGAGGACTTCCTCGGCCAGCAGGCAGGCGTTGTCGCGGGCATAGGCGTAGCCGATGCCGTAGCCCAGGCCCAGTTCGTCCCTGGCCTGGATGTGCGGGATGCCGTAGCGGGTCCAGCGGATCTGCGCCTCGAGTTCGGCGCCATAGGCCAGCGCGGGTAGTCCGGAAGCCAGCAGGCTGCCGGCCACGGCGGCCAGTCGGAAGGTCTTGCTCATTGATTCCCTCAATGCTCGGATGACGGCCGGATGCCCGGCCAGGGGCACGCGGCCGCGCCGCTCGCGCGGTGCCGGTGCAAGGGTTGAGTGGCGGCTCACGCCGGCCAATGCAGTGCGCTGAAGGTCATCGCGCCGCGCCTTCCGAGGCACGCGCGCAGGCAGGTTGCTGAGGACATGGGTTCTCCTTTTTCTTGTCGGTCGCCTCGCGAAAAAAGCGACGCGCCTCTTCAGGGGAACGGATGGGCCGCACGCGAAATTAACCCGCGACCGATGGCGATCGGCCACACAGCAAGGCTCTATCTCGCGGTTTTCGACCGTTCCAGAGGCGTCGCGGGCGGTTCGACTTCAGGGCGCCGGGAGGGTTCCGGACTGACGCTTCCAACGACCGGGCGACTGCCCCGTCCAGCGCTGGAAAGCGCGGGAGAAACTCGCCGCCTCGGCGTAGCCCAGGCACTGCGCGATGCCATGCAGATCCATCCGCGATTCGCATAGCAGGCGCTCGGCCAGACGCCGTTTGATGCCGTCGTTCAGCCCCTGCAGGCTCTGCCCCTCCTGCGCCAGGCGCCGTTGCAGCGTGCGCTCGGAAAGACCCAGTCGCTCGGCCACCGCGGCAGCGCCGAGCAGGCTGGCGGAATCACGCAACAGCAGTTGCTGGACCTGCCGAGCGGTCGGTGTGGCGGCCAGGGTCAGCGCCAACTCTCCACAGAGGCGCTCGCAGAGCTGCTCGCCGCTGTCGCGCGCGCTGATCTGCGCTTGCGGCAGCGGCGCCTGCAAGTCTTTCAGGGCAAAGAGCATGGCGTTGCGTGGCGCCTCGAACAGCGGCTCGATGCCGAAGATGTCGTGGAACACGCTGGCATCGGCTGGCGCCGGGCAGCGCAATTCGATGGCCAGGGGCTGCAGCGGCCGCTGCAGCAATTCGCCGGACAATTGCCAGCAACCGGCAATGCCGCGCTCCACCACGAAAGCTCGGGCATCCTCGGGCAGTACGCGATCGTCGTACACCAGCCACACCCCGCGCGCCTCCACCTCGCTGCTCACGGGGCAAAGGGTCAGGGCCAGGCTCTGGTAACGGCCGAAGGTTTCGAAGGCTTCCTGCAGGGTGCGGCTGGCGAGCATGGTGAAACCCAGCAGCCCCAGCGACGTCAGGTGATAGCGCCGCCCGGTGGCCAAACCCAGGCCCGGCCTGTTCCTACGCTGCAACAGGTTGCGGATCACCGCCAGTTCCTGCCACGCCTGGATGCGCCCGGCGCGCGCCTGCAGGTCGGCGGGCGAGATGGCGCTGCCCACCAGGCAATCGTCGGCGTCGATGCCTTCGTCGCGGGCGCTGTCGAGCAGGTACTGCACTCCGGTGATTTCGCGGGTCTGGCGCCAATCCATCACGAATTCCTCGTTGGCCGCTGCATGGCGGGAAAAGTCAATTTTTGGCGACTTTGATCATGGAAGAAAGTGACGGCGCTGACCATGCTTGAGGTGCCAATAACACTCACAAGAGGCTTCCCCATGTTCGAGTTCTTCTACGCGTTGCCCAGCCAGAACCGCGCCGCCGAGTACAAGCACTTCCGCATCGTCCCGGCCACCGGCGCCATCGGTGCGGACGTCAGCGACCTGGACCTGACCACCCTGGGCGACGACGGCTTCGCCGAGCTGCGCCAGGCACTGCTGGCGCACAAGGTGCTGTTCATCCGCGGGCAGGACCTGAGCGTGGAAAACCTCGAAGCCGTGACCCTGCGCTTCGGCGAATTCGGCCGCGAACCCTATGTGGTCGGCATGGAGGACCACCCGCATGTGGTGCGGGTGGTGAAGGAAGCCAACGAGAAGACCCCGGTGGTGTTCGGCGGCGCCTGGCACAGCGACTGGTCGTTCCAGGAACGCCCGCCGGCCTTCACCCTGCTCTACGGCCATGACATCCCGCCGTTCGGCGGCGACACCCTCTACGCCAACCTGGCGCTGGCCTACGAATGGCTGTCGCCGAAGCTGCGCGCGCAACTGGAAACCCTCGACGCCATCCACAGCCCCGAACGCGCCTACGGCGCCGAGGCCAAGCACAACGACCTGATGGAGAACATGGCGGTGCGCTACGGCAGCCACGATGGCGAAGTGCGCTCCCACCCTCTGGTGACCCGGCACCCGGAAACCGGCAAGAAAGTCCTCTACATCAACCCGGCCTACACCAGCGGCATCAAGGGCATGCGCCCGGCCGAGTCGCAACCGCTGCTGGACTACCTGTTCGGCATCGCCACCCAGCCGGCCTTCACCTGCCGCATGCGCTGGACTGCCGGCACCCTGGCGATCTGGGACAACCGCAGCACCTGGCACTACCCGGTGTCGGACTACCACGGCATGCGCCGGGAGATGTACCGCACCACTGTGGTGGGCGAAGTACCGAGCCGCTGAGGAGCCCCACGATGAACACGGACAAGTTCCACGCCGCCGCCCACGCCCTGGCCGAGGCGCGGGCCAGCCGAACGCCCATCGCCGCGCCAGCGGCACACTTTGGCCTCACCGGGCTGGACGACGCCTATCGCGTGCAGGCGCTGGGCATCGACCTCGCGATGGCCGGCGGCGAGCGCCTGGCGGGCGCCAAGGCCGGGCTGATCTCGCCGGCAATGCAGGCGGCGCTCAAGGTCGACGAACCGGTTCACGGCCGCTTGCTCGCCAGCCTGCGCTGTCGATCCGGCGCGCTTATCGCCCGCAAACGCCTGCTGCAACCGCGAATCGAGGCAGAACTCGCCCTGCTCATCGGCCGCGACCTGCCGACGGGAGAGCTCGATCTGGCCACTTTTCGCGCCTGCATCGAAGGTGCGGTCCCGGCCATCGAGATCAACGACACCGCCGTGGCCAACTGGCAGATCGGCCTGCTCGACTCGGTGGCCGACAACCTCTGCGCAGGCCTCTACCTGACCGGCGACCAGCCGGTGGCGCTGGGAAGACTGGACGACGCCGCGCTGGCAGTGCAACTGCTGCGCAATGGCGCGCCGGCCTTTCCGCCGACCCGGACGACCCTCGGGGCGATGCTTGACATCGGCCTCTGGCTGGCGCGGCGAATGGCACGTCTGGACGCACCGTTGAAGGCCGGCGACGTCTTGCTGTGCGGGGCTCTGGCGCCGATGTCGCCGGTTGCGCCGGGGGATGCGTTCGAGCTGGAAATCGAGGGTGTGGGACGCGTCGGCTGCAGCTTCGAGCGGTGAGTGACTGGACGGCCCGCTCGCGATTCGCGCGCGTGGTCTCCTACAACCCCGCCCCAAACCGCCCTGCATGCTCGCGCAGCATCCCCCGCAGCAACTGTGCGGCGGGCGACAGGTAGGCGCCCTCCCGCACCGTCAGCCCGATGGTCCGCGTCAACGTGGTTTCGGCCAACTGCACCTCGCGCAACTGATCCATCCCGTGCCCGCCCGCCAGCGCCTCGCGGGCGATGAAACTGAGCAGGCGGGTGCGGGCGATCAGGTTGGGCAGCATGGGAATCGCGTTGGTCTCGATCTGCACCTGCGGCAGTGGCAGTTGGTAGGCCTGGAAGGTGGCGTCCATCCAGCGTCGCGACGACACCCCGGTAGCCGGCAGTACCCAGCGATAGCGGCACAGGTCGGCCATGGCTACGGGTGCATCGAAGATCGGATGGTCGTGGCTGGCGACCACCACTACCTGGTCCTGCAGCAGCGGTTCGCTGCTCAGTTGCGGATCGTCGACGATGCGCGAGCAGATCGCCATGTCCAGCCGCCCGCTGCGCAACGCTTCGCGCAGCACATCGTCCTGGCCCAGCACCAGGCTCATGGTGACCTCCGGCGCACGGGCCAGCAGGTCCTCGGTGAGGCGCGGCAGCAGGTACTCGGCCATGGTCGCCGCGCAACCCAGGCGGATATTGCCTACGACACCACTGGCGAAGTCGCGCACCTCGCGGCGGGTTTCCTCGATGTCCTGACGCAATTGCCGGGCCCGCTGGAGCATCAGTTCACCGGCCGGTGTCAGGCGAATCCGTCGGCCGTCACGCTGGAACAACCGCGCACCGAGGGACTCCTCCAGGCGCTGGATGCTCTTGGTCAGCGCCGGCTGGCTGCGCCCCAGCCGCTCGGCGGCGCGCCCCAGGTGGCCGAGCTCGGCGATGGTTTCGAAGTAGGCGAGATCACGCAGGTCCATGGCGGCCAACCGATAAATTTCAGGAATGGATTCATGACTATTAGAAAATAGACTTGATCGATCCGGCTACCGATAATTCTTCCGTCTTCCCCGTCCGGAGCCGTCCGTGTCCAGTCGCCCCGCCCTCTTCGTCGCCCGTATCCCCGTCAGCCTGCAATGGTTGACCCTGGCGCTCGGGGCCGCAGGCGCCGGGCAACTGCTCACCTGGCTCGGCATTCCCGCCGCGCTGTTCCTCGGGCCCATGCTGGTGGCCATCGCCTTCGGCGTCAGCGGCGCGGAAATCCGCCTGCCGCGCAGCGCCTTCCGCCTCAGCCAGGGCTGCATCGGCCTGCTGGTCGCCCACGCCATGAGTTGGTCGGTACTGCAGGCGATGGTCGCCTCCTGGCCGCTGATGCTCAGCGCCACGGTGCTCACCGTGCTGCTGTCCGCTGCCGTCAGCTATGCCATGGTGCGCTTCGGCGGCATCCCCGGCAGCACCGCCGCCTGGGGCACCGCGCCGGGCGGCGCGGCGGCCATGGTGTCGATGGCCGAAGCCAACGGCGCCGACCCGCGCGTGGTCGCCACCATGCAGTACGTGCGGGTGGTCTGCGTGGTCATGGCCGGTGCGCTGGTGGGGCGCTTCCTCGGCATCGAGGGCGGCGGTTCAGTGGCGCACAGCACGCCGATCATCGACACCGCCACCCTGCCCGACCTGATCAATTGCCTGTTGCTGATCTTCGTCTGCACCACTGCCGGCGCGAAGCTGCCGGCCGGTCCGCTGCTGGTACCGCTGGTGGCCGGCGCCGTGCTGCAACTCACCGGCGTGCTGCACATCACCCTGCCGCACTGGTTGCTGGCCGCTGCCTACGGTGTGATCGGCTGCTACATCGGCCTGCGCTTCGACCGCGAAAGCCTCGCCTATGTCGGCCGCCACCTGCCGGCCATGCTGGTCAGCGCACTGGCACTGATCGCCAGCTGCGCGCTGTTCGCCTGGGCGCTGGCAGCCATCACCGGGATGGACTTCCTCTCCCTCTACCTCGCCACCAGCCCCGGCGGCCTGGATGCCATGGCGATCATCGCAGTGGACACCCATTCCGACGTCGGCCTGGTCCTGGCGATGCAGACGCTGCGGCTGTTCGTGGTGCTGTTCACCGGGGTTTCCGTGGCGCGGACGGTGATTCGCCTGAGCCGCGCCTGAGGCTGGCGCCGGGCCTGTAGGAGCGACAGTCTTCTTCGGTCAATTTGTGCCACTGAATTCCCCTCACCCCAGCCCTCTCCCACCGGGAGAGAGCTGGGGTGAGGGGGCTCTTGATTTTGCAGGAGCGAGCTTGCTCGCGAACCGCCCAACCCTGGAGACGCCGGCTGACTCCGTTCGCGAGCCAGCTCGCTCCTAAACAATGCGCCCACCCGTGCCCTTGTGCCGGCGAACCCACCCCCGCTAAGGTCGTCGCTCCTTCACCGAGCGAGCCCGCCATGGATAGCCTTCGCTACCGCCCCACTGCCTTCCACGTCACCCACTGGAGCACTGACCCGTTCAGCCGCGGCGCCTACAGCACCCTGCTGCCCGGCGGCACGCCTGAGCATCGGCGTCGGCTCGGCGAAGTGCTGGGCGGCAAGCTGGTGCTGGCCGGCGAGGCCTGCAATCCCGTCGCCCCGGCCATGACCCATGGCGCCTGGAACGATGGCCTGCGCGCCGCCGAAGCCGCCATCGAAAGCGCCGCCCGCCGGGTGCTGGTGATCGGCGCAGGGTTCGCCGGGCTCGCCGCCGCGCGCCGTCTCAGGGAGGCGGGAATCGAGTGCGTCGTTATGGAGGCCCGTGGCCGCATCGGTGGCCGCGTCCACAGCATTTCCGTCGGTCCGGTGCGAGTGGACGAAGGCGCCGCCTGGCTGCAGCACTTCGACGATAACCCGCTGGCCGCTCACGCCCGGCAGCTCGGCCTGCCGCTGCGGGAAACCGATTTCGGCCAGCCTCTGGCCGCTGCGGTGGATGGCCCGGTGCCCGATATCGACGCGGCCTGGGAAGCCCTGCGCGCCGGAATCGACCGCAGCCTGCCGCTGGCGGAAGGTGTCGCGCGCTATCTCGAAGAGCGCGATGAGCCAACCCGCCGCGCCACCCGCTTCGCCCTGGATGCCAACCTGATCCTGGAAGCCTGCCTGCCGCTGGAATCGCTGTCGGTCGATGCACTGGACGAAGAAGGCGTCGGTGCCGGCGACCGTTTCCTGCCGCAGGGGTACTCACAACTGGTCGAGCATCTGGCCGAAGGGCTGGATATCCGCCTGAACCAGCCGGTGACCGCCATCGACTGGTCCGAAGCCTCGGTGCGGGCAGGCGGTGAAAGCGCCGATTTCTGTATCTGCACCGTGCCCATCGGCGTGTTGCGTGATATCCGCTTCACCCCGCCCCTGCCGGCGGCGCAGCAGGATGCGCTGGAGCACCTGGACATGGGCCGACTGGAGAAGGTCGTACTGCAGTTCGACGAGCGCTGGTGGCCGGTGTCACCGTCGGGTTACGTGCGCTGGTACGACGAGCCGGCCAGCTTCGGCGAGTGGTTGGATCTCACCGACGCGGTGGGTACGCCGACCATTGCCGGGTTGATCGCGGCGGATGCGCTGGAGCGGGTGTTTGCGGGCCGCAGCGATGAGGAGATTGCGCGCGCGGCCTCTGAAGCTCTGCAGGCGTGGGCGAACGCCATTCGAAACGCCGACACTGACCTGTAGGAGCTGAACCGTAGGATGGGTGGAGCCTAGGCGATCCCCATGCTGCCGGTGCCGGGATCGATGGGTATCGCTGCCTCCACGCCATCCTACGGATGCGCCAATGGCAGGAGTGAGCCATCCGCTAAACCCCGTCCAGCGTCAGATCGACCAACCGCTCGACATAGCCCGTATCCAGCTCCTCAGCGGAAAACAGGATGCGGTACACCAGCGGCGCCATCAGCCGGTCGACGATGCAGTCCAGTTCCGGCAGCTTCTCGCCGCGCTCCCTGGCGCGCAGCAGGATGATGTCGAACTGGCCACAGGCGATGGCCATGCAGCGCCCGGAGCAGCCCCCGCCAGCGGCCAGCAGGTCGAGCACCACCGCGCGGCCGGGCACCGAAGCGGTCTCCTCCATGTACTGCTCGCCCCAGGCCAGCAGGTCGCCGCGCAGGCTGCCGGTATCGGCCGGCTCGGCATCCGGGCGGATGCGCTCCAGCGCGACATCGCCGAGCAACTCGCTGAGGTCGCCCCAGCGCCGGTAGATGGTCGAGGGCGTGACACCAGCGCGCGCCGCGATCAGCGGCACGGTCAGTTCGGCGCGGTCGCGCTCTTCCAGCAACGCCTGGACAGCCTTGTGCACCGATGCCTGCACCCGCGCGCTGCGGCCGCCTGGACGAACACCCTGATTAATTGCCATAAGCACCTTAACGCAAAGAATTTGCTTTTATCCGAAATCGGGTCCAGCATCTCGCAAAAGCAAAATCTTAGCCTTTGCGAGCTGAATCATGGCACAGACCTTACCCAAAAGCGCGCCCGGCTTTTTCCCGGCCCTGCTGCTGACCGCGATCCTCATGGCCTTCCTCGCCGCCGCTGCCGCGCCCACGCCGCTCTATGCGCTGTACCGCGAGTCCTGGCAATTCTCCCCCGCCCTGCTGACGCTGGCCTTCAGCATCTACGCCGGCGGGCTGATGCTGGCGCTACTGGTGTTCGGTTCGCTGTCGGACCACCTCGGCCGTCGCCCGCTGATCCGCGCGGCACTGATCATCGAACTGCTGGCGATGAGCGTGTTCCTCTACGCCAACTCGGTGGAACTGCTGATCGCCGCGCGCCTGCTGCAAGGCTTCGCCACCGGCATCGCGACCGCTGTACTGGGTGCCGCCATGCTCGACATCGACCGCGAGCGCGGCCCGTTGATCAACAGCGTCGCGCCCATGCTCGGCATGGCGCTGGGCGCACTGGGCAGCAGCGCACTGGTGCAGTTCGGCGGCGACCCGCTGCACCGCGTCTATGTCTGGTTGCTGGCGGTATTCGCGCTGGCCCTGGTGCTGTTGCGCTGGCTGCCGGAAAGCGTCAGCAGGCAGCCCGGCGCGCTGGCCTCGCTGAAGCCGCGCATCCGCATTCCCCCGCAGGCGCGCCGGGCGTTCTGGAGCGTGGCGCCGCTGAACGCCAGCCTCTGGGCGCTGGGCGGTTTCTACCTGTCGCTGGGCCCGACCCTGGCGCGCCAGGTGACCGGTCTGCCGGTTCCGATGATCGGCGGTGGGCTGGTCTCGCTGCTGTGCTTCTGCGGCGCCGTGGCGATCTTCGCGCTGCGCAACCGGCCGGCAGCGGTCATCCTGCGCCGCGGCGGGCTGGCCCTGATCATCGGCCTGCTGATTACCCTGCTCGGCGTGGATTCCTCCAACCTCTGGCTGTTCTTCCTGGGCACCGCGGTGGCGGGCCTTGGCTTTGGCGGCGCCTTCCTCGGCGCATTGCGCTCGGTGGTGCCGCTGGCCCACGCCCACGAGCGCGGTGCGCTGATGGCGAGCTTTTATGTGCTCAGCTACCTGGCGTTCAGCGTGCCGGCGATCCTCGCCGGGCTGGCGATCCAGCGTTATGGCCTGGTCGCCACCACCAACGGCTATGCCGGCCTGCAGATTCTCGCGGCGTCGCTGGTCCTGCTGCTGTCCCTGCGCGCACCCGCCGCGCAGAAGGCGCCGGCCTGAATCAGGCCGCCTCGCGGGCGCGCAGGAAGTCGTAGAGCGCGCGCACGGCCGGCTGCTCCAGCGCCTGGGCGGCGTGGCAAAGGCCGATGCGGCGCACGGGTAGCGGCAGGTTCAAGGTTCCGCTGCGCACGGCCGGGGCGCCGCCCAGCAACGAGGCCGGAAGGATCGCCGCGCCCAGGCCGGCACTGACCAGCCGCAGGGCAAGATTCAGGGTGCTGGCCTGCGCGACCACCGGCGCGCTGCCGTAGGCGCTCATCAAACGCTGGTGCGACGGGTGCGACGGACAGGTGATCCACGCGTCGACTGGCACACTCTCGGCGCCGGGCGGCAGCGCCAATACGTACGGATCGTCCCACACCGGAACGAACAGTTCGTCTTCGCAACAGAACTCCTCCGCCGCCAGCCGCGCCTCCCCCACACAGCCTTCCTCCAGGTGCAGTTGCAGGTTGGGGATCGCTTGCCGGGCCAGGCCGACGAAGCGCTCGACCTGCTCGGCGCTGATGTCCCCTTCCACCCCCAGGTGCAGCGGCTGCCGCTCCGACGACTGGCGGAACAGCTTGCGCAAAACCTCCGCCTCGGCCAGCAGGGCACGGGCTCGCGGGTACAGGGTGCGCGCCGCTTCGCTGACATCCACACCGCGCGGTTGGCGCACGAACAGCTCGGTGCCCAGGCTCTCCTCCAACTGGCGAACGGTGGCGGACAGCGTGGGTTGGCTGACGAACAGGCGCTGCGCGGCGGCGGTGATGTTGCGCTCTTCGAAGACCGCGACGAACGCGGCGAGCTGTCGAATATCCATAGGAAATCCCGATACCAGGCACAGGAATAAGCCATTTTTCAGGCAGCAATGCGCTAAATATACTTCACTGCATCGTCCAGGCATCCAGATTTTCGATTGCAGGAGAACCCCCATGAGCAAGCCCCTGATCATCGTCACCGGCGCCAGTTCCGGCATCGGCGAAGCCACCGCCCGCCTCTTTTCCCGGCAAGGTCACCCGCTGCTGCTGCTCGCCCGGCGCATCGAGCGCCTGGAAGCACTCAAGCTGCCGAACGCGCTGTGCCGTGCCGTCGATGTGACTGACCGCGAAGCCCTGCTGGCCGCCGTCGAGGAGGCCGAGAAGCGTTTCGGCCCGGCTGACGCGCTGGTGAACAACGCCGGCGTGATGCTGCTGGGCAATATGGTCGAGCAGGACCCGGCCGAGTGGGAGCGCATGCTCGACGTCAACGTGAAGGGCCTGCTCAATGGCGTGCACGCCGTGCTCAAGGGCATGGTCGAGCGCAACCAGGGCAGCGTGATCAATGTCAGCTCGGTGGCCGGGCGCAAGACCTTCCCCAACCACGTCGCCTATGTCGGCACCAAGTTCGCCGTGCACGCGATCTCCGAGAACCTGCGCGAGGAAGTCGCGGCGCATAACGTCCGCGTGGTGACCATCGCTCCCGGCGCGGTGGAAACCGAGCTGCTCAGCCACACCACCGACGAGGCGATCAAGAGCGGCTACCAGGACTGGAAACGCGAGATGGGCGGCAAGGTGCTCAGTGCCGAGGACGTGGCCAACGCCATCGGCTACGCCTACAACCAGCCGCAGGGCGTGTGCATCCGCGAGATCGTGCTGGCGGCGACTCGGCAGCAGGCTTGATCGGCCAGGCCCGAGGGTTCTCGCAAGAGCGCATGCGCGAACTCCCCGGAAGAACACCACCGTAGGATGGGTGGAGCCTAGGCGATACCCATGCTGCCAATGCGGCAGGAGTCGAGGGGTATCGCTTCGCTCCACGCCATCCTACAAAGGCGTCAGCCGGTGAAGATCATCCCGCCTGCCTGGCCGCCCAGCGGCGGTACTGCTTGGCCCGGCGCAGCGTGCGCCACTGCTCCATCACCAGCGTGCGCCACGGCGAAGCCTGCGGGTTGGGCGCACGGTGGGCGCCGATGCGGTGCAGCTGCAGCTTGACCAGCGCCATGTAGGCCAGCGCCGCCAGCGGCTTGGAGCGCCAGCGGATCGGCGGCAGTTGCGGCTGGGTCTGGCTGCCACGCTGCCAGTGCAGTACCAGTTGCGGCTCCAGGGCCAGGGCGGTGCCGATGCCGACCATGTCCAGCCCGCTGTCCAGCACCTGTTCCGCCACCGGCAGACGACGGATGCCGCCAGTGACCATCAGCGGCATGCGCGCCGCTTCGCGCATCTCGCGGGCGAATTCGAGGAAGTAGGCCTCCCGCGCCAGGGTACGGCCGTCACGGGCGTCGCCCTGCATCGCCGGCGCCTCGTAGCTGCCGCCGGACAGCTCGACCAGGTCGACCTTCTCGTCGTTCAGCCACTCGATCACCTGGCGCGCGTCGCTGGCGTCGAAGCCGCCGCGCTGGAAGTCCGCGGAATTGATCTTCACCCCCACGCAGAATTCCGGCGACACTGCGGCGCGCACCGCACGCACGACCTCGAGCAGCAGCCGCGCACGGTTTTCCAGCGAACCGCCCCAGCGATCCCGGCGCTTGTTCGCCAGCGGCGAAAGGAACTGGCTGAGCAGGTAGCCGTGGGCGGCGTGGATCTGCACGCCGGTGAAGCCGGCCAGTTCGGACAACTGCGCGGCGCGGACGAAGCGCCGGATCACCTCGGCGATATCGGCCTCGGTCATCTCGCGGGCGACGGCGAACAGCTTGGAGAACTTGCCCATCTCCAGCGGCACCACCGACGGCGCGATGGCGCCCTGGCCGAGGTTGGTCTGCACCTGGCGGCCAGGATGGTTCAACTGCAACCAGAACTGCGCACCCCGGGAACGGCCGATGCGCGCCCATTCGCGGAAGCGCTCCAGATGCCGGTCATTTTCCAGCACCACGCCGCCGGGGCCGGTCATGGCGCGGCCGTCGATCATCACGTTGCCACTGAGGATCAGGCCGACGCCGCCGTCCGCCCAGGCCTGGTAAAGGCGCAGCAAGGCAGCCGAAGGCGCCTGGTCGGCATCGGCCATGTTCTCTTCCATGGCGGCCTTGGCAATACGGTTGGGGACTTCGCCGCCGTTGGGCAGGCGCAGGGGCTGGAAGGGCGACATGGCTAGGCTCCGAGGTTGTCCTGATGGGTTGTGACGGCAGCGAGGTTAAGTTTAAAGTTCACTTCAAGGTCAAGCCCCTTCGGAGCCCTGCATGAAAATCGGTGAACTGGCCAGGCTCAGCGGCCTCGCCCCCTCGCGCATCCGCTTCTACGAAGCCAGCGGGCTGATCGCTCCGGCCCGCCGCCTGGCCAACGGCTACCGCGAGTACCCGACAGAAACCCTCGACCTGCTGGAAATCATCCGCAGCGCCCAGCAGACCGGTTTCACCCTGGAGGAAATCCGCAGCCTGCTACCGCACTCCAGCCCCATCGAGAACGGCCACGGCGAACTGGTCGCCGGCCTGCGCCGCAAGGTCGCGGAGATCGAGGCGATGGAGCGGCAACTGCGGCAGAACCGTTTACGCCTGCTGGAAGTGATCGAGGGTATCGAGAACAAACCCGAGGGCATGGGTTGCGCGGCGAATGCCGAACGCATGCTGGCGGAGATGCGCGAGCGCAAGGCGCGCAGTGAAACCGCCAAACCGGCATTGCGGGCAAAATCCGCCTCCACGGCAAAACGCCCGGCGCCGACGCAAGCCTGAAAGCCGGCGTTCCGCTCCCGCGTTATTTCCAGCCTTCCATGCGCAAGGTCGCGCGCACCAGCCGCTGTTCCTCCTGCTCGATCTCCCGCAGATTGTCGCGCACGCCGTGGATATGCTCGCGGGCGGCGCGCTGGGCCTGTTCCGGCTGGCGCTCGACGATGGCGCGATACAGCCGCGCATGCTGGCGATCGATCTGGCGCTTCTGCGGCGGGCGGTTGTAGAGGTTGTTCACCGAGGCGAACACGGTGCTGAGCATCAGCTCGTTGAGCGACTGCAGCGTATGCACCAGCACCGGGTTGTGCGAGGCCTCGCTGACCGCCTGGTGGAAGGCGTGGTCGCGCCGCGCGTGTTCGCGTGGGTCCAGCGGTTGCGGCTCGTCGAAAGCCGCATGCATCTCCTCGAAGCGCCGGCCGATCAGCAACAGGTCGACCTCGGTGGCGCGCAGGGCGGCCAGCCGGGCGGACTCGCCCTCCAGCAGCGCGCGCACTTCCAGCAGGTCGTAGAGCGTGCGCGGCTGCGAGCGGAACAGGTGCATCAGCGGCGAGATGTCCTCGGCGCCGGTCAGGTCGGCAACGAACGATCCCCGCCCCTGCTCGGTATCGACGATGCCGCGTCCGCGCAACGCGCGCAGCCCTTCACGTAACGCCGAGCGCGAGCAGCCGAGCTTCTCCACCAGGCGCCGTTCCGACGGCAACGCCTGGCCGACCTTGAGTACGCCATCGACGATCAGGCGCTCGATCTTTTCCGCCACCTGGTCGGCGACGCGCTGCTTGCGCTGCTGGATGCTGGTCATCGAATGGCTCCACAACTGGTAGGACCAGCAGGTAACCACCTGCCTCATGCCCAACAACCCTAGCCGCCACGGCCGGGCCTTTCCAGCGCAGCGGCACGCAACAACTGGTCCGACCAGTGTGAAAGCCGATGGACGCCCGCGAAGCGGCGGCCGCATGTTCACGGCGCTGTGGCTCATGAAGCCCGCCTGACGGGCTCGTCCAATAACAAGATCAGAGCACCGTGGCCCATGAATATCCTCTACGACGAGCGCGTCGACGGCGCGCTGCCTGCCGTCGACAAGTCCGCCCTGCTCGCCGAGCTACGCGCGACACTGCCCGACCTCGAACTGCTGCACCGCGCCGAAGACTTGAAGCCCTATGAGTGCGACGGCCTCTCCGCCTACCGCTGCGTGCCGATGCTGGTGGCGCTGCCCGAGCGTATCGAGCAGGTGCAGGCGCTGCTCAAGCTCTGCCATGCGCGCCAGGTACCGGTGGTGGCGCGTGGCGCGGGTACGGGCCTGTCCGGCGGTGCGCTGCCGCTGGAGAAAGGCATCCTGCTGGTGATGGCGCGCTTCAACCGTATCCTCGAAGTGAACACCGCCGGCCGCTTCGCCCGCGTGCAACCCGGCGTGCGCAACCTGGCGATCTCCCAGGCCGCCGCGCCGCACGGGCTTTACTACGCACCCGATCCGTCGTCGCAGATCGCCTGTTCCATCGGCGGCAACGTCGCCGAGAACGCCGGCGGTGTGCATTGCCTCAAGTACGGCCTGACCGTGCACAACCTGCTGAAGGTGGACATCCTCACCGTCGAAGGCGAGCACCTGACGTTGGGCAGCGACGCCCTCGACAGCCCCGGCTTCGACCTGCTGGCGCTGTTCACCGGCTCCGAAGGCATGCTTGGCATCGTCACCGAGGTCACCGTCAAGCTGCTGCCCCGGCCGCAGGTGGCGCGGGTGCTGCTGGCCAGTTTCGATTCGGTGGAAAAGGCCGGCCGCGCGGTGGCCGATATCATCGCCGCCGGCATCATCCCCGGCGGGCTGGAGATGATGGACAACCTGTCGATCCGTGCCGCCGAGGACTTCATCCACGCCGGCTACCCGGTGGACGCGGCGGCCATCCTGCTGTGCGAACTGGACGGCGTGGAAGCCGACGTACAGGACGACTGCCAGCGCGTCGACGGCGTGCTGCGCGCGGCCGGCGCCACCGATGTGCGGCTGGCCTGCGACGAGGCCGAGCGCGTGCGCTTCTGGGCCGGGCGCAAGAACGCCTTCCCCGCGGTGGGGCGCATCTCCCCGGACTACTACTGCATGGACGGCACCATCCCGCGCCGCGAGCTGCCGCGCGTGCTGCACGGCATCGCCGAGTTGTCGAAGGAATTCGGCCTGCGCGTGGCCAACGTATTCCATGCCGGCGACGGCAACATGCACCCGCTGATCCTCTTCGACGCCAACCTGCCCGGCGAGCTGGAGCGCGCCGAGGCCATCGGCGGCAGGATCCTCGAACTCTGCGTGGCGGTGGGCGGCAGCATCACCGGCGAACACGGCGTGGGGCGCGAGAAGATCAACCAGATGTGCGCGCAGTTCAACAGCGACGAACTGACCCTGTTCCATGCGGTGAAAGCGGCCTTCGACCCGGACCGCCTGCTCAACCCCGGCAAGAACATCCCGACCCTGCACCGCTGCGCCGAATTCGGCGCCATGCACGTGCACCACGGCCAGTTGCCCTTCCCCGACCTGGAGCGTTTCTGATGGCCGATGCCAGTGCCGACCTGCTCGAACAGGTGAACCAAGCGCTCCACGCTCGAACGCCGCTGCGCCTTCGCGGCGGTGACAGCAAGGCCTTCCTCGGCCGCCCGGTGAACGGCGTGGAGCTGGATACCCGCGCCCATTGCGGCATCGTCAGCTACGACCCGACCGAGCTGGTGCTCACCGCCCGCGCCGGCACGCCGCTGGCGGAGATCGAAGCGGCGCTGGAGGGCGCCGGGCAGATGCTGCCCTGCGAGCCACCAGACTTTTCCACGGCAACCTTCGGCGGCATGGTCGCGGCCGGGATATCCGGCCCGCGCCGGCCCTGGTCGGGCTCGGTGCGCGACTACGTGCTGGGCACACGGGTGATCACCGGCCATGGCAAGCTGCTGCGCTTCGGCGGCGAGGTGATGAAGAACGTCGCCGGCTATGACCTCTCCCGCTTGCTTGCCGGCAGTTTCGGCTGCCTGGGGCTGATCACCGAAGTGTCGATGAAGGTGCTGCCCAAACCCCGGATGTGCGCCAGCCTGCGCCTGCAAATGGACGTTCACCAGGCGCTGGGAGAACTGGCGGAATGGGGTGCGCAACCGATCCCGATCACCGCCGCCTGCCACGACGGAGCGGCGCTGCATCTGCGTCTGGAAGGCGGCGAAGGCTCCGTGTGCTCCGCCCGCCTGCGCCTGGGTGGCGAGGAGATCGACAGTACCTACTGGCAGGACTTGCGCGAGCAGCGCCTCGGCTTCTTCGCCGGCCCCGGCACGCTGTGGCGGCTGTCACTGCCCAATGCAACCCCGGCGATAGCCCTGCCGGGTGAACAACTGATCGACTGGGGCGGTGCGCAGCGCTGGCTGAAGTCCGACGCGGACGCCGAGCTGATCCGCCACAGCGTCGCCGAGTTCGGCGGCCACGCTACTCGCTACGCGCCGGGTGACGATGCGTTCCATCCACTGCCTGCCGCCCTGCTGCGCTACCACCGCAGCCTCAAGCAGCAGTTGGACCCGCAAGGCATCTTCAACCCCGGCCGGATGTACAGGGAGCTCTGATGCAAACCAAGCTGAGCGAACAGGCCAGGCACCTGCCGCGCGCCGAGGAAGCCGAGCGCATCCTGCGCTCCTGCGTGCACTGCGGCTTCTGCACCGCCACCTGCCCGACCTACCAGTTGCTGGGCGACGAACTGGACGGCCCGCGCGGGCGCATCTACCTGATCAAGCAGGTGCTCGAAGGCGTTGATCCCAGCGCCAGCACCCGCGAGCATCTGGACCGCTGCCTGAGCTGCCGCAATTGCGAAAGCACCTGCCCTTCCGGGGTGGACTACCACAACCTGCTGGACATCGGCCGCGCGGTGGTCGAGGAGCAGGTGCCGCGAACCTTCGGCGAGCGCGCGATGCGTCGCGGCCTGCGCGCCGTGGTGCCGAATGCCGCTTTGTTCGGCGCGCTGGCCAAGGCCGGGCGGACCTTCTACCCACTGCTGCCGGAGAGCCTGCAGAGCAAACTGCCGCGCCATCCGCACCCGCCCGTGGAACGCCCGAAACCACACCACACCCGGCGCATGCTGATGCTCGAAGGCTGCGTGCAACCGGCGCTGTCGCCCAACACCAATGCCGCTGCAGCGCGGGTGCTGGATCGCCTGGGCATCAGCGTGATCCCGGCGGCGGACGCCGGTTGCTGCGGCGCCGTGGACTATCACCTGAATGCCCAGGCGCAAGGCCTTGAGCGCGCCCGCCGGAACATCGACGCCTGGTGGCCGTCCATCGAAGCCGGCGCCGAGGCCATCGTGCAGACGGCCAGCGGCTGCGGCGCCTTCGTCCGCGATTACGGCCATCTGCTGGAACACGACACCGCTTACGCCGCCAAGGCGAAGCGGATCAGCGAGCTGTCCCGCGACCTCTCCGAAGTGCTGCGCGACGAGCCGCTGGAAGAACTCCACCTGCAGGGCGACCGCCGCCTGGCCTTCCACTGCCCCTGCACGCTGCAGCACGCGCTGAAGCTTGGCGGCGCGGTGGAAAGCGTGCTCACACGCCTGGGCTTCAGCCTCACCGGCGTGCCGGACAGCCACCTGTGCTGCGGCTCCGCCGGCACCTATTCGCTGACCCAGCCGGCGCTGTCCAGGCGACTGCGCGACAACCGGATGCAGGCACTGGAAAGCGGCAACCCCGAGGTCATCGTCACCGCCAATATCGGCTGCCAGACACACCTGGGCGGCGCGGGACGCACGCCGGTTCGGCACTGGATCGAACTGGTGGAGGAAGCGCTGGCCGACGCGCCGCAACCCCACTCTCAAGGCGAGGTGCAAGCATGCTCAACAAAGCCGTTCTGACCCAGCAGGAGGTCGGCCGCATCCTCGCCGCCGCCCGCGATGAGGCGCAGCGCAATCACTGGGCGGTGTCCATCGTGGTAGTGGACGACGGCGGCCACCCGCTGGCCCTGGAGCGCCTCGACGGCTGCGCGCCGGCCAGTGCCTACATCGCCACCGAAAAGGCCCGCAGCGCGGCGCTGGGCCGGCGTGAAACCAAGGGTTACGAGGACATGGTCAACAACGGCCGCGTGGCCTTCGTCAGCGCGCCGCTGATCACTTCGCTCGAAGGCGGCGTGCCGGTCGTCGTCGAAGGCCAGGTGATCGGCGCGGTCGGCGTCTCCGGCGTGAAAGCCGGGGAAGATGCGCAGGTCGCCAGCGCAGGCGTGGCGGCGCTGTGAAGTCGTCCACGCGGCTCTGGCGTCAGGTGCCCAGCGTCCGGGCTGCAGTCGCCGTCGGCTTCAAGCGGGCCGGCGGCGACCCCCGCGAAAGCTTGCCCGCCTCGTTGTTCAGAAGCCCCGCTACGCGCCGCGTGCCGGGGCTTTTTCCATGGGCGCCGGCACATCGCCGACCGCCGTCCAACGCACCACCGACAAAAGTTATCCACCGCTGACGCTTTGCCGTGTGCATCCACAACAACAAGGGACAATCCCCATGCAAACCTGGCAACAGCTCTACACCCCACTCGGCAGCCTCGGGCTGTCGGCACTGGCGGCCCTCGTGCCGATCATCTTCTTCTTCCTCGCCCTGGCGGTGTTCCGCTTGAAGGGCCACATCGCGGGGGCGATCACCCTGCTGCTGTCGCTGCTGATCGCCGTCACCGTCTACCACATGCCGGTGGACAAGGCGCTGGCCTCGGCGATCTACGGTTTCTTCTACGGGCTCTGGCCGATCGCCTGGATCATCGTGGCCGCAGTGTTCCTCTACAAGCTGACGGTGAAAAGCGGGCAGTTCGAGATCATCCGCAGCTCGGTGTTGGCGATCACCACTGACCAGCGTTTGCAGGTGGTGCTGATCGGCTTCTCCTTCGGCGCGTTTCTCGAAGGCGCGGCGGGCTTCGGCGCACCGGTGGCGATCACCGCGGCGCTGCTGGTCGGCCTGGGGTTCAACCCACTGTATGCGGCAGGGCTGTGCCTGATCGCCAACACCGCGCCGGTGGCCTTCGGTGCGCTGGGCATCCCGATCATCGTCGCCGGGCAGGTGTCGGGCGTGGATGCCTTCAAGATCGGCGCCATGGCCGGGCGGCAGTTGCCGATCCTGTCGGTGATCGTGCCGTTCTGGCTGGTGGCGATGATGGACGGCTGGCGCGGAGTGCGCGAAACCTGGCCGGCGCTGCTGGTGGCCGGCGGTACCTTCGCGATCAGCCAGTTCCTCACCTCCAACTTCATCGGCCCGGAACTGCCGGACATCACCTCCGCACTGCTGAGCATGGTCTGCCTGACGCTGTTCCTGCGGGTGTGGCAACCGGTGAACCTGCGTGAGACGGAGTTCTCCAGCCTCAACGCCGACGGCACCACGACGCTCGGCGGCCTGGGTGGTGGAGGCGGCGGAAGGCAACGCGAATCCCAGTGCAGCTTCGGGCAGATCTTCAAGGCCTGGTCGCCGTTCCTGATCCTCACGGTGCTGGTGACCATCTGGACCATGAAGCCGTTCAAGGCGCTGTTCCTGCCCGGCGGCGCGCTGGAAAGCTGGGTGGCGGTGATCGCCGTGCCCTACCTCGACCAGCTGGTACTGAAGGCCGCGCCGATTGTCGCCAACCCGACGCCGATGCCGGCGGTCTACAAGTTCGACCTGGTCTCGGCCAGCGGCACGGCGATCTTCCTTGCGGCGCTGGTCTCCATGGCCATCCTGCGTATTGGCGCGAAGAGCGGCGCAGCAACCTTCGGCGAGACACTGAAGGAGTTGAAGTGGCCGGTACTGACCATCGGCATGGTGCTGGCCTTCGCCTTCGTCACCAACTACTCGGGGATGTCCACCACCCTGGCGCTGGTGCTCGCCGGAACCGGAGCGGCCTTCCCGTTCTTCTCGCCTTTCCTCGGCTGGCTGGGGGTATTCCTCACCGGGTCGGACACCTCATCCAATGCCCTGTTCGGCTCGCTGCAGGCGACCACCGCGCACCAACTCGGCGTGAGCGACACGCTGCTGGTGGCCGCCAACACCACCGGCGGGGTGACCGGTAAGATGATCTCGCCGCAGTCCATCGCCGTGGCCTGCGCGGCCACCGGCATGGTCGGGCGCGAGTCGGACCTGTTCCGCTTCACGGTCAAGCACAGCCTGATCTTCGCCGCGTTCATCGGGCTGATCACCCTCGCGCAGGCCTATGTATTCACGGGGATGCTGGTGCGCTGAGGCGCCACTGGAGTTTCCTGCAGGAGCGCGTGTGGTGCGCTCCTGCAGGGCGCGTTATCGCTTCAGAAGTCCACCTTCCCCCGCCCCGCCTTGATCGACCCACGCTTGCTCTTGCCCTCCAGCCGGCGCGTCTTCGAGCCCAGCGTCGGCTTGGTCGGGCGGCGCTTCTTCTCCACTTTCGTGGCGCTGCGGATCAGCTCCACCAGGCGGTTGAGGGCGTCCTCGCGATTCTGTTCCTGGGTCCGGAACTGCTGCGCCTTGATTACCACCACGCCGTCGCTGGTGATGCGCTGGTCGCTGAGCGCGAGCAGGCGTTCCTTGTAGAACTCCGGCAGGGACGAGGCGCGCACATCGAAGCGCAGATGCACCGCGCTGGACACCTTGTTGACGTTCTGCCCGCCGGCGCCCTGGGCGCGGATGGCAGTCAGCTCGATCTCCGCGTCGGGGACCTGCACGGTGTTGGAAATCTGCAGCATGGGAAGCATTCAAAGTGGAAATGAACGTCAGGATACCGCGCAGCGCCGCTGGTGTCCCGAAGCCATCTAGCCCGCCGTGAAGCGCCCGTTCCTGACTTCTGCGTCAATTTTTGTATACGAATTTGTGTACAAGTTTTTCTTGCAATGTCATCAATTCACCATTAGAACCCAGCCTGTCACCGACCGCAGTTCCTCCTGCGGGACGCCGGCCCCCCAGCCACAAAAACAAGAAAAAGACAGAGGTGCAGCATGGTTTCATCCGCGACGACGGCCGTTGGCGCCGCCCGCCCCCAACCGCGTTCCAGCCGCCGCCTGAGCAACGGCCGCCGGTTCGCCCTCGGTACTGCACTGGTCCTCGCCCCGCTGGGCATGGCGCAGGCCGAAGACGATCGCTTCTTCGAGTGGACCAGCAACACGCTGGGCTTCCGCTACGGCAAGGGCTTCACCAACCCGAACAACCCGCACGACATCAGCAAGCGCATCTTCAGCTTCAGCCACGCCGACGGTTACCGCTACGGCAGCAACTTCTTCCACCTCGATGTGCTGCAGTCCGACAGCGATGATCCGCGCAAGGGCACCGACCACGGCAGCAGCGAGGTCTACGGGGTATTCCGCAGCCAGCTGTTCGCCTCGCGGGTGTTCGACCTGCCGCAGGGCAAGGGCCTGGTGAAGGACCACGCCTTCACCTTCGGCTTCGACGCCAGCCGCAACAACAACCTGGGCTCGGCGAAGAAGCGCGCGCTGGTGTTCGGCCCGACCATCAAGTTCAACGGCCCCGGCGTGCTGGACCTCTCGCTGTTCTACTACCGCGAGAAGAACCACTCCGGCATCCCCAACGCGAAACACCCGGACCACACCTTCGATACCACCTACATGCTCAACCTGACCTGGCTGCGGCCATTCCAGCTGGGCGACCACGGCGCGAAGTTCCAGGGCTTCCTGAACTACACCGGGGAGAAGGGCGAGGACTACAACGACAACGACACCGCGCCGGAGACGCTGGTCCGTACCTCGCTGATGTTCGCCACCCTGCCCGGCACCAAGCGCCAGCCGAACCTGTGGCTCGGCGTGGGCTACGAGTACTGGCACAACAAGTTCGGCGTGGATGGCGGGCGTGGCACCCGCACCTCGACGCCGACGGTGAACCTGGAGTTCACTTTCTGATCATTTGGCTCGACGGAGGATGGGTGGAGCTTGCGATACCCATCAGCGATGCCGCAAAGAATCGATGGGTATCGCTGCGCTCCACGCCATCCTGCGGCTGCTCCCGTTGTCGACGCAGATTGATCCACCCATGAAAAAGCCCGGCCAATGCCGGGCTTTTTCGTCAGCGCAGTGCAGGAAGCATCAACGCTCCTTGCAGGCCACGCCATCGGCGGGCTCGCCGCCTTTCCAGTCCTTGTACAGGGTCGCGTCTTCGCCCTTGGTCCACCAGACGTACTGCCCGGCGGCATAGCGCGCACCGGAGGCGGAGATGACGTTGGCGAAGACCAGGCTGGAGGCGTCCGTCACCGGCACTACGGCCAGGCTGTTGTCGCCCTTGTTCAGGTACTGCACGCTGATCTTGCGGCCGTCCTCGCACTTGTACGAGACGCTGCGCGAATCCAGCTTGGCGTCGCCGGGCAGGACCAGCGCATCGACCTGGGGTGCTTTCTTCTCTTCACCGCCGCAAGCGACGAGGATGACCGGCACGGCCGCCGCGAGCAGCCAAAGTGCTTTTTTCATGAGTATCCCTCTGACGAAAAATGGCCCGGTCACTCTAGGAAGGATCGGGCCACGCGGTCAATCGCGCGCGGCTCGACCCAACGTAGGATCAGGCCGCCAGGTCAGTCAGCCAGCGCGGCGCTGGCGCTGCTGTGCGCCGCCGGCTGGCGCTTGAGGCGATAGCAACCGTACATCACCAGCAACCACACCGGGATCGCGTAGACCGAGATCTGGATGCCCGGCGTGAGCAGCATGACGCCGAGGATGAACACCACGAAGCCCAGGCACAGCCAGTTGGCCGCCGGATAGGCGACGGCCCGGAAGGCGCTGCGCTTGCCCTCGGCATCCATGTGCGCGCGGAACTTCAGGTGCGCCAGGCTGATCATCGCCCAGTTGATCACCAGCGCGGCGACCACCAGGGACATCAGCAGCTCCAGCGCGCGGGCCGGCACCAGGTAGTTCACCAGCACGGCGAGGAAGGTCACCGCCGCGGAGACCATCAGCGAGCGTACCGGCACGCCACGGCTGTCCACCTTGGCCAGCGCGCGCGGGGCATCGCCCTGCTCCGCCAGGCCCACCAGCATGCGGCCGTTGCAGTAGGTGCCGCTGTTGTAGACCGACAGCGCGGCAGTGAGCACCACGAAGTTGAGCACGTGCGCCGCGGTGCCGCTGCCGATCATCGAGAAGATCTGTACGAAGGGGCTGCCGCTGTAGGAGTCGCCGGAGGCGTTGAGGGTCTGCAGCAGGCTGTCCCATGGGGTCAGCGAGAGCAGCACGGTGAGCGCGCCGATGTAGAAGATCAGGATGCGGTAGATCACCTGGTTGATCGCCTTGGGGATCACCTTTTTCGGCTGGTCGGCCTCGGCGGCGGTGAAGCCGAGCATCTCCAGCCCGCCGAAGGAGAACATGATGATCGCCATGGCCATCACCAGCCCGCTGATGCCATTGGGGAAGAAGCCGCCGTGGGCCCACAGGTTGCTCACGGTTGCCTGCTCGCCCCCGGTGCCGCTGGCCAGCAGGTAGCAGCCCAGGGCGATCATGCCGACGATGGCGGCGACCTTGATGATGGCGAACCAGAACTCCGCCTCGCCGAAGGCCTTCACGTTGAACAGGTTGATCGCATTGACCACCACGAAGAAGACTGCCGCCGTGGCCCAGGTCGGCACGTCCGGCCACCAGTAGTGGATGTACTTGCCCACCGCGGTGAGCTCCGACATGCCCACCAGGATGTACAGCACCCAGCAGTTCCAGCCCGAGAGGAAGCCGGCGAAGCCGCCCCAGTACTTGTGCGCGAAGTGGCTGAAGGAGCCGGCCACGGGCTCCTCGACGATCATTTCGCCGAGCTGGCGCATGATCAGGAAGGCAATGAAGCCGGCGATGGCATAACCGAGGATCATCGACGGGCCGGCGGACTTGAGCACCCCGGCCGAGCCGAGGAACAGCCCGGTACCGATGGCGCCGCCGAGGGCGATCAGCTGGATATGGCGATTCTTCAGGCCGCGCTGGAGCTGGCCTGCGTGTTGAGTTTCACGCGTCATGCGTCACCTGTTGTTTTTATCTGTGACGGGATTCGGCCGCCCGGCTTGTGGCCAGGCGGTGCGGGCAAGGCAAGGCTAAAGAGCGGTGGAGCGGGAAGGCTGGTTTACAGGGTTACTGGGCGTCGGGCTGCACCTCCGGGGCGGCCTGCTGGAAGGCTTCGAGGAGCTCGCAGCGCGCGGCGATGGCGAGCAGGCGCGGGCAGCCGGAGAGGTCGCAGTCAAAGCGACGGGCGTTGTACAGCTGGGGAATCAGGCAGGCCTCGAAGTAGCCGGGGCGCTCGCCGAGGGATAGCGGGCCGCTCCAGTTGGTTACGCCCTCCTCCAGCGCGTGCAGGCCGGTTTCGACCCAGTGGCGAATCCATGCCGTCTTCGCCTCGTCCGCCACCGCCAGCGGGCCGCTGAGGTACTGCAGCACACGCAGGTTGTTCAGCGGGTGAATGTCGCAGGCGATATGCAGGGACAGTGCACGAACCTGCGCACGCTGCAGCGCATCGCGCGGCAGCAGGCCGGGTTGCGGATGGGTTTCGTCGAGGTATTCGAGGATGGCCAGGGACTGGGCAATGCGCGCCTCGCCGTCCACCAGCAGCGGCACCAGTTCCTGGGGATTGAGCGCCTTGTAGTCGGCAGCGTGCTGCTGGCCGCCGTCCTTCACCAGGTGCACGGGCACCTGGCGGTAGGCCAGGCCCTTGAGGCCAAGCGCGATGCGCACACGGTAGGCGGCGCTGGAGCGCCAGTAGGAGTACAGGGTGAGCATGGCGTTTCTCCGAGGGTGGCCACGCTACGCGCAGCCACCCTGCTAGCGATTTACTGATCGGAGATCACGCCACGGCGAATCTGGTCTTCCTCGATGGATTCGAACAGGGCCTTGAAGTTGCCCTCGCCGAAGCCCTGGTTGCCCTTGCGCTGGATGATCTCGAAGAAGATCGGGCCGATCACCGTGTTGGTGAAGATCTGCAGCAGGATGCCGTCGTCGCCCGGCGCGCCGTCGATCAGGATGTTCAGATCGCGCAGGTCCTTCAGGGATTCGCCGTGGCCGGCGACGCGGGTATCGACCTTCGCGTAGTAGGTGTCCGGGGTGCTCATGAAGTCCACGCCGTTGGCGCGCAGCTGGCGCACGGTTTCGTAGATGTCGTTGGTGGACAGGGCGATGTGCTGGATGCCTTCGCCGTGGTACTCGCGGATGAATTCCTCGATCTGCGACTTGTCGTCCGCCGACTCGTTGATCGGGATGCGGATCTTCCCGCAGGGCGCGGTCATCGCGCGGGACAGCAGGCCGGTGAGCTTGCCTTCGATGTCGAAGTAGCGGATCTCGCGGAAGTTGGCGATGCGCTCGTAGAAGCCGGACCAGACGTCCATCTGGCCGCGCTTGACGTTGTGGGTCAGGTGGTCGATGCACAGCAGGCCGACGGCGTTGTCGGTGGCGCTGCGGCCTTCGATGAACTCGAAGTCGACGTCATAGATGCTCTTGTCGCCATAACGGTCGACGAGATACAGCAGCGAACCGCCGATGCCCTCGACGCAGGGGATGTTCAGCTCGCCGAAGTTGGCGTGACTGCCTACCAGCTTGGCGCCCTGGGACTCGACGTAGGCGGCGGCCTGGGCGGCATTCTTCACCCGGAAGGCCATGGCGCAGGCGCTCGGCCCGTGCTTCCTGGCGAACTCGTGGACGTGGCCGGTGGGGCTGCCGTTGAGCACGATGTTGATGTCGTTCTGCTGGAACAGGAAGACTTCCTTGGAACGGTGCTTGGCGGTCTCGGTGAAGCCCATGCCGGTGAACAGCTGGCGCAGTTGCTCGATGCCCTGGGCGTCGGGGGCGGTGAATTCGACGAACTCGAAGCCGTCGGTGCCGATGGGGTTGTGTTGCTCGATCTTGGTCACGGCGTTCATCCGGCCTCCTCGTTGTCGTTATCGGCTGGTTCGGCGCAGGGGCCGTCCAGGCGTTTGGAATACCTTCATCACAACCGTCGCGGCGCTTTGGAACAAGCCACCGGCGGGGCGTTACCGGGGCCACGGGAGCCGCGGCGCGGCAAGAAATCCTTACGTCGCCCAAAGCCCCGTGCGGCATGCCGCCGCACCGTAAAGAATTCGTGACAAGGTGGAGCGCCGGCGTGCCAGTGCGAGTGCCGCGTACTCGTCAGGCCGTCACGCGGCGGCTACCATGCGGCCCATCTCCCCTGCCCGAATCGTCCCATGGCCCGCGCCGCTCCCCCCGATTTCGACGCCACGCCCGCTCCACTGCGCGCCCTCGCCCGCAGCTATCCGCGCGGCCTGCACATCGAGCCGCACTCCCATGACTGGGGGCAGGTGCTCTATGCGATGTCCGGGGTGATGTGGCTGGAGACGCCCTCCGAAGCGCTGCTGGTGCCGCCCAATCGTGCCGTCTGGCTGCCGCCCCAGGTGCCCCACGGCATCCGCGTGGTCAGCGAGCTGCAGATGCGCAACATCTATCTGCGGCCGGGCACGGCGGACTCGCTGGGTGAGCAGGTGCAGGCATTCGAGGTCGGCGGGCTGCTGCGCGAGCTGATCGTCACGCTGGTGCAGCACGAGCGCGAGCCAGACACTGACTACTACCAGGCGCTGTCGCAACTGGCCGTGCTCGAGCTGCAAAGGGCCCGAAGCCTGCTGCTGCGCGTGCCGTTGCCGGAGGATTCCGACCGCCGCCTGCTGAACCTGTGCCTGACGGTGATGGCCGAGCCGAGCCAGGAGATTTCCTTCGAGCAGCACGCCGCCGACGCCGGCGCCAGCGTGCGCACCCTCGCCCGCCTGTTCCAGCGCAGCCTGGGCATGGGCTTCGCCCAGTGGCGGCGGCAGGTGCAGTTGGCCACGGCGGTGGCGCAACTCAACGAGGGTATGCCGGTGAGCCAGATCGCCCATGGTCTGGGGTACCAGCCGGGGAGCTTCAGCGAGATGTTCCGGCGCGAGCTGGGCGTGGCGCCTTCGGAGTATTGCGCCCGGTAGCGCATCGTTTCGGGAGCGGCGCTTCTTCGTGATTCGCGATCAGCGCCGGCACGGGGCGGGTTCGCGAGCAAGCTCGCTCCTACAGGAAAAGCATGCTCCACGCTTCGGCTCTGGCTCCAGCCTCTGGAAGACTTCCAGAGAAGTATCCGCACACTCCGGCCCCCCCCCTTTCAACGAGGGAATTTTTCGCCTAGGCGAAAAACCGGATGGAGGGGCAAGACTTTTTGGTTCCTTTTGTGGCGTTTGACAAAAGGGACTCGCCGAGAGGCGAAACCCAATCCATCAGCACACGCCGAAGCGACGCAGGAAACTTCAGAGCAAGGCAGGCACATCGCGGACGAAGTCCGCTCCTACGCGGGTGCACGCCCATCCCATACTCCCCACCGACATCTGTCCGATATTCCGAAGTCCCTGACCGGCGACACCCTCCAGCAGTCCCTAGACTGCCCCTATCCCATCCAGCCGCCGGAGCGATCCACGGAGGACACATGAGCTACCTGATCTCCCTGGCCATCGGCATTGCCGTCGGCCTGGCCTACCACTTCCTCGACTTCCGTTCGCCAGCACCGCCGCTGGTGGCGCTGGTCGGCCTGCTGGGCATGCAGATCGGCGAGAACGCCCTGCCGCTGCTGACCCGCTGGTTCCACTGATCCCATCTCCCACTGCTTGCCAAGGACCCGTGCCATGAAAGCCCTGCAATTCGACCGCACCGGCGACCTCGCCGCCCTGAGCTTCACCGAAATCGCCGATCCGGTGCCCGCCACCGACGAGGTGCTGGTGGAAGTCCACGCCGCCGGCCTGAACCCCAGCGACGTCAAGAATGTCCTCGGCCGCTTCCCCTACACGACCCTGCCCCGCGTGCCCGGCCGCGACTTTGCCGGCACCGTGGTGAAAGGCCCGACCGAGCTGCTCGGCAAATCCGTCTGGGGCACCGGCAAGGGCCTGGGCTTCACCCGCAATGGCAGTCACGCCCAACTGATGAGCGTACCGCTCGGCGGCGTGGCGCTGATGCCAGAGCGCATGAGCTTCGCCCAGGCCGCCAGCTGCGGCGTCCCCTTCACCACCGCCTGGGATGCCCTGGAGCGTAGCCAGGTCGGCAAGGGGACGCGCCTGCTGGTGATCGGCTCCGGCGCTGTCGGCGCGGCGGCCATCTCCCTGGCCAAGGCCCGAGGCGCGCAGGTGCTGGGCGCAGTGCGGCGCGCCGAGTCGCAGGTGGAACTGCAGGCCCAAGGCATCCCGAGCCTCCTGCTGGACTCCGCGGAAACGCTGGCGGCGCAGGTGGACGAACATTTCCCCGGCGGCGCCGAGGTGATTTTCGATACCACCGGTTTCTGGCTGCCGGCCGCCGTTTCCGCCCTCGCCACCTTCGGCCGTATCGCTATCATCGCCGCGCCAGTGGACGGCCACGTGCAGTTGCCGGCCCTGGCGCTGTATCGCCGAGGCGGTTCGGTGGTGGGGGTGAATTCGCTGCTGTACGACACGGTCGCCTGCGCCGCGATGCTGCGTCAGTTCGGCCAGTGGTTCGACGACGGCAGGCTGCCGCTGCCCGGCGGCCTGCGCGAAGTGCCACTGAGCGAGGGTATCCAGCGTTATCACGAGATCAACGAAGGCAGCAGCGAGAAGATCATTCTCGTGCCTTGAAGCTGGATCACCGAGCGCTGGAAGCGCCCCTAACCTCGGCCCTCTGCCGAGAAAGAGGGGGCGCCCGGCGTGCCCCCGGGGAAAAGGGTCATTAAGGCGGCTATCCGGCAGGCACCGAGGCAGGCCATCACACCGAACCGCCCCCTTTCCCTCTGCAAAGGGTGCACAGCCAGGGTGAGGGGATGGCATCACCCCGCTCCCATGCCGACAGAGACCTGAGCGCGGATGAAGACTACCCCGCCGCCTTCATCGAAGCAGTGCGCCGCGCCCCGCCCTGCGCCTGTTCCAGCGCGAGGCAGTGGTCAAGGAACATGCGCATGTAGCCGTAGCTCTTGCAGACGGCCTCGCGCAGCGCCAGCACACGCGGCACCGGCACCTGCGGGCCACAGAGGGTACAGATGATCTCCAGCGCTTCCCAGGGGTGATCGTCATCGTAGCGGGCGTGCATCTTCAGCCAGCGCATGGCGTCCTTGCGGGCGCCACTCGGAAGGGTGCGTTCGTAGGTATCCAGGGAACAGACCAGTGCCGACCAGTCCCCCGTCGCACCTTCGATGGCGTAATTGGTGGCCGCCATCGCCAGCGCCAGATCGTCGGTAGCGCAGGTGTGCCAGCACCAATGACCGAGGGCGTGCAGCTCCGCCGGCACCAATTGCGCCTTGAGCTCGGCGAGGGTCACGCCGTAAGCCTCGGCCCAGTGCAGCCAGTAATCAGCATGATTGAGTTCGACGCGAATGTTACGCATCAACCAGCGCCGCGCCATGTCTTCGCCGGGGCTGCGGCCGAAGCGCGTCTTGAGCAGGTTCTGGGACATGTACAGGGGGAACTGCTCGACTACCTGCCAGCCGCCGATGAGGAAGGCGCGCATGGTCTGCCGGCTCAGGTGGCCGTCTCGCATGCGAGCGTAGAGTGGATGGCCCACCACCGCCAGGCGGCTGGTCTCGCACTCCTGCACCAGGCGTTGCGCCCAGTGCGGATAACTGGAAAGCTCCTTGAGCGGCCCACTTCGAACAAAGGTGTCGTTCATCCAAGGCTCCGTGCTGGTCGATCCATGCGAGCACCGGTAAATCAGGCCTCAGGTTAGTCCCCTATAGGCTGCGCGTCACCGTCCGGAGGTTGTGTCGGTTGCCACGACTGAGACGTGCGTCTCACGCAGGAAGCTGCGATTGAAGGGTTGCGGCCGAGCCAGGCCGTAACCCTGGGCGTAGTCGATGCCTATTTCGCGCAGGACTTCAAGGATTTCCTGCGTTTCGACGAACTCCGCCACGGTGCGTTTGCCCATCACGTGGCCGATCTGGTTGATCACCTGGACCATGGCACGGTCGATGGGGTCTTCGAGCATGTCCTTGATGAAACTGCCATCGATCTTCAGATAGTCCACCGGCAGATGCTTGAGGTAGACGAAGGAGGACATGCCGGCGCAGAAATCGTCCAGGGAGAAGCGGTACCCGAGGGCCTTGAGCTCCTGGATGAAGCGCGTGGCGTTGACCAGGTTGGCAATGGCGCTGGTCTCGGTGATCTCGAAGCACACGCTTGACGGCTCGATGCCGTAGCGCGGCTGCAACTCGCGGAGGAAGTCGAGGAAGGTGTCGTCACCGATGGTAGCGCCGGAGAGGTTGATGGCGCAGGTGTGGATCGGTTCGTAACCACCATCGACGATGCGCTCGGCCAGGGTCCGGAAGGCGTTCTCGACCACCCAGCGGTCGATGTCCGGCATCAGGCCGTAGCGTTCCGCGGCGGGGATGAAGTTGATCGGCGCCACCAGCCGGCCGCACTCGTCGTTCAGGCGCAGCAACAACTCGACGTGTGCGCCTTCCATCACACGGTCGTCGACCGGGAAGATCGACTGGGCGTAGAGACAGAAGCGCTCTTCCTCCAGCCCCAGGCGGATGCGCTGCACCCAGGCCATTTCGCCGACGCGGTTGGACAACTCGGTGTCATCCGGGCGGAACACCTGGGCTCGGTTGCGGCCCTTCTCCTTGGCCATGTAGCAGGCCATGTCGGCGCAGCGCAGCGCCTCCTCCACCGACACCAGCATGGCGGAAATGTGCACCACACCGATGCTCACGGTGATGTTGAAGCCACGGCCTTCCCACATGAAATGCAGGGCCTGGACGGTCAGGCGGATGCGCTCGGCGATCTGCACCGCCATGTCCGGCGGGCAATGCTCCAGTAGGATGCCGAACTCGTCGCCACCAAGGCGCGCGAGGGTGTCGCCGTCACGCAGGCACTGCTGCAACACCGAGCAGACCTGGCGCAGCAGTTCGTCGCCGGCGGCGTGGCCGCAGGTGTCGTTGACCAGTTTGAACTGGTCCAGGTCCAGGTACATCAGCGAATGCTGGTCGTGGGAGTCCGCCGAGCTTTCCAGCGCCTGCTTGAGGCGGAATTCGAATTCGCGGCGGTTGGTCAGGCCGGTCAGCGCGTCGTGGGTCGCCTGCCAGGAGAGGCTGGCCATGTACTGGCGCTCGCGGGTCATGTCGTGCAGCACCAGCACCACGCCGACCACCCGCCTGTCGGCATGGATCGGCGTGGCCACCAGGGTCACCGCCACACTGGTGCCATCCAGGCGCTGGATCAGCTTGCTGGTCTCGCTGCCGCCGTCCACTTCGCCACGCAGGATCTGCCCGACCAGCGGCAGGCCCTCAACCTGGGAGCTCTCGTCGAGCACCCGTAGCAACGAGCGCAGCGGCAGGCCGACGGCCATGGAATTGTCCCAGCCGATCAGGCGCTCCGCCGCGGGGTTGAAGTAGGCGATGCACTCATGTTCGTCGAGGGTGACCACCCCGTCGCCGATGGCCGCAAGGGTGGTCTGCGCGCGCTCCCGCTCAGTGTCCAGGGCACTTTCGAAGGCGCGTTGCTGGTGCAGAAGCTTGCGCGTGCGCCACACGGCCAGAAGGATCAGCGCCAGGCCAGTGACGCCGTTGGTGACCAGCAGCACCCACATGATCATCCGCGAGCCCTGCCCCAGCGCGGCCGAGAAGGCCATGGCCGCCGGTGTGACGCCGTCGTTGATCGCCTGGATACGGCTGTTCCAGTAGCTCAGGTCGCCGGGGCGGACGTCATTGGCGCGGATCCTCGCATTCATCTCCTCGGACAGTTGCTCCAACTGATCGAGATAGGCGTCGCCGATGATCCACATCTTCACCGCCTGATCGAAGTAGCTGTACTCGTGGAAGTAGCGGTACAGCCAGATCAGCACGCCAATGTCGTCGGGATGGATACCGCCCTGCAACGCTCCGGCGCGAGCCAGCGCAAAGTCCGGTTGATTGAGGTCAAGGGCGGCGCGGAAGGTCCGGTCGCCCTGGGGAATGGCGATGGCGGCGCGGTAACGCGCGTAATCCGCGCTGTCCCGACTCTGGCCGTAGAGTTGCAGGTAATGGATGGCGTCCTTCTGACCCTTTGACCAGAGGCTCTCACCGCCGACGTAAGCGCGCACGCCAGAGAGGATGAAGAAGCTGCCGCTGCCGATCAGCGTCTGCAGCAGGACCACGACCATGAAGGGCCAGACCAGCTTGAGCAGACGCGTCGTACGCCGGGTCGGCAAGAGTCCCATTGCATCCATAACCAGTTTCGACTTCCCTCTTCTGATCCCTGCCAGGCCACAGGGCGGAGTTACCCTCTCCGCCTCGGGGACATCTCTGTCAGGCCGCCCCTTCTTAACTTCTAGCCGATCACGGGAAATCCACAAACCAGACGGCATGACGCTTGGTCGGCTAGATACCCGCCGTCCGGCGGAAAATGTCGGGAACGTGCAGGGAAAACGCCTTGGCCGCCTGCCAGGTACTAGCCCCGAACAGCCGATTAGTGGCCTTGCGACAGCTAAGGCCATGTGCCATACCTCAGTCGATCGTGCAAAGTGCAATCCGCGAGCAACCGATGGAGCGACCATGCCGCAGCGGGATATGGAGACGCAGTACGACCGGCTGGTGGGCCTGACCTACGAGTGCGTGCTCGATGAGGCCAATTGGCTGCCGCTGCTCACCGGACTGATCTGCGCCAGCGGCCGTCAGCAAGGCGCCCTGCTGTTCTGGGACCAGACCGAGAGCGGCGCGCTGGCGAGCGAGATCAACCTCTGCGATCCCGGCGCCATCGAAACCTATAACCGCGAGTTCTGCACCATCGACCCGTCCAAGGGGTTCATGCTCCACCGCCCGGTAGGCCACTGGTACCACGACCGCGAGGAGTACGGCCCGCAGCGCATCGCCCGCGATCCGTACTACCAGGAGTTCCAGCGCCCCAACGGCATGCACAACGTGTCCTGCCTCAAGCTCAACGAACAGGCCAACTCCGGCGTCTACCTGTCGGTGCTGACCAGCCTCGGCGCTCGCTATCCCGATACGCAGGAACAAACCTTGCTGACCCGCCTGAGCGAGCATCTGACCCGTGCGGCACGGATGTTCGGACGCATCGACGAGATGCGCCAGCAACTGGCCCACCGCGACCTGCTGCTGGACCGGCTCCCCACCTCGCTGTGGCTGCTGGAGGGCAATGCCCGCGTGCTCTACGCCAACCAGGCGGCGCAGCAACGGCTCGGGCAGCGCGCCGGGCTGTTCCATGAAGTCTTCGGCCGCCTGCACTGCCGCCAGCACGACGCGAGGCTCCAGGCGCTGGTGCGCCAGGCCGCGCCACGCGCCGGCAAGGCAAAGGCCGGTTGGCTACCGCTGGACGATGGCAGCGGGGAGGAACTGCTGGTCACCCCGGTGCCTGCCGAAGCAAGCTTCAACCAGCCCTTCCAGCGCCCGCTGGTGCTGCTGGCGCTGCTCGATGCGCACCGCCAGAGCGGTCTGCTGGGCGACCTGTTCGGCCTCACCCCGGCCGAACAGCGCCTGGGCGCCCTGCTGGTACGCGGCCTGACACCCGAACACTGCGCCGACCAGCTCGGCACCTCGATCAATACGGTACGCAGCCAATTGCGCGCGCTGTTCCGCAAGACCAACACCAGCCGCCAGGCCGAACTGGTCAGCCTGCTGGTGCGGCTCGGGCAGCGCTGAGTTTTCGCGGCCGTCATTCATTCAGATGATGGCCCGGGGCCAACTGCCCCCTAAGGTGTTGGACGGATCACCGGCCAGGCCGGTGGCGCATTCTTATCACTGAGCATTCTCTCAGGTGGACGGCATGGACAACGGCACCCAGCAGAATCCGAACTCGCTTACCGAAGCCATCGAGCAACTCGAACAGCATCTGCGTCACCTGAGGGATGACGAGGCCGACCTGCTGGCGCTCGCCACGGGTGGCGCGCCGCCGGCCGCAGCACCGCGTGTGGTGCCCTTCCCCCGGCGCCGTGAACGGCCGATGGGAGAAGGCGCCGGCAACGTCGTGCTGATGGACTATCTCTACGGCATCGACAGCACCCTACGCTCACTGCTGCCCGACGGACCAACCGATGAGTTGTTCCGCTACGCCAGCTCCGCCCCTGCGTCTCGCGCACTGCGCTCGCGCCGCCAATTGCTGGCGCGAGAGATCGACCGCTGCTGCGATCAGCTCAGCGGCCAGGCGCGCATCCTCTGCGTGGGCTGCGGACACCTGCGCGAGGTCGAGCTGGCACGCTCGCTGCGCCACGGTCAGTTCCGCGAGTTCGTTGCCCTCGACCCCCAGACACTGTCGCTGCAGACCGTGGAGGCCTGCTACGCCGCGCTCGGTGTGCTGACGCAGCAGTGCACCCTGGACGACCTGTTCTACGGCCGCCCCGACCTCACCCGCTTCGATCTGATCTACTCCCCCGGCCTGTACGAAGTGCTCGACGACCACGACGCCCGCGACCTGACGCGCAACCTGTTCGCCCGCCTGCTGCCTGGCGGTCGCCTGCTGATGGGCAACTTCCTGCCCGGCGTGCCGGACATCGCCTACCTCGAAGGGCTGCTCGACTGGCGCCCGCATTACCGCAGCGACGCCTGCCTGCTCGACCTGCTGCTGGGCATTCCCTACAACGACATTGGCGGCGCGCGGGTCTTCCACGATCTGGGGAATTGCGTGGCCTTCCTCGAAGTCACCCGCTACGGCTGATCAGCCCTGCTGCAGGTGGCCATACAGGCGAGCGTAGAGCCCGCCTTCGGCGATCAGTTGCTGGTGATCACCGTCCTCGGCGATGCGCCCACCGTCGAACACCAGCACGCGGTCGGCCTGTTTCACCGCGGACAGGCGGTGGGCGATGATCAGCGTGGTGCGGCCTTCGAGGAAGCGCTGCAGAGCCTGGTGCAGGGCATATTCGGTGGCGGCATCCAGCGCCGAGGTAGCCTCGTCGAGGATCACCACCTTCGGCTCGGCGAGCACCATGCGAGCGATCGCCAGGCGCTGCCGCTGGCCGCCGGAGAGGCGTACGCCGGAACGCCCGACCACGCTGTCCAGCCCCTGTGGCAGGGCGCGAATGGTGTCCGCCAGCTGCGCCACTTCCAGGGCGCGCCAGCAGGCTTCGTCGCCGCGCTCGCGGCCCATGGTCAGGTTGGCGCGCACCGTGTCGTTGAACAGCGCCGGATGCTGAAGGACCACGGCGACATGCTCGCGCACGCAGTCCAGGCCAATCTCCTCCAGCGCCGCGCCGCCATAGCGGATGGTCCCGGACTGCGGCTGGTAGAGGCCCAGCAGCAACTGCACCAGGGTGCTTTTGCCACCGCCGCTGGCGCCGACGATGGCAACCTTCTCGCCGGGGGCGATATCCAGGTCGAGACCGTCCAGCACCAGCTCATCGCGGTAGGCAAAGCTCAAGTCGCGCACCTGGATGCCGACGCTGTTCTGCCCGGCGAACGGATCGCGGCGATGTTCGTAATGCGGTTCATCGGCGCGGGCCAGCAGCTCGTTGATCCGCGCCAGCGCACCGCCGGCGGCGTAATACGCGTATTGCAGGCTGAGCAATTGCTCGACCGGGCCGATCATGAACCAGAGGTAGCTGAATACCGCCAGCATCTGGCCGATGGACAGGTCCGAGAACAGCACGGTGACCATGGCCGCAGCGCGGAACAGGTCGATGCCGAACTGGAACAGCAGGCCGCTGGCGCGCCCGGCGGCATCGCTCTTCCATTGCGAGGCGACGGCATAGTCACGCACTTCGCGGGCGCGCACGCCGAGGCGGCCGAGGAAGAAGCCCTGGCGATTGCCGGCGCGCACTTCCTGGATGGCTTCGAGGGTTTCGGTCAGGGCCTGGGTGAAGCGCGAGGTGCTGTCGTTCTCCAGCTTCTTCAGGTGCTTCACGCGCTTGCCCAGTTGCACCGTGGCGAAGATCACCAGCGGGTTGAACAGCAGGATCAGCAGTGCCAGCTTCCAGTGCATCCAGATCAGGATGCCGGCGGTGCCGCACAGGGTCAGCAACGCCACCAGGAAGCGGCTCAGGGTGTCGCCGACGAACTTGTCGAGGGTGTCGAGATCGGTCACCAGGTGTGCGCTGACCGAGCCGCCACCGAGAATCTCGTACTCGCTCAGGGCGATGCGCTTCAGGCGCTCGATCAGGCGCAAGCGTATGCGGTACACCACGTCCTTGGACAGCCGCGCGAACAGCTTGGCCTGCAGCACGTTGAACACCAGCGCGCAGCTGCGCAGCACCAGGGTCACCAGCAGCATCAGGCCGATGTAGCCGGCGGGCTTGTGCCAGCCGGCGGGCAGCCAGAGGTTCATCACCTGGAGGGCAGCGTCGCCCTTGCCCAGCAGCACTTCGTCCACCAGCAGCGGCAGCAGCAGCGGGATCGGCACGCTGCAGGCGGTGGCCAGCACGGCGACCAGGTTGGCGAGGAGCAGGGCCTTGCGATGACGGAAAGCGAGCCGGCGAATCTCCGCCCAGCTCAGGCGGTCAGCGGACAGCTCAGGCATGCCGCCCACGCTCCAGCCAGCGCGCCAGCAGCGGCGCGAGTTCGCCCAGCGGCTGGTAGCCGTTGGTCAGCAGGGCCAGTTGGCCATCGCGCTCGGCCAGCAGCGTGGGGAAACCGGCGATGCCCAGGTCGCGGGCCCAGGAGAAGTCGGCGAGCGTTGCCAGGTGATTATCCTGGCTGTCGAAGGCTTCGGCGAATTCGATGCGCGGCAGGCCGACCTGTTCGGCCAGTTCGGTAAGCACGCTGGCCTGGGTGACATCGCGGCCTTGCACATAGAAGGCCCGCTGGATTTCGCCGACCAGCGCCCAGGCGCAGTCTTCATCGAGGCGGCGCGCGGTAACGATGGCGCGGCAGGCCGGCTCGGTGTCGTAGACGAAGCCATCAGGCAGCGCGTCTTCGAAGCGGAACGGCTGGGCAGTGGCACGGTGCACCGCTTCCCAGTGTTCGAGGATGTAGCGCTTGGTGGTCGGCTCCAATGCCGCGCCCTGCCCCGTGCGCAGGCCACCCATCACCAGTGCCAGCGGCACGCCGGCGGCGCGCGCCTGCTCTACCAGTGCCTGGGCAACCGGGGCAAAGCCCCAGCACCAGGAGCACATCGGGTCCATCACGTAGAGCAGGCGACTGGTCATGGATCAGTTCTCCGCGCGAGGATCACGGCCAATGGGGTGCGGCTGGTTGCGCTGGCGCGCCAGCTCGATCTGCTTCTGCCGTTCGCGGGCACTGGCACGGGTCTTCTCCGAGAGCGAGTCCCAGCAGTGCGGGCAACTGATGCCGGGGGCGTAATGCTCGGAGGCGCGGTCCTCAACCGAGATCGGGTTGCGGCAGGCGTGGCACTGATCGTAGTCGCCTTCGCTCAGGTCATGGCGCACGGTCACGCGGTTGTCGAACACGAAGCAGTCGCCACGCCAGAGGGTTTCGGCCTCGGGCACTTCTTCCAGGTACTTGAGGATGCCGCCCTTGAGGTGGAAAACCTCTTCGAAGCCTTCATTGAGCATGTAGCTGGAGGCCTTCTCGCAACGGATACCACCGGTGCAGAACATCGCGACCTTCTTGTGCTTGGCCGGATCGTAGTGCTCGCGGATGTAGTCGGGGAATTCACGGAACGACTTGGTCTTCGGGTCGATGGCGCCCTCGAAGGTGCCGATGGCCACTTCGTAGTCGTTGCGGGTGTCGATCAGCAGGACTTCCGGGTCGGAGATCAGCGCGTTCCAGTCCTTGGGTTCGACGTAGGTACCGACCTTGGCGTTGGGGTCCACCCCAGGCACGCCGAGGGTGACGATTTCCTTCTTCAGCTTGACCTTGGTGCGGTAGAAGGGTTGCTCGTCGCAGTAGGACTCCTTGTGGTCCACATCGGCCAGGCGCGGGTCGTTGCGCAGCCAGGCCAGCAGGCCGTCGATACCGGCGCGGGTGCCGGAGACGGTGCCGTTGATGCCCTCTTCGGCGAGCAGCAAAGTGCCCTTCACGCCGTTTTCCAGCAGGGTTTGCAGCAGGGGCTCGCGCAGGGCGACGTAGTCGGGCAGGGAGACGAACTTGTATAACGCCGCGACGACGATTCTTTCGGTGGTCATGCATCACTCCAGTGGTCGCCCGCGTAAAGGGCGGACCGGGTCTTTATCAACAAGAGCTGAAACGAACAGCTGAAAATGACAGCGCCGGCAGAAGCCGGCGCTGGGTGTCGCATTCTACCGGAGCGGGACGAAGCCCGCATCCGGCAGCCGATCAATGCGGAAGATCGTGCTTGCTGCCGCCACGGCAGGTCGGCGAATCCGGCGCTTGTCCCTGCTGCGCCCACTCCTCGGGGGTGTAGGTGTGCAGAGCCAGCGCATGGATCTGGCCCATCAGCTCGCCGAGCGTGGCATAGACCTTCTGGTGCCGCTTCACCGCGTTCAGCCCGGTGAACGCCGGGCTGACGATCACCGCCTTGTAGTGCGTTTCCTGCCCGCGGCTGTGCATGTGGCTCTCGTCCAGCACGTCGAGGTGCTGAGGTTCGAGGGCGCCCAGGGCGGTCTGGAGTCGGTCACGCATGCTCATGTCGGGTCTCGCTGGCAATCAGTACGGTTCAGGCAAGTGGTAATCAGGACGATCAGGGCTTCTTGGCCGGAGCGGCCGGGGCTTTCACGCCCAGTTCCTTGTCCATGTCGGCCATCAGCTTGTTCACCGGCTCCACCGCGGTCTGCAGTTTGGCCTGGGTCAGCTGGGCGGATTCGGCGGTCAGGCGCGGCATCTTCTCCAGCACCTTGCGGCCCAGGGGGGATGCGTAGAAATCGTTCAGCTGCTTGAGCTCGGACTCGCTGAAGTTGCTGGTGTAGAGCTTGACCAGTTCGGGCTTGAGCTTGTCCCAACCCACGGCACGGTCCAGCTCGGCGTTGGCCTTGGCCTGGTAGCGGTCGAGCACGGCCTTCTTGCTGTCCGGTGCCTTGGCCTGGGCGAAGCGCTGGGCGAGCATCTGCTGGACTTGCGCGTAGACCGGCACGGTCAGCTTGTCGGCGTGCACCTGCTTGAGGAATTTCTCCGCCTCGGCGTTGGCATCAGCCAGTGCCACGGAACTGAAGCCAACCAGAAGTGCTGCGGTGCAGAGGGAACGAAGAACGGTCATGGGGCAGTCCTGTGAGTCTGAAGGGTGTCCGTGTCGGACCCGCCATTCTGCGCCTAAGTTCGGAATGCGCTCAAGTGAGTGCCAATTGAGCGGGAAGTGACCGGCTTCTCTTGTAGGACAGTTCATGAAACGGCATGCTGCGGCGCGTTGCCACATGGATGTGACCGATGAACACCCTCAGCCACCCGCCGACTTCCATCGCCGCACCGCCCCTGTGCGATGCGCGCGGCCGCCTGAACAGCGCGGCCGTGGGCTGGTCGTCGCGGCCACAGACGCTCTGCCAGCTCTCCGGCAACGCCGGCCGGCGCAAGCGCTGGAACCACTGGTGCATCAACGCGCCGGGCTGGATGCTCTCGATCACCATCGCCGACCTCGATTACCTGGGCTACGGCGCCGTGTACTTCCTCGACCTGGAAACCGGACAGTCGGTGCACCGCACCCAGTTCAGCCCGTTCGGCCTGGGCTGCCACCTGCCGGACATGCCGAACCAGAGCCACCGTTTCGCGCATGGCCAGCTCAGCCTGGGCTTCGACGAGCAGCCGGGCCAGTTGCGCATCACCGCCTGCGCGCCGAACCTGGGGGGCCAGCCGCTGAACCTCTCCCTGGAAGTACAGCGCCCGGCGCACCTGGAGTCGGTCAACCTGGTGGTGCCGATGAGCGGCAAGTGCTTCCACGCCTGCAGCCGGCAGATGGGCCTGCCGATCAGCGGCAGCCTCAGCCTCGGCCACAAGACCTACCGCTGCAGCGAGGGCCAGAGCTTCGCCGCACTGGATTTCGGCCGCGGCGTCTGGCCCTTCCACACCCGCTGGACCCGCGCCGCCTTCGCAGCGCCCGGCGGCATCGCCGGCAACTTCGGCGCCGGCTGGACGGAAAACAGCCACCTGAGCGAGAACGCCTTGTGGTTCGGCGGCGAACTGCAGGCGCTGGCCGGCCCTGTGGAGATCCACCAGGTTCCCCACGACCCGCTGTCGCCGTGGCAATTGCGAGATGCCGACGAGCGTGTCGACCTCACCTTCACTCCGCGCAAGCTGCATCGCGCCAGCCCGCGCCTGGGCCCGCTGTTCGCCGAGACCAGCCAGTGGTTCGGCCGCTTCGACGGCTCCCTGCGCGAAGCCGGCGGCGAACTGGTGCCGGTCAACGGCGCGCTCGGCTGGATCGGCGCCACTCACGCCCGCTGGTAACCCGGCGCGTCGTTGAAACCGCTCTATCACGGCCATTGAGCCAGAGTGGAACCCGGAAGCCCCGTGGCGGCCTAAACTGGCCGAGACCCTTTTCCGGAGAAGCACCATGAGCCGCACCGAAACCGACAGCCTCGGCCCCATAGAAGTCCCCGAAGACGCCTACTGGGGCGCCCAGACCCAGCGTTCGCTGGAGAACTTCGCCATCGGCGGGCAGCGCATGCCACTGGCGGTGGTCCACGCCCTGGCGCTGATCAAGAAGGCCGCTGCCCGCGTGAATGCACAGCTGGGCGAGCTGCCGGAGAACATCACCAGCCTGATCGAGGAAGCGGCTGACGAAGTGCTCGCGGGCGAGCACGACGACCAGTTCCCCCTCGTCGTCTGGCAGACCGGCAGCGGTACCCAGAGCAACATGAACGTCAACGAGGTCATCGCCGGGCGCGCCAACGAGATCGCTGGCAACGGCCGCGGCGGCAAGAAGCCGGTGCACCCCAATGACCATGTGAACCGCGCGCAGAGCTCCAACGACAGCTTCCCCACCGCCATGCACATCGCCGCCGCCCAGGCGGTGCAGAACGACCTGCTGCCGGCCATCGCCGAACTCAGCGGCGGCCTCGCCCAGCAGGCCGCGCGCCACGCCAACCTGGTGAAGACCGGGCGCACCCACCTGATGGACGCAACGCCGGTCACCTTCGGCCAGGAACTTTCCGCCTTCGTCGCCCAGCTCGACTATGCCGAGCGCGCCCTCCGCGCGGCACTGCCGGCCGTCTACGAGCTGGCCCAGGGCGGTACCGCCGTCGGCACCGGGCTGAACGCGCCGAAGGAGTTTGCCGAGGCCATCGCCGCTGAACTGGCCGACCTTTCCGGTTTGCCTTTCGTTTCCGCACCGAACAAGTTCGCCGCCCTCGCCGGCCACGAACCGCTGGTGACCCTCGCCGGCGCGATGAAGACCCTGGCCGTGGCCCTGATGAAGATCGCCAACGACCTGCGCCTGCTCGGCTCCGGCCCCCGCGCGGGATTCGCCGAGGTGAAGCTGCCGGCCAACGAACCGGGCTCCTCGATCATGCCCGGCAAGGTCAACCCGACCCAGTGCGAGGCCCTGTCGATGCTCGCCTGCCAGGTCTTCGGCAACGATGCCGCGATCACCTTCGCCGCCAGCCAGGGCCACCTGCAGCTCAACGTCTACAAGCCGGTGATCATCCACAATCTGCTGGAGTCCGCACGCCTGCTGGCCGACGGCTGCCGCAACTTCAACACCCACTGCATCGCCGGCATGGAACCGGACGCCGCGAAGATGCGCGAGCACCTCGACCGCGGCCTGATGCTGGTGACCGCGCTCAACCCGCACATCGGCTACGACAAGGCCGCCGAGATCGCCAAGAAGGCCTATGCCGAAGGCAAGACGCTGCGCGCCGCCGCACTGGAACTGGGCTACCTGAGCGACGCCGAGTTCGACCAGTGGGTCCGCCCGGAAACCATGCTGGAGGCCGGGCAGAATGGTTGAAGCCGTCAAGCATGGCGCCACGCCCCTTGAAGGCGACGGCAAGCGCGTGCTGCTGGTGCTGGGTTCGCCCAAGCCCGGCGGCTTCTGCCACGCGCTCGCCGAGGCCTACGCCCACGGCGCCCGCACCAAGGGCCATGTGGTGCACATGCTCAAGCTCGGCGAGCTGAACTTCGACCCCGTGCTGCGCGGCGGCTATGAACTGGGCCAATCCCTCGAACCGGACGTGCTCGAAGCGCAGCGGCAAATCCACTGGGCGCAGCACATCGCCTTCGTCTACCCGGTCTGGTGGGGCGGCCTGCCGGCGCTGCTGCAGGGCTTCTTCGACCGCGTGCTGCAACCCGGCTTCGCCTTCCGCTACCGCTCGGTGGAGTCCCGCGAGTTCGAACCCTTGCTGGGCGGGCGCAGCGCCGACCTGCTGGTCAGCCACGACCAGACGCACTGGCACTACCGCCTGCGTCAGGGCGCACCGGCCCATCGGCAGATGACCCGCTGCATCCTCGCGCCCTGCGGCATCGCCCTCCATCACCTGGAGGAATTCAGCCCGGTGCGCGGCTCGGGCGAGGAACAACGCCAGGGCTGGCTGCGGCGGGCGGAGCAGATCGGCTCACAAGTCTGATTCGGTCGTAGAGCACGGGATTACAGTGTTCTACGCCGCCTTCGGCTTTCATGATCGGCTTTTGCCCCGTCACACATAGGATTTCCCCTACACCAGTCGCCCCGACCCTTTCTCTTAGCATGCCTACACCCAAATTCCGGGTACCTCTCCCCGCCTCTGGAGGCAGCATGCTTCGCAAACTTTCCGCCGAGATGATCGGCACCTTCTGGCTGGTGTTCGGTGGTTGCGGCAGCGCCATCTTCGCCGCCCACGCCATTGGCGTCCTGGGTGTCGCCCTGGCTTTCGGCCTGACGGTCGTGACCATGGCCTACGCCATCGGCCCGATCTCCGGTTGCCACCTCAACCCCGCGGTCAGCCTCGGGCTGTGGGCCGGCGGCCGCTTCCGCACCGCTGAGCTGGTCCCGTACATCGTCGCCCAAGTGGTTGGCGGCATCCTCGCTGGTGCGGCGCTGTACTTCATCGCCAGCGGCAAACCGGGCTTCGACGCGCTGGCGGGCTTTGCCGCCAACGGCTTCGGCGAAGGCTCGCCAGACCACTACAGCATGCTCTCCGCGCTGACGGCCGAAGTACTGCTGACCGCGTTCTTCCTGTTCGTGATCATGGGCGCCACCGACAGCAAGCTGGCCCCGGCGGGCTTTGCGCCGATCGCCATCGGCCTGACGCTGACGCTGATCCACCTGATCAGCATCCCGATCGACAACACTTCGGTGAACCCGGCGCGCAGCCTGGGCGTGGCGATCTTCGCCGACCCGCTGTTCATGAAGCAGCTGTGGCTGTTCTGGGTCGGCCCGCTGGTAGGCGGCGTGATCGGTGCGCTGGTCTACCGCGTGGTGCGTCCGGCTGCCTGAGCCTGATACCTGCAATAGCAAACGGGCGCCTTCGGGCGCCCGTTTTCGTTGGTACTTGGCGCAGGCCTTTTGGTAGGGCGGATAACGCCAACGGCGTTATCCGCCGTGAGCACCATCGGCGGATAAAGCGTCCCGCTTTATGCGCCCTAGGAGCACGCCGGATCGTAGGAGCGAGCTTGCTCGCGAACGCGCCCTGCTCCGCTGCTGCCGGGAAATCCGCTCGCGAGCAAGCTCGCTCCTACAGTCGACAGGGAGCCTCTCAGAAGTACTGGGTAAGGCTGAACTTGGCGTTGCGGCCCTGGCTGTAGACGCTGTCGCCGGCCAGCGCCGGGTGGTAGTCGCGGTTGAACAGGTTGTCCACGGTGAAGTTCAGCTCGGTATTCTCGAAGCCCAGGCGGCGCGGCTTCCAGCTGGCGAAGACGCGCTGGGTGTCATAGCTGTCGTTGACCGTCTGGTCCCAGAAGATGTCGCCGACGCTGGTGCCCATGCCGCCCTTGTACTTGTCGCTGGGCAGGCGGTCGGTCTGGCGGACGAACTCGCCCTGCCAGCCGATCTGCGCGTCCCACGCCGGAATCTTGGTGCCCAGGGTGGCGACCCACTTGGCCGGCGGCACGTCACGCGCCCACACGTTCGGCCCCCAGGGGTTGCTGTAGGCGCCGTCGTGCTTGCCGGTCACCCACGAGTACGACAGCCCGCCGAACAGCCAGGGGCTGTCGTAGAAACTCTCGATCTCGAAGCCCTTGTAGGTCACGCCCGGCAGGTTGCGGTAGTTGGAGAGCGGCAGGTAGTCGCCGCAGCTGCCGGAGATGGTGCCGTTGTCGATGGCCTGCTGCTCGCAGCCGACGCTGCGGGTGCGGAAAATCTCGTCCTTGATCTTGTTCTGGAACAGCGTGGTGCGCACCTGCAGGTTGTCGCCGTTGATGAACAGGTCCGGCAGGTTGACCAGCGAGCCGAAGCGCAGCGCATGAATGCGCTCGGGGTCGAGGTCGCGGCTGGTGGCGCTGACCGTGCTGCTGTTCTGCACCTCGTACATCTCGTCGATCACCGGCGCACGCCAGGTACGGCTGTAGTCGGCGAAGAAGCCCAGGCGCTCGGTGGCCGTCCAGAACAGCGAGAGGCGCGGCGACCAGCCGCTGTAGGTCTGCGAGCTGTAGTCGTGGCCTTGCGCGGCGTTGTTGTAGATCGGCGCGTCATTGTCCTTGCCCTGGTTGCGCACATGGTCGAAGCGCAACGACGGGGTGATGGTCACGCTGCCCAGGGTCAGCGCGTCCTGGATGTAGGCGCTGTTGGTGTTCTGCTTGCCGCTGGGCATGAAGGTCGGCTGGAAGTGCCCATAGTTGTAGCGCGCGGTGTTGTAGGTGGAGCCGGGGATATACATGTCGGTGGTGCGGGTGTGCCGGTGGAACTCGGTACCCACGGTGAACGCATGCTGTACCGGGCCGGTGGCGAACAGGCTGGTATTGCGCAACTCCAGCACCTTGTCCTTGTAGTCGGTATCCATCTTGCGGCCACCGGTGGAGACCTGGAAGAAGGCGTCCGGATTACGCTCGTCGGTCTGGTCGATGTGCGACTCGGAGTACTGCACCATCAGGTCGATCAGCGGGTTGTCGATCGGGTGGTATTCGTACTTGCCGGACCAGGTCGTGTCGGTGGTGTCGCGGTGCGCCAGCAGGCGCTTGAGCGCCGCTTCATAGCCGTAGCGATCAATGCTCGACTGGGTCGGTGGCGTCGGGTAGGAGGCCGAGGAGAACGGCGTCCAGCGGGTGCTGTGGGAGCGGCTGTAGGCCAGGCTGATGTCGTTGTCGAGGTTGGGGTGCAGGTTCAGCTTGAACAGCCCGGCGTCCAGGTCCTGGGCGCTATTGGGCAGGCGGCTGGGGTTGATCGGGTAGTTGTTGTTCGGGTCGGGAATGTGCCCGGCGAGCTTGATGTCGCGGCCATCGCGGGCGGTAACGTAGGCCAGCGCATCGACCTTGCGGTCCTCGGTTCGGCCATAGACGGCGCCGCTGTAGATCTTCTGCTGGTCGTTGGAGTGGTAGCCGTACTTGAGCATGGCGCCGACGTTCTGATCGTCGCGCAGCAGGTCCGGCGCGTCCTTGGTTTCCATGTGCACGGTGCCGCCGAAGCCGCCGTTGCCGTTGTAGACCGAGTGCGGGCCCTTCTCCACTTCGATGCGCTTGATCAGCTCCGGCTCGATGAACACGGTGCCCTGCTGGTAGCGCTCGAAGCCGCTCTTGGGTGCGCCGTCGAGGGTGAAGGGCACGTCCTCGGCATCGCCCAGGCCCCAGATGTTGACGGTCTGCCCGCCCGGCTTGGGCGAGCCGCCCATGGTCACGCCGGGCAGGGTCTGCAGCAGGGTGGGAATGTTGTCGGCCTGGATGCGCTCGATGTCCTTGCGGGTCAGGGTCGAACGGCCGACATTGCTGGAGTCCACCGACAGGCCGCTGCCGACGATGGTCTGCGAATCCAGTTCCATGGCGTTGTCGCTGAACTTGTCGACCTTGCCGGAGCGCCGCACGACAAAGCCGTCGCCCGCCTCCACCAGTTCCAGCGACGAGCCCTTGAGCAGGTGCTCCAGGACTTCGCGCATGCTGTAGCGGCCGGCTACCGCGGGAGCCTTGAGCCCCTCCAGCTGGGAGGCGTCATAAAGCACCTGCACGCCTGCCTGCTGCGACAGGCTGCCGATGGAGTCGCTCAGTGCCTGCGCCGGCAAGTCGATCTGCCAATCGACAGCGCGGCTGTACTCGGCCGTCATCAGGCTGCCGAGCAGCACGGCACAGCCTAGCGGGCGTGCGAACGGGAAGTTGAAACGAGACTGCATGCAAGGCCCTCCCCAGGGACGAAAAGCGCTGCGCGTTTCGCAGCGAATGACGGGGAAGACCCTCATTCGAGAAAACCCCACACCTGCAAATAAAAATATTTCTCAAAAATGATTCAGGGTACATGGGAGCGGAAACGGGTACGGGATTTTCGTAGGAACGAGCTTGCTCGCGAACCGGCCCAGGTCCGGTGCTTCCGGGAAATACGTTCGCGAGCAAGCTCGCTCCTACAAGGGAGGGGCGATCAGCGCGGCAGGATCACGGCGCTGCCATCGGCCTTGCGCTGCACGCGCACGTCGAGCAGTACCGGCAGGGCCGCGAGGAAGTCGTCCGGGCGGGCCAGGCGCACGTTGCCGGAGATGGGCCTCTGCGCCAGGCGCTCATCGCCGAGGCGGATGGGCGCCGCGCGGTACTGCGACAGCTCGTCCACCAGCGCCCCCAGGGGCTGATTGCGGAAGGCGAGCATGCCGTCGCGCCACGCAGCGATGGAGGCGACAGGTACGCGGTCGATCTGGACCTCCCCTGCCCCGGCAGCAAGCTGGGCGCGATCACCCGCGGTCAGGGTCTGCTCGTCACGCGCATCGAGTTTCGCCTGCAAGGCCACCTTGCCGTGGCGCACGGCCACCGTCAGGCCGTCGTCCGTACGGTGCACATCGAAACCGGTGCCAAGGACGCGCACACGGCTGCCACCGGAGGTCACCCGGAAGGGCCGGGCAACATCGTGGGTGACTTCGAAATAGGCCTCGCCGCGCAGCAATTGCACATCGCGGAACGCATCCGAGGAGTTCACGCGCAACGACGAATCCCCCGCGAGGAAAACCCGCGTGCCGTCGGCCAACGTCACCTCGCGCTGCTCGCCCGCAGCGGTGGTCTGCACCTGTTGCGGATCGGCCAGGCGGCCGCCGCTGAAGTCGTTTGCCAGCAGCAACGCCGCGCAGAACACACTGGCAGCCGCGAGCCCGCGCCAAGGCCATGCCGGGCGACGGCCAGGCACGATGGCCGGTCGGCGGATATGGTCGAGATCGCTCCACAACTGCTCGATCTCACGGTAGGCGGATTCATGCGCAGGGTCTTCCGCCAGCCAGTCGGCGAAGGCCTGGCGCTCGCGGGCATCCCAGGCGCCTGCGCGCTGGCGGCTGAACCACTTGGCGGCGAGTTCGTCGATCACCTGCTGGCGTTCTTCCTGCGGCGTCATGCTTCGCCCTCTCCCTGAACCTGACGCTTGCAATGCAGCAGCGCGCTGGCAACGTGCTTCTCCACCATGCTCAATGAAATCCCCATGCGCCTGGCCACCTCCGGCTGCGAAAGGCCATCGAACTTGTGCAGGATGAAGGCCTCGCGGCGCCGTGGCGGGAGGCTGTCGAGCGCCTTCGAAAGCTGGCGAAGATAACGTTGTCGCTCGAACTGCACCACGGGTTCGCCTCCTTCGGCGGCCGGTTGCTGGTCATGGTCGAGGGCCTCTTCCGGCTCATTGGAGAAGCGCCGGGAGCGCTGCCAGTGGTCGCGCAGCAGGTTGCGCGCGACCTGGAAGAGAAATGCGCGCGGCTGTTCGACTTCATGCCGCGAGGAGGACTTGAGCCACTGGGCGAAGGCATCCTGGGCGAGGTCGGCGGCATCCGCCGAACTGCCCAGCTGCTTGCGCAGGAAGCGCAGGAGCTCGCCGTGGAAGGAGCGATAGGCCTGGGACACCGAACGGGAGAAGCGCTCATCCATCGACCCACGCCTCCCGGCGTCGCCGCCCTGCTCCGCTATTGCCCGCTACCACGTCGCCCCCGAACCGAGGCGCTGGGCCTCGACAACCATCGAATTGCACAAATGATAATACATATCATTTGCGAAAATGAAGCCGAACGCGAGCGCTGGATAGCAGAAGGCCGCCTCGCGGCGGCCCTCGGGGATTCAGAGGTTGGCGATGCGCGCCCTTCGCGCCCGGTAACTGCGCAACAGTGAAGGCGCCAGCGCGGTCAGCGCGGAGCCGCTGACCACCAGCAGCGCGCCGACATAGGCCAGCCCGTTGAGGTCTTCGGGCAGCACGAACTCCGGCCACAGCGAGGCAGCCAGCGCCACCGACGCGAAGGTCACCAGCGGGGTGATCGCCAGGGTCGCGCTGACCCGCGAGGCCTCCCAGTGCGCCAGCGCCTCGGCGAAGGCGCCATAGGCCACCAGGGTGTTCAGGCAGCAGGCCAGCAGCAGCCAGCCCTGGAGCGGCGAGAGGTCCAGCGCTTCCAGCGGATGCGCCCAGGGCGTGAGCAACGCACCGCAGCCCAGGTAGATCACCATCATTACCTGCACCGAGGTCCACTGGGTCAGCAGTTGCTTCTGCGCCAGGCCGTAGAAGGTCCAGATGAAGGCGGCAAAGACCACGATCAGCACGCCGGTAGTGTACTCGCCCAGCGAGCTGAACAGTTCCGCCAGGCGCTGGTTGAAGAACAGCCCGAAACCGAAGATCAGCACGGCGAGCCCCAGCGCCTGGCCGATGCTGAAGCTCTCCTTGAAGACGAACAGGCTGCCCAGCAGGAGCAGGATCGGCGCAATCTGGATCACCAGTTGCGTGGTGCCCGGCGTGAGCATGCGCAGGCCGATCAGGTAGCACACGTAGTTGCCGGTCAGGCCGAGAATGGCCAGCAGCACCAATCCCTTGCCGCGCGCGCCAAGTGGCGAGAAGCGCGGCAGCTGGCGGGTGAAGGCCAGGTAGATCAGCAGCAGACCACCGGACACCACCAGGCGAAACCAGGTGACGGTGATCGGGTCCATGACCCTGAGCACTTCCTTGAGCTTGATCGGCAGGATGCCCCAGAGAACGGCGGTGACCAGGGCCAGGAACAGGCCGAATTGCCAGCGGCCGGATGAAACGTGCATGGAAGCCTCGACGCGTGTGCGGTCCGCCATGCTAAGTCATGGCGGTATCGCCCCATAGGAACAGTTGCGTTGCGCAACTGTTCCGGTCGCCGCTCAGATCAGGGTCGAGAGGCGCAGCAGCCACCAGATCAGGATGATCAGCTGAACGAAGAAGGCAGCGAAACGCACCCACACCGCCAGCGCGGAAGTACTGAGCAGGTGCACCACCGACTGGACGATGCGCGCCACCAGCAGGGTTGGCGCCAGCGGGTCGGTGATTACCGTCTGCTGAGTGACCATCGCATAGAGCAGCACCGCGCAGAACAGCGGCACGTTCTCCACGCAGTTGGCGTGGGCACGCACCAGGCGCTGGCCGAAAGTGCCGGGGGTGTTGCTGCCGTCGGCGGCGAAGACGTTGACCTTCATGCGGCCGCTCATCACCAGCAGGCCACGCTGGTTGACCAGCAGCAGAACCAGCAGCACGGTCCAGGCGACCAGGCCGAGCAATGCGAAGGCAGAGGGACTCAGGGACATGCGGGACTCCTTTCTCTTGTTGGTTTGAGCGGGAGTCTAAGGGAAGTAGAGCAATTGCTCTAGCCGTTTGCCGCTGGCGCAAAGCCTGGCTATTCGTAGGATGGGTGGAGCTTGCGATACCCATCGGGCCACGCGCCGACAGCATGGGTGTCGCTGCGCTCCAGCCCTCCTACAAAATCGCCCGGCGCGTCCCGGAAGCCGTCGCGCAAAAGGAAACGGGCAGCCCGTTTCCGGACTGCCCGTTGTATTCCAGCGCCGCATTCAGAGCTTGGCGATGGACACCTCGGTGGATTTCACGAAGGCGATCACTTCGCTGCCGATGGCCAGTTCCAGCTCTTTCACCGAACGGGTGGTGATCACCGAGGTGACGATGCCAGCGGCAGTCTGCACGTCGATTTCCGACAGTACATCGCCTTCGACGATTTCCTTGATGGTGCCCTTGAACTGGTTGCGGACGTTGATGGCTTTGATGGTCATGGCGTAGCTCCTTGGGAGAATGGGGTCTTCGGATGAACGTTGGATCAGAGCGCCCAGCGCAGCTGCGTGGGCAGTGGGGAAACGGGTTCCGGCTCGGGCGGCTGCGCCGGCAGCGACAGCACGCGTTCGAGCACTTCGGCTTCCAGCGCGGCCAGGCGTGCCGAACCACGGGCGCGCGGGCGGTGCAGCTCGACATTGAGGTCCAGGCCGATCTCGCCATCCTCGATGAGGATCACCCGGTCGGCGATGGCCACGGCCTCGGCGACATCATGGGTGACCAGCAGCACGGTGAAGCCATGCTGCTGCCAGAGGCGCTCGATCAGTTGCTGCATCTCGATACGGGTCAGGGCATCCAGCGCGCCCAGCGGCTCGTCGAGCAGCAGCAGGCGCGGCTGGTGGATCAGGGCACGGGCCAGGGCCACGCGCTGCTTCTGGCCACCGGACAGGCTGGCCGGCCACTCGTTGGCGCGGTCGGCGAGGCCCACGGCTTCCAGCGCGTCCAGCGCCTTCTTGCGCCAGTCGCCTTTGAGGCCGAGGCCGACGTTGTCGATCACCCGCTTCCAGGGCAGCAGCCGCGAGTCCTGGAACATCAGACGGGTTTCTTCGCGGGCACTGTCCAGCGGCGCGGAGCCGGCCAGCAGTTGCCCGTCGCTGGCCTCGTCGAGCCCGGCCAGCAGTCGCAGCAGGGTGCTCTTGCCGCAACCGCTGCGGCCGACGATGGCGACGAACTGGCCGGCGGGAATCCGCAGATCGATACCCTTGAGCACTTCACGCTCGCCGAAGCGTTTACGGACGTTTTCCAGCGCCAGCGGAATGCCTTTCTTGAGTTTCTGAGGCAGGTTGTTCACCGCATTCATGCCGCACCTCCCTTGACCTGATAGGCCGGGTGCCAGCGCAGCCAGACGCGCTCAAGGCCGCGGGCGGCGAGATCGGCCAGCTTGCCGAGCACGGCGTAGAGCAGGATGGCCAGGACTACGACGTCGGTCTGCAGGAATTCGCGGGCGTTCATCGCCAGGTAGCCGATGCCGGAGTTGGCGGAAATGGTCTCAGCGACGATCAGGGTCAGCCACATGAAGCCCAGGGCGAAGCGCACGCCGACCAGGATCGAGGGCAGCGCGCCGGGCAGGATCACCTGGCGGAACAGGGCGAAGCCGGACAGCCCGTAGCTGCGCGACATTTCCAGCAGGCCCGGGTCGATGTTGCGGATGCCGTGGTAGGTGTTGAGGTAGATCGGGAACAGCGTGCCGAGGGCGACCAGGAAGATCTTCGCCGACTCGTCGATGCCGAACCACAGGATCACCAGCGGGATCAGCGCCAGGTGCGGCACGTTGCGGATCATCTGCACGGAGCTGTCGAGGAAGCGCTCGCCCCACTTCGACAGGCCGGTGATCAGCCCCAGCACCAGGCCGATGCTGCCGCCGATGAGGAAGCCGACGGCGGCACGCCAGGTGCTGATCGCCAGGTGTTGCCACAGTTCGCCGCTGACCACCAGGTGGTAGCCGGCCTCGGCCACCGCGCTGGGCGCCGGCAGGATACGGCTGGACAGCCAGCCGAATTCCACCGCCAGTTGCCAGATCACCACCAGGCCCACCGGCAGGGCCCAGGGCGCGAGGCGCTGGGCGAGTTGATTGGAATTGCTCATTTCGTCTCTCCGGATTCTTCGTCGGGCGGATCACGCGGCGCGTTTGCCGCCCGACCGCCTTATCAGCTCGCCGATGCCGCCTTGGGCAGAATGTCGTTGGCGACCATCTCGCCGAACGGGCTGACGTAGCCGCGCTCCTGCGGTTGCTGCGGGCGAGCGAGGTCCAGGTGCGGGAAGAGCAATTCGGCGACCCGGTACGACTCTTCCAGGTGCGGGTAACCGGAGAAGATGAAGGTGTCGATCCCCAGGTCCGCGTATTCCTTGACGCGCGCCGCCACGGTCGGGCCATCGCCGACCAGCGCGGTGCCGGCACCGCCGCGCACCAGGCCGACGCCGGCCCAGAGGTTGGGGCTGACCTCCAGCTTGTCCTTGTTGCCGCCATGCAGGGCGGCCATGCGTTGCTGGCCGACGGAATCGAAGCGCGCCAGGGACGCCTGGGCACGGTCGATGGTGTCCTGGTCCAGGTGGGAGATCAGGCGGTCGGCGGCCTGCCAGGCTTCGTCGTTGGTCTCGCGGACGATCACATGCAGGCGGATGCCGAAGCGCACGCTGCGGCCTTGCCTGGCGGCCTTCTCGCGGACCTGGGCGATCTTCTCGGCGACGGCGGCCGGCGGCTCGCCCCAGGTCAGGTACAGCTCGACCTGCTCGGCAGCGAGGTCCTGCGCGGCGTCGGAGGAACCGCCGAAGTACAACGGCGGACGCGGTTGCTGGATCGGCGGGTAGAGCAGCTTGGCGCCCTTCACTTGCAGGTGCTTGCCGTCGTAGTCGACGGTCTCGCCCTCCAGTACGCGGCGCCAGATGCGGGTGAATTCGACCGAGGCTTCGTAGCGCTCGGCGTGGCTCAGGTGCAGGCCGTCGCCGGCCAGTTCGTCCGGGTCACCGCCGGTCACCAGGTTGAACAGCGCGCGCCCACCGGAGAGCCGGTCGAGGGTTGCGGCCTGGCGGGCGGCCACGGTCGGGGAAATGATGCCCGGACGCAGGGCGACCAGGAACTTCAGGCGCTGGGTCACCGGGATCAGCGAGGCGGCAACCAGCCAGGAGTCCTCGCAGGAGCGGCCGGTAGGGATCAGCACGCCACCGAAACCGAGGCGGTCGGCGGCCTGGGCGACCTGTTGCAGATAACCGTGGTCCACGGCACGGGCGCCTTCGGCGGTGCCCAGGTAGTGGCCGTCGCCGTGGGTCGGCAGGAACCAGAAGATGTTGAGACTCATCGCTGTAACTCCAGATAAGCGCGCCGGCGTGGCGTAGCCGCGCGATGATGGGATGGGTGTACGTGTTGCTACTGTTCTTCGCAGGAGCGAGCTTGCTCGCGAACCGACTCCCGGCAGCTCTGGAGCTGGGCGGGTTCGCGAGCAAGGACTAGGCGTCCCCCTCGCTCCTACAAGGGAATCATTGGGCGGTAGCGACCTTGGCAGGCGCCGTCCACACCACGTCCTTGATGCTCAGCTTCTTGGGGATCAGCTTCAGGTCGGTGAAGGTGTCGGCGATCTTCTGCTGCGCGGCGGTAACGTCCGGGGTGATCGGCTGGGCGCCGTAGCCCTGGCGTTTCACCGCGGTGAAGGTGATGTCCGCCGGCAGGCCGAGCAGCGGCGCGACCTGGTCGGTCACCTGCTGCGGGTTCTGCTGCGACCACTCGCCCACCGAACGCACTTCGTCGATCAGGGTGGTGATCACCTGCGGGTGCTGGTTCGCGTACGGGCGGGTGGCGAGGTAGAACTGGTGGTTATCCACAAGGCCGGTGCCATCCACCAGGGTGCGGGCGGAGAGCTGTTTCTCGGCGGCGGCCTGGTACGGGTCCCAGATCACCCAGGCATCGACGCTGCCACGCTCGAAGGCGGCGCGGGCGTCGGCCGGCGGCAGGTAGACGGGCTGGATATCGGTGTATTTCAGGCCGGCTTTCTCCAGGGCGCGCACCAGCAGGTAGTGCACGTTGGAGCCTTTGTTCAGGGCGACTTTCTTGCCCTTGAGCTCGGCGACGGATTTGATCGGCGAATCCTTGGGCAGCAGGATCGCTTCGCTGGTCGGCGCCGGCGGTTCATGGGCCACGTAGACCAGATCGGCGCCAGCGGCCTGGGCGAATACCGGCGGGGTTTCGCCGGTGACGCCGAAGTCGATGCTGCCGACGTTCAGGCCTTCGAGCAGCTGCGGGCCGCCGGGGAATTCGGTCCATTGCACCTTGACGCCCTGCTCGGCCAGGCGCTTCTCCAGCGTGCCACGGGCCTTGAGCAGCACCAGGGTGCCGTATTTCTGATAGCCGATACGCAGGGTGCCGGGTTGTTCGTCCGCCTGGACGTTGTAGGACAGGGCCGCGATCAGCAGGGCCGCCAGTCCACTACGCAAAGTGAGAGTCCGCATGGGAGTGATCCTTCGTCGAGTGTGATTGCCGGACCTGCGGTCCCGTTGGCGGGACGGTGAGGGCCTTTTCTTGTTGGTGACGCAGTTGCCGCCTGCCGGGTTGGGGCTTGGCGTTCACTGCGTGGGGTTGTCTGTCAGATGCTCCAGCGGGCGTTGATCAGCCGTTCGTTGAGCAGGTTCGGGTCGATGGGTTTCGGCCGGCGCGCGAGGGCGCCATGGAACTGTTCCAGGGATTCCAGCAGTCGGTGTTCGAGGGTCGGTTCCAGGCGCGCCGGGGAATTGCCCTCGGGGTATTGCACCTGGCTCTCTTCGGCGAACACCCCATGCAGGGTTTCCTGTGCCTTCAACGCAGCGAGGACCGGCTTGAGCGCGTAGTCCACCGCCAGCATGTGCGCGTTGCTGCCGCCAGTAGCCAGGGGCAGCACCACCTTGTGCGCCAGCGCCCGCTCCGGCAGCAGGTCGAGAATGACCTTCAGCGCACCGGCGATGGATGCCTTGTACACCGGGGTGGAGATCACCAGGCCGTCGGCGCGCAGGACCTGTTCGATCAGCTCGACCACCCGCGGGCTGTCGAAGCGTGCATGCAGCAGGTCTTCCGCCGGAAAATCGTGCACGGAGTAGGAGCGCACCTCGGCGCCGTGGGCGTGCAGCCAGTTCCGTGCGACGTCCAGGAGGACGCCGGAGCGGGAACGCTGGCTGGGGCTGCCGGCTAGGGTGACTACATACATCTGCACGCTTCCTTATAACGATCAGGACGATACGAATGCCGCCCTGCTAACCAATGTGCATAGACCTTAACAGGCAATCTCATATTCCAATAAATGTTATTTTTTCATTTGGTTATGCGATTTTGTTTTTAATGTAGAACAGTGATGAGTCAGATGACGTGGGACTGGTGCAGCTCGGTCAGCGCTTCGCCGCGCAGAAAGGCCAACTCGACGGCGCGACGATCCCGAGGGCGCGGCAGCGGTACGGGGAATTCGCGGCGCAGGCGACTGGGTGCGCCGCCCAGCAGCAGGACGCGGTCGCTGAGGTAGAAGGCTTCGTCGAGGTCGTGGGTGACCAGCAGGATGCTGATGTCGTACTCCAGCGCCAGTTGCTGGATCAGGTCCTGCAGGCGGATGCGGGTGAAGGCGTCCACCGCGCTGAAGGGTTCGTCCAGCAGCAACACCTGCGGACGACCGTAGAGACCACGGGCGATGGCCGCACGCTGGGCCATGCCGCCGGAGAGTTGTTTGGGCAGCAGGTCACCCTTGCCTTCCAGGCCCACGTCGCGCAGCAGGTGCGCGATACGGTGGTCATCGGCCAGCCAGCCGTCGGCGAAACCGATGTTCTGCGCCACGGTCAGCCAGGGCAGCAGGCGCGGCTCCTGGAACACCACGCCGACGCCACCACCGCCACGACCGGTGTCGCCGTCCGGGCCGAAACCCAGCAGCGGGTTGCGCTCCAGCGAGCCGGCGAACTCGTCGTCCAGCCCGGCGGCGATGCGCAGCAGGGTACTTTTGCCACAGCCACTGGGGCCGAGCAGGCTGACCACTTCGCCCGGCGCCAGGCTCAGGCTGACATCGTCCAGCACCCGCACGCCGGAGAAGCTCTTGCGGATATCACGCAGTTCCAGCAAGGCGCTCATCAGCTCTCTCCATTGCCCAGGAAGGTATCGCGCCAGGCCAGCGCACGCTGCTCCAGCGCCTTGAGCAGGCTGTCGCTGAGCTTGCCGAGCACCGCCAGCACCAGGATGGCGGCGATGACGATGTCCGGCCGCGAGGTTTCCCGGCCGTCGCTGAGCAGATAGCCGAGGCCACGGGTGGCGGCGATCAGCTCGGCAGCAACGAGGAACATCCAGCTCAGGCTCAGGGCGCCGCGCAGGCCGGTGAACAGGCTCGGCAGCGCGGCCGGCAGCAGAATCCGCCGCACCAGGGCAAAGGGCGAGAGGTGATACAAGCGGCCCAGCTCGACCCACTTGCGGTCGACGTTACGCACGCCGGCTACCAGCGAGAGATACACGGGGAAGAAAGCGCCGAGGGCGATCAGCACGATTTTCGGCGTCTCGTCGATGCCCAGCCAGAGCAGCAGGAGCGGCACCCAGGCGAGGCTGGGAATGGCCCGCAGCGCCTGGAAAGTCGGTTCGAGATAAGCCTCGGCACGCTGGCTGAGGCCGACCCAGGTGCCGATCAGGATGGCCAACGCCGCGCCGATGGAGAAGCCGGCAGCCACCCGTGCGAGGCTGGCCGCCACGTGCCTCCACAGCTCGCCCTGGGCCAGTTGCCAGAGCGTCAGCGCGACACTGCTGGGCGCGGGCATCTGGTGCTCGGGCAGCCAGCCGACGCGTACCACCAACTCCAGCCCCGCGCACAGCAGCAGCGGCAGCAGCCAGGCGCGCCAGCTCAGTCGCGGCCAGCGCAGCCTTGGCAGGCGGCGCTGGCGAGCGAGGCGCAGGCTCTGGGTTGGCATGGATTACTGCTCCGCCTTGGCGACAGCGCCAGCCTTGCCAATCACCTCGCCGGCCAGTTGCGGGGCAATCAGCTGATCCACCACGGCGGTGACATCAGTGCCCGGGCGAACCAGTTGCTCATCGATCAGGATCGGCGCGGCGGCTTTCAGCGCGGCAACTTGTTCGGCGCCCGGCAGCGGCTTGCTGAAATCAGTGCGCGAGAGCTGCAGCTTGGCCACTTCCAGCGGCAGCTTGGCCTCCTCGGCGAGCAGTTTCGCGGTTTCCTCCGGATGGGCGATGGCCCATTGGCGCGCCTCTTCGTAGGCGGCGATGACCTGCTTGATCAGCTCCGGCTGCTCCTGCTCGAATTTCTCGGTGACGCTGAGCACGCCGTAGCTGTTGAAGTCGACGTTGCGGTACAGCAACCGCGAGCCGGCCTGCAGTTCGCTGGCGGCCATGTGCGGGTCCAGCCCCGCCCAGGCATCCACCCTGCCCTGCTCCAGCGCGGCGCGGCCGTCCGGGTGCTGCAGGTGGACGATTTCCACGTCGTTCTTGTCCAACCCGGCCTTTTGCAGGCTGCGCAGGAGGAACAGATAGGGATCGGTGCCCTTGGTGGCGGCGATCTTCTTGCCCTTGAGGTCAGCGACGGACTTGAGCGGCGAATCCTTGGGCACCACCAGCGCGGTCCACTCCGGCCGGCTGGCGATGTAGACGGTCTTCAGCGGCGCGCCGTTGGCGCGGCTGAGTACGGCGGCCAGCCCCGCGGTGGAGGCGAAGTCGGTACTGCCGGCGTTGAGGTATTCCAGGGAACGGTTGCTGCCCTGGCTGAACACCCAGCGCACTTCGGTGCCCTGCGGCTTGAGGGACTTCTCCAGCCAGCCGAAGTGCTTGAGCACCAGGCTGGTGGGCGCGTAGTAGGCGTAGTCCAGGCGCACCTCCTTCGGTGCGTCGGCGGCTTGGGCGGGGCTGTTGTAGGCGCCGATCGGCAGGCTCGCGAGAAGAGCGACGGCCAGGCTGCGGCGCCAGGTGGAATGACCCATGGTCGTTCTCCTTGGCGTGGACTGGTGTCTTCTTCCCGTCTGGCGGGCAAGTCAGATCGTTGGTGGTGGAGCGAATAAAAAAGCGCGGCGTGGTCCGCGCGTGAAAGATAAAAAAGGGGCCGGCGGACCGGCCCGATTTCCCGCTCGAGGCGTGAGTGATTCCCCGGATGGGGAGCGGAGAATCACTTGTTCGGTTGAGGGGTGAGGCGCAGGTACGGCTTGATGGCGCGGTAGCCCTTGGGGAAGCGCTGCTTGATCTCTTCCTCGTCCTTGAGCGAGGGCACGATCACCACGTCGTCGCCGTCCTGCCAGTTACCGGGCGTGGCGACCTTGTGGTTGTCGGTGAGCTGCAGCGAGTCGATGACGCGCAGGATTTCGTTGAAGTTGCGCCCGGTGCTCGCCGGGTAGGTGATGGTCAGGCGCACCTTCTTGTTCGGGTCGATGACGAACAGCGAACGCACGGTGAGGGTGTCGTTGGCGTTCGGGTGGATCAGGTCGTACAGCTCGGAGACCTTGCGGTCGGCGTCGGCGATGATCGGGAAGTTGACCACGGTGTTCTGGGTCTCGTTGATGTCGTCGATCCACTTCACGTGGGAGTCCACCGGGTCGACGGACAGGGCAATCACCTTGACGCCCTTGGCGGCGAACTGGTCCTTGAGCTTGGCGGTCAAGCCCAGCTCGGTGGTGCACACCGGGGTGAAGTCGGCCGGGTGGGAGAACAGAATGCCCCAGCTGTTGCCCAGCCATTCATGGAAACGGATGCGGCCTTCGCTGGATTCCTGTTCGAAGTCGGGGGCGATGTCGCCGAGTCGCAAGCTCATGGGTCTCTCCTTGTTCGTGTTGGTAGCCACTATGCACAAGGTCTTTACGCATTAAAAAGAATATATTTTGATTTTCTTATAACCAAAATCAAGAACTCGTATCGACCCTGCCCTGGCGCCCCGGGCGCGCTGGACACTGAGCATAGCCAAGCTAGCGGGAAGCTCTGCCCGCCAGGTGTTTCACCGCTGAGACAAAACCCAACCGTTCGTCGCCATCCCCCTGCAGCCCCTGTACGGCGGGGCTTTGCGGCATACACTCGAATCAATTAATCCTTTTGTACGGGAGGTCAGCGTATGTTGGGGCAACGTGTCGGCGACAATCAGGCGGCCACCCATTACCGCAGCGATCGGATCAGCGCGGTCAATGGCCAGTACTTCTTCTCCACCCGCGAAGGGACTCTCGAAGGGCCGTACTTCACCCGCTTCGATGCCGAACGCGAGGTGGCGCAATACATCACCCGCATGCGCCAGGCGGCAGGGTTGATGGCGCGCGTGGCGCAGTGACGGCGAGCTGACCGAACGCGAGTGCACAACCCCGGCCCGGTGCCGGGGTTTTGTTTTTCCCGCTGCGTTCAGTTCCTGGGAGTCGCTCAGGACTCCTCGCTTTGCCCCAACCCATGCAGGCGCAGCTTGTTGGCGATGGTGGTGTGCGACACCCCCAGGCGCTTGCCCAGTTGCCGGCTGCTCGGGTGCTCGCGGTAGAGCCGCTCCAGCACCGCTCTCTCGAACCGACCGACGATGGCGTCCAACCCGCCCTCCAGGGAGAAGTCGCCCAGCGGATGCGGCGCACCGTAGTCCGGCAGGCGGATGTGTTCGGGGCGAATGGTGCCGCCCTCGCACAGCGAGACCGCCTGGAACAGCGCGTTTTCCAGCTGCCGCACGTTGCCCGGCCAGTGGTAGCGGCCGAGGCGGTCCAGCGCCTGGGACGAGAGCTTGGGCAGAGCGCAACCGATCTGCCGGCTGGCCTGGTCGAGGAAGTGCTGCACCAGCGGTTCCAGGCCGTCCAGGCATTCGCGCAGCGGCGGGATGTGCAGCGACAGCACGTTGAGGCGGTGGTAGAGGTCCTGGCGGAACTCACCCTTGGTGCACAGCTCGGACAGGTCCACCTGGGTCGCGCAGATCACGCGCACGTCCAGGTACACCTCCTCGTCACTGCCGACGCGGCGGAAGCAGCCATCCTGCAGGAAGCGCAGCAGCTTGGCCTGCAGGCGCGGGCTCATCTCGCCGACGCCATCGAGGAACAGCGTGCCGCCCGCGGTGAGTTCCAGCAGGCCGAGCTTGCCTTCCGGACGCGCGCCCTCGAAGGCGCCCGGGCCGTAGCCGAACAGCTCGGTCTCGGCCATGGATTCGGGCAGGCCGGCGCAGTTCAGCGCCATGAACGGCGACTGCCCGCGCGGGCTGGCCAGGTGACAGGCGCGGGCCAGCAGTTCCTTGCCGGTGCCGGTCTCGCCCTCGATCAGCAGCGGCGCATCCAGCGGCGCCATGCGGCGCGCCTCGCGCACCACGGCGGCCATCACCCGCGAGCTCTGGAAGATGCTGTCGAAGCCGCGCAACTCCAGGCGCCGCACGTTGTAGATGCGCTCGCCGACGCGGTCGGCGCGGTGCAACGTCAGCACGGCGCCAGCCAGCGCCTCGCTCTCGTCGTGTTCGGATTGCAGCGGCGCGATGTCCGCGAGGAACACATCGCCCTTCACCTTCACGCGCAGGCCGTTGATGCGTGCCTTGTTGGCTCGCACCAACTCCGGCAGGTCGAGGTCCTCGACGTAGCGCGACAGCGGAATCCCCGGCACTTCGTCGACCCGCGAGCCCAGCAGCTGCGCGGCGGCCCGATTGGCCGCGACGATCTGCCCGGCCATGTCGATGGACAGCACCGGGAACTCCAGCGCCGCCAGCAATGCGTTCAACTCCAGGTGGCGCCGTTCGCTGGGCATCAGGCCGACACGCTTGACGCCGAACACGCCGGGCACCGCTTCGAGCTTGGGCTTGAGCGACTGGAACTGCAGGTTGATCAGGTTCGGGCAGAGCAGGTAGATGGCGTTGCCCTGCTCGCCGCCGACTTCGCCGCGGTTGACGTTGATGCCGTAGTCGACCAGCAGGTTGAGGATGTCGCGCAGGATGCCGACGCGGTTCTGGCAGTGCACTTTGATGCGCATGGCGGGCCCGTGGTTGTCGTTGTGGTGGGCGCTCCGGCGCGGATTTTCGCAAGGCAGCCGGAAATTACCGTCAAGAATATGTGACACCAAGCCGCACCTTCAAGCCATGGCCGGATGCCTGCGCCGCCTTGCGTAATCTTTTCTTTACGGATGAAGGCCCTGGTAGGCTGAAAACACCGCGAACAGGGGGCTGTTCGGCGGCACGACTCGCGCTAAATGTTGGTCATCACAACAACAAGGCCTCGACGCCACAGTACCTATGAGGGCACCCATGAAGACAACGCAGTACGTGGCCCGCCAACCTGATGAAGATGGCTTTATCCACTACCCGGAAGCCGAGCACCAGGTCTGGAATACCCTGATCACCCGCCAATTGAAAGTGATCGAGGGCCGCGCGTGTCAGGAATACCTGGACGGCATCGAACAGCTTGGCCTGCCCCACGACCGCATCCCGCAACTGAGCGAAATCAACCAGGTGCTCCAGGCCACCACCGGCTGGCGCGTGGCGCGGGTGCCGGCCCTGATTCCCTTCCAGACCTTCTTCGAGCTGCTGGCCAGCCAGCAATTCCCCGTCGCCACCTTCATCCGCACCCCGGAAGAGCTGGACTACCTGCAGGAGCCGGACATCTTCCACGAGATCTTCGGCCACTGCCCGCTGCTGACCAACCCCTGGTTCGCCGAGTTCACCCACACCTACGGCAAGCTCGGCCTGGCCGCGAGCAAGGAAGAACGGGTGTACCTCGCCCGCCTCTACTGGATGACCATCGAGTTCGGCCTGCTGGACACCCCGCAAGGCCTGCGCATCTACGGCGGCGGCATCCTTTCGTCGCCCAGGGAGAGCGTCTACAGCCTCTCCGATGCGCCCGAGCACCAGGCCTTCAACCCGCTGGAATGCATGCGCACGCCGTACCGCATCGACATCCTGCAGCCCCTGTATTTCGTGCTCCCCGAGCTCAAGCGCCTGTTCGACCTGGCCCATGAGGACATCATGGCGCTGGTGCGCGAAGCCATGCTTCTGGGCCTGCACGCGCCGAAGTTTCCGCCGAAACAGGCCGCCTGATCCGCTGCAATGGATCCCATCTGTGCCTAGGATGAGACGTGCTCGCGAGCCTAAGATGGTTCGCGAGCGCACTCCTATGCCACCCCACGACAAGGAGAACCTTTCATGACCGCACTTACCCAAGCCCATTGCGAAGCCTGCCGCGCCGACGCCCCGAAGGTGTCCGACGAAGAACTGGCGGTGCTGATCAAGCAGATCCCGGACTGGAATATCGAGGTCCGCGACGATCACATGGAGCTGGAGCGGGTCTTCCTGTTCAAGAACTTCCGCCATGCCCTGGCCTTCACCAACGCGGTGGGCGCTATCGCCGAGGAAGAAGGCCACCACCCCGACCTGTTGACCCAGTGGGGCAAGGTCACCGTCACCTGGTGGAGCCACGAGCTGAAGGGCCTGCACCGCAACGATTTCATCATGGCCGCGCGCACCGACGAGCTGGCCGCGAAAGCAGAGGGACGCAAATGAGCCATTTCGCCAAGGTCACCCGCGTACCGGGCGACCCGATCCTGGGCCTGCTCGAAGCCTACCGGGCCGACCCCAACCCCGCGCGGCTCGACCTTGGCGTGGGCGTCTACAAGGACGCCCAGGGCCTCACGCCGATTCCCCGCGCGGTGAAGCTGGCCGAGCAGCGCCTGGTGGATAGCGAGACCACCAAGAGCTACGTCGGCAGCCACGGCGACGCGCTGTTCGCTGCACGCCTGTGCGAGCAGGTACTGGGCGTCACCTCGCCGCTGCTGGCCGATTCGCGTGCCGACGCCACGCAGACGCCCGGCGGTACCGGCGCCCTGCGCCTGGCGGCGGAGTTCATCGCGCATTGCCTGCCGGGGAAAAATATCTGGTTGAGCGACCCGACCTGGCCGATCCACGAGACCCTGTTCGCCGCCGCCGGCGTGCCGATCAAGCACTACCCCTACGTCGGCGCGGACAATCGTCTCGACGCGGAGGCCATGTTCGCCATGCTGGAGAAAATCCCGCAGGGCGACGTGGTGCTGCTGCACGCCTGCTGCCACAACCCCACCGGCTTCGACCTGGATCACGCGCAATGGCAGCGCGTGCTGGAGATCGTCCGTCGCCGCGAGTTGCTGCCGTTGCTGGACTTCGCCTACCAGGGCCTGGGCGATGGGCTGGAGGAGGACGCGTATTCCGTGCGCCTGCTGGCCGAGAGCCTGCCGGAAGTGCTGATCACCAGCTCCTGCTCGAAGAACTTCGGCCTCTACCGCGACCGCGTCGGCGCGCTGATCGTCTGCGCCGAGAACGCCGACAAGCTCACCGACATCCGCAGCCAACTGGCACTGTTCGCCCGCAACCTGTGGTCCACCCCACCGGCCCACGGCGCCGAAGTGGTCGCCACCATCCTCGGCGACCCGGAACTGAAGAACCTGTGGCTGGCAGAGCTGGACGCCATGCGCGGGCGCATCGCCGACCTGCGTATCGGCCTGGTGGAAGCCCTGCGCCCCCACGGGCTGGCGGAGCGCTTTGCGCACATCGCCATCCAGCGCGGCATGTTCTCCTATACCGGCCTGCAGGCCGAGCAGGTGCGCATCCTGCGCGAGGAGCACAGCATCTACCTGGTCAGCAGCGGCCGCGCGAACATCGCCGGGCTCGACGGCGAACGCCTCGACCACCTGGCGGCGGCCATCGCCCGCGTCTGCCGCTGACGTCGTTTTCTTCCCCCTCGACCGGCCATTGGGCCGGTCTTTTTTTGCCCGGAAATCGGGGCCCTGCCTTGCCTGTAGGAGCGAGCTTGCTCGCGAACGGTATCAACCGGCTGCTCTGGTGCCGGGGTTGTTCGCGAGCACGCTCGCTCCTGCAAAGTGCCCCTGCCGGCGTTGGTCAGTAATCGTCGCGCTTGCGAAACGCCCAGCGCCCGGCCAGGCCGGTGAAGCTGGCCACCAGCACGACCAGAATCCAGAACCCCTCCGGGTCGCTGGAGAAGGGAATGCCGCCGACGTTCATGCCGAAGAAGCCGGCGATGATGTTGATCGGCAGCGCCAGCACCGTGACCACGGTGAGGGTGAACAGCGTGCGGTTGCTCTGCTCGTTGATCTTCGCGGCGATCTCTTCCTGCAGCAGCTTGATGCGTTCGCCCAGGGCGGTGAGGTCGTTGATCACCAGGGAGAACTCCTCGGTGGCCTCGCGCAGCACGCGCACGTCGTCTTCCTTCAGCCACAGCGGCGGGCGGTTGAGCAGGCGCATCAGCGAGCCCGGCTCCAGCGCCAGCAGGCGTTGCAGGCGCACCAGCACCCGGCGCATGCCGCCCAGGTCGGCGCGGCTGGCGGAGAGGCGCGAGGACAGCAACTGGTCCTCGATGCGGTCGACGCTGATGCTGGTTTCGCGGACGATGCGGGTGAGGATTTCGCCCTGGTCGCGCAGCAGGTGGACCAGCAGCTCCAGCGGCGAGTTGAAGCTTTCGCCGTGCTTCACCGAGGAGCGCAGCGTATCCACCGAACGCAGCGGCTGCGCACGGGCAGTCACCAGCAGGCGGCCACGGGCGCAGACCCACAGCGTGGCGACGTCCGAGGACATGCGGCTGCTGAAGTCGAACACCACGTCGTTGACCACCGCCAGCAACGCGCCGTCCACATGCTCGATGCGGGTGGAGCGCGAACCTTCGCGCAGGGTCTCGAAGAAGTAGTCGGGCAGTTCCAGGTGCGACTTCATCCAGCGCTCGCAGGCCGCGTGCGCCAGGTTCAGGTGCAGCCAGAGGAACTCATCCGTCGCCCGCGGCTCCTGCAGGCGCTGCAGCGCGGTAGGCGAGTCGATTTCCAGGCCGGGCTGGCCGGGACGAAAGCTGAAGCCATAGAGCAGGCCGAACAGGTCGGAATCCTGATGGCTCTGAACGATGCTGTGGTTCATGTCTCTCCGCGCGCGCAGCCTGTAGGAGCGAGCTTGCTCGCTCCTACAAAAAAGCGAATCCGTGTGTGCCGGTAGTACCAGAACCCAGTGAACGGCAGATGACAGCTGCGTGTCAGCCAAACAATCCGGCCACGGTGCGCTCGCCCAGCGCCGGGCCGATGCTCATGCCGACGCCGGTGTGCATCAGCACGGCGGTGATGCCGTCGGCGGCCTGCAGCACGGAGAACGGCCCCGGCCCGCGCGAGCCGTAGACGCCCTGCCAGCGCTCGACCACCTCCACATGCATGCCCAGGGTGTCCTCGGCCAGCTCCAGCATGAGTCTGTCCACGGCCTCGGCATTGAACGGCGCGGCGTCGCTGCCGTAATGGTGGGAGTCGCCGATGATCAGCTCGCCATGGGGCGTTGGGCTGACCAGCAGGTGGATGCCCTGCTCTTCCAGTTCCGGCGTCTCGCGGCGAATCTGCTCGCGCACCGCCTCGGCCTCGGGCAGGTCGGAGAAGGCACCGTAATGCACGCAACTCAGGCCGGTGAGGATCGAGTGGGCGAGGCCGAAATCGACCTGCGGGCGGGCGCGCAGCATCTGCAGACGGCACACCTGCGGCTCCAGCGGCGCGATGACCTCGGCCAGCAGCGTCTGGTAGTCGTGGCCGGAGCAGACGATCACCTGCCCGGCGGTGAAGCTGCCCGCCGTGGTGCGCAGCACGCCGCTGTCGACGTCACGCACGAGGGTGGAGAAATGGAACTGCACGCCGTGCTCGCGGCGCAGGTAATCGATCAGGCTCGGCAGCGCTTCGCGGGAGTACAACTGCTGGTCGTCGAAGCCGAGCAGCGCGGCGCGGTGATGGCGGAAGTGCCCCTGGTAGAGGTCGTTCAGCTCGCTGCCGCGCAGCAGGCCCACGCGGTAGTCCATCGCCTTCGCGCGGCCGGCGCAGAAGGCTTCCAGCAGATGCTCCTCGGCCTCGGTGCGAGCGAACAGCAACGAACCGTTGCGCCGCAGGGAGAACCCGGCGCCTTCCGCCCATTGCCCCCAGATCGGCCGGCTGGCTCGTGCCAGGTCGGACATCACGCCCGGCGGCTGGCCGGTGACCAGCGCCTGGCCGAAGTTGCGTATCGAGGCGCCCAGGGGTGTGGCGGTGCGTTCGAAGACACGCACGGAAAGCCCGCGGCGGGCGGCGGCGTAGGCGTGGGAAAGGCCGAGGATACCGGCGCCGACGATGGCGACGTCGCAGTGGGTGTGGCTCATGGGGGTATTTCCTGCGTGGCGAAGAGCCCCTCTCCCCCGCCCTCTCCCTGAAGGGAGAGGGTTGGGGAGAGGGAGCCATCGGTGTCAAACCTTACTTCTGCGCAACCTTCTCCGACTTGCCGTCATAGCGCTTGCGCCACTCGGCGAGGATCTCGTCGCGGTTCTTCGAAGCCCAGGCGAAGTCGTTCTTGATCAGGCGCTGCTCATAGTCGGCCGGCAGTTCGGTCTGCGGCTTGGCGATGCCCGGCTGGGCCAGCACGGCGAAGTTTTCCTTGTACAGCTCCATGGCTTTCGGGCTGGCGGAGAAGTCGGCGAGTTTCTTCGCGGCGGCTTCATGCTGGGTGCCCTTGACGATACCGGTGGCTTCGATTTCCCAGCCCAGGCCTTCCTTCGGCAGGACGATGTCCAGCGGCGCGCCCTGGCGCTTGAGCTGCACGGCCGGGTACTCGAAGGAGATGCCGATCGGGAACTCGCCGGCGGCGGCCAGCTTGCACGGCTTGGAGCCGGAGTGGACGTACTGGCCGATGTTCTCGTGCAGGGCGTCCATGTAGGCCCAGCCCTGCTTCTCGCCGAAGGTCTGCAGCCAGGCGGAAACGTCGAGGAAGCCGGTGCCGGAGGATGCCGGGTTCGGCATGACGATCTTGCCCTTGTATTCCGGCTTGGTCAGGTCCTGCCAGCTCACCGGTTTCTCCAGGCCCAGTTTCTCGGCCTCGACGGTGTTGAAGCAGATGGTGGCGGCCCAGACATCCATGCCTACCCACGCCGGCGGGTTGACCGGGTCGCGGTAGTTCTTGCCGATGGCGTCCAGGTGCTTGGGCGCGTACTTCTCCAGCATGCCCTGCGCATCGAGGATGGCCAGGCTGGAAGCCGCCAGGCCCCAGACGGCGTCGGCCTGCGGGCGATCCTTCTCGGCCAGCAGCTTGGCGGTGACGATGCCGGTGGAATCACGTACCCACTTGATCTTGATGTCCGGGTTCTCGGCTTCGAAGGCCTGCTTGTAGGCGGTCAGCTGTTCCGGTTCCAGGGCGGTGTAGACGGTCAGTTCGGTGTCGGCGGCGTGGACCTGTGCGGCGAAAGCGGCAACCACGGCAGCGGCGAGGGCAAGACGTTTGAACATGTGGAGCTCCTTGGCAGTGTTTTTTCCCCGCGCGGAGGCGGGTTTTGTCAGGGGTTGAGCCCTCGCCGAAACGGGGGCGACAGCGTCCAGCGGTGTTACGGGTTTCTCCAGGCCTGGGAGCGGCGCAGCAGGCCGCGCGAGGCGCCGGCCAGCAGCAGCGACACAGCCGCGGAGGTGAGCAGGATCAGGGTGGACATGGCGGCGGCGCCGCCGACGTTGCCGGAGTCGTCCATGTTCAGCACGGCGACGGCGGCGAGGATGGTGTCCGGGTTGTAGAGGAAGATCGCCGCCGAGACCGTGGTCATCGCCGAGACGAACAGGTAGCGGGTGATGTCCAGCAGCGCCGGCAGGCAGATCGGCACGGTGACGCGCAGGTAGTGGCGCCACAGCGGCATCTTCAGCGATAGCGCGGCGGCCTCGAATTCGCCGTCGAGCTGGCGCAGCGCGGCGGTGGCGGTCATCTGCGCGGTGGTCAGGTAGTGGGCGATGGTGCACACCACCAGCAGCGCCATGCTGCCGTAGAACACATGCAGCGGGTTGCCCGGCAGGTTGAAGAAGAACACGTAGCCCAGGCCCAGCACGAGGCCCGGCACGGCCATCGGCACGAAGCAGAGCATGCGCAGCAGCTGGCTCAGCCAGCGCTGCTCGCGGGTCTTCTCGATCAGGTAGGCGCCGGTGAAGATCAGCGCGCTGCCGATGATCGCGGTGCACACGGCCATGGTCAGGCTGTTGCGATAGGCCAGCCAGCCGCCGCCGGCAGTGGTGTTGAAGTCGTAGTGGTTCAGCGACAGCGAGAGGTTATAGGGCCAGAACTTCACCAGCGAGGAGTACACGGCCATGCCCAGCACGCCCAGCAATACCATGCTGATCAGCACGACGATGGCGAGGAAGGCGGCATCGCGGCGACGCGAGGGTTTCGGGTGATAGACCTGCGCGCGGCCGCTCATGGCGTCGCCCTGGCGACGGCGCAGCCAGGTATCCACCGCAAAGCTGAGCAGCGCCGGCAGCAGGAGGATCATGCCGATCTGCGCGCCACGGCCGAACTGTTGCTGGCCGACCACCGCCTTGTAGGCTTCCAGCGCCAGCACCTGATAATCGCCGCCCACCACGACCGGCACGCCGAAGTCGGTGATGGTCAGGGTGAACACCAGGCAGAAGGCGGCGAACACGCCCTGCCGCGAAGCCGGCCAGGTGATGCTGCGGAAGGCTTTCCACGGGCCGGCGCCCATGCTGGAGGCGGCATCGAACAGGCGCGCGTCGGCCAACGACAGCGCGGACAACAGGATCATCAACGCATGGGGGAAGGTGTAGATCGCCTCGCCGAGGACGATGCCCCAGAAGCCGTAGATGTTGTCCGACAGCAGGTGGCGCAGCAGGCCCTGGTTGCCGAACAGGTAGATCAGCGCGATACCCGGCAGCATCGAAGGCGCCAGCAGCGGCAGCAGGGAAATCCCGCGCCACAGGCCCTTGGCCGGGATCAGCGTGCGTTGCAGCGCATAGGCGAACAGGTAGGCCGCCGGCACGACGATGCACGCCACGCTCACCGAGACCTTCAGGCTGTTGCCCAGCAGCCAGTGGAAGTTGTCGCTGCGCAGCAGCTCGCCCATGGCCGCCAGGCCGCCGCCCTGCCCCGCTTCGCCGCTGAAGCCGCGCCAGAAGATGGCCAGCAGCGGCATCAGCACCGCCAGGGTGAGCAGGACCAGCAGCAGGACCTTGCCGCCCCGGACGAACAGGCGATCACCCAGATCGCCGCGAACCTTGCCGACGGACAGCGTCGGGCTGTGCTTCACCACGGCTTCCATTTCAGGCGAACACCTGCAGGCTGCGCGGCGGCAGTGACACCCAGATATCTGGAGTGCCCGGGCGCGGCATGTCCTCCGGCGCCAGCTCGGCGAGCAGCGCATGGCCCGGCAGTTGCTCCAGCTCGAAGCTCATGCGGCAGCGGTTGCCGAGGAAGGTGATCTCGCGGATCTGCGCGCGGAACAGGTTTTCCTGGTGCACCGCCGGGTTCACGCTGATCGCTTCCGGGCGGCAGAACAGCCGGCCCGAGGCGCTTTGCGCCTGGCTGTGCAGGCGCAGGTTGAGGCTGCCGACGCGGGCATGACCATCACTGCCGCGCTCGAAGGGCAGCCAGTTGCCCTGGCCGACGAACTCGGCGACGAAGGGCGTGCTCGGCGTGCTGTAGATTTCCTGGGCGGTGCCGTACTGCTCGATGCGCCCGTGGTTCATCACCGCGATGCGGTCGGCCATCAGCATGGCTTCGTCCTGGTTGTGGGTAACCATCACGGTGGTGATGCCCAGGCTCTTCTGCAGCTGGCGCAGCTCGCCGCACAGGTGTTCGCGGACACGGGCGTCGAGCGCCGACATCGGCTCGTCGAGCAGCAGCAGCGACGGACTCGGCGCCAGCGCGCGGGCCATGGCGACGCGTTGCTGCTGGCCGCCGGAGAGCTGGCCGGGGTACTTCTTCTCGCTGCCGGTCAGGCCGACCAGTTCGAGCATCTCGGCGACGCGGCGGCGGGCTTCTTCCTTGGCTGCATTGGTCAGGCCATAGGCAATGTTCTGTTCCACCGTGAGGTTGGGGAACAGCGCGTAGGACTGGAACAGGATGCCGTAGTCCCGCGCCTGCGGCGGCAGGTTCGACACGTCGCGCTCGCCCAGGTGCAGGCTGCCGTCATCCTGTTGCTCCAGGCCGGCGATGCAGCGCAGCAGCGTGGTCTTGCCGCAACCGGAGGGACCGAGCAGACAGACCAGCTCACCGGCCTTGACGTCCAGCGACACGCCGTCGAGAGCGACGAACTGGCCGAAACGCTTGCGGATGTGGCGCACGCTGAGCGGTGTGCCGGCGATGGAGGGATGCATGGCGGTACCTCGTTTTCTTGTGGTCCACGCTGCGGGTGCCGCGGCGTGAAGGAACGAGGTCCATGCTAGGGACGGATTGCGACGGCACTATTTCCAAAGGGCCAAGTGCGCCGATAGATCCATAGGCAGATTTTGGTATAGGGGCGAAAAAATTTTGGAAGTGGCGGCGTTGAACGGCTCGTCCTTCGTCCTGCAGGAGCAGACATGAAAAACCCCCGGCGTCGCCGCCGGGGGTTCTCCTGGGCCTCGTCCCGCTTGCGTGGAGCGGTCGCTGCCGATCAGCCAGCGGCGCAGGCCGCTGGCCGTCTTGCCTGGATCAGCGTACCGCCTCGAACAGGCCGGTGGCGCCCATGCCACCGCCCACGCACATGGTGACGATGCCGTAGCGCAGGTTGCGCCGCTGCAGTTCGCGCACCAGGTGGCCGACCTGGCGGGAGCCGGTCATGCCGAACGGGTGGCCGATGGAGATGGAGCCGCCGTTGACGTTGTACTTCTCGTTGTCGATGCCCAGGCGATCGCGGGCATACAGGCACTGGGAAGCGAAGGCTTCGTTGAGCTCCCAGAGGTCGATATCGGCGACCTGCAGGCCCTTGGCCTTGAGCAGTTTCGGTACCGAGAACACCGGGCCGATGCCCATCTCGTCCGGCTCGCAGCCGGCGACGGTGAAGCCACGGAAGAAGGCCTTGGGCTTGAGGCCCAGTTCCAGCGCCTTTTCCAGGGTCATGATCAGAGTCATCGAGGCGCCGTCGGAGAGTTGCGAGGCGTTGCCGGCGGTGACCGAGCCATCCTCGGCAAACACGGGCTTGAGGGAGTTCAGGCCCTCGAGGGTGGTTTCCGGGCGGTTGCAGTCGTCGCGATCCACCACGGCGTCGAGCACCTTCTTCTCGCCGGTGGCCTTGTCTTCCACCAGGTACTTCACGCTCATGGGCACGATTTCGTCATCGAACAGGCCTTCGGCCTGGGCCCGTGCGGTGCGCTGCTGGCTCTGCAGCGAGTACAGGTCCTGCGCTTCGCGGGTGACATTGTAGCGGCGGGCGACGATCTCGGCGGTCTGGCCCATGGGGTAGTAGATGCCGGGGAAGTCCGACTCCAGGCGCGGGTTGACGAAGTTGTCACGGTTCATCTTGCCCGCGGTCAGGCTGATGGACTCGACGCCGCCGGCCACCAGGATGTCGCTGCAGCCGGAGGCCACCTGGTTGGCGGCAATGGCGATGGCCTGCAGGCCCGAGGAGCAGTAGCGGTTGAGGGTCATGCCGGCGACGTGGGTGCCCAGGCGCGACAGCACCGCGGCATTGCGGCCGATGTTGTGGCCCTGGGCGCCTTCGTTGGAGCCGGCGCCGACCACGCAGTCGTCCACCAGCAACGGATCGAGGTTGTTGCGCGCCAGCAGCGCGTCGATGCAATGGGCGACCATGTCGTCCGGACGGGTCATGTTGAATTTGCCACGGAAGGACTTGGCCAGGCCGGTACGGACGCTGTCGACGATCACCACTTCGCGCATGGGAAACCTCGTTGCTTGTTGTTGGACTGAGGAAGGTGTGCGTGGAGCATAAGCGCCACTGACGGAGCACCGCGACGATCATTCACCAGCCGTATAGCCGTGCCCCCACCCTCGTTGGGCAGGCACGAACGAAACCGCCGCCCGGAGGCGGCGGTTTCGACCGGTATTGCGCCGGTCAGACGGTGTCGGTCTTGATCGCGTGGTCACCCAGCAGGCCGTTGAGCACGGTATGGGTATCTCCCGCCGAGAGCACGCCGCTGCCGGCGTGGCCCGCGTATTTGGCGGAGAGATCGACGTTGGCCAGGTCGATGGTCTGGGTCGCGGCGCCGCCACTGGTGGGGCTGACGGCGATGCTGGTGGTGCCCGAGTTGACCGAGAAGGACAGGTAGTGGGACAGCGAATCGGCGGTGGGCAACGCGCCCTGCAGCAGGTCGGCGAGGTTCAGCGAATCCCCTTCGGCGATGCTGAAGTCCTTGATCACGTCGTGCCCGGTATCGCCCGACTTCCAGATGAACTCGTCCGCGCCGGTACCGCCGTACATGATGTCGTCGCCGGGGCCACCGATCAGCTTGTCGTTGCCGCCCTGGCCGAACATCAGGTCATTGCCGGCGCCGCCCTCGAGGATGTCGTTGCCACCGCGGGTATCGCCGGCGACGTTGAACTGGTCCGCGTGCTGGACGATGTAGTTGGTGATCTGCGCGACCGTCGGCGCACTGCCGTTGGTGGCGGTCAGGTAGTCCACCAGCGCCTGGTAGCCCTGCCCGTTGTGCGACCCGGCGGCATGCCCGGCCCAGGCCAGCGAGTCGGTGTTGATGACATCGCCGAAGATGATGTCATTGCCCGAGCCACCGACCAGGTGGTCGTTGCCCACGGTGACCGGCGTGCTGGTGCTGAAGCCCTCCTGCAGCGCTGCCTGCAATTGCTCGGCGGTGTTGATGATCTGCGGCTCGCCGACGCTGGCGTTGATGGTCTTGCCATCCAGGGTGACCGAGCCGGTGCCCGTGGTGTCGGTGTTGTCGAAGAACTTCAGGTAGTTGCTGTTGATGCCGTTGCCGATACCGATGGCATTGACGTCCACCGCGTTGTCGCCCGTGAGCGCCCCGGCGTGGTGAAGCATGTCATTGCCCGACACCAGTGCATTGTTCATGTCGCCGTAGTTGGTGATGTTGCCCGAGCTGGAGTCGCTGTTGGAAACGGTCGGGTTGCCGTCGGTGAGGAAGAACGCCAGGTTGATGTAGCCATGGGCCGCATCGGCATGGTTGGTCGTCACCTGGGTGTTGAACCACTGCGAGGCCGCTTTCATCGCGTCATCGTAGTTGGTCGCACCGCTGGCACTCAGAGCGTTGATGGCGGCGATCAGCGCGGTCACGTTGGCGGCGCTCAGGCCATTGAAAGTGGTGACGTGGGAGTTGTCGCTGAACGACACCAGGCTCACGTTGATCACCCCGTCGTGTCCCTTGATGGTGTTGACCAGGTTGATCAGTGCGTTCTTCGCCAGGGCCATGCGCGACATGTTGCTGCCCGACGGGTCGGCCATGCTGCCGGAGGTATCGACGATCAGCGAGATGTTGTAGTTCTTGCCCGGCTGGGTGTAGACCGAGACCCCGCCGGCATCGCCGATCAGCACGTCGTTGCCGCCGCTGCCGTTGATCTGCCCGGCCTTGTCCGCATCCAGCGGGCTGGGGACGGTGTGCAGGACGGTCGAGCCATCCACGTCGCCGCTGTTGCTGCCCACCACCAGGATCGGCTGGCCGTACTTCAGGCAGATGTTGAGGTTGGCCGACGCAGTGTCGCCGTCGCCATCGACGATGGTGTACTTGAAGACCTCGCTGATCTGCCCGCTTTCCGGGAACGCCACGCCGGCCTTGGAGGCGTAGCTGTAGTCGCCGGCCTGGTGGCCGGTCACGTCCTTGAGGTAGACGGTGAGCGTGCCGTTGGCCGTCTGGATGGTCAGCAGGCCGCTGCTGGCGTTGTAGCTGCCGGTCGCGGTGGTGGCGTTGGGGTTCTCGTTGGTGAGGTTGCCCGCGGCATCCACCGCGAACTTCTCGCCGCCGAACTCGACCTGGGTGATGCGCACGGTGCCATCGGCGCTGACCGGCAGGTCGTTGGCCAGCAGGTTGCCGCTCACCGAGTCGATGGTCACCAGGTTCTGCAGGGTGGCCGTCAGGTCGCTGGGCTTGGTGACGATGATCGGATCGCCAGTGTTGGTCACGCCCTTGAGGTCGACATCGGTGATCGAGGCTCCCAGACCGACGGCGTAGGCATCCACATGGTTGGTGGCGTCATTGCCGTCGCCGTCCGGGTTGGCCAGGAAGGCCTTCCACTGGGTGATTGCCGAGTTGGTGTTGCCGGTGGTCGGCTCGCCATCGGAGATGAAGTACACCCGGTTGATCGCCGCCGGATCATGGCCGCTGACGGTGATGTCGGAGGTGACATTGGTCCTGGCCAGGTCCAGGGCAGCCTGGTAGTTGGTCTCGCCGTCGGCGCTGAGGCCATTGATCTTGTTCACCAGCGCCGTGTACTGCGCGTCGGAAGTGCCGGTGAAGTTGAAGTCGCCCAGGTCCTTGGCAGTGGCCGCGAAGCTCAGCAGCGATACATGGATGGCAATCCCCATGGCCGCATACTGCTGCACCAGGTTGACCAGGGCCGCCTTGGCGTTGGTCAGCTTGTCGCCAGCCATGCTGCCGGAAACGTCGACCACCAGGGTCAGGTTCACCGCTGGCGGCGCCTGCTGCACCAGGCAGCGCGGCGAGTCGTCCACCGCGGTCGGGCCGTCATCGAGGAAGCTGAGCTTGCTGCCCAGGTCGATGCTCGCTGATTTCGTGTCGCCGTCACCGTCGGTCACGGTGGCGACCAGGCCGATCTTGCCGCTGGCCAGGCTCAGCGGATCGTTCGGGTCGCTGGCGTTGGGATGCTTGAGCGCCAGTTGCTGGTCGAGCTTGACCACGCCGGTGCCGCTGTCGAGCGTCAGGGTGAAGGCGGTCGCGCCACTGGCAGTGCCGACGTGGCCTTCCACCACGGTGGCGCTGACCTTGACCAGCACGATGTTCTGCCCGTCGGTGGTCTGCAGGCCGCTCTGGGTGCCCGTGGTCGCGCTCAGGCTGTAAGTCGTGCTGCCGCCGTCAGCGCCGGCATTGGCGGTGAAGGCCGTGCTGAAGTTGGCGGTGGCATCGACGTTCAGGTGCGTTTCATCGACGGTCAGGGTCGGCGCCGCAGCGGCATTGGCGGTGATGCTCGGGCCGTCGTCATGGAAGCTGAGCTTGCTGCCCAGGTCCAGGCTGGCGGACTTCGAATCGCCATCGCCATCGGTGATGGTGGCGGTCAGGCTGATCTTGCCGTCGGCGATGCTCAGCGCATCATCGGGGTTGCTGGCGTCGGCATGCTTGAGCGCCATCTGCTGGTCGAGGGTCACGCTGCCGTTGTTCAGCGTCAGCGTGAAGGCAACGGCGCCGTTGGCTCCGCCCACTCGACCGACGACACCATTGCCCTCGTTGTACAGGTAGATCTTGTCGCCGCTGGTGACGCGCAGGCCGCTGTCGCTGCCATCCTGCGCCGCGACCACCTTGTACACCAGCGAGCCCGCACCGTCGGCGCCATAGCTGCTGGTGAACAGACTGGTGATGTTGGCGCTGGCGTCGATACCCAGGTTGGTCTCGTCCACCACCAGAGCCGGTGCACCTTGCGCACTGGCAGTGATGCTCGGGCCGTCGTCATGGAAGCTCAGCTGGCTGCCCAGTTCGACACTGGCGCTGTGGGAGTCGCCATCGCCATCGGTGATGGTGGCCGTCAGGCTGATCTTGCCGCTGGCGATGCTCAGCGGGTCATCCGGGTTATTGCCATCGGGATGCTTGAGCGCCAGTTGCTGGTCGAGAGTGACAGTGCCGTTGTTCACCGTCAGCGTGAAGGCGACCGCCCCACTCTGCCCGCCGACCCGGCCGACCACGCCATTGCCTTCGTTGTACAGGTAGATCTTGTCGCCATTGGTGACGCGCAGGCCGCTGTCGCTGCCATCCTGCGCCGCGACCACCTTGTACACCAGCGAACCCGCGCCATCGGCGCCGTAGTGGCTGGTGAACAGGCTGCTGACGCTGGCGCTGGCATTGGCGCCCAGGTTGCTCTCGTCCACCACCAGGGCAGGGCCATCGGCCTGGTTGGCCACGATGCTCGGCCCGTCGTCGTGGAACACCAGCTTGCTGCCCAGATCGATGGAGGCGCTGTCGCTGTCGCCATCCTTGTCGGTGATGGTGGCGGTCAGGGTGATCTTGCCGCTGGCGATGCTCAGGGCTTCATCGTCGTTGTGGGCATCGGGATGGATGAAGGCGACACGCTGGTCCAGCGTGAGCGCACCGCCATCGGGACGCACCACGAAGGCGATGGCGCCAGTGCCCTCGACCTTGCCCACCACGCCGTTGCCGTCGTTGAACAGCAGGATGCGCGCGCCGCCGGCGGTTTCGCGCAGGCCGCTGTCGGTGCCGTCCACGGTGCTGACCTTGTACGTGACCGACCCGGCGCCGTCAGCGCCGAAGCTGGCGGTGAACAGTTCCGACACCAGCGGCGCTTCGACCCGCGCGTCACTGGCGAGGTTGCTTTCGTCCACTTCCAGGCGGATGTCGGCATCGGTGCACGGCTGGATGCTGGGACCATCGTCGAGGAAGGTCAGCTTGCCGCCCAGGTCGATGCTGGCCGATGCATGATCGCCGTCGCCATCGGTGATGGTCGCGGTGAGGGTGATCTTGTCGGCGCCGATGCTCAGCGGATCATTGGCATCGGTGGTCACCGGGTGTACCAGCGCCCGTTGCTGGTCGAGGGTAATCACCCCGTTGTGCTGGTTCACGCTGAAGGCCACCAGGTTGGTGCCCTCCACGCGCCCTTCGACACCATTGGCGGTGTTGTAGAGGAAGATCTTCCCGCCCGTGGCGGTGTCCTTCAGGCCGCTGTCGGTGCCGTCGGTGGTGGTGACCTTGTAGGTGATGCCGCCGGCGCCATCGGCGCCGAAGTGGCCGGTGAACAGTGCCGCGACATCATCCGCCGAAGCCTGCGCGTCGACACCCAGTTTGGTCTCGTCCACGGTCAGCTTGATATCGGCGTCGGTGCACGGCTCGATGCGCGGACCGTCGTCGTAGAACACCATCTTGCTGCCCAGGTCGACATGGGCCGAAGCCTTGTCGCCGTCACCATCGGTGATGGTGGCGGTCAGGGTGATCTTGCCGCTTTCCAGGCGCAGCGGATCATCGGCGTCGTTGGTGTCCGGATGCTTGAGCGCCAGGCGCTGGTCGAGCATGAGCGCGCCCTGGTCTTCGCTGACCACGAAGGCGATCGCGCCGCTGCCCTGGACCTTGCCGACCACGGTGCCGTCGACGTTGTACAGCAGGATGGATTCGCCCTGGGTGGTCTTCAGGCCACTGTCGGTGCCATCCACCGTGCTGACCTTGTAGGTGATGCTGCCCGCACCGTCGGCGCCGAAGTGCGTCTCGAACAGCAGCGAGACCAGGCTGGACTCGACGCGGGCGTCGTTGGAAAGGTCGGACTCGTCCACTTCCAGGCTGATGTCGTAGATGCTCGACGGGGCAATGCTCGGGCCGTCGTCGAGGAAGGTCAGCTTGCTGCCCAGGTCGACATGGGCACTGGCACTGTCGCCGTCCTTGTCGGTGATGGTCGCTGTCAGGGTGACCTGGCCGCTGAGGTTGAGCGCATCGTTGGCGTCACTGGTATTGGGGTGTGCCAGGGCGCGCAACTGCTCCAGGGTGACCTTGCCGTCGCCGTCGATGGACACGCGGAAGGCTACGGTATTGGTGCCCTCCAGGCGCCCCTCGATGCCGTTGGCGGTGTTGTAGAGGAACACCCGGCTACCGGTCGCGGTGTCCTTCAGACCGGTATCGGTGTTGTCGGCCCCGGCCAGCTTATAGGTGATCTCACCGGCGCCGTCCGCACCGAAATGGGTGGTGAACAGATCGGCGACCGAAGCGCTGCTGGTGTCCGGCACGCCCAGGTGGGTTTCGTCCACGCTGAGCTTGATGTCGGCGTCTTCGCACGGCGTGATGCTCGGGCCGTCGTCGAGGAAGGTCAGCTTGCCGCTCAGGTCGATGTGGGCCTGGGCACTGTCGCCGTCCTTGTCGGTGATGGTCGCCGTCAGGGTGACGCTGTTCGCGTCGAGGCTGACGCCATCGTTCGCGTCGCTGGTGTTCGGATGAACCACCGCGCGTACCTGGTCCAGCGTGACCTTGCCGTCCGCGCCAAGGGTTACGCGGAAGGCCACGTCGGCACTGCTGCCGACCCGCCCTTCCACGCCATTGGCGGTGTTGTAAAGGAATATCTTCTCGCCCGTGGCGGTATCGGTCAGGCCGCTGTCCTTGCCGTCCTCAGTCGTCAGCTTGTAGGTGATAGCGCCTGCGCCGTCAGCGCCGAAATGGGAGGTGAACAGGTCGGACACGGTGATCGAGCTGGTGTCGTTCACGCCCAGGTGGGTTTCGTCCACGGTCAGCTTGATATCGGCGTCCTGGCACGGCGTGATGCTCGGGCCGTCGTCGAGGAAGGTCAGTTTGCCGCTCAGGTCGATGTGGGCCTGGGCACTGTCGCCGTCCTTGTCGGTGATGGTCGCCGTCAGGGTGACGCTGTTCGCGTCGAGGCTGACGCCATCGTTCGCATCGCTGGTGTTCGGGTGAACCACCGCGCGCACCTGGTCCAGCGTGACCTTGCCGTCCGCGCCAAGGGTCACGCGGAAGGCCACGTCGGCACTGCTGCCGACCCGCCCTTCCACGCCATTGGCGGTGTTGTAAAGGAAGATCTTCTCGCCCGTGGCGGTATCGGTCAGGCCGCTGTCCTTGCCGTCCTCGGTCGTCAGCTTGTAGGTGATAGCGCCTGCGCCGTCAGCGCCGAAGTGGGAGGTGAACAGGTCGGACACGGTGATCGAGCTGGTGTCGCTCACGCCCAGGTGGGTTTCGTCCACAGTGAGCTTGATATCGGCGTCCTGGCACGGCGTGATGCTCGGGCCGTCGTCGAGGAAGGTCAGTTTGCCCCCCAGGTCGATCTGCGCGGTGGCGCTGTCGCCATCCTTGTCGGTGATGGTGGCGGTCAGGGCGATCTTGCCGGCCAGGGTCAGCGCATCGTTGGGATCGCTGGCATCGGGATGGGCCAGGGCCCGCAGTTGCTCCAGGGTAACCTTGCCGTCACCGTCGATGGTGACGCGGAAGGCCACGGTGCTGGTGCCTTCAAGGCGCCCTTCCACACCATTGGCGGTGTTGTAGAGGAAGATCCGCTCACCGGTGGCGGTGTCTTTCAGGCCGCTATCGGTGTTGTCCGCGGCTTCGAGCTTGTAGCTGATGGAGCCGGCGCCGTCCGCACCGAACTGGCCGTTGAACAGGTCGGCGACGGAGTTGCTGGTGGCGGCCTGCCCGAGTTGGGTCTCGTCCACGGTGAGGTGGATATCGCCACCTTCCACCGGCGCGATGCGCGGGCCATCGTCGAGGAAGGTGAGCTTGCTGCCCAGATCGAGACTGGCGCTCTGATGGTCGCCGTCGGCGTCGGTCACGGTGGCAGACAGGCTGATCTTGCCGGCGCCCAGGCTCAGCGGGTCGTTGGCATCGGCAGCGTCCGGGTGCACCAGCGCACGCACCTGGTCGAGGGTGATCTTGCCGTCGCTACCCAGGGTCACTCGGAAGGCGACCGCCCCGTCGGCACCGCCCACACGTCCTTCGACGCCGTTGGCGGTGTTGAACAGGAAGATCTTGTCGCCGGTGGCGGTGTCTTTCAGCCCGCTGTCGGTATTGTCGGTCGTACCGATCCTGTAGGTGATGGTGCCGGCGCCGTCAGCGCCGAACTGGGCGTTGAACAGATCACCCACCGCCATGCTGCTGGTGGCGTCCTGGCCGAGGTTGGTCTCGTCCACGGTCAGATGCAGGCCTTCGGTATTGCCCACGGCGACGGTCGGGCCGTCATCGGTGAAGCTCACCCGGCCGCCGAGGTCGATGGAGCTGCTGGAGGAAACGCTGTCGCCGTCGCGGTCGGTGACCGTCAGGTTGCCCTGTAGTTGCACCAGGCCGGAATCGAGCACTGCGGTCTGGCTGGCATAACCGCTTTCACTGCCCGGCAGGGCATGGTCGATGGCACTGTACTGCGTCAGGGTAACCACGCCGCTGCCATTCACCGACAGCGAGAACACGGTGTTCTCGCCGGTAATGCCGGCGGCGCTGGCGGAGGTGGAGGCGACGATGGCGCCGCCGACGCTGTACAGGTAGATAGTGGCGCCGCCGCTGGTCAGGCCCGAGTTGGCGCCGTTGGCGCCGACCAGGTTCAGGCTGTAGGTCAGTTGGGTACTGCCGGCGCCGTCGCCGCCATAGTTGGCGGTCACCTGGAAGGCCGAGCTGTAGTCGGCGGTGGACGTGTCGAAGGCCGCACCAGCAGTGTTGGCGTCGTGGGTCTGCAGCAGCACGTCCACGCCATTGTCGGCGGACAGGCCGGCCTGCGGTGCATCGTCGACGATGCCCACGGTCAGGCTTCCGTTGGCCGGGGTGCCGTTGCCATCGGTGATGGTGTAGGGAATCTCGAAGGTCAGGGTGTCTTCGCTGCCCTTGACCGGATGATCCACCGGCTGCAGCAAGGTCACTTCGAAGGCGCCGGTATTGATATCGGTGAGGGTCACGGTGAACACCGGCGTGCCGTTGGCGCTACCGGTCAGTACATGGCCGTCGGGGCTGACGCTGTAGGTGATGGCGACACCGCCTGAGGTCAGGCTGGGCAGCCCTGCAGTGCCCCACGAGAAGCTGCCGACGCCATCGCTGCCGAAGTTGTAGCCGAGGCTGCCGGTGAAGGTCGCGCCTTCGCCTGCACCATCGGGAATTCCGCCGGGCAGGCCGGCCTCGAATACGTTGGCGGTACCAGGGCCGTTGGGGCCAGCGCTCGGCTGGCCATCCGGCGGCAGGACCTCCGGCGGCGTAACGGCCTCGGCGCGCGGCTGCGGAACGCCGTCGAACTCGCGCAGGGGCAGTGGCCCGGAGCCGATCGGCCCGGTGGGGAAGCCAATGGTCGGGTCGATATGCCCGCCGACTTCGGTCAGCAGAACAAAGGAGTGCCCGCCACCGGGTTTGCCATTGGCGGCGTTGCCCGCCTGGGGACCTGCGGCAGTGGCTTCGGCCTGCTGGGTCGGGTCGGCGCCCGCGGCGATGGCGGCCTGCAGGGCCTTGACGTCGGCAGTGTCTTTCGCGCTCGGCGGCGCAGGCTGTTGTGCTACCTGCTCGTCACCGTTCTGCGCCTGGTGCGCAGCAGCGAGCATCTGCGAGGTCAGCGGCAAGGCGCTGTCGCGGCCCAGGGTGATCTCGCCGCCGCCAGCGACTTTCAATGCCACCGCGCCATTGGCGCCGGTGACCAGCTGCTCGCCTACGAAAACCTTGTCTCCCTGCTCCAAAGGACGACGCGATCCATCGGCGGCTACCGCAAACACTTCGCCGATTACCTTGCTGACGACACCCATCAAAGTAGCCATGAGTCCTTCCTCCACTGCACTGTCCGCGGCCGGTTCCACCGACACGCAAGTAACCTGAACAGGCCATGGCACGCTTGTATCCGGATGCCGCTACGAAAGCTGCGAAGGGTGCGAAAAGGACTGGTAGCGTTTGCGTATCAAAAAGCCAGCGACAATTTTCTGTCATGCTGGCCACGCGTTTTATTGTCCTTCTGCGGTGGTCCCCGCCCTAACTGCTACAAACCGTACCTGGCTTCGTTTGCAAGCGCCTTTCCCGCCCATACCCAGGAAATACGAGGGCTTGCACGTTCAAACAATGTGCGGTTTTTCACATGACTCATAAGATTTTTTCAGAATAACCCATGTGAAAAATTCTTCTGAGGTTTTCGAAAAGTTGTTCTTAGCTCTGATGTTACAGGCGTGAAACGCTTGATAAGAGAAAAAAGCCAATAAATTGGCGATCCAAGAGCATCGAAGTACGAGAACACCAGGAGCAAAGCCATGCGCAGTCGTAACGCGGCACTATGGAGCGGTGTATTTTTGGCGGTGTCAGGGGCCCATGGGCAGGCAATGACCCTGACTGAAGCTATACAAAGCACGCTGCAGTACCACCCGGAAATCAGTCAGAGCGTGAACAGTCGCCTGACTGCGGATGAAGAACTCAAGTTTGCAAGGGGAGGCTATCTGCCAACCGTCGATCTCGTGGCCGGATACGGCCGGGAGAACACCGACAGCCCGACCACTCGCGCGGCGGGCAATCACAACGATGAAACCCTGACCCGTGGTGATGCGGAAATCCGTCTGCGGCAAATGCTGTTCGACGGTTTCGGCACGCCCAACGAGGTCAAGCGCAACGAATCCAACGTCAACTCCAAGGCCTTCCGCATCCTCGGCACCTCCGAGACCGCCGCCCTGCGCACCGTCGAGGTCTACCTCGAAGTGCTCAAGCGTCGCGAAATGGTGACCCTGGCGAAGAACAACCTGCAGGCCCACGAACGCATCGGCGATCAGATTCGCCTGCGCAGCGAGCGAGGCGTCGGCAGTACCGCGGACAACGACCAGGCCATCGCGCGTCTGGCCCTGGCGCAGAACAACCTCTACACCGAGGAAGTGAACCTGGCCGACGCCGAGGCGAATTTCTACAGCGCCACCGGCAAGATGCCCGACCAGCTGGAAATGCCCACCACGATCAAGGCCGAAGTGCCGCCGGACCTGCTGAGCGCCCGCCAAAACATGCTCAGCGACAACCCGCTGCTGAAATCGGCGCAGGCCGACGTCAATGCCGCCGAATCCCAGTACGAGGCGGCCAAGGCGCCCTTCTATCCGCGCTTCGACGCGGAGCTGGCCAAGGCGGCCAACAACAACGTCGACGGCGACGAAGGCCACTACAACAGCTGGGAAGCCCAGGTAGTGATGCGCTACAACCTGTTCAACGGGATGCGCGACAAGGCTCACCTGAATGCCACCTCGCACCAGATCGGCGAGGCCCAGGACATCCGCAACAACGCGCTGCGGCTGCTCAACGAGAACCTCTCGCTGGCCTGGGACGCGATGGAAAACTCGCGCAAGCAGACCCAGCCGGCCCGTGAATACGCCGACTACACCCGCAAGGTGCGCGAGGCGTACCAGCAACAGTTCACTCTCGGCCAGCGCACCCTGCTCGACCTGCTGGACAGCGAGAACGAACTGTTCACCGCCAACCGCCGCTACACCGAAGTGCGCTACACCGAGGAGTACTCGATGTACCGCGTGCTGGGCAGCATGGGTTCGCTGCTGCGCTCCCAGCATGTGGTAGCGCCCCACGAGTCGGTGGCGCTGTCGGACGTGAAGAACGAGGCACGCCTGCCTGACCTGAAATAAGAAAGTCGCACACATTCGCCGCCTCCCCCACGCTGCCCAGCCTTGGGGAGGCGGCCGTGAAGCGATACGACGGGGCACGGAAAAACCGGCGTCCGGCGAGGGCCGGCGAGCACCTGCAAGTGCTCGCCGGCTGCTGCTGGCGTGGGCTGGCCCGGCCCGGGAGGAAGTAGCGTGACCATGATCATCCAGGAGCGCGGCGCACCCGCGCCGGGCGATCCGCGCCTGAGCCATGACGATCCCCTGCTCGACGGACTGCTGATTCTCTGCCGCCTGCACGGTTGCGCGGTGAGTCGCAACAGCCTCGCCGCCGGACTGCCGCTGCCCAACCAGCGCCTGTCCGCCAGCCTGCTGCCGCGCGCCGCCGCGCGTGCCGGGCTGCAGGGGCGACTGCTGCGCCGCGAGCTGAAGAGCATTTCCAGCCTGAACCTGCCGGTGCTGCTGCTGCTCAACGACGGCCGCAGCGCGGTGTTGCGCCAATGGCGCGACGACGGCCAGGCACTGATCCTGCCCTGCGAAACCGAAGGCGGCGAGCAGGCCGTGAGCGCCGAGGAACTGGCCGCCCAGTACAGTGGCCAGGCCCTCTTCGCCCGCCCGCGCCACGAACTGGAGGCCGCCCGCAAACCGCTGGTGCCGCGGGTCGAAGCCTGGTTCCGCGACACCCTGCGGCTCTCGCGCTGGCTTTATACCGATGCCCTGGTCGCCAGCCTGCTGATCAACCTGCTGGGCATGCTGGTGCCGCTGTTCGTCATGCAGACCTACGACCGCGTGGTGCCCAACCAGGCGATCTCGACCCTCTGGGTACTGGCGGCCGGCCTGCTGCTGGGAACGATGTTCGAACTGCTGCTGCGCGTGCTGCGCTCCAACCTGCTGGACATGGCCGGCAAGAAGACCGACGTGGTGCTGTCCGCCACCCTGTTCGAACGCATCACCGGCATGTCGCTCAAGGCCAAGCCCGAGACCATCGGCGGCTTCGCCCAGAGCATCCATGACTTCCAGGGCCTGCGCGAATTCCTCACCGCGCTGGCCCTCACGAGCCTGATCGACCTGCCCTTCTCGATCCTGATGATCCTGGTCATCGGCCTGCTCGGCGGCTGGCTGATCGCGATTCCACTGCTGGCCTTCCCGCTCACCATCGTCTTCGCCCTGATCATCCAGAGCCGCCTGCGCGACACGGTGCAGAAGAGCCTGACCCTGGGCGCCGAACGCCAGGCGCTGCTGATCGAAACCCTCGGCGGCCTGGAAACCCTCAAGGCCTGCGGCGCCGAGAGCGAGCGCCAGTACCGCTGGGAAGCCACCCATGGCGCGCTGGCGCGGCTGGACAACCACGCGCGCTTCCTTTCCGCCCTGGCCACCAACGGCACCCTGTTCCTCCAGCAGTTCGCCGGCATGGCGATGATCTGCGCCGGGGTCTACAGCATCCTCGACGGCAACCTCAGCGTCGGCGCCCTGGTCGCCAGCTACATGCTCAACAGCCGCGTACTCGCCCCGCTGGGGCAGATCGCCGGGCTGATCACCCGTTACCAGCAGGCGCGCCTGACCATGAAGAGCACCGACGCGCTGATGGAACTGCCCCAGGAACGCCAGGCCCGCCAGCGCCCGCTGGAGCGCACCCAGTTGCACGGCGCACTGGAGGTCCGCCAACTGAGCTTCAGTTATCCGGAGCAGACCAGCCCGGCGCTGAACCACGTCAGCCTGCGCCTGGCCCCCGGCGAGAAGATCGGCATCATCGGCAAGAGCGGCTCGGGCAAGAGCACCTTCGGCCGCCTGCTGATGGGCTTCTATCACCCGGACGAAGGACAGATCCTGCTGGACGGCCTGGACCTGCGCCAGCTCGACGTCTCCGATCTGCGCCAGCAGATCGGCTACGTCGCCCATGACCTGCCGTTGCTCGCCGGCAGCCTGCGCGACAACCTGACCCTGGGCGCGCGCTACGTCAGCGACGCGCGGATGCTCGAAGTGGCCGAACTGACCGGCGTCAGCGAACTGGCCCGGCAACACCCGGCCGGCTTCGACCGGCCGGTGGGCGAGCGCGGCCAGCTGCTCTCCGGCGGCCAGCGCCAGGCGGTGCTGATGGCCCGCGCGCTGCTGCTCGACCCGCCGATCCTGCTGCTCGACGAGCCCACCAGCGCCATGGACAACAGCAGCGAGGAGATCCTCCGCAAGCGCCTGCACGAGGCCTGCCGCGACAAGACCCTGCTGCTGGTCACCCACCGCACCTCGATGCTCAGCCTGGTCGACCGCCTGCTGGTGCTCGACAGTGGCCGCATCGTCGCAGACGGCCCGAAAGACGCGGTCATCGAAGCATTGCGCAAGGGCCACGTCGGCCCGGCAGCGGGGTAATGGCCATGCACTTTTCGCAATCGATCCGCGGCTACCTGGGCGGCAACGGCGCCCGCGACACCGAATTCATGCCCGAGGTGCAGGGCACCCTGCTGGAAGACTCGCCCAACGCCACGCGCATCACGCTCTGGGCAGCACTTGGGCTGCTGGTGGCGGCCATCACCTGGGCGTACTTCGCCGACATCGAGGAAGTCACCAAGGGCGAAGGCAAGGCCATCCCCTCCTCCAAGGTGCAGACCATCCAGAACCTGGAGGGCGGCATCGTCTCGGAAATCTTCGTCCGCGAAGGCCAGGTGGTGAACAAGGGCCAGCCGCTGCTGCGCCTGGACGACACGCGCTTCTCCTCCAACAAGGGCGAGTCCGAGGCCGACCGCAACTCGCTGGAAGCCCGCGTGGAGCGCCTGAAAGCGGAAGCGGACGGGCGTGCGCCGGACTTCACCGACGACCTGAAGAAAGCCGCGCCGCAGGTCGTGGAGGACCAGATGGCGCTCTACCAGACTCGCATGCAGCGGCAGAACAGCGAGCTGAACATTCTTCAGGAACAACTGCGGCAGAAGACCCAGGAATTGCAGGAGTTCCGCGCCAAGACGCAGCAATACCGCTCCAGCCTCGGCCTGGTGCAGCAGGAGATCAACATGTCCGAGCCGCTGGTGAAGGCCGGTGCGGTCTCCCCCGTCGAGCTGCTGCGCCTGCGCCGCAGCGCGGTGGAGATCAGCGGCGACCTCAACGCCACCAACCTCGCCATCCCCCGCGCCGAGGCGGCGGTGAACGAGATCCAGCGCAAGGTCGAGGAATCGAAGCTGGGCTTTCGCAGCGATGCGCTGAAGGAACTCAACGACGTTCGCACCGACCTCAACAAGCTCACCGCCACCAGCCGCGCCATCGACGACAAGGTCAACCGCACGCTGGTGGTCGCGCCCCTGCGCGGCATCGTCAAGCAGCTCAAGGTCAACACCATCGGCGGCGTGGTGCAGCCGGGCAACGACATGGTGGAAATCGTCCCGCTGGAGGACAACCTGCTGGTGGAAGCGCGGGTGCGCCCGCAGGACATCGCCTTCCTCCACCCCGGCCAGCCGGCCACGGTGAAGTTCACCGCCTACGACTACACCATCTACGGCGGGCTCAAGGCCAAGCTGGAAATGATCAGCGCCGACACCATCACCGACGACAAGGGCAACAGCTTCTACCTGATCCAGGTGCGCACCGACAAGAACCACCTGGGCACCGACGCCAAGCCCCTGCTGATCATCCCCGGCATGGTGGCGACGGTGGACATCATCACCGGCGAGAAGAGCGTGCTGGATTACATCTTGAAGCCGGTGTTGAAGGCGCGGTGGGAGGCACTGCGGGAGCGGTGAGTTTTTGGGTCGGGCTTCGCAGCAGGGGTTTGCCCTCTCCCCAGCCCTCTCCCTGAAGGGAGAGGGAGCTATACGAGCGAGCTTTTACACTGGCGCTTCATTCATACAATCGCGTCCGGCCAGCTCAAAAACTCCCCTCACTCGGGACAGTCCCCTCTCCCTTCAGGGAGAGGGTTAGGGAGAGGGGCTCTTCAGCTCTTCAGCTCTTCAGCTCTTCAGCCTCACTGCCCCCCTCTCGCCAATGCGCCCCCGGCCCCTCCTCTGCCAACTTGTCCCCCGGATTGCGCAGCGGGCAGGCCTCCATCGACAAACAGCCACAACCGATGCAGCCGTCGAGTTGATCGCGCAGCAGCAATAACTTCTCGATCCGCTCGTTCAGGTCCTCCCGCCAGCGCGCCGACAATCGCGCCCAGTCCGCTGCCGACGGGTTGTGCCCGGTCGGCAGCGAGCCCAGTGCGTCGGCGATCTCCCCCAGGGGAATCCCTACCCGCTGCGCCACCTTGATCACCGCCACCCGGCGCAACGTGTCGCGCGAGTAGCGGCGCTGGTTGCCCGCGTTGCGAGTGCTGCTGATCAGCCCCCTGGTCTCGTAGAAGTGCAGCGCCGAGACGGCCACGCCGGCGCGCTTGGCCAGTTCGCCGACACTCAGGTCGCGGTGCAGGGAGCAGGAAGAAGATTCTTTCATGGGCTATTGACCTCAAGTTATGTTGAGGTTTTACCCTCGCCTGGCATTCGGTTCAAGACAGGGAGCCCAGGAACATGACTCAACCCAGCCCGATCACCGCCCAGGCCTGCGTGGACAATCCGCACTTCGTGCTGCAGATCGAGATCGACGTGACACCCCAGCAACGCCCGCACATCGCCGCGCGCCTGTGCGATTACCTGGCGCATCTGCAGGAGCTGTTCTACCGGCGCCCCGGCTACCTCGCCAGCGAGCTGCATGCCGAAGGCCAACCGCAGCGGCTGGTCGGCCGCCTGCACTGGCGCCGCAAGGAAGACTGGGAAGCCGCCTGGGACTGCCGTAGCACGGCCAGCGACCTGTTCGCCGACAGCCTGCTCAGGCTCGGCGCGCGAAGCATCCGCTTCGGCAGCAGCGAGACCGAGCACACAGCGTAACCCCCGGCTTTTTGTAGGACCGAGGGGAACGCCTACAGGTTCTGCCTGCGCTTACTGACTGGCCGGCAGGCTCATATGCAGCAAGGGGAACGGCCGACCTTCGCCATCCAGCGGTGAGCGCCCGGTCTGGACGAAGCCGTAGTGCAGATAGAACCCCACCGCTTGAGGATTCTGTTCATTGACGTCGACACCCAGCGTACCGCGCGTTTCGCGCACGAAATCCAGCAGCGCGCGGCCAAGGCCCCGCCCCCGGCAATCCGGGTCGATGAAAAGCATTTCCACATGGTTGTCGTTGAGGCCGATGAAGCCCTGAGGGCAGTCGTCGGTATCGACCGCCACCCAGACCTCGACGGCGGGCAGGTAGACATCGCGAACCAGCGGCAGGAGCGCGTCGATGTCGGAGGGTTGCAGGAAGTCGTGGGTCGCGCGCACGGCGCCCAGCCAGATATCGAGCAGCCGCGGGTTGTCCGCAGCGATGCGTTGGCGAATGAGCATGAATTCATCCTGATTCAACAGATCACAAAGGGATAGCACGCCACGAGCGGTGACGGCCGTTGGAGCGTCGGCAGCATGAATGCCCGCTTCGCGAATCAACGCCTGGGCGGGTCACGGCAGAGGCAGCCGGAAAGAGAGGGACGCCGATCCTAACTGCCTCGCGCCGACCGGTAAAGGTTCAGCCTGCGCGCCAATGCCAGCCGTCTCGCGCGCACTCCAGGCGGCCCTCCAGCGCCAGCCGGGCAAGAAACGCTTCATCGTGGGATACCACCAGCAAGGCACCCCGGTATTGCCGCAACAGCTCTTCCAGGGCCTCGCGGGATGGCAGGTCGAGGTGATTTTCCGGCTCGTCCAGAAGCAGCAGCTGCGCCGGCTGCTCGGCGTAGATCTCGCAGGCCAGCGCCGCCTTCAGGCGCTCGCCGCCGCTGAGCAGCGCACTGGGCAGATCGACCCGCGCGGCCGGCAGGTCGAGTTGCGCCAGGCGTGTGCGCAGCACGGACTTGTCCACAGCCCGGTTGCGCTCCAGCAACAGCTCCAGCACCGACCGCTCCGGCGACAACGCCGCCAGATGCTGGTCCAGGTAGGCGCTGCGCACCTTCACATCGCAAAGCCCGGCGACAGGTTCGACGATGCCGGCCAGCACCTTGAGCAAGGTCGACTTGCCGCTGCCATTGCACCCGGTCACCGCCAGGCGGCGCGGCCCGTTCAGTTGCAGGTCCAGCGGAGCGGGATTGCCGAAAGGCAGGCGCAACCCGGCCAGTTGCAGTACCGCGCGCTGCTCGGGCAACTCACACGCCGGCGCATTCAATGCGACGGCGGCGTCATCACGCAGTTGGCCGAACGCGTCCCGCACGTCCTGCGCCAACTGTTCGCGGCGTTCGCCATGCTGCGTGGCCAGGCGCGCAATGCTGGTCTGGCTGCGCTCCTTCTGCCGATCCACCAGGATCTTCGCCTGGTTGGCCTCCTGCGCATCCCTGCGTCCCTTCGCCTGACGGTGCGCCTGGCGCTCGCGCTGCTCCTGCATCGCGCGCTGCTGGCGGTCCCGCTCCTGCTTGCGCCGCTGCAGTTCGCGCAGCGCATTGTCCTGCTCCTGCTGGCGCGCCTCCCGATAAAAGGCATAGCCACCGGAGTAACTGCGCAGCCCGGCGGAAGACAGTTCGACGATGCGCTGCATGTCATCCAGCAGCAGGCGATCGTGGCTGATCAGGATCAGGCCGCCGCGCCAGCGCTGAAGCTGCTCGCGCAGCGCCTCGCGGCCGGCGCGATCCAGGTGGTTGCTCGGTTCGTCGAGGAGCAGCCATTCCGCCTCGCTCAGCCAGGCGCCGAGCAGCGCCACGCGCATGCACTCGCCGCCGCTCAGGCGGACAGCGGGCGTATCGACGGTCAAATGCCCCAATCCTGCCGCCGACAGCATCGCCTCCAGCTGCGCGCGGATGTCCCAGCGCCCGTCCAGCAACTCGAAGTCGGCGGGGTCGACGGCGCCGGCCTCGACCCGCGCCAGCGCATCCAGCAATGGCTGCACGCCGGCAAGCTCCGCCACGCTGCGAAACGCCTGCGGCTCGATGTGTTGGGGCAGGTAATGCACGAGCCCGGAGGCCAGGCAGCGCCCGGCGCTGGGCGCCAGGACTCCCGCCATGATCCGCGCCAGCACGGACTTGCCCGCACCATTGCGCCCGACCAGCGCGGTACGGCGCTCGTCGAAGGTTTCGTTGAGGTCGCGAAACAGCGGTTCGCCCGTGGGCAATTGAAACGTGACGCCATGCAGCGCCAGGGAGACAGGGTTCGTCATACGCAAATCCATCGGATGCCGGGTAACCCCCAGGAACGGAACCTGGGACGGAAACAGGCCGTGAAACCACGGCGGCATCAATGGCGCATCGGACGAACACCTCGCGAAGGGGAATGAGGGGCGCAGTATACGCGCGTCCCCGCGCTCCTGCTCCTGTAGGAGCAACAGTCTTCTCTGGATAGCCCGTCTCTGCGTCTTCCCCCTCCCCCCAACCCTGGCTGCGCGCCCCGCTCCTCAGGGAGAGGGGGCAGTCCGAGCCGACTGACGCGAAGGTTTCATCCTGCACCGAACGGTCCCCTCTCCCCTTGGGAGAGGGCTAGGGTGAGGGATGGCCCAAGCGCAGAGGTATCTCGTAGGAGCGGATCAGCAGCGCGTCCCGTGGTTGCGCCGGAAGGTCTCCTCCCCCATGGCGGCAATCTGCCCTTCGATCAGCGCATCGAACGGACGCAGCAGGTCGGCGTGGGATTGCGGTGCGTCCAGCGCATCGAGGGCATGCACCACGGCTTCGATGGTGGACAGAGCCCCTTCGGCCGGCGCCTTGCGCAGGCGGTAGCGCGAGGTGAGACCTTCCGGCAGCACAACGCGCGGCAGCGCGGCGAGGTTCGGATTGAGGTGCAGCAGCTTGCGCGCCTTGCGCCAGGTGCCATCGGGCACCACCAGCAGGCGCGGTTTATCCACAGGCCGAGCAGCCAGTTCGCCCAGCACCAGGGCGGACTCGCCGGGAAACAGCAACCAGGCATCCCAGGCGGACAGGTCCAGGCCGCTGAAATCCTCACCGACCATCAATTCGGCATTGATCAACCCAAGAGCTGCCAGCCGCGCGGTATTCAGCGCATGGCCGGCCTCGCTCGGATGCTGCAACAACAGGACGCGGGTGCGGTTATCCACACGGGGAATCAGCGCACACAGGCAATGATCCAGCGGGCGCTGGCAGCGCGGGCAACGGGCGCGGCTCATGACTGGCTCGGCTGGGTGCGCAGCAGGTCGCGGAAGTTCTGGATCAGCGGCTCGCGGGAACGGCCGCGGCGCAGGATCAGCGAGAACGGTGCCTGGTAGCCGAAGGTCGCCGGCAGCAACGCACGCAGGCGGCCCTGCTCCACCCAGGGGTGGGCGTAGTGTTCGGGCAGGTAGCCGATATAGCCGCCGGAGAGAATCAGGATCAGCTGCGCCTCCATACTCTCCACGGTGCCGGCGCTGTGCTTGAAGCCGTGCCGCGCCAGCTCCGCCTGGCTCCAGTAGCCACGTCCGACCATGCGCTGCTGGGTGATCAGCTCGGCGGGAATGCGCCGTCCGTCGAACAGCGGGTGGCGGTCGCTGCAGTACAGCCAGTGCTGCTCTCTATAAAGAGGCTGGTAGACCAGGCCGTTCATCCGGCTGAAGAAGGAGCCGATGGCCAGGTCCAGGCGGTTGTCCAGCACCGCCAGCTGCAACTCGTAGGGGCTCTGCACCTGCAGGTGCAGGTGCACCGCCGGGTGCAGGCTGCTGAAGGAACCGATCACATCCGCCAGCGGCAGCGCCGGGTCGCTCACGGTGGAATCCAGCACGCCGAGGTTCAGGGTGCCGCGCAGCTCGCCTTTCAAGGTCGCGGCATAGCGCTCGAAGCCTTCCAGCTCGCCGAGGATGCGCAGGGTTTCCTGATGGAACAGCTCGCCCTTGCTGGTCAGGCCGAAGCCGCCGCGACCACGGTGGCAGAGCACGATGCCCAACTGGTTCTCCAACTGGCTCATGTAGGTGCTGATCGCCGAGGTCGACAGGTTCAACTCCTGCTGGGCGGCGGCGAAGCCCTGGCTACGCACCACGCAGGCGAAAATCCGCAGCAGTTTGACGTCGGGCAATGCGCTCGCGCTCATGAAGACTCCGCAAAACCGCGGCCGGGCCGCTCTAGTTCAGTAGTTTCTATACCTGAAAAACGGATGATAGCAAGCCACCTATCTATTCAGGAACCGCAGGCCACAAGCCCGGCGAGCCGCCTGCTGCGGCAAGGTGGCGCAGTTTAGCGACCGTTATTAGTTTAGAAAACTCTGAAGTGATTATTTGTAGCCAGCGATTTTTTCCACTACCCGGCGTGGAGAGAATCCGGCCCTAAGTATCAACAAGCCTGTTTCCACGAAGACAGCGATCAGCCTGAGGCCCTCCCCATGGACAAGAAACTTCACCAGCCCCTGGGCGGTAACGAAATGCCGCGTTTCGGCGGCATTGCCACCATGATGCGCCTGCCGCATATCCAGTCCCCCGAAGAGCTCAACCAGCTCGATGCCGCCTTCGTCGGCGTACCCCTGGACATCGGCACCTCCCTGCGCTCCGGCACTCGTTTCGGGCCGCGCGAAATCCGCGCCGAGTCGGTGATGATCCGTCCGTACAACATGGCCACCGGCGCTGCGCCGTTCGACTCGCTGAACATCGCCGACATCGGTGACGTGGCGATCAACACCTTCAACCTGATGGAAGCCGTACGCATCATCGAAGAGGCGTACGACAAGATCCTCGACCACGGCATCCTCCCTCTGACCCTGGGCGGCGACCACACCATCACCCTGCCGATCCTGCGGGCCATCCACAAGAAGCACGGCAAGGTCGGCCTGGTCCACATCGACGCCCATGCCGATGTGAACGACCACATGTTCGGCGAGAAGATCGCCCACGGCACCACCTTCCGCCGCGCGGTGGAAGAAGGCCTGCTGGACTGCGACCGCGTGGTGCAGATCGGCCTGCGCGCGCAGGGCTACACCGCCGAAGACTTCAACTGGAGCCGCAAGCAGGGCTTCCGCGTGGTGCAGGCCGAAGAGTGCTGGCACAAGTCGCTGGAACCGCTGATGGCCGAAGTCCGCGAAAAGGTCGGCGGCGGCCCGGTGTACCTGTCCTTCGACATCGACGGCATCGACCCGGCCTGGGCGCCCGGTACCGGCACCCCGGAAATCGGCGGCCTGACCACCATCCAGGCGATGGAAATCGTCCGTGGCTGCCAAGGCCTGGACATCATCGGCTGCGACCTGGTCGAGGTCTCCCCGCCGTACGACACCACCGGCAACACCTCGTTGCTCGGCGCCAACCTGCTCTACGAAATGCTCTGCATCCTCCCGGGCGTAGAGCGTCGCTGAGCGCACGAGCACCTACATGAATAACGACGCCTGCGTAGCACAGGTGCTGGAGGCTGCCCGCGAGCTCGTGGCAGCCTTCGCGCGCACCGACACCGAAGCCTACTTCGCCGCCTTCAGCGAAGACGCCTCCTTCATTTTCCACACCTGGCCGGTGCCGCTGCTGTCGCGCGCGGCTTATCGCGAGGTGTGGGAGGGCTGGCTGCGTGACGATGGTTTCGAGGTCCTTGACTGCCTTTCGAGCAACACCTTTGTGAGCCTGCAGAGCGAAGACGTGGCGGTGTTCTGCCACGACGTCGCCACGCGGCTGCGCATCCAGGGAGAGGAAAGCCTGAACCACGAACGGGAGACCATCGTCTTCCGCCGTGATCCGAAACAGGGCCGCTGGCTGGCCACACACGAGCACCTGTCACCGTCTCCGACGCCATAAAGACAGGGCTCCCCGGGAGGAAGTCATGGATAACAAGAACAACGCACACGCAATCACAACGATCGAGACATTCGGGGTCGAACAGATCCCGGATCACGAACGCAACGCCACGCCCACCGACCTGTTCCGCATGATCTTCGGTGGCGCCAACACCTTCGCCACCGCCGTGCTGGGCAGCTTCCCGGTACTGTTCGGCCTGTCGTTCCAGGCCGGCGTCTGGGCCATCGTGCTCGGCGTGCTGGTCGGTTCGCTCATCCTCGCGCCGATGGGCCTGTTCGGCCCGCTCAACGGCACCAACAACGCGGTCTCCTCGGGCGCCCACTTCGGCGTACACGGGCGGATCGTCGGTTCGTTCCTGTCGCTGCTCACTGCGGTCGCGTTCTTCTCCCTCTCCGTGTGGAGCTCGGGCGATGCGCTGATCGGTGGCGCCAAGCGCCTGTTCGACCTGCCGGAAACCGACCTGACCCTGGGCCTGGCCTACGGCCTGTTCGCCGTGCTGGTGCTGATCGTCTGCATCTACGGCTTCCGCTTCATGCTGATGGTCAACAAGATCGCCGTATGGGCCGCGAGCCTGCTGTTCCTGCTCGGCCTGTTCGCCTTCGCAGGCCCGTTCGACGCTGGCTACGCTGGCACCGTGCAGATGGGCAGCGAAGGTTTCTGGGCCGCCTTCATCGGCGCCGCCCTGCTGGCGATGAGCAACCCGGTGTCCTTCGGCGCCTTCCTCGGTGACTGGGCCCGCTACATCCCGCGCCAGACCTCGCAGAAGCGCATCATGCTGGCCGTGATCTGCGCCCAGCTGGCCACCCTGATCCCGTTCCTGTTCGGCCTGGCCACCGCCACCATCGTTGCCGTCAACGCTCCGGACTACATCGCGCAGAACAACTACGTCGGCGGCCTGCTGGCCGTTTCGCCGAGCTGGTTCTTCCTGCCGGTGTGCCTGATCGCGGTAATCGGCGGCATGTCCACCGGCACCACCTCGCTGTACGGCACCGGCCTGGACATGTCCAGCGTGTTCCCGCGCCTGCTCAACCGCGTACAGGCGACCCTGCTGATCGGCCTGCTGTCCATCGCCTTCATCTTCATCGGTCGCTTCGCCGCGAACCTGGTGCAGAGCGTGTCCACCTTCGCCGTGCTGATCATCACCTGCACCAGCCCCTGGATGGTGATCATGATCCTCGGCCTGATCATCCGTCGTGGCTTCTACCACGCCGATGACCTGCAGGTGTTCACCCGTGGCCAGGAAGGCGGCGCCTACTGGTTCCACAACGGCTGGAACTGGCGCGGCATGGGCGCGTGGATCCCGAGTGCGGCCCTGGGCCTGTGCTTCGTCAACCTGCCGGGCCAGTTCGTCGGCCCCCTCGGCAACCTGGCCGGCGGCATCGACATCAGCCTGCCGGTCACTCTCGGCATGGCCGCCCTGCTCTACGTGGCCCTGCTGCGGACCTTCCCGGAACCCGCTGGCGTGTATGGCCCCAAGGGCCCGCGCTGGGTGGCCAGCCATGATCGCCCAGTGCGCAGCATCAGCGAGCCGGCAGCCTGATCCAGGCTTCGCGGCCTGACGCGAAGCGCTCTACCTGAAAGCCCCCATCGGACCGGTCGCCGCCGGTCCGATGCCCTACCGCACGCCACAAGCGCGCGGCAACAATGACAATGCAAGTGTGAGGAGCCGACCATGGCGTTAGATCTGATCGTCGTACTGATATATGCCGCTGGCATGTTGTGGCTGGGCTGGTACGGCATGCGCCGCGCCAAGACCCACGAAGACTACCTCGTGGCCGGCCGCAACCTCGGCCCGTCGTTCTACATGGGCACCATGGCTGCCACCGTCCTGGGCGGCGCCTCCACCGTGGGCACCGTGCGTCTGGGCTACGTCCACGGCATTTCCGGCTTCTGGCTGTGTGCCGCCCTGGGCGCCGGCATCATCGCGCTGAACCTGTTCCTGGCCAAGCCACTGCTCAAGCTGCGCATCTTCACCGTCACCCAGGTCCTGGAGCGTCGCTACAACCCGATGGCCCGCCAGGCTTCGGCGGTGATCATGTTCGCCTACGCGCTGATGATCGGCGTGGTCTCCACCCTGGCCATCGGCACCGTCATGCAGGTCCTGTTCGGCCTGCCGTTCTGGGTGTCCGTGCTGCTGGGCGGCGGCGTCGTGGTGATCTACTCCACCATCGGCGGCATGTGGTCCCTGACCCTGACCGACATCGTGCAGTTCATCATCAAGACCGTCGGCCTGATGTTCATCCTGCTGCCGATCTGCCTGTACCGAGTGGGCGGCTGGGACGAACTGATGGCGAAACTGCCGGCGACCGCCTTCAGCTTCCACACCATCGGCTACGACACCATCATCACCTACTTCCTGATCTACTTCTTCGGCATCCTGATCGGCCAGGACATCTGGCAGCGCGTGTTCACCGCCCGCGACGAGAAGGTCACCAAGTACGCCGGCACCGCCGCGGGCGTGTACTGCGTGATCTACGGCCTGGTCGGCGCGCTGATCGGCATGTGCGCCAAGGTGCTGCTGCCCGACCTGGACAACGTCAACAACGCCTTCGCCGCCATCGTCAGCGCCGCGCTGCCGGATGGTATCCGTGGCCTGGTGATCGCCGCTGCCCTGGCCGCGATGATGTCCACCGCCAGCGCCGGCCTGCTCGCCGCCTCCACCACCATCACCGAGGACCTGCTGCCGATCGTCACCGGCCAGCGCTCCACCCGCCTGAGTCTGAACCGCATCTGCACCCTGGTTACCGGTGTCGTGGTCCTGGCCATCGCCCTGGTGGTGAACGACGTGCTCAGCGCCCTGACCCTGGCGTACAACCTGCTGGTCGGCGGCATGCTGATCCCGCTGATCGGCGCCATCTACTGGAAGCGCGCCACCACCGCCGGCGCCATCACCAGCATGGCCCTGGGCTTCGTCACCGCGCTGGTGTTCATGCTCAAGGATGGCTTCGACGCCAACACCCCGATCTACTACAGCCTGGCCATCGGCCTGATCAGCTTCATCGTCGTCAGCCTGCTGTCGCCCCGCCCGGCAGCTGTCGCCGACGCGGCCTGACAAGACCTTGCGCTAGGCAAAAGGGCGCGGCGAGCTGATCTCCGCGCCCTTTTGCATGATTAACGACCACCTCACCCACGAACTCCAAGGAACTGCCATGACCACCTGCGGCGAATTCCTCGTCAAGCAACTCGAAGCCTGGGGCGTCGATACCGTCTTCGGCATCCCCGGCGTACACACCGTCGAGCTGTACCGCGGCCTGCCCCACAGCGGCATCCGCCACATCACCCCGCGCCACGAACAGGGCGCCGGCTTCATGTCCGACGGCTACGCGCGCGTCACCGGCAAGCCGGGCGTGTGCTTCATCATCACCGGCCCGGGCATGACCAACATCCTCACCGCCATGGGCCAGGCCTACGCCGACTCCATCCCCATGCTGGTGATCAGCAGCGTCAACGAACGCTCGCGCCTGGCCCACGGCAACGGCTACCTGCACGAGCTGCCGAACCAGCGCGCCATGGTCGCCGGCGTCAGCGCCTTCAGCCACACGCTGATGAGCGTCGAGGAACTGCCGGCCGTGCTGGCCCGCGCCTTCGCCGTGTTCGACAGCGAGCGCCCGCGCCCGGTGCATATCGAGCTGCCGCTGGACATCATCACCGCCCCGGCCGATCACATGCAGGTGCGCCCGCGCGTGCAACTGGCCCGCCCCGCCCCTGCGCGCTCGCCGCTGCATGAAGCCGCCGCCAAGCTGGCCAAGGCAAAGAACCCGCTGCTGCTGCTCGGCGGCGGCTGCGTAGAAGCCCAGGCTGAAGCCCGCGCGCTGGCCATCGCGCTGGACGCGCCGACCGCGCAGACCATCAACGCCAAGGGCCTGCTGCAACCGGAACATCCGCTGCTGATCGGCAGCAACCAGTCGCTGATTCCGGTCCGTGAGCTGGCGTTGGAAGCCGACGTGGTCCTGGCCATCGGCACCGAGCTGGGCGAGACCGACTATGACGTGGTGTTCGATGGCAACTTCAAGATCGGCGGCGAGCTGATCCGCATCGACATCGACCCGCAGCAACTGATGCGCAACTACGCGCCGAGCATCGCCATCCACAGCGACGCCCGCACCGCCATGCGCGCCCTGCTCGACCTGCTGCCGGCCCGCCAGGCCGACGCCAACAGCCCCGGCGCCCAGCGCGCAGCCAAGGTACGCGCACAACTGGCCGAGGACTTCAGCGGCTGGGCGCACTACCGCGAGCTGTTCGGCAAGATCCTCGAAGTACTGCCCGACGCGCGCTTCGTCGGCGACTCGACGCAGACTGTCTACAGCGGCAACCACCTGGTGGAACTGGACGGCGGTCGCCGCTGGTTCAACGCCTCCACCGGCTACGGCACCCTGGGCTACGGCCTGCCGGCCGCCATCGGCGCCAAGCTCGGCGAGCCGGGCCGCCCGGTGATCAGCCTGATGGGCGACGGCGGCCTGCAGTTCACCATGACCGAGCTGGCCAGCGCCGTGGAAGCCAAGGTGGGTATCATCGTCCTGCTGTGGAACAACCACGGCTACGGCGAGATCAAGCGCTACATGGAACGCCGCGACATCACTCCGCTGGGCGTGGACATCTACACCCCGGACTTCCTCGCCATCGCCAAGGGCTTTGGTTGCGCCGCCGAGCGCGCCCGCGACCACGCGCACCTGCAGCAACTGCTGCGCAACGCCCCGAGCGATCGCCCGCTGATCGTGGAAGTGATGGAAGCGGCGCCCTTCGCACCCTGATCCATCCGCTGAGCGGGGCGGGTTGTCCAAACCCGCCCCGCCCCTGCCCCCTCCCTCCGGGAGAGGTTAGGGTGAACGCACAGCCACCCGCGATCCGCGCGCTGGCGCGCCGCGCATTCCACCCGGAATCCGAGTCATGAAGATCGTCACCCGCGACCGCTGGTTCGAGGTCCGTCACTGCTACGACGGCGTCAGCCTGATCCACGAGCCGTACGTCCGCCCCTTCTACCGCTGCAACATGTGGCATATCCAGGGCCGCGCCCGCGATGTATTGGTGGACAGCGGCTCTGGCCTGGTGAGCCTGCGCGAGCAGCTTCCCTGGCTCACCGAGCGCCCGCTGCTGGCGGTAGCCAGCCACACCCACTTCGACCATATCGCCGGCCACCACGAGTTCGACGAGCGCCTGGTGCACCCGGCCGAAGCCGATATCCTTGCCAGCCCCGACGGCGAGCGCACCCTGGCCACCGCCTTCGTCGACGACGAGATGTTCGACGCGCACCCGGACTACCCGCTGTGCTACGCCGAATACCGGGTGAAAGCCGCGCCGGCCACCCGCACATCGACGAAGGCGACGTACTCGACCTGGGCGACCGTACCCTGCAGGTCCTGCATACGCCGGGGCATTCACCGGGCGGCATCAGCCTGTGGGAGGAGAAGACGCAGACGCTGTTCTCCGGCGACATCATCTACGACGGCCCGCTGATCGAGGACGCCTACCACTCCAATCTCGACGACTACGCCGCCAGCCTTTCGCGCCTGCGCGAGTTGCCGGTGCGCACCGTGCATGGCGGGCACTTCCCGAGTTTCTCCGGGGAAAGGCTGAAAAGGATGATCGACGACTGGTTCAAGGCCCACGAATGACGGACAAGAAAAAACCCGCCGGCTGGCGGGTTTTCCTTTTGCGGTAGCGGGCGCGATCAGTAGCGCCGACGCTGCTCCATCAGGCGACGTTGCTCGTCGCTGCGGACGGGGATGGGTTGCAGACGTGGAGGCTCGATCAGGCCGAGCGTGACTCCGAGTTTCCACGCAATGCTTTGCAGCCAGACTTTCATGGAATGCCTCCTCGTTCGAATTCAGGTCGGGCGGCCCGTTACCACCATGGGCCGCCCTAGGAAGAATAGCCCGGCGTCCCACTCTCCGCCCGTGCCACTCACTCCTTGAAACAAAGACTATCGTCTTACCCCGCCGCGACGCCTGACCTGAATCAAGAGCGCGACAGTTCCCCCTCAGCGCGAAAGCATCCGGCGAATCCACTGCTCGCTGCTCACCAGGGTAATCCCCGCCAGCACCAGCGCGGCGCCCGCGACGAAATTCGGGGTCAGCGGCTCGCCGAGGATCAGCACGCCGAAGGCGATGCCGAACATCGGCGTCATGAAGGAAAACACCGCCAGGTTCGACGCCAGATAGCGGCGCAGCAGCCAGAACCAGGTGAAGTAGCTGAAGAACGACACCACCAGCCCCTGGAACAGCACGCTGCCCACGCCGATGGCGGTGAAGCTGACATCCTGGGTCTTGCCCAGGGCCAGTGCGGCGAAAGGCAACAGCAGCGCGGCGATCAGCAGCTGGTAGAACAGTGTGAGGATCGGTTTGGCCTCGGACAGCCGCGTGGTGCGCACTGCGACGGTGGTCATGCCCCACGAAAAGCCCGCCAGCACGCCAAAGGCATCGCCCAGCAGCATGCGGCCGTCCAGGTTGGCGACGTCGAAGCCACCGCCGAAGCACATTGCGATCCCCGCGAAGCACACACCGATCCCCAGCCACTGCAAGGGCCGCAGGCGCTCGCTGGGCAGCAGGAAGTGCAGCGCCAGCGCCGAGAAGATCGGCGCCGTATAGATGAACACCGCCATGTGCGAGGCCGACGTATAGACCAGTCCCTGGGCGATGAAGAAGAACTCGGCGGCGAACAGCACGCCGGCCAGCAGACCGCCCTTGACGGTGCCATGGCGCAGGAAGCCTTCCCAGCCGCCGCGCCAGCACATCAGCAGCCCCACCACCACGGCGGCCACCAGGTTGCGGCCGAAGGCCTGCATGATCGGCGCGATGTCGTGAGCAGCCAGTTTCACCATCACCGCCTGGAGACCCCAGATGATGCACAGGCCGGTCATGACCTGGATGGCGAAGGCATCGGCGCCCTTGCGCTCGACGATAGTGGCTTGGGTATTCATGAGCGCCTCCTGGCGAAGGCGTGTGCAGCGGTCCGGCAGGTCATGGCAAGGCTCGGCAGTTGAGGAGGGACGGGAAGCCCAATGAAAATCGGCGGACCTCCTCGAAGAAGGTCCGCCGATCATGCCAGTTCGCGGCGCCCGGCCGCCAACGGAAATCCGCTGTTCAGAGCGCCGTGGGCGACATTATTTGCCGGATTTCACCTGGGTCCAGGTGCGGGTGCGGATACGCTCCAGCTTGGGCGGCAGCATCTCCACCGAGAACAGCTTGGCCTGCACGTCCGCCGGCGGGTAGACGTTGGGGTTGTCGTGCAGCTCCTTGGAGATCAGCCCGTCCGCCGCCTGATTGGGGTTGGCGTAGGCGACATAGTCGGAGATCGGCGCGACCACTTCCGGGCGCAGCAGGTAGTTGAGGAAGGCGTGGGCCTGCTCGACGTTCTTCGAGTCCTTCGGAATCGCCAGCACGTCGAACCACGCCGCCGCGCCTTCCTTGGGAATGCGGTACTCGATGTGGATGCCGTTATTGGCTTCCTTGGCGCGATTGGCCGCCTGCATCGCGCCGCCGGACCAGGCCAGGGCTACGCAGACATCGCCGTTGGCGAGGTCGGTGACGAACTTCGAAGAGCTGAAGTAGGTGATGTGCGGACGCAGTTGCGCCAGCAGCGCCTCGGCCTTCTTGTAGTCGTCCGGGTTGTGGCTGTTCGGCGACAGGCCCAGGTAATGTAGGACCTGCGGAATGACTTCGGTGGGCGAATCGAGGAAGGCCACGCCGCAGGATTTCAGCTTGGCCAGGTTCTCCGGCTTGAACACCAGGTCCCAGGAGTCCACCGGCGCGTTGTCGCCGAGCACGGCCTTGACCTTGTCGACGTTGTAGGCGATGCCGTTGGTGCCCCACATGTAGGGCATCACGTATTGGTTGCCCGGGTCCTTGCTCTCCAGCACCTTGAGCAGGGCGGGATTGAGATTCTTCCAGTTCGGCAGCTTGCTCTTGTCCAACGGCTGGAACACGCCGGCCTTGAGGTAGTTGGGCAGGAAGCTGTCGCTGGGTACGACCACGTCATAGCCCGAGTGGCCGGACAGCAGCTTGGCTTCCAGTACTTCGTTGCTGTCGTAGACGTCGTATTGCGGTTTGATGCCGGTCTCGCTCTGGAAGCCCTTGAGGGTGTCCGGGCCGATGTAGTCGAACCAGTTGTAGATGCGCACTTCCGGCGCGGCGCTGGCGGCACCGGCGGTGACGAGGGCGGCGGCGGCGAGCAGGCCGCGCAGCGCGGTATTCTTGTTCATGTCCTTCCCCAGTTGGATGCGCTCGCACTCTGACCACTACAAACAGCGGGCCGCGAGCCATAAAAAGCAATCGGGCGGATATTCATCCGCCCGATCTTTTCTACTTAGCGTGCAGCGCCTTCGTAGCCCTGCAGCACGTTCACCGCGTTGACGCCGATGGCCTCGACCGCGTAGCCCCCTTCCATGATGAACAGGGTCGGGATACCCAGTGCGGCGATGCGCTCGCCCATCTTCAGGTAGTCCGGGCTGTCCAGCTTGAACTCGGAAATCGGGTCGTCCTTATACGTATCCACGCCCAGCGATACAACCACCGCGTCCGGCGCGTAGTCGGCGATCTTGCGGCACGCATCGTCCAGCGCGGCGAACCAGCCATCCCAGCCGGTGCCGTGCGGCAGCGGGTAGTTGTGGTTGTAGCCTTCGCCGGCGCCCTCGCCGTGCTCGTTGGCGTGGCCGAGGAAGTACGGATACTCCACCAGCGGGTCGCCGTGGATCGAGGCGAACAGCACATCGTTGCGGCGGTAGAAGATGTCCTGGGTGCCGTTGCCGTGGTGATAGTCGACGTCGAGGATGGCCACGCGCTTGGCACCCTGGTCGAGGAAGGCCTGGCTGACGATGGCGGCGTTGTTCAGGAAGCAGTAGCCGCCCATGAAGTCGCTGCCGGCGTGGTGGCCCGGCGGACGGCACAGAGCGAAAGCGGTGCTGGCACCCTGGCGCATGTGGTCCTGGGCGGTCAGCGCGACCTGGGCCGAGCTGTACACGGCCTGCCAGGTGCCGGCAGTGATCGGCGCCTCGGTGTCGAAGCTGTAGTGTCCCACTTCGCCCATCAGCGCAGTCGGGATCGGACCGTCACGCAGCAGGCGGCGCCCCGGGAAGGTGGTGGAAACCAGGTCGCCGGTGTGGCCTTCGGCCGCCCAGCGCGCCCAGGCGCCCTTGAGGAATTCGACGTAGCGGGTGTTGTGCGCACGCAGGATCGGCTCCAGGCCGAAGTCCTTGGGCTCGATGATCTCGCCCAGGTTCTGCGATTTCACGCGGGCCAGCACGGTGTCCGCGCGGCTGGGCATTTCGAAGCAGGGCTGGAGTTTGCCGTCGACCAGTTCGGACTGGCCGAAATGCAGGCGGTGATCATCGCTGTACACGGTAAGCATGGGAGTACCCTCTGAAGGATTCTTGTTGTCCGTGGGGGAATTCTGCCCAGCGACTGCGCTGCACAAAACAGCGGAAGCGGCCAAAAGGGGATCGATGTGGCCAGAATTTCTGACCCTTAACCATCTGCATACACTGATTATGCGGACCAGCCGGACAAGGACCGGCCACTACGACGCTATGCTCCAGGGAATTGTGCCGGCCACTGACCGGTCGAACACCCACATGCGTTTTGACCACAGGATGGGGGAAGATGCGGGAAACCTTCATGCATGCCTGCAGCCGCGTGCTGCTGATGCTCACCTTGTCGCTGGCCGGAGCAGGCGCCGTGCTGGCCGACGAGCCGACCGACGTCCAGGCCGGCGACACCATCGAGCTGCCGGAGCTGCCGGACGACGCCAGCCTCGACCAGCTCAGCGACCGTCTCGAACTGATCCGCCAGCGGGTATCCGCCGACAGCGACGACGGCCTGCTCTCCAACCTGCGCCAGGCGGCGCTGGGCGTCCAGGCCCGTGCCGAACAGAGCGCAGCGGACATCACCACGCAACTGGCGCGCACCGAAGACCAGCTCAAGGTCCTCGGCCCGATGACGCCCAACGAAGCGTCCAGCCTCACCAATCAGCGCAACGATCTGCTGGCCGATCAGAAGCAGCAGCAGAAGCAGCAGGATCGCGCCAACCAACTGGACAAGAATGCCCAGGACCTGGCCGCACAGATCGTCAACCTGCGCCGCAGCCAGTTCAACTCGCAGATCGCCACGCGCTACCCGCCACCGCTGAGCCCGCGCTTCTGGTCCAGCCTGATCCGCCCCACCGATGATGACCTGTCCCGACTGCAAGCGATTCGCGGACAGATCGGCGACGCCTTCGCCCTGACCTGGCAACCGGAACACCGCTGGCCCTTCATCGCCTGCCTGATCGCTGGCGCGCTGCTGTGGATCCCCGGCCGGCGCCTGCTGGAGCAGTTGCTGACCAAGGCGATGATCCGCTGGATTCCGGTGGGCCGCCTGCGCCGCAGCGCGCTCGCCGTGGCGGTCAGCCTGGCCACCATCCTCACCCTGGGCGGCGGCGCCGCGCTGATTCGCGAAGGCCTGGACTGGCACGAGCAGCTCAACGGCAGTATGGCCAACCTGGGCGACCAACTGCTGACACTGGTGATCTTCTGCACTTTCACTGCCGGCCTGGGGCGCGCCCTGCTCGCCGTGCAGCGACCGTCCTGGCGCCTGCCCGACCTGCCCGACCCGGTGGCCGATGCGCTCTCCCCCTTCCCCTGGCTGATGGCCTGGCTGCTGCTGGTGCTCGGCACCCAGGAGCGGCTGAACAGCGCCAGCGGTGCCAGCCTGGCATTGACTGTCGCGGTGAACGGCATCACCGCCCTGGCAACCGCGCTGCTCTTCTCGATTGCCCTGTACCGCTACCGCCGGGCTCGCCGCGAAGCCGAGGGGCACGAGACCTCCGCGTTGGCCGGGATCATCGTGCTGGCAATGATGATCACCGTGCTGCTGATCGTCCTCGCGCTGGTCACCGGCTACCTGTCGCTGGCCTATTTCCTCGCCGGAAAATTGCTCTGGGCCAGCGTGGTCTGCGCCACCGGCTACCTGCTCACGACCCTGTTCGTCGACCTCTGCGAAGCGCTGCTGTCACCCAGGCAGAAGATCGGCGCGCGGCTGGCCGAAAACCTTGGCGTCGACCCGCGCCACCAGGCGCAGTTCGCCACCCTGCTGACCGGCGCCGGGCGCACGCTGCTGGTGTTGTCGACGATACTGATCGCCTTCTCCACCACCGGCACCAGCCCCGGCGAGCTGCTCCAGGGCCTGGTGCGGCTGGTGGAAAGCGGCCAGTCCCTGGGCCGCCTGAACATCGTCCCGCAGGACATCCTGCTCGCCCTGGGCACGCTGGCCGCCGGGCTGTTCGGCCTGCGCCTGCTCAAGCGCTGGCTGGCCGAGGAACTGCTGCCGGAAACCAGCATGGACGTCGGCATGCGCGCCTCGCTGGTGACCCTGGTGGGCTACATCGGCATGGTCATCCTGGTGCTGCTGGTGCTCTCGGCGCTGCGCATCAACCTCACCAGCCTGACCTGGGTGGTCAGCGCCCTGTCGGTGGGTATCGGCTTCGGCCTGCAGGCCATCGTGCAGAACTTCATCTCCGGCCTGATCCTGCTCACCGAGCGCCCGGTGAAGGTGGGCGACTGGGTCAGCCTCACCGGCGGCGTGGAGGGCGATATCCGCCGCATCAACGTGCGCGCCACGGAAATCCAGATGTCCGACCAGTCCACCGTCATCGTCCCCAACTCGCAGTTCATCTCGCAGAACGTGCGCAACGTGACCATGGGCAGCGCCCTGGGCGTGGTCGGCATCAACCTGACCCTGCCGCTGGATACTGACGTGCAGAAGGTCCGCGAGCTGATGCTCAAGGCCTACACCGAGCACGAGAACATCGTCGAGACGCCGGCGCCCTCGGTGACCTTCAAGGACCTCAGCGCCACCGGCCTGACCTTGGCCGCCTCGGGCAACGTCAGCAGCCCACGGGCGGTGTACGGCACCAAGAGCGACCTGCTGTTCACCATCTTCAGTGGGCTGCGCGAAGCCGGAATCAACCTGACCGTGGCGCAGAACCTGATCCTGCAGCGGCCGCAAATGGCGCGCGAGCCACGCTCTGGCGAAGCGACAGCACCGCAAGTCGGCGACGCCGCCGCAGCGAACCCACCGCCGTAGAATGAGAAAGTCACGCCGGTAGGGCTGCCGCGCTACCGGCCTTCGCGCAACAGTCCCGCGCGGGAGTTGCCGTTGCGCCCGCAGCGTCCCGTGCCCGTCGTTGGCCGGCGCCCGGCGCGGCACCCGGCCTTGCCGCCTGCCGCCTTCCTTTCTCCGTTGCCGCTGGGAATGCCCGCGGCTTCGCATGGGAGTTCGCGCGATGGACGAAGCCAGACTCAACGAATTCATGGGCAAGCTGGTCACCGACATGGGTGGCGCGGCGATGCTCGCCAACATCATCCTGGGTGAAGAACTGGGCCTATACAAAGCCATGGCCGATGGCCAATGGCTGAGCCCGGCGCAACTGGCCGAGCGCAGCGGCTGCAATGCCCGCCTGCTGCGCGAATGGCTGAGCGCCCATGCCGCCTCCGGCTACATGGAGCACCAGGACGGCAACTTCCGCCTGCCCGAAGAGCAGGCGATGGCCCTGGCCATCGAGGACTCTCCCGTCTACGTCGCCGGCGGCGCTTCCGTGGTCGCCGCGCTCTACCACGACAAGGACAAGCTGGTCGCCGCCATGCGCGGCGACGGCGCCCTGGCCTGGGGCGATCACCACCCCTGCATGTTCTCCGGCACCGAGAAATTTTTCCGCCCTGGCTACCGCGCGCACCTGGTGGCCGAATGGCTGCCGGCCCTGGACGATGTGGTCGACAAGCTCCAGCATGGCGCGCGGGTCGCCGATGTCGGTTGCGGCCACGGCGCCTCCACCATCGTCATGGCGCAATCCTTCCCGGCCTCCTATTTTGTCGGCTTCGACTACCACCAGCCTTCGATAGAAGTGGCCAACCAGCGCGCGGATCAGGCCGAGGTCGCCGGTCGCGCCAGCTTCCAGCGTGCCAGTGCCAAGGATTACCCCGGCACCGACTACGACCTGATCTGCTTCTTCGATTGCCTGCACGACATGGGCGACCCGGTGGGCGCCGCGCAGCACGCACGCCAGGCACTCAAGGCGGATGGCACCGTGCTGCTGGTCGAGCCCTTTGCCAATGATCACCTGGACGACAACCAGAACCCGGTCGGCCGGCTGTTCTACGCCGCGTCCACCTTTATCTGCACGCCCAACTCGCTATCCCAGGAAGTCGGCCTGGGGCTCGGCGCCCAGGCAGGCGAAGCGCGCCTGCGCAAAGTGTTCGAGGAGGCCGGTTTCAGCCGCTTCCGCCGGGCAGCCGAAACCCCGTTCAACCTGATCCTCGAAGCGCGCCCCTGAGTCGCCGGGAGATTGCCTGCAGCGCCCGTGAAGCGGGCGCTGCAGCTTCGAAACAATTCGTCATTTGCCCGTCATCAATCCGTTATATGGCCCATTGAAACTCGCAGGCTTTCAACCCCAGGAAGCCCCCGAGATGTTCAACAACAAAGCCAACAAAGCTGCATCCCTCGCTCTGCTCGTCGCCGCCCTCGCTGGCTGCGCCGCCCAGGCTCCGGTAGCCAGCAAGGAAGCCACGCCCAACAACGACGACTGGTACCTGGTGCGTACCGACGAGACCCTGTACCTGTTCGATGACGCCGCCGTCTACCGCGACTATATCGTCACCGGCAAGACCATCTACACCAGGGAAGTGGGCGAGAAGGACAAGTTCGGCCAGAACGTCGTCCTGGTCGTCCGCGCCGAGGACCAAGACAAGGACGCGAAGAAGATCGCCTCCTACCAGTTCTACAAGCAGAGCCTGCCGCCGGCCGCCGGCTTCTACGGCGAAATCCGCCAGGAAGGCGTGATCTATGTAGCCCAGCGCTACGGCGACATGGTCGACATGAACGGCCTGGGCGAACCGATCTTCCGCCACACCGAAATCGCCAGCGGCCCCAACGGCGAGCGCGTGGTCTACCTGATGCAGAAGGAAGAGAAGAAGCCGGTCGGCCTGATCGCCCGCTTCCAGAAGATCTACGGCATCACCCCCGCCAAGGGCTGATGACGAAAAAGCGCGCATTCCGGGGAGGAAGTGCGCGCTTTTTCATGGCCGGCGCCGCAACGGCGCGGGTGTGCGCTAGCTGGAAGGCTCCAGTTGCACGGCAGAAATCGTTTTCGGCGCCTCGATACCCCAGTCACCGAATTGATACCAGTCATCGCCGAGCATCTCGGCCGGGTGCATGGTGCGGTCCGCACCGTTGCCACAGGCCAGGTTGGTGGCCGGGCAATAACGGTCGCAGCCCCAGCAGATGCGCTCGGGGTGCGGCGGGTTGAGCGGGAATTTCTTGGCCATGGTCAGGCCCTCGGAGGTTTCCTTGTGGGATTCTTCAAGGCTATGCCCAGGACATCCAAGGGCTCCTTGATCCACGACAAGCCCGAGGGAAATTTCACGCGCGGCGTTTATGCACGGAAGTGACTGGGCGGCTGTCCGCTCCAGCGCTGGAAGGCGTGGCGCAGGCTGGCCGTCTCGCTGAAGCCCAGCTCCTCGGCGATGCGGTAGATCGGCATGTCGCCGTCCTGCAGCAGTTCCTTGGCACGGGCGAAGCGCAACTCGTCGAGCAATTGCTGGTAGCTGGTCTGCTGTTGCTGCAGGTGGCGGCGCAGGCTGCGCGAGGAGCAGTTGAGGCGGCGCGCCAGTTCTTCCAGACCCGGCGGCTCCTGCAGGCGTTCGCCGAGTATTGCGCGGACCTTGTCCAGCCAGGCGCGGCGGGCTGCCAGGTCGATGTTCTGGCGTCGGCACTGCTCCAGCATCTCACGGTGCGTCACGGCATCCGCCAGAGGCAGGCGCATGTCCAGCCAACTGGCAGGGAAACCGATGGCGCTGCGCGAACAGTTGAAACCCAACTGGCAGCCAAACAACGTGGCGTAGGCCGCGCGGCGATCGACCGGACCTTCGTAGTCGAACTCTGCGCGCACCAGTGGCAACGGCTGGCCGAGCAGGTCGGCGCAGGCCACTTTCAGCGAGCCCAGGCACAATTCGGTGTTGAACGGACGCATCGCTTCTTCCTCGCCATAGCCGGTGGCGACCAGCCAGGCCATGTCGCCATCCACTTCCAGCGCCAGGTGGAAGTAGGTGCCCAGCAACACCGGGTAACTCAGGCCGATGCGCAGCGCCTCGCCCAGGGTCGGCGCAGAGATCAGCGCATAGCCGAGCAGGCCATAGGCAGTGATCCGCGTGCGCACGCCCAGGCGCAGGCCGAGTGCGGGCTCGCCGGCGAGATTCTGCACATTGCTGAAGACCTGCTGTTCCTGCCAGGGGCTGACCAGCCGACGCAGGTCGAGCAGGTCGTCGCCGGTGATGCCACTGCCCTCGAGGATGGACTCGCGGCTGTGCCCCTCGGACTCCATCAGCGCGACGGTCAGCGACGTCATGTGCAGGGAGTTGAGCCAGGTGGAGCGGGAGAAGGTCAGAGGATTCATTCGATGCCCATCGTAGACGCTACGGCGCCCCGCCTGTGTTACCAGCACGGGGACAGGTCAGGAGCAGGCAAGTTGCGTGCCGGCCACCCAGCGTGGCCGGATCGATCCCCATCTTACGGGGCCTAGGGCGCGATGTGGAAGTTTCGAGACTCCGCGGCAGGGTTACCTTTGCGGACATCGGAACGGTGCGTGCGCACCGTTCCGGGGCTCAACCACGGGAGAGAAAGCGCATGCCCTCTTCCAGGCCGCTCAGGGTCAGCGGGAACATCTGCTCCTTCACCAGCTCGCGCACGAGGCCGGTGGAGGCGGTGTAGTTCCAGGTGTCCTTGGGGTAGGGGTTGATCCAGATGAGTTTCTTGTACTTCTCCATGAAGCGCTGCATCCAGACGTAGCCGGCTTCCTCGTTCCAGTGCTCGACGCTGCCGCCGGCCTGGGTGATCTCGTAGGGCGCCATGGCGGCGTCGCCGACGAACACCACCTTGTAGTCCGGCCCGTACTTGTGCAGCAGGTCGAAGGTGGCGGTGCGTTCGCTGGAGCGGCGCAGGTTGTTTTTCCACACCGACTCGTAGATGAAGTTGTGGAAGTAGAAGTATTCGAGGTGCTTGAACTCGGTCTTGCAGGCCGAGAACAGTTCCTCGCAGACCTTCACGTGGGCGTCCATCGAACCGCCGATATCCAGCAGCAGCAGGAGCTTCACGGTGTTGCGGCGCTCCGGGCGCATCTGGATGTTGAGCAGGCCGGCGTCCTTGGCGGTGTGGTCGATGGTGCCGTCGATATCCAGCTCTTCCGCCGCGCCCTCGCGGGCGAACTTGCGCAGGCGGCGCAGGGCGATCTTGATGTTGCGCGTGCCCAACTCGACCTGGTCGTCGAGGTTCTTGTACTCGCGCTGGTCCCAGACCTTGGCGGCCTTGCCCTGGCGCTTGCCGGCGTCGCCGACGCGGATGCCTTCGGGGTTGAAGCCACCGGAGCCGAACGGGCTGGTGCCGCCGGTGCCGATCCACTTGTTGCCGCCGGCGTGGCGTTCCTTCTGCTCCTCGAGGCGCTTCTTGAATTCCTCGATGAGCTTGTCCAGGCCACCCAGGGACTGGATCTGCGCACGCTCCTCGTCGGTCAGCAGGCGCTCGAATTCCTTGCGCAGCCACTCTTCGGGGATCAGCGCCTTGAGGTGGTCGTCGAGCTTTTCCAGGCCCTTGAAGTAGGCGCCGAAGGCCCGGTCGAACTTATCGAAATGGCGCTCGTCCTTCACCATGATGGTGCGGGCGAGGTAGTAGAACTCGTCCATGTCGGCGAACACGACGCGGTGCTTGAGCGCATCGATCAGGTCGAGCAGCTCTCGCACCGACACCGGCACCTTGGCCGCGCGCATTTCGTTGAACAGGTTGAGCAGCATGGAGATGCCCTCGGAAATCGCAAGTAACGGTCCCCTCTCCCTTCGGAGCGGGGCGCGTAGCCAGGGTTAGGGAGAGGGCAAGCACGGCACGGGGCCATTTCCCTCTCCCCGGCCCTCTCCCTGAAGAGAGAGGGAGTAAGAGCCTCAGCGACTCGCGCGGCGGCTCATGAAGGCAAGACGCTCAAGCAATTGAACGTCCTGCTCGTTCTTCACCAGGGCGCCAGCCAGCGGCGGGATGGCCTTGGTGGGGTCGCGTTCGCGCAGCACGGCTTCGCCGATGTTGTCGGCCATCAGCAGCTTCAGCCAGTCCACCAGTTCGGAGGTGGAGGGCTTCTTCTTCAGGCCCGGCACCTTGCGCACGTCGAAGAAGATGTCCAGCGCCTCGCTGACCAGCGTGCCGCTGATCTTCGGGTAGTGCACGTCGACGATCTTCTGCAGGGTCTCGCGGTCGGGGAAGGCGATGTAGTGGAAGAAGCAGCGGCGCAGGAAGGCGTCCGGCAGTTCCTTCTCGTTGTTGGAGGTGATGATGATGATCGGGCGCTGCTTGGCCTTGATGGTTTCGTTGGTTTCGTAAACGAAGAACTCCATCTTGTCGAGTTCCTGCAACAGGTCGTTGGGGAACTCGATGTCGGCCTTGTCGATCTCGTCGATCAGCAGGATCACGCGCTCTTCGGCCTCGAAGGCCTCCCAGAGCTTGCCCTTCTTGATGTAGTTGCGCACGTCGTGGACCTTGTCCACGCCCAGCTGCGAGTCACGCAGGCGGCTGACCGCGTCGTACTCGTAGAGGCCCTGGTGGGCTTTGGTAGTGGACTTGATATGCCAGGTGATCAGCTTGGCGCCGAAGGACTCCGCCAGCTGCTCGGCGAGCATGGTCTTGCCGGTACCCGGCTCGCCTTTCACCAGCAGCGGGCGCTGCAGGGTGATGGCGGCGTTGACCGCCAGCTTGAGGTCGTCGGTGGCGACGTAGGACTGGGTGCCTTCGAACTTCATCGGTGAATCCTCGAACGATAGCGGGCCGGGCGTTCTGCCGGGCCGGGCGAGTGGTCGGACAAGCTGCGACTATACCGCGCACCCAAGGCGAGTGTGAACGCAGACGCGGCATTCAGTCATTGAATGGCGGGTCAGGGGGCGACTGATCGCGATTGACTCGTTAATGACAAGCTTACTTTACATCGCAGAATTCTCGATGTTAAGTTAACTTTACATCACAAGGAGACCGCGATGAATCCCGCTCTGCGCCGCTATACCCTGTCCTGTGCCGCCCTCATGTTCATCTACTCCGCCCTGGTGGCGCTGATCAGCTGGGGGCTGGACCTGCAGCAGCTGCCTTATGCCCTGCGCGTCCTGGCCGCCGCCTCTCCGGCGTTGCCGCTGCTGGCGATGCTCTACGTGTTCGACCGCTACCTGCGCAGCGAGCCGGACGAATTCCTGCGTTTCCTCCTGTCCCGCGCGGCGATGCTGGCCGGCGGCGTGGTGGTCGGGCTGTTCAGCGCCTGGGGCTTCCTCGAACAATACGCCGCCTGGCCGCGCTTCCCGGTGATCCTCGCCTTCCCGCTGTTCTGGGCCGCCTACGGCGTCGCCGTGGTACTGCTGCGCCGCCGCTTCGTCTGAATGAGCTGAGGAGCAGCCATGCACAATCGCCTCAAGGAACTGCGCGCCGAGCACGGCTGGAGCCAGCAGGACCTCGCCACGCAACTGGGGGTTTCGCGGCAGAGCGTGATCGCCATCGAGAGTGGCAAGTTCGACCCCAGCCTGCCGCTGGCCTTTCGTATAGCCCGGGTTTTCAGCCTGCCCATCGAGGCCATCTTCAGCGACGCGCAGCCCGACTGAGCTGGGCGCCTCGACTGGACGCGAACGCCCGCCGGGCATAGGCTGCTGGGTCTGCACCGCTCCAACCTAAGGAACGCATCATGAGCCGCATCTACGCCGACAACGCGCAGTCCATCGGCAATACGCCGCTGGTCCAGATCAACCGCATCGCCCCGCGCGGCGTCACCATCCTGGCCAAGATCGAAGGCCGCAACCCCGGTTACTCGGTGAAGTGCCGGATCGGCGCCAACATGATCTGGGACGCCGAATCCAGCGGCCGCCTGAAGCCGGGCATGACCATCGTCGAGCCGACCTCCGGCAACACCGGCATCGGCCTGGCCTTCGTCGCCGCCGCCCGCGGCTACAAGATGATCCTCACCATGCCCGCCTCGATGAGCCTGGAGCGCCGCAAGGTGCTCAAGGCCCTGGGCGCCGAGCTGGTGCTGACCGAGCCGGCCAAGGGCATGAAGGGCGCCATCGCCAAGGCCGAGGAAATCCTCGCCAGCGACCCGGCGAAGTACTTCATGCCGGCGCAGTTCGACAACCCCGCGAACCCGGCGATCCACGAGAAGACCACCGGCCCGGAAATCTGGAACGACACCGACGGCGCGGTGGACGTGCTGGTGGCCGGCGTCGGCACCGGCGGCACCCTCACCGGCGTGTCGCGCTACATCAAGAACACCAGGGGCAAGCCGATCCTCTCGGTGGCCGTGGAGCCTGTCGGCTCGCCGGTGATCAGCCAGACCCTGGCCGGCGAAGAGGTCAAGCCCAGCCCGCACAAGATCCAGGGCATCGGTGCCGGTTTCGTGCCGAAGAACCTCGACCTGTCCCTGGTCGACCGCGTTGCCACCATCGCCGACGAAGACGCCAAGAACATGGCCCTGCGCCTGATGCAGGAAGAAGGCATCCTCTGCGGCATCTCCAGCGGTGCCGCAATGGCCGCCGCGGTGAAGCTGGCCGAAGAACCGAACATGCAGGGCAAGACCATTGTCGTGGTGCTGCCGGACTCCGGCGAACGCTACCTCTCCAGTATGCTGTTCGACGGTCTGTTCGAGGACCAGGAACTGGTCCAGTAAGCTCTATTCCGCCCCTCTGCGGGGCGGTCTCCTACCTGCCGTGCCAACTCGGTACGGCTCGGGCCACATGCGCTGTCTGCGGACCCGCAGGCAGCCATGGCCTCTCGCCATGTTCCGGCAAAATGGTTAATTCTTGCCCAGCCCGCGACGAAGCGTCGCCCATCTTTCGCGGATGGCCCGGGCTTTCCGCACCGTTGTCAGGAACACAAGAATGAAAATTTCCGCCCCGTTGCTCTCCACCCTTGCACTCTCCCTCGCTGTCTCCGCCGGCGCCGCCCAGGCCGACAGCGTCAAGATCTACAACTGGTCCGACTACATCGCCCCGGACACCGTGCCGACCTTCACCAAGGAAACCGGCATCCAGGCGACTTACGACGTCTACGACAGCAACGAAACCCTCGATGGCAAGCTGATGACCGGCAAATCCGGTTACGACATCGTGGTGCCGTCGAACCACTTCATGGCCAAGCAGATCCAGGCCGGCGCGCTGAAGAAGCTGGACAAGAGCCAGCTGCCGAACTGGAAGAACCTCAACCCGGTGCTGATGAAGGCGCTGGAAGTGAACGACCCGGGCAACGAGCACGGCTTCCCCTACCTGTGGGGCACTACCGGCATCGGCTACAACCCGGCGAAGATCAAGGAAGTGCTGGGCGACAACGCGCCGATCGATTCCTGGGACATCTTCTTCAAGCCCGAATACATGGAAAAGCTGGCCAAGTGCGGCGTAGCGGTGCTGGATAACGGTCCGGAACTGCTGCCGATCACCCTGAACTACCTGGGCCTGCCGCATCACAGCCAGAAGCTGGATGACTACAAGAAGGCCGAGGAAGCGCTGCTCAAGGTGCGTCCGTACATCCGCTACTTCCACTCCTCCAAGTACGTCAGCGACCTGGCGAACGGCGAAATCTGCGTGGCCGTCGGCTTCTCCGGCGACATTCTGCAGGCCGCCACCCGTGCCAAGGAAGCCAAGAACGGCGTGGAAATCCAGTACTCCACCCCGAAGGAAGGCTCGCCGCTGTGGTTCGACATGGTCGCCATGCCGAACGACGCGCCGGATGAGAAAGCCGCCTACGCCTTCATGAACTACCTGCTGCGCCCCGAAGTGATGGCCGGCGTGAGCAACTACGTGCACTACGCCAACGGCAACCTGGCTGCCGACCCGCTGGTGGACAAGGCGATCAAGGCCGATCCGGCGATCTACCCGCCGCAGGACAAGATGGCCAAGCTGTTCGCCCTCGAATCCATGCCGATGAAGATCGACCGCGTACGTACCCGCACCTGGAACACCATCAAGACCGGCAAGTAAGCGTCACCCTTGCCTGACAACGCGCGGCTCCGACCGCGCGTTGTCGTTTTTCGTCGCAGGAATCGCAGATTGCCGCGCGACTCGCACAGGGCTCGCCTACTCGCGCAACGCCCGCTATAGTCAGCCCACGCAGCGCCGTTGCTGCACCACTGAACAGGTTCGCCTTCCATGTCCCGATACCCGTTGCCCGATCCGGCAATCATCGCTGCAGCCTCCCCGGCATGCGGCGCGGGTGCGGGCGCGGCCTGTCCTCCGCCCCCTCCTGTCGTCGCTGTCGCGTCGCCTCCGCCTCCCGGTGCGGCCTACCCGCCACCCGGCGTGAGCTTCTGACGCCACCCGCGTTTTCCATCGCCTGGTTTTCCGCGCCTCACTGACGCGACCCCGGTATGTGTCCGGCCCTACGCAGGCCGGTCGTGATCTGCCTGACGACAGGTGCATTGCATGATTTCGTTCAACCGTTCGTCCCTGGCCACCCTGGCCAGTACTTCCCTGTTCGTGCTGCTGTGGAGCAGCGCCGCCATCATCAGCAAGTGGGGCCTGGCCCATGCCTCGCCGATGGTGTTTCTGATCGCTCGCTTCGGCACCGCACTGGTGGCGCTGCTGGCCATTTCCCCGCTGATCGGCCTGCGCTGGCCGCGCGAGCGCAAGCAAGTGCGCCACGCCGTGCTCACCGGCCTGGTGATGCTGGGCATCTACCCGATCTTCTACCTGATGGCGCTGGACCTGCACGTCACCCCCGGCGTCATCGCCACGGTGCTGGGTGTGCAGCCGATGCTGACCAGCTTCCTGCTCGAACGTCGACACTCGGCGCTGCGCCTGGGCGGCCTGGCGCTGGGGTTGGTCGGGCTGGTGATGGTGGTTTACCAGAGCATCGGGCTCTCGGGGCTTACGTTTGCCGGTCTGGCCTGCTGCCTGCTGGCGCTGCTGTCGATCACCGGCGGCTCGATCCTGCAGAAGAACATCCGCGAGAACCCGCTGGGCACCCTGCCCTTGCAGTACATCGCCGGACTGATGCTCTGCGTTGCCGTCGCGCCCTTCCAGCCGCTGCACGTGGAATGGAATGCCGCATTCATCCTCAGCGCGCTGTGGATGGGACTGATGGTCTCGGTGCTGGCCACCGTGCTGCTGTACCGGATGATCGCGGCGGGAAATCTGGTCAACGTCACCAGCCTGTTCTATCTGGTGCCGGCGGTAACGGCGCTGATGGATTACGCGGTGTTCGGCAATCGCCTGTCCGCCCTCGGCCTACTGGGCATGGGGCTGATCGTGATGGGGTTGATGCTGGTGTTTCGCAAGACGGCTCCGGCGCGGGGCGCTGGAAACGCACAAGCGGTGGATAACGGGTAGTCCACCGTGGAGCCTGCTCCCTCTCCCTGACCCTCTCCCTTCAGGGAGAGGGCTGGGGAGAGGGAAACCCGCCAGCACAAACCATCAGGGAATATCCGTAGCTCTCACCGCGCCGCTTCCACCTTCGCCACCGGCGCCGGCCGCAGCACCAGCCACAGCGCCGCGGCGATCAGCACGCCACCCTGCAGGTGCGCCCAGGACAGCGACTCGTCCAGCAGCAGCACGCCCCAGAACACGCCGAAGGGCGGAATCAGGAAAGTCACTGTCATGGTCTTCAGCGGACCGATGCTGGCCAGCAGGCGGAAGTACAGGACATAGGCGAAGGACGTGCAGAGAAAACCCAACCCGGCCAGGGCCAGCAGGACTTTCGGTTCCAGCAGCGGCGCCAGCGGCATGTCCAGGCTGGTGCCGAGGAAGAACGGCAGCAGGCACAGCGTCGCGCCGGTCTGGCTGCCAAGGGCAGAAACGCCGAAATCCAGCCCGCCCTGGTCGTTGATCCAGCGCTTGGTGATGAAGCCGGCGAAGCCGTAGCAGGTGGTCGCCACCAGGCAGGCGGCAGCGCCCCAGAGCAAGCCGGCATCGAAGGGAGCCGGGCCGGCACGGGTCAGCACCGCTACGCCTGCCAACCCCAGCAGCACACCCAGCGACTTGGCGCCAGTCAGCGCCTCGCCGAAGAGCAGCGAGCCGATCAGCACCCCCATCAGCGGCGTCGTGGCGTTGAAGATCGCCGAGTAGCCGGCCGGCAGGAACTGGGCCGCCAGGCTGTACATCAGTACCGGGATGCCCGAGCTGATCACGCCGATGAGCAGGATGCGCCCGAGCTTGCCGCGAAAGTCCCAGCGCGTGCGCATCGCCAGCAGGATCACCACCAACCCGACGGCGGACAGAAAGACGCGGAAGAAGGCCGTCGGCATCACCCCGATGGCCGGCACCAGCTGGCGCATGAACAGAAAGCTGGCACCCCAGATGGCGGCCAGGGCGAGCAGGTTCAGCAGGGCGGCGGGATTCATCAAGGCAGCTCCAGGGCAGGTAAGCCACCAGACTACGCCGGTGGAAAATCACATCCATCCACAGCTGACTTTCAAAGTCCACGGTCAACTGCCCCGAAGGCGCGCCATGCTCAGCACGTCGGCGTAGATGCCGTCGCGAATGGCGTACTCGCGCAATTGCCCTTCCACTTCGAAACCGAACTTGCGGTACAGCGCGATGGCCGGAGCGTTATCGGTGTAGACAGTCAGCTCGACGCGGCGCAGGGCCATCCAGTTGTCCGCAACCTCCAGCAACTCGGCCAGCAGCCGCGTGCCGACGCCGCGGCCCTGCCAGGCAACCGCGACGCCCATGCCGATGCTGCCGCAATGGCTGCGCCGCACGCGCGGGAACTGTTCGATGCTCGCGCTGCCGATCACCTGATCCTGGTGCATCGCCATCAGCGTTACCCGGCGCTCGTCATCCAGCACCAGCCGCTTGCGCCACAGGTCCGGCGCCTGGTACGGCATCTGCAGCACCTGGCGGGCCACGGCAGGATCGTTGTAGAGGGTACACAGGCCACTGATATGCTGCTCCGTGCAGCGTTCGATGTGAAAGTCATCCATCGCTTGTCGGCTCCTTGCCTGGGGGAATGGGTCGTTCAGCATACGGCAAGTCAGCGCACGGCCGGCGGTAGGAAATCTCCCTTCCCCTCCTCCGCCCCCATGGCTAAGCTCGCTGCACAAGAACTCTGCAGAGGCGCTCCCATGGCTCAGCACTGGCCGGCGACCGAGATCGCGACCCTGATCCTCGAAGGCTTCGACGACTACCGCGCGCAGTTCCACCGGATCACCGCCGGCGCGCCGGCGCGCTTCGAACAGGCACATTGGCAGGAAGCGCAGCAGGCCTCGGCCGAGCGCATCAACCTGTACGAGGAAAAAGTCGCCGAGACCGTCGAGCGCCTGACCCGCGCCATGGCCGGCATCGACCTGGTGGACGTGGAGCGCTGGCCCATCGCCAAGAGCGCCTACATCACCCTGATCGACCCGCGGCTGGACGACGAGCTGGCGGAAACCTGGTTCAACTCGATCTTCTGCGGCCTGTTCAGCCACGACAACATCAGCGACGGCACGATGTTCGTCCACACCACCCGGCCCGCGCTGCGTGCCCACTCCCGTGATCCGCACACGCGCCTCTACCGCCCCGGCGGCAAGCTGCGCCAGGCGCTGGAGCGCATCTTCGACGACTACCGGTTCGCCGTGGACTACGACGACCGCGAGCGCGACCTGGAGCGTATGGATCACCTGCTGCACGCCAACCTGCCGGACTGGGTGTGCAAGGACCCGACCCTGACCATCGAGCTGATCGGTTCGGTGTTCTACCGCAACAAGGGCGCCTACCTGGTGGGCCGCCTGTTCACTCCCGAAGAGCAATGGCCGCTGGTGTTCCCGCTGGTGCACCACGAAGGGCGCGGCATCCAGTTCGACACGGTGATCACCGACGAGGCCGAGGTCTCGATCATCTTCTCCTTCACCCGCTCCTACTTCATGGTCGACGCGCCGGTGCCGGCAGAAATGGTCGCCTTTCTCAAGCGCCTGCTGCCGGGCAAGCACATCGCCGAGCTGTACACCTCCATCGGCTTCTACAAGCAGGGCAAGAGCGAGTTCTACCGCGCGCTGATCAACCACCTGGCGGCCACCGACGACCGCTTCGTCATGGCCCCCGGTGTGCGCGGCATGGTGATGAGCGTGTTCACGCTGCCGGGCTTCAACACGGTGTTCAAGATCATCAAGGACAACTTCAACCCGGCCAAGACCGTGGACCACGCCACGGTGATCCAGAAGTACCAGTTGGTGAAGAACCACGACCGCGTCGGCCGCCTGGCCGACACCCAGCAGTTCGCCGACTTCCGCTTCCCGGTGAGCAAGTTCGAACCCGACTGCCTGGCCGAGCTGCTGGACGTGGCGCCCTCCACCGTGGTGCTGGAAGGCGATGTGGTGCTGATCCGCCATTGCTGGACGGAGCGCCGCATGACCCCGCTGAACCTGTACCTGGAACAGGCCACCGAGGCCCAGGTGCACGAGGCGCTGTACGACTACGGTCTGGCGATCAAGCAACTGGCGGCGGCTAATATCTTCCCCGGCGACATGCTGCTGAAGAACTTCGGCGTCACCCGCCACGGCCGTGTGGTGTTCTACGACTACGACGAGATCAGCTACCTGACCGAGGTGCACTTCCGCCACATCCCGCCGGCGCGCTACGAGGAAGACGAGCTGTCCTCCGAGCCCTGGTACTCGGTGGGGCCGATGGACGTGTTCCCCGAGGAGTTCCCGCGTTTCCTGTTCGTCGACCTGAAGCTGCGCCGGCAATTCGCCAAGCTGCACGGCAACCTGTTCGATGCCGACTACTGGAAGGGATTACAGGAACAGATTCGCGCAGGGAAGGTGATCGATGTGTTCCCCTACCGCCGCCATGAATCACCGGAGGAAGCGCTGACGCGCTGATCCCGCTCGCTGCCCCGGCCAACAGGAAAAACGCGCCAATCGGCGCGTTTTTCATGGGCGGCGTGCACTCAGATTTCCACCTGCGTCCCCAGTTCGATCACTCGGTTCAGCGGCAGGTTGAAGTAACGCAGGTTGCCGTTGGCGTTCTTCAGCAGGAAGGCGAACAGTGCCTCGCGCCAGCGCGCCATGCCGATCAGCTTGGACGGGATCACCGTCTCGCGGCTGAGGAAGTAGGTGGTGCGCATCGGGCTGAAGTCCAGCTCGTTGAGGTGGCACAGCTTGAGCGCCTGCGGGATGTCCGGGTCCTCGATGAAGCCGAAGTGCAGCACCACGCGGAAGAAGCCCTCGCCGTAGGCGTCCACCTCGAAGCGACGGTCCGGGGCAACCCGCGGGCTGTCTTCGTTGACCACGGTGAGCAGGACGACCTGCTCGTGCAGCACCTGGTTGTGCAGGAGGTTGTGCAACAGCGCGTGAGGCACGGCGTCGGTGCGCGCGGTGAGGAACACCGCAGTGCCCTGCACGCGGTGCGGCGGCTGCGAGCGGATGCTGGAGATGAACAACGGCAGCGGCAGCGAGCCTTCGTCGAGACGGTCCACCAGCAGTTGGCGGCCGCGCTTCCAGGTGGTCATCAGGATGAACAGGCCGATACCGGCGACCACCGGGAAGGCACCACCCTGGACGACCTTGGGCAGGTTCGCGGCGAAGAACAAGGTGTCGACGAGCAGCATCATCAGGAAGAACGGAATCGCCAGCCACAGCGGCCACTTCCACATCAGCCAGATCACCACGCCCATCAGCAGCGTGGTCATCAGCATGGTGCCGGTCACCGCGACGCCGTACGCCGAGGCCAGCGCGGCGGAGGACTCGAAGCCCAGCACCAGCAGCACCACGCCGACCATCAGTGCCCAGTTCACCATGCCGATGTAGATCTGCCCCTGCTCGTGGCTGGAGGTGTGCTGGATCACCATGCGCGGCACGTAGCCGAGCTGGATGGCCTGACGGGTCAGGGAGAAGGCGCCGGAGATCACGGCCTGCGACGCAATCACCGTGGCCGCGGTGGACAGCGCCACCAGGGGCACCAGCGCCCAGCTCGGCGCCGTCAGGTAGAAGGGATTACGCGCGGCTTCGGCGTTGACCAGGATGGTCGCGCCCTGGCCGAAATAGTTGAGCACCAACGCCGGCAGCACCAGGGCGAACCAGGCACGGGCGATGGGCTTGCGGCCGAAGTGGCCCATGTCAGCGTACAACGCCTCGGCGCCGGTCAGCGCCAGCACGGTGGCGCCGAGGATCGCTACGCCGATGCCCGGATGCGAAATGAAGAAGTTGAGCGCCCAACCCGGACTCATTGCCTTCAGCACTTCCGGTTGCTGCGCCACGCCATAGATACCCAGCGCCGCCAGCGCAAGGAACCAGGCCACCATCACCGGGCCGAAGAGGATGCCGATGCGCGCGGTCCCGTGCTTCTGGATGAGGAACAGGCCGACCAGCACGATCAGCGAAAGCGGCACGACCCAGTGCTCCAGCCCGTCGAAGGCGATTTCCAGGCCCTCGATCGCGGAAAGCACCGAAATCGCCGGAGTGATCATGCTGTCGCCATAGAACAGCGCCGCGCCGATCAGCCCGGCGATCACCACCATCGCCTGCAACTTGTGGCGCCCGGTAGCGGCGCGACGGGCCAGAGCCGACAGCGCCATTACCCCGCCCTCGCCCTGGTTGTCGGCGCGTAGGACGAAGATCACGTACTTGATCGACACCACCCAGATCAGCGACCAGAAGATCAGCGACAGCACGCCCAGCACGCCGTCGTGGTTGGCCTGCACACCATAACCGCCCACGAAGACTTCCTTCAGGGTGTACAGCGGGCTGGTACCGATATCGCCATAGCACACGCCCACGGCACCGACCATCAGGCCGATCGCGGAGCTCGAGTGGGGCTGTTCATGCTCAACGGTGCCGGCGCTTGCATCGGACATGTAACAAAATTCCTCAAAAAAATTCGGCGCATCCTGCTCCGACCCATTCGTCGATGCAAGAGCCGGGTTCGAAGGTTCTGATTGACTATAGAGCCTGTTGCCCGGAATTACCGGGCGCAAGGGGTTGTCCGGCGGCGTGCGACAGCTTGTCCCAGAGAGGCTGGTCAAGTGCGCGGGACGCCGCTAGAATTGCGCACTTTTTGATCAGAGGCGCCGCCAGCGCGCCCTTCGAGGTTAGCCGCACATGTCCACCGCCACCCCCAAAGTAGGATTCGTCTCGCTCGGATGCCCGAAAGCGACTGTCGACTCCGAACGCATCCTCACCCAACTGCGCATGGAAGGGTACGAAATCGTCCCCACCTACCAGGACGCGGACGTGGTGGTGGTGAACACCTGCGGCTTCATCGACAGCGCCAAGGCCGAATCCCTGGACGCCATCGGCGAAGCCATCGCCGAGAACGGCAAGGTGATCGTCACCGGTTGCATGGGCGTGGCTGAAGACAGCATTCGTGACGTGCACCCCAGCGTGCTGGCCGTGACCGGCCCGCAGCAGTACGAGCAGGTGGTCAATGCCGTCCACGAGGTGATTCCGCCCAAGGCCGAGCACAACCCGCTGATCGACCTGGTGCCACCGCAGGGCATCAAGCTGACCCCGCGCCACTACGCCTACCTGAAGATTTCCGAAGGCTGCAACCACAGCTGCAGCTTCTGCATCATCCCGTCGATGCGCGGCAAGCTGGTCAGCCGCCCGGTGGGCGACGTGCTCAGCGAAGCCCAGCGCCTGGTGAAAGCCGGTGTGAAGGAACTGCTGGTGATCTCCCAGGACACCAGCGCCTACGGTGTGGACCTGAAGTACAAGATGGACTTCTGGGATGGCCAGCCGGTGAAGACCCGCATGCTGGAGCTGTGCCAGGCGCTCTCCTCGATGGGCGTATGGGTGCGCCTGCACTATGTTTACCCGTATCCCAACGTCGACGACGTGATCCCGCTGATGGCCGAGGGCAAGCTGCTGCCCTACCTGGACATCCCCTTCCAGCACGCCAGCCCGAAAGTGCTCAAGTCCATGAAGCGCCCCGCCTTCGAGGACAAGACCCTGGCGCGTATCAAGAAGTGGCGCGAGATCTGCCCCGAGCTGACCATCCGCTCCACCTTCATCGTCGGCTTCCCCGGCGAGACCGAGGACGACTTCCAGTACCTGCTCGACTGGCTGACCGAAGCCCAGCTCGACCGCGTCGGCTGCTTCCAGTACTCCCCGGTGGAAGGCGCCCCGGCCAACGACCTGGGCCTGGAAGTCGTCCCCGATGACGTCAAGCAGGACCGTTGGGAGCGCTTCATGGCACACCAGCAGGCCATTTCCGCCGCACGCCTGCAGCTGAAGATCGGCAAGGAAATCGACGTGCTGATCGACGAAGTGGATGACGAAGGCGCGGTCGGCCGCTCCTTCGCCGACGCCCCGGAAATCGACGGCGCCGTGTACATCGACAGCTTCGATGTGAAGCCGGGCGACAAGGTGCGCGTGCGCATCACCGACGCCGACGAGTACGACCTCTGGGCCGAACTGGTCTGATCCGCAAAAGCCCCGCTGATGCGGGGCTTTTCATTTCTGCTATTGGAAAGCCCATGACCAACAACGACGTACTGCGCAGCCTGCGCTACCTGCTGGACATCCGCGATGCGCAGGTCGCCGAGATCACCGCGCTGGCCGGCTTCAACCTCAGCACCGAGGATGTCGGCGCCTTCCTCGCCCGCGACGACGAGCCGGAGTTCAAGCCCTGCAGCGACCGCGTGCTGGCGCACTTCCTCGACGGCCTGATCGTGCATCGCCGTGGCCGCGACGAATCGCGCCCGCTGCCGCCGGTGGAACTGCCGCTGACCAACAACATCACCCTGAAGAAACTGCGCGTGGCCTTCGAACTGCGCGACGACGATATCCTCGCGATCCTCGACAGCGTCAGCTTCATCGTCACCAAGACAGAACTGGGCGCGCTGTTCCGCAAACCCGGCCACAACAACTACCGACCCTGCGGCGATCAGTTGCTGCGCAACTTCCTCAAGGGCCTGACGCAGCGCCAGCAGCGCTGAGATCGACATGCTCTATCGCCTGGCCGCCGACGCCGTTGTCCTGTTCCATCTGGGCTTCATCCTCTTCGCGCTGCTCGGCGGCCTGCTGGTGCTGCGCTGGCCGCGCCTGGCGTGGCTGCACGTACCGGCGGCGGTCTGGGGCATGGCGGTGGAATTCCTCCACCTCTATTGCCCGCTCACGCCGCTGGAGAATCACTTCCGCGCCCTGGCCGGCGACCAGGGCTACAGCGGCGGCTTCATCGAGCATTACCTGATCCCGCTGATCTACCCCGCCGGCCTGACCGAGGCAACCCAGGTCGTCCTCGGCCTCATCGTGGCCGCAGTCAATCTGCCGCCTTACCTGCTTCTGCTGCGCCGGGTGCTGCGTTCGCGCTGAGCGGCTTGTCCATCGGCAGATAGGCCAGGCTCGCCTCCTTGTTCTTCGCGTGCCCCAGGCGCTGGCCATTGTTGAGCCCGGACTCGATCAGCCGGTGATCCGCCGTCAGCCAGTTCAGCGGCTGCGTACCTTCATGGGTCACCTGGGAAACGATCAGGGTGCGCGCCGGGTCCCAGTCCTCGCCGGTGCGCTGGCGCAGCCAGGCGAACAACGCGGCGCTGTCGCCCTGCGGATAATCGGAATGGATATAGAGGAAGGGATGGGCCTGCCGTTCGCCATGCTTCTGCAGATAGATCGGCAGGCGCGCGTCGTCATCGCCGAGGACCAGTACCCGCCACTGCGACCAGGGCGCCGTCTGCTCCGCGGCGGCACGCACCTCCCTGGCGAACAGCGGAACCCCGCCGCCAGCATTGCTCCATGGGTACGCCACGCCCACCACCAGCAGCATCACCACCGCTGCGGCGCCGACCGCCCGCGGCCAGGCACGCCCCAGCCCGGCCAGCTTGCGTTCATGCCGCCACTCGATCACCCACCACGCCCCCAACAGTTGCGCGAACGGCACCAGCGGAAGCACGTAATAACTGCGCCGGCCACCGCTGGCAGTGAAGAACGCGAACAGCAACACCAGCGCCCAGACCAGCCAGCGCGCGTCGGGCTCCAGCTGCTTCCAGCGACGCGCAGCGAACCACAGGCCGAGCACCCACAGCGGTGCCCAGGGCAGCGTGTAGGCCGGCAGATAGAGCAGGTAGGTGTAAATCGGCCCCTCGTGGTCGAAGGGCTGGAAGAAACGCACCACGTTCTCGCGGAATACCAGCGCCAGCCCGCTCTCGCCGTAGCTGGGCTGGCCGTAGAAGTGCGACAGCACGAAGGGAATCGCATACACGCCACCGGCCACTACCAGCGCCACCAGCAACCGCAGGTTCAGGTGCCGGCGCCAGCGTCCCTCGCTGAGCAGATGCGGCAGCAGCACCAGCCCCGGCAGGACGAAACCGATCAGCCCCTTGCACAGCGACGTCAGCGAGAGGATCAGGAAGAAGCCCACGTAGCTCCTGAACCGCGTGTCCTCCGGGTCACGCCAGTACCAGGCCAGCGCCGCCAGCACGCCGAACACCGTGAGCATGTCCGCCGTCGCCACCCGCGCCCAGAACAGGAAGTAGAAAGTGGTCGCCAGCAGCCAGCCGGCCAGCAGTCCGGTGCCCTTGCGCAGCAGGCGTTCGCCCAGCCACCAGGTGAGCCAGATGCTGCCCAGCCCGGCCAGCACGGTGCTGAGGCGCAGCGTCCAATGGTTGAGACCGAACAGGCTGGCCGGCGCGGTGATCAGCCAGTAGGACAGCAATGGTTTGTCGTAGTACGGCGCCCCACGCAGGTAGGGATCGAAGTAGTCGCCTGACTGCAGCATCTGCAACGAGATATCCGCCCAGCGCACTTCCGGGCCCCAGACCTCGCGCCAGCCCAACCCGAACAGCAACAGCAGCGCCGAGACGCCCAATAGCAGCGCCAATGCCTTCCGATCCTTGCTCCAACCCTGCATCACCTGGCCCCGACCAACCGAATGTGCGGCGGACACTAGGGCAACGAAGGTTATGCGCAGGTTAAGAAAATGCAGCCGTCGCGTAATGCGCCGCCATTTCCCGATTGGATAGTGCTCGGAGCGCCCCGCTCATCCCGCTAGGGTGAGGCGAAAAACCAGCCAGGAGAGGCTCATGCACCCGTACTTTTCCCTCGCAGGCAAGACCGCACTGGTCACCGGCGGCACCCGCGGCATTGGCCGGATGATCGCCCAGGGCCTGCTCGAAGCCGGCGCCAGCGTCATCGTCTGCGCCCGCGATGGCGCCGCCTGCGCCGACACCGCCGCCGAGCTGTCGCAGTACGGCGAGTGCATCGGCCTGCGGGCCAACCTCGCCACCGAGGAAGGCGCCCGTGCACTGGCCGCCGAGCTTAACGAGCGCCTGGATCACCTCGACATTCTGGTCAACAATGCCGGCACCACCTGGGGCGCGCCGCTGGAAAGCTACCCGGCCTCGGGCTGGGAGAAGGTCATGCAGCTCAACGTCACCGCCGTGTTCAGCTGCATCCAGCAACTGCTGCCGCTGCTGAAGAAGGCCGGCAGTGCGCAGAGTCCGGCACGGGTGATCAACATCGGCTCGGTGGCCGGCGTCACTTCCCACGGCGAGAACGCCTATGCCTACGGCCCGAGCAAGGCTGCGCTGCACCAGCTGTCGCGCATGCTCGCCCGCGAACTGGTGGGCGACCACATCAACGTCAACGTCATCGCCCCCGGCCGCTTCCCCAGCAAGATGACCCGCCACATCGCCAACGACGAGCAGGCCATGGCCGAGGACACCGCCGTCATCCCCATGCGCCGCTGGGGCCGCGAGGAAGAAATGTCCGCTTTGGCAATAAGCCTGGCGAGCGCTGCCGGCGCCTACATGACCGGCAATATCATCCCCATCGACGGCGGCTTCCACCTCGGCTGAAGCCCGCTGCCAGGGGAATCGGGTACCATGGCGGCCCCTGCAACAGCCTCTGCCGCCATGTCCCACACCCTCTCGCCCATCGGCTACGTCCGCTCCTGCTTCAAGGAGAAGTTCGCCATCCCGCGCCAGCCGCAACTGGCTCCGGCCGCGACCGGTGTGCTGGAACTGCTGCCGCCGTTCGACACGGGCGATGCTGTGGCAGGCCTGGAGCAGGTCAGCCACGTCTGGCTGATCTTCCTCTTCCACCAGGCGCTGGAAGACAAGCCACGGCTCAAGGTGCGCCCGCCGCGCCTGGGCGGGAACCAGTCGATGGGCGTCTTCGCCACCCGCGCCACCCACCGCCCCAACGGCCTCGGCCAATCCGTGGTGAAACTGGAAAAGGTCGAGCCCGACCGGCTCTGGCTGTCCGGCATCGACCTGCTCGATGGCACGCCGGTGATCGACATCAAGCCGTACGTGCCCTACGCGGACATCGTGGTCGAAGCGCGCAACGCCATCGCCGACGCCCCTCCCGCCCCCATCGCCGTGCACTGGGACGACGAAGCCCTGCGCCAGGCTCGTGAACATGGCCAGCGCCTCGGTCAGCCGGTGCGCGAGCTGATCGAGCAGTGCCTCGCCCAGGATCCCCGCCCGGCCTACCAGAAGCCGCCGCCCGAGCGCCGCTACGGCGTGCGCCTGTGGGACCTGGATGTGCACTGGCACTACCCCACCGATGGCGAAATCTGCGTGCTGGACGTACAGCGCGCCGCCAACTGAATCCTGCCTCAGTCCACCGGATTGAGGGCGATCACGTCGCTCTCGAAGCACTCCTGCTCGATGATCAGCGGCTCCACCAGCGGGCGGCTGTCGCGGAAGTGCGCGGTCTGCGTGTGCGCCTCGTAGGCCGCGTCGTCGCGGTAGATCTCGTAGAGGTAGATCACGTCCGGATCAAGGCGATCCTGGGACACATCGAAGACCAGGCAGCCCGGCTCGCTGGACACGGAAGCAGCGGCGTTGGCCTTGATGGCGTGGAGGAAATCCTCGGCGCTACCGGGTTTGACACGGGTCTTGATGAACAGACTGTACACAGGGCGTTCCTTTTGTTTTAAATTTGAAAATAAATTGTATACAAAAAAGGAACCTCGTTCATGTCCGATCTCCCTGCCCGCCCCGGCCGCCTCAACGGCCTGCGCCATCTCGCCCTGCTGGTGCCGAACCTGGAAGAGTGCGAGCGCTTCTATGTCGATGTGCTCGGCATGGAGGTGCTGAACCGTGCCAACGAGGACCTGGTGTACCTCACCTGCGGCAACGACAACCTCTCGCTGGGCCGCGGCTTCGGTGCCGCCAACGGGCTGCAGACCATGGATCACTATGGTTTCGTGGTGGACAGCGTGGAAGAGCTGGAAGCCTGGTACCAGTATTTCAAGGCACGCGGTGTGACGCTGCTGGACCGCCCGTTCGACCATGGCGACGGCGCGCGCAGCTTCCACCTGCTGGACCCGGCGGGGAACAAGGTGCAGCCGCTGTATCACCCGGCGGTGTCGGGGCAGCGGTTGGTCTGACGCCCTGATAGGAGCGAGCTTGCTCGCGAACGAGGACGCACCGTGCCTTGCAGGTTCGCGAGCAAGCTCACTCCTGCAAAGAGCTGCTACCGGGGGCAGAAATCCAGGCATAAAAAACGCCGCGTTCCCAAGGGAATCGCGGCGTTCTTTCAACTGAACCGTCGGACGCTGCTTACTTCTCGACGAAGGCGCGCTCGATCAGGTAGTCGCCGGGCTCGCCCATGCGTGGGGAGATCTGCAGGCCGAAGCTGTTCAGCACTTCGCTGGTCTCGTCGAGCATGCTCGGGCTGCCGCAGATCATGGCGCGGTCGTCCTGCGGGTTCATCGGCGGCAGGCCGATGTCGGCGAACAGCTTGCCGCTGCGCATCAGGTCGGTCTGGCGGCCCATGCTGTGGAACTCTTCACGGGTGACCAGCGGGCAATAGATCAACTTCTCTTTCACCATGTCGCCGAAGTACTCGTGCTCCGGCAGGACCTTGGTGATGAAGTCCGCGTAAGCGAGCTCGCTGACCCAGCGCACGCCATGGACCAGGATGACCTTCTCGAAGCGCTCGTAGACTTCCGGGTCCTGGATCACCGACAGGAACGGCGCCATGCCGGTGCCGGTGCTCAGCAGGTACAGGTGCTTGCCGGGCTTGAGGTCGTCCAGCACCAGGGTGCCGGTGGGCTTGCGGCTGACCATCAGCTCGTCGCCTTCCTTCAGGTGCTGCAGACGCGAAGTCAGCGGACCGTCCGGGACCTTGATGCTGAAGAACTCCAGGTGCTCTTCGTAGTTCGGGCTGGCGATGCTGTACGCGCGCATCAGCGGACGACCGTTGACTTCCAGGCCGATCATCACGAATTGACCGGTCTTGAAGCGCAGACCCGGGTTACGGGTGGTCTTGAAGCTGAAGAGGGTGTCGTTCCAGTGGTGCACGCTGAGAACGCGCTCGGTGTACAGGTTGCTCATCAAGGACTCCTAGGAGAAACGTGGCGCACCCCAGCAGATCCCGGACGTAGCGCAATTGCGCGACATTTTATAGGCGGCGACAATATCCGCAAAATAAATTATCTGGATATTGCTAATCCAAAACGCAGATAAGGCCGCATCATGTCGCCGCAAAAGGATACCTTCCGGGCATTCCGGCACCGGGGCGACGAAATGTCGCGCAGCCTTTTCGGAGCCATCGTCCATGAAATTCACCCTGCGCCAGCTCGAAGTCTTCGTCGCCGTCGCCCAGCAGGAAAGCGTCTCCCGCGCCGCTGCAGGGCTGTCCATGTCGCAGTCGGCGACCAGCACCGCCCTGGGCGAGCTGGAGCGGCAGTTCGACTGCAAGTTGTTCGATCGCTCCGGCAAACGCCTGACCCTCAACGCCCTCGGCCGCCAGTTGCTACCCCAGGCAGTGGCGCTGCTGGACCGCGGCAGCGAGATCGAAAACATGCTCAACGGCAAGAGCGCCTTCGGCTCGCTGGACCTGGGCGCCACCCTGACCATCGGCAACTACCTGGCGACCCTGCTGATCGGCACCTTCATGCAGCGCCAGCCCGACTGCCGGGTGCGCCTGCACGTGCACAACACCGCCCACGTGGTGCAGCGCGTGGCGCACTACGAACTCGACCTCGGGCTGATCGAAGGCGACTGCCAGCACCCGGACATCGAGGTGCAGCCCTGGATGGAAGACGAACTGGTGGTGTTCTGCGCACCGCAGCACCCACTTGCCCGCGAAGGCCACGCGAGCCTGGAGCGGCTGACGGAAGAAGCCTGGATCCTGCGGGAACAGGGTTCCGGCACGCGGCTGACCTTCGACCAGGCCATGCGACACCACGTGGAGCCGCTGAACGTGCGGCTGGAGCTGGAACACACCGAGGCGATCAAACGTGCGGTGGAGTCAGGGCTGGGCATCGGCTGCATCTCGCGCCTGGCCCTGCGCGACGCCTTCCGCCGCGGTAGCCTGGTCCCGGTGGAAACCCCGGACCTGGACCTGCGCCGGCAGTTCTACTTCATCTGGCACCGGCAGAAATACCAGACCGCGACCATGCGCGAGTTCCTGGAACTGTGCCGCAGCGAAACCGCCGGGGTGACGCGCAGCGACGATATTGTCCTGCCGATGATTCCCTGAAGTGTGCTTTTTTGTAGGACCGAGGGGGCGCCCAACCCTTGCTCGCGAACGCTTCAAACCTGCGACATCAGTGTCAGGCCGTTCGCGAGCAAGCTCGTTCCTACAGGCCGTCAGCCGAGCAGGATGCCCGCCCAGGTCACGGTGATGATGGTCAGCGCGACGAACTGGGCCGCACTTCCCATGTCCTTGGCGTTCTTCGACAGCGGATGACGCTCCAGGGAAACCCGGTCCACCACCGCCTCGATGGCGGAATTGAGCAGTTCGACGATCAGCGCCAGCAGGCACACGGCGATCATCAGCGCGCGCTCGCCGCGGGTCACATCGCAGAAGAACGACAGCGGGATCAGGATGACGTTGATCAGCACCAGTTGGCGGAAGGCCGCTTCACCCTTGAAGGCGGCGGCGAAGCCGGCCAGCGAGTAGCCGGCGGCGTTGAAGATGCGTTTCAGGCCGGTCTGGCCCTTGAAGGGGGAGGCGGACACGTGTGGTTCTCACAGGCAAAGGTCGCGGCACTCTATACCAGCGATCGTCAAAAAGGGGTCAAGGCCATTACAGAATGTAACGGCCCCTGAGCCGGAATATGGTGGCCTCAGGCCCCCGGCACCGACTCCATCTGCGCCAGCAACAGCGCCGCCTGGGTGCGGGTGCGTACGTTCAGCTTGCGGAAGATCGCGGTGACGTGAGCCTTCACCGTGGCTTCGGAGACACTCAGCTCGAAGGCGATCTGCTTGTTCAGCAGGCCTTCGCAGACCATGGTCAGCACACGGAACTGCTGCGGCGTCAGGCTGGCCAGGCCAGCGCTGGCGGCGCGCACGTCATCGCTCATCTCGGTCACGGCATCCACCTGCGGCGGCCACCAGACGTCACCATCGAGCACCGCCCGCACGGCCTGCTGCAGCACACTCAGTTCGCTGGACTTGGGGATGAAGCCACTGGCGCCGAACTCACGGGAGCGCTGTACCACGGCGGCATCTTCCTGGGCCGAGACCATCACCACCGGGATCTGCGGGTACTGCCCGCGCAACAGCACCAGGCCGGAGAAGCCGTAGGCGCCGGGCATGTTGAGGTCCAGCAGCACCAGATCCCAGTCGGCCTTCTCGTTCAGGCGCGTCTCCAGCTCCGCGATACTCGCGGCCTCCGACAGTCGCGCCTCGGGACCAAGACCGATGGTCAGGGCCTGGTGCAGGGCACTGCGGAACAGCGGGTGATCGTCAGCGATCAGGATCTCGTAGGAAGCCATGAATTTTCCTTGAAGGCCGCGTCGAAGTACTGCCGTGGATAACAGCCAGACTTGCGCAGGAAAGGTCGGAGCACGGATAGAGCACTGCTTGTCGCATTGTACGCAAAGACAACCCTCGGTGTCCGCCGCGAATACATCGCCCAACGGTACATGCAGCGTGGTTTCAAAGCCCCTGCCAGTGTACCCGCCGAGAAGCCGCTCCCCTTTCCAAAGGCCCGGTGTTACGGCAGAGTTCCGCTTTTTTTCCTGCCTGTTACGAGAACAAGATGAAAAGCCATGCGCTACGCGCCGATATCCTGATGCTGTTCACCGCGATGATCTGGGGGGTCTCCTTCGTCGCGCAACGCCTCGGGATGGATGCCATCGGTCCCTTCCTCTATACCGGCCTGCGCTTCACCCTCGGCGCCGTGGCACTGCTGCCGCTGCTGGCCTGGTCGAGCAAGCGTGGCGCCCAGCCGTTCAACCGGGGCCAGATCCTCGCGGGCCTGGCCATCGGCACCGCACTGACCGTGGGGATCAACCTGCAGCAGGTTGGCCTGATGTTCACCAGCGTGACCAATTCCGGCTTCATCACCGGCCTGTACGTCATCATCGTGCCGCTGCTCGGCCTGCTGATCGGCCATCGAGCCGGCATGGGCACCTGGCTGGGTGCCGCGCTGGCCGTGACCGGCATGGCCATGCTGAGCATCGGCCCGGGCTTTCACGTCGCCTCCGGTGACTGGCTGCAATTGACCGGTGCCTTCGTCTGGGGCGGCCACGTCCTGCTCGTCGGCCTGTTCGCCAGCCGCTATGACCCGATCCGTCTGGCCTTCCTGCAGTTCGTCACCTGCGCGGTGGTGAGCATGATCCTGGCCGTGGTGTTCGAAGAGATTCACTGGGATGCCATCGTCCAGGCCGCCCCCGCCCTGATCTACGGCGGCCTGTTCGGCGTCGCCACCGGCTTCACCCTGCAGGTCATCGCGCAGAAGCACGCCATCGCCTCCCACGCGGCGATCATCCTCTCGCTGGAGGCGGTGTTCGCTGCCATCGCCGGTGCGCTGTTCCTCGACGAGACCCTGCATGTGCGCGGTTACTTCGGCTGCGCGCTGATGCTGGCCGGCATGCTGGTGGCACAGCTTTGGCCGAAGAAAGCCGAGGTGAAGGCGGTCTGATCTCTACTGCATAACGGAGCGAGACTGTTCGCGAGCAAGCTCGCTCCTGCAGGCTGGGGATTCGGCGGCACGAGCGCTCTTCGTAAGAGCAAGCTTGCTCGCGAACCGCACACCTCGGCGCCCACCCTGAAAATCACATTCATGCGATGAAGAGCCGATCTAGCGCTCGGTAAACGGTCTCAACGCCTGGTGCGCCGGGCTCTGCTCGTCCAGCGGCTGCTGGCGCTTGGAGCCCAGGTAACGCTCGCTGAACACATCCAGATAAGCGTCCAGCGCATCGCCGGCGCGGCGGTCACCGGCCAGCCCGAGGCAAAGCGCAGCAACTTCGGCGGTGCACAGGTGCTCGTCGAACTTGGAGCGGCGCAGGCGATAGCGTGACAGGGCATCGGGGGTGATGCTCAGCACGGGGAAACGGTCCAGGTAGGGGCTCTTGCGGAACATCTTGCGCGCCTCATTCCAGGTGGCGTCGAGCAGGATGAACAGCGGGCGCTTGCCGGCCTGCGGCTCCACCGTGGTCACTACGCGCTCGGGCTGGACGAACTCGCCGGGGAATACCACATACGGCTGCCACTGCGGATCGTCGAGCAGCGCCAGCAGCGCCGGATCGACCTCGATACGCGACCAGCCGAACGCCCAGGTGTCGGGCACCGTCTCGGCGATCAGCCAGCCGGTATTGCTCGGTTTGAGCGGCTCGGTGTCGAACATCACCAGGCACATCGCCGCGTTGGACTCGACCTGCGGGCGCAGGCCGCACATGCAGTAGTTCGGCCGCAGGCGGCAACCGGGACAGCGTGGCGAGCGCGAGCCACGGGCCACGAAGGGCTTGAGGCAGCGGGCCAGGCGCTCATCACGCAGGCGGGCGACAGCGTGGCTCATCGGGCCACCGGGGTGCGGAAGATCGGACGGTACATCGAAGGCTCGAACGGGGCGACGGGTGCGGACCGCCGATTGTACCAGAGCTGCAACCTGCCTCCCTGTACACGGCCGAGTGGCGATGAAAGTCGCGACCGGCTTCGCGTCATCCCTCGACGAAGTTGGCCGCCTGACGTGCCGGACAGCGGGCTGCGGCAATCGAATCTCGGCAGGGAGGTCGTTTTCGGGGACAATAGGCGGCTGTAATGACCAGCGAACCCGGAAGGCTCGCCACGGTCGAATCGGCACCATTGTCAGGAGATGCCCATGCTGCGCCTCACCGCCCTCGCCCTCTGCCTCGTTCTTCCCGTCGCGCATGCCGCCTCGAAGAAGGACTTCGAACTGACCCAGACCCTGGAAAAGGTCGCCAAGGAAAGCAGCGAAGGCACCCCACGCGCGATCAACGAGGACATCCTCGACCAGGGCTACACCGTCGAGGGCCCGCAACTGATCAACCACCTGAGCGTGCGCGCCAGCCATGCCGAGCGCATGCGCGAAAACCCGGACAGCGTGCGCAGCCAGCTGGGCGACAGCGTCTGCAGTAATACCGCCTACCGCCAACTGCTGGCCGAGGGCGCGATCCTCACCTACAGCTTCACCGAGTACAAGACCAACGCCCCGGTCGCCACCGAGCGTTTCGACGCCGGCAGCTGCAAGATCAAGCTGAAGAAGTAAACCGCCTGCATGCTCGACAAGGAAATGTTGCTGAAGATCGCGCGCACGCCAATGCCCTTCGGCAAGTATCAGGGCCGCATGCTGGTGGACCTGCCGGACGAGTACCTGCTGTGGTTCCACAAGAAGGGCCAGTTCCCGGCCGGCGAACTGGGCCGATTGATGCAACTGACCTTGGAACTGAAGATCGACGGCCTCGACGGCCTGATCAAGCCACTCAAGCGCTGAAGTCCGCGCAACCGCCGGATGGCGGTTGCGCCAGCGCCGATCAACGCAGGATGGCGGGGTTTTCCTTGGCGGCCACCGCTGCCGCCTCGTCCGGTGCGAGCAAGGCGCTGCGGGGGATGTCCAGCAGTCGTGCACAGGCCGCCAGTACATGGGCCCAGCTGCAACGGTTGGCGAACAGCATGCCCGCCTCGTCCAGCGTTCCACCCTGGTTACGGTACCCCAGGACCGCCGTCTTCAGCGCATCGGGCAGGATCGGCCAGAGGTGTCCACGTGCCACCTCCGGGCGCATGTGGGTGAGCAGCACGCGCCGCTCGTAGTGGTCGGGGAACAGACGCATGGCGATGGACTCGTCCGCCAGCGCTTGTAGCTCCCAATTGTCGCGCGGCGCGCGGAAGCGCCCCGGCTCCTGCAGATAAACCAGTCGATAAGGATAGCCAGCCTCCTCCAGCCGCAAGGCAGCGCGGCGCATCTCGGCCAACTGGTAACTGCCGTTGGCGATCAGCAGCAGCGGTTCGGCGCCGGGATGCTCGTCCAGCAGGATTGCGCCATCTCGCGCCAGCTGCTCGGCCTGAGCCTGGGTAAATACCGATGGCCGCTCGCGCTTGGGGGCCACGATGCAGGCCAACTGCCCGCGGCTGCGATAGATGTCCGGCAACAGCGCCAACAGGCTGTTGTGGTCGGCCGGGAAAACTACCCGCATCATGTCGTTCATCTCGCCCAGCAGCGCCTCGCAGAAGGTGGTGTCCTGGTGGGATTGCTGGTTTTTACCGTTCTCCCAGGTATGCGAGGTCGCCACCAGCGGCCAGCCGAGCCAGCCTGCCGGACGCCCTGCTTCCTTCTGCTGGCGGGCGAAGATCAGCGTCTGGCGCACCGCTCCGAGCATCTTCACGCAGAAGGCTTCATAGCTGGCCACCAGGTTCAGCCCGCCCTGGTTGGCCAGGCAGGCGGAAACCACTGCCTCTTCGTTAAGCGCGGTGATAATCCGGCCATCCACGGCTTCCAGGTCGCTCTCCGGCTCGCTCACCCGGTGCCGCAGCGCCTTGAGCACGCCGCCCAGGCGGTTGCTCGCCAGTTCGTCCGGATTGCCGACACGGGCGCGAAGGTCCGGGTTGGCGCCGCACAGGTCGACGTAGAAGCGATCCAGAGCGGCCATGGGGGAGCATTCATCATTGCGGTAATGCAGCGGGGGAATCGAAGGCTCGATGGGCCGACGCACGGCGAGCGGGTTATCCCGTTCCAGCACTCGGCCGCTGCGTGAAGCGATGAAGAGCTGACAAGCCTCGGCAAGTTCATCGGGCTCGACCCAGAGCGGCGCCGCATGCTGGTTGAACAGGTCGCGCGCCTCGGCATCCTCGCTGGGATTGCCCGGTAGCGGCAGGTTGTGCGCGGCATTGCTGCCAGCGCCATAGAACCCGTAGCCCTTGGTCGTTTCGGCGATGCCGTAAGGAATCGGTAAAGGGTAGCGAAGGATGCCGCGCTCCTTCTCATCGACGCGGTGCTGCAACCGCTCTTCCATTTCCCACAGGGCACAGACGAAAGCTGCCGGGTCGCGGCCATCGAAGCTGATCGGATCGAATCCGCAGCGGCGCAGATGAAGCTTGAAGCCTTCCAGCCCTTCGTGGGTGCCCAGGTCGGTGCGCTGCTCGATACGCCGGCCATTGGCGATCATCACCGGCAAGGCCGTGCCACAGTCCTCGGCGCGCCACCAGCGGGGAATCCAGTCGCTACCGCGCTGCTCCTCGGCAGCGCCGTCGGAGAGGAAGGCCACCAGGGTCTCGCCCGGCAGCGGCATGTGCGCATACATCAACTCGGCGAAGCCGAGGTATCCACCTTCGGCAACCCCGCCGGCGGTGTGCGGATTGACGTGGCTGCCCAAAGGAGCGGCAACCTTGCCTTCCGGCGTCTGCGCATAGCTGTAGAAGTCCTGCACCAGCCGATCCAGACCAGCTTCGCCATTCCCGTAGGCTGCGGCCTGTTCCGGATGCAGGTTGCCGGTGAGCACGTTGAGCGCGTCGATCGCTGCCACGCAGTGCCCTTGCCCCATCAGCCAGCCGCGTGTCCTGCCGCTCAGGGCATTCAGGGCGAGGTAGCCCGCATAGGCTGGCACCATGTTCAGCGCGCCGCCGGTATGTCCTTCGGGCTGAGCCTTGAAATCTTCGGGCTGCAAGGGTGCGCCATCGAGGCGGACACGCCTGGCGTAGGTCATGTGCGCCACCAGCCAGAGGCCGGCGCAGGTCAGGCGATCCAGCGCGCCGAACAGCCGGTAGACGCTGGCCAGATCCGGCTGCCGGCCGTACTGGACCAATTGATGAGCCACACGAAAGACCGCCGCCTGGGTCTGCACGCTATGCTGAAGCGGACCACGGCCTTGCAGCCAGCGGGCATATTCCGGCTCGGCTGCCGCATGGGCGGCAAGCTCCTCGGGGCTTGGCAGGATCTGTGACATGTCGGCTCTCCCTTGGTTATGCCGGAAAGTCTAGGTCTCCAGAGATCGGACAGGCGCTGACATGCATCAACGACCGTCCCGACCATTCGAGCAAGGCTGAAAGAGAATTCCGACAAGGAGACGACATGGCGCTTCTCACCTTCATCGGCGCAATCCAGGAAGTCACCGGTTCCTGCTACCTCCTGGAAACCCGCGACGGCGTCCGCGTGCTGCTCGAATGCGGAATGCGCCAGGGGCGCAGCGGCAACAAGGGCACCCGCGACAACGAGGCGACCAACCGCACACCCTTCCCCTTCGATCCGCAGGAGCTCGACGCCGTCGTACTGTCCCACGCCCATCTGGATCACAGCGGGTTGCTGCCGCGCCTGGCAAAGGAAGGCTACAAGGGACCGATCTACGCCACCGAATCCTGCTGCGATCTGCTGGAACTGATGCTGATGGATTCGGCGCACATCCAAGAGAAGGACGCCGAGTGGGAAAACAAGTGGCGCACCCGCCTCGGCAAGCCCCCCGTCAAGCCGCTGTACACCGTCGAAGACGCTTCCCGCGCGCTGAACCAGCGCCGCCGCGTCAGCTATGGCAGCACGGTGGACATAGCGCGCGGCATCCGCGTGACCTTCCATAACGCCGGGCACATCCTCGGCTCGGCCATCGTTGAACTGGAAATCCATGAGTTCGGCTCGACCCGCCGTCTGGTGTTCTCCGGGGACCTGGGCAGCACCTGCTCGCCCCTTATGCGCACACCCACGCCGCTATCCCGCGCCGACGTGGTGCTGCTGGAATCCACCTACGGCGACCGCGACCACCGCGATGCCAACGATACGCTACTGGAACTGGCCGGCATCCTCCAACGCGCGCAGAACGAGGGCGGCAACGTATTGATCCCGTCCTTCGCCGTGGGCCGCACCCAGGACCTGATCTACTACCTCGGACGCTTCTACCAGGAGGGCCGCCTGCCGCAGCAGGTCGTCTATCTCGACAGCCCCATGGCCGCCCAGGCCAACAACATCTACCTGCAGCACATCGGCGAGATCGCCGACGTCGACCGCGAATACATGCGCGGCACCGGCACCGCCAAGGTCGGCGAGTGGCTGCCGATCCTGCGTACCACCCAGAGCGCGGATGAATCCATGTCGCTGAATCGCATCAAGAGCGGCGCCATCATCATCGCCGGCAGCGGCATGTGCACCGGTGGGCGCATCGTCCATCACCTCAAGCACAACCTCTGGCGCGAGGAATGCCACATCGTCTTCCCGGGCTTCCAGGCCAAGGGCACGTTGGGACGCGCCATCGTCGACGGTGCCGAATCGGTCCGCATCCTGCGCCAGCGCATCAGCGTGAAAGCACAGATCCACACCCTTGGCGGGTTTTCCGCCCATGCGGGACAATCACAATTAATTCAGTGGGTTGGCCACTTCGAACACAAACCCGAGCTATACCTGATACATGGCGAGCGGGAAAAGATGGATGTACTCAAGGGTGCACTCCAGGATCGCCTGAACTGGACGGCCAACATTCCGGAGCCCGGAGACCGGATCGCCATCTGAGATCGAGGCCTCACCGACTGTCACACCCGCGTGCCAGACTGGGCTGGCCTACTGCTGAACCCTGTGCGTGCGGCGTAGCGCCAAGGCGTAACGACCAGAGCCACCTTGCGTGGCCGGCGCCCCCATGGACAGGCGATCAGGGGTTGATGAACAAGGAGTATCAACATGCCCTACGAGCCCGACGACTACCTCTCCAGACACTTCCAGACCAGCGGCACTGACCTTGCGCAGAAGATCGAGGAACTGGCCGCACTGGCCGCTCCCGGCGACAGCCAGAACCTGCCGCTGTACCGTGAGATGCTCACCACCGTCGCCCGCATGGCCCAGGCCGACCGCAACCGCTGGGACGCCAAGATCATGCTGCAGACCCTGCGCGAGATGGAGCACGCCTTCAGCACCCTGGAGCAGTTCAAACGTCGCCGCAAAGTTACCGTATTCGGCTCGGCGCGCACGCCGGCCGATCACCCCGTCTACGCCTTGGCCCGCGAGTTGGGCGAAACCCTGGCGCGCTACGACCTGATGGTCATCACCGGCGCAGGCGGCGGCATCATGGCCGCGGCCCACGAGGGAGCCGGACTGGAAAACAGCCTGGGCTTCAACATCACCCTGCCCTTCGAGCAGCACGCCAATCGCATCGTGGATGGCACCAGCAACCTGCTGTCGTTCCACTTCTTTTTCCTGCGCAAGCTGTTCTTCGTCAAGGAAGCCGACGCACTGGTGCTCTGCCCCGGCGGCTTCGGCACTCTCGACGAGGCGCTGGAAGTGCTGACCCTGATCCAGACCGGCAAGAGCCCGCTGGTGCCGGTTGTGCTGCTTGACCAACCGGGCGGGCATTACTGGGACCACGCCCTGGAATTCATCAAGGAGCAGCTCGAAGACAACGGCTACATCCTGCCCAGCGACATGAACCTGATGAGGCTAGTGCACTCAGCCGAGGAGGCCGCCGAGGAAATCGCCCAGTTCTACAGCAACTTCCACTCCAGCCGCTGGCTCAAGGATCGCTTCGTCATCCGCCTCAACCATCCGCTGAGCGTGCGCGCGTTGCAATTGCTGGAGCGCGAGTTTGGCAGCCTCTGCGTCACGGACGGCTTCCACCAGCAACCCTACAGCGAATCGGAACTGGATGAACCGGAGTTCTCCCACCTCACCCGTCTGGCCTTCGCTTTCAACGGCCGTGACCAGGGGCGACTGCGCGAGCTGCTGAACTTCATCAACCAGCCGGAGAACTGGGAACGCTGATTTCCTGGCTCCGAGAACAAACAAGGCACCCGCATGGGGTGCCTTGTTCATTTCAATCATCTGATCGTCGACCGCTCAGAAGCCGACTGATGGCTTCCATCGAGTAACCCCGATAACTCAGGAAACGCCCTTGCTGGGCTCGCTCGCGGGCATCCTGTGGCAGCCGGGCGAACTTGCGGCGCCAGACTTCACGCAGGTTTTCGCTCCAATCGACGCCGCACAAGCGCAGCGCACCGTCGATCTCACCACGTGGCAAACCCCGCTGCGACAACTCCTCGCGAATCCGCACCGGACCGTAACCTGCTCGCGCACGGCTGGCGATGTAGCTTTCCAGGTAACGGCTTTCATTGAGCAACCCCTCCTCGGCCAAACGGTCGAGGGCGGGGTCGATCAGGTCCTGCGTGGCGCCGCGTTGCCGCAGCTTGCGCGAGAGCTCTGCCCGGCCATGCTCGCGTCTTGCCAGCAGGTCCATGGCGACCCGTCGCACCGCGACGAGGTTATCGAGCTCGCTGGTCATCGCGATCAATAATCGGCTTCAGCTTCCGCTTCGGCCTCAGCCGCAGCGAGTTCGGCCTTGGTCGGCGCTGGCTGGTTGGTCAGCAGTTGTTCGCGGATGGCCTTGTCGAGGGTGTTGCAGATCTCGGCGTTGTCTTCCAGGAACTTGGCGGCGTTGGCCTTGCCCTGGCCGATCTTGCTGCCCTGGTAGCTGTACCAGGCGCCGGACTTCTCGATCAGGCCCAGCTGCACGCCCAGGTCGATGATTTCGCCAGTGCGGTAGATGCCGCGGCCGTACATGATCTGGAACTCGGCCTGACGGAACGGAGGGGCGACCTTGTTCTTCACGACCTTGACGCGGGTTTCACTACCGACCACCTCGTCGCCTTCCTTCACCGCGCCGGTCCGGCGGATGTCGAGACGAACGGAGGAGTAGAACTTCAGCGCGTTACCACCGGTGGTGGTTTCCGGGTTGCCGAACATCACACCGATCTTCATGCGGATCTGGTTGATGAAGATGACCAGGCAGTTGGCGTTCTTGATGTTGCCGGTGATCTTGCGCAGCGCCTGGGACATCAGGCGGGCCTGCAGGCCGACGTGTTGATCGCCCATCTCACCTTCGATTTCGGCCTTGGGCACCAGGGCCGCCACGGAGTCGACGATGATCACGTCAACGGCGTTGGAACGCACCAGCATGTCGGTGATTTCCAGCGCCTGTTCGCCGGTGTCCGGCTGGGATACCAGCAGGTCGTCGACGTTGACGCCCAGCTTGCCGGCGTAATCCGGGTCCAGCGCGTGCTCGGCGTCGACGAAGGCGCAGGTGGCGCCGGCTTTCTGGGCCTGGGCGATGACCGACAGGGTCAGGGTGGTCTTACCCGAGGATTCCGGACCGTAGATCTCGACGATACGGCCCTTCGGCAGACCGCCGATGCCCAGCGCAATGTCCAGACCCAGCGAGCCGGTGGAGATGGCGGGGATAGCCTGGCGCTCATGGTCGCCCATGCGCATGACCGCGCCTTTGCCGAATTGGCGTTCGATCTGTCCCAGGGCCGCGGCCAGGGCGCGCTTCTTGTTGTCGTCCATTGAAGTCCTCGCGAAGTCAGGCGGCCGGGCGGCCACGAACAACTGTATAAGTAGCCAGTATTATTCCACAGGGCAAGCCGCTCGCCTACCCCTGAATCGGATTTTCCCCGTCCGCCAGTCGCAATAGCCCTTCCAGAGCGGTCGCCACCGTCTGCCGGCGTACCGCTTCCCGATCACCGGCATACAGACGGCGTTCGCTGTACACCTTTTCACCTTTGCGCCAAGCCAGCCAGACAGTGCCTACCGGCTTCTCGGCAGAACCGCCATCCGGCCCGGCAATACCGCTCACCGCCACGGCGATATCCGCACCACTGCGAGGCAAAGCGCCAGCAACCATGGCCTCGACCACCTCCCGACTCACCGCGCCGACCCTTGGAAACAGCTCGGCCGGCACGTCCAACTGGCGGGTCTTCTGGGTATTGGAATAAGTGACGTAGCCCGCTTCGAACCAGGCGGAACTCCCGGAGACGCGCGTGATCGCCTCGGCGATGCCACCACCGGTGCAGGATTCGGCGGTGGTGACGCGTAATGTCTTGGCAGCCAATCGAGCGCCCAATCGGGCAGAGAGGTCTGTAATAAAGGAATCGGTAACGGACACAGTGCGCTCCGGGGTTAAAGAAGGCCAGGCGGATACCGTACACTAGGCGCTTTTGCATGTTGAAGCCGGACAGCCAGAAGCCATGAGTCAGAGCGACCTCTCCGCCCACACACCGATGATGCAGCAGTACTGGAAGCTGAAGAACCAGCACCCGGATCAACTGATGTTCTACCGTATGGGCGACTTCTACGAGCTGTTCTACGAGGACGCCAAGAAGGCCGCCAAGCTGCTGGACATCACTCTCACCGCGCGCGGACAGTCTGCCGGCAACTCCATCCCGATGGCGGGCATCCCGTTCCACTCCGCCGAGGGCTACTTGGCCAAGCTGGTGAAGCTCGGCGAATCAGTGGTGATCTGCGAGCAGATCGGCGACCCGGCCACCAGCAAGGGGCCGGTGGAGCGCCAGGTCGTACGTATTCTCACTCCCGGCACCGTCAGCGACGAAGCGCTGCTAGATGAGCGCCGGGACAACCTGATTGCTGCCGTGCTGGGTGATGAGCGCCTGTTCGGCCTGGCCGTGCTGGACATCACCAGCGGCCGGTTCAACGTCCAGGAAATCAAGGGCTGGGAAACCCTGCTCGCCGAACTGGAGCGCCTGAATCCCGCCGAGCTGCTGATCCCCGACGACTGGCCTCAGGGCCTGCCGGCGGAGAAACGCCGTGGCGCGCATCGCCGCGCGCCCTGGGACTTCGATCGCGACTCGGCGAAGAAGAGCCTGTGCCAGCAATTCGGCGTCCAGGATCTCAAGGGCTTCGGCTGCCAGGAACTGACTCTCGCCATCGGCGCCGCCGGCTGCCTGCTCGCTTACGCCAAGGAAACCCAGCGTACTGCCCTGCCACACCTGCGCAGCCTGCGTCACGAGCGCATCGACGATACCGTAATCCTCGATGGTGCCACGCGCCGCAACCTGGAACTGGACATCAACCTGGCTGGCGGCCGTGACAACACCCTGCAATCGGTGGTGGACCGCTGCCAGACCGCCATGGGCAGCCGCCTGCTGACCCGTTGGCTGAACCGTCCGCTGCGCGACCGCGCGGTGCTGGAAGCCCGCCAGGACTCGATCACCTGCCTGCTGGAGCGTTATCGCTTCGAAATCCTCCAGCCGCAGTTGAAGGAAATCGGCGACGTCGAACGTATCCTCGCCCGTATCGGCCTGCGCAATGCCCGCCCGCGCGACCTCGCTCGTCTGCGCGACGCCCTCGCGGCCCTGCCTGAACTGCAGAACGGCATGACCGAGCTGGAATCCCCGCACCTGGGCGAGTTGGCCGTCAGCATCCGCACCTACCCCGAGCTGGCCGACCTGCTGGCCCGGGCGGTGATCGAAAACCCGCCTGCAGTGATCCGCGACGGCGGCGTCATCGCCCGCGGCTACGATGCCGAGCTGGATGAACTGCAGATGCTCAGCGAGAACGCCGGCCAGTACCTGATGGACCTGGAAACCCGCGAAAAAGCCCGCACCGGCCTGCCGAACCTGAAAGTCGGCTACAACCGCATCCACGGTTACTACATCGAACTGCCGCGCGTGCAGGCCGAACAGGCCCCCGCCGATTATATTCGCCGCCAGACCCTGAAAGGCGCCGAGCGCTTCATCACCCCGGAACTGAAGGCTTTCGAAGACAAGGCGCTATCGGCCCAGAGCCGCGCCCTGGCCCGCGAGAAGCAGCTTTACGAGGAACTGCTGGAACTGCTGATCGGCCAATTGGCGCCGCTGCAGGACACCGCCGCTGCCCTGGCCGAACTGGATGTGCTGTCCAACCTCGCCGAGCGCGCGCTGAACCTCGATCTGAACCGCCCGCGCTTTGTCGAGGAATCCGGCATTCTCATCGAGCAGGGCCGCCACCCCGTGGTCGAGCAGGTACTGGATACGCCGTTCGTCGCCAACGACCTGAACCTCGATGAAGACACTCGCATGCTGGTGATAACCGGCCCGAACATGGGCGGTAAATCGACCTATATGCGGCAAACAGCGCTTATCGTGCTGCTAGCGCACATAGGTAGTTTTGTGCCGGCGGCGCGCTGCGAACTGTCGCTGGTGGACCGGATCTTCACCCGTATCGGCTCTTCCGACGACCTCGCTGGCGGTCGCTCCACCTTCATGGTGGAAATGAGCGAAACCGCGAACATCCTCCACAACGCCAGCGACCGCAGCTTGGTGCTGATGGACGAAGTGGGCCGCGGCACCAGCACCTTCGACGGCCTGTCGCTGGCCTGGTCCGCGGCTGAACACCTGGCGAAACTGCGAGCTTTCACCCTGTTCGCCACCCACTATTTCGAGCTGACCGTGCTGCCGGAAAGCGAACCGGCGGTGGCGAACGTGCACCTCAACGCCACCGAACACAACGAACGCATCGTCTTCCTGCACCACGTGCTGCCTGGTCCGGCAAGTCAGAGTTACGGCCTGGCGGTGGCGCAATTGGCTGGCGTGCCGGGTGCGGTCATTCAGCGCGCCCGTGAACACTTGGCGCGCCTGGAAACCACCAGCCTGCCCCACGAAGCACCACGCTCGAGCGACCCGAAAAGCCCGGCGCCGCTGCAAAGCGATCTGTTCGCCAGCCTGCCGCACCCGATCGTTGAAGAGCTGATGCGTGTCAGCCCCGACGACCTGACACCACGTCAAGCTCTCGAATTGTTATATGCATGGAAGACGCGAGTCTGACGAACCGCTGGACAAGCTGCTAGAATCGCGCGCGCTTAGCCGCCCGCCTGAGGAGAAAATTAGAAATGACCTTCGTCGTCACCGACAACTGCATCAAGTGCAAATACACCGACTGCGTGGAAGTATGCCCGGTGGACTGCTTCTACGAAGGCCCGAACTTCCTGGTCATCCACCCGGATGAGTGCATTGACTGCGCCCTGTGCGAACCGGAATGTCCGGCACAGGCGATCTTCTCCGAGGACGAGGTCCCGGATGGCATGCAGGAGTTCATCGAGCTGAACAAGGATCTGGCCGATGTATGGCCGAATATCACCGAGAAGAAGGATTCCCTGCCGGACGCCGAAGAGTGGGACGGCAAGCCGAACAAGATGCAGTACCTGGAGCGCTGATTCGCGCTGCCAACCAAAACACGAAAGGCCCGCTCAGTGCGGGCCTTTCTATATCCGGACATCACTTTCTTGCAGGCAAAAAAAAGGGGCGGGATAACCCGCCCACTCTTTCTTCCTTTTTTCATCATCCTGATGAACCGCTTCCCGCGGTGCTCCTGACCGACATCCTTACCGGTCTGCGCCTTTCCGTGTACGCAGGAGTGATATTACCCCCCTGCCGGAACTCAGCAACTGGGGCACTTCCGCGCACCCAGCCGGTCTCGCAGCCGGGATAAAAATAAAATCCTTTAAAAACAATAAGATAAGAAAAATAGAAGTCAAAGCTGGCGACTCTTCAAGCTGAACACTCACACGCTATGTAAGCGAATGCTTACATCAGAGCGCATAAAAAAGCCCGGATTCATCCGGGCTTCTTCATTGTCGACTTGGCAGCTACTGGAACAGCGCGTCGCTCGACAGGCCGTTTTTCTCGAGGATCTCGCGCAGACGCTTGAGGGCCTCAACCTGGATCTGCCGAACTCGCTCGCGGGTCAGGCCGATTTCCTGGCCAACCTCCTCCAGGGTGCTGCTTTCATGGCCGCGCAGGCCAAAGCGACGAATCACCACCTCGCGCTGCTTATCGGTCAGCTCCGACAACCACTGATCGATGCTCTCGCTGAGATCGTCGTCCTGCAGTAACTCACAGGGGTCGGTTGGACGATCATCGGTCAGGGTATCGAGCAGCGTCTTATCCGAGTCAGGGCCGAGAGAGACATCCACCGAAGTGACGCGCTCGTTCAGACCGAGCATCCGCTTGACCTCTTCCACCGGCTTCTCGAGCAGGTTGGCGATTTCCTCGGGCGACGGCTCGTGGTCCAGTTTGTGGGTCAGCTCGCGAGCGGCCCGCAAGTAGACGTTGAGCTCCTTCACCACGTGAATCGGCAATCGAATGGTGCGGGTCTGGTTCATGATGGCCCGCTCGATGGTCTGACGAATCCACCAAGTCGCGTAGGTGGAGAAACGGAAGCCGCGCTCCGGGTCGAATTTCTCCACCGCGCGGATCAGCCCAAGGTTGCCCTCTTCGATCAGGTCGAGCAGGGAAAGGCCGCGATTGACGTACCGTCGCGCGATCTTCACCACCAGACGCAGGTTGCTTTCGATCATCCGTCGCCGGCCGGCCGGGTCGCCCTTCTGCGCGAGTCGCGCAAAGTGGACTTCCTCTTCCGGGGTCAGAAGCGGCGAGAAACCGATTTCATTCAGATACAACTGGGTCGCGTCGAGCGCGCGGCTGTAATCGATGTGCTTGTGTTGCTTGAGAGAGGAGAGTGAGGTGGCTTTAGGAGTGACTCGAAGCGATACCTGCTCTTCGGCAAATGATTCTTCGAGGATGATGCCAGGCTCCAGGAGGAGCACTTCATCATCGACGTCAAACTCCGGCCCTTCTTTTTTAAGTGCCATGTCGTTATCCCTTGCTGAGTTCGACAACAAGTCCCGGTGCGACCTTATCCTTAGGACACCGAGGCCCGCTCACCCACGCAGGGGAACAGCTACCGTCAACGACTTGGCAAGTATTGCAGCGGATCTACAGGCTTACCCTGGCGGCGAATCTCGAAGTGCAGCTTCACCCGGTCAGTCCCTGTGGAGCCCATCTCGGCAATGTTCTGCCCGACTTTGACCTGTTGCCCTTCCCGCACCAGCAACCTACGGTTGTGACCGTAGGCGCTTACGTAGGTATCGCTGTGCTTGATGATCACGAGTTCGCCGTAGCCCCGCAAACCACTACCGGCATACACCACCGTGCCATTAGACGCAGCCAGGACAGGCTGGCCCAATTGTCCGGCTATATCAATCCCTTTATTCAAACTGCCGTTTGATGCAAAGCGCCCAATAAGCGTGCCATTGGTTGGCCAGATCCAGCCTCCCGGCGCCCCCCCTGCAACCGCCGGAGTTCCGCCGCTGGCGGGCGGTTGTGCTGGTGCGGTGACGGCGGGCGTGGTCGGTTTGCTGGCGGTCGCCGGGGTAGATGTCGGTTTGTTGACAACAACTGGCGCGACAGGCGTAGCACCTTTGGCGACAGACGGTGCAGCCGTCGATCCGCCGTCAAAGCGAATGGCCTGGCCTGGGCGAATGGTATAGGGCGCGGAGATGTTGTTGCGCGCAGCCAGGGCTTTCCAGTCCCAGCCATAGCGGAAGGCGATGGAGTACAACGTGTCACCGGGGCGCACCACATATTGGCCACTGGTGACAGCCGGCTTCTGCTGGGCGTTGCGGTCCACCACGGTTGTGGTACTGCGCGAAGTCGAAGAACAGGCCGCCAGCAGAGAGCAGACGGCAATGGCCACCACAGCGTGGCCCAGGCCCTTGATCCAGTTCCGTTGACACAGGGTCGCTGTCAAGCTCACCCATCCCCCTTATCCATGAATTGACGTCCAGCCTCACTGGCCGACAGTAACCGCAGCCTTGACCGGCCTGCTCTCAGCCTAGCGGACCGTTGAGCAGCGGGACAAAGCGGACGGAGTCCAGCACCTGCCGCTGGAAGCCGTCCTCGGTGCGGACGATCAGCATCAGTTGCTGCACCTCGCCGCCGCCTACCGGAATCACCAGCCGCCCCCCGGGCGCCAGCTGGTCCAGCAATGCCTGCGGGACCTCGGCCGCAGCTGCGGTGACGATGATGCCGTTGTAAGGCGCCAGGGCGGGCCAGCCTTCCCAGCCATCGCCCCAACGAAAGACAACATTTCTCAGGTTTAGCTCCGCAAGTCGCTCCTTGGCGCGGTCCTGCAGGGCCTGGATGCGCTCGACGGAGAACACCCGCTCCACCAGTTGCGACAGCACGGCGGTCTGGTACCCGGAGCCGGTGCCGATCTCCAGTACCTTGTCCAACGGGCCTGCAGCCAGCAGCAACTCGGTCATCCGCGCCACCATGAAGGGCTGCGAAATGGTCTGGTTGTGCCCGATGGGCAGCGCGGTATCTTCGTAGGCGCGGTGCGACAGCGCTTCATCGACGAACAGATGGCGCGGGGTACGGCGGATTACTTCCAGCACGTGGGCGTTGGACAGCCCCTCTTCGTACAAACGCTGGATCAGCCGCTCACGGGTACGCTGGGAGGTCATGCCGATGCCGCCGCGGCGGGACAATTCATTGGCCATGGTCGAGCCCTCCGAGCCAGTCGCCAAGGACATTGAACGCCTCCCGGAAGGTCCGGTCCATCTGCAGTGGCGTAATCGACACATACCCCTGCATGACGGCATGGAAATCGGTGCCCTCGCCGCCGTCTTCGGCGTCGCCGGCGGCGGCAATCCAGTAGCCTTCCTTGCCGCGCGGGTTGACCACCTTGACCGGCGGCTTGGCGCGAGCACGATGCCCCAGGCGAGTCAGCTGGATGCCCTTGATGCGCTCCAGCGGCAGGTTGGGGATATTCACGTTGAGCACGGTACGCGGCGGCAGATCGAGCTTCTCGTGGGACTCCACCAGCAGGCGGGCGAAATGCATCGCGGCCGGCAGGTTGTCCGTCAAGCGCGAACACAGCGAGAAGGCGAAGGCCGGCCGGGACAGGAAACGCCCTTCCAGGGCTGCGGCCACGGTACCCGAGTAGAGCACGTCATCGCCCAGGTTGGCGCCGAGATTGATACCCGAGACGACCATCTCCGGCACTTCTTCGAGCAGACCGTTGAGGCCCAGGTGCACGCAGTCGGTCGGAGTGCCGTTGAGGCTGATGAAACCATTGCCCAGGCGATGGGGATGCAGCGGCCGATCCAGCGTCAGCGAACTACTCGCTCCGCTACGATCGGCTTCCGGGGCGATCACGATGCAGTCCGCATAATCGGACAGCGCGTCGTGAAGCGCGGCGATACCGGGTGCAGTGACCCCGTCGTCGTTGGCAATCAATATGCGCATGGGCTTTCCGTCTGCCCTGCCGGCACGAGGTCGATCAGCTCGCGCACTACCACGGTGGCGAAGCAGCCAGCCGGCAGGACGAATTCCAGTTGCAGAATGTCAGGGGCGGGATAATGCCATGTAAGGCCCGGGATGGGGAGGCGCAGAATGCGCCGTTCGTGCGCCATGTCCGCACTGGCGAGCCACTGGCAAAGCGCCATCTCCGCTTGCTGCACGCTGCGTTCGATATCTCCCGGCCGGTTCGCCGCGGGTGAATCACCCTCGCCCCACATGGGGCCGGTGGGGTGCAGGTCGAGTGCGGCGAGACGCGGGTCGGAGCATTCCGCTTCGCCGGCGGGGAAGAAGCTGCGGCTGTCGGTGAACGCCAACAGGTCGCCGACCAGCGCCTGGTTCCAGGTGCCTTCGGCCACCCGGCGAGCCAGCACCTGGTTGAAGACATAGCTGCGCGCTGCCGAGAGCAGGCGCGAGCGCATGTTGCGATGCTCCGGCAGCTTGCCGCGCTCGGCGAAGCCACGAGCATCGAAGACGTTGCCGCCACCATGGCCGAAGCGCTGGGTGCCGAAGTAGTTCGGTACGCCCTGGGCCACGATGGCCTTCAGGCGCGCTTCGAGCTGCTCGCGCTGTGCCTGCAGCTCGGTCAGGCGCAAGGTGAAGCCGTTGGCCGAATGTGCACCGCGCTGCAGTTTGCGGCGATGGCGATTGCGCTCGAGGATTCGCAGAGTGTCGTCCTCGGCGGCAGTCAGGTCCGGATCGGACTTCCCCGGCAAGTGCAGACTGAACCACTGGCGGGTCAGCGCCTGGCGGTCCTTGAGACCGGCATAGCTGATCATCTTCACCGGGACGCCCGCGGCACGGGCGAGACGGCGCGCCGCTTCCTCGGTGTTCAGGCCGCGTTTCTCCACCCGCAGCCACAGATGCTCGCCATCGCCGGAGAGCGGGATATCCAGCACTTCGTCGACCTGGAAGTCTTCGGCCACCGCCTTGAGCACAGCCTGCCCGCAAGCTTCGCCATGGGCGCGCGGGCCCAGCAGTTCCAACTCGGTCATGCGCGCCCCAGCAAAGCGACGGCGTGGACCGCGATGCCCTCTTCGCGCCCGGTGAAGCCAAGTTTCTCGGTGGTGGTGGCCTTGACGTTGACCTGGTCCAGTTCGACCTTCAGGTCGGTGGCGATGGTCTCGCGCATGTTCTGGATGTGCGGCGCCATCTTCGGCGCCTGGGCGATGATGGTGGTGTCGACGTTTTCCACCTTCCAGCCCTTGGCTTCCACGAGGCTCAGCACGTGGCGCAACAGTGCGCGACTGTCGGCCCCCTTGAACTGCGGGTCGGTATCAGGGAAGTGCTTGCCGATATCGCCCAGCGCGCAGGCGCCCAGCAAGGCATCGGAAAGCGCGTGCAACAGCACGTCGCCGTCGGAGTGGGCAACGAGCCCGAACTTGTGGGGAATACGCACGCCGCCAAGGGTGATGAAGTCTCCCTCGCCGAAGCGGTGCACGTCGTAGCCATGTCCGATACGCATGAAAAAACGCCCTGTTGATGTCAGGGCGTCGATTCTACCGGATCACTGCGCCCAGGGTGTCAGCCGCAGAGCGCCGCGGCATGGTGGCGCAGGTGATCTTCGATGAAGCTCGCAATGAAGTAATAGCTGTGGTCGTAACCGGGCTGCAGGCGCAGGTCCAGCGGATGACCGACCGCAGCGGCGGCTTCGCGCAGCGCTTCGGGCTTGAGTTGCACAGCGAGGAAGTCGTCACGCTCGCCCTGGTCGACCAGGATCGGCAGGCGCTCGCTGGCGTTGGCCAGCAACTCCACCGCGTCCCACTCGCGCCACGCCGCCGGATCTTCGCCCAGGAAGCGACCCAGCGCCTTCTGTCCCCAGGGGCAATCGCTCGGATGAGTGATGGGGGCAAAGGCGGACAGCGACAGGTAGCGCCCCGGATTTCGCAGCGCGCAGATCAATGCGCCATGGCCGCCCATGGAATGCCCGCTGATGCCGCGTTTCCGGGATACCGGGAAATTCGCTTCGATCAGCGCCGGCAGTTCCTGCACCACGTAGTCGTGCATGCGGTAATGGCGGGCCCAGGGTTCTTGCGTGGCATTGACGTAGAAGCCGGCACCAAGGCCGAAGTCCCACGCGCCATCCGGATCGCCCGGCACTTCCGGCCCGCGCGGGCTGGTATCCGGCGCAACGATCACAATCCCGAGTTCCGCGGCCACGCGCTGGGCGCCGGCCTTCTGCATGAAGTTCTCGTCGGTGCAGGTCAGGCCGGACAGCCAGTAAAGCACCGGAAGGCCCGCCTCTGGCTCGGCCTGCGGCGGCAGGTAGACCGCAAAGACCATCTCGCAGCCGAGCGTCTCGGAGCGATGGCGATAGCGCTGGTGCCAGCCGCCAAAGCTCTTCTGGCTGCTGATCAGTTCGATGGAATCCGTCATGGAGCCTCCTGTGAGGGCGGGCGCACAAGGCGCCCGGCGGTTCGATCAGTAGTGGATGACCGAGCGGATGCTCTTGCCTTCATGCATCAGGTCGAAGGCTTCGTTGATCTTCTCCAGGCCCATGGTGTGGGTGATGAAGGTATCCAGCGGGATCTCGCCCTTCTGCGCCTTTTCCACGTAGCTCGGCAGCTCGGTGCGGCCTTTCACGCCGCCGAAGGCGGAACCGCGCCAGACGCGCCCGGTAACCAGCTGGAACGGACGGGTGCTGATTTCCTGGCCGGCACCGGCGACGCCGATGATGGTGGATTCGCCCCAGCCCTTGTGGCAGCACTCCAGCGCCGCACGCATCAGCTGGACGTTGCCTACGCATTCGAAGGAATAGTCCACGCCGCCGTCCGTCATTTCGACAATCACTTCCTGGATCGGCTTCTGGTGATCCTTCGGATTGACGAAATCGGTGGCGCCCAACTCCTTGGCGATATCGAACTTCGCCGGGTTGATGTCCACCGCAATGATGCGCGAGGCCTTGGCCATCTTCGCGCCGATGATCGCCGCCAGGCCGATGCCGCCCAGCCCGAAGATGGCGACGGTAGCGCCCTCCTCCACCTTGGCGGTATTGAGCACCGCACCGATGCCGGTGGTGACGCCGCAGCCGAGCAGGCAGACCTTCTCCAGCGGCGCTTCCTCGGGGATCTTCGCCAGGGAGATTTCCGGCAGCACGGTGTACTCGGAGAAGGTCGAGCAGCCCATGTAGTGGTAGATCGGCTCGCCCTTGTAGGAGAAGCGGCTGGTGCCATCGGGCATCAGGCCCTTGCCCTGGGTGGCACGCACGGCCTGGCAGAGATTGGTCTTGCCGGATTTGCAGAATTTGCACTCGCGGCATTCGGCGGTGTACAGCGGGATCACATGGTCACCCACTTTCAGCGAAGTCACGCCCTCGCCCACCGCTTCGACGATACCGCCACCTTCATGACCCAGGATGCACGGGAACACACCCTCGGAATCCTGGCCGGACAGGGTGTACGCGTCGGTGTGGCAGACGCCGGTGGCGACGATGCGCACCAGGACTTCACCCTTCTGCGGCGGCGCCACATCGACTTCGACGATTTCCAACGGCTTGTTGGGGGCGAAGGCAACGGCAGCACGGGACTTGATCATCTGGAAACTCCTGAACGAAGGAAACGACAACGCCCGCCTGGGGCGGACGGGTTCGGCGCGACGGCCGAGAAACCGGGACGGGCCGGAGCCCCGTCGGGGAACATTCGGGGCGGCCGACGAAAAGTGCGCCCCAAAGCCTTGGAAGTGTAGAAAACCTCCTGTCAGGGAATAATCAGGCAATAATCAAAACATTATTGCTATACAGGGACAATCCACATGCACCGCTGGGAAGGGCTGGACGAATTCGTTGCCGTCGCCGAAACCGGTCAGTTCACCGCCGCCGCCGAGCGCCTCGGCGTATCTTCATCCCACGTCAGCCGCCAGGTCGCGCGGCTGGAGGAGCGCCTGCAGACGCGCCTGCTTTACCGCAACACCCGAAAGGTGACGCTGAGCGAAGCCGGCCAGACCTTCCTGCAGCATTGCCGGCGCCTGCAGGACGCTCGCGAGGAAGCCTTGCGGGCGGTGAGCGATCTATCTGCCGAGCCCAAGGGACTGCTGCGCATGACCTGCGCGGTGGCTTACGGCGAGCGGTTCGTGGTGCCACTGGTGAACGGGTTCATGGAGCAGTTTCCACAGTTGCGCGTGGAGATAGAGCTGTCCAATCGCCAACTCGACCTGTTCCACGAAGGCTTCGACCTGGCGATCCGCCTGGGGCGCCTGAGCGACTCCCGGCTCGTGGCAACCCGTCTGGCGCCGAGGGTGATGTACCTCTGTGCAACGCCGGGCTACCTCGCCCACCACGGCGCGCCACACAGTGTGGCAGAGCTCGCGCAACACAATTGCCTGGTGGGCAGCAGCGACCAGTGGAGTTTCCTCGAGGACGGCCGCGAAACCCAGCACCGGGTGCAGGGCAACTGGCGCTGCAACAGCGGCCAGGCGGTGCTGGACGCGGCGTTGCGCGGCTTCGGCCTGTGCCAACTGCCGGATTACTATGTGTTGGAACACCTGCGCAGCGGCCGCCTGGTTTCCTTGCTGGACCATCATCAGCCGCCCAATACCGGGGTCTGGGCGCTTTATCCGCAGCAGCGGCACCTGTCGCCCAAGGTGCGGCAACTGGTGGATCACCTCAAGGAAGGCCTACAGCATCTTCAGCCCGCTCCTTTGCCATGAAGCAAGCGGCTGAAAGTGGCCTTGGCTAGAATGGGCGGTTTCCCACCCTTCGGATCAAGGACGACGAGATGTCAGCCCTTTCTTCCTTCCGCGAGCGCTATCTACTGCGCTTCTGGTCGCCACTGCCAACCCTGGTTGCCCTGGGGGTCATCTCGGCTTACTACTTCGCCATGACCGGCACCTTCTGGGCCGTCACCGGCGAGTTCACCCGCTGGGGCGGCCACATACTGTCCTGGTTCGGCCTGCAGCCGCAGGAATGGAGCTACTTCAAGATCATCGGCCTGCAGGGCACGCCGCTGGATCGCATCGATGGCGTGATGATCATCGGCATGTTCCTCGGCGCGCTGGTCTGTGCGCTCTGGGCCGGTAACGTCAGCCTGCGCTGGCCGACCAGCAAGCGCCGCCTGCTGCAGGGCTTGATAGGCGGCGTGATTGCCGGCTTCGGCGCACGCCTGGCGATGGGCTGCAACCTGGCAGCCTTCTTCACCGGTATCCCGATGTTCTCGGTGCACGCCTGGGCCTTCATGTTCTCCACCGTGATCGGCGCCTGGTTCGGCGTGAAGATCAGCCTGCTGCCCTTCCTGCGCATTCCGTTGAAGGTTGGCGGCAAGGCGGCAGCCCTGCCGAGTGCCGAAGCCCTCGCTCGCCGCGCCAAGCTGCAATGGCGCCTGGGCATGGGCGTACTGGCGCTCGCCGCGCTGTTCGCTGCCTGGCGCTTCGAAGTCTCGCTGGTGCTGGGCATGGCCTGCCTGTTCGGCCTGCTGTTCGGCGGCCTGATCGAGCGCGCGCAGATCTGCTTCACCAGCGCCGCCCGCGACCTCTGGACCACCGGCCGGACCCAGGCCGCACTGGGCATCCTGCTGGGCATGGCCGCTGCCTGCATCGGCACTTTCGCGGCGATCCACAACGGCCTGCCACCGAAGATCTTCTGGATGGGACCGAACGCCGTGATCGGCGGCGTGCTGTTCGGCATCGGCATCGTGCTGGCCGGCGGCTGCGAGACCGGCTGGATGTACCGCTCGATGGAAGGCCAGGTGCATTTCTGGGTGGTCGGCGTCGGCAACGTGATCGGCGGCACCCTGGTCGCGGTGTTCTGGGACCAGCTTGGCACCAGCCTCGCGCTGCCTTATCCCAAGCTCAATCTGCTGCAGGAGTTCGGCCCCGGCGGCGGCCTGCTGATCACTTTCGCCGGCCTCGCGCTGTGCATGCTGCTGGTGCAGCTCAACGCGCAGCGCTTCACTCGTAGACGGAAGACCAACGATGTCCGAAACCAAGACGCCGACGCTGTCGCTTGACCTGCGCGGCGAACACTGCCCGTACAACGCCATAGCCACCCTGGAAACCCTGGAGACGCTCAAGCCGGGCGATCTGCTGGAAGTGGTCACCGACTGCTCGCAGTCGGTCCATGGCATTCCGGAAGACACCCGGCGTCATGGCTATCATTGCCTGGCAGTGGAGCAGCACGGCGCGCTGTTCCGCTTCCTGATCGAAGTACCGCTACTGGGCTGAAGCTGCTCTTGTAAGAGCGGACTCCGTCCGCGACGGGCTTCCGACGCGACTCGAACCTATCGCGGACAGAGCCCGCTCCAAGGGTTCGGCCCAGGGCGCAGTCTGTAGAAGCGAGCTGGCTCGCGAACAAGGTTTCCGGCGACTTCAGTGCTTGTCAGGTTCGCGAGCCAGCTCGCTCCTACAGAGGTCGGATATGCCGCGACCGGTCAAGTGCCGCGCCAGCAATAATCAGTGCTTGGCGAAGCTACGCTGCAGGCGCTGCAGGTCTTCCGGGGTGGTGACCTTGATGTTGTCCACCCGCCCTTCCACCATGCGCGGCGCATAGCCCGCCCACTCCATGGCAGACGCCTCATCGGTGATGGCCGCGTCGGCCACCAGCGCATCGGCGAGCGCGCGGTGCAGGGCGCCGAGACGGAACATCTGCGGGGTGTAGGCCTGCCAGACCACGCTGCGATCGATGGTTTCGACCACGCGGCCATCGGCGCCGACGCGCTTCAAGGTGTCCCGCGCGGGCACGCCGAGCAGGCCGCCTACGGCGTCGAACTCCAGCTCATCCAGCAGGCGGTCCAGGTCGGTACGCGCCAGGTTCGGGCGAGCGGCGTCGTGCACCAGTACCCAGTCGTCCGGCGTGGCGCCCAGTTCGGTCAGACGCAGCAGGCCGTTGAGCACGGAATCGGCGCGCTCGCGGCCGCCATCGGCGCACTGGATCAGCTCATTGGAAGCGCTGGGCAGGGTCGGCCACCAGGGATCGTCGGCGGCCAGGCACACCACGAGTCCCTTCAGGCGGGGATGACCGAGGAAACAGTCGAGGGTGCGCTCGAGAATGCTGCGACCGGCAAGGTCGAGGTATTGCTTGGGGCGGTCGGCGCGCATCCGCGAACCGATGCCGGCGGCCGGGATGATGGCCCAGAAGGCGGGAGTGGTCATTGCGCGAGCTGGTAGAGGGTTTCCTTGTCCTTGACCATGCCGAGTTCGTGACGGGCACGCTCCTCGACGGTCTCGGTGCCTTTCTTGAGCTCGGCGACTTCCGCCTCGAGGATGCGGTTACGTTCGAGCAGGCGCTCGTTCTCGCCCTGCTGGTCGGCGATCTGCTTCTGCAGGTCGCGCACCTGCGCCAGGCTGCCATCGCCAACCCACAGGCGATACTGCAGGCCGGCCAGCGCCAGGATCAGCACGACGAACAGCCAGTAAGGGCTACGTAACCTCAAACCTTCAGCTCCCTATACGCAAAGGGGTGGCTTCTGCCACCCCTTCACCGTACCAGACTCGGATCAGCCGCGGAATTCCGCGCGACCACGGTACGGCGCCTTGGCGCCCAGTTGCTCTTCGATACGCAGCAGCTGGTTGTACTTGGATACGCGGTCGGAGCGGCACAGGGAGCCGGTCTTGATCTGACCAGCGGCGGTGCCGACGGCCAGGTCAGCGATGGTGCTGTCCTCGGTTTCGCCCGAACGGTGCGAGATCACCGCGGTGAAGCCGGCGGCCTTGGCCATCTGGATGGCTTCCAGGGTCTCGGTCAGCGAGCCGATCTGGTTGAACTTGATCAGGATCGAGTTGCCGATCTTCTCGTCGATGCCGCGCTTGAGGATCTTGGTGTTGGTCACGAACAGGTCGTCGCCGACCAGTTGCACCTTCTCGCCGATCTTGTCGGTCAGGACTTTCCAGCCAGCCCAGTCGGACTCGTCCATGCCGTCTTCGATGGAGATGATCGGGTAGCGCTGGGTCAGGCCCGCCAGGTAGTCGGCGAAACCTTCGGCGCTGAATACCTTGCCTTCGCCTTCGAGGTCGTACTGGCCGTCCTTGAAGAACTCGGAGGAGGCACAGTCCAGGGCCAGGGTCACGTCATCGCCCAGCTTGTAGCCGGCGTTGGCGACGGCTTCGGCGATGGCGGCCAGGGCGTCTTCGTTGGAAGCCAGGTTCGGCGCGAAGCCACCTTCGTCACCCACGGCGGTGTTCAGGCCACGGGCTTTCAGCACGGCTTTGAGGTGGTGGAAGATCTCGGCGCCCATGCGCAGGGCATCGGCGAAGTTCTTGGCGCCAACCGGCTGGACCATGAACTCCTGGATGTCGACGTTGTTGTCGGCGTGCTCGCCGCCGTTGATGATGTTCATCATCGGAACCGGCATGGAGTACTGGCCCGGGGTGCCGTTCAGGTCGGCGATGTGCGCGTACAGCGGCACACCCTTGGCCTGGGCAGCGGCCTTGGCGGCGGCCAGGGACACGGCGAGGATGGCGTTGGCGCCCAGCTTGCCTTTGTTCTCGGTGCCGTCGAGGTCGATCATCGCGTGATCCAGACCTTTCTGGTCAGCCGCGTCCTTGCCCAGCAGCAGGTCGCGGATCGGGCCATTGATGTTGGCCACGGCTTTCAGCACGCCCTTGCCCAGGTAACGGCTCTTGTCGCCATCGCGCAGTTCGAGCGCCTCGCGGGAACCGGTGGATGCACCGGACGGGGCGCAAGCGCTGCCGACGATGCCGTTGTCCAGGATCACGTCCGCTTCAACGGTCGGGTTGCCGCGGGAGTCCAGGACCTCACGGCCCTTGATGTCGACGATCTTTGCCATTCTTGATAACACTCCGAAGATAGAGATAAACGGGGCGGCTGGTGAGACATCAGAATCGGCTCAATGGCCTGCCGTGCTCAGCGCGGCAGGCATCGAGCCGATTCTCAGGCAGTCTCGATAATGGGGAAACTCTTGACCAGGTCGTCCAGCTGCTTGAGCTGGGACAGGAAAGGCTCGAGCTTGTTCAGGCGCAGGGCGCACGGACCGTCGCACTTGGCGTTCTCGGGGTCCGGATGGGCCTCCAGGAACAGGCCGGCGAGGCCCTGGCTCATGCCGGCCTTGGCCAGGTCGGTGACCTGGGCACGGCGGCCGCCGGCGGAATCGGCGCGGCCACCCGGCATCTGCAGGGCGTGGGTCACGTCGAAGAACACCGGGTACTCGAACTGCTTCATGATGCCGAAGCCGAGCATGTCCACCACCAGGTTGTTGTACCCGAAGGAGGAGCCACGCTCGCAGAGGATCAACTGGTCGTTACCCGCTTCCTCGCACTTGCGCAGGATGTGTTTCATCTCCTGCGGCGCGAGGAACTGGGCTTTCTTGATGTTGATCACCGCATTGGTCTTGGCCATGGCCACGACCAGGTCGGTCTGCCGGGACAGGAAGGCCGGCAGCTGGATGATGTCGCAGACCTCGGCCACTGGAGCGGCCTGGTAGGGCTCGTGCACGTCGGTGATGACCGGCACCTTGAAGGTCTTCTTGATCTCTTCGAAGATCTTCAGCCCTTCTTCCATGCCCGGACCACGGAACGAGGTGATCGAGGAACGGTTGGCCTTGTCGAAGCTGGCCTTGAACACGTAGGGGATGCCGAGTTTCTCGGTCACCTTCACGTACTCTTCGCAGACCTGCATCGCCAGGTCGCGCGACTCCAGCACGTTCATGCCGCCAAACAGCACGAACGGCAGGTCGTTGCCGATCTGGATATCACCGACGCGGATGATCTTCTGGGTCATGTTCAGGCTTTCCCGGCTTGTTTCAGGGCGGCATTGACGAAGCCGCTGAACAGCGGGTGGCCATCACGCGGGGTGGAGGTGAATTCCGGGTGGAACTGGCAGGCGACGAACCACGGATGATCCGGAGCCTCGACCACTTCGACCAGCGCGCCGTCGCCTGAGCGGCCGGAGATCTTCAGGCCGGCAGCTTCCAGTTGCGGACGCAGGTTGTTGTTCACTTCGTAGCGGTGACGGTGACGCTCGACGATCACTTCCTTGCCGTAGCAATCGTGCACCAGGGTGCCGGCGGACAGCAGGCACTCCTGGGCGCCCAGGCGCATGGTGCCGCCCAGGTCGGAAGCCTCGGTGCGCACTTCGGTGGCGCCGGTAGCGTCCTGCCATTCGGTGATCAGGCCGACGACCGGGTGGCCGCTGGACTTGTCGAACTCGGTGGAGTTGGCATCGGTCCAGCCCAGCACGTTGCGGGCGTACTCGATGACAGCCACCTGCATGCCCAGGCAGATGCCCAGGTACGGGACCTTGTTCTCACGGGCGTACTGCACGGCGGTGATCTTGCCTTCCACGCCGCGCAGGCCGAAGCCGCCCGGAACCAGGATGGCGTCGGCGCCTTCGAGCAGGCTGGTGCCCTGCTGCTCGATGTCCTCGGAGTCGATGTAGCGCAGGTTGACCTTGGTGCGGCTCTGGATGCCGGCGTGGGTCATGGCTTCGATCAGCGACTTGTAGGCGTCGAGCAGTTCCATGTACTTGCCGACCATGGCGATGGTGACTTCACGCTCGGGGTTGAGCTTGGCGTCGACCACGCGGTCCCACTCGGACAGGTCGGCCGGGCCGCACTCGAGGCCGAAGCGCTCGACGACCAGGTCGTCCACGCCCTGGGCGTGCAGTACCGACGGAATGCGGTAGATGGTGTCGACGTCTTCCAGCGAGATGACCGCGCGCTCTTCCACGTTGGTGAACAGGGCGATCTTGCGGCGGGAGGACACGTCCACCGGGTGGTCGGAGCGGCAGATCAGGATGTCCGGCTGCAGGCCGATGGAACGCAGTTCCTTGACCGAGTGCTGAGTCGGCTTGGTCTTGGTCTCGCCGGCGGTGGCGATGTACGGGACCAGCGTCAGGTGCATCAGCATGGCGCGGCGCGAACCGATCTCCACGCGCAACTGGCGGATGGCCTCGAGGAAAGGTTGCGATTCGATATCACCCACGGTACCGCCGACTTCAACCAGGGCCACATCGGCATCGCCGGCGCCCTTGATGATGCGACGCTTGATCTCGTCGGTGATGTGCGGGATCACCTGCACGGTGGCGCCCAGATAGTCACCGCGGCGCTCCTTGCGCAGCACGTCCATGTAGACGCGGCCGGTGGTGAAGTTGTTGTTCTGGGTCATCGTGGTACGAACGAAACGCTCGTAGTGGCCCAGATCGAGGTCAGTCTCAGCGCCGTCGTGGGTGACGAACACCTCACCGTGCTGGAACGGGCTCATGGTGCCCGGGTCGACGTTGATGTAGGGGTCCAGCTTGAGCATCGTGATCTTCAGGCCACGCGCTTCCAGAATGGCAGCCAAGGAAGCCGAGGCGATGCCTTTCCCCAATGAAGAAACAACACCACCCGTGACGAAGATGTAGCGCGTCATGAAAAGCCCTGAATGTCAGCGTTTAGGCGGCTCGGCCGCCGGGGAAGCGAAGGTGTCGGGTACAAGACCCGGCTCACGACTTCGTCGTGAAAATAGCGAACTCCCACTGATTCGAAGGCGAATCAACAGGAGCGGTACAAGACGGGAGCGTAGTCTACCGGAAAGCCGCTATCAGCTCAAACCCGAGTCATTCGTCGGAGGTGTCCAGCGCAGGGTCCAGCCCTGCCCAGCCTCCACCCGCAAGCCCGGCAGCAGCGCTACACCGAGCAGTTCGTCGGCTCGCCAGAGCAGCGGCAGACGGCCGCGCAGGAAAGCCGGCACCGCTGCTTCGTTGAGCAGGCGCTTGAGGTCACGACTGCCGCGACCGACCAGCGCCATCACTTCTCCGCCCTGCCGGTAGCGAACCTCCAGCGGCCCTTTAGGCGCTTCGCCGTCAAACCGCAACTCACCATTGCCCGGCAGCGAAAGTACCTGCGAAGGGTCGCGCCAGCTCTGATTGGCCGGTACGAAACCCAGCCAGGGATTGGCCAGCCACCAGAGCCGACCGTGGGCACGGCGCAGCTCGCCATCGGCAAGGCGCCAGATCGGCTCGGCGTCTTCGCGAGCATCGCGCAGGTCCCGCCAACCGACCCAGTGGGCACTGTCCGGCAAGCGCGCCAGGGGCGCGAGCCAGTGGCGCAGGGCATTGCGCTGGCGTGGCTCGCTCAGCTGCGCCAGTGCGGCGACGGCCAGTGAGGGCAATTGCATACCGATGTATTCGTCTCGGGCTCCGGCCGACACCAGGTCGTTCTGCGCCAGTTCGGCGAGCAGCCCATCGGCCTCCGCCAGGTGCTCGGCACTGCGGGCGATGGTCTCCACCGCCGACGGCCAGCGCTGGACGATGCCCGGCACAACGTGGTTGCGCAGATAGTTGCGGTCGAAGTCGTCGCAAGCATTGGACGGATCGTCGACCCAACCCAGCCCATGGCGACGGGCGTACCTCTCCAGCTCCGCGCGACTGATGCCCAGCAACGGACGCAACAGCATCCCAGCCCCCAACGGTCGACAAGCGGCCATTCCGGACAAGCCGCGCACTCCGGCACCACGGAAAAGCCGGAAAAGAACGGTTTCGGCCTGGTCGTCACGGTGCTGCCCGGTCAGCAGGCATTCCCCCTCCCCCAGCGCCGCGGTGAAAGCCGCATAACGCGCCTCCCGCGCCGCGCGCTCTAGGCTTGCACCACCATCGACTTGCACGCGCGTCACCCGCAAGGGCACACCGATACCATCGCAGAACCGCTGACAATGTTCCGGCCAAGCGTCAGCGACGGCCTGCAGGCCGTGGTGAACGTGAATGGCGGAGAGAGGAGGCACGGGTTGCCGGCGGGCCAGCCCGGCCAGGAGATGCAGCAGGACGGTGGAATCCAGCCCGCCGGAAAAGGCAACGTGCCAAGCCGGCGCAGCACACCAGGGAGCGAGGAGACTCAGCAGTCGGGATTCGAATTCAGCAGACATGGCGCAGGTCGGCAGGGTCGGGGACGAGGCAAGGATACCTCGTCACCCGCACTGCGCCGAATGCGTTGATCAGGCGACGCCGTAGCTCATCAGGCGCTCGTAGCGGCGCGCAAGGAGCTCTTCGGTACTTAGTTGGCCCAGGGTGTCGAGCTGGCCGAGCAGGGAATTGCGGATGGTCTCGGCCATGGCGGCCGGGTCGCGGTGGGCGCTGCCCAGCGGCTCCGGGATAACGTTGTCGACGATACCCAGATCCTTCAGGCGGTTGGCGGTGATGCCCATGGCCTCGGCCGCTTCCGGTGCTTTCTCGGCGGTACGCCAGAGAATCGAGGCGCAACCTTCGGGCGAGATCACCGCATAGGTGGAGTACTGCAGCATGTTCAGCTGGTCGCACACGCCGATGGCCAGCGCACCGCCCGAACCACCTTCGCCAATCACGGTAGCAATGATCGGGGTCTTCAGGCGCGCCATGACACGCAGGTTCCAGGCGATGGCCTCGCTCTGGCCACGCTCTTCGGCGTCGATGCCCGGGTAGGCGCCGGGGGTGTCGATGAAGGTCAGGATCGGCATCTTGAAGCGTTCGGCCATTTCCATCAGGCGGCAGGCCTTGCGGTAGCCTTCCGGGCGCGGCATGCCGAAGTTGCGACGGACCTTCTCGCGAACTTCGCGGCCCTTCTGGTGACCGATGATCATCACCGGCTGGTCTTCCAGGCGAGCAACGCCGCCGACGATGGCGGCGTCATCGGCGAAGTGACGATCACCGTGCAGCTCTTCGAACTCGGTGAAGATGTGCTCGATGTAGTCGAGGGTGTAGGGACGACGCGGATGGCGAGCGAGCTGGGCGATCTGCCAGCTGGACAGGTTGCCGAAGATGTTCTCGGTCAGCGCCTTGCTCTTTTCCTGAAGACGGGAGATTTCGTCGGTGATGTTCAGGGCGTTGTCGTTACCGACCAACCGCAGCTCTTCGATCTTGGCGTGCAGGTCGGCAATGGGCTGTTCGAAATCGAGAAAATTCGGGTTCATGGGCTATCCGTCGTTCTGTTGGCGGCTGGGCCTGGTCCGTAGGCGCCCTACCTTACGGTATCGGGCGCCGAGGGTCGAGACTGGCGAGCGGGCGGCGTTTGGCCACCGCCACGCTAGCGGTAGTTCAGGAAGACGTTGTCGCGGCCGAACTGGTCACGCAGCGCTTGAATCAGGTTGTCTGCCGGGTCGATCCGCCACTGCTCGCCGAACTGCAGCAGCGCGCGTGCCGACTCGCCACTGTAGTCGACGGTCACCGGGCAACTGCCCCGGTGGCGGGTGCACAGATCGGCCAGCCAGCGCAGGCGGTCGCCCTTGAGCGCATCGGCATGCACGCGCACCCGAAGGCTCTCGGCCAGCGACGTGCGGGCCTCTTCCAGGCCCATGACGCGCTTGGCGCGCAGGCGCAGGCCGCCGGAGAAATCGTCCTGGCTGACTTCGCCCTCGATCACCACCAGCGCATCGGTCTGCAGCAGCGCCTGGTTGGCGGCGAAGGCTTCGGCGAACAACGAGGCTTCGATACGGCCGGAGCGGTCGTCCAGGGTCACGAAGCCCATCTTGTCGCCGCGCTTGTTCTTCATCACCCGCAGGTTGACGATCAGGCCGGCGACAGTCTGAGTGTCACGCGCGGGCTTGAGCTCGACGATGCGCTGGCGGGCAAAACGTCGCACCTCGCCTTCGTACTCGTCGATGGGATGGCCGGTCAGGTACAGGCCGAGGGTGTCCTTCTCGCCTTTCAGGCGCTCCTTGAGGTTGAGCTCCTTGACCTTGCGATGGTTGGCGTAAACGTCCGCCTCGGGCTCGGCGAAGACGCCGCCGAACAGGTCCATGTGGCCGCTGTCATGGCTGCGCGAGGTCTGCTCGGCGGCCTTGACGGCTTCTTCCATGGAGGCCAGCAGCACGGCGCGGTTGATGTCGACGTGGGCGTGGTAGGCCTTCTGCTCCTCAAAGAAGTGCGGGCCGAGACGGTCCAGCGCACCGGCGCGGATCAGCGCTTCCAGGGTCCGCTTGTTGACGCGTTTGAGATCGATGCGATCGCAGAAGTCGAACAGGTTCTTGAACGGGCCGCCTTCGTTGCGGCACTCGGTGATGGCTTCCACCGGGCCTTCACCGACGCCCTTGATCGCGCCCAGGCCGTAGACGATCTGGTCGTCCTCATCCACGGTGAAGCGGAACTCCGAGTTGTTCACGTCCGGCGCGAGAATGCGCAGCTTCATGTGGCGGCACTCTTCGATGAGCGTCACCACCTTGTCGGTGTTCTGCATATCCGCGGTCAGTACCGCAGCCATGAACGGGGCTTTCCAGTGGGTCTTCAGCCAGGCGGTCTGGTACGACACCAGGCCGTAGGCGGCCGAGTGGGACTTGTTGAAGCCGTAGCCGGCGAACTTTTCCACCAGATCGAAGATGTTGCCCGCGAGGTTGGCGTCGATGCCGTTGCCGGCACAACCTTCGATGAAGCCGCCGCGCTGCTTGGCCATTTCCTCGGGCTTCTTCTTGCCCATGGCGCGGCGCAGCATGTCCGCACCACCGAGGCTGTAGCCCGCCATCACCTGGGCGATCTGCATCACCTGTTCCTGGTACAGGATGATGCCGTAGGTCGGCTTGAGCACCGGTTCCAGGCCAGCGTACTGGTAATCCGGGTGTGGGTAGGAAATCTCTTCGCGACCATGCTTACGGTTGATGAAGTCGTCCACCATGCCCGACTGCAGCGGACCGGGACGGAACAGCGCCACCAGTGCGATGAGGTCTTCCAGACAGTCCGGCTTGAGCTTCTTGATCAGCTCCTTCATGCCACGCGATTCAAGCTGGAAGACCGCGGTGGTTTCAGCCTTCTGCAACAGGTCGTAGGTCTTCTTGTCGTCCAGCGGAATGCGGTCGATGTCGACCAGATTCGGGTCGCCGTTCTTCTTCTGGATGCGATGGATGATCTCCATCGCCCATTTGATGATGGTCAGGGTGCGCAGGCCGAGGAAGTCGAACTTCACCAGGCCGGCAGCTTCCACATCGTCCTTGTCGAACTGGGTCACCAGGCCGGCGCCCTCCTCGTCACAGGCGATGGGAGCGAAGTCGGTCAGCTTGGTCGGCGCGATCACCACGCCACCGGCGTGCTTGCCGGTACCACGGGTGACACCTTCCAGCTTGAGCGCCATGTCCCAGATTTCCTGGGCTTCCTCGTCGGACTTGAGGAAGTCGCGGAGCATTTCCTCCTGTTCGAAGGCCTTCTCCAGCGTCATGCCCACTTCGAAGGGAATCATCTTCGACAGCTTATCGGCCAGGCCGTAGGATTTTCCCTGCACCCGCGCCACGTCACGCACCACCGCCTTCGCGGCCATGGAGCCGAAGGTAATGATCTGGCTGACCGCATTGCGGCCGTAGGCGCCGGCCACGTAGTCGATCACCCGGTCGCGGCCTTCCATGCAGAAGTCGACATCGAAGTCGGGCATGGAAATACGTTCGGGGTTCAAGAAACGCTCGAACAGCAGGTCGTAGGCCAGCGGATCGAGGTCGGTGATCTTCAGCACGTAGGCGACCAGCGAACCGGCCCCCGAACCCCGGCCGGGGCCGACAGGCACGCCGTTGTTCTTGGCCCACTTGATGAAGTCCATCACGATCAGGAAGTAGCCGGGGAACCCCATCTGGATAATGGTGCCCAACTCGAACTCCAGACGGTCAACGTAGATCTGCCGCTTCTCTTCGTAGTTCGGCGTGGTTTCCTTCGGCCACAGCACCGCCAGGCGCTCCTCCAGGCCCTCGTAGGAGACATGGCGCAGATATTGGTTGATATCCATGTCGTCGTAGGGGATCGGGAAGTTGGGCAGGAAGTACTTGCCCAGTTGCACCTCGATATTGCAGCGCTTGGCGATCTCGACGGAGTTTTCCAGCGCTTCGGGGATATCGCTGAACAGCTCGGCCATTTCTGCCGGACTCTTCAGATACTGCTGGTCAGAGTAGTGACGCGAGCGGCGCGGATCGTCCAGCGCACGGCCTTCACCGATGCACACGCGGGTCTCATGGGCCTCGAAGTCTTCCTGCTTGATGAAGCGCACGTCGTTGGTCGCCACCAGTGGCGCGCCGCTGCGCTCAGCCAGGGCCACGGCGGCATGCACGTGTTCTTCGTCGTTGACGCGGTTGGTGCGCTGGATGTCGAGGTAAAAGCGCTCCGGGAACACTTCCAGCCACTCGGCAAGCAGCGAGTCGGCCAGGGCATCGTCGCCTTCCAGCAGGGCCAAGCCGATCTCGCCTTCCTTGGAGCCGGACAGCGCGATCAGGCCCTCGGCGGCCTCCTTTACCCACTGGCGCTCGATGATGATCTCGCCGTTGCGCTGGCCTTCCTGCCAGCCGCGAGAAATCAGCTCGGTGAGGTTGCGATAGCCCTTGGCGTTCATCGCCAGCAGGGTCAGGCGGGTCAGCGGGCCGTCCTCGTCGCGGTTGGCCAGCCAGATGTCGGCGCCGCAAATCGGCTTGATGCCGCCGCCCATGGCCGTCTTGTAGAACTTTACCAGCGAGCACATGTTGCTCAGGTCGGTCACCGCCACCGCCGGCATACCCGCCCCGCCAACCGCCTTGATCAGCGGCTTGACCCGCACCAGGCCGTCGACCAGGGAGAATTCGGTGTGCAGACGCAGGTGAACGAAGGTGGCGGTCATGGTGGTCCTTGGCAAACGCGAAAAACGGCAAGCCCCGGATTGTACCGGGGCTGTCCGCAAAGCTACAGGGATCAATGGGCCAGCCGTCGCAGCCGCTGCGTCAACGCACCGGAGAACAGCCTGCCTGGAGTATTTTCAGAGTAATAACAGGGCGTTACAGGATGCCGCCGGCGTCTTCGAGCAAAGCGCGCACCGGACCGAACGAACGGCGATGAATGGGCGTGGGGCCCAGGCGCTTGAGAGCTTCGAGGTGCACGGGCGTGGGATAGCCCTTGTGCCCACCGATGCCGTAGCCTGGGTACTGCGCTTCCATTTCCTGCATCTCGCGGTCGCGGCTGACCTTGGCCAGGATCGAGGCCGCGGCGATAGCCGGCACCTTGGCGTCACCCTGCACCACCGGTGCCGAGGGGACTTTCAGCTTCGGGCAACGATTACCGTCGATCAGCGCCAGTTTCGGCGTGACGCTCAGGCCTTCCACCGCGCGCTGCATGGCGAGCATGGTGGCGTGAAGGATGTTGAGCTGGTCGATCTCATGCACATCGGCACGGGCGATGCACCAGGCCAGGGCTTTCTCGCGAATCTCGTCGAAGAGTTTTTCCCGCTTGGCTTCGGTGAGCTTCTTGGAATCGTTCAACCCGCTGATCGGCCGAGCCGGATCGAGAATCACCGCAGCGGTGACCACGGGACCGCACAGCGGACCACGGCCAACCTCATCGACACCGGCGACCAGCTCTTCGACAAGGGTGAAGTCCAGGCCCATCTGCATCAGCGTTTCTCCATCAGGGCGAGCACCGCCTCGGCGGCCTGCGCTGACGCATCCTGGCGCAGGGCGCGATGGATGGCGTCGAAGGGTTCGGTCTGCACGCTGCCGTCGTCGAGCAGCGGCGTCAGGGTCGCGGCCAGCGCCTCGGGCGTCGCCGCATCCTGGATCAGTTCCGGCACCAACAGTCGGCCGGCCAGCAGGTTCGGCAGCGAGATGTACGGACTATTCACCAGGCGCTTGAGAATGCGGTAGGTCATGGGCGCCACCTTGTAGGCAACGACCATCGGCCGCTTGTACAGCAGCGCTTCCAACGTGGCAGTACCAGAGGCGATCAGCACGGCATCGCAAGCGGCGAGGGCCTCGTGGGAAGCGCCGTCGAGCAACTGCACCGGCAAGTCGCGGCCGACCAGCATCTCTTCGATCTGCAGGCGACGCTCGGGACTGGCACAGGGCAACACGAAACGCAGGCCGGGGCGATCCTGGAGCAGGCGTCGGGCAGTATCCAGGAACAGCACGCCGAGCTTGCCGACCTCCCCTCCCCGACTGCCAGGCAGAAGTGCAACGACGCTGGCGTCCTGCGGCAGGCCAAGGCGCTCGCGCGCACCGGCACGATCAGCCGCCAGGGGGATGGTATTGGCCAGCGGATGGCCGACAAAGCGCACCGGTACCGCATGCTCTTCGTAGAAGCGCGCTTCGAAGGGGAAGAGCGCCAGCATCAGGTCACAGGCTTGCTTGATCTTCAGCACACGCTTCTGCCGCCAGGCCCAGACCGACGGGCTGACGTAGTGCACCGTGCGGATGCCTGCTTGGCGCAGCTTCAGTTCGATGTTCAGGTTGAAGTCCGGCGCATCGATGCCAATGAACACATCCGGCTTCGCCGCGATCAGCATCTGCACCAGGTCCTTGCGCCGGCGCAGCAGTTCGCGCAGGCGCCCGAGGACCTCGAACAGCCCCATGACAGAGAGGCGTTCCATGGGGAAGTGCGACTCCAGCCCTTCGGCCTCCATGCGCGGGCCGCCGACACCGATGAACTCGATGTCGGGGTGGCGCTGCCTGAGCGCCTGCATGAGACCGGAGCCGAGGATATCGCCGGACGCCTCGCCCGCGACCAGGGCGACGCGCAGCTTGCGTGCGGTGCTTTGCATGGTCAGCGAGTGATGCCGCGGGTGGAGCTCTGGATGGAATCGCGGAACACCGCGACTTCCGGGAACTGCGCGGAGGCTTCAGCCAGTTCGGCCAGCGCCTCGTCCACCGTCAGGCCCTGGCGGTAGACCACCTTGTAGGCCCGGCGCAGCGCCTGGATCGACTCGGCGCTGAAACCACGACGGCGCAGGCCCTCGAAGTTCATGCTGCGGGCCTCGGCGGGGTTGCCGAAGACCGTGACATAGGCCGGGACGTCCTTGCCGATGGTGGTTCCCATGCCCGAGAAGGCGTGGGCGCCGATACGGCAGAACTGATGCACCAGGGTATAACCGGAGAGGATTGCCCAGTCATCCACGTGAACATGACCCGCCAGCGCGGTGTTGTTCACCAGGATGCAATGGTTGCCGATCACACTGTCATGGCCGACATGGACGTAGGCCATGAACAGGTTGTGGTCGCCAATGGTGGTTTCCGAGCGGTCCTGGATAGTGCCGCGATGAATGGTGACACCCTCGCGGATCACGTTGTGGTCGCCGATCACCAGGCGAGTCGGTTCGCCCTTGTACTTCAGGTCGGGGGTATCTTCACCCACGCTGGAGAACTGGAAAATCCGATTGTGCTTGCCGATCTTCGTGGGGCCTTTGACCACCACGTGGGGACCGATCACCGTACCTTCGCCGATCTCCACATCCGGCCCGACCATGGACCAGGGGCCCACTTCTACGTCGTCAGCCAGCTTTGCGCGCGGGTCGATGATGGCGCGAGGATCGATCAAACTCATAGTTTGCGTTCCGCACAGATGATTTCAGCCGAGCAAACCGGCTTGCCGTCCACGGTGGCGTTGCAGTCGAACTTCCAGATGCCGCGCTTGACGCTGAGGAACTGGGCGTTGAGCTGCAGCTGGTCCCCCGGCAACACCGGCTGGCGGAAGCGCAGCTTGTCGGAGCCGACGAAATAGTAAAGGGTGCCATCGGCCGGTTTCACGTCGAGCATCTTGAAGCCGAGGATGCCGGCCGCCTGGGCCATGGCCTCGATGATCAGCACGCCCGGCATGATCGGATGCTGCGGGAAGTGGCCATTGAAGAACGGCTCGTTGATGCTGACATTCTTGTAGGCGCGAATGCGCTTGCCTTCGATGTCCAGCTCGACCACCCGATCCACCAGCAGGAAGGGGTAGCGATGAGGCAGGTATTCGCGAATCTCGTTGATGTCCATCATGTTCAGGGGAGCCTGTTCAGAAAAGGGAAACGCCAAAAAATGCGTGGATCACGCATCTGATGGAGCGTCTCCGCTTGGGGTCACGGCGGCCAGGCGCTTTTCCAACTGCTGCAGACGACGGGCCATGTCATCCAGCTGACGAATGCGCGCGGCACTCTTCTTCCATTCAGCCGCAGGCTGCATGGCGGTACCGGAGGAGTAGGAGCCCGGCTCGGTGATCGAACGGGTGACCATGGTCATGCCGGTGACGAAGACGTTGTCGCAGATCTCGATGTGGCCGACCAGGCCGACACCACCGGCAAGCATGCAGTGCTTGCCGATCTTGGCGCTGCCGGAAATCCCGCAGCAGCCGGCCATGGCGGTGTGGTCACCGATCTGCACGTTGTGGGCGATCATGATCTGGTTATCCAGCTTCACGCCATTGCCCACGATGGTGTCGGACAGCGCACCACGATCGATGGTGGTATTGGCGCCGATCTCGACGTCATCACCCAGGGTGACGCCGCCGATCTGCGCGATCTTCTGCCAGACACCCTGGTGGTTGGCGAAGCCGAAGCCCTCGCCACCCAGCACGGCACCCGACTGGATCACCACGCGCTTGCCGATGCGCACGTCGTGGTAGAGCGTTACGCGGGGCGCCAACCAGCCGCCCTCGCCGATCACGCTGCGCGCGCCGACGAAGCAATGGGCACCGATGGTCACGTTGGCGCCGATCTGCGCGCCTGCTTCGACCACGGCATACGGACCGACACTGGCGGACGCATCGACCTGCGCACCTTCATCGACCACGGCAGTGGGATGAATGCCAACCGCTGCCTTGGGCTTGCGGTCGAACTGGTGGGACAGGCCGGCATAGGCCAGGTAGGGATTGGCAACGACCAGTGCATTACCGCTGAAGCCTTCGGCATCGGCAGCAGTCAGCAGGACGGCACCGGCCTGGCTGTCGGGAAGGAACTTGCGGTACTGCGGATTGGCCAGGAAGCTGAGTTGATCAGCCCCTGCCTCTTGCAAGGTAGCCAACCCGCGAATAACCAAGGCGGGATCGCCGCGCAACTCGGCATCGAGCTGCGCGGCCAGTTCGGCGAGGGTAAAGGACAGCTCGGTCATCATCAGCGCAGTTGGTTCATGCGCTCGATGACTTGGCGGGTGATGTCGTACTGCGGCTTCACGTCGACCACGGCACCACGCTCGACCACGAGGTCAAAACCACCCTTCTTGATGGTTTCCTCCACAGCCTGGTCCAGCTTCGGCTTCAGCTTCTTCAGCATGTCGCGGTCGGCGACGGCCTTGGCTTCGTTCAGCTCCTTGGACTGGAACTGGAAGTCGCGGGCCTTCTGCTTGAAGTCGCCTTCGGCCTTTTCACGCTCGGCGTTGGACATCTTGCTGCCACCATTGACCAGCTTGTCCTGCAGGGCCTTGGCATCGGTTTCCAGGGCCTTGAGCTTGGTCAGTTGGGGGCCGAACTTCTTCTCGGCGTCCACGGCGTACTGCTTGGCCGCATCCGACTCGAGGAGTGCCATCTGATAGTTGAGCACCGCGATCTTCATGTCGGCGAACGCGGGGCTCGCTGCCAGGGCGGCGGTGATCAGGACGAACTGGGTCAACTTACGCACAATGCACTCCTGCACAAAGCATGGTTGTCATTACAACGATACGGCCAATTAGAAGGTCTGTCCCAGGGAGAACTGGAAGATCTGGGTTTCGGCGTTGTCCGGCTTCTTGATCGGGGTCGCCAGGCTGAAGCTGAGCGGGCCCAGTGCGGTAATCCAGGTCAGGCCCACACCCGCGGACATGGCCATGTCCTGGAACTTGACACCGTCACAACCCTGGGTAGTCGAGATCGGACAGTCGGTATCGAACACGTTACCGATGTCGTAGAACAGCACGGTACGCAGTTGGCGCTGATCCTTCACGAAGGGCAGCGGGAACAGCAGTTCGGCACCGCCGGTGATCATGATGTTACCACCGAAGGCTTGCGGATCCTGATCCGGGTCGGTGTAGCGGCCCTGGTCATCCGGCCCATCACCGTTATTACGAGCTTTACTGGGCGTACTGCGCGGACCGAGGGAGCTGTCCTTGAAGCCACGCACCGAGTTGAAGCCGCCGGCGTAGTAGTTCTCGTAGAACGGCAGACGATCGGTGTCGCCGTATGCGCCGCCGTAACCGAGCTCGGTGTGGAAGCGCATCGTGTAGTTTTCGGTCAGCGGCGCGAAGATCTGGCCACGGTAATCAAGCTTGTAGAACGACAGGTCGCTGCCTGGAATGGTGGTTTCCAGCACCAGGCTCTGCGAGTGACCACGGTTGGCCAGCACCCCCTTGTTCAGGGTCGATTCGGACCAGCCGATGGACGCCTTGAAGTTGGTGAAGCTGTCGCCTTCCTTCTCGATGAAGTCGAAGATCTCGTCGACGGTATAGGCGCCGGTATCGATGTCGTCGCGCTGCACGGTCAGGCCGTAGGTCAGACGCGAGGTCTCGCTGATCGGGTAGCCGATGCTGACGCCGGCACCCAGGCTGTTCACCGAGTAGCTGGAGACGTCTACGTCGAGCTGATCGTAATCGGTCTTGCGGTAGAAGGCGTTGTAGCCCAGGCTCACGCCGTCGACAGTCCAGTAGGGGTCGACGAAGCCGAAGTTGTAGCGGGTCTGGTAGTCGGACTTGGTCAAGCCGATGCTGACCTTGTTACCGGTACCCAGGAAGTTGTTCTGGCTGATCGAGCCGCCAAGGATCAGGCCGGCGCTCTGGGCGAAGCCCACGCTGGCGGTGATCGAGCCGGACGGCTGCTCTTCCACGCTGTAGTTGACGTCGACCTGGTCGTCGGTGCCCGGTACGGCCGGAGTCTCGACGTTGACTTCCTTGAAGTAGCCCAGGCGCTCCAGGCGCTGCTTGGACTGGTCGATCAGGTAGGTCGACGCCCAGCCGCCTTCCATCTGGCGCATTTCGCGACGGAGTACTTCGTCCTCGGTCTTGGTGTTGCCACGGAAGTTGATGCGGTTGACGTAGGCGCGCTTGCCCGGGTCGACCACGTAGGTGATCGACACGGTCTTGTTCTCGTCGTTCGGCTCGGGTACGCCGTTGACGTTGGCGAAGGTGTAGCCCTCGTTACCCAGGCGACGGGTGATGAGGTCGGAAGTGGTGGTCATCACCTTGCGGGAGAACACCTGGCCCTTCTTCACCAGCAGCAGCTTCTTCACTTCCTCTTCCGGCACCTTCAGGTCGCCGGAGAGCTTCACGTCGCTGACGGTGTACTTCTCACCTTCGTTGACGTTGACGGTGATGTAGACGTGCTTCTTGTCCGGGGTGATGGAGACCTGGGTGGAGGCGATATCCATGTGGATGTAGCCGCGGTCCAGGTAGTAGGAGCGCAGGCGCTCCAGGTCGCCGGAGAGCTTCTCGCGGGAATACTTGTCGTCGTTCTTGAAGAAGGACAGCCAGTTGGTGGTCTTGAGCTCGAACAGATCGGTCAGGTCTTCTTCGGAGAAGACGGTGTTGCCCACCACGTTGACATGGGCGATGGCCGCCACGGTGCCTTCGTTGATGTTGATCTTCAGCGCCACACGGTTGCGCGGCTGCGGCACCACTTCGGTCTCGATCTCGGCGGAGTAGCGACCCTGGGCCACGTACTGGCGCTGCAGCTCGTTGCGTACGCCCTCAAGGGTCGCACGCTGGAAGATTTCGCCTTCGGAGAGGCCGGATTGCTTCAGCCCCTTCATCAGGTCTTCGGTGGTGATGGCCTTGTTGCCCTCGATCTCGATGCTGGAGATGGACGGGCGCTCCACCACGTTGACGATCAGCACATTGCCATCACGGCTGAGCTGGATGTCCTGGAAGAAACCGGTCTTGAACAGCGAGCGGGTCGCTTCGACCAGGCGGCGATCATCGATCTGCTCGCCGACGTTCAACGGCAATGCGGCGAACACGCTGCCGGCAGACACGCGTTGGAGGCCGTTGACCCGGATATCGGAAACAGTGAAGGACTCGGCGTGAACCTGGGCGATCATCAGCGCGGAAAGGGCCGCGGGAAGCAGAAAGCGTTTCATGGAGTCCTTTTATTCCAACTGACAAATAGAGAATCTGCCGCAAAAGGCGGCAGATCCGAAAATCCAATGGCGGTTACAGTCGACTCAGATCGTTGACCAGGGCCAACAACATGACCCCGACTACCAGGCTGATGCCAATCTGCATCCCCCAAGCCTGGACCCGCTCCGACAATGGGCGACCTCGCACCCACTCGACCATGTAGAACAGCAGATGCCCGCCATCGAGAACAGGAATCGGCAACAGGTTGAGAACCCCCAAGCTGATGCTCAGATAGGCGAGGAAATGCAGAAAATCTCCTACGCCGGACTGGGCTGAAGCGCCCGCCACTTTAGCAATGGTTATCGGCCCGCTCAAGTTTTTTACCGAGAGCTGCCCGAGCACCATTTTCTTTAGAGAATCCAGAGTTAGCAGGCTCATAGACCAGGTTCGGGAGAGCGCCTGCCCCACCGCGGCCACCGGCCCATAGCTCACTTCACGGAGCATTTCGGGCGGCCATTGACCACCGGCGACACCCGCGCCCAGGTAGCCGGTGCGGGCCTTGCCCTCGCCTTTGGCCGCCAGGGTCAAGGCAAGCTCCTGGTTCCGGCCGGCGCGCTCGACCTCCAGGATCACCTTGCGCTCTGGCATGGCGCGTACACGCGAGACCACTTCTTGCCAATCCGTGACCTGCCGACCGTCAAGAGTGACGATCCGATCACCGATCTGCAGGCCGGCAGCCTTGGCAGGGCCCTTTTCGTCCAGCTCGGCAATCAGCGGTGCGACAGAGGGTCGCCAGGGCTGGATCCCCAGCCCACCGATGGGATCGGGATTGTCTTCGTTCTTCAGCCAGGAGCTGATGCGGACCTGGTGCACCGCGGGAACGCTCGACCCCTTCTCCAGCACCGTGACGCTCAGCTCGCCCGTTTCACCGAGGCGGCGTACCAGTTGCAGGTTGACGCTGCTCCAGCCATCGACGGCTTCGCCGTCCACGGCAACGACTTCCTGGCCGGACGCCAACCCAGCGATGGCCGCCGGGCTATCCGCCACCACAGAGCCGATGACCGGCCTGATCTGCTGGCTGCCAAGCATGGCCAGCACCCAGAAGAACAGGATGGCGAGTAGGAAGTTGGCCACCGGACCGGCCGCCACGATAGCGATGCGCTGGAACACGGTCTTGCGATTGAAGGCACGGTCGAGCAGTTCGGCAGGCACATCACCCTCACGCTCGTCCAGCATCTTCACGTAGCCGCCCAAGGGAATGGCGGCTACGACGAACTCGGTGCCATGGCGGTCATGCCAGCGCACCAGCGGCGTGCCGAAGCCCACGGAGAAACGCAGGACTTTGACCCCGCAGCGGCGGGCAACCCAGAAGTGTCCGAACTCGTGGAAGGTGACCAGTACGCCCAGGGCGACAATCAGTCCCACCACCATATAAAGGGCGCTCATCGCTACCTCCTCGGGCTCAATGCCCGCGCTCCTGCAACCACGCCTGCGCTGCACCGCGCGCACGTCGGTCAGCCATCAGCACCGCATCGAGCGATTCGACCGGCGTGCGCACCTCGCGGTTCAGCACTTCATCGATGATAACCGGGATATCCGTGAAGCGGATGCGCCGCTCGAGGAAAGCGGCAACGGCCACTTCGTTTGCCGCATTGAGCATCGCCGGCACACTGCCGCCAGCCTCAGCAGCCTGACGCGCCAGGCGCAGACAGGGAAAACGCTGTTCGTCGGGCGCACTGAAGTCCAGGCGAGCAATGGAGAACAGATCCAGCGGCGAAACCCCGGAATCGATCCGCTGCGGCCAGGCCAGCGCATGGGCGATGGGGGTGCGCATGTCCGGGTTGCCCAGCTGGGCCAGCACCGAGCCGTCAACATAGTCCACCAGCGAATGAATCACGCTCTGCGGATGGATCACCACCTCGACCTTCGATGGCGCAGCGTCGAACAGCCAGCAGGCCTCGATCAGCTCCAGGCCCTTGTTCATCATGCTGGCCGAGTCGACGGAAATCTTCCGCCCCATCGACCAGTTGGGGTGGGCGCAAGCCTGCTCAGGGGAAACCTCGAGCAATTGCTTCAGCGGCGTCTCGCGGAAGGGCCCACCCGAGGCGGTCAGCAGGATACGCCGAACGCCGACCTGTCCCAGTCCGCGAGCATAATCCGCCGGCATGCACTGGAAGATCGCGTTGTGTTCGCTGTCGATGGGCAGCAGCACCGCACCACTGGCGCGCACGGCGTCCATGAACAGGGCGCCGGACATCACCAACGCCTCTTTGTTGGCCAGCAATACCCGCTTGCCCGCCTCGACGGCGGCCAGAGTGGGCTTGAGGCCGGCAGCACCGACGATGGCGGCCATCACCGCATCCACTTCAGGATGCGCGGAAACCTCGCAAAGCCCGGCCTCCCCCACCAGCACGCGAGCCTGCAAGCCAGCGGAATTCAGGCGATCCTGAAGGGCCTGCGCCTGCTCCTTCTCCGGCACCACGACAAAGCGCGGACGATGGCACACACACAGCGCTTCGAGCTCTGCCAGACGGGAAAAGCCGCTGAGGGCGAAGACGCGGTAACGATCAGGATGACGTCCGATGACGTCGAGGGTGCTGAGACCGATCGAGCCCGTCGCCCCCAGCACGGTAATCCACAGAGGATGACTCACGGAGCACCCCAGCCCACGGCCCACAACAGCGCGGTGAACACCGGAATCGCAGCGGTCAGGCTGTCGATGCGGTCCAGCACGCCGCCATGGCCAGGCAGCAGGTTGCTACTGTCCTTGAGGCCTGACTGGCGCTTGAACATGCTCTCGGTTAGATCGCCGATGACCGACAGGGCTACCACGATGGCCGCGCACGGCAGCGCCAGCAGCAGCTCACGGACGGTCCAATCGCGGTAGATGGCGACGACGACGGTGATTACCAGGCAAAGCGCCATGCCACCGAAGAAACCTTCCCAGCTCTTCCCCGGGCTGACGCGCGGAGCGAGCTTGCGCTTGCCGAAGGCCTTGCCGGAGAAGTAAGCACCGATGTCGGCGGCCCAGACCAGCACCATCACCGCAACGATCAGCCAGTTGGACAGCGGCCACTGCTTGAGCAGCACCAGGCCCTGCCAGGCCGGCAGCAGGATCAGCAGGCCGATCAGCAGGCGGCGCCAGCGGCCGCCCCAACTCGAGGCGCTGTCCGGGTAAGTCAGCACCATCACGATCGCCAGCGCCCACCACAGCAGCGCCAGAACCAGTACGGCGCCCGCCAGCTGCGGCAGCCAGGCCAGCACGAGCATCAACCCGGCAACCACCGCGGCATAGCCGACGCGGGCGGACTGCTCGTTGTAACCCGCCAGGCGCGCCCATTCCCAGGCTCCCAGACTGACCACCAGACCAATGAACAGCGAGAACGCCGCACCGTCGAGCAGGAAGAAACCACCCAGCGCGATCGGCAACAGGACCAGCGCCGTGATGATTCGTTGTTTCAACATGAGGGAGGTGCCTCGGCCTCGACCTGCTCACTGGTCTTGCCGAAGCGGCGCTGACGAGAGGCGAAGTCCTGCAACGCAGCCTGCATGGCTTCGTGCTTGAAGTCGGGCCAGTAGAGATCGGAGAAATACAGCTCGGCGTAAGCCAGCTGCCAGAGAAGGAAGTTGCTGATGCGGTGCTCGCCACCCGTACGGATGCACAGGTCGGGCAACGGCTGGTCGCCGGTGGTCAGGCAACCCTGGATCAATTCCGGGGAAATATCGTCCGGCGCCAGATGACCCGCCTGCACTTCGCGAGCGAGGCGTTGGGCGGCCTGGGTGATGTCCCACTGGCCACCATAGTTGGCCGCCACCTGCAGCAACATGCTGGAGCCATTGGCCGTCAGCGCCTCGGCTTCGCGCATCGCCGCCTGCAATTCAGGGGCGAAGCGACTGCGATCGCCGATGATGCGCAGGCGGATGCCATTGGCGCTGAGCTTGCGAACCTCGCGGCGCAGGGCCATGAGGAACAGCTCCATCAGCGCACCGACCTCTTCGGCCGGGCGCTGCCAGTTCTCGCTGGAGAAGGCGAACAGCGTCAACACCTCAACGCCGGCCTCGGCGCAGGTCTTGATCACCGCACGGACGGCATCCACCCCAGCCTTGTGCCCGGCCACGCCAGGCATCAGGCGTTTCTTCGCCCAGCGGTTGTTGCCGTCCATGATGATCGCCACGTGCCGGGGCACGGGCGTCACCTGCTTGGTCTTTTCCATGACGAGAGCCCGGCCGTCAGACGGCCATCAGATCCGCTTCCTTGGCCTCGAGGGCCTTTTCGATCTCGGCGACGAACTTGTCGGTGATCTTCTGCACGTCGTCGCCGGCGCGGCGCTCTTCGTCCTCGCTGATTTCCTTCTCTTTCTGCAGGTCCTTGAGCTGTGCCAGCGCATCACGACGGATGTTGCGTACGGAAACACGGGCCTGCTCCGCCTCGGCGCGAGCCTGCTTGGTGAAGCCTTTGCGGGTCTCCTCGGTCAGGGCCGGCATCGGGACGCGAATGGTGGTGCCGGCGGTGGCCGGATTCAGGCCCAGGTCGGAGGTCATGATGGCCTTCTCGACCGCCTGGATCATGGTCTTGTCAAAGACGCTGAGGGCCAGGGTGCGGGAATCTTCCACGGTGACGTTGGCCACCTGGCGCAGCGGAGTGTCGGAACCGTAGTAGGACACCATCACGCTATCCAGGATGCTCGGGTGCGCACGGCCGGTACGAATCTTGGCGAAGGCATGTCCCAGGGCTTCCAGGGTCTTGCCCATACGATCCTGTGCTTCCTTCTTGATCTCGTTGATCATCTCAATCCTCCTCGATCAGGGTGCCTTCAGCACCACCTACAACAATATTCAGCAGCGCGCCGGGCTTGTTCATGTTGAACACGCGCAGCGGCATTTTCTGGTCCCGGCACAGGCAGATGGCAGTGAGGTCCATCACACCCAGCTTGCGATCGAGCACTTCATCGTACGTCAGACGCTCGAACTTCTCGGCATTCGGGTCCTTGAACGGATCGGCAGTGTACACGCCGTCCACCTTGGTCGCCTTGAGTACTACGTCAGCATCTATTTCGATGGCGCGCAGGCAGGCGGCGGAGTCAGTGGTAAAGAACGGGTTGCCGGTACCGGCAGAGAAAATCACCACTTCGCCGCTCTTCAGGTGGCGCATGGCCTTGCGGCGGTCGTAGTGGTCGGTCACGCCGACCATGGAAATGGCGGACATGACGATGGCGGTGATATTGGAACGCTCCAGGGCGTCGCGCATGGCCAGGCCGTTCATCACGGTGGCGAGCATGCCCATATGGTCGCCGGTGACGCGATCCATGCCCGCTGCGGACAGCGCCGCGCCGCGGAAGAGGTTGCCGCCACCGATCACCAGGCCGACCTGCACGCCGATACCGACGAGCTGGCCGATCTCCAGCGCCATGCGGTCCAGCACCTTGGGATCGATGCCGAACTCCTCCGAGCCCATCAGGGCTTCGCCGCTCAATTTTAGAAGAATGCGTTTATAGCGAGGTTGACGAGCGCTCAGCTGCTGAGCCATGACCTTTTTCTCCTGCGGCGATTGAATGCTGTGCGCCTTGCGGGCGCCTTGCGGAAAGCTTGGACCAGCCAGCCTTACGGCGCCTTTGAGCCCGCCTGGCGGGCCTGCGCCGTGGAAGCCAGCCCTTTTGGCTTCCCCAGTTTGGCAAAGAGGCCGCGCGCGTTAGCGGGCAGCCTCTTGCGGGGCGACAGTCGTGAGACTGTCTATTACTGCTTGGAAGCGGCTACTTGAGCAGCAACCTCGGCAGCAAAGTCGGCTTCGACCTTCTCGATGCCCTCGCCTACTTCGAAGCGAACGAAGGAAACGATTTCAGCGCCGGCTTTCTTGGCCAGGTCACCGACCTTGACTTCCGGATCCTTGACGAACGCCTGCTCGACCAGGCTGGCTTCGGCCAGGAACTTCGAGATACGGCCCTTGACCATGTTCTCGACGATGTTTTCCGGCTTGCCGGCGATCTTGTCGGCGTTCAGAGCGAGGAAGATTTCCTTCTCTTTGGCAACGGCTTCTTCGGAAACCTGCGACGGATCCAGGAACTGCGGGTTGCTGGCAGCGATGTGCATGGCGATGTCGCGAGCCAGTTCAGCGTTGCCGCCCTTCAGGGTGACCAGAACGCCGATGCGGTGGCCGTGCAGGTAGGCGCCAACCACGTCACCTTCGGCGCGAGCCAGACGACGGATGTTGACGTTCTCGCCGCACTTGGCAACCAGGGCTTCACGAGCGGACTCTTGCTCGGCGATCAGCGGAGCAGCGTCGGTCAGCTTCTGAGCAACGGCCTTGTCCAGGCTGGCAGCCACGAAGTTCTTGAAGTCGTCCTGCAGGGCCAGGAAGTCGGTCTGCGAGTTGACTTCGATGATGGTAGCGGACTTGGCATCATCAGCCACTTTGGCGGCGATGGCGCCTTCGGCGGCGATGTTGCCAGCCTTCTTGGCAGCCTTGATGGCGCCGGAAGCACGCATGTCGTCGATGGCTTTTTCGATATCGCCTTCGGCGGCTACCAGTGCCTTCTTGCACTCCATCATGCCCTGGCCGGTACGCTCACGCAGTTCCTTGACCAGTGCTGCAGTAATTTCTGCCATTTCGAAATCCTCTTGAGTTGCTCTCAAAACCAGATCGCCCGGCTGCCCGGGCGGAATTTACAGGGTGGCAAAAAGGGGGCCTAGCCCCCTTTCCGCGCACCGCAGGACGTCTGGACGTCCTGGAATCAGCCTTCGGCGGATTCGGCCGGCGCTTCTTCTACGAACTCGTCAGCAGTCACGCCACCGGCGCTCTTGCCACGCAGTACGGCTTCGGCCATGGAGCCCAGGTACAGCTGTACGGCGCGAATGGCGTCGTCGTTACCCGGGATAACATAGTCAACGCCTTCCGGGCTGCTGTTGGTATCGACGACGCCAATGACCGGGATACCCAGCTTGTTGGCTTCGGTGATAGCAATGCGCTCATGGTCAACGTCGATCACGAACAGAGCGTCCGGCAGGCCGCCCATGTCCTTGATGCCGCCCAGGCTGCGATCCAGTTTTTCCAGATCACGGCTGCGCATCAGGGCTTCTTTCTTGGTCAGCTTGGCGAAAGTACCGTCCTGGGACTGAACTTCCAGCTCGCGCAGACGCTTGATCGACTGACGGATGGTCTTGTAGTTGGTGAGCATGCCGCCCAGCCAACGATGGTCGACGTACGGCATGCCGCAACGGGCAGCTTCTTCGCGAACGATCTTGCCGGCGGAACGCTTGGTGCCGACGAACAGGATCTTGTTCTTGCCCTGGGCCAGGCGCTCAACGAAGGTCAGGGCCTCGTTGAACATCGGCAGGGTTTTTTCGAGGTTGATGATGTGGATCTTGTTGCGCGCGCCGAAAATGAACTTGCCCATTTTCGGGTTCCAGTAACGGGTCTGGTGGCCGAAGTGCACACCGGCCTTCAGCATATCGCGCATATTGACTTGGGACATGATAGTTCCTCGATAAGTCGGGTTAGGCCTCCATGCATCCCAACGGCCAACCCTTCGACTGTGTCGCAGGGCACCCAGGCCATCGTGTCGATGCATGTGTGGGTTAATGCCCCGGAATGGCCGTAGCCTCCGGAGCGGGGCGCTTTATACCACAACCTCGGCCAGAACAAAACCCGGAGGGACGCCCGGCATCTCCCCACCGCCTCGTCCGAACAGCCCGGTCGGCCGCCCGCCCTTAATAGAAAGGCACCGAATCTGATAGACTTGCGTATTCCTCTTATTTACCCGCGCGTACGCAGCGCCTGATAGAGAAGTCGCATGACCGTCACCATCAAGACGCCCGAAGACATCGAGAAAATGCGCGTCGCCGGCCGCCTGGCCGCCGAAGTGCTGGAAATGATCGGCGAACACGTCAAGCCCGGCGTCACCACCGATGAGCTGGACCGTCTCTGCCACGACTACATCGTCAACGTGCAGAAGGCCATTCCCGCGCCGCTGAACTACAAGGGCTTCCCCAAGTCGATCTGCACCTCGATCAACCACGTGGTGTGCCACGGCATTCCCAACGAGAAGCCGCTCAAGGAAGGCGACATCGTCAACATCGATGTCACCGTCATCAAGGACGGCTACCACGGCGACACCAGCAAGATGTTCTCGGTGGGCAAGACCCCGGAATGGGCTGACCGCCTCTGCCAGATCACCCAGGAATGCCTGTACAAGGGCATTGCGCTGGTCAAACCGGGCGCACGCCTGGGCGACATCGGCGAAGTGATCCAGAAATACGCCGAGAAGAACGGCTTCTCCGTGGTACGCGAGTATTGCGGCCACGGCATCGGCAAGGTGTTCCACGAAGAGCCGCAAGTGCTGCACTACGGCCGCGCCGGCACCGGCCTGGAACTCAAGGAAGGCATGATCTTCACCATCGAGCCGATGATCAACCAGGGCCGCGCGGAAACCCGCCTGCTCGGCGACGGCTGGACCGCCATCACCAAGGACCGCAAGCTGTCCGCGCAGTGGGAGCACACCGTGCTGGTCACCGCCGACGGCTACGAGATCCTGACCCTGCGCAACGACGAAAGCTTCCCGCGCACGCCGGCCTGACCGGAAGCGGTTTGCAATCTCGCCGACGGCTGGGTAGAACATAGAAATCCCGGCCCGGCACAGCTGCCGGGCCTGGCGCCAAGCGCCCAGGCCCGACCGCCCTCTTGCCCCTGCCCTCCCCTAAGCCATTGATCAGGAAGGCCGCCATGCCGCAGGTGGATCCCGAGTTGTTCGACCGTGGGCAGTTCCAGGCGGAACTGGCCCTCAAATCCAGCCCCATCGCCGCCTTCAAGAAGGCCATTCGTCAGGCCAACGAAGTGCTGGATAGCCGCTTCAACGGCGGCCGCGATATCCGCCGGCTGATCGAGGACCGTGCCTGGTTCGTCGACCAGATCCTGCAGCAGGCCTGGAATCGCTTCGACTGGGGCGACGACGCCGACATCGCGCTGGTCGCCGTGGGCGGCTATGGCCGCGGCGAATTGCACCCGCACTCGGACATCGACCTGCTGATCCTGCTGGACAGCGAAGACCAGGAAATCTTCCGCGAGCCCATCGAAGGCTTCCTCACCCTGCTCTGGGACATCGGCCTGGAAGTCGGCCAGAGCGTACGCTCGGTGGCCGAGTGCGCCGAGGAAGCGCGCGCGGACCTCACCGTGGTCACCAACCTGATGGAGTGCCGGACCATTTCCGGCCCGGACAGCCTGCGCCAGCGCATGCTCGAAGCCACCAGCGCCAAGCAGATGTGGCCCAGCGGCCAGTTCTACCTGGCCAAGCGCAAGGAGCAGATTCACCGCCACACCAAATACAACGACACCGAATACAACCTCGAACCCAACGTGAAGGGCTCGCCCGGCGGCCTGCGCGACATCCAGACGCTACTCTGGGTCGCCCGCCGGCATTTCGGCAGCCTCAACCTGCACGCCCTGGTGCGCGAGGGGTTCCTGGTCGAGAGCGAGTGCGCGGTGCTGGCCTCCAGCCAGGAATTCCTCTGGAAGGTCCGCTACGCCCTGCACATGCTCGCCGGCCGCGCCGAGGACCGGCTGCTGTTCGACCATCAGCGGCGCATTGCCGGGATGCTCGGTTATGAAGGCAACGACGCCAAGCTGGCCGTCGAGCGCTTCATGCAGAAGTACTACCGCGTGGTGATGGCGGTGTCCGAGCTGAACGACCTGATCATGCAGCACTTCGAGGAAGTGATACTGCGGGCCGGCGAGAACGGCCAGATCCTGCCGCTCAACAGTCGCTTCCAGCTGCGCGACGGCTACCTGGAAGTCACCCACGCCAACGTTTTCAAGCGCACCCCGTTCGCCCTGCTGGAAATCTTCGTGCTGCTCGCCCAGCACCCCGAGATCAAGGGCGTGCGCGCCGATACGATCCGTCTGCTGCGCGACAGCCGCCACCTGATCGACGACGACTTCCGCCACGACATTCGCAACACCAGCCTGTTCATCGAGCTGTTCAAGTGCAAGGAAGGCATCCACCGCAACCTGCGGCGGATGAACCGCTACGGCATCCTCGGCCGCTACCTGCCGGAGTTCGGCCTGATCGTCGGGCAGATGCAGCACGACCTGTTCCACATCTATACGGTGGATGCGCACACCCTCAACCTGATCAAGCACCTGCGCAAGCTGCGCCGCCCGGACATGGCGGAGAAGTACCCGCTGGCCAGCAAGATCATGGAGCGCCTGCCCAAGCCCGAGCTGATCTACATCGCCGGCCTCTACCATGACATCGCCAAGGGCCGCGGCGGCGACCACTCGGAACTGGGCGCGGTGGACGCCGAGCACTTCTGCCAGCGCCACCAGCTGCCGCCGTGGGACACCAACCTGGTGTCCTGGCTGGTGCAGAACCACCTGATCATGTCCACCACCGCCCAGCGCAAGGACCTGTCCGACCCGCAGGTGATCTACGACTTCGCCCAGCTGATGGGCAACCAGACCTACCTGGACTACCTCTACGTACTCACCGTGGCCGACATCAACGCCACCAACCCGACCTTGTGGAACTCCTGGCGCGCCAGCCTGCTGCGCCAGCTCTACACCGAGACCAAGCGCGCCCTGCGACGCGGCCTGGAGAACCCGGTCGACCGCGAGGAGCAGATTCGCCAGACACAGAGCGCAGCCATCGACATCCTGGTGCGCGGCGGTATCGACCAGGACGACGCCGAGCAGCTCTGGAGCCAACTGGGCGACGACTATTTCCTGCGCCACAGCGCAGCCGACGTGGCCTGGCACACCGAAGCCATCCTCCAGCATCCGGACGACGGCACCCCGCTGGTGCTGATCAAGGAAACCGCCCAGCGCGAATTCGAGGGTGGCACGCAGATCTTCATCTATGCCGGCGACCAGCATGACTTCTTCGCCGTGACCGTGGCCGCGATGGACCAGCTCAACCTGAACATTCAGGACGCGCGGATCATCACATCGACCAGCCTGTTCACCCTCGACACCTACATAGTGCTCGACGCCGATGGCGGATCGATCGGCAACAATCCCAGCCGAGTCGAGGAAATTCGCGAAGGTTTGGTCAACGCGCTGAAGGACCCGGACGAGTACCCGACCATCATCCAGCGCCGGGTGCCGCGCCAGCTCAAGCACTTCGCCTTCAACCCGCAGGTGACCATTTCCACCGACGCGGCGCGTCAGGTCAGCGTGCTCGAAGTGATAGCACCGGACCGCCCCGGCCTGCTCGCGCGGATCGGCGGGCTATTCCTGGACTTCGACCTGTCGGTGCAGAACGCCAAGATCGCCACACTGGGCGAACGCGTGGAAGACGTGTTCTTCGTCACCGATGCGCACAACCAGCCGCTCTCCGACCCCGAGCTGTGCAAGCGCATCCAGACCGCCCTGGTCGATATCCTTTCCGACGGCGGCCAGCAGAGCATGCCGGTACGCATCAGCATTTAGTCAGACTTTAGAAAGAAAGAGCCTTGCCCATGAATCCTGCCCTCGACTTGCTCCAGCCCTACCCCTTCGAGAAGCTCCGCGCCCTGCTGGCCGGCGCCCAGCCGCCGGCGGAGCTAAAGCCGATCGCGCTGTCCATCGGCGAACCCAAGCACCGCTCGCCGGAGTTCGTCGCCAAGGCCCTGGCCGATAGCCTCGACCAGTTGGCCGTCTATCCGACCACCCTGGGCATCCCCGCCCTGCGCGAAGCCATTGCCGCCTGGTGCGAGTGCCGCTTCAAGGTACCGGCCGGCTGGCTGGACGCTGCGCGCCACGTGCTGCCGGTGAACGGCACCCGCGAAGCGCTGTTCGCCTTCACCCAGACCGTGGTCGACCGCAACGCCAAGGGTCTGGTGATCAGCCCGAACCCGTTCTACCAGATCTACGAAGGCGCGGCCCTGCTGGCCGGCGCCGAGCCGCACTACCTGCCGTGCCTGGAAGACAACGGCTTCAACCCGGACTTCGACGCCGTGCCGGCCGACATCTGGGCGCGCTGCCAGATCCTCTTCCTCTGCTCGCCGGGCAACCCCACCGGTGCGCTGGTGCCGCTGGAAACCCTGAAGAAGCTTATCGCCCTGGCCGACGAGCACGACTTTGTGATCGCCGCCGACGAGTGCTACAGCGAGCTGTACTTCGACGAGCAGAACCCGCCGGCCGGCCTGCTGAGCGCCTGCGCCGAACTGGGCCGCAACGACTTCAAGCGCTGCGTGGTATTCCACAGCCTGTCCAAGCGCTCCAACCTGCCGGGCCTGCGCTCGGGCTTCGTCGCCGGCGATGCCGAGGTTCTGAAGAAATTCCTCCTGTACCGCACCTACCACGGCTGCGCCATGCCGGTTCAGACCCAACTGGCCAGCGTCGCTGCCTGGAAGGACGAGGACCACGTGCGCGCCAACCGCGACCTGTACCGCGAGAAGTTTGACGCCGTGCTGGACATCCTCGGCGGCGTGCTCGACGTGCAGCGCCCGGACGGCAGCTTCTACCTGTGGGCGAAAACACCGGTTGCCGACACCGAGTTCTGCCGCGGCCTGTTCGATGCGCAACACGTCACCGTGGTGCCGGGCTCCTACCTGTCGCGCGAAGTGAACGGCGAGAACCCCGGCGCCAACCGCGTGCGCATGGCGCTGGTGGCTCCGCTGGCTGAGTGCGTGGAAGCAGCCGAGCGGATCAAGCAGTACGTACAGAGCCTCTGAGGTTGCACACCCTGTAGGACCGAGGGGCACGCCCAGTCCTTGCTCGCGAACAGAACTATCCGGCAGATCCAGAGCCAAGCGGTTCGCGAGCAAGCTCGCTCCTACAAGAGCACCACTACACCCAGCGCCCCGCCTTGCTGGTCACCCAGGCTTCCTGGCTGTCCAGCTCGCCCAGCACCTCGCGCATGGTCTCGTCGTCGATCTCATGCTCACGACGCATGCGGTACAGCTCAAGGCGCTGCGCCCGCAGCGCCTTGATGCGCAGCGCCTGATCGGCCAGTTCCAGGCTGTGGGCGCGCTCGCGGGCTTCCTGGGAGTCCGGCGCCGGGTCCAGTTCGTGGCGATACTCGGCCATCAGCCGCGCCTTCACCTCTGCCAGGCGCGCCGCTTCGTCGGCATCCGCACCGTCGCGAGTCGGCATTTCCTCGCCTTCCAGCATGTGGATGGCCGCCACCGCGGTCTTGCGCCACACCGACTGCACTTCGCGCTCGCGCTGGTCATTGCTGGCTGCCGGCAGGCCGCGCAGAAGGATCGGCAGGCCGATGGTGGCGGCGATCAGCGACACCAGGATCACCCCGGTGGCGATGAAGATGATCAGGTCGCGCTGCGGGAAGGCCGAACCATCGAGCAACAGCAGCGGTACCGAGAGCACGCCGGCCAGCGTCACCGCCCCGCGCACCCCGCCCAGCGCCGAGATTGCCGACAACCGCAGTACCGGCTCGCCCGAACGACCGCCCAGCTCTATCCCCCACCACTGCTCGAAGCGCACCGACACCTTCCAGTAACACCAGACCCAGCCGAAACGCAGCAGGATCAGCACGGCGAACACCGCCAGCACGTAGAACAGCAGCAGCGACGAGCGCCACATCACGTCATCGGCATGGTGGGAGACCGATTTCAGGATGTCCGGCAACTGCAGGCCCAGCAGCAGGAACACCACGCCGTTGAAGGCGAACTCGAGCATCGACCAGACGCTGCGGTTGAGCAGGCGCGTGTTGGTCTGCCGCGGCAGCAGGTCGGCCCAGCTCTGCATCATGCCGGCCGCCACCGCCGCCAGGATGCCGGACACCCCCAGCTCCTCGGCGATCATGTAGCAGGCGAAGGGCAACAGCAGCATCAGCACCACGTGCGTCGCCGGATCATCCCAGCCGCGACGGATCATCCAGGCGCGAATGCGCCCCAGCAGCCAGCTGATGAACACCCCGCAGGCCAGCCCGCCAACCGCCACCAGCAGGAAACTCAGGCTGGCGTCGATCAGCGAGAAGGTACCGGTCATGGCAGCGGCGATGGCGAACTTGAAGGCGACCAGGCCGGAGGCGTCGTTCATCAACGCCTCGCCCTGCAACACGTGCATCAGGCGCCTGGGAAGGCGGTCCTGGGCGATGGCCGAGACCGCCAGCGCATCGGTCGGCGACAGCACCGCCGCCAGGGCGAAGGCGGCAGCCCAGGGTATCTCGGGAATCAGCAGGTGGATGAAGACGCCACCGCCGAGCACGGTGAACAGCACCAGGGCGAAAGCCAGGGTGAGGATCGGCCAGCGCATCTTCCAGAACTCACCCTTGGGCATGCGCCAGCCATCGGCGAACAGCAGCGGCGGGATGAACAGGAACATGAACAGCTCGGGATCGAGCGCCACGTGCAGCCCCAGGCTCGGCCAGGCGAGCATGGCGCCGGCAACGATCTGGATCAGCGGCAGGGGCAGCGGGATCAGTTGAGCGGCGAGCCGGGTTCCCCCCACGACCAGCAACAGGATCAACACGGTGTAAACGGTTTGCATCGTCGAACTCCAACACAGCCATCCATTGAAGCACCCATCGCGGCGCGGATCAGCCACGCTTCGGGCAAAAAACTGTTGCAATACGCCGGCCTCCCGGCGGCGTCCCGCAAGGCGCTGGGAAATGGCATAATCCCGCGCCTGAAAAAAGCATCGAAAAGGAGTAGCGCCCCGTGAGCGAGCGGACGCTGTATGGAATCAAAGCCTGCGACACCATGAAGAAGGCCCGTACCTGGCTGGAAGAACATGGCGTCGACTACGCCTTCCACGACTACAAGACTAGCGGAATAGACCGCGCGCACCTGGAGCAATGGTGCAACGAGCATGGCTGGGAGACTGTGCTGAACCGTGCCGGCACCACGTTCCGCAAGCTCGACGACGCGCAGAAGGCCGATATCGACCAGGCCAAGGCCATCGAACTGATGGTGGCGCAGCCGTCGATGATCAAGCGCCCAGTGCTGGACCTGGGTGATCGCACCCTGGTCGGCTTCAAGCCCGATCTCTACGCCGCCGCCCTGGCCTGAGTCGCAGGACGATGAGCATCGCCTGGGCCCTGTTCCTCCCCGCCTGCTTCGCCCTGAACCTGGCGCCGGGACCGAACAACCTGCTCTCGCTGAACAATGCCGCGCGCTTCGGCCTGCTGCGCGCCACCCTCGCCGGTGGCGGACGGCTGGTCGCCTTCGCCGGCATGCTGGCCCTGGCCGCCTCCGGCCTGGCGCTGGTACTGCAGGCCTCGGCCTGGCTGTTCCTGACGATCAAGTTGGTGGGCGCCGGTTACCTGCTGTGGCTGGCCGTGCAGCTGTGGCGCGCGCCGACAGCGAACCTGTCCGTCGATGGCGCCCCGGCTACCGCCACCAGCCTGTGGCGCCTGGCCCGCCAGGAGTTCTGGGTGGCCGCCGGCAATCCCAAGGCGATCCTCATCTTCACCGCTTTCCTGCCGCAGTTCGTCGATCCGCGCCAGGCCGTGGGCGCGCAGTTCACCCAACTCGGCGCAGCCTTCCTGCTGCTGGAATGGCTGGCCATCGCCCTTTACGGGCTCGCCGGGGTCCGCCTCGGCAAGCTGCTCGCCGGTGCACGCGCCCGGCGCCTGTTCAACCGTGGTTGTGCCGCGCTGCTGGGCAGCGCCGGGCTGGGCCTGCTGCTCAGTCGCCGTCCGGCCTGACCGAATTCATTCTTCGAGAATCTCTTTCAAGGAATCCCCCTCATGTCGAAATCCCTGTTCAGCATCGCTTTCGGTGTCGGCACCCAGAACCGCCAGGGCAACTGGCTGGAAGTCTTCTACGCGCAGCCGCTGCTCAACCCCAGCGCAGAACTGGTCGCAGCCATCAGCCCGCTGCTGAATTATGAAGGCGGCAACCAGGCGATTGCCTTCACCGCCCACCAGGCCTACCAGCTGGCCGACGCCGTCGAGAGCGTCGACGCTGCCCAGGCCGCGCTGCTCAACCGCCTGGCCGAAAGCCAGAAGCCGCTGGTCGCCACCCTGCTGGCCGAAGACGCCGCCCCCAGCTCCACTCCCGAGGCGTACCTCAAGCTGCACCTGCTGTCCCATCGCCTGGTCAAGCCGCACGGCCTGAACCTGACCGGCATCTTCCCGCTGCTGCCGAACGTGGCCTGGACCAACCAGGGCGCCGTCGACCTGGCCGAACTGGCCGAGCTGCAACTGGAAGCGCGCCTGAAGGGCAAGCTGCTGGAAGTCTTCTCCGTCGACAAGTTCCCGAAGATGACCGACTACGTGGTCCCGACCGGCGTGCGCATCGCCGACACCGCCCGCGTACGCCTGGGCGCCTACATCGGTGAAGGCACCACCGTGATGCACGAAGGCTTCGTCAACTTCAACGCCGGCACCCAAGGCCCGGGCATGATCGAAGGCCGCGTCTCCGCGGGCGTGTTCGTCGGCAAGGGCTCGGACCTGGGCGGCGGCTGCTCCACCATGGGCACCCTGTCCGGCGGCGGCAACATCGTCATCAGCGTCGGCGAAGGCTGCCTGATCGGCGCCAACGCCGGCATCGGCATCCCGCTGGGCGACCGCAACATCGTCGAAGCCGGCCTGTACGTCACCGCCGGCACCAAGATCGCCGTGCTGGACGACCAGAACAACCTGGTGAAAGTGGTCAAGGGCCGCGACCTGGCCGGCCAGGCCGACCTGCTGTTCCGCCGCAACTCCCAGACCGGCGCAGTCGAGTGCAAGACCAACAAGACCGCGATCGAGCTGAATGAAGCGCTGCACGCACACAACTAAGCTGGGCGCCCCGCAGATGCGGGGTACGCACTAAGCTTGGAGAAGCGGGGGCTGCGGCCCCCGTTTTACTTTTTCCGCAACCGGCCGCACGCCCATGTCCATTCCCTCACCCTGGCGCTCCGACTTCCCGGCCCTCGCCGCCTTCGAGGCCGAAGGCCAGACCTACCTCGACAGCGCCGCCACCGCGCAGAAGCCGCGCGCCATGATCGACGCCCTCGCCGGCTACTACGCCAGTGGCGCCGCCAACGTACACCGTGCCCAGCACCTGCCCGGCGAGCGCGCCACCCGCGCCTTCGAAGCGACCCGCAGCCTGGCCGCCAGCTGGCTCAATGGCGGCAGCCCGGCGCAGATCATCTTCACCCGTGGCGCCACCGAAGCCCTGAACCTGCTGGCCTACGGACTGGAGGCGGACTTCCACAGCGGTGACGAGATCGTCGTCAGCGCCCTGGAGCACCACGCCAACCTGCTGCCCTGGCAGCAACTGGCCAAGCGTCGCGGCTTGAAACTGGTGATCCTGCCGCTGGACAGTGACGGCCGCATCGACCTGAACCGCGCCGCCAGCCTGATCGGCCCGCGCACGCGCCTGCTTGCCGTCAGCCAGCTGTCCAACGTGCTTGGCACCTGGCAACCGCTGCCGGAGCTGTTGCAGATGGCTCGGCAGCACGGCGCGTTGACCGTGGTGGATGGCGCCCAGGGCGTTGTCCACGGCCGGCACAACCTGTCGGCACTCGGCTGTGATTTCTATGTCTGCTCCAGCCACAAACTTTACGGCCCGGAAGGCCTCGGCCTGCTCTGGGGCCGCCCGGAGTCGCTCGAGCGACTGGCGCACTGGCAATTCGGCGGCGAGATGGTGCGCGTTGCTGACTACTTCGACGCACAGTTCCATAACGCCCCGATGGGCTTCGAGGCCGGCACCCCGCCCATCGGCCCGGTGATCGCCCTGGGCGCCACGCTGCAGTGGCTGGCCGCCCAGGACAGGGCCGAAGTCAGCGCCCACGAGGATTTCCTCCACGCTCGCCTGCTCGCCGGCCTGCGCGCCCGTGATGGCGTGCGCGTGCTGGGCGAACCGGAAGTGGCGCTGGCCAGTTTCGTGGTCGAGGGCGTACATGTGGCCGACCTCGGCCATCTGCTCACCGAACAGGGCATTGCCGTGCGCGCCGGGCACCACTGCGCCATGCCGCTGATGAAGACCCTCGACGTGGCCGGTGCCCTGCGGGTCTCCCTTGGCCTCTACAACGACAGTGCCGACCTGGAACGTTTCTTCATCGCTCTGGACAGCGCCCTGGAGTTGCTGCGATGAGCCTGCCCGCCGCAGCCGCCGAGGCGCTGCAGGCCTTCACTGCCTTGCAGGGCTGGGAGCAACGGGCACGCCTGCTGATGCAATGGGGCGAACGCCTGGAGCCGTTGAGCGAAACCGAGCGCAGCGACGGGCACCGCGTGCAGGGCTGCGAGAGCAACGTCTGGCTGCTGGCTGACTCGCGGGATGGCCGCTGGTATTTCCGCGCCTACAGCGATGCGCGCCTGCTGCGCGGGTTGCTGGCGTTGCTGCTGGTACGGGTGGAAGGCTTGCCGGTGGACGAGCTGTCTGCCATCGACCTGCCCGACTGGTTCAATCGGCTGGGCCTGGGCCGGCAACTCTCGCCGTCGCGCAGCAACGGCCTGAATGCAGTCCTGAAGCGCATGCAGGAACTGGTCAGCGACTGAGCACCTGCTTTTTCGTAGGAGCGAGCTTGCTCGCGAACCCACCCGACACCAAGGCATCCAGCCGAAGCGTTCGCGAGCATGGGCTAGGCGCCCCTCAGTCCTACAAAGGCGCCTAGCCTGCGGAACGCTCCGAAGGCCGCCGCGCCCCGGCGACGATCTTGTCCACCGCCCGCGCCGCCGCGACCATGCCGAAGGTCGCCGTGACCATCATCACCGCGCCGAAACCGCCGGCGCAGTCCAGCTTCACGCCCTCGCCGACGAAACTCTTCGACTGGCACACCGTGCCGTCCGGCTTGGGATAGCGCAGTTGCTCGGTGGAAAACACGCATTGCACGCTGTAATGCCGGCCCGGCGTGCGCGAGAAGTTGTAGTCGCGGCGCAGCATGGAACGGACCTTGGCGGCCAGCGGGTCGTTGAACGTCTTGTTCAGGTCGGCGACCTGGATCTGCGTCGGATCGACCTGCCCGCCCGCGCCACCGGTGGTGATGATCTGCAGCTTGCGGCGCTTGCACCAGGCGATCAGCGCAGCCTTGGCGGCGACGCTGTCGATGCAGTCGATCACGCAATCCAGCTCCGGGGTGATGTAGTCCGCCATGGTTTCACGAGTAACGAAATCGGCTACAGCGTGTACGACGATGCCGGGATTGATTGCCTTCAGGCGCTCGGCCATGACCTCGACCTTGGGCTTGCCCACGGCGCCGGCCAGCGCATGCACTTGGCGATTGGTGTTGGTGACGCAGACGTCATCGAGATCGAACAGGGAAATCTCGCCCACGCCGCTACGCGCCAGGGCCTCGGCCGCCCAGGAGCCCACGCCGCCGATCCCGACCACCGCCACATGGCTGGCCGCCAGACGCTCCAGGCCCTCACGGCCGTAGAGCCGCGCGATTCCGCCGAAACGCTGTTCATCCAGTTGCATCGCCCACACCTCGCATCGAAACGGCCGGCATTCTATAACGACCGGTCGCCCATAACGACCAGCCTTGGCGAGCGTGCAACAAAGCCGGATTGCCGCAGTCTCAGCCACGCGCCTGCCACACATTCTAAACTGTCGGAAAATACCCACGCTCGCCGTCTCGGCGGACGGTGCCGGCAACCTGTACAGCCCCCGGAGTGCGGGGTAGGATGCGCCCCGACCGAAGAGTCTCCCGCGGAGACTGTCCCGGCCCCTCCCCGTTCCACCCTTTGGAACCCGATCGCACCATGTCTTCACGCAAGTTCGGCCTCAACCTGGTGGTTTTCGTCGCCCTCGCGGCACTCTTCACCGGCTTCTGGGCTCTCTACAACCGCCCGGTCAGCGTTCCCGACTGGCCGGAAAGCATTTCCGGATTCTCCTTCTCGCCCTTCCGCCTGAACCAGAATCCGCAGAAGGACCAGTTCCCCAGCGACGATGAGATCCGCTCGGACCTGGAACTGGTCTCCAGGAACACCGACAACATCCGCACCTACTCGGTGAAGGGCTCACTGGCCGACATCCCGCGCCTGGCGGAAGAGCTCGGCATGCGTGTCAGCCTCGGTATCTGGATCGGCCCGGACGAAGCCGAGAACGAGGCCGAAATCGAGCGCGGCATCGAGATCGCCAACAACTCGCGCAGTGTCGTGCGGGTCATCGTCGGCAACGAGGCGCTGTTCCGCCGCGAGGTCACCGTCGAGCAACTCACCGCCTACCTGGACCGCGTGCGCAAGGCGGTGAAGGTGCCGGTGACGACCGCCGAGCAATGGCACATCTACGAGAAATACCCGGAGATGGCCAAGCACGTCGACCTGATCGCCGCCCACGTGCTGCCGTACTGGGAATACACGCCGATGGACAACGCCGTGCCGTTCGTCCTCGAGCGCGCCAAGGAGCTGCGCGCCAAGTTCCCGCGCAAGCCGCTGCTGCTGGCCGAAGTCGGCTGGCCGAGCAACGGCCGCATGCGCGGCGCCGCCGACGCCACCCAGGCGGACCAGGCCATCTACCTGCGCACGCTGACCAATGCGCTGAACAAGCGGGGCTACAACTACTTCGTCGTTGAGGCCTTCGACCAACCCTGGAAAGTCGGCGACGAAGGCTCGGTGGGTGCCTACTGGGGCGTGTATAACGCCCAGCGCCAACCCAAGTTCAACTTCACCGGGCCGGTGGTGAACATCCCGCAATGGCGCGCCCTGGCGGTCGCCTCGGTGGTGATGGCGCTGCTTGCCCTGACCCTGCTGATGATCGACGGCAGCGCCCTGCGCCAGCGCGGGCGGACCTTCCTCACCGTGGTCGCCTTTGCTGGCGGCTCGGTGCTGGTGTGGATCGCCTACGACTACAGCCAGCAATACAGCACCTGGTTCAGCCTGACCGTCGGCGGCCTGCTGGGCATCGGCGCGCTGGGCGTATTCATCGTCCTGCTCACCGAGGCCCATGAACTGGCCGAGACCGTGTGGGTGCGCAAGCGCCGCCGGCCGTTCGACCCAGTGCTGACCGATACCGGCTATCGGCCCAAGGTCTCGGTGCACGTGCCCTGCTACAACGAACCGCCGGAGATGATGAAGAAGACCCTGGATGCGCTCTCCAGGCTCGACTATCCGGATTTCGAAGTCCTGATCATCGACAACAACACCAAGGACCCGGCGGTCTGGGAACCGGTGCGCGACTACTGCGAAGTCCTCGGCCCGCGCTTCCGCTTCTTCCACGTCGCGCCCCTGGCCGGCTTCAAGGGCGGCGCGCTGAACTACATCCTGCCGCACACCGCGCCGGACGTCGAAGTCGTCGCGGTGATCGACGCCGACTACTGCGTCGAGCCGAACTGGCTCAAGCAGATGGTGCCGCATTTCAGCGATCCGAAGATCGCCGTGGTGCAGTCTCCACAGGACTACCACGACGGCGAGGAAAACGTCTTCAAGAAGCTCTGCTACGCCGAGTACAAGGGCTTCTTCCACATTGGCATGGTCACCCGCAACGACCGCGACGCGATCATCCAGCACGGCACCATGACCATGATCCGCCGGACCGTGATGGACGAACTCAAGTGGGCCGACTGGACCATCTGCGAGGACGCCGAGCTGGGCCTGCGGGTGTTCGAGAAGGGCTATTCGGCCGCCTACTCGCACCAGAGCTTCGGCAAGGGCGTGATGCCCGACACCTTCATCGACTACAAGAAGCAGCGCTTCCGCTGGGCCTATGGCGCCATCCAGATCATGAAGGGCCACGCCCGCGCGCTGTTCCAGGGCAAGGACAGCAAGCTCACCCTCGGCCAGCGCTACCACTTCATCGCCGGCTGGCTGCCGTGGATCGCCGACGGCATGAACATCTTCTTCACCGTCGGCGCGCTGCTCTGGTCCTCGGCGATGATCATCGTGCCCAAGCGGGTCGATCCGCCGCTGCTGATCTTCGCCATCCCGCCGCTGGCGCTGTTCTTCTTCAAGTTCGGCAAGATCATGTTCCTCTACCGCCGTGCCGTGGGCGTCAACCTCCTGCGTTCGTTCCAGGCGGCGGTGGCAGGCCTTGCGCTGTCGCACACCATCGCCAAGGCGGTGCTCTACGGGGCGTTCACCAAGACCATCCCGTTCTTCCGCACGCCGAAGATGGCCTCCAACCACGGCCTGCTGGTGGCACTGGCAGAGGCGCGCGAGGAGGTCTTCATCATGCTGCTGCTGTGGGGCGCCGCACTGGGCATCGTGCTGGTGCAGGGCGTACCGAGCCGCGACATGATGTTCTGGGTGGCCATGCTGCTGGTGCAGTCGCTGCCCTACCTCGCCGCACTGGTGATGGCGCTGCTGTCCGCCGCGCCCAAGGCTCAGGAGGCGCCGGCAGCGGATGTCGCGCCGGCCAACTGATGCAAAGCCTGCGGGAGCGAGCCTGCTCGCTCCCGCTGGGTGAACCGTACCGCTGATCCGCTCCCGAGAACGCCGGCCAAACGCCGGCGTTTTTGCTTTAAGATGGGCGCCTTTTTCCGTTCCACCCCCAGGATGCCCTCAATGTCCCTCTCGCCGACCCTGGCCCTCGCCTGCGAGCTGATTCGCCGTCCCTCCGTCACACCGGTCGATGCCGACTGCCAGCAGCTGATGATGCAGCGCCTGGACGCCTGCGGCTTCGCCCTGGAGCCCATGCGCATCGAGGATGTGGATAACTTCTGGGCCCTGCGCCAGGGCCGCGACGGCGCCAATGGCCCGGTGCTGTGCTTCGCCGGCCACACCGACGTCGTCCCCACCGGCCCCGAGCAGGCCTGGCAGCACCAGCCGTTCGACGCTCTGATCGATGCCGACGGCATGCTTTGCGGCCGTGGCGCGGCGGACATGAAAGGCAGCCTGGCGTCGATGATCATCGCCACCGAGCGCTTCATCGCCGACCACCCCGACCACCGCGGCAGCATCGCCTACCTGATCACCAGCGACGAGGAAGGTCCCGCCCATCACGGCACCAAGGCCGTGGTCGAGCGCCTCAAGGCCCGCAATGAGCGCCTGGACTGGTGCATCGTCGGCGAGCCGTCGAGCACCACCCTAGTGGGCGACATCGTCAAGAACGGTCGCCGCGGCTCCCTCGGCGCCACCCTGACCGTGCGCGGCAAGCAGGGCCACGTGGCCTACCCGCACCTGGCGAAGAACCCGATCCACCTCGCCGCCCCGGCCCTGGCCGAACTCGCCGCCGAACACTGGGACAACGGCAACGACTACTTCCCGCCGACCAGCTTCCAGATCTCCAACATCAACGGCGGCACCGGCGCGACCAACGTGATTCCGGGCGACCTGAAGGTGATCTTCAACTTCCGCTTCTCCACCGAATCCACCGTGGAGGGCCTGCAGCAACGCGTCGCGGCGATCCTCGACAAGCACGGCCTGGAGTGGCACATCGACTGGGCGCTGTCCGGCCTGCCCTTCCTCACCCAGCCCGGCGAGCTGCTCGATGGCGTGGCGGCGGCGATCCGCGCAGTCACCGGCCGCGAGACCACGCCGTCGACCTCCGGCGGCACCTCCGATGGCCGCTTCATCGCCACCATGGGCACCCAGGTGGTCGAACTCGGTCCTGTGAACGCCACCATTCACCAGGTGGACGAACGTGTACTGGCCAGCGACCTCGATGTGCTGACCGAAATCTATTACCAGACCCTGGTGCGACTGCTGGCATGACTGGACCGAACAAAGGCTTCTGCCTGGGCGCCATCCAGCCCGACACCCCGCCGCCCGCGCCAGCCGCCGAGCGCCGCTATTCCTTGCGCGTGTACCAGATTGCCCAGCGCCGCCGCTCGCTGCCCACCGTGCTGCGCAACGACCTGCCGCAGCCGCTGGGACCGGGGAAGAAGTGATGCTGATCTGTCCGCTGTGCCGCGAGGCACTCACCGAAGCCGACAACGGCGTGGCCTGCCCCGCCGGGCACCGCTTCGACCGCGCACGCCAGGGCTACCTGAACCTGCTGCCGGTGCAGCACAAGAAGAGTCTCGATCCAGGCGATAACGCCGCCATGGTCGAGGCGCGCCGCTATTTCCTCGGCGCCGGGCACTATGCACCGCTGGCCAGGCACCTGGCCGAACTCGCTGCCGAGCGGGCTCCCGGTCGCTGGCTGGATATCGGCTGCGGCGAGGGTTACTACACCGCGCAGCTGGGCGAAGCCCTGCCCCAGGCCGACGGCTATGCCCTGGACATCTCCCGCGAAGCCGTGAAACGCGCGTGCAAGCGCGCCCCGCAACTGACCTGGATGGTCGCCAGCATGGCCCGCGTGCCGCTGGCCGATGCTTCCTGCCAGTTGCTGGCCAGCGTGTTCAGCCCGATCGACTGGAAGGAAGCCACACGCCTGCTGACTCCCGGAGGCGGCGTGCTGCGCCTGGGCCCGGCACGCGACCACCTGCTGGAACTGCGCGAACGCCTGTACGACGAAGTGCGCGAATACGTCGAAGACAAGCACCTCGTCGATCTGCCTGAAGAACTGAAGCTGGCGCACACCGAACAACTGAGCTTCAGGCTGCCGCTGGAAACCCGCGAAGCCCGCGAGCACCTGCTGGCGATGACGCCCCACGGCTGGCGGGTCAACGCCGAGCGACGCGAACGCATCCTCGCCGAGCCCTTCGAGGTGACGGTCGCGGTACGCTACGATTGGCTGCAACGCCAAGAACCCTGACGAGGACGCCATGCGCCAACCGGATATCGAGATCTACATCAAGGATGCCGACCAGGCCGCCGTCAGCGCCTGGCTGGAAAAGGCACTTGGCCCTTGCAGCGAATGGCGCAAACAGGGCGAAACCCTCAAGTGCACCGCCGGTGGCATCCCTGCGACCTGGCTGCCGAAAGCCGTGGGCAAGTGGAACAGCCTGTTCCTCGAAAGTGACCGTACGCCATGGGACGACGACGCCGCCTGTGCCCGCGATGCCTGCGCCGCGCTGGACGTGGAAGTGCGCTGTGCACCAGGCAGTTGGAGCGAGGATCAGGGCGAGGAAGACGCGGACCGCTGGCTGAAAGTGACCGCCGCGGGCGTCGAGGAAATCACCTGGCGCACAGGCTGAACGCTGGCTTGCGCAAGGCTGTAAAAACAAAGGCCCGTCCAATGGACGGGCCTTTGTTTTTTCGGGGGCTCAGACCTTGGCGACGTCTTCCGCCTGGAGGCCTTTCTGACCCTGGATCACCGAGAACTCCACTTTCTGGCCTTCGACCAGGGAGCGGTGACCATCGCCACGAATGGCACGGTAGTGAACGAAAACGTCCGGACCGCTATCGCGTTGAATGAATCCATAACCTTTGGCGTCATTGAACCACTTGACGGTTCCGACCTCACGATCAGCCATTACCACACTCTCCAACTTGCCTATTATTTTTGGATGGCCCCCGGGAATGAGGACTTCGGCAGTCGCCGGCTGAACGCTTTCCTTATCATCCAACCCGCACCGAATGGCACGTAGGAAGGTAATTCGAATAACGCCGACGGGCGACAGCGCTCCCGAGTATATAAATCAAAAGTTACAGCTGAAAAGCACTTTTTCATCCCCTCCGCGCCCCTATGACCAAACAGGACAAAGTGCCATTTTTCGGGGCCTGCAGAGCCATTTTGGTGCTCGTTACCACGCGTAACGAAAGTGTTTCGAACGTGGACCTTTTCGCACTTTCACGCATTTGCGGCGGGTAGTTTCGTTCCCGCTCGTCCGCTTGAGCGAGCTTCCGAAAAATCTTTCAGACAACGGATCAGCCGGCGCTCCAGTTGCCGCTGCGACGATATGCCCGACTATTCCGCTGCTGAATAGGCGATCCGTTCTTCATCCAAGTCGATGGAGATATCCCGCAGAACTCTCCTTCGCACATCAAACTGCGGACAGGCCGTGCACCATCGCGTTTCTTTATGTCACGGCTACCCACCGCCGCAATTCAGGGACTGACCTGATAACCCCGGCCCTGCATACAACCGCCATAGGCGCTGGCACTTGCCGAACTCTGGGTACGCCGATCCTGCCGACGCTCCTGGCGCTGCCGCATGCCACCGACCGCCGCACCGGCAGCCGCCACTTCGCCGGCACGGTTCTGCCGGTACTGCTGTTTGGCATCGTCGCTGGCGCGGTCGTAGAGTTCGTCGTGCTGCTGCCCGCGCACTTCTGCGCCGACGGCTCCGGCCGCCGCGCCCTTCGCCGCACCGCGAACCCGTCCGCCGACATGCGGATCGGAACTGGAACTGCTGGCCGCCGCCGCGTTGCAATCGGCCATATCCTGCTGCATCTGCTGACTGCTCTGCCCTTTGAGCGGAACCACTGTCTGGGCCTGGGCAGGCAGCGCGGCGCAAAACGCCAGCAGGCATCCCAAGGTAAGCGCACGCATCGCGGAACCTCCCTAGAAGTTCATCCCTCAAAGGGCAGGATAGCCGCTACCCACGGGGCATCCGCGCAACTCCGACCAAGCGCTCGCGGCTTTGCTGGCGGGGGCCTAATCCGGCAAACTAGCCGGTCTGAGCAATCGCTCGTTTTATTTCTGCCAGCCATAGGGCCTGTATGCCTCGTTACCCGTTCCGCCGCTTCGGTTTCGGTGCCCTGCGCCGCCTGCTTTACCTCTGGGTGCGCTCGGAAACCATCAACCAGTCGTCCTTCAGCCTGAAGATCGACCGCAGCAAACCGGTCCTGTACGTCCTGCAGCAGCCCTCGGTGAGCGACCTCGCCGTGGTGGATACCGAATGCCGCAAGGCCGGCCTGCCGCGCCCGGTCATGCCGGTGGCAGTGGGTGAATCCATCGAACCCGCCGCCTTCTTCTACCTGACCCCCGAGCCCGACTGGCTGGGTCGCCAGGACAAACGCGGCGCCCCGCCAGCGTTGGTGCGCATGCTCGGCGCCATCGGCCAGAACGGCATCGACGATGCGCAGATCGTCCCGGTCAGCGTGTTCTGGGGCCAATCGCCGGACAGCGAAAAGAGCGCTTGGAAGCTGCTGTTCGCCGACAACTGGGCCGTCACTGGCCGACTGCGCAAGCTGGCGCGCATCCTCATCCTCGGCCGCAAGACCCGCGTGCAGTTTTCAGCCCCCATCCATCTGCGCGAACTGGTGGAGCAGAACAAGGGCCACGAACGCACCCTGCGCATGGTCCAGCGCATCCTGCGCGTGCACTTCCGCAACCAGAAGACCGCAGTGATCGGCCCTGACCTCTCCCACCGCCGAAACCTGGTCAAGGGCCTGTTGCGTGCGCCGCTGGTGCGCCAGGCGATCCAGGAAGAATGCGAAACCCAGAAGATTTCCCAGGAAAAGGCTGAAGCCGCCGCCCTGCGTTATGCCAACGAGATCGCCGCCGATGTCTCCTACCCGGTGATCCGCTTCCTCGAAGTGACCCTGACCTGGTTCTGGAACAAGCTCTACGAGGGCGTGAAGGTCAACCACATCGAGCGCGTCCAGGAAGTCGCCCAGGGTCACGAGATCGTCTACGTGCCCTGCCATCGCAGCCACATCGACTACCTGCTGCTGTCCTACCTGCTGTTCCGCAACGGCCTGACCCCGCCGCACATCGCCGCCGGCATCAACCTCAACATGCCGGTGGTGGGCTCTATCCTGCGTCGCGGCGGGGCCTTCTTCATGCGCCGCAGCTTCAAGGGCAACCAGCTGTACACCGCGGTGTTCAACGAATACCTGCACACCCTGTTCAGCCGTGGCTTCTCCACCGAGTACTTCGTCGAGGGCGGCCGCTCCCGCACCGGGCGCATGCTGCACCCGCGCACCGGCATGCTGGCGATCACCCTGCGCAGCTTCCTCCGTGACTCGCGCCGTCCCATCGTCTTCGTCCCCGTGTACATCGGCTACGAGCGCGTGCTCGAAGGCCGCACCTACCTGGGTGAACTGCGAGGAGCGGCGAAGAAGAAGGAGTCGATATTCGATATCTTCAAGGTCATCGGCGCACTCAAGCAGCGCTTCGGTCAAGTCTGGGTGAACTTCGGCGAGCCGATTCACCTCGACCGCTTCCTCGACCAGCAACAACCGGATTGGCGCCAACAGGAGCTGGGGCCGGAATACCGCCCAGCCTGGCTGTCGGAGACCACCAACCACCTGGCCCGCGACGTCGCCCGCCATCTCAACGATGCTGCCGCGATCAACCCGGTAAACCTGGTGGCACTGGCACTGCTATCCACTACCCGGCTGGCACTGGACGAAACCGCCCTGGCGCGGGTGATCGACCTCTACCTCGACCTGCTGCACAAGGTGCCCTACTCGCCCAGCGCCACACTGCCCGAGGGCGACGGGCAGCAGTTGATCGAGTACGTGAAGAGCATGAACCTGCTCAGCGAGCAGAAGGACGCCCTCGGCCGCATCTGCTACCTCGATGAACAAAACGCGGTACTGATGACCTACTACCGCAACAACGTCCTGCACATCTTTGCCCTGCCGGCGCTGATCGCCAGCTTCTTCCAGAACAGTGGCCGAATCAGTCGGGAACAGCTCCTGCGCTACACCCGCGCGCTGTACCCGTACCTGCAGGCCGAGCTGTTCATCCGCTGGAGCCTGGACGAGCTGGACGCGGTGGTCGACCAGTGGCTGCAGGCCATGGTCGCCAGCGAACTGCTCAAACAGGAGAACGACACCTTCATCCGTCCGGCGCCCAGCTCGCGACAGTATGTGCTGCTGACCCTGCTGGCCCGCGCCATCACCCAGACCCTGCAGCGCTTCTACATGTCCATATCGCTGGTGCTCAACGCCGGACAGAAGCAGCTCACCGCCGAGGAACTGGAAAACCTCTGCACCGTGATGGCCCAGCGCCTGTCGGTCCTCCATGGCCTCAATGCCCCGGAGTTCTTCGACAAGAGCCTGTTCCGTCACTTCATCCAGACCCTGCTGGACGAAGGCGTGCTGCGCAGGGACGAGAACGGCAAGCTGAGCTACCACGAACTGCTCGGCGAACTGGCCGAGGGAGCCGCCAAGCGCGTGCTGCCAGCGGAAATTCGCCTATCCATCCGCCAGGTCGCCCTGGAGCGCCCGCCCCAGGAAGAAACCGCTCCCGCCGAGCAGCCGCCCGCCAGCCAGAGCTGAGCCCTGCTGCCCTCTGACGGCGGCTTGACGCCCCTGCACCACGACCGATAGATTTCTGACGATTATCGGTCGCGGTCAGGGACGCTCAACGTGTTCAACAGGATTCTGATCGTCTGCGTCGGCAATATCTGCCGAAGCCCAATCGCCGAACACCTGCTGCGCGAATCCCTGCAGGGCACCAATATCGCCGTGGCCTCCGCCGGGCTCAGCGCGCTGGTCGGCCACCCCATCGACAATACCGCCCTCGCCATCCTCCGCCGCCACGGTCACCACCCCCAACCTCACCGAGCCCGCCAGCTCAACGCCGAGATGATCCATGAGGCCAATCTCATCCTGGTCATGGAGCAATCGCAGATCGACAGCGTGATTCGCCTGGCACCTGAGGCCCGCGGCAAAACCTTCCTATTGGGCAAATGGCAGACCGATCAGGAGATCCCGGACCCTTACCGCAAAGGCCCGGAAGCCTTCGAACGCGCGTACTCGCTGATCGAATCGGCGGTCGCCCCGTGGATCGGTCGCGTGCGAGCTCGCCGGTAATTTGGCGACTTATTCGCCATCCGAAAAAAGCGTCAGAAATCCTTACATTGCACTGTTGAAAAAGGCTACGCTCTAGCCCAGCAAGACCATATCCAGCTGTTTGGTCTCCCAGTTACGACAAGTAATTTTCCAGGGGCCTACATCGCTTTATGAAGATCCTGCACATCACCGAGTCCTTCGGCGGCGGCGTCACCTCGGCCATCAACTCCTACATCCTCAACTCCCAGCAGCATGAGCACTACCTGCTCGCCTCGGTGCGCAAGGGCGATACCACCGGTGAGGAAAGTCAGGGCCTGTTCAAGCACATGGAACTGGTGCCGCGCCGGCTTTCCAGCCTGGCGCGGGTGAAGCCCTACATCGATCGCATACAGCCGGACGTCATCCACCTGCACAGCACCTACGCCGGCGCGCTGATCCGCGCCTTGCCGTTCATCCCGGCGCAGAAGATCGTCTACACCCCGCACGGTTTCGCCTTCCTGCGTGGCGATCATCCCTTGATGCTGAAGGCCTACCGCGCCATCGAGTCGCTGCTGGCACGGCGCACCGCAGTGATCGCCGGCTGCGGCATGGATGAACAACGCATTGCCGGGGAACTGATCGAACCGGGGCATACCCTGGGGCTGGTCAATGTTTGCGACGAACTGCCGGAGGTGCCGACAGTTCGCAGCCTCACCAGCAAGCCTGTGGTTGGCATGGTCGGGCGTATCAGCCGGCAGAAGGGCCATGAATACTTCCGCGCCATGGCCGAAAGCTGCCGGGAAATCGCCCACTTCAAATGGATTGGCGGAGGCGATGCTCGCGCCATGGCGGAACTGGAGCACGCCGGTATCGAAGTGACGGGATGGCGCCCACGCGCTGAAGTCATCGCACACATGCAGGGGCTGGACCTCTACTTCCACACTGCCGCGTGGGACGGATTTCCGATTTCAGTGCTGGAAGCAGCGAAACTCGACCTGCCCATCGCACTGCGGCGCATCGGTCCCTTTGTCGCCGAAGGACTATCCACCGCGCGGGATCTAGCAGAGGCAAAAAGGCAAGTCCTGGCCTTTGCCCAGGGCGACCCGCTCGTGCAGGCCGACCTGATCCGCAACAGCCACAGCATCCAGAGCTTGCACTGCGGCGAACAGTTGCAGTCTTCGCTGGAGAACCTCTACGCTCGCTTCACCCCACCAAGCCCAGTCCAGCGACTGGCCGCCAACTGACTCTCAGTCCTGCCCCGAAGGGCAGGCTCCCTCCCTCAACCCCCATAAACTCCGCTTCCCCTCCGCACGCGCAAATCATCTTTCAACTCCCCCACATTCCCATGCGCTCAGATAACCGCACTGGATCAATCGGCGAACTGGTGAGAGCGGCATTGCGCCACCAGAATCGTCTGCCACTACCCCCCTTTTGAAGGGATTCCCTTTAACCCTCCTCAGATAATTCCCAAACCCACAAAACGGTAGGAAACCGCATTGAATCACCTGTCCCCGAAGCTTAATTTTCGCGCCCCATAGGTAGCGATCTATAAACGTAGCGGTGGTCAGCGTGTTCAACAATGTACTGGTTATCTGCGCAGGCAACATCTGCCGCAGCCCAACAGGTGAGCATTTGCTGCGGCGCAACCTGGGCGGCACGGGCATCAGGGTCAGCTCCGCCGGTCTGACTGCCTTCGTCGGCCACCCTCTCGAGCGCCACGCCCTCGACACCCTGCAGCGCCACGGCCATCAACCACAGGAGCATCAGGCTCGCCAACTGACACCGCAGATCCTGCTGGCATCCGATCTGGTGCTCGTCATGGAGCACCGGCACCTGCAGGACGTCATCCGGCTATCACCGGTATCCCGTGGCAAGACCTTCCTGCTCGGTAAATGGCAGAGCGAGCGCGAAATTCCGGACCCGTACCGCCGCGGAACGGCAGCGTTCGAGCATGCCTACGCCTTGATCGAGGAAGGCGTAGATGCCTGGTCCCGACGCCTTCAACCTCAACGCTGAATCCATCAAGAAGCCCCTTATGCAATACCCTCAAGCGCCGGCCATTCAGCCGGCCGTCAGTGACGATGACGAAATCGACCTGCTGGCTCTGTTCGGCACGTTGCTCGACCACAAATGGATGATCGCAGGCATCACCGCTGGCTTCCTGCTGGCCGGTGCCGCCTATGCCGTGCTGGCCACGCCAATCTACCGAGCCTCCGCCACCATCCAGGTAGAGCAGAAAACACCCGGCATTCCGGGCCTGACGGAAATGAGCGATATGCTCGGCGGTCCTCAGTCACCCGCCGTGACGGAGATCCAGTTGCTGACCTCGCGCAATGTCATCGGCAAGGCCGTGGACACGCTGCACCTGGATATCGACGTCCAGCCGTCGGAGTTCCCGGTAATCGGCAGCTTCATGCAACGCCATTATCAGCCGACGCAGCCCGGCGAAGTGGCAGCCCCCGTTCTGGGCATGAGCCGTTTTGCCTGGGGAGGTGAATCGCTGGAGATATTCCAGCTGGAAGTCCCCGACGCCCTGCTGGAAGACAAGCTCACGCTGATTGCCGGGGAGAACGGCAGATTCCAACTGTTCGACGATGACGACAACCTGCTCGTAGACGGTGTAGTCGGGCAAGCCTATGACCAGCAAGGCATCAAGCTTCAGGTCCAGGGCCTGCGCGCCAATCCCGGCACGCGCTTTCGCGTCATCAAACACCGGCGGCTGAGCACCATCCTGGACTATCAGGACGCCCTGAAGGTCTCGGAGACCGGCAAGGAGTCCGGCATCATCGACCTGTCGCTGGACGACGACGACTCCGCGCGCGCATTGGCTGTTCTCGATGAAATCAGCCAGCAGTACGTCCGCCAGAACGTTCAACGTGCGTCGGCGGAAGCCGCGTCCAGCCTCGAGTTCCTCCGTGGCCAACTGCCTGAAGTGCGGCGTGATCTGGAAACGGCCGAAAATGCCCTGAGCAGCTACCAGACCAAGGCCAAGTCCGCCGATATCAGCCTGGAAACCAAAGCCCTGCTCGACCAGAGCGTCGCCTTGGACACCAGCATCTCCGAGCTGAAATTGCAGCAGGCGGAAATGGACCGCAAGTTCACCCGCCAGCACCCGGCGTACCAGGCCCTGGCCAAGCAGATCGGCGAACTTACCGCCAAGCAGAATGGCCTGTCCAAGCGCGTCGAAGGCCTGCCGGAAACCCAGCAGGACCTGCTGCGCCTGACTCGCGATGTCGAGGTCAGCACCACCATCTACACGCAACTGCTGAACAAGAGCCAGGAGCTCGACGTAGTGCGCGCAGGCGCGGTGGGCAATGTGCGTGTCATCGATAGCGCCGATGTCGACACCACCAAGCCGGTGAAACCGAAAAAGGCATTGATCGTTGCAATCGCCACCCTGCTCGGCCTGTTTACCGCCATCGCCCTGGTGCTGCTGCGCAAAGCCCTGAACCGCGGCATCGAAACGGTAGATGCCATCGAACAACTGGGCCTGCCGGTCTACGCCTCCGTTCCGTTCAGCGTGTTGCACAAATCCGCGGAAGACGAACGCCGTGGCGGCAAGAAAGACAGCCGTGCTGCCGCCCCCCTGCTCGCGACAAGCCATCCGACTGACCTGGCTATCGAGTCCCTGCGCAGCCTGCGCACCAGCTTGCACTTCGCCATGCTGGAGTCCGGCGACAACCGCCTGATGATCTCCGGCCCAAGCCCGGATGTTGGCAAGTCCTTCGTCAGCTCAAACCTGGCTGCCGTGATCGCCCAGACCGGACAGCGTGTACTGCTGATCGATGTCGACATGCGCAAGGGCTATTTACACAAGACACTGGGCGTAAGCGAGAAGTCCGGCCTTTCGGACCTGCTCATTCGCCGCTGCAGCTTCGAACAGGCAGTGCAGCAGACCAACGTGGAAAACCTCTACTTCATCTCGCGCGGTGCGATTCCCCCGAATCCCTCCGAACTGCTGATGCATTCGAACTTCACCAACCTGTTGGAAACCGCGAGCAACGCCTTCGACCTCATCATCCTGGACACTCCTCCCCTGCTCGCCGTTACCGACGCCGCCATCGTTGGACACCAGGCAGGCACCAGCATGATCGTCACTCGCTTCGGCAAGAACGCCCCGCGCGAGATCGAACTGACTATTCGCCGCTTCGCGCAGAATGGAATCCAGCTCAAAGGAGCCATTCTCAACGGCGTGATGCGCCGCGCAGCGGACTACTACGGGAATGGCGCTTACAGCAACTATCAGTACGAGTACCTATCGGACAAGTCCTGACTGCCCATGAGCCATACCCCGCAAGGGGAGAGAGACATGCAAGCTACAGCGGAAAAACGTTGGTACCTCGTTCAGTGCAAACCCAAGCAGGGCTTTCGTGCACTCGAACATCTGCAACACCAGGGGTATGAGTGCCTGCTGCCCACCCACGAGATTGAACGGCTGCGGAATGGCCAATGGGTCCGCCAAGAGGAAGCACTTTTTCCTGGCTACCTGTTCATCGAACTGGACACCTTGCAAGACAACTGGATGCCGATTCGCTCGACACGGGGCGTCAGCCAAATCGTTCGGTTCGGCCCCAATCCGCTACCCGTTCCCGACCACATCATTGGGCACCTTCGACTTCGTGATCAACCACTGGAGCATGAATTACAGCCTGGAGACAGAGTCGTAGTCGACTGGTCCGGCACCAAAAGCATGGAAGCCATATTTATCGCGAAAGACGGCACCGAGCGAGTGTTGTTGCTACTTAATCTTCTACAACGAGAAGTGCAAGTCAGTGTTTCTACTCGCAGCTTTAGTAAGGCCGACTGATAGCTGGCCTGAATATTTATTAACCACCCCAGTATTTATCTGCATTTTGCAAATAGATATACAACATGGCCTAAACGTCTCAGGAGCTGAACGAAAAATCCTGGGGCGGTAGCGTGCCTGAATACTTTACATGCCGAAAATCCCATTATCCAGAATAGGCAATCTCGCCCTTCGCAGTGCGACATTGGCAAGCAAATTCCTCCTGATTTTTTTCTCGCCCGCCTCTTGACTGCCAACGAACTTGGACTCTATGGGCTACTAACCGCCACCATTGCCTATTCGCTCTATCTTGTTGGATTGGATTTCTACACCTATACAACCCGCGAAATTTCAAAAAGTAGCGAGAGAGGCTTTGGCGGCATGCTGAAAAGCCAGATAACCATGACGGTTATTCTGTACGCTATATTTTTACCGCTACTGCTTCTTATATTTTCAGAAAAACTTCTCCCTTGGAAGCTGGCAATCTGGTTCTTTGCGCTACTCATTCTTGAACATGTAAATCAAGAGCTTGGTAGATTATTAATCGCTTTATCACAGCAACACGCCGCCAGTCTCAACCTATTTATTCGTAGCGGATCCTGGCCATTGGCTGTCATCCTGCTGATGACGTTCTACCCGAGCTTCAAGAACCTTGACAGTGTCCTACTCCTCTGGGTCATTGGCGATCTACTGGCAATAGCCCTCAGCACTGTCAAATTGCGACAACTGGAAATACATGGCTGGCGAGAAAAGGTCGATTGGCACTGGATCATCAAAGGCATCAAGGTCGCACTCCCTTTCCTGGTAGCCACTCTTGCCATCCGCGGAGTATTCACGTTCGATCGGTACTGGATACAAGCGCTTGCGAACCTCGAAATACTGGGCGCCTACGTTTTGTTCATGGGAATGAGCAGCGCCCTACTATCCTTTCTGGATGCAGGGGTTTTTTCATTCATCTACCCCGAACTCATAAGGTCCTATAACGAAGGTGACTCGGTCCGGTTTCGGGCCCAGTCGCGAAATCTTCTTATCCAGACAATCCTATTCTCATCTGCAATGGCGTTGGCTGCGGCGGTACTACTCAATCCAGCGCTCAGCTTGATTGGAAAGCCGTTCTACTCCGAAAACAGCGACCTCTTCTACTGGTCTTTATCCAGTATTCTGCTTTACGCATTTAGCATGATTCCCCACTACTGCCTTTACGCTCAAGGGAAAGATCGCGCCATCATCCTAAGCCACATTATCGGATGCCCCGTATTCCTGCTGAGCACCTGGGTGCTCTCATCGCTTCTCTCGTACATGGCAGTTCCGATCAGTTTATGTATAGCTTTCCTCATCATCCTGATCATAAAAACCCTGAGCTTCTATCTACTTACCCCGCGCGACTACAACCCGTTCATTTATTTTATTAAATAGGCAATACCGATGCTCACCAACAAGACAATCCTGATTACCGGCGGAACTGGCTCTTTCGGGAACACGTTCGTCCCAATGACGCTGGCCAAATACTCTCCGAAAAAGATCATTATCTTCTCGCGAGATGAAATGAAACAGTGGGAGATGGCCAAGAAGTTCCAGGGTGACAACCGCGTTCGCTTCTTCATTGGGGACGTGCGGGACAAGGAGCGTCTCTATCGCGCTCTCGACGGAGTGGATTACGTCGTACACGCAGCGGCTACCAAGATCGTCCCCACCGCTGAATACAACCCGTTTGAATGCATCAAGACCAACGTGATGGGTGCCATGAACCTTATCGATGCCTGTATTGATAAGGGTGTAAAACGCGTTGTCGCGCTCTCGACCGACAAAGCCAGCAGCCCCATCAATCTCTATGGCGCCACCAAACTTGCTTCCGACAAGCTCTTCGTCGCCGGCAACTCCTACTCCGGCGGACATGACACACGTTTTTCTGTCGTTCGCTACGGCAACGTCATGGGTTCTCGCGGTTCGGTGATCCCCTTCTTCATGAGCATCAAGGACAAGGGTGTTCTTCCAATCACCGACGACCGCATGACGCGCTTCATGATTTCCCTGGAGGAAGGCGTGGAACTCGTCTGGCATGCTTTCGATGACATGGAAGGCGGCGAGATCTACGTAAAGAAAATCCCCTCGATGAAGGTTACCGACCTGGCACGTGTGGTCGCACCGCAGTCGCGCCAGGAAATCGTGGGTATCCGACCCGGCGAGAAGCTGCACGAGCAGATGATCAGCGCAGAAGATGCCCTGTACACCTACGAGTATCCCGAACACTTCAAGATCCTGCCGACCATCAACAATTGGGCGACCTGCAAGAAGCGAATCAAGGACGGCACCAAGGTTCCCGAAGGCTTCGTCTACGCCAGCGACAACAACTCCGAATGGATGACTGACGAAGCCCTCAGCACCTGGATCGACCGCAACTTCGACAAGATAGGAAGCATCTGATGATCCCCTACGGCCGACAGGAGATTCTCCGAGCTGATATCGATGCCGTTCTCGAGGTGCTGGATTCGGACTTCCTTACGCAAGGACCGATGGTTCCTCGCTTCGAACAGAACGTCGCCGAGCATGTCGGTGCGCGTTACGCTCTCGCGGTCAATAGTGCCACCTCTGCATTGCACATGGCCTGCCTGGCGCTTGGGCTGGGAGCAGGTGATACGCTCTGGACTACCCCAATCACCTTTGTTGCCTCTGCCAACTGCGCCCTTTATTGCGGTGCGAAAGTCGATTTCGTCGATATCGACCCGAAGACGTACAACCTTTGCCCCCAAATGCTGGCCCGCAAGCTTGAACTAGCCGCGGCCAACGGCACCTTACCCAGGATCCTGGTCGCAGTACACCTGTGCGGCCAGCCTTGCGATATGGCGGCAATTCATGCGCTGGCGCAACGCTATGGCTTCAAGATAATCGAAGATGCCTCCCACGCCATCGGCGGGAAGTATCGCGGAGACTTCATCGGCTGCGGCCGCTACAGTGACATCACGGTATTCAGCTTCCACCCCGTGAAGATCATCACCACAGCAGAAGGTGGCATGGCGCTGACCAACAACGCCGAGTTGGCGCAGCGCATGAACTTACTTCGCAGCCATGGTATCACCCGCGATCCTGCGCAAATGACTCATGCCGCTGATGGTCCCTGGTACTACCAACAAATCGACCTCGGTTACAACTATCGGATGACCGAACTGCAAGCAGCGCTCGGCGTCAGCCAGATGCAACGCCTGGATGCCTATGTAGCACGTCGCCATGTCCTTGCGCAGCGCTATGATGAATTACTCGCATCACTTCCGGTGGTGGTTCCCTGGCAACATCCGGAAAGTTACTCAGGCTTGCACCTCTACGTTATCCGCCTTCAGTTGGATAAATGTATACGCAGCCACCTCGAAGTTTTCGAGTATCTGCGCACAGCCGGGATCGGTGTGAACCTGCACTACATCCCTGTTCATACTCAGCCCTACTACCAGGGCCTCGGGTTCAAGAAGGGTGACTATCCAGAAGCCGAGCAGTATTACCGCGAAGCGGTCAGCCTGCCTATGTACCAGTCGCTTAGCGACGAACAGCAAGATCAGGTAGTCGCAGCACTACGCCAGGCACTCGGCGCATGAAACTGGCAGTCATTCCTGCCCGAGGGGGTAGCAAACGGATCCCACGCAAGAACATAAAGCTCTTCTGCGGGAAACCGATGATCGTCTGGTCCATCGAGGCAGCGCTGGAAAGCGGCTGCTTCGACGAAATCGTCGTTTCTACCGACGATCCAAGCATTGCGGAAGTTGCCCGACAAGCGGGGGCACAGGTGCCCTTTCAACGTCCCGGATCGCTGTCGGATGACCACACTGGAACTATCCCTGTCATTCAACATGCCATCGATTGGTACCTGCAACGAGAACGGGTCATCAGCCAAGTCTGCTGCATCTATGCAACCGCTCCGTTCCTGCAGCCTGATTATCTGCGCAAAGGAAAAGCAATGCTGGACACGCAGCGGGTGGATTATGTCTTCGCGGCAACCAGTTATGCGTTTCCCATTCAGCGCGCCATTCGCTTGGCTGCAAACGGCCGCGTCGGTATGTTCAATCCAGAACACTTCACCACACGCTCCCAGGACCTGGAAGAAGCGTATCACGACGCTGGGCAGTTCTACTGGGGGCGTCCCGAAGCCTGGCTCGCCGGAAATATGATTTTCGGGGATGCCTCCGCAGCAGTATTGCTTCCCCGGCACCGCGTTCAGGACATCGATACTGAGGAAGACTGGCAAAGGGCGGAGTGGATGTTCAAAGCCATGCAAGCAGAGGCCGGGACGGCCCAATGAATATTGTCTTCCGGGTTGACGCGTCATTGAACATGGGCACCGGCCACCTGATGCGTTGCCTCACGCTGGCCGATGCCCTCAAGACCGCTGGGCATCAGTGCCATTTCGTCTGCCGCGAACACCCTGGAAACATGAACAGTACTGTTCTGCAAAAAGGGCACACACTAAGCGTTCTACCGGCGCCTTCCATCCAACAACATGTCGCCACCGCCCTACCTGCTCATGCAGGGTGGCTCGGTGCAAGTTGGCAGGAAGATGCCCGGCAAACCCAGCATCATCTGTCTGCGGGACAACCAGTCCACTGGTTGATAGTTGACCACTATGCGTTGGATCTCCGATGGGAAAGCCAACTCGCGGCGCACTGCAAGAAGTTGATGGTAATCGATGATCTTGCTGATAGGGACCATGCCTGCCACGTATTGCTTGACCAGAGTCTAGGACGGCAAGAAGAAGACTATTCCGCAAAAGTACCCAAAGGTTGCTTGCAACTACTCGGGCCACAATTCGCTTTGCTCAGGCCGGAGTTCGCTCTGATGCGTAAACAAAGCCTGCTGCGGAGAAAACATCCGCACATCCACAACCTGTTGATCACTATGGGAGGCATTGATGCTCACAATGCCACGGGGCAAGTTTTGGCAGCGCTACAAGCGCTCGCCCAGTCCCACTGGAACATCCAAGTGATAATGGGTGCGACCGCTCCCTGGTGTGAGGCGGTAAAAACCGTCGCTCACGCCATGCCCTGCCCTACGAGCGTATTAATCAACACGCAGCGCATGGCCCAACTGATGAGCGAAGCCGATATCGCCATTGGCGCGGCAGGTTCCACCTCGTGGGAACGCTGCTGCCTCGGCCTTCCCAGTCTCATGCTCATACTGGCGGACAACCAGCGCGAAGTTGCTCACCAACTTAAGGCTGTTGGTGCTGCAACCGTGATCGAATCTGTTGACCAGATTGCCGCCCAACTTCCCGGCGAGTTCGAGCGTATGTGCTCGTCGAGTAAACTTAGACAGATGTCCGAGGCAGCGAAAAATATTACCGATGGGCGCGGTGCCGAACGGGTCGTGAACCTCCTCAGGCGATAAACAGGATTTTTAATGGGAAAACTCAGACTTCTGACCGAGCCAGACCTTCCGTTATTGCTCGATTGGCGTAATGACCCTGCAATCAATCGCTACATGTTCAACCAGCGCCCCATCCAACTCGCCGAGCATATCCAGTGGTTCTGTCGCGCTGCACAGGATCCGAAGTACACATTACTGATTTACGAGAACAATAGCACACCTCTTGGGCACATAAATTTCACGGAAAAACCCGATAGCGGAATTGCCGAATGGGGATTCTATATTGCGCCCGACGCCCCAAGAGGCACGGGCTCGAGCATGTGCACAGCAGCACTCAGAATGGCCTTTCTGGAAATTAAACTCAGAAAGATCAGCGCTCAAGTACTGGCCTACAACGAACGGTCCCTGCACCTACACCAGAAGCTTGGTTTTCAACAGGAAGGTGTGTTGCGAGACCAGCACTTCGATGGCAACCATTACCACAGCATTCATTGCTTCGGGCTGCTCGCGCAAGAGTGGCAAAAGTAACTCTGGAACTCAAACATGAAGAAAATTCCCAGCATCTCCATCGCCGGCCGACGCATTGCGGAAGACTGCCCCCCCTACATTATCGCCGAGCTCTCCGCAAATCATAACGGCAAGCTGGAAACAGCACTCAGGATTATTGAAGAGGCCCATAAGGCCGGTGCGGATGCCATCAAACTGCAAACCTACACTGCCGACACCATCACCCTCGACTGCGACTCAGAAGAATTCCAGATTCGTGGTGGTCTGTGGGATGGTAAAACGCTCTATAAACTTTACCAAGAGGCTCAAATGCCCTGGGAATGGCACAAGCCGCTTTTTGAGCATGCGCGCAAAGTTGGCATTACCATATTCAGTTCTCCGTTCGATAATACTGCTGTCGATCTGCTAGAAAGTCTTAAGACCCCCGCGTATAAGATAGCCTCGTTTGAAGCAGTGGACCTGCCACTTATCAAATACGTCGCCAGTACAGGTAAGCCCATGATCATCTCTACTGGAATGGCGGACGCAGAAGAGATTGGAGAAGCCATCGAGGCAGCTAGAGAGGGGGGCTGTAAGGACCTAGCCATACTACGCTGCGTTAGTGGATATCCAGCACCAGCGGAAGAGTACAACCTACACACTATTACTGATATGAAGCAACGGTTCGGTTTAGTCACGGGCCTATCCGATCATACGCTAGACAATATAACCGCTATCACCAGCGTTGCATTGGGTGCTTCCATCATTGAAAAGCACTTTACTCTAGATCGATCCGGTGGTGGACCAGATGATAGTTTCTCTATCGAACCATATGAACTGTTACAACTTTGCCAAAATAGCAAATCCGCTTGGAAAGCAATGGGAAATGTGAGCTACGGCTGCAAATCAAGCGAACAGGGGAATATAAAATTTCGACGGTCGCTATATTTCAAAAAAAATCTAGATTGCGGCCAGACAATAACTGAAGACGCGATCGTAAGCATTCGACCAGGATATGGACTACCGCCAAAAATGCGAGATGAAATCGTAGGGAAACCAGCAAAAATTGCAATTAAAAAAAACACACCAACCTCTCTAGATTTAATAGACGAAAAAATATAAATAAAAGGTAGGTAAAATTGAACATCTGCTTCATAGCCTGCTTCAATAAAACTGTCTTCTTTCAATGTATAGCCAAAGAGCTTGAAAGAAGAATTAATAATCTAAGTGTCAGCTGGATATCAACATCACCAACGTGGACAAAATACTTAATAGACCACGGCGTCAACCAAAACAAAATAACTCAGATACATAAAAATGAACATATCTCCTCTCAGGAAGAGAGTATAGCTAGAGAAGCCCTTAGAGAATCCGAAAAAATAAATGGAGTATCTGCAAATTTCATAATTCAGTCCGATAGAATTATCAGCCATTGGCCTCAAGATCAATCAGAAAAATACTTACTATATTGCACACACAAAATTATCGAAAAAATAAAAAATGAAAACATAAAATTAATTTTTGGCGAAGCTACTGCTCTTCACGAGACGTTAACAGCATTTATTTGCAAGACACGAGGGGCGGAATTCAAAAAACCTCACACAATTAGAATACCTAGCAATTATTTTGCTTTTTTTGAAGGATACTTAGAAGATAAAATACATGAAATCTCTCACAAAATAAATCAATCAAAATTTACCGCAGAAGAGTTAATAACAGATGTAACTAAAAACAACAAAAAGCCACAATACTTCTACACAAACAACAAACCTCATAAGATATTTGACAAAAAACTCATAAAATCTATACCAAAGAAATTACTAACAACCTTATCCGAGCAAAAGACGAACGCAGCTGAAAAAAGCATAAGCCACCATCTATTCATAGAAAAAAAATATCTCGCCTCCGTTCGTGCAAAGCTATTAGAAAAATACATAGCCTTTGAGAATCCGGTCCATGGAGAAAAGAACATACTATTTACTTTGCACAAACAACCTGAAGCATCCATTGACGTACTAGGAACCGAACACTCAAACCAGATAGAATTAATAAAGAAAATATCAATACACGTACCAAGCCAATACAAGATATATGTAAAAGAGCACTCAAACGCCATTGGAGATAGACCACTAAAATATCTAAAGAACATACAAAAAATCCCAAATGTCCGACTAATTCACCCAAACACAGATTCGCACGAACTAATAAAGAACTCCTCGCTTGTAATAACAATATCAGGAACCATTGCATATGAGGCCGCAATTTTCGGAGTTAAATCAGCAACCTTATCACCAATGTTCTTTAACACCCTACCCTCTTGTAAACAAATACAAAATCCATCTGCCATCCCGTTATTACTTAGCAGCCCCAACAATCACTCACTCAGCAGAGTAAAATCGGCTATCGAAGAAATACTTAAAAAAGCTCACCCTGGAATAATTAGTGACCCAATCAGCCTTCCTGAATGTATTTCCAAAGAAAACATAGAAACAGTATCAAATGCCTTTGAATTACTAATAAATGAAAAAGAAACTTCTTATAATATGTGACTCACACGGAACAGACTGGGGATGCAATGGATACGCAAACTTAATAAAGAAATCTCTAAATAGATACTGGGAAACAAAAATTATTGAGCTTCCCGGCATGAGCATAAAGAAAGCCATTCCCGCTATATCTGGCACACCAGAAATATACGACTCAATCCTTATTGGACTTGGAAATCCTGACATACACCCACGAATCCCTAGAAAATTTATACTTACCCTTAGGGCAGCCGGTATAACTAAGGCTCGCGATTCGTATTTCTCTATCCCACCAAAATTCTGTACCAGCTACATACTTAGAATCCCTTTATTCCTATTAAGGATAATCTTAATTCGTATAATTCCAGATTTCTACCTTTCTCTTGAAGACCTAGAATTTGAATTCAGAGAGCTAATAGGAAAACTTTCGGAAAAATCGAAAAACATACTTATCATACCAACACTCAGAGTTGACAGTCGCCTATATGGGAAACACCACAACATGCGTTCTACGGAAATCAATAAATTCCTCCAAAAAAAATTCCCCCAGCAATTAATCAACCTAGATAAATTGACAGAATCCCAATATGAAGAGAACTACAATAAAGATTTATTCCATTTCAAGCAGGGCTATCAAGATCAAATAAGCCTCGCTATCGCAAAACTAATAGAAGAACACCAATTAAAACTTCCAAATGAAACACACAGCAATTGAAATCAAAACGTTAAACCCAATAACAACATTAACCTATGGAGCTGGACTTTTTTTTATTCTTTGGTGCATAGCTCCTATAAATTTCATATTTCAAGGAGGAACAAAATCAATAACAGTTATCTTACTATGCTCCACACTTCTGGCTCTGGGAATAGTCATGGGGGCACGCAGCTATAAAAACCATGATTTAACACTATACATAGACCCACAGCGCCTAAAGAAATTAACAAATTACATTTTCATTCTTGGACTTCTAGGCATGGTCCTCCGTGCATTTGAGCGAATTTATTTGCGCGCAGGAGGTAATATATCTTCAAATTTTGCTGAAAATAGAGAATTAATCTCTACAGGCGGTAATGGTTCACTCGCATTAATTTCCGCACTTTTAGCATCCACACTAATCCTCTTACCAACCCTAATCCTTCTATCAAAGAAATGTGGAATACACAGAAGAGCGAATTATGTTTTTGCTCTAGCAAGTCTAACATACCCGCTATTTGACACCTTATACCAGGGCTCTAGAAGCACACTAGTTATATATCTAAGCACTCTATTAATATCAACACTCACAACAAAATCTATAAACCCCAAGAAAGTCAAATCCATTATATTAACAACGACAGTTTTAATTCCCGGACTACTGTTAGCATTTGGACTATCTACATACATATTCATTGAGAGAGCATCACAGTATGGAATCGACCCAATTTCCTCAATGCAAATATCCGGTTACGCTAAATTCGCTCCAGCAAGTGACGCCACGCTATCCTTAATTAGAGAAAGCGGAATAAGTGGAATCTCAGCTCTTGTCTACTCATTAGTAAATTTCTGTCAATATTTTCTTCACGGCCTATACGAATTCTTTTATCTTGCAGAGAATACAAGCTCTGCAACCACCTATGGCATGATCGACTTTTACATTCCCGCAAAAATACTTAGCTCAGCACTGGGTTTCAATAATATTGAAGAAACTATCGCTTCAGGAATACTAAGGCCAGGGGTATACACCACGTTTTTCGGGCCACTCGTTTACGATTTCGGGCCAATATTCTGTATACCTGCATGTTTAGCAGTAGGTCTATTTTTCGGAAGCTATTACAGGCGCCTTAGGCGAGGAGCGCCACAAAACCTCCCGCTCATTATAATAATCAATTCGTTTTTAGCATTTTCTTTTGTCGTAAATTTATTCTCCTCTGGCGCAGGTCAGTATTTAATAATTTCATCAATAGCCATTTCCACAATTATTTCCCGAATGAAAATATTCAATACTTCGCCAACATCAGACTTACATTCAACCAAAAGGACCAAAATATGAATATAGCGATAATTCATTATTGGTGGTTAAGTAATCGTGGCGGTGAAGCAGTGTGCTCTGCAATTGCAGAACTATACCCTAGCGCGGACATATTTATCCACGTCTGCGATGAGCAGATCATGCGTAAGGCATTACCTGAAAATTTCCAAGGAAAAATAATAAACACATTTATTTCAAAACTCCCCAAATCACGAAAATATTATCAAAAATATTTACCGCTCATGCCACTTGCTCTTGAGCAACTTGACCTAACTGATTATGACTTAGTTATCAGCAGTGAATCAGGTCCAGCCAAAGGGGTAATTACACGTCCTGATGCCGTTCATATTTGTTATTGCCACTCTCCTATGCGTTATGTCTGGGACATGTACCATGATTATCTATCAGGCGCAGGACGATTAATTCGAGTACTTTTCCCGGCCATTGCCCATTGGCTCAGAGTCTGGGATAGGCTCTCGGCGGACCGCGTGGACCATTTCGTCGCAAACTCAACTTTCGTCGCATCTCGAATCCAAAAGTTCTATCGCCGTGAATCAGAGATCATCTACCCGCCTGTCAGCGTCTCAGATTTCAATCCACTATTGAAGCGCGGCGACTTCTATCTCTGTCTTGGGCAGTTGGTGGCATACAAGCGCGCAGATCTGGCCGTCGAAGCCTTCAACAAAATAGGACTGCCATTAGCCGTCGTTGGAGAAGGTGAGCTATTCAATAAGCTTCAGAAAATAGCCGGTCCGAATGTAACGATGATGGGGCGCCAGCCTTTTACTGTTATTCAGGATCTGTTGCAGCGGTGCCGTGGCTTGATATTCCCTGGACTTGAGGATTTCGGCATTGTACCGGTCGAAGCTATGGCAGCCGGAGCACCAGTGATTGCCTATGGGAAAGGCGGGGCTCTAGACACAGTCATTCACGGCAAGACCGGCATTCTTTTTCGCGAACAAAATGTCGAGGCATTGATTGACGCTGTTGACCAGCTTGAGTCCGGTAACTTCGTATTCTCGCCGGAAGAAATGCATCGGCACGCAAAAAAATTCTCTAAAGACGTGTTCCAGCACCGTATTAAAGAATTTATTAACCAAAAGTTGGCTACCGCCAATACTCCTCTCTGAATAGAAAAGTAAAGACTGTGCCCATCTCTAGGTGTGCAACAGCAAGCTTAAGGACATACTCTTGATCATTCCCGTAATCATGGCTGGAGGCTCCGGCTCTCGGTTATGGCCGCTCTCCCGACAGTTGAATCCCAAGCAATTTCTTCGTTTAGCCGATGCACAGTTTTCCATGTTGCAAGCCACGATTGAACGCCTGCGTGGACTGAAAGTGGCTCAGCCAATAATTATCTGTAATGAACAGCATCGTTTTCTCGTGGCTGAGCAACTTCGTCAACTTGGCAAGAGCGACGCACGAATCCTGCTGGAGCCAGTAGGTAAAAATACGGCGCCTGCTATTGCTCTTGCTGCGCTGCAGATAATCCAGGAAAAGGGAGATGCCGTCATGCTTGTTCTGGCCGCAGACCATTTGATCAAAGATATTGACGCCTTCCATTTGGGCATCCGTAACGCGCATCAATTGGCAGACGAGGGGAAGCTGATCACTTTTGGAATAGTTCCGCAGCAGGCAGAAACCGGCTATGGCTATATCCAAAAAGGCGAGCCTCTGTACAATGGTAGCTACACCGTACGCCGTTTTGTGGAAAAGCCGAAACTTGATGTTGCACGTGACTATGTCGCCAGTGGAAATTACTGCTGGAACAGTGGCATGTTCATGTTCCGCGCCAGCCGGTATCTCGAAGAACTCCAGAACTTCCATCCAACTATTCTTACTGCATGTCAGCAAGCGTTGGAAAAAGCAAAGAATGATCTACACTTCATTCGTGTCGACCATGACGCTTTTGCTGCCTGCCCAGAGGATTCTATCGATTATGCAGTGATGGAAAGGACTTCCGAGGCGGTCATGGTGCCGCTTGATGCGGGCTGGAGTGACATCGGCTCTTGGTCGGCGCTGTAGGAAGTAAGAGCGAAAGACAGCTGTGGCAACGTATTGTCTGGCGACGTTATGGAGCAAAGTACTCGCGACACCTATGTCCATGCGGACAGCCGGTTGGTTGCAACCGTCGGAGTGGAAAATCTGGTAATCGTCGAAACCAAGGACGCTGTCTTGGTTGCTCATAAGGACAAGGTCCAAGAAGTAAAGAACATCGTTGAACGAATCAAGCATGAAAATCGAACTGAATATATCAATCACAGGGAAGTTTATCGCCCTTGGGGTGTTTATGACTCTATAGACAACGGTCAGCGCTATCAGGTTAAGCGTATAACCGTTAAGCCTGGTGCCAAGCTCTCTGTTCAAATGCATCATCACCGAGCAGAACACTGGATCGTCGTCAGCGGCACGGCGAAGGTCACCAATGGCGACCAAACCTATCTGGTGACGGAGAACCAATCAACTTATATACCAATCGGTCAGGTCCATGCCCTTGAAAACCCTGGGGTGATCCCGCTCGATCTGATCGAGGTTCAATCGGGCACTTATCTCGGTGAAGATGATATCGTTCGCTATGAAGATAAATACGGCCGGACGTGATTAAAATTCTTCCACTGATTGCCAGCTACAAGTCCTAAAAATCTCTATTCAAAGGTTAATTATGCGCTGCGCCGTCATCTTTGGGGGCTCCGGATTCATTGGAGTTTTCTTTGCCAAAAAACTTCTATCCACTGGGAAATTTGAAAAAGTCTATTTATTCGACAAGGAACAAGTCTCCGATAAACGCTTCTCTTATCGAAAAGAACTGGTTCGGGCGGAGACCAGAATCGTCGAGATTCGTGGCGATGTCCGTCAGCCCATCGAATGGACGCCACCGGAACCCATTTCGCTGATCGCGAATTTTGCCGCTGTGCACCGCGAGCCAGGGCATGAAGATTTCGAGTATTACGAAACCAACTTATTGGGCGCACAACACGTTTGCGCTTGGGCAGAGCGAGTTGGCTGCAATGAAATCATCTTTACCAGTTCTATCTCTCCCTATGGTCCCAGCGAGGAACAGAAGGATGAACGCTCCCTGCCTGTCCCTATGACTGCATACGGCGGATCGAAGCTGGTGGCGGAAAAGATGCATCAGACCTGGCTGGCGGCAGACAAGGAAAATCGCCATCTGGTTATTGTCCGTCCCGGCGTAGTATTCGGACCGGGCGAAGGTGGTAACGTGTCCCGTCTGGTCAAGGCAGTGATGCGCCGTTACTTCTTCTATATGGGCAACCGCGAAACGCGAAAGGCCGGCACCTACGTGAAGGAATTGTGTTCGGCCATATGGTGGATGCTGGAGCGACAAAAGACAGAGGGTGAGCGTTTGTCGCTGTTCAACATGTCAATGAACCCTGGCCCGTCCATACAGGAGTATGTCGATACAGTGTGCCAAGTCGCGGGAGTAACGCGCCGCGTGCCGGCGATTCCTTTCCCTCTGCTGTTATGTGCCGCTTATGGCATAGATCTGGTTGCTCGCCCACTGGGCATTCGTCACCCATTCAGTCCCGTCCGAATTCGCAAACTGGTGCGCTCCAACAATATTCATCCCGGCCGCTTGGTCGAGTTGGGATATCCCTACCAGTACGACCTGAAGTCTGCGTTCAGTGACTGGAAGTCCGCCGCCCCTGAAGAGTGGCGCTGATTTCCATCAGATTCCGAAGCTCCAGAGAGAATTAAAAAATGAACGGCATGGAACGCGGAATTCTCCGGCCCCATCAAGCCACGATATCCGTCCTGCAGAAGTTGCTCGACCTCTGTGTCATCTGTGTCGGCATGGAGATTGTTCTCACGGCCAATACAGCACAATGGGATTACTCAGCCGTCATCGCCACGTTGTTTGCGCTCGTTATCTTCTATCTGCTGAGTGATTTCGGACAGCTCTACACCTCGTGGCGCGGCGAGCGCATCCGCGAGGAGCTGCGCAAGGTAGCGGGGATTTGGGCGGTCAGCTTTGCCGGCGTAGCTGTCGCAGATTATTTAATACCGGAAATTACCCTGCTCGACGGCTCTGGCCAGCTTCAATGGTTTTCCCTGGTAGCTATCGGGCTTTGCAGTTATCGCATCTTGTTGCGCACAGCGCTGCATACGCTTCGCCGCCGCGGCTTCAATATCCGCTCTGTAGCCATTGTCGGGGCGGGCACCCTGGGCCAGCGCCTGGCAACCAATATAGCCAGCGCTCCCTGGATGGGACTGGAGCTCGTAGGGTTCTATGACGATATGCGCCATGAACCGGTCAGCTTGGGTAATGGCAAGGTAAGACTTCCCATCTCGGGCGATTTGAAGGATCTGGTCGAGCGTGCTCGCACTGGCGGCCTGGATCGCATCTATATCGCCCTGCCAATGCGCAGCGAGGCACGCATCAAATGGCTGGTGGAGCAATTGAGCGACACCACCGTTTCGGTCTGCATCGTTCCCGATGTATTCGTGTTTGATCTGCTCCACGCCAGTACCCAGAACATCGATGGCATCCCTACCATCAGCATCTTCGACAGCCCCATGGTGGGCGCCAGTGCGCTGGTAAAGCGTCTGGAAGACATCGTTCTTTCCTCTCTGATCCTCTGCCTGATCGCCCTGCCCATGCTGTTCATCTCCGTGGCTATAAAGTTAACCTCCCCCGGGCCTGTGTTCTTCCGCCAGAAGCGCTACGGCATCGACGGTCGGCCGATCGAGGTATGGAAGTTCCGCAGCATGCGCGTGATGGAGAACGGAGCAACTGTCACCCAGGCGACTCGCAATGACAGTCGCATCACGCCGCTGGGCGCGTTCCTGCGCCGTACATCGCTGGATGAGTTGCCGCAGTTCATCAACGTGTTCATGGGCGACATGTCGATCGTCGGCCCGCGTCCGCACGCCATCGCGCACAACGAGGAATACCGGGGCCAGATCAGCAGCTACATGCTGCGCCACAAGGTAAAGCCGGGCATCACCGGGTGGGCGCAAGTCAATGGCTGGCGTGGCGAGACCGATACCCTGGAGAAAATGCAGAAACGCGTCGAGTTCGACCTGGCCTACATCAATAACTGGTCCCTGTGGTGGGACCTGAAGATCGTCTTCCTGACTCTGTTCAAGGGCTTCGTGCACCAGAACGCGTACTGAGCGAACCACTCCTCCGTTAGCGAATTCCCTGTCGATAACTGTTCGTCTTTTCCTACATCCCAAAAGCCTCCCGATTGCTACCTTGCGCAGCCTCCTGGCCAGCCCCCTGTGCCATCAAGAACAGGCGCCCTGCGCCTTTTAATCACTACTCCTATGTAGCCTCCCCATGATCCGTCCGTTGTCGTTTGCGATCCTGTCCGCCCTCGCACTTCAGGGGTGCATGTTCTCCCCTGGCCAGAACCTGGATACAGGAAGGCTGATGCAGGAGGATTCGGCCGAGTCGAGCCGCGTCCAGCTGGTGCAAATCACACCCAAGCTGCTCGCCGTCGAGGCCGCGACGAAACAGCAGAGTTTAGTTCCCCAGGAACTGATCGGTTATAGTCCGGAGAGCTACCGTATTGGCCCCGGCGACTTGCTGTACATCACCGTGTGGGACCACCCGGAGCTGACGACTCCCGCCGGCCAACAGCAGCAACTGGACGCCAACGGTCGTCTGGTACGCCCCGACGGAACCCTGTTCTATCCCTACATCGGCCAGATCAAGGTCGGCGGCCGCACCATCGAGGCCGTACGCGGGACCATTACCAACGCCCTGGCCGCCTACGTCGAGCAGCCACAGGTGGATATCGCCGTCATGCGTTACGGCAGCCAGCGCGTCGTGCTCAATGGCGCCTTCCTGAAGGCGGGTCCGCAAGCCATCACCGCCACGCCCCTGTCGCTGATGGAGGCCATCGGCAGCGCCGAATTGGACACCACCAACGCGGATCTTTCCGGCCTCACGCTCAAGCGCGACAACCAGGTCTACCGCCTGGACCTGGATGCCCTGAACACTGCCCAGGATTCCGACCTGTACAGCCTGTACCTGAAGGATGGCGACCGCATCTACCTGCCCTACAACGATCGCAAGAAGGTCTACCTGATGGGCGAGGTCAACGCGCCGCGCGCGCTGACCTTCAAGACTCGCGAGATGAACCTGGCCGATGCGCTGGGCAGCGTAGGCGGCCTGAACCAGACCACCGCGAACGGCAAGGCGGTCTACGTCATACGTGGCGTGGAGAACCTGGAGACCGAGCGCGCCAAGGTCTTCCAGCTTGACGCCAACTCGCCCACAGCCTTCATCCTCGCCCAGCAGTTCCAGCTCAAGCCGCAGGACGTCGTCTATGTCGGCCCGGCCGGCGTGACCCGCTGGAACCGCCTCATCAGCCAATTGGTTCCGTCCGCCGGCATTCTCGGCACCAGCTCTTCCATCCAGCACAACCTGAACAACAACTGAGCCATCACCATGATCGCCATTCGCCTCGCGGGGCTGGCCGCGCTCAGCCTGTTGCTTTGCGCCTGCAACCCGCTGATGCGGGCGTCACTCGATACCCTGGGCAGCAGTGTCAGATCCCCTGCGTCGCTGGAGCTGACCCGAGCCCAGGTCAACGCCCTGCCCTATTACCAGATCGAGGTCACCAGCGAATATGGCTCGGCAGTCATGGCGCTGGTGCGCGTTCAGGGCAACGTGCAGTACTGGCGAACGTCGTCGAATCAACTGTTGCTGTTGCAGGATGGGTTGGTCGTCCGCAGCCTTGGTTTCCCGAACGACCTCCTGGGCACACGACTGCCAGCGGATTCGCCGTTCCGCAGCGGGCTGCAGCACGTCGGCGAGGAGCAGGCCAGCCAACGCTGGGTCGACCTCGGCCCGGGCTACCAGATGGACATTCCACTCAGCGGCAGTCTTCGGCGGGGCGAGCTCGAAACCGTGCACATCCTGGATCAGGATTACTCGCTGTTGCGCATCGATGAGCGCCTGAGCGCGCCCATCAAGGGTATGACCTCAACCAACAACTATTGGGTCGACCCCAGTGACGGCTTCGTCATGCAGAGCCGCCAGCACGTCACACCCAGCCTGACGGTCACCATCATCCAATTGCGGCCGTTGCGGGGGCAGCCATGAAGAAGGTCCGGCTTGCCTTGCTCGCAGCCAGCATCGCTGCGTGCGCAGTAACCCATGCCACTACCCGCATCGAAGTGCTCGGCGAACTTCCATCCCCAGGGCCACGTGAGATTCAGGAAGGCCTGCGCCTGGGCGAATTGCTGCAACACGAGCGGATCGATCCGCAAAGCTACTGGCTGGGTGCCTCCTGGCAGCGCCAGAGCCTGCAACAGCAGCAGCGCCGGCTGAAGGGCGGCATCCTGTTCGACCTGATCCAGGTGCAACGCCTCGCCTCGCTGCAGGAGAACACCAGCCTGGCGTCCACAGCCAAACGCCTCAGCGAGCGGGTGGCCGAGCTGCCCGTCACAGGCCGCCGGCTGTACCGGCTGGACCCGCTGGAAGTCGAATTGAATGCGGCGCACTCGCCGAGACTGCTGGGCGGCGACCGGCTGATTTTCCCCGCGCGGCCGAGTACCGTGCGTATCACCGGTGCGGTATCGATGGACTGCACGCTTCCGTTCGTGCCGCTGCAGCCAGCCTATCGCTATGCGCAGGACTGCCCGGCCCTGGCCGACGCGGACCCGGATTATCTCTTCGTGATCCAGCCCGACGGCAAGGTCACGCCACTGGGTGTCGCCCTGTGGAACCGCGAGGATAACGCCGAGCCACCAGCCCCCGGCGCCGTATTGCTGGTGCCGCTGGACGCTTCGCAACTCAAGGACAACGCCCCTGATCTGAATCGCGAACTGGCCGACTTCCTCGCCACCCAACCCCTGCCAGCGGAGTCGCCGTGATGCGTCGCCACAGCCTTTACCTGCTGCTGGCCGGTGCCAGCCTGGCGGGTGCCGATCCGCGCTACACCCAGAACGATTTCGGCGGCGTAGGCCTGCTGCAGACCCCGACTGCGCGCATGGCGCCGGCAGGTGAGATCAGCGTCAACGCCAACCGCACCGATCCGTACTCGCGTTACAGCTTTTCGCTGCAACCCTTCGACTGGATGGAGGGGACCTTCCGCTATACCTCCATCAGCAACCGCAAGTACGGTCCTGATGATCTCAGCGGTGACCAGAGCTACAAGGACAAGGCCTTCGACGTCAAATTCCGATTGGTGCAGGAAGACCGCTGGACACCGGAAATAGCCATGGGTGGCCGGGATATTGGCGGTACCGGGCTATTCTCCAGTGAATATCTGGTCGGCAACAAGCGCGTCGGCAACCTTGACTTCAGCCTGGGCGTTGCCTGGGGATACATCGGTAATCGAGGCGACTGGAGCAATCCGCTGGGCTGGGTCGATAACCGCTTCAACACTCGGCCGAGATCCGAAGGTACAGGCGAGTTCAGTTCCAACAGCTACTTCAGCGGCCGCCCCTCTCCGTTCGGCGGCATCAATTGGCAAACGCCGTGGCAGCCCCTGTCGATCAAGCTTGAGTACGACGGCAACGATTACCAGCATGAGCCACAGAACAACAACCAGAAGCAAAGCTCTCCCTTCAACATCGGCGTGGTGTACAAGGCCAGCGACGCGATAGATCTGCAGGCGGCCTTCGAGCGCGGCAATACCGCCATGTTCGGCATCACCGTGCACACCAACTTCGCTACGCGCCAGGCCCCCGCCAAGATTTCTGACCCTGCCCCCGAGCCACTGGCGGAGCCCAAAGGCCAGCCGCAAGGTACAACCGATTGGGCCGATGTCTCGCGCCGTCTCGACGAAAATGCCGGCTACAAGGTCGAACGTATCGCCCAGAAGGACCATGAGCTCGTGGTCTATGGCGAACAGACCCGCTACCTCTATCCGCCCGAAGCTGTCGGCCGCGCCTCGCGCATTCTCGACAACAGCGCGGATGACGATGTCCAGTGGTTCACCGTCATCGATACCCGTTACGGGCAACCCGTGGTCGAAACCAGTGTGCCGCGCAAGATATTCCGCGATGTCGCAACGCAGGAACGCCCACTGGAAGACCTGCGCCGCACGACTGAACAGAACACGCCGCTGCCGCAACAGGAAGAAGTGGTCTATAAACAGCAGCCCGAGGCGTTCGGCTACAACATCGGCCTGGGCTACAACCAGAGCATCGGCGGGCCGGATAACTTCCTGCTTTACCAGTTCACCGCCGACCTCGACAGCGAATACCGCTTTACCCCGAGCCTGTGGGCGAACGGCCTGCTCAGCGCCAACCTGATCAACAACTACGACAACTTCAAGTACGACGCCCCCAGCGGCCTGCCGCGGGTCCGTACGGACATCCGCCAGTACATGACCACCTCCGGCGTCGTGCTGCCGACTTTCCAGTTGAACAGGACCGCACGGCTCGACCAAGACCTCTACGGCATGGTCTACGGTGGTTACCTGGAGAGCATGTACGCCGGCATCGGCGGCGAGCTGCTGTATCGCCCTATGAACCAGGACTGGGCCGTAGGTGCCAATCTGGACCTGGTCCGCCAACGCGATTTTGATCAGCACTTCGGCTTGCGCGATTACCAGACTGCGACGGGCTTTGTCACGCTCTACTGGCAAACCGGCTTCGAAGACATCCTCGCCCAGGTCAGCGCTGGTCGTTACCTGGCTCGCGACTGGGGCAGCACGCTCGATCTCTCTCGGCAGTTCCGCAACGGCGTGCGTTTTGGCGCCTGGGTCACCCTCACCACGGCCAACAAGGAAGCCTACGGCGAAGGCAGTTTCGACAAGGGCATCTACGTATCGATTCCGTTCGACGAACTGATGAGCAGCTCCACCATGCGCCGGGCCAATCTTTCCTGGGACCCGCTGACTCGCGACGGTGGCGCCCGCCTCAACCACTACTACTCGCTCTACGACCTAACCGAAGGCCGCGACCCGGTGATGTTCCAGAACCTGTTCGGACGCATCGTGAAATAACTCGAAGCTCTCCCGGATCATGGCGCGGAAACCAAAGTCACCCACAATGGTCTGAGGCGCCCTGGATCCAAGGAGAGTTACCTTATGAAAACCCTACCCCTGCTACTGATGACCGGCCTGCTCGCCGCGTGCAGCTCCACTCCCTCCGGTGACAAGGCGTCGCTGGACGGCGAAGTTGTCTACCTGCAGCGCATTGCTCTACCGCCAACTGCCCAGGTCACCGTCAGTCTGCAGGACGTTTCTTTGGCCGACGCGCCCGTCACCGAGCTGGCCCGGCAGCAACTGGACTCCGGGCGGCAGGTGCCACTGGCGTTCCACCTCGACTACGAGCGCAACCAGGTCAAGCCGGGCCACAGCTACGCCGTCAGTGCGCGCATCGAGGACAACGGCCGCCTGCTGTTCATCACCACCGAGCGACACAGCGTCAAACTCGACGGCAGCGACCCGCAACCACTACGAGTCCGCGTTGACCCTGTGCGCTGATTCACCGCGCCGCCGGATTTTCCCCGGCGGCCTTCCTCCGTTAATCTCCCTCCTCCATTCTCCACCGCGGGGCCGCCCGGCCGCCGTGTTTCGCCCAAGGAAGTATCGATGCTGCGATTCCCCGTTCTGCTGGCCGGCGCCCTGCTGTCCTTCAATGCCTTCGCCCTGTCCCTTTCCGACCTCAGCCAAAGCGACGCCACCGGCGGCCTGAAGGATGCGCTGACCCAGGGTGCGCAGGTGGCCGTGAAACAGCTCAGCCAACCCGGCGGCTTCAGCAACGACCCGGCCGTGCGCATCGAGCTGCCCGGCAAACTGGGCAAGGCCGCCAAGACCATGAAGCAGTTCGGCATGGGCGCCCAGGTTGACCAGCTCGAAGCGAGCATGAACAAGGCCGCCGAGGCCGCCATGCCGCAGGCCCAGGCGCTGCTGGTGGATGCGGTGAAGAAAATGAGCGTGACCGATGCCAAGGGCATTCTTCAGGGTGGCGAGCACTCGGCGACGGACTACCTGAACCGCAGCAGCCGCGAGCAACTGCGCGCCAAGTTCCTGCCGATCATCAAGCAGGCCACCGACCAGGTCGGCGTCGCCAAGCAGTACAACGCCTTCGCCAGCCAGGCCGCGGCCTTCGGCGTGGTGGACGCGAAGAGCGCGAACATCGAGAACTATGTGACCGAAGAAGCGCTGGATGGTCTGTTCAAGATGATTGCGCAGCAGGAAAAGAGCATCCGCCAGAACCCGGCTTCCGCCGCTACCGGCCTGGCGAAGAAGGTATTCGGGGTGCTTTGATCTCCCCCGAACGAGAAAGGAAAAAGCCCGGCATTCGCCGGGCTTTTTCATGGGCCAGAGCCTTGGGATCAGGCTTCCTTCTTCACCCTGAACCACGCCGCATAGAGCGCCGGCAGGAACAGCAGCGTCAGCGCCGTGGCGACGATCAGGCCGCCCATGATCGCCACCGCCATCGGCCCGAAGAACACGCTGCGCGACAGCGGGATCATTGCCAGTACGGCGGCCAGGGCGGTCAGCACGATGGGGCGGAACCGCCGTACCGTGGCTTCGATGATCGCGTGCCAGGTATCCATGCCATGGGCGCGATCCTGCTCGATCTGGTCCACGAGGATCACCGAGTTGCGCATGATCATCCCCGCCAGGGCGATGGTGCCGAGCATGGCGACGAAGCCGAAGGGCTTCTGGAACGCCAGCAGGAACAGGGTCACGCCGATCAGGCCCAGCGGCGCGGTGAGGAACACCATGATCATCCGCGAGAAGCTGCGCAGCTGGATCATCAGCAGGCTGAGGACCACCACGATGAACAGCGGTACGCCAGCGTTCACCGAGTTTTGGCCCTTGGCCGAATCTTCCACGGTACCGCCGACTTCCAGCAGGAAGCCGTCGGGCAGCTCGGCGCGGATCGGGTCCAGCGTCGGCGAGATCTGCTTCACCAGCGTTGCCGGCAGCGAGTCGTCGTAGATGTCGGCACGCACGGTCACAGTCGGTAGGCGGTTGCGCCGCCAGATGATGCCTTCCTCGAAGCCATATTCCAGGGTCGCGACCTGCGACAGTGCCACGCTGCGGCCGCTGCTGGTCTGCATCGACAGGCTGGGCAATTGCGAGAGGTCATGCCGGCCGCGCTCGTCGCCACGCAGGAGGATCTCGATCAGCTCGTTGTCCTCGCGGTAGTAGCTGACGGTGGAGCCGGTCAGCGAGCTCTGCAGGAACTGCGAGATGTCCGAAGTACTCACGCCCAGGGCACGGGCGCGCTCCTGGTCGATGTCGAGGAAGATCGCCTTGCTCGGTTCTTCCCAGTCCAGGTGCACGTTCACCACATGGGGGTTCTCGCGCATCTTCTCGGCGACCTTGCGTGCCAGCTCGCGGACTTCCGGGATGTGCTCGCCGGAGACGCGGAACTGCACCGGGTAGCCGACCGGCGGGCCGTTCTCCAGGCGGCTGATACGAGTACGCAGGGTCGGGAAGTCCTCGTTCATGTGCTTGATCAGCCACTGGCGGATTTCCTCGCGCGACTCCAGGCTCTTCGCCAGGACCACGAACTGCGCGAAGCTCGCCGCCGGCAGTTGCTGGTCCAGCGGCAGGTAGAAGCGCGGCGAGCCGGTGCCAACGTAAGCCACGTAATTGTCGATGCCCGGGTGCTCGGCGAGCATCTTCTCCAGGCGATTGACCTGCTCGGTGGTGGCGGTGAGCGAATCGCCCTCGGCCAGCTTGAGGTCCACCAGCAACTCCAGGCGCGCCGATGGCGGGAAGAACTGCTGCGGCACCAGGCGGAACAGCATGATCGAGCCGATGAAGGCCACCACGGTCAGCAGGATCACCGTCTTGCGGTAGCGCACGCACCATTCCACCACGCGGCGGAAGCGCTGATAGAAGGCAGTGGAATACGGATCGTGGCCTTTGTCGGTGCCGCCGTGTTTTTCCGCGTGACGCTTGGCAAGGTCGGGCAGAAGTTTCTCGCCCAGGTAGGGCACGAAGACCACGGCGGCGATCCACGACACCAGCAACGCGATGGTCACCACCTGGAACAGCGAGCGAGTGTACTCGCCGGTGCCCGATTGCGCGGTGGCGATGGGCAGGAAACCGGCAGCGGTCACCAGCGTGCCGGTGAGCATCGGGAAGGCCGTACTGGTCCAGGCGTAACTCGCCGCCTTGAGCCGGTCGTAGCCCTGCTCCATCTTCACCGCCATCATCTCCACGGCGATGATCGCGTCGTCCACCAACAAGCCCAGCGCCAGCACCAGCGCGCCGAGGGAAATCTTGTGCAGGCCGATGCCGAAGTAGTACATGCAGGCGAAGGTCATCGCCAGCACCAGCGGGATCGACAGCGCCACTACCAGGCCGGTGCGCAGGCCGAGGGAGAAGAAGCTCACCAGCAGCACGATGATCAGCGCCTCGGCCAGCACACGGACGAACTCGCCGACGCCTTCGCGCACCGCTGCCGGCTGGTCGGACACCTTGCGCAGCTCCATGCCTGCCGGCAGCGTCTGCTGCAGGCGTTCGAATTCCGCGTCAAGCTTCTTGCCCAGCACCAGGATGTCGCCGCCGTCCTTCATGGCCACGGCGATACCAATGGCGTCCTCGCCCATGAAGCGCATGCGCGGCGCGGGCGGGTCGTTGAAACCGCGGTGCACCTCGGCCACATCGCCGATGCGGAAGGTGCGATCACCGACGCGGATCGGGAAGGAGCGGATGTCCTCCACCGAGTCGAAGCGACCGGACACGCGCAGTTGCACCCGGTCAGAGGCCGTTTCGAAGAAGCCGGTGGCAGTGACCGCGTTCTGTTCTTCCAGCGCCTTCTGCACCGCCGCCAACGGGAGGCCGAGGGTGGCGAGCTTGGTGTTGGACAGGTCGATCCAGATTTTCTCGTCCTGCAGGCCGACCAGTTCGACCTTGCCGACGTCCTTGATGCGCTGCAACTGCAGCTGCAGGCGGTCGGCGTAGTCCTTGAGCACCGCGTAGTCGAAGCCCTTGCCCGACAACGCGTAGATGTTGCCGAAGGTGGTGCCGAACTCGTCGTTGAAGAACGGCCCCTGGATGCCCTGCGGAAGGGTGTAGCGAATGTCGTTGACCTTCTTGCGGATCTGGTACCAGAGCTCGGGGATATCGCGGGAGTGGAAGTCCTCGCGGGCGACGAAGGTCACCTGGGATTCACCGGGCCGCGAGAAGGAAATGATGCGGTCGAAGTCGCCGGTCTCCATCAGCTTCTTCTCGATGCGCTCGGTGACCTGGCGCGAGACTTCCTCGGCGGTCGCGCCCGGCCAGTTGGTCTTCACCACCATGGCCTTGAAGGTGAATGGCGGGTCTTCGCTCTGCCCGAGTTTGGTGTAGGACAGCGCACCGACTATGCCCAGCAGCAGCATGAGGTACAGGACGATGGAGCGGTTCTGCAGCGCCCAGGCGGAAAGGTTGAATTGCATCGGGCGTTACTCCTTCGCCACCAGCTTGATCGACCGGTTCTCCCGGTCGACAGGCCGTACCTCCTGCCCTTCACGCAGCACCTGGACACCGGCTGCCACCACCCAGTCGCCATCCTTCAAGCCTTCGAGCACCGGCACGCGGTCTTCGGCGTAGGGACCGACGCGCACCGGGCGACGGTGCAGGGTGGAAGTCTTCGGATCGACCACCCAGACAAATGGCTGGCCTGCCTCCGAGGTCAGCGCGGCCAGTGGCACCGCCAGCGGCACGGCGCCCTCGGCATGGACGTAGACGCGGGCGCTCTGGCCCAGTTCGGCGGGCACTTTCGGATCGTCGAAGGCAACGCGCGCTGCAAAGGTGCGCGATTGCGGATCGGCCGCCGGCGACAGTTCGCGAATCTTGCCGCTGAAGCGCTTGTCACGCTGCGACCAGAGCTCGACGCTCACCGCCTCACCAACGCGGAAGCGCTCGAAGGCATGTTCGGGGAAGCTGATCAGTACTTCGCGGTCGCCATCGGCGGCCAAGGTGAAGACGGTCTGCCCGGCGGCGACCACCTGCCCCACCTCTACACGGCGCGTGGCGATCACGCCGTCCTGGGGCGAGCGCAACACCGCGTAGCCAGCCTGGTTGCTGGCCACGTCGTATTCGGCACGAATCTGCTTCACGCGCGCTTCGCCGGCGCGGTAGGTGTTCTCGATGTTGTCGAACTGCGACTGGCTGACCAGCTGGCGCTCCAGCAGGGTCTTGTAGCGGGTGTATTCGGAGCGGACGGTCTGCAGGTTGGCTTCGGCAGCCGCCACCTGGGCACGGGTGGCTTCGAGCTGCAGACGAACGTCTTCGGGATCGAGTTCCGCCAGCGGCTGGTCCTTCTTCACCCGTTCGCCGGTTTCCACCAGGCGCTTGCTGACTTTGCCACCGATGCGGAACGCCAACTCCGGCTCGTGGCGGGCATGGACTTCGCCGGGATAGGCTTCGGTGACGTCACGCGCCGGCAGCGGCTGCACCACGATGGCCGGACGCACGGCGGGCTTGGGAGGCTCGCCATTACCGCAGGCAGAAAGGGACAGAATGAAGGCAGCAGGCAGCGCGACAGACAGAGCATGGCGGAACATGATGTGTGACCCTTTCGCAAAACGCGGTTGGAATTCTTATACTCCCCGGTATAGTAAAAATACAGAACCCATCAGTCCAGTATTAGAAATGTAAAATCATGTCGCCATCGAACTCATCGAACGGACCGGGTCGCCCCAAGGATCCCGCCAAGCGCCAAGCCATTCTCGAGGCCGCCAAGGAGCTCTTCGTCCGCCATGGCTACGACGGCAGCAGCATGGAGGCCATCGCCGCCGAGGCCGGGGTGTCCAAGCTCACCGTGTACAGCCACTTCACGGACAAGGAGACGCTGTTCGTCGAAGCCGTGCAGGCCAAGTGTGCGGAGAACCTGCCAGAGCTGTTTGCTGAGCCATCGGCCGATGCGCCGCTGGAAAGCCTGCTGCTGAACCTGGCGCGCGGCTTCAATCAGTTGATCAACAGCCCGGAAGCCATTGCGCTGAGCCGGCTGATGATTGCCCAGGGCGGGCAGAACCCGCATCTGTCACAGCTGTTCTTCGACGCCGGCCCGCAACGCGTGCTGGACCAGATGGAGCGCCTGCTGGAGCAGGCTCGCCAGCAGGGAAAACTGGCGATGGACAGCCCGCGCCGGGCCGCCGAGCACTTCCTGATGCTGGTGCAGGGCTGCGTGCACTTCCGCCTGATGATCGGTTGCGTGGAGCCGCCGACCGAGGAGGAGTCCGAGGCTCACGCGCAGGAAGTGGTGGCGCTGTTCCTCAAGGCCTTCAGGCCCTGACTCGCGCCGGAGTGCCTAGAGAAGAAGCGAGCTTGCTCGCGAACAGGGCTTCCCGGCGAGTTCGGCGTTAGGCGGGTTTGCGAGCAAGCTCGCTCCTACAAAAGCAAAGCTGCGGCGAAATGTTCTGTAGGAGTTTCTCGGGACCTTGAGCTGGCCGTCAGCCCTTGAGGCTCTTCAGCGGATAGATGTCATAGCGGCTGGACTTGCCTTCCAGGCTGTAGCTGGGCTTCTGCCCCTCGATGATCGGCGCCTTGCGTGGGCGCTTGACCACCACCCGGTGGCTGGCCAGCTTCAGCGCCGCATCCAGCAGCGCCGGCGCGTCCAGGTCGTCGCCCACCAGTGGGCGGAACAGGCGCATTTCCTTCTTCACCAGCGCGCTCTTGTCGCGGTGCGGGAACATCGGGTCGAGGTAGATCACCTGCGGCGCCTCGCCTTCCCAGGCGGCCATGCGCTCGATGGCGTTGCCCTGCAGCAGGCGCATGCGCGCGACGATGGCGCCCACCTCGAAATCCCCGGCGGCACGGGCCAGGCCGTCTTCCAGCAGTGCGGCGATGATCGGTTGGCGCTCGGTCAGGTGCATCTCGCAGCCCAGGGTCGCCAGCACGAAGGCGTCCTTGCCCAGGCCGGCGGTGGCATCCAGCACATGGGGACGCACGCCCTGCTGGATACCCACGGCCTTGGCAATCATCTGCCCGGCGCCGCCGCCGAACTTGCGGCGGTGAGCCGTGGCGCCTTCGAGGAAGTCCACCCGCACCGGGCCGGGCGAGTCCGGCCCCAATTGCAGCAATTGCAGGCCGTTATCGCCCAGTTGCAGGGCGAAGTCCGCATCCCCCTCGCCCATCGGCAGCCCGAGCCGCTGCGCCCACTGCTCGGCGAACGCCTGCCAGGCAGGCGCCAGGGCCTGGACGACGATGCGCGGCGGAGTGAGGACTTCGGTCATGACGGGGCGATCCTGGAAAAAACCGCGATTCTACCGCAGCGCGCAGCCAGCGGGCTCAACGGCAGATCTGCCAGCCGCCCAGGTCGAGGTGAAAATGGTCATGGTGGGCGCGGTTGTAGTCCGGCCCCAGCACAGCGTCGAAGTTGCTGCAGGCGCCGTCGCGCACGGCACGCAGGAAGCGAGCGGCATCGCCCTCCCCCGACCAGTCCCTGGCCACGACGATGCGCCGGCCGTCGGCGAGGCGGAAGGCAGCAATATCCAGCGCGTTGGCGCTCGCGTGCTGGCTGCGGCGGGCATCGGCGCGCCCGTAGATGTTGCGGCAGGCAAAGCTGCCCAGGTGCTCCACGCCAACCACCGGCTGGCCGTAGACGGCCCTTGCAGCCGGTTGCAGCGAGTGCCGCTCGAACAGCGCGAAGCTCACCGCCATCGGGCAACTGGCGAGGAAGCTGCTGCTCAGCTTTACCTCGGCGGCCTGCACGCGCCAGACGTTCTGCAACGGGCAACCGGCGACCGGCTCGCTGTCGGCCATCGGCTGCGCCTTGAGATCAGAACTCTGCAACGCCAGGCGGCACAGGTCGACGTCGTCACGCAGTCGCCAGAGCTTGTAGCGGGTCAGCAGGCTGGGCTCATCGCGCACATCCAGCGGTGCCCAAGGATTCCAGCGAGCTGGCAGGCCCAGCCACTGCTGCTGCACCGATAACGCGAACCCCGCGCAGGCGAGGACGAAAGCGAGCAGCCACCAGCGCAAGCGTCAGCCCCGGAAGAGTCCGTTGATGCGGTCGAAGGGCATGGCGCCGTGCATCGGCTTGAGGTCGCCCTTGGCCAGCGCTTCGGCGCTACTGAAGAAGGCGCCGTAAGCCGCGCGTGCCAGGGTCGAACCGACGCTGACGCGCTTCACCCCCAGCGCTGCCAGCTCCTCCAGGCCAAGTTGCACGGCGGGCGAGCCCACCAGCACGTTGACCGGTCGCGGTGCCACGGCGCTGACCACGGCGGCGATTTCCTCGCGGGTCTTCAGGCCCGGCGCGTAGAGCACGTCGGCGCCGGCTTCGGCGAAGGCCACCAGGCGGCGGATGGTGTCGTCCAGGTCGGCACGGCCATGCAGGAAGTTCTCCGCCCGCGCCGCCAGGGTGAACGTGAAAGGCAGGGCTCGGGCCGCCTGCACGGCGGCGGTAATGCGCTCGACCGCCAGTTCCAGCGGATAGATGGGTGTGTCCGGGCGGCCGCTGGCGTCTTCGATGGAGCCGCCCACCAGCCCGCAGGCGGCAGCCAGGCGGATAGTCTCGGCGCAATCGTCAGGCGTATCGCCGTAGCCGTTCTCCAGATCGGCGGCAACCGGCAACGGCGTCGCCTCGATGATCTGCCGCGCATTGGCCAGGGCTTCGTCGCGACTGACCGCGCCTTCGGCGTCGCGGCGTCCCAGCGCGAAAGCCAGCCCGGCGCTGGTGGTCGCGAGGGCTTCGAACCCCAGGTGGGCAAGCATCTTCGCCGAACCGGCATCCCAGGGGTTGGGCAGGACGAACAGGCCCTCGCGCTGGTGCAGCGCGCGGAAGGCTTCGCCGCGTTGTTGTTGATGGGTCATGGCTGTCTCCTGGCCGAACGGGAAGGAGCAGGTTAGCCCCCTCGCCCGCTCGCCGCCATGCACAGTTGGGGTGTCAGAGCAGGCCGAGCTGCTCCACGTCCGGCTTCGGCGCGAACAGCGCCGGCAAACCCGGAAGGCGCTCGCGCAGCAAGGCATGGAAGCGCTGCGCCTGTTCGGCGGCACGGTGGTTGTCCGGCGTGTGGAGGAAAACGTAGGGCGTCAGGCCCTGCTCGATCCACTCGGCTACCTTGCCGACCCAGGGCGCAAGGTGAACGAGATTGGCGTCCAGGTCCGGCCCACCGATGAAGCGCACCTGCGGGCTGTCGCTGAACGCCGCCGGGCGCACCGGCACCTTGGGCTTCTTCGACTGTGCGTGCAGCACGGCAGGATCGTCAGACCGGCAGGCAAACAGCGCCCGCGAGTCCAGGCAGATACGTTCTACACCGCGATCCAGCAGCAGCCGGTTGAGCGCCCGCTCCTCCTCGCCCTTGGCAAAGAACGCCGGGTGTCGCACCTCGACGGCAAGGCGACGCTCGGCGAAGGCGTCGAGCCAGGCCGCCAGCTCGCCCAGCCGATCCGGTCCGAAACTGGCCGACACCTGCAGCCACAGCGGCGCGACGCGCTTACCCAGCGGCTTCAGCAGATCAAGGAAGTCCCGCGTGTTCTCCAACTGGCCGCGCAGGTCACCCTCGTGGCTGATATCGCGGGGCAGCTTGGCGCAGAAGCGGAACGTCTCCGGCATGGTCTGCGCCCAGCGCGCGAGGGTATCGGCGTTGGGGCGGGCGTAGAAAGTGGTGTTGCCTTCCACGGCGTTGAACACCTGGGAGTAGAAGCCCAGGGTATCGGCGGGACGCAGGTCGGCGGGATAGAAGGTGCCGCGCCAGGCAGGCTCGTTCCAGGATGGACATCCGAGGAAATACGGCAGTGACATCGAATCAGGCGTAGAGGTCGAGACCGAGGACTTCCTGGCCTTCGTACTGGCCGGCCATGCTGGCGGTGCTGGTGTAGCTGGCCAGCGCCTGGGCAGCACGGGAGCTCAGCGGGCGCTGGTACTCGATGTCTCGCAGGGTCGCCGGTACGCCGTAGCTGCTGGCGCTGGAGGATTCGACGCGGCGGGTCTGCGGCTGCGAATCCAGCCCCTGGCTCGCCGAGGTCGGCGCGGGTTGGTCGCGGCGGGCTTCGACGTCACTCTGCACATCCCGATACGGCGTGACCGCAGTACCCGTCCGGGAACCGCGCTCAGGCGTCTGGGATATGGAAGTGAAACCGTCGATACGCATGTCAGAAACTCGGTGGGAATGCGCTCACTCTAGCGAGCGCTCCAGGCTGCGGTCAATTGGCACAGGTCAGGCTTTCTTGGGTGTCGCCACGTTGTCCCGCAGGTAGACGGGCTGCGCGTGCTCTGCGTCAACCGCCTCGCCCCGCGCCCAGGCGAATTCGGCCAGGGTCAGCAGGTCTTCGGCGTGCGGCAGCAGGCTGGCATCGCGGGCGGCGACCTTCACCGCCAGGCGCTCCTCGAAGCCCCAGCCGGTTCCGGAGCCGAACCACGCGCCCTGGGCATCGCGCGGCAGCTCGACGCGCTCGGGCGGCAGCACCGCCTCGGAGCCGGCCAGACGCATCTCGCCCTGCTCCACGCGGTAGCAACCCCAGTACACCTCGTCCATGCGCGCATCGATGGCCGCGGCTACCTGGGCGGCGCCGTGCTCGCGGTGCGCACGCTGGGCCAGCACCGCCAGGTCGGAAATCGGCAGCACCGGCTTCTGCAGGGCGAACGCCAGGCCCTGGACGACGCCGATGGCGATACGCACACCGGTGAAGGCGCCGGGGCCGCGGCCGAAGGCGATGGCGTCGACGGCGGACAGCGCGATGCCGGCCTCGCCGAGGATGTCCTGCACCATGGGCAACAGGCGCTGGGCGTGCAGGCGCGGGATCACCTCATGGCGCACGAACCGACGGCCGTCATGCAGCAGGGCGACGGAACAGGCTTCGGTCGAGGTATCCAGGGCCAGCAGCGTGGGCATGGTGCTTTCCATTAGTCGATAAAAAACGGGCGGGCATTATAAACGCCAAAGGCCCGCATGTGCGGGCCTTTGGCAGACGCGGGAGCGATCAGCTCAGGGCGGCGAGCACCTTGGTGGTGATCTGCTCTACCGAGCCGACACCCTCGACGCGGGTGTACTTCGGGGTGCCTTGGGCGGCGGCCAGCTTCTGGTAGAAATCGACCAGCGGCTTGGTCTGCGAGTGGTAGACCGACAGGCGGTGACGCACGGTGGCTTCCTTGTCGTCTTCGCGCTGGATCAGCTCTTCACCGGTCTCGTCGTCCTTGCCGGCAACCTTCGGCGGGTTGTGCTCGACGTGGTAGACGCGGCCGGAAGCGGCATGCACACGGCGGCCGGCGATGCGGCTGACGATTTCTTCGTCTTCAACGGCGATCTCGACGACGTTGTCGATGGTGACGCCCGCTTCCTTCATGGCCTCGGCCTGGGGAATGGTGCGCGGGAAGCCATCGAACAGGAAGCCGTTGGCGCAGTCGGGCTGGGCGATACGTTCCTTGACCAGGTTGATGATCAGGTCATCGGAGACCAGACCACCGGCGTCCATCACGCTCTTGGCCTGCAAGCCCAGTTCGGTGCCGGCCTTGACCGCTGCACGCAGCATGTCGCCGGTGGAGATCTGCGGAATGCCGAACTTCTCAGTGATGAAGCGAGCCTGGGTACCTTTGCCGGCACCGGGCGCCCCGAGCAGAATCACACGCATCGATATGCTCCTTAATACTTGTTAAGCGAAATCACGGATCCGCCTCTTGGGGCCAATCTCATCGTGCTGGAATGGCGCAGACATGCGCCGAAAGGTTGCTCACGATACACAGCGGTCCCCTGCCAGACAAGCCGGCCATGGGGACTGCGCGAGCCGGTCCCGGGCGCTTGATGGCACCCGGAACAGCCATCAAATTAATCTCATTTGCCGGCTCGGCAATCCACCTTTGGTGGGGGGTGATGTGCCCTCAACCGGTATTGCGCAGCCCCGCCGCGATCCCCGCGACCGTCACCAGCATGGCCTGCTCCAGACCGCCGCAGGCATCGCCGGTGCAGCGTCGCGAGCGGGCCAGCAGCTCGGCCTGGAGCAGGTGCAGCGGGTCCAGGTAGGTATTGCGCACACCAATGGATTCGCGCGTCTCGGCGGCGTGGGCGAGCAGTTGGGACTGCCCGGTCAGGCCTAGCACCACGCGCACCGACTGCGACAATAGGTCGCGTAAATGCGCACCTAATGGTCGCAGTTCCGATTGCACCAGGCGCTCGTCGTAGAGTTGGGCAATTTCCCGGTCAGCCTTGGCCAGCACCATCTCCAGCATGTCGATGCGGGTGGTGAAGAACGGCCACTCCTTGCGCATACGGGACAACAGCGCGCCCTCGCCGCGCTCGATGGCCTTGAACAGTGCGTCTTCCCAGCCCAGCCAGGCCGGCAGCATCAGGCGCGTCTGGGTCCAGGCGAAGATCCAGGGGATCGCCCGCAGGCTTTCCACCCCGCCCTCGCGGCGCTTGGCCGGGCGGCTGCCCAGCGGCAGGCGGCCCAGTTCCTGCTCCGGCGTGGCCTCGCGGAAGTAGTCGACGAACTGCGGGTTCTCCCGCACCACCGCGCGGTAGGCGAGCACGCCGTCGGCGGCCAGGCGATCCATCTCCTCGCGCCAGGCCGGCTCGGGCACCGGCGGTGGCTGCAGGGTGGCTTCCAGCACTGCGGCCAGGTAAAGGTTGAGGTTCTGCTCGGCGATGTCCGGCAGGCCGAACTTGAAGCGGATCATCTCGCCCTGTTCGGTGGTGCGGAAACGCCCGGCCACGGAGCCCGGCGGCTGCGAAAGGATGGCCGCGTGGGCCGGACCGCCGCCACGACCGACCGTGCCACCACGGCCATGGAACAACAGCAGTTCGACGCCGTGGTTGCGGCAGATGTCCACCAGCGCCTCCTGCGCGCGGTACTGCGCCCAGGCGGCAGCCAGGGTGCCGGCGTCCTTGGCCGAGTCGGAATAGCCGATCATCACTTCCTGCGGCCCGGCCAGGCGGGTGCGGTAGCTGTCGAGGCTGAGCAGGCGGTCGATGCAGGGGCCGGCGTGGTCGAGGTCATCCAGCGTCTCGAACAGCGGCACCACGCGCATCGGCCGCTCCAGCCCGCACTCCTTGAGCAGCAATTGCACAGCAAGCACATCGGATGGATGACCGGCCATGGAGATGACGTAGGAGCCCAGCGACGCTGCCGGCGCCTGCGCCACCACGCGGCAGGTGGCGAGTACTTCGGCGGTCTCGGAGGAAGGTTGGTAGTTCGCCGGCAGCAGCGGGCGACGGCTGGCGAGCTCTTCCAGGAGGAATTCCTGGCGCACGCTTTCGTCCCACTCGGCGTAGTTGCCCAAGCCCAGGTACTCGGTAATTTCGCTCATCGCCCTGGCGTGGCGCGTGGAATCCTGGCGCACGTCCAGCCGGGCCAGGAACAGGCCGAAGGTAGCGGCGCGGCGCAGGGTATCGAGCAAGGCGCCATCGGCGATCACGCCCATGTCGCAATCGTGCAGCGAGCGGTGACAGAGTTGCAGTGGTTCAAGCAGCTCGCGGTTGTCTTGCAGCACCTCGCTGCCGGGCTCTTCGCCGGCATGGATGGCCCGCTCGGCCCAGGCACGGGTGGCACGCAGGCGTTCGCGCAGCTGCTTGAGCAGCGCGCGGTAGGGCTCGGCAAGCTCGCCCACTTCGGCGCGCAGTTCTTCGCTGGCCTGCTGCATGGACAGATCGGCAGCCAGGCTGTCCACGTCGCGCAGGTAGAGATCGGCGGCCATCCAGCGCGCCAGCAGCAGGACCTCGCGGGTGATGGCGGCGGTGACATTGGGATTGCCGTCGCGGTCGCCGCCCATCCAGGAGGCGAAGCGAATCGGCGCGGACTCCAGCGGCAGCCGTTCGCCGAGGGTTTCCTGCAGGGTGCGATCGACGTGCCGGAGGAAGTCCGGCAGCGCGTGCCAGAGGGAATGCTCGATCACCGCGAAGCCCCATTTCGCCTCGTCCACCGGGGTCGGCCGGGTGCGGCGGATTTCGTCGGTGTGCCAGGCCTCGGCGATCAGCCGCTGGAGTTTTTCCTGCACCGCCTGGCGCTCTTCGGGCAACAGGTCGCTGTGGTCACCAGCGGCCAGTTGGCCGGCGATGGCGTCGTACTTCTGGATCAGCGTGCGGCGCGCCACTTCGGTGGGGTGCGCGGTGAGCACCAGCTCGATCTCCAGCTCCGCGACCTGCCGCGCCAGGCCTTCCGGCCCCAGGCCGGACTTTTTCAGACGGCCCAGCAATTCGGCCAGGACGCGGTTCTCGAAAGGTTCCGGCTCCTTGGGCGTGCGGCGGCGAATGCGGTGGTACTGCTCGGCGATATTGGCCAGGTTGAGAAACTGGTTGAAGGCGCGCGCCACCGGCAGCAGTTCGTCCTCGCCCAGGCCGTCGAGGGTCGCGGTGAGCTGCTTGGCACCTTCGGCCGAGCCACGCCGTGCGGCCTTGGCGCCCGTGCGGATCAGCTCGATCTTGTCGAGGAAGCCCTGCCCGTACTGGGCGCGGATGGTCTGCCCGAGCAGTTCGCCAAGCAGGTGAACGTCCTCGCGCAGGCGCGCATCGATATCCGGCATCGCGGTCTCCTTGGAGTGAGAGCGCCCATTGGAAAGGGCCACGCTGAGAGTTTCACAGTGCCGCCAGGTGTGGCGGCTGACAAGCGCTCGACGAACGCCCGCAGTCATGCTCGGACAACGTCTAGGCTGAAAGTTATCCCCCATCGTCGGGAAAACCTGCGGCGGCCTCACGAGGACCGACCGCCACGTAACGACCCTAGAGGTGAACATGAAGATCCGCGAGCTGGTACGCCATTGGGAACAGAACGCCAGGGGGCGCATGACCCACCATCAGTACAGCATTCCGCTGGACGTCGAGACCGCCGCGCGTCTGGCCGCGCTGCACGACATGTACCCCAAGCGCAGCGTCGAGGAATTGCTGGGAGAACTGGTCAACGCTGCGCTGGAGGAGCTGGAGGCGAGCCTCCCCTACGTGCAGGGGAACAAGGTGGTGGCCCACGACGAACAGGGCGACCCGATCTACGAAGACACAGGCCCGACGCCGCGCTTCCTGGCGCTGTCGCGCAAGTACCTGCATGAACTGACGGAGGCGGAGCACTCCTGAATCGGCATCTGCCGAGGCGCATGGTTTCAGGCTTCAGGAGCACTGCCCTGCTGCGGCTGCTTCGGTGCCTGGACGGCCCCTCACCCCAGCCCTCTCCCCCAGGGAGAGGGAGCAGATTGCGCCGGCTGACGCCATGGTTTCATCCTGCTCCATCCGGTCCCCTTTCCCTCCGGGAGAGGGTCAGGGTGAGGACCGCCCCCAGCGCAGAAGCATACTGGCGAAGCCGGCCCACCTGCCTTCCTGCACGGACCAATCAATGCCGGCCGTGGACGCCGGGCACGTGCAAATGCCCCGCCTCGGCGCACGCATCGGGAATCACCGAAGGCTCCGCCGGCTGCTCCAGCTCGCGCAGGATACCGCAATCCACGCTGCTGCCCTCGCCCTGGCACTGCGCGCGCAGGTCGCGCAATTGCTGGCTGAGCGACTGCAGTTCGGCGATGCGCACCTCGACGTGGTGCAGGTGCTCGTCGATCAGCCGGTTGGCAGTACCGCAGTCGGACTCGGGGCGGTCGCGCAGGCCGAGGAGGATGCGGATCTCCTCCTGGGTCATGTCCAGCGAACGGCAATGGCGGATGAACGACAGCCGCTCGACGTGGCTGGCGTCGTACTGGCGGTAGTTGCCTTCGCTGCGCGACGGCGCAGGCAGCAGGCCTTCGCGCTCGTAATAGCGAATGGTTTCCACCGGGCAGCCGGTCAGTTTCGCCAGTTCACCGATCTTCATTTTCGACTCCTCGCCAGCAGGTGCTTGACTCTGTAGTTGCTACAGGGTGTGCAATCAGCAGCAACTCGTCAAACAGGAACGGACGACATGACTGCCAATCGCCAGGGCCCGATCATCCACGGCCCCGCCCCAATCCAGGATCAGCACCGCGAACAGGAAGCCGCCGGATGCTGTGGCTGCGACAAAGGCGCGCTGCTGCGCGCGCCGGCCGCCGAACTTGCGCCGCATGATCACGGCCATGACCACGATCACGATCACGATCACGATCATCAGCATGAGCACATCGACCCCGCGCAAGCGGCAAGCGCCGTGGCAGGGGCTGCGGCCGGCGAGCTGCGCTGGATCAGCCTGCGCATCGAGGCCATGGACTGCCCCACCGAGGAACGCCTGCTGCGCGACGCACTGGGCCGCGTGCCGGCGGTGGAGGACCTCGACTTCAACCTGATGCAGCGCCTGCTGCGCGTGCAGCACCGTTTCGACAGCATCGAGCCGTTGCAGAAGCTGGTGGCGTCCCTGGGCATGCAGGCCGAGCCCGTGGATGAAAACGCCCCCGCGCCCGCAAAACCCACCCAGCAGAAACCCTGGTGGCCACTGGCGCTGGCCGGTGTCGCGGCGGCAGGTGCTGAGTTCTTCGAGTGGTTCGCCATCGGCCCGCAGTGGCTGGTGGCGGCGCTGGCCATTGCCGCCATCCTTGGCGCGGGCCTGCCGACCTACCGCAAGGGCTGGATCGCCTTGAAGAACCGCAATCTCAACATCAATGCCCTGATGAGCATCGCCGTGACCGGCGCCATGCTGATCGGCCAGTGGCCGGAAGCGGCCATGGTCGCCGTGCTGTTCGCCATCGCCGAACTGATCGAGGCCAAGTCGCTGGATCGCGCGCGCAACGCCATTCGCGGCCTGCTGCAGCTGGCGCCGGAACAGGCGACGGTCCAGGTGGACGGGCAATGGCAGGAAGTCTCCGCCAAGTCCGTCGCTCTCGGCGCTCGGGTGCGGGTGCGCCCCGGCGAGCGCATCGCCCTGGACGGCGAGGTGCTCGACGGCCGCTCCAGCGTCAACCAGGCGCCCATCACCGGCGAGAGTCTGCCGGTGGAAAAACAGGCAGGCGACACCCTGTTCGCCGGCACCATCAACGGTGAAAGCGCGCTGGAATACCGCGTCACCCGCGTAGCCGACGACAGCACCCTGGCACGCATCATCCATGCGGTGGAAGAAGCCCAGGGCTCGCGGGCGCCGACCCAGCGCTTCGTCGACCAGTTCTCCCGCCTCTACACCCCGGCGGTGTTTCTCATCGCCATCGCCACTGCGCTGCTGCCGCCGCTGTTCTTCGGCGGCGCCTGGCTCGACTGGGTCTACCGCGCGTTGGTGCTGCTGGTGATCGCCTGCCCCTGCGCACTGGTCATCTCCACTCCGGTGACCATTGTCAGCGGCCTGTCGGCAGCGGCTCGCCTGGGTATCCTGATCAAGGGCGGAGTGTTCCTGGAAATGGGCCGTTCGTTGAGCTGGATCGCCCTCGACAAGACCGGCACCCTCACCGAAGGTCGCCCGCGCCAGACCGATTTCACCGCCCTGCGGGAGACCGCCGCCGGCGACGTGCGCGCACTGGCCGCCAGCCTCGCTGCTCGCTCGGATCACCCGGTGTCGCACGCCGTGGCCCAGGCCGCCGAAGCGGACAACATCGCGCTGTACAGCGTCGGCGAACTGACCGCCCTGCCCGGCCGCGGCGTGAAAGGCGAGATCGACGGTCGCACCTACCACCTGGGCAACCACCGCCTGGTGGAGGAGCTGGAGCTGTGCTCGAAGGAGCTGGAAGAGCGCCTCGACGCCCTCGAACAGCAAGGCAAGACGGTCATCGTGCTGCTCGATGCGCAAGGTCCGCTGGCGCTGTTCGCCGTGGCCGACGGCGTGAAGGAGACCAGCCGCGAAGCCGTCGCCCAGCTGCATGAACTGGGCGTGAGGACGCTGATGCTGACCGGCGATAACCCGCACACCGCCGCCGCCATCGGCGCCCAGGTGGGCATCGACGAAGCACTGGGCAACCTGCTACCCGAGGACAAGCTGCGCGAGGTAAAGCAGCGCCAGGAAGGTGGCAAGCGAGTGGGCATGGTCGGCGACGGCATCAACGACGCTCCCGCCCTGGCACGCGCCGACATCGGTTTCGCCATGGGCGCGGCGGGCACCGATACGGCCATCGAAACCGCCGGCGTCGCGCTGATGGATGACGACCTGCGCAAGCTGCCGTCCTTCATTCGCCTGTCGCGCCAGACCCACCGCGTGCTGATCCAGAACATCACCCTCGCGCTGGGCATCAAGGCGGTGTTCCTTGCCCTCACCCTGGCCGGCGAAGGCACCCTGTGGATGGCGGTTTTCGCCGACATGGGCGCCAGCCTGCTGGTCGTGTTCAACGGCCTGCGATTACTGCGTCATCGCGGCTGATTCCAGTGGATCGTCGCCAATGCCCGCCCATACGGCGGGCATTTTTTTTGAACCCCCTGACAAAACCCTTAGTCCCCTAATCAGATGCCCACGAAGCCGCAGACCCGCGCGGCAGGCATCCACCGGCACTCGAATCGCCGAGGGAACCCCTTACCAAACGTCAGAGGATTCACCCAATGGAACTGAAATCTCAGAGCGCTCGAACCGTCCCGACCGCCTCCACCCGCGCTTCCCTGCGCCCTTCCCTGCGCCTCAGCCTGCTCGCCCTTGGCAGCGCCGCGCTGCTGGCTGGCTGCGCCGGCAACCCGCCCAGCGAACAGATGGCCGTCACCGAATCGGCGGTTAACGCCGCCGTCAGCTCAGGTGGACCCGAATTCGCCCCGGTCGAAACCAAGAATGCCCAGGACAAACTCGCCCAGGCGCGCATCGCCCTGAACGACAAGGAATACGACCAGGCCAAGCGACTGGCGCAGCAGGCCGAATGGGACGCTCGCGTGGCCGAGCGCAAGTCGCAGGCCGTGAAGGCGCAGAACAACGTCAAGGACGCCCAGCAGGGCGTGATGGAGCTGCGTCAGGAAGGTCTGCAGCAGGCCCAGTGATCCCGCCCCTACGTCCGGTCATATAAGGAATTCCGACATGAACAAGCTCATCGTACTGCCCGCCGTCTCGACCCTCGCCCTGGCCCTCGCCGCGTGCTCCACACCGCCCAACGCCAACCTGGAGAAAGCCCGCAGCGACTTCCAGGCGCTGCAGGCCGAGCCCCAGGCCACCCAGCAGGCCGCGCTGGAAACCAAGGACGCCGGCGATTGGCTGGCCAAGACCGACAAAGCCTACCGCGACGGCGCCGACCAGAAGGACGTCGACCAGATGGCCTACCTGACCCAGCAGCGCATCGAGCTGGCCAACCAGACGGTGGCCCTGCGGGACGCCGAGGATCAGTTGAAGAACACCTCGGCCCAACGCGCCCAGGCCCGCCTGGATGCCCGTACCGCACAGCTGAACAAGCTCAAGGGCGAGTTGAACGCCAAGCAGACCTCGCGCGGAACCATGGTGTCCTTCGGCGATGTGTTGTTCGACCTCGACCGCGCCGAGCTGAAACCTGGCGCCATGGGCAATGTGCAGAACCTCGCCGGCTACCTGCAGCAGAATCCGGAACGCAAGGTCATCGTCGAGGGCTACACCGACAGCAGCGGCTCGTCCTCCTACAACCAGAGGCTCTCCGAGCGTCGCGCGGACGCCATTCGCCTGGCGCTGCTGAGCCAGGGTGTCACCCCCGATCGCGTCGTTTCTCGCGGTTACGGCAAGGAGTACCCGGTGTCGAGCAACGCCACTCCGGCCGGCCGTGCCATGAACCGTCGCGTCGAGGTGACCATTTCCAATGACGCCAACCCGGTGCAGCCGCGCTCGGCGGTAAGCGGCACTTATTGATCCTTCGGGAGACAGCGCTCTTGTAGGATGGCGTGGAGCGAAGCGATACCCTTCGAGCACTGCATCAACAGCATGCGAATCGCTCCGCTCCACCCGTCCTACGACCTGCGTTCCCTGTTGGAGCGGGCCAAGCCCGCGACCATGGGCACTTATTCAGGCCAGCAGGCGCCGGTAAAGCTCGGCCATCTCGGCCGAGAAAGGCACCAGCACCACTTCCTTCAGCGAACTTCCTTCACCGCGCGGACGACGCAGTTCGTCCACGGCGACCCGCGCCGCGGCTTCGGCGGGATAACCGTAGATACCGGTACTGATGGCAGGAAAGGCGATGCTGGCGAGGCCGTTGCCTTCGGCCAGTTGCAGGCTGTTGCAGTAGCACTGGGCAAGCACCTCGGGCTCGCCGTGCTCACCGCCGCGCCAGACAGGCCCGACAGTGTGTATGACGTAGCGCGCCGGCAGGCGGAAGCCGGGAGTGATCTTCGCCTGGCCGGCCTTGCAGCCACCCAGCGGGCGGCAGGCGTGGACCAGATCCGGGCCCGCGGCCCGGTGGATTGCGCCGTCGACGCCACCACCGCCCAGCAGCGAACTGTTGGCGGCGTTGACGATGACGTCGACGTCGAGGCGGGTGATGTCGCCCTGCCAGATGCGGATCTCGGGATGGCTCATGACCTTCCTCCCTCAGTCCGCCGGGTCAGGGCCGACCGTCACTTGGTTTCTTGCGGAGTCTGCTCGCCCATGCAGCGCACGGCGCGCTTGCGGCCGTCGACCAGCACACCGGTCAGGCCCTTCTGGGTCATGTCGAACATCACCAGCACGCCGTCGATGCACTGCGCCTGCTGGTCGGCCGGATCGAGGGAAAGTTTGGTGTCCTGGCCGGGGATGCTCTTCAGCAGGGTGAACTGGGTCAGCTCCAGGGCGTCCTCGGGCTTGGCAAAGTGCAGGTAGCCGTAATACCAGAGCGTGCCGACCGAGACAAAGATGGTGGCGATGACAGTGAGGATGTAGGAGATCGGGTTGCGGTCGTTCATGGGGTGCCTTGTTGTTTCGGGTCCGCCTGCGATTCCTGTGGCTTCGCCGGAGAGGGAGAGTTCGGGACTTCGGCCAACCGGCGCAGGCCGGTGAAGTGCTGCGGATCGTCAAGGAAGCGCAGCATCACTTCGCGCCACACCGGCTCCCCGAAGGTTTCCACGTGATTGCCGCGTGTCAGCTGGAAGACCTTGGGCGGCGGCGCGGCCTTGTAGAGGGTCAGGCCGTTGTCCAGGGGCACAATGGTATCGTCGATGCTGTGGAAGAACAGCACGGGTGCGCCAGAAAGTCGCGGCATGGAGCGGATCGCGCTATCGCCGTCGGGCACCAGCCAGGACAGCGGCACCTGCAGCGGCCAGGTCAGCCAACTGGTGCTAAGGGTGTACTGCGCCACATCGCGGTAACTGGCCGGCACGCCATCGAGCACCACGGCATTCAACTTCTTCTGCCGCTCAGGGTGCATGCCCAGGTAATGCACCGCCATGGCGCCGCCCAGGCTCTGGCCCAGCAGGATCACCGGTTTGCCCTGCACCTCCGGTGCCTTGTCCAGCCAGGCGAAGGCGGCGTCGATGTCCTGGTAGATTGCCGGCAGGCTCGGCTCGCCCTCGGACTTGCCGTAACCGCGGTAATCCAGCATCAGCACCTGGTAGCCCTGCTCCGGCAGCCAGTACGCGCCGCCCAGGTGCCACGCCATGTTGCCGCCATTGCCGTGCAGGTGCAGCACGGTGCCCCTGACCGGCACGCCCGCTTTCGCCGGCAACCACCAGCCGGCGAGCCTAACGCCATCGGCAGTGGTGAACGTGACGTCGCGGAACTCCAGTTTGGCCCGCGCGGGCGTGATGGCGACGTCATCGCTGGGGTAGAACAGCAGCGAGCTGCAACCGCTGAGGGCTACCAGCACTGCCAGCGCGGCGGCCTTGAAGCATCGGATCATCGGCAAGTCATCCTTGGGAGCTTCCTTCAAATGGATCAGCAATGGCGCGCTATCAAAGCCCCTCTCCCCCGCCCTCTCCCTGAAGGGAGAGGGAGCTATCCGTGTCGGCTGACGCTATAGGGTGTCATCCTGCACCGAACGATCCCCTCTCCCTTCGGAGCGGGGTGCGTAGCCCGGGTTAGGGAGAGGGCGTGTCCAGCCGCACGCCATGCCGTCCAATCGTTAGAGGATATTGGCGTAGTCCGCCTCGATGCGGTCGAGGCTGAGGTGGTTGAGGAAGTTGGAGAAACACATCCACGCCGACAGTGCGTTGAGGTCGCGGAACTGCGGCGGCAGGTACTTGGGCGGCACCACCAGGCCCTCGTCCACCAGTTGGCGCAGGGTGCGCATGTCTTCCAGGGTGGCCTTGCCGCAGAACAGCAGCGGGATCTGCTCCAGCTTGCCCTTGCGCACGGCGAGCTGGATGTAGTTGTAGATCAGGATGAAACCCTTGAGGTACGACAGGTCCTTGGTGAACGGCAGGCCCGACGGCGTCGAACCGCGGAACACCCGGCTGGCGTTCTGGTAGCTGCTTTCCGCGCTGTAGTTCTGCTCGCGGTAGAAGTTGAACACTTCCAGGAAGTCCGCCCCCTCCTCCGCCATGTGGATGGCGCGGGTGCGGTTGGTGAGCTTGCGCAGGCGGGTCGGGTAGGAGGCGAAGGCGATCACTTCCATCAGGATCGCCAGGCCTTCCTGGGTCACGGTGGACGACGGCGGGCCCTTGGCGAGGAAGGTGCAGATCGGCTGGTTGAGGCCATTGAGCGTGGTGCCGACGTGCACCAGGCCTTCGTGGACTTCCAGCGCGCGCACGTCGCGCTCGTTGAACATGGCGTCGGCACGCACCTTGATGTAATCGGCGCCGGCCGCCGCATCAGCGACGATGCCGTCGGACTCGAAGACGCGGATGGTGTCTTCCTTGCCGTCGAAGACCTTGTTGAGGCGCTCCTGCAACATCCGCACCGCGTCGCTGGCGGTAAGGGTCTTGGGTTCGTCCTTGAGGTCGCCTCGGTCGGCGATGTTGTTCAGGTAGTCCGAGAGCATCAGGCCGAGGTCGGCCAGGGTCGGGTCGCCGGCATGAAAAGCATCGGAGGCCGAGCCGTAGAGCTCCTGGGAAATCAGCCCGAAGTCCTGGGTGCCGCGTGCTTCGAGCATGCGGATGACCATGCGGTATTCCTTGCACATGCGCCGCATGATCTGCCCGACCGGATTGAACTGCCCCAGGTGGCGGGTAATGTCGCGCTCGATGTTCTGGAATTCCTGCTTCTTCGCGCTGCTGTCGAAGGACAGTGGGCGACTGTCGTAGTAGCTGCGGTCGACCTTGGGCGCATGCTTGCCGCGGCCTTTGAGGAAGTCGTCGCGGATGCTGTCATCCCACTTGATGGCATCGAGTACGCGGATCGGTGTCTGCGCCTCGACGATCCGGTCGGACAGGCTGCGGATGATCTGCTGGTACTCGTTGGGCGTGGACTTCTTGCGCCGTGGGGTCATTGCTTTTCTCCCGGGGTCACGCGCGAGAAGCGCAGCGCTTCGACGAACACGTCGGAATTGGCCGGATCATTCAGGTAGGCGATGACGTCGGCGAGCGGGCTGCTCACCAGCGCACCGGCACCCTGCTCGGTGTCGACCTTCTCGCCCTTGAGTGCGCCTTCCTTCATGTCCTGCAGGATATGCTCGACATCCAGGTTATAGATCACCAGTTCGTCCTTGTCGGTGATCTCGAAGCCGGCCAGGGCGAAGTTGCCGCCCATGCTCTTCGGCAACCCGGCCGAGAGGTACCAGCGACTGCCGTGATGGGCGACGGTGAAGCCGAAGTCCTCGACACTGTCGGTGTTGTCCTTGCTGTCGACGTAGCTGAGCGCACGGTAGAGATTGGAGCCGGAGCGGGTGACCTCGAGGAACTGCTCCTCGCCGTACTCGTCCACACGTGACCACTGGCCCAGCAGGTGAGCCGGCGCGGGCTCGTTGGCCGGAATCGGGTCCTTGAACGTCACCAGACAGCCACTGAGCAGGCAGATGCTCAACAGCAGCAGTGCACGCCAGACTTTCATCACGCCCTCCTTAGGTCCGGATGCCTTCTCATGCGATACGCGCAGGCGCCCGGAGTTCCGACACGAAAACCCCGCCGGCCGGCGGGGTTGGAATGCAGCAGTTGGCGCTACAAACCCATCACCAGGTCGAGGTAGCGGCTAAGGATGGCACGCATTTCCTCGGTCTGCAGGTGGTCGGCGCCGTCCAGCAGGCCCTGATACTCCATCTGCAGGATGATGGCCGTCAACACCCGGGCATCCTGCTCGGGCTGCTTTGAACCGAGCACTTCGAAGAAATGCACCACGCCCAGGGAAAGAATCCGCCGGTGGCGCTGCGCCAGATCGCTGAGGCTGGGGTTGAGCAGCGCCTCCTGGCGGAAGGCCTGTTCGGCCAGCAGGTGCTCGCGGCGTTCGTTGAGCTGGACCATGACGTACTGGATCGCCAGCTCGACGATATTCGCGGTCAGCTCGCGGCGCGCCTGTGGGTCGTCCTGGGCGAGGCCGGCGGCCATGGCCTGGAGGTCACCCTCGACGCTGCCCCAGAAGGTCGACAGGGCTTCGGCGCTACGCTCGACGAAGAGCGCGAAGGTATCGGTGATGAGGTCCTGGATGTCCTTGAAGTAGTAGGTGGTGGCGGACAGCGGCACGCCGGCCTCGGCGGCCACGGCACGGTGGCGTACGGCGCGGACGCCATCGCGCACGATGATCCGCAGGGCGGCGTCGAGGATCGCCTGGCGGCGCTGCTCGCTGCCCTGGCGGCTGGCCTTGCGGCCCTGGTATTTGACACTTTCGGCGATGGCGCTGGCGACTTGCGCGGCACTGTCTCGCGGGGACACTGGGGTCACGGGCATTACCTCCGACGGCGCGGCCTGATGGCGCATTGTTCGAGCTTTTCTGTGGGAAAACAATCGCCGCCATGCGGCTGCGACACCGGCGCACGAAGCAGGCCGCGAGGCAGAGCAGGCGGCAGGGAGTCAGGCCTGGGTGTATGACGTGCCACATAGCGCACGAGCCACGGGAGTGACATGCATTTCGTCGGACGATCCTACAAGAACCGCCCGACCTCGGAAACGCACGGAGGGCTCGTGTCGCCCGTCCGCCCGATCGACGCAAAAACGAAAAAGGCCGCCCAGTGGGCGGCCTTTTTCGCTGACTCCTGCGCTTACGCCTGCGGGCGCATATGCGGGAACAGGATGACGTCGCGGATCGACGGCGAGTTGGTCAGCAACATCACCAGGCGGTCGATACCGATGCCTTCGCCGGCGGTGGGCGGCATGCCGTATTCCAGCGCGTTGACGAAGTCGGCGTCGTAGTGCATCGCCTCGTCGTCACCGGCGTCCTTCTCCTTCACCTGCAGCATGAAGCGCTCGGCCTGGTCTTCGGCGTCGTTGAGCTCGGAGTAGGCGTTGGCGATCTCGCGGCCACCGATGAACAGCTCGAAGCGGTCGGTGACGCTCGGGTCGTTATCGTTGCGGCGCGCCAGCGGGGAGACTTCGAACGGATACTGGGTGATGAAGTGCGGCTGCTCCAGCTTGTGCTCGACCAGCTCTTCGAAAATCATCACCTGCAGCTTGCCCAGGCCTTCGTGGCCGAGAACCTTGGCGCCGGCCTTCTTGGCGATGGCGCGGGCCTTCTCGAGGTCGTTCAGATCAGCCGCGGTGAGTTCCGGGTTGTACTTGAGGATGGCATCGAACACGGACAGGCGGGCGAACGGCTCGCCGAAGTGGAAGACCTTGTCGCCGTAGGGCACGTCGGTGCTGCCGAGCACGGCCTGGGCCAGCTCGCGGAACAGCTCCTCGGTCAGGTCCATGTTGTCTTCGTAGTCGGCGTAGGCCTGGTAGAACTCGAGCATGGTGAACTCGGGGTTGTGCCGGGTCGAAACGCCTTCGTTACGGAAGTTGCGGTTGATCTCGAAGACCTTCTCGAAGCCACCGACCACCAGGCGCTTGAGGTACAGCTCCGGGGCGATACGCAGGAACATGGCCATGTCCAGCGCGTTGTGGTGGGTTTCGAAGGGCTTGGCCGCCGCGCCGCCGGGGATGGTCTGCAGCATCGGGGTTTCCACTTCGAGGAAGCCGCGATCGGAAAGGAAGCGACGGATGTGGGCGATGACCTGCGAACGCACGCGGAAGGTGTGGCGGGTTTCTTCGTTGACGATCAGGTCGACGTAGCGCTGGCGGTAGCGCTGCTCGGTGTCGGTCAGGCCGTGGTGCTTGTCCGGCAGCGGGCGCAGGGACTTGGTCAGCAGGCGCACGCTGGTCATCTCGACGTACAGGTCGCCCTTGCCGGAACGGGCCAGGGTGCCTTCGGCGCCGATGATATCGCCCAGGTCCCAGGTCTTGATCTCGGCCAGGGTTTCTTCCGGCAGGGTCTTGCGGTTCACGTAGGCCTGCAGACGGCCGCTGCTGTCCTGCAGGACGATGAACGAACCACGGTTGAGCATGATGCGACCGGCGACCTTGACCGGGATGGCGGCTGCTTCCAGCTCTTCCTTGGTCTTGTCGGCGTACTGTTTCTGCAGGTCCGCGAAGTAGTCGGCGCGGCGGAAGTCGTTGGGGAAGGCAATGGCCTTGGCCTCACGCACGGCGGCAAGCTTTTCCTTGCGCTGGGCGATCAGCTTGTTTTCTTCCTGTTGCAGGTCGTGCTGGTCGAGTTGTTGGTCGCTCATGGTCGTCTATCTGCCTGGCGTCTTGATCAATATGGGGTTACTGGCAGGGCTCGCCGTATGGCGAGCCCTGCAGGGTGGTGCTGTTTACAGGCCTTGTTTCAGGCTGGCTTCCAGGTATTCGTTGAGGTCGCCGTCGAGCACCTTGTCGCAATCGCTGCGTTCCACGCCGGTACGCAGGTCCTTGATACGCGACTGGTCGAGCACGTAGGAACGGATCTGGTGGCCCCAGCCGATATCGGACTTGGTGTCTTCCAGCGCCTGCGAGGCGGCGGTGCGTTTCTGCATCTCCTGCTCGTACAACCGGGCCCGCAGCATTTTCATGGCGGTGTCCTTGTTGGCGTGCTGGGAGCGTTCGTTCTGGCACGCCACCACAGTGTTGGTCGGCACGTGGGTGATACGCACCGCGGAGTCGGTGGTGTTCACGTGCTGACCGCCCGCGCCGGAGGAGCGGTAGGTGTCGATGCGCAGGTCGGCCGGGTTGATCTCGATCTCGATGTTGTCGTCGATTTCCGGCGAGACGAACACTGCGGTGAACGAGGTGTGGCGACGGTTGCCGGAGTCGAACGGGCTCTTGCGCACCAGTCGGTGCACGCCGATCTCGGTGCGCAGCCAGCCGAAGGCGTACTCGCCCTTGATGTGCACAGTGGCGCCCTTGATGCCGGCGACTTCGCCCTCGGACAGCTCGACGATCTCGGCATCGAAGCCGTTCTTGTCGGCCCAGCGCAGGTACATGCGCAGCAGCATGTTGGCCCAGTCCTGGGCTTCGGTGCCGCCGGAGCCGGCCTGGATGTCCAGGTAGGCGTTGTTGGGGTCCATCTCGCCGCTGAACATGCGGCGGAACTCGAGCTTCTCGAGGATCTCGCGCAGGCGCTGGACTTCGGCCTCGACGTCGGCCACGGCGCCTTCGTCATCCTCTTCGACCGCCATGTCGAGCAGGTCGCGGGAGTCGGCCAAACCGCCGGTGAGCTCGTCGAGGGTCTCGACGATCTGCGCCAGCATGGCGCGCTCGCGGCCCAGGTTCTGGGCGTATTCGGGCTTGTTCCAGACCGCCGGGTCTTCCAGCTCGCGGTTGACTTCAATCAGACGATCATGTTTCAGATCGTAGTCAAAGATACCCCCGAATCGACTGGGTACGGTCGGTGAGGTCCTTGATGCTGTTGAGGATCGGTTGGATTTCCATGGCGGGCATCTCTCACGGGTAAAGGGCGTAGAAAAGCCGGCAAGTATACGTGATTTTTCGCCGCCTTTTCAGGCTTTGCGACAAAGCACGCCCACCGTTTTCGCGCCCTGCCCGCCCGTTCAGCCGGCGATGGCCACCTGGTTGCGCCCGCCGTGCTTGGCGTTGTAGAGCGCCTGGTCGGCCAGTTCGATGAGCTGGCGGCAGGCCTGCCCGGCCTGGGGGATCAGCGTCGCCACACCGATACTGATGGTCAGCGACGAGCCCGGAGTGGGCAGTTCGTGGCGGATATTCAGGTCCTGCACCAGGCGCCGCAGCTTCTCGGCGAGCAGGCGTGCGCCGCCGGGCGAGGTGTTGGGCAGGACCATGACGAACTCCTCGCCGCCGTAGCGCGCCGGCAGGTCCGAGGGGCGGCTGGCGCTGGCGCGGATCGCCCCGGCCACCTGGCGCAGCGCCTCGTCGCCCTGCACGTGGCCGAAGGTGTCGTTGTAAGCCTTGAAGTGATCCACGTCGATCAACAGGATCGACAGCTGGGTCTGCTCGCGCAGGCCGCGGCGCCACTCCATTTCCAGGTATTCGTCGAAGTGCCGGCGGTTGGACAGCCCGGTCAGGCCGTCGGAGTTCATCAGCCGCTGCAACACCAGGTTGGTTTCCAGCAACTGCTGCTGGCTCTCGCGCAGGGCTCGGTAGGCCTCGTCGCGCTGCTGCAGGGCGAGGTAAGAACGCGAGTGGTAGCGCACGCGGGCGATCAGCTCAATGGCGTCGGGCAGCTTGACCAGGTAGTCGTTGGCGCCGGCGCTGAACGCCGCGCTCTTCACCGCCGGGTCTTCCTTGGTCGACAGCACGATGATCGGCAGGTCGCGGGTGGCCGGGTTGCCGCGGTACTCGCGTACCAGCGAGAGGCCATCGGCGCCGGGCATCACCAGGTCCTGGAGGATCACCGTGGGTTTGATCTGAATGGCCAGGGCAATGGCCTGGTGCGGATCGGAGCAGAAATGGAAGTCAATGCCAGGGTCGTCCGCCAGCGCGCGGCGCACGGCCTCGCCGATCATCGGCTGGTCATCGACCAGCAGCACCATCACAGCGGAATCGCCTGGGGTGTTCACGGGGTAGTCACTCGTCAAAGGGTTCATCTGATGGGGCTCCGTAGCCTGCACTCAGGCGCAGACTTCAGCGAGTCTTCGGGCGATGTCGCCCAGCGCGCGAATCTCCACGGCGGCGCCGATCGCCGCCGCAGCCTTGGGCATACCGTACACGGCGCTGCTGGCCTGGTCCTGGGCCAGCGTCAAAAAGCCGCGTTCGCGCATGCGTTTCAATCCCTCGGCGCCGTCCCGGCCCATGCCGGTGAGCAGCACGCCAACGGCGTCGCCAGGCCAGTACTCCACCACACTGTCGAAGAACACATCGATCGAGGGCCGATAGATGTGGCCACTGGGCTGGGCGGTGTAGGCCAGCTCGCCGCCCTTGACCAGGCGGATATGGTGATTGGTGCCGGCCAGCAGCACGCAGCCCGGCTGCGGCGGCTCGCCGTTGCGGGCCAGGCGCACCGGAATCGTCGATTGGGTCGAGAGCCACTCGGCCATGCCGGCGGCAAACACCTCGTCGACATGCTGGACGACCACAATGGCCGCCGGGAAATCCGCCGGCAGACGGGCGAACAGATCGGCCAGCGCCGCCGGGCCGCCCGCCGAGGAGCCGATGGCGATCAGCTTGCGCGCCCCCGAACCCTTGCGCGCCGGCGCCGCGCTGGCGGTCGGGCGGCTGTCGAGCGGGGCGTTGAGCCAGGCCAGGTTCTGCAGTTTTCGCAGCAGCGGCCGAGCCGCCTCGGCAGGGTCTCCGGAGCCCATGGCCGGGGTGTTCACCGCGTCCACGGCGCCATTGCCCATGGCGTCGAACACGCGGCTCATGTTCTGCTCCAGGTCCACCGTGACGACGATGATCGCGCAAGGGCTCTGGGCCATGATCCGGCGGGTCGCCTCGACGCCATCCATCACTGGCATCAGCAGGTCCATGAGGATCACGTCGGGCTTCTGCGCGGCGCACATCTCCAGCGCTTCGGCGCCGTTGGCGGCGACCCAGACGACGCGGTGCGCCGGCTCGAACGCGAGCGCGCGGCGCATCGCCTCCACCGCCAGGGGCATGTCGTTGACTATCCCTATCTTCATCCCTGCGCACTCCCGATCAGGTCGACCACCGCATCCAGCAGGGCCTCGTCGTGGAAGCTGGCCTTGGCCAGATAATAGTCGGCGCCGGCATCCAGGCCGCGTCGACGATCCTCTTCGCGGTCCTTGTAGGACACCACCATCACCGGCAGCGATTGCAGGCGGGTGTCGCGGCGGATCAGAGTCACCAGCTCGATACCGTCCATGCGCGGCATGTCGATGTCGGTGATGACCAGGTCGAAATGCTCCGAGCGCAGGGCGTTCCAGCCGTCCATGCCGTCCACCGCGACGGCGACGTCATACCCCCGCCCCAGCAACAGCTTACGCTCCAATTCACGCACGGTGAGCGAGTCGTCCACCACCAGCACGCGCTTGCGCGCCGGGCCGGCGAGGCGCCCAGCAGGGTCGATGCGTTCGAGCCGGCCGGTAGCCAGGAGCTTCTCCACCGAGCGCAGCATGTCCTCGACGTCGAGGATCAACACCGGCGTGCCGTCATCCAGCAGCGCACCGGCGGAAACGTCCTGCACCTTGCCCAGCCGCGCGTCCAGCGGCACCACCACCAGGGTGCGCTCGCCGATGAACTTCTCCACCGCCACGCCATAGGCACTTTCGCGGTCACGGATCACCACCACCGGAATCTCGTCCGGCGTAGCTTCGCCATCGGGGCGCTGCAACAGTTGGCTGGCGGACACCAGCCCGACATGCCGACCTTCGTGCCAGAACTGCTGGCGGCCTTCGAGCTGGACGATCTCGTCCGGCGCCAACCGGCGCATGCGTTCGATGTGCGCCAGCGGGAAGGCATAGGCCTCGCCACCGATGGTGACGACCAGACTGCGCACCACGGACAGCGTCAGCGGCACTTCAAGGTGGAAGCGCGCGCCCTGCCCGCGCACCTGCTCCATGCGGATGCCGCCGCGCAGCTGGCGCACCATGTGCTGCACGGCGTCCAGGCCGACACCGCGGCCGGACACCTCGGTGACCTGCTCGCGCATGCTGAAGCCGGGCAGGAACAGGAAACTCAGCAGCTCGTCCTCGGTGAGGCGCGCCACGGTTTCCTCGGTGGACAGCTGGCGGCGGACGATGGCGCTGCGCAGGCGGTCGAGGTCAACACCGCCGCCGTCATCCTGCAGCTCCAGGACCAGCATGCCGGCGTGATGGCGGGCCAGCAGCTGGATGACGCCCTGCTCCGGCTTGCCGGCGCGGGCGCGTACCTCGGCGGATTCGATACCGTGGTCGACGGCGTTGCGCAGCAGATGAGTGAGCGGCGCCTCGAGCTTTTCCAGCACATCGCGGTCGACCTGGGTCGTCGCGCCCTGCACGTCGAGGCGCACGGCCTTGCCCAACGAGCGGCCGAGATCGCGGACCATCCGCGCCTGCCCGGACAGCACGTCGGAGAACGGTCGCATGCGGCAGGACAATGCGGTGTCGTAGAGCGACTGCGCGCGCTGGCCGGCCTTGAAACTGAATTCGTCCAGCTCGGCGATCTGCTCGCTGAGCAGTTGCTGGCACTCGCCGACCAGGCGGCGCGCGTCGGCCAGATAGGCCTGCGCCTCGGCGTCGAGATTGGCCGTGCTGGCGGCGTCGCGGGCGCCATCCAGGACGCGGCTGGCACTGGCCTGGATGCGCTTGAGGCGCTGCAGGGAATCGAGCAGCGGCTTGAGGCGCTGGGACTCCACCAGCGACTTGCTGGAATAATCGAGCAGTTGGTTGAGGCGCTCGGCGGTAACCCGCAGCACGCGTTCGCCGGCTTCATCGCTGTCGCTGGAGCGGCGACGGGGTGCCGGCTCGGCGGGCGCGGCAGGCGGCTCGGCGGGCGCGGCAGGCGGCGTGGGCAATTCAGTAGCCGCCTCAATGGCGACGGGGGCCGGCTCGACCGGCATGGCAACGGGAGGCGCCGGCGGTGCCGGGATCTTTCCGGAAAGCAGCGCCTGCAGGCGTTCGACCATGGCCGGCACGCCCTGCTGGGCCTGCTCCGCACGCTCGGGCTGGGCGTCGGCGATGTGCAGGAGGATATCGGTGCCGGCCAGCAGCGCGTCGATATGCCCGGAGGTCAGCAGCAGGCGGCCCTCCTGGGCGCCGACCAGGCAGTCCTCCATCACATGGGCGACCTGCACGCCGGCATCCAGCCCGACGATCCGCGCCGCGCCCTTGAGCGAGTGCGCCGCGCGCATGCAGGCTTCGAGCTGGTCGGCCTGGGTCGGGTTGCGCTCCAGCGCCATCAAGCCCTGCACCAGCACCTGCGTCTGAGCCTCCGCCTCCAGGCGGAACAGCTCCAGCATCGATGCGTCCTTCATCTGGTCCGGGGTCATGCGAGGCTCCGGGTGGCGGCATCGAGCAGGGCTTCCTGATCGAGCAGGCGGATGCTGCGGCTGCGCCACAGCATCACGCCGCGGGTAAAGCGATCGGTGGCCGCGTGGTTCTGGGACGAAGCTTCGACTATGGCGCCCTCGTCCAACTCATGGATGCCTTCCACCTCGTCCACCGGCGAGATGATCGGCCCGCCAACGGCCGCCAGGATCAGCATGCGCGGCACGACGCGGGCGTCGTCACGAGTGGCCGTACGATTGTCGAGGCCGAGCAGCTCGCCCAGGGAAATGCACGCCACCAGGGTGCCGCGCACATTGGCCACGCCCAGCAGCGCTGGCGAGCGCTGGTGCGGCAGCGAGTGCACGACGCAGGACGGTGCCACCTCGGCCAGCGCGCGGGTGGGCAGGCCCAGCCATTCCTCGCCGAGTCGGAAGATCAGGTGCGGGCGGCCCTCTTCGATGGCCACTTCGGTGGGTTCGACAGGCGCCAGCTCCGCACCTTCGCTGCCCAGCGCGTAACGGTCCAGCAGGCTGATGGCGGCGGCATGCACCGGGCAGTTGCGGCAATGGATGTGCTCGGCCAGCTTCGGGCAGCTCCGGTCGCCGCGCACGCCGATGCGGTTCCAGCAGTCGTCCACTGACGGCAGGTCGGATCCAAAGGTGGCGTAGCCGCGTTCAACCATTGCGCTTCACTCCTCGCGCGGCGCGCTCCTGCAGACGCCGGGCGCCGGCCGTGTCGCCCTGGGCCGCGAGCAGTGCGGCCAGGTGCTGCAGGCTTTCCTGATGATCGGGTTTCAGGTACAGGGCCTTGCGGTAGAAGGCCTGCGCCTCGTTACCCTGGCCCTGGGCATCGGCCAGCAGGCCGAGCCAGTAGAAGGCTTCGGCGTCCGGGCCATTCTCGGCCAGCCACGCCTCGCAACGCTGGCGCGCTTCGGCGGCCTGGCCGGCGTTGGCCAGCCGGGCGATATCCACCAGCGCGTTATCGGCAGGCACAGTGACCGGCTGCTCGGGTTTGGCGGCCAGGCGCGGGCGCACCGGCGCGGGTTTAGGCGGAGCCGGACGTGGGATCGGCGCCGGCGCGGTCCAGTTCAGCGGCGCCACGCGGGGAGCCGGTTCGACGCTTTCCAGCGGGAAGGCGAAGGATTGCGGGACACCCAGAGGACGCAGCCCGATGCGCGACATCAGGCTGGCCTCGGCCGGGCCGATGAACAGCACGCCATCCGGCCGCGTCAGGCGACACAGCACTTCCACTACCTGTTCCTGGGTCGGCCGGTCGAAATAGATCAGCAGGTTGCGGCAGAACACATAGTCATAGGGCGCCTCGCCGGCCAGCAAGCCCTGCGCCAGCAGGTTACCGACGCGAAAGCGGACCTTGCGGCGCACCGCCTCGGCGAGTTGGTAATCGTTGCCATCGGCGCTGAAATGGCGGTCGCGGAATTCCAGGCTGGAACCGCGGAAGGAGTTGCGGCCATAACGCCCTTCTTCCGCCCGCTCCAGCACCGCGCGGCTGACATCCAACGCATCGACCTGGAAGGCGGACGGTGCCAGTCCTGCGTCCAGCAGTGCCATGACGATCGAGTACGGCTCCTCGCCAGTCGAGCACGGCAGGCTCAGCACACGCAGCGGGCGGCTGCCGGCCAGCTCCAGCACGCGCCGGGACGCGAGATCGGCGAGCGCGCCGAAAGATTCGGGATAACGGAAGAACCAGGTCTCCGGAACGATCACCGCCTCGATCAGCGCCTGCACTTCCTCGGTGGAGCCCTGCAGAAGCATCCAGTAATGCTCGCCATTGCCACCGCTGACCTTGTTGCAGCGCTGGCGCACGGCGCGCTCGATCACGGCGTCGCCGACGGACTCGGCGTCCAGGCCGATTCGTTCCTTGAGCAACCGGGCGAAGCGCGGATCGGTGGTCATGCCGGCGCACTCCCGTCCAGCAGCAGGCGCGCGCGGGCTTCGTCGCTGAGCAACTGGTCGACGCTCACGCGCTGCAACAGGCCCTGCTCGTCTTCCAGAACGGGGCCAAGGTAGCGGGCGCTGCCGTTGTCCAGTTCATAGTCGCGGAAGCTCGCCGGGTCGCGGCGCAAGGTGTGGGTGGCCTGTTCGAGGATCAGCCCGAGCCGCTGTTCCTGCCCTTCCGCAACGGCGCGATAGCGCACCAGCACCAGACGCGTACTGGTGCGGCGTGGCGCGCTGTGGCCGAAGGCGAGCTGGCTCATGTCCAGCACCGGCAGCAGCGCGCCACGGTGCGGAAACAGCCCGGCAACCCAGGCTGGTGCTTCCGGCACACGCTTGAGCGCCGGCACCGGCAGCACTTCGATCACGTCATGGACATCCAGCGCATAGCGGTCCGCACCCAGGCGGAATTGCAGGTACAGCCTGCCCGCCGCGGCGGTGTCAGACCTTGAAGCGCGAGACGCCATTGCGCAGTCCGTTGGCCACGAGGTTCAGCTCATCGATGGCGAAGCTGGCCTGACGCAGGGATTCCACAGTCTGCCCGGTGGCCTCGCCCAGCTGCACCAGCGCCTGGTTGATCTGCTCGGCGCCGGTGGCCTGGGCCTGCATGCCTTCGTTGACCATCTGCACACGCGGTGCCAGGGCCTGCACCTGCTGGATGATCTGCGAGAGCTGCTCGCCGACCTGGCCGACTTCGGAAATGCCGCGACGCACCTCCTCGGAGAACTTGTCCATGCCCATTACGCCGGCAGAGACGGCGGACTGGATCTCGCGGACCATCTGCTCGATATCGTAAGTGGCCACGGCGGTCTGGTCGGCCAGCCGGCGCACTTCGGTAGCCACCACGGCGAAGCCGCGGCCGTACTCGCCGGCCTTCTCCGCCTCGATAGCGGCGTTGAGCGACAGCAGGTTGGTCTGGTCGGCCACCTTGACGATGGTGGTGACCACCTGGTTGATGTTGCCGGCGCGCTCGTTGAGGATCGCCAGCTTGGCGTTGACCAGTTCGGCGGCGCCCATCACGTGGTGCATGGTCTCTTCCATGCGCGCCAGGCCGAGCTGGCCGGAGCCGGCCAGGGTGGAAGTCTGCTCGGCAGCCGACGACACTTCGGTCATGGTGCGCACCAGGTCGCGCGAGGTGGCGGCGATTTCCCGCGAGGTAGCGCCGATCTCGGTGGTCGTGGCGGCGGTCTCGGTGGCGGTGGCCTGCTGCTGCTTGGAGGTGGCGGCGATTTCGGTGACCGAGGTGGTCACCTGGATGGCCGAGCGCTGCGCCTGCGAAACCAGGCCCTTGAGCTCCTCGGCCATGCCGTTGAAGCCGGTCTCTATCACCGCGAACTCGTCGTTGCGCTCCATCGCCAGGCGCGTGGTGAAGTCCCCGCTGCCCATCACCTGCAAACCTTTGACCACCTGGCTCACCGGTCCGGTGATGGCACGCATCAGCAACAGGCCGCACACCGCGGCGACGGCGATGGCCAGCAGCAGGGAGATCAGCATGATGGCCTTGGCGGTGGTCACCTCGGTGACGATGTTCGCGGAAGCGGCATCGGCGATCTCCTTGTTCAGCGAGATCAGTTGGTTGAGGGTCTTGCGGCCGTCTTCCCACATGGGCTCCAGGCGATCCAGCAGGAGCTTGCGCGCCGCTTCACGGTCAGTGCCGTAAAGCTGCAGTACCTGGCCCAGCAACGCGTCGTACTCGCTCGCCTGCTGCTTGAAGTGGGCGAGGATCTCATGGTCGCGCGGATCGTTGACGGTGCGTTCGTAGGAGGCAATGCGCTCGATCAGGGTGTCGTGATTGGCACGGAACTCCTGGCGACGAGCCTCGTCGAGGGCCTTGCCGTCACTCAGGCCGACCAACACCTGGGTCAGCAGGATACTGTCAGTCCAGGCCGAGCGGACGGTTGTCAGGGCGTAAGTGCCAGGCATGGCGTCCTCACTGACCCGCTTGGTGCTGGCCTCGACGCGCAGCAGGCGGGTGTAGGAAATCACCACCATCAGCAGCATGATCGCGATGACGACGGCAAAGCTGGCCAGGATGCGTTGGCGTAAAGTCCAGTTCTTCACAGCGTTCCCCAGGAGATTTGTGGCGTACTGATGTAGGAAGGATTCGGGGAAACACGCCGCGAAAGTAAATTCCTACCAAATCATCAGCAAGATAGGACATATAGTATCCGCAGACACCGGAACCTTTTCTCTTTATTCCGAATTTTTAGCACGCTGGTTCTGCCACTCTCACTCCTCCTGTCCTTCGGCCAATCCAAGACTCATGCTCAGCCTTGCCCTGGCCGCCCACCTTGGCCTGTTCCTCTCAGCCTTCACCGCCGCCACCCTGCTGCCACTGCAATCCGAAGCCTTGCTCGTGGCTCTGCTGCTGGGCGGCCAGTACCCCGTGTGGTCGCTATTGCTGGCCGCGAGCCTGGGCAATGTGCTCGGCTCGCTGGTGAACTGGCTGCTGGGCCGGGGTCTGGAGCGCTGGCGCGGGCGCCGCTGGTTTCCGGTGAGCGATGCGGCGCTGGAGAAAGCCCAGCGCCATTACCGGCGCTTCGGCAGCTGGTCGCTGCTGCTCAGCTGGGCGCCGGTGATCGGTGACCCGCTGACACTGGTCGCCGGTGTCATGCGCGAGCCCCTGTGGCGTTTCCTGCTTCTGGTCAGCGTCGCCAAGGTCGGGCGCTACGCCGTACTGGCCTGGCTCACGCTCGCCTGACTTGCCCTTGGTCAGAACGGCCAGGAATTTCCTCTGCCAGTCCTGTTTTGCCACTGCAACGAAAAATTGGCGCCAAGTAATATCACTGCGCCATCACCGTGCATGGCAGAGCCTGCCGGCTCCACACAATGGATGAAGAAAAGGGAAATTCACGATGTTCAGAAGCATGAGTATTGGCCGCCGCGCGTCCCTGGGTTTCGCTGTCATGGGCCTGCTCCTGGTGTTTCTTGGGTTGTTCTCGCTGTACAAGCTGTCGACCCTGCGCGCCGCTTCCGAGGAAATCGACAGCAACTGGCTGCTGAGCATCAGCCAGATGAACCAGCTGTCGGGCGACATTGCCCGCATCCGCCTGGAATCCATGCGCCTGCTGGTCAACCACGACAGCACCGCGCGCCAGCATAGCCTGGAGCTGATCGCCGAGGCGCGGCAGGACAAGGACAAGGTGCTGGCCGACTACCGCCGGCTGATCCTCAGCAGCGAAGAGCAGCAGCGCACCGATGAACTTCGCCAGGCGCTGGACGGCTACCTGGGCTTTGTCGACCAGTTGCTGGAAAAGGTCCGCCAGAACGACGAGGAAGGCGCGCTGCACATCCTCAACGGCAACATCACCCAGCAGGGCGCCGAACTGAACAAGCGCCTCACCGCGCTGATCGACCTCAACCGCAACGGCGCCGCTGCTGCCGCCGACCGCGCCGTGGAGCAGTTCCAGAGCGGCCGACTGGTGGTCGGCGGCATTCTGCTGCTGAGTGTCGGCCTGACCCTGCTACTGGCCTGGCAACTCACCCGCAGTATCGTCGTACCGCTAAGCCAGGCGGTGCGCGTGGCCCAGACCATCGCCAGCGGCGACCTGAGCCAGCGCTTCGGCATCGAGGGCCGTGACGAGCCGGCACAGTTGCTCAAGGCCCTCGCGGAGATGCAGACCAGCCTGCGCGAGACCATCCGTGGCATCGGCAATTCGGCCAGCCAGCTGGCCTCGGCCGCCGAGGAAATGCACAGCGTCATGGACGACAGCAGCCGCGCGCTGCAGCAGCAGAGCGACCAGATCGAGATGGCCGCCACCGCGGTCAACCAGATGACCAGCGCCGTGGAGGAAGTCGCCAGCAACGCCGCCTCGACCTCCGCCGCCTCCCGCGAGGCCATCGACGCCGCGCGCAGCGGCAGCGAGCGGGTGGACGAAACCTCCAGCGCCATCGGCATCCTGGCTGGTGAAGTGGGCCAGGCTTCGCAGCAGGCCGAAGCCCTGGCAAACCAGGCGCAGGACATCGGCAAGGTGCTGGAAGTGATCCGCAGCGTCGCCGAGCAGACCAACCTGCTGGCGCTCAACGCCGCCATCGAAGCCGCCCGCGCCGGCGAGGCCGGGCGTGGTTTCGCGGTGGTCGCCGACGAGGTTCGCTCGCTGGCCCAGCGCACGCAGAGCTCGACCCGCGAGATCGAGGAGCTGGTGTCGGCCATCCAGAACGGCAGCGATCGCACCGTCACCGCGCTGCTCAGCAGTACCGCCCACGCCGAGCGCACCGTCAGCCGCACCGGCGAGGCAGGCGACTCGCTGCAGGTGATCCTGCAACGCATGTCGCTGATCAACGAACGCAACCTGGTGATCGCCAGCGCCACCGAGGAACAGGCCCAGGTCGCCCGCGAGGTGGACCGCAACCTGCTGACCATCCGCGACCTGGCGACCCAGACCTCGGCCGGTGCCACCCAGACCAGCGCGGCAAGCCAGGAACTGTCGCGGCTGGCCGTGGACCTGAACGGCATGGTGGCGCGCTTCGTGGTCTGACGGCCCATGGCCCTACTCCCGTTTCGCCGTCGAGCTGGCGAAACGGGACGAGATGACAGGGAATTTTTCCGGCAATTTCCTATCCAATGGCCATCATGGAACGCCACAGGGTGGATAGATGAAACTGTTGAAATTCTCGGCCGTGCTGGCCGCAGCCGCATTGTTGAGCGCCTGCGGGGGGAACGAGGCCAAGGTCTGCGGCTCGGACGACGTGAAGAACCAGCTGGTGAAGGTCTTCCTCTCCGGCGCGCTTTCCGCCCAGTCCGATGCGCTGAGCAAGGCCGAGCTGAAGGACGTGGCGATCATCGACAAGGACCCGGACAGCGGCGTACTGGAATGCGTCGGCACCCTGACCGTACCGGTGGTCGGCCAGGTCGCCTCGGGCACCCTGAAGTACCAGATCGCCCCGGCGGCCAAGTCCGAGCACGACTACCTGCTGCTGCTCGCCGATGGCCCGCTGGCCAATGCCTTCGCCAAGCGCATCGAGGGGATGATCCCGCAGCAGTGAGGTTATCCACAGGCAATGAAAAACCGGCCCAGGTGGCCGGTTTTTCATTGGGCGGGCATTTTGTAGGAGCGATGGCCCCTGGGAACGCCATTGAAAATGGAGTCCGCTGCGCAGGACAACATCGGCTTGCGGCGTATCCTCCAGGGAACTTTCGGTTTAAAAACCTTCCAGATCGATCAGCTCGCCCTCGAAGCGCAGCCAGCCGCCCTCTTCATTCGCCTCGCCACCCTGGATCTCGCCGTAATAGGACAACCCGTTATCCAGCGTCACGCAGACGTGGGTCGGCTCTTCCGGGGCATCCAGCTGGCCCTTGAAACGCACCTCGATCACGCCCTCTTCGGGAGCGCTGAGAGTGATGGTGACGCGGGCGTTATCCACTGCTTCGGCTTCGCGGCCCCAGTGCTCGGCGCTGACGGTAACGGTGGCGATCTCTTGACTCATGCTCGAACTCCAATACGAATGGCCCGCTGCGCAGGCCAAGTCGGCATAGGGTAAGCGACACCGTGTCGCCGCGATACCTCTCCGCCATGAACAAGGCCCGCATCGCGCGGGCCTCGTTCACTTCAAGCGCCGGTCAATCGGCGTGGATGTCGTTGTCCTTGGTCTCGCGCAGGAACAGCAGCGAGCACACCAGGCTCATCGCCGTCACCAGCACCGGGTACCAGAGCCCGTAGAAGATGTTGCCGGTATACACCACCAGGGCGAACGAGATGGTCGGCAGCAACCCGCCGAACCAGCCGTTGCCGATGTGGTACGGCAGCGACAGCGAGGTGTAGCGGATGCGTGTCGGGAACAGCTCGACCATCAGCGCCGCCAGCGGGCCATAGCAGCAGGTGGCGATGAAGATCAGCGCGACGATGATGGCCACCACCATCGGCCGGTTCACCAGTGAGGAATCAGCCACGGTCGGGTAGCCGGCATCCTTCACCGCTGCGCCCAGCGCGGCGGCGTCGAAGCCCTCGATGCGCTTCTCGCCCACGGTCACCACCAACTCGCTACCAGCCGGCGCGGCCAGCGTGCTGTAGGGCACGCCGCCTTTCACCAGCAGGGTCTTGGCCTTGTCGCAGGCGCTGTCGAACTTGGCCTTGCCCACCGGATCGAACTGGAAGGTGCAGGTGGCCGGGTCCGCCATCACGGTGACCGGCGCCTGGCGCGAGGCCGCGTCGATCTGCGGGTTGGCGTAGTGGGTCAGCGCCTTGAACAGCGGGAAGTACAGCACCGTGGCCAGCAGCAACCCGGTGATCAGCACCGGCTTGCGACCGACCTTGTCCGACAGCCAGCCCATGATCACGAACAGCGGCGCACCGATCACCAGCGCAACGATCAGCATCCCGTTGGATAGCGCCGGGTCGACCTTGAGCACCTGGGTGAGGAAGAACATCACGTAGAACTGCGCCGCGTAGAAGGTCACCGCCTGGCCGGCGTTGATGCTGAACAGCGCGATCAGCACGATCTTCAGGTTGCTCCAGCGGGTGAACGATTCCTTGAGCGGCGACTTGCTCACCTTGCCCTCGGCCTTCATCTTCAGGAACGCCGGCGACTCGTGCATGGACAGGCGAATCCAGGTGGAGATGCCCAGCAGCACGATGGAAATCAGGAACGGCAGGCGCCAGCCCCAGGTTTCGAACTCCGGCCCGGTGAGCTGGCGGCAACCCCAGATCACCACCAGCGACAGCAGCAGCCCGCCGGTGGCGGTGCACTGGATCCAGCTGGTGTAGGCGCCACGTTTGTGGTCCGGCGCGTGTTCGGCCACGTAGATCGCCGCGCCGCCGTACTCCCCGCCCAACGCCAGGCCCTGCAACAGGCGCAACACGATGAGGATGACCGGTGCCGCCACGCCGATGGTGGCGTAGGCCGGCAGCAGGCCGACGGCGAAGGTCGACAGGCCCATCAGCAGGATGGTGACGAGAAAGGTGTACTTGCGCCCGATCATGTCGCCCAGGCGGCCGAACACCAGCGCGCCGAAGGGACGGACGAGGAAGCCGGCGGCGAACGCCAGCAGGGCGAAGATGAAGGCAGTGGTGTCGTTGACCCCGGCGAAGAAGTGCTTGGCAATGATCGCCGCCAGCGATCCGTAGAGGAAGAAGTCGTACCACTCGAACACCGTGCCGAGCGACGAGGCGAAGATCACCTTGCGCTCGTCGCGACGCGTGGTCGCGGGACGCTCATAGGAGCTGGGCTGTGCTACATCGGTCATTACGGGCTCTCCTGCCCCTTCTGGGGGCTCTTGTTTTTGTCAGCCTCGACTGCCACGGCTTTCACACCGCGCGATACCGGTTGTCTTGCTACACGCCAAATAAAAAGTGGGCAGACGGGATCGCCGTCACGCCACCGGAGCTTCCTCCTGTGTGCGCCCACTGGAAGGGATGACCTCCGCGCCGCGCGCGGGTTCGCTCAAAATCATCTGCGCGGCCTTTTCCGCGATCACCAGCACCGGCGAACAGCTGTTGCCGGAGGTCAGGCTGGGCATGATCGAAGCGTCGGCGATGCGCAGGCCGGGAATGCCATGCACGCGCAACTGGCTGTCCACCACCGCCCCCCCGCCCTGCCCCATGCGGCAGGTACCGGCCGGGTGGAAGATGGTGGTGCCGATCTCGGCGGCGGCGCGGTGCAGGTCTTCTTCGGTCTGGTAATCCGGGCCGGGCTTGAACTCCACCGGGTTGAAGCGCGCCAGCGCGGGCGCGGCGGCGATACGCCGGGTCAGGCGAATGGCGTCAGCGGCTACGCGCAGGTCCTGCGGGTGGCTCAGGTAGTTGGGCTGGATCACCGGCTTGTCGCGTGGATCAAGAGAGCGCAGCGTGACCGTTCCGCGGCTCAGCGGGCGCAGGTCGCAGACCGACGCGGTGAACGCCGGGAAGCTGTGCAGCGGCTCGCCGAAGCGCTCCAGCGACAGCGGCTGCACATGGTATTCGAGGTTGGCCGAACGCTGGCCGGGGTCGGACTTGGCGAACGCACCCAGTTGGCTCGGCGCCATGGACAACGGCCCGCTGCGCTTGAGCAGATACTCCAGGCCCATGCCCATCTTGCCCCACAGCGTCGAGGCGATCTGGTTCAGCGAAGGTGCGCCATTCATGCGGTAGATCAGGCGCAGCTGCAGGTGATCCTGCAGGTTGCCGCCGACGCCGGAGAGCTCATGGCGCACGCCGATTCCGTGCTTCTCCAGCAGATCGCGCGGGCCGATGCCCGAGCGTTGCAGCAGCACCGGCGTGTTGATCGCCCCGGCGCAGAGGATCACCTCGCGCCGAGCCCGCAGTTCCCGGCGAGCCCCCTGCCAGTTCACCTCCAGGCCAACCGCGCGACCGTTTTCCAGCAGCACGCGGTGGGCCTCGACGTGGGTCAGCACGGTGAGATTGGCGCGGTTGGCAATGGGCCGCAGGAAAGCCTTCGACGCATTCCAGCGAACGCCGGAACGCTGGTTCACCTGGAAATAGCCGCAGCCTTCGTTGTCGCCGCCATTGAAGTCCTCCACCGAGCGCACGCCGGACTGCGCCGCCGCTTCGCGGAAGGCATCGAGGATCGCCCACGACAACCGCTGCTTCTCCACCCGCCATTCGCCGCCGGAGCCGTGCAAGTGGCTTGCGCCGGCGAAGTGGTCCTCCATCTTCATGAACAGCGGCAGCAGGTCGTTCCAACCCCAGCCAGGGTTGCCCTCGGCCGCCCAGCCGTCGTAGTCCAGCGCCTGGCCGCGCATGTAGATCATGCCGTTGATCGAGGAGCAGCCGCCCAACGTGCGCCCGCGCGGGTACTTGATGGCGCGGCCGTTCAGGCCCGGCACCTTTTCGGTGTCGAAACACCAGTCGGTGCGCGGGTTGCCGATGCAATAGAGGTAGCCGACGGGGATGTGGATCCAGGGATAGTTGTCCGGGCCGCCGGCTTCGAGCAGCAGCACGCGGTTGGCGGGGTCGGCGGACAGGCGGTTGGCCAGCAGGCAGCCGGCAGGGCCCGCGCCAACGATCAGGTAGTCATAAGCATCCAGTGCCTGCGGCATGGAAAATACCTCGTCGTTTCTTGTTCTTTTGGGTATGACGACTGAGCCTAGTCGTTCGTTCGTGATAAAAGAACAGTCGTTTCGAGTCACCTGCTGTGCGTTTTCTAACAGTGCGCCTTCTGCCAACGAGAGCCGCCCATGTTCGACTGGAATGACCTGCGCTACTTCCTCGAGCTGCACCGCAGCGGCCGCCTGCTGACCACCGCCAAGCGCCTGGGCACCACCCACGCCACCGTGGCGCGGCATATCGAGAGCATCGAGCGCGACCTCGGCACCCAGCTGTTCGCCCAGCACACCGGCGGCTACCAGCTCACCCCGGCCGGCCAGGCGCTGCTCAAGCACGCCGAGGCCATGGAAAACACCGCCCTCCTCGCCCAGGAGGAAATGAGCCAGGCCATCTCGCCACTGGGGCAGATCCGCATCGGCGTCACCGAAGGCCTGGGCACCATGTTCCTCGCCCCGCGCATGGGCGAACTGATGCAGCGCTACCCCGGGCTGGAGGTGGAACTGGTATCGGTGCCGCGCTTCGTCAGTATCACCAACCGCGAAGCGGATATCGCCATCACCCTGGAACGCCCCAGCGCCGACCTGCTCATCAGCCGCCTGCTCACCCGCTACCGCCTGAGCCTGTTCGCCAGCCCCGCCTACTTGGAAAACGCCCCGCCCCTGCGCGACCGTGACGACCTGTGCAAGCACCCGTGGATCGGCTACGTCGACGACCTGCTGTTCAGCCAGGAACTGCTGTTCCACCACAGCTTCTGCCGCCACCCGCAGGTGGTGTTCCGCAGCACCAGCGCGGTCGCCCAGCAACAGGCCGCCCAGGCCGGCATCGGCATCGCCATCCTCCCGCAGTACATGGGCCTGCACGACCCACGGCTGGTGCCGGTGCTGCCGGAGGAGTTCATCGAACGGGAATACTGGATGTGTACGCGGCGCGAGTTGCACCGGTCGGTGCGGCTGAGGTTGGTGTGGGACTTTCTGGTAGAACTCTGCGGCCGCGAACAGGGCATTCTCGTCGAAGGAAAGAGCGCAGCTATACAGGGTGCAGCGAGCCACTGAACGCGCCGTACCAGCAAGGCGCGTCCTATCTTCAGGAGCAAGTTCGATCCTGCAAACGCAGTTGTGCCTGCCGATAGAAGGCTGCTGTTTTACCACGTCAATAGCGTCGAACTTGCCTACAGGTTCAGGGATTCCTGACAGCCGCTTCCGAATTATTCAAGGCGACTTTTACCGAAGATATCCGGCACCCGATTCCGGAGACATTTCATGCGCCAGCGGCAACCCAGCCTATCCCTGCAAAGCATCGTCGATGCGCTCAACAGTGGCGCCCTCGCCAGTGGCGAGACCCTGGCGCGGCAGTTGCTGCGTAGGCAACCGCGCAACGCCGATGTGCTGCATCTCTGCGGCGCAGCCTGCCTGATGCAGGACAAGGCGGCGCAGGCGCGGGAGCTGTTCAAGCGAGCGCTGATGCTGCGCAAGGACGGCACCTTCTACCTCAACCTGGCCCTGGCCGAGCGCGCCCTGAACGATGATCGCGCGGCGGAAGCGGCCTTTCGCAACTGCCTGAAGTTTCAGCCGGGCAACGCCAAGGCAGCAAATAACCTGGCGAACATCCTCAATCATCGGCGCCAGTACGCCGAGGCCGAACAGCTGTATCGCCAGGCCATCGCCAGCGAGCCCGGTTATGTGTTGGCCTACAGGAATTTGGCCAGTCACCTGCGTGAACGGGGCTACAGCGAGGCGGCAATTCAGCTGGTATCAGGGGCACTTAAGATCAGCCCCGACTGCATCGAACTGCAGTTGGAACTGGCCCGCGCCTTGGAGAAGCGCAAGCGCTACGCCGAAGCTGCGGAGTGGTTCAGCAAGGCGGGGCACTGGGGCGACCTGCAATTCGCGCTACGCAACCTGGCGGATTGGTCGCGGCTGAGTGACGTGGACGCAGCCCTGCTGGAACAGTTGCGCATTCCCACGCAGGAACGCACGACTCCCTGGAGCCTGATCAATATCCCCGCCCTTACCCCGGCAATGCACCGCGACACCGCGCGCCACTATGCCGAGGACTGCTGGCCGGTGGAGATGGCGGCCAAGCCTCTGGCGGAGGAGCCCGTACCTGGCGAACGTTTGCGCATTGGCTACCTGTCCAGCGACCTCTACGCCCACGCCACACTGTATTTGATGATGGGCGTGCTGGAGGCTCACGACAGTGCCAAGGTGGAGATCCAACTGTTCGACTACAGCCCGCCGCGCGAGGACTATTTCACCCGCCGCATCGCCGCAACTGGCCTGCCCCGCCACAACCTGCGCGAGCTGTCCGACGAGGCGGCGGCAAAGCTGATCGCCGAACAGCGTCTGCACATCCTGGTGGACCTGAAGGGCTACACCACCGGGGCGCGCCAGGGCATCACCGCATTGCGGCCGGCGTCGGTGATCGTCAACTGGCTGGGCTATCCGGGCAGCCTGGGGCATCCACGCCTGGCGGATTACCTGATCGGTGATCCGACCGTGACGCCAGCCGAGCACGCTGCGCATTTCAGCGAGACGCTGGCGCTGATGCCCCATAGCTACCAACCCAATGACCGGTACCGCCCCTTGAACCCGCCGCCTGGTCGAACGGAGGTCGGGCTACCGGAAAAAGGCGTGGTGTTCGCCAGTTTCAACCAGTTGCTCAAGCTCAATCCGGGCGAATTCGACCTGTGGTGCCGATTGCTGCGGGAGGTGCCGGGGGCCGTGCTCTGGCTGCTGGAGCCCGAGGCCGAGGAGGCCCGCGACAATCTTCGGCGCGAGGCGCAGCAGCGTGGAGTGGCCGCCGAACGCCTGATCTTCGCGCCACGCCTGAAACAGGATGAGCACCTCGCCCGCCTCTGCCTGGCCGACTTGGCCCTGGACAGCTTCCCCTGCACCTCGCATACCACCGCCAGTGATGCGCTCTGGGTGGGGGTACCGCTGATCACTCGACTGGGAGAGACCTTTACCAGCCGCGTGGCGGGAAGCCTGCTCAAGGCGCATGGTTTTGACGAACTGGTAGCGAAGGATGCAGAGGACTGCTTCGAGCGGCTGAAAGCCCTGGCCCTCGACGACTGCGCACGCACTGAGCTGCGCCAACGGCTGTCGGCAGCGCGGATGGACTCGCCGTTGTTCGACACGGCGCGCTTCACCCGTGATCTGGAAGCCTTGTACCAGGCAATCTGGCAGCACCACTGCACCGAGCCGGAAGAGCGCTCCGAGGTTGTGCTGGCGGTTTAGTTGCAGGACCGAGGGGGGGACGCCCAGTCCTTGCTCGCGAACCCACCCAGCGCCGGAGCCGGGTAAAGGCTGTTCGCGAGCAAGCTCGCTCCTATGAAAGCGAGAGCGGAAGGGTCACTCCGCGCGGGCGTGCTCGACCTTGTCGGAGGCGGACCAGAGGCGGTAACGGACTTCGACGTCTTTCGGCGCGTAGATCACGATGGGCAGTTTGCTGTTGTAGCGCAGCACGAAGCCTTCGCCGATCACCGGGACGAAGTCCTTCTTACTCTTGCCTTCGGGGCAGGCCATCAGGGTGCTGGCCGGGCCGCTGACCTTGTCCAGGCGGTAGTAGGAATAGCCCCAACCTTCCAGGGTCTTCTCTTCCAGGGTGCCGCCAAGGCGCTGGCGGTTGCAGTCGACGGTCAGCGTCTTGCCGGCGAGGATCTCGACCTTGAAGTTCTCTTCATGGGCCTGCTTGGGCAGGTGGATGACCTGGCGGACGAAGCCGTCCTCGGCCTTGGGATAGGGCGCGACGTCTTCCAGTTTGGCGGCGTTGGCCAGGGTGGCGGTAGCGCTGAGCAGCAGCGCGGTGGGCAGGGCGAAACGTACGAACGGCATGAAGCCTCCTTGCAGAATTGAGGAACGAACGCGCCGCGAGGGTGCGTTCGTCCGAGCCTCTCTGACCGTCAGATTGTACGAATGCTCCTGCGGTCGTGCCCTGAGTTGTATCAAGCTACTTCACCACCGGCCTTCGCCTGCTGTTCCAGGTGCGCCTGGAGTTCCGGGGCGAGGTTGAGGTTGTAGGCCAGTTCGTCGAGGTAGGTGCGCTCGGCGTCCTGCTGGTCGTCCACCAGCATCACGCTGACCAGGTACATTTCCGCGGCAACGGCGGGATCGCCCTGGGCGGTTTGCGCGACGTCCGCGGCGTCCAGCGGTTTCTGCATTTCAGCATCGATCCAGGCCTGCAATTGCGGCTCGCCGGCGTGGCGTTGCAGTTCTGCCTGGATCGCCGCCTGCTCGCGCTCATCGATACGGCCGTCCGCCTTGGCAGCCGCGAGCATGGCAGTGAGTATCGCGTGGCTGTGGGCTTCGGCTTCGGGGCCATCGAGCTGGTCGACGGTGGTCAGCGATTGCTGCTGCGAGGGATTGGCATTCTGCTGGCGCTGCCAGTTCTGATAGGCCTGGTAGGCCATCATGCCCAGCGAGGCGAGCATGGCGTAGTTGACGCCGCCACCCGTGGAACGCCCCTGGGGAGCGCCGCCGGAACTGGCGCCGCCACCGAGCATGCTGCCCAGCACACCACCCAGGCCGCCCAGACCACCACCACCGGAACCGCCCGCGCTACCACCGCCGAGAATCGAACCCAGACCGCCGCCTCCGCCGCCGCCCAGCAACCCGCCGAGCAGGCCACCCAGGCCACCGAGCGGGTCTGCGCCACCGGCGCCGCCCTGTTGCTGTTGCGCCGCCGAGCCCTGTCCGGCCCGCAGCAGTTGTTCCAGTAGATCGGTCGTGTTCATGATCAGTCCCTCGCCATCGCGCGGTGTGCGTTGGGCAACGATAGTCCCGCCACACCGATGCGCCAGCGCCGTCCGCCAGCCGGCCCGGAATGGTCGGGACGCCCGGCGACGGAGACTGATGCCCGGCACCATCGGGTGCCAGGCGAAGCGGCGCAGCCGCGCCCTTTATCCAGCGGATGCGAGGAAGGTCACGTCACTCAGGCGGGCACCGCGTCCAGCGCCTTCTGCGCCTGGGCTTCCAGCTCGACCTTGAGGCCGGTGTCGAGGCTCAGCTGGCGCGCCAGTTCATCCAGGTAGGCGCGCTCCATGAAATTGGTCTCGTCGACCATCAGCAGGCTGGCCAGGTACATCTCGGCGGCCATTTCCTCGCTGGTGGCGGCGCGAGCGACTTCCGCCGGATCGAGCGGCTTGGCCAGTTCGCGGTCGAGCCAGCCCTGCAGCTCGAGGTCGCCGGTGAGCTTGGCGATTTCGCCGTCGATCAGCTGGCGTTCGCGATCATCGATATGTCCGTCGGCTTTCGCGGCGGCGACGATGGCCCGCAGGATCGCGTGGCTATGCTGCTCGGCCTGGGCCGGCGGCAGGCGGTCAACGGTCTGCGGCTCGCCGCGCGGAGCGCTGGCCTGCTTCTGCTGCCAGTTGCCGTAGGCCTTGTAGGCCAGCACGCCCAACGCCGCGAGGCCGCCGTAGGCGACGACCTTGCCGCCCACCTTGCGCGCCTTCTTGCTGCCCATCAGCAAGCCCAGAGCGCCCGCTGCCAGAGCGCCGCCACCGGCGCCGGACAGCAGGCTGCCCAGGTCCAGGCCACCCTTGCTGCCGCCCTGTGCGGGTTGGCCGCCGCCCTGCTGGGTCAGGCCCTTGTTCTGCATCAGTTCCTGCCCGGATTTGAGCAGTTGGTCGAGCAGGCCACGTGTGTTCATGGCGATCTCCACTAGCTATCGAGATGAAAAGTCAGGCCTCCGACTCTAGCTCGCAGCCTTGTCAGAGCGGAGTTGCAGAGTGCTTCCGGATATTGCGGGCCTTTGCCGGCGGGTCCGCAGGGCAAATAGGCCGCTTTCATTCGATTAAAAAGAATGCTCCTATAGATTTTCGATAATCAACAATGAAATGCGCCGAGACCGGCTAGACAAGGCTCTAGATCGCGACTCCGCGCGCCAGCGGCCAATCGCCCATGATGACCCTCCGCCAGATCCGCCACTTCATCGCCGTCGCCGAGACCGGCTCGATCTCCGCCGCCGCCCAGGCGGTGTTCATTTCCCAGTCGACACTGACCCTCGCCATTCAGCAATTGGAAGAAGAGATCGGCGTGCGCCTGTTCGACCGCCACGCCAAGGGCATGACCCTGACCCACCAGGGCCACCAGTTCCTGCGCCAGGCGCACCTGATCCTGGCCACCGTGGAGAACGCCAAGCGCAGCCTGCAGCAGAGCACCGACCAGGTGGCCGGCAGCCTGACCATCGGGGTGACCAGCCTGGTGGCGGGTTACTACCTGGCCGACCTGATCAACCGCTTCCAGCGCGCCTTCCCCAACGTGAAGACCCGCGTGGTAGAGGACGAGCGCCCGTACATCGAGCACCTGCTGGTAAGCGGCGAGATCGACGTCGGCGTGCTGATCCTCTCCAACCTGGAAGACCGCCACGCCCTGCAGACCGAGGTGCTCACCCACTCGCCGCACCGCCTGTGGCTACCGGCGCAGCACCCGCTGCTGGAGCGCGACAGCATCGCCCTGGCCGATGTGGCGGGCGAGCCATTGATCCAGCTGAACGCCGACGAGATGGGCCTGCACACCCAGCGCATCTGGTCCCGCGCCGGGCTGGTGCCGCAGGTGACGCTGCGCACCGCCTCGGTGGAAGCCGTGCGAAGCCTGGTGGCGGCGGGCCTGGGCCTGTCGATCCAGCCGGACATGACTTACCGCCCCTGGTCGCTGGAAGGCGACATCATCGAGGCACGGCCGCTGGTGGACCTTTCCGAACCCCTGGACGTCGGCCTGGCCTGGCGTCGCGGCACCGCTCGACCGGCGCTGGTGGACCCGTTCCTCACCGTCGCCCGTGAGCAGCCCAACGCAAAGCGCCTGTCGATCTGAGGAGCGGATTACACAAACACGCCGAGCCAACGCAGGACGAATAATCGCTCGCGGTTATCCGCCGAATGGCCCGGACGGAAAGGGACGACGGATGACGCTTGCAGCGTTATGCGCCCTACGGATTGGCGGCCACCTGAGCGCCATTCCACACAAAACGCCTTTCGATCTAGAGGCTTACAGCGTTCGATTTAATCGAACGGCGCTTTCAGTAATTAGAATTTGTCGACCCCACGTCCGGACTCTAGTCTCTCGTCCCATACCAAAGGGCCAAGTTCCGGGCACCGCCCTACGCCGGAGCACGCACATGCCCCCCGAAAACAAGACAGATAAAAGACGAGCTTCCAGGATGACCGGCGCAACCCTGCATACCGCCTTGCTGATCGACGGCCAACTGGTCGCCGGCGAAGGCATGGCCGAGCCGATCATCAACCCGACCACGGGCGAAACCATCGCCAGCATCGCCGACGGCTCCATCGACCAGGTCGAGCAGGCCATCGCCGCTGCGCACCACGCCTTCCCCGCCTGGGCCCGCACTACTCCCGCGCAACGTTCCGCCGCGCTGCTGGCTATCGCGGACGCCATTGACAAGCGCGCGAATGATCTCGCCCAGCTGGAATCGCTGAACTGCGGCAAGCCGCTGCACCTGGCGCGCCAGGACGATATTCCGGCCACCGCCGACGTGTTCCGCTTCTTCGCCGGCGCCGTGCGCTGCCAGCAGGGCCAACTCGCCGGCGAATACGTGCCCGGCCACACCAGCATGGTGCGCCGCGATCCGGTGGGCGTGGTCGCCTCGATTGCGCCGTGGAACTACCCGCTGATGATGGCCGCATGGAAGATCGCCCCCGCGCTGGCCGCCGGCAACACGCTGGTGTTCAAGCCGTCCGAACACACGCCACTGAGCATCCTGGCGCTGGCGCCAGCGCTGGCGGAAATCCTCCCGGCCGGCGTGATCAACATCGTCTGCGGTGGCGGCGAAGGCGTCGGCAGCCATCTGGTCAGCCACCCGAAGGTGCGTATGGTCTCCCTCACCGGCGACATCGTCACCGGGCAGAAGATTCTCCAGGCCGCCTCGCGCACGCTCAAACGCACGCACCTGGAACTGGGCGGCAAGGCGCCGGTGATCGTCTGCAACGACGCCGATCTCGACGCCGTGGTCCAGGGCGTACGCACCCATGGTTATTACAACGCTGGCCAGGACTGCACCGCCGCCTGCCGCATCTACGCGCAGGCGGGCATCCATGACCGCCTCGTCGCCGAGCTGGGCGACGCCGTGGCCAGCATCCGCTTCGCCCGCAAGCGCGACGCCGACAACGAGATCAGCCCGCTGATCAGCGCCCGCCAGCGCGACCGCGTGGCCAGCTTCGTCGAACGCGCCCTCGGCCAGCCGCACATCGAGCGCGTCACCGGCGCCGCCGTGCATTCCGGCCCCGGTTTCTACTACCAGCCGACCCTGCTGGCCGGCTGCAAGCAGCAGGACGAGATCGTCCAGCGCGAGGTGTTCGGCCCGGTGGTCACGGTGACCCGCTTCGACCAACTGGAGCAGGCGGTGGACTGGGCCAACGACTCCGAATACGGCCTGGCCTCCTCGGTGTGGACGCAGAACCTGGACAAGGCCTTCCAGATCGCCAACCGCCTGCAGTACGGCTGCACCTGGATCAACACCCACTTCATGCTCGCCAGCGAGATGCCCCACGGCGGGCTCAAGCGCTCGGGCTACGGCAAGGACCTGTCCAGCGACTCGCTGCAGGACTACAGCGTGGTGCGCCACATCATGGCGCGCCACGGCCAGCAACTGGATTGAACCATCCGGCGGGGTCACCCGCCGGCACATAAGAAACGCCCCGACGCCAAGTCGTCAGAGGGAGGTTGCTCGATTGAACTGCCCCACCAATAGAGACAACAACGAGAGGGAGACACCCGATGCGCAAGACCGCACTGCTCAGTGCCATCACCACCGCCCTGCTGGCCAGCGCCGGCGTCCAGGCCGCCGAGGCCCTGAAGGAAGTCGGCAAAGGCGAAGGCCGCCTGGACATCATCGCCTGGCCCGGCTACATCGAGCGCGGCCAGTCCGACAAGAACTACGACTGGGTCACCCAGTTCGAGAAGGACACCGGCTGCCAGGTCAACGTGAAGACCGCCGCCACCTCCGACGAGATGGTCAGCCTGATGGCCAAGGGCGGCTATGACCTGGTCACCGCCTCGGGCGACGCCTCCCTGCGCCTGATCTACGGCAAGCGCGTGCAGCCGATCGATCCGTCGCTGATCCCCAACTGGAAGAACATCGACCCGCGCCTGAAGGACGCCGCCTGGTACGTGGTCAACGGCAAGACCTATGGCGCGCCGTACCAGTGGGGCCCGAACCTGCTGATGTACAACACCAAGGTCTTCCCCACCGCGCCGGACAGCTGGAAGGTCGTGTTCGACGCGCAGAACCTGCCCGACGGCAAGCCGAACAAGGGCCGCGTGCAGGCCTACGACGGCCCGATCTACGTCGCCGACGCCGCGCTGTACCTGAAGGCCACCCAGCCGGAACTGGGCATCACCGACCCGTACCAGCTCGACGAGAAGCAGTACGCCGCCGTGGTCGAACTGCTGCGCAAGCAGCATGACCTGATCCACCGCTACTGGCACGACACCACCGTGCAGATGAGCGACTTCAAGAACGAAGGCGTCGCCGCTTCCAGCGCCTGGCCCTACCAGGCCAACGCCCTGAAGGCCGAAGGTCAGCCAATCGCCACCGTGTTCCCGAAAGAAGGCGTCACCGGCTGGGCCGACACCACCATGCTGCACGCTGAAGCCCAGCACCCGAGCTGCGCCTACAAGTGGCTGAACTGGTCGCTGGAGCCCAAGGTGCAAGGTGACGTGGCCGCCTGGTTCGGTTCGGTGCCGGCCGTGCCGGAAGGCTGCAAGGCGAGCACCCTGCTGGGCGGAGAAGGCTGCGCCACCAACGGCTACAACCAGTTCGACAAGATCGCGTTCTGGAAGACCCCGGTGGCCGAGGGCGGCAAGTTCGTCCCGTACAGCCGCTGGACCCAGGACTACATCGGGATCATGGGCGGCCGTTGATTTCGGCTCCCCTTTCCCTCTGGGAGAGGGGTTGGGGGTGAGGGCCCGGCCGTGTGCCGTGGCTTCCCTCACCCCGGCCCTCTCCCAGAGGGAGAGGGAGTTCCCGCCCCACCCAATTCGCATCGATTCACCCGTATCTCAGATTCACGGGCAGGACTCCCCTACGCCGGAATCCTGCCCCTTGGAGCGTGCACCATGACCACCCCCGCTGTTCAATTCACCCAGGTCTCCCGCCAGTTCGGCGAGGTGAAAGCCGTTGACCGGGTGTCCATCGACATCAAGGACGGCGAGTTCTTCTCCATGCTCGGCCCGTCGGGCTCGGGCAAGACCACCTGCCTGCGCCTGATCGCCGGCTTCGAGCAACCCACAGCAGGTTCCATCCGCATCCATGGCGAAGAGGCCGCGGGCCTGCCGCCCTACCAGCGCGACGTCAACACGGTATTCCAGGACTACGCGCTGTTCCCGCACATGAGCGTGCTGGAGAACGTCGCCTACGGCCTGAAGGTGAAAGGCATCGGCAAGGCCGAACGCCTGAAGCGCGCCGAAGAAGCCCTCGGCATGGTCGCCCTGGGTGGCTACGGCGTGCGCAAGCCGGTGCAGCTCTCCGGCGGCCAGCGCCAGCGCGTTGCCCTGGCCCGAGCCCTGGTGAACCGCCCGCGCGTCCTGCTGCTGGACGAACCCCTCGGTGCCCTCGACCTCAAGCTGCGCGAGCAGATGCAGAGCGAGCTGAAGAAGCTGCAGCGCCAGTTGGGCATCACCTTCATCTTCGTCACCCACGACCAGAGCGAAGCGCTGTCCATGTCCGACCGCGTGGCCGTGTTCAACAAGGGCCGCATCGAGCAGGTCGACACCCCGCGTAACCTCTACATGAAGCCAGCGACTCCGTTCGTGGCCGAGTTCGTCGGCACCTCCAACGTGCTGCGCGGCGACATCGCCCAGAGCCTGACCGGCAACGCCCAGCCCTTCTCCATCCGCCCGGAGCACATCACCTTCGCCAACGGCGAGCGCGCCACCTCGGACATCGAGATCAGCGGCCTGCTGCACGACATCCAGTACCAGGGCGCCGCGACCCGCTACGAGATCCGTCTCGACAACGGCCAGAACCTCTGCCTCAGCCAGGCCAACAGCCAGTGGGCCGACATCGACCTCGCCCACCAGCCGGGCCAGCGCGTGACCGCTCGCTGGGCGCGCGAGGCGATGGTGGTGCTGAACGAGGGCGCGTGAGATGGAACTGACGATGAATGCAGCGCTGCCGGCGGCCAGCAATGGCCCGCTGCGCCGCCTGTCCAACCTGCTCTACCGCAAGCCGACGCTGTACCTCTCGCTGCTGCTGATCCCGCCGCTGCTGTGGTTCGGCGCGATCTACCTCGGCTCGCTGCTGACGCTGCTGTGGCAGGGTTTCTACACCTTCGACGACTTCACCATGACGGTGACGCCGGACCTGACCTGGGCCAACTTCGGCTCGCTGTTCAGTGGCTCCAACTTCGACATCATCCAGCGCACCGTGCTGATGGCCGTCGCGGTGTCCATCGCCAGCGGCGCGGTGGCCTTCCCCATCGCCTACTACATGGCGCGCTACACCACCGGCAAGACCAAGGCGTTCTTCTACATCGCCGTGATGATGCCGATGTGGGCCAGCTACATCGTCAAGGCCTACGCCTGGACCCTGCTGCTGGCCAAGGGCGGCGTGGCGATGTGGTTCGTCCAGCACCTGGGCCTTGAGCCCGTGCTGAACCTGCTGCTGGGCATTCCGGGGATCGGTGGCAACACCCTGTCCACCTCCAGCTTCGGGCGCTTCCTGGTGTTCGTATACATCTGGCTGCCGTTCATGATCCTGCCGATCCAGGCCTCCCTGGAGCGCCTGCCGCCGTCGCTGCTGCAGGCCTCGGCGGACCTCGGCGCGCACCCGCGGCAGACCTTCTTCCAGGTGATCCTGCCACTGTCGATCCCCGGCATCGCCGCCGGCTCGATCTTCACCTTCAGCCTGACCCTGGGCGACTTCATCGTGCCGCAGCTGGTGGGCCCGCCGGGCTACTTCATCGGCAGCATGGTCTACGCCCAGCAGGGCGCGATCGGCAACATGCCGATGGCCGCCGCCTTCACCCTGGTGCCGATCGTGCTGATCGCTGTCTATCTCTCCATCGTCAAACGTCTGGGGGCCTTCGATGCACTCTGAGAAAGCTTCCTGGGGGCTCAAAGCAGCTGCCTGGGGCGGGCTGGTGTTCCTGCACTTCCCGATCCTGATCATCTTCCTGTACGCCTTCAACACCGAGGACGCGGCCTTCAGCTTCCCGCCCAAGGGCTTCACCCTGCACTGGTTCAGCGTCGCCTTCGCGCGCCAGGACGTGCTCGAAGCCATCGAGCTGTCGGTGAAGATCGCCAGCGTCGCCACGCTGATCGCCATGCTCCTGGGCACGCTTGCGGCCGCCGCGTTGTACCGCCGCGACTTCTTCGGCAAGGAAGGCATCTCGCTGATGCTGATCCTGCCGATCGCCCTGCCCGGCATCATCACCGGCATCGCGCTGCTGTCGGCGTTCAAGACCCTCGGCATCGAGCCGGGCTTCCTGACCATCGTCATCGGCCACGCGACCTTCTGCGTGGTGATCGTCTACAACAACGTCATCGCGCGTTTCCGCCGTACCTCGCACAGCCTCATCGAAGCCTCGATGGACCTGGGCGCCGACGGCTGGCAGACCTTCCGCTACGTGATCCTGCCCAACCTCGGCTCGGCGCTGCTGGCCGGCGGCATGCTGGCGTTCGCGCTGTCCTTCGACGAGATCATCGTCACCACCTTCACCGCCGGCCACGAACGCACCCTGCCGATCTGGCTGCTCAACCAGCTGGGCCGCCCGCGCGACGTGCCGGTGACCAACGTGGTGGCGATGCTGGTGATGATCGTGACCATGCTGCCGATCCTCGGCGCCTACTACCTGACCAAGGGTGGCGAGGGCGTGGCGGGCAGCGGCAAGTAAGCCAACAGAACCCCTCAGGCCCGCCGGCTCAAAATCGGCAGGCCCCTAAAAAGAAACACCCAACCGAATTTGCACCACGTTCCTGACCAAGAGGACTCAACCATGCAAACCCACCTGCTGATCAACGGCCAACTGGTCGCTGGCGAAGGCGAGAAGCTCGCCATCCTGAACCCCTCCCTGGGCACCACCCTGGTAGAAATCGCCGAGGCCACTCCGGCCCAGGTCGACGCCGCCGTGCTGGCCGCCGACGCGGCCTTCGACAGTTGGTCGCAGACCGCGCCGAAAGACCGCGCGATGCTCCTGCTGCAACTGGCCGACGCCATCGACGCCAACGCCGAGGAACTGGCCCGCCTGGAGTCCAACAACTGCGGCAAGCCCTACTCCGCCGCGCTGAATGACGAACTGCCGGCGGTGGCCGACGTGTTCCGCTTCTTCGCCGGCGCCTGCCGCGTGATGCAAGGCTCCGCCGCGGGCGAATACCTGCCGGGCCACACCTCGATGATCCGTCGCGACCCGGTGGGCGTGGTCGCCTCCATCGCGCCGTGGAACTACCCGCTGATGATGGTCGCGTGGAAACTCGGCCCGGCCCTGGCCGCCGGCAACACCGTGGTGCTCAAGCCCTCCGAGCAGACCCCGCTGACCGCCCTGCGCCTGGCGCAGCTGATGGCCGGCATCTTCCCCGCTGGCGTGGTCAACCTGGTGTTCGGCCGTGGCCCGAGCGTCGGCGAGCCACTGACCACCCACCCGAAAGTGCGCATGGTGTCGCTGACCGGTTCGGTCGCCACCGGCAGCCGCATCATCGCCGGCACCGCCGACACCGTGAAGCGCATGCACATGGAACTGGGCGGCAAGGCCCCGGTACTGATCTTCGACGACGCCGACATCGACGCCGCCGTGGAAGGCATCCGCACCTTCGGCTTCTACAACGCCGGCCAGGACTGCACCGCCGCCTGCCGCATCTACGCGCAGAAAGGCATCTACGCCAAGTTCGTGGAAAAGCTCGGCGCCGCCGTGGCCAGCATCCAGTACGGCGAGCAGGACGACCCGAACACCGAGCTGGGCCCGGTCATCACCGAACAGCACCTGGAGCGCGTGATCGGCTTCGTCGAGCGCGCCCGCCAGGTGCCGCACATCGAAGTGGTCACCGGCGGCAAGCGTGCCGACCGCGCCGGCTTCTTCTTCGAGCCGACCGTGCTCGCTGGCGCCCGCCAGGACGACGAAGTGGTCCGCCGCGAAATCTTCGGCCCGGTGGTTTCGGTCACTGAGTTCGAGGACGAGGCACAGGCGCTGGCCTGGGCGAATGACTCCGACTACGGCCTGGCCTCCTCGGTGTGGACCAGCGACATCGGCCGCGCCCATCGCCTGTCCGCGCGCCTGCAGTACGGCTGCACCTGGGTCAACACGCACTTCATGCTGACCACCGAGATGCCCCACGGCGGCATGAAGCTGTCGGGCTACGGCAAGGACATGTCCATGTACGGTCTCGAGGATTACACCGCCATCCGCCACGTAATGATCAAGCACTAAAACGACCGGCTGCGCGTCGGCAGTACAGCGTTGGAAACGGGGACGGGCCCAGTCATTTACAGCTCGTAAACTCCTGGGCCCGTCCCCGTTTCCGCCTCGTCCTGCTCTAGCTCGCGCGGTCGTTGGTTCCTCGTTACACCGTAAAGATCAAAAGCTTCAAATCGGCGCCCCGCTCGACCGGGACCGCCGCGCGGCCACGCATGCCGCAACCCCTTCCGGCAGGGAAGGGCAAAACCATGACAGCCCTGCCCCGGGCCATCACCTTGCAAGGACTTCCCATGACCATCACCCGCCGCGACTTCCTCAACGGCGTTGCCCTCACCATCGGCGCGGGCCTCACCCCGCTGCAACTTCTCCAGGCCGCTCCGTCCGGCCGCTACTACCCGCCTGCCCTGACCGGCATGCGCGGCAGCCATCCCGGCGCGTTCGAGGTCGCGCACCAGATGGGCTGGGAGAAGAAGGTGTTCGATACCGATGGCCTGAAGATCGAGGAGCAGTACGACCTGGTGGTGGTCGGCGGCGGCATCAGCGGCCTGTCCGCGGCCTGGTTCTACCGGCAGAAGCACCCCAAGGCGCGCGTGCTGATCATCGAGAACCACGACGACTTCGGCGGCCACGCCAAGCGCAACGAATTCCAGGCCGGCGGCCGGATGATCCTCGGCTACGGCGGCAGCGAAGCCTTCCAGTCGCCCAAGCACCTGTACAGCGACACGGTCAACAACCTGCTCAAGCAGCTCAACGTCGACGTCGACCGCTTCGAAACCGCCTTCGACCGTGACTTCTACCCGAACCTGGGCCTGTCGCGCGGCGTGTTCTTCGACAAGGCCGGCTTCGGCGAGGCGAAGATGGTCAGCGGCGACCCGACGCCCATGGTGGCCGACGACATCGCCCCGGAAAAACTCAACGCCCGCAGCTGGCGCGCCTTCATCAGCGACTTCCCGCTGCCCGAGGCCGACCGCCAGGCGCTGATCGACCTGCACGAGGCACCCAAGGACTACCTCGCCGGCAAGACCCGCGAGGAGAAGGAAGCGCACCTGGCCAAGACCAGCTACCAGGACTTCCTGCGCAAGGACGTCGGCCTGAGCGAAGCCGCCACCCGCTACTTCCTCAGCCGCACCAACGACTTCTCCGCGCTGAGCATCGACGCCGTCTCCGCCGATTCGGCCTACTCCGTGGGCTTCCCCGGTTTCGGTGCGATGGACCTCTCGCCGATCAGCGAGGAAGCCAGGTCCGAGATGGAAGAGCCGTACATCTACCACTTCCCCGACGGCAACGCCTCGCTGGCGCGTCTGCTGGTGCGCGGCCTGATCCCGGGCGTGGCGCCGGGCAAGGACATGAACGACATCGTCCTGGCCACCTTCGACTATTCGAAACTGGACCAGCCGAACAACGCCGTGCGCCTGCGCCTGAACAGCACCGCGGTGAGCGTGAAGAACCGCGACGGCGGCGTGGACGTCGGCTACAGCCGCGCCGGCGCCCTGCACCGCGTGCGTGGCAAGCACTGCGTGCTGGCCTGCTACAACATGATCATCCCGTACCTACTGCGCGACCTCTCCGCCGAGCAGTCCCACGCCCTGGCGCAGAACGTGAAGTTCCCACTGGTGTACACCAAGGTAGTGATCCGCAACTGGCAGAGTTTCATGAAGCTGGGCGTGCACGAAATCTACGCCCCCAGCCAGCCGTACAGCCGCGTGAAGCTGGACTACCCGGTGGACATCGGCGGCTACAGCCACCCGCGCGACCCGAACCAGCCCATCGGGCTGCACATGGTCTACGTGCCCACCAGCCCCAACACCGGCATGGACGCGCGCACCCAGGCCCGCGTGGGCCGCGGCAAGCTCTACGGCATGAGCTTCGAATACATGGAAGGCATGATCCGCGACCAGTTGCAGGCCATGCTCGGCCCGGCCGGCTTCGACCACCAGAAGGATATCCAGGCGATCACCATCAACCGTTGGTCGCACGGCTATTCGTACTTCTCCAACAGCCTCTTCGATGATGAGCAAGAGAGCGAAAAACTGATGAACCTGGCCCGCACCAAGGTCGGCAACGTCACCATCGCCAACTCCGATGCCGCCTGGGACGCCTATGCCCATGCCGCCATCGACGAGGCCTGGCGCGCGGTGGGTGAACTGTCCTGATATCCCCGGCGCCACACCCTGCGTGGCGCCACATCCAACGGCCATCCGGCCGACAACCCGCGGGCACGCCCGCAACGGAGGCAAGCATGCGTCACCTCGTCAGAGCGTTTTACCTGCTGTCGCTGTTCACCTTTGCCGGTCTCGTACAGGCCGCAGAGTCGCCCAAACAGATCGTCGATGCCTACATGGCCGCGTGGAACGCCCACGATGCCGAGAAGGCCGCCGGCTACCTGGCCAAGGATGCGGAGTACTTCGACGTCACCGTCGGCACCCCGCAGAAGGGCCGCGATGCCGCGCGTGACAACGTGATCAAGGTGTTCGTGGGGGCCGTGCCGGACCTTACGTGGAAGATGAACGGCAAGCCGATCGTCGACAAGGACGGCATCGCCTTCCAGTGGACCTTCAGCGGCACCAACACCGGCGCCTGGGACGCCCAGACCCCGGCGACCAACAAGCCGCTGTCGTTCGACGGTGTGAGCTACGTGAAGGTCAAGGACGGCAAGATCGTCTACCAGGGCGATTACTACGACGCCCTCGGCCTGCACAAGCAGTTGGGCTGGTAACGGAAACGCAGGGCGCATAACCCGGAGCGGGTAATCCGCCGTCCAGCGTGGCGGCGGATAACGCAACGCGTTATTCGCCCTACGGGTCGATATCCAGCATTTGTGTTCTACAGCCGCGCCGGAAGGCGCGGCTGACATAACAAGAAGACAAGCCCTCGCCTACCCCTGCCCTCATCCGCCACTGCAGTGTGCCCACCGATGCCAACCACTCTCGAAAGCCGGCCCACGAGCGCCGAAGACAGCTCCAGCACCCGCTCCACCATCGACCAGGTCAAGCAGCTTATCGCCGACCTCAATGTGCGCTGGACCGAGATCAGCAAGGTCTCCGAAGTCATCAAGCAGATCGCCAAGAACACCAACCTGGTGGCCCTCAACGCCGCCATCGAGGCCGCCCGCGCCGGGGAAAGCGGGCGTGGCTTCGCGGTGGTCGCCGATGAGGTGCGCCGCCTGGCGACCCAGTCGGCCAACGCCACCGCCGACATCGGCAACGTCGTCGCCTCGATCAAGAGCGAGAGTGCCAAGGCCCTGGCCGATGTCGAGCAGGCCGAGCATTCCAGCCTGCTCGACACCGCCCGCGTGGTGCTGGCCAGCGAAACCCAGCGCCTGGAAGCGCGCTTCGCCGTAATGGCCACCGCCCTCTACGGCCTGAAACACTTCATCCTCGGCATGAAGAGCCGCAACCTCGGCCCCCAGCGCGAGCAGATCGACGCAGTGATGCACGAATACCTGACCCGCAATCCCGAGCTGCTGGCCTTCGCCTGCGGGTGCGAGCCAAACGCCTTCGACGGCCGCGACCGCGAGTTCATCGACAGCCCCGGCCACGACGCCAGCGGCCGCCTCATGGCTTACTGGCACAGGGGCAGCGGCGTGGCCCAGCGCGAATGCCTGGTCGGCTACGACAAGGCCGACGGTAGCGGCGACTGGTACCAGATCCCCCGCGACAAGGGCCGCGACGTGTTTATGGAGCCCTACGAGTACAGCGTCGGCGGCAGCACCGTGCTGATGACCTCGTTCATGTCGCCCATGTATTCCAACGGCCGCTTCCTCGGCATCCTCGGCGCCGATTACACGCTGCACCAGTTGCAGGAAAGCCTCGGCAAGCTGGCGCCGATGGGCAATGGTCGCTACGCCCTGCTCTCCAACGCGGGCGTCTACGTCACCCACGCCGACCCTAAGCGCCTGGGCGACAAGGCCAGCGAACTGCCGCAGGAGGCGCGCAACGCCATCGCCCGGGGCAAGGCCTGGGAACAGGTGAAAGGCCAGCGCGTGGAATTGCTGCAACCGATCCGCGTCGGCGACAGCGATGCGCCATGGGCGCTGCTGATAAGCTTCGAACTGGCCAAGGCCGGCGAGTAAGCACCGCACTGTTCGCCAGCAAGATCGCTCCTGCCAGGTCGGCTCCAGCGTTGTAGGCATCGGTAGGATCGAGCTTGCTCGCGAGCCTGGGCGTATGCCTAGGTCCTGTCCGGCAACTCGGTGATATGGATTTCCGTCACCAGCGCCGGCTTCGCCAGTGGCGTGCGCGACAGCAACGGACAGAAGCGCGAGAGCGCGCCGATCAGCTCCCACTGGGTATCCAGTGATTTCGACAGCACATCCACATCCGCGAGTACTCGCTGCCCCACGCGCTGCAGGTGCGGATCGGGGCTATGCCCAAGCTCCACCGACAACTGGGTGATCAGGGTGCTGAGGTTCGACATGTTGCGGGTGGCGAGGGCGAGGATGTTCGCCAGCAGGGCGATTTCCGATTGCGGGATGACAGCAGGCGTTGCAGAAGCGTCCATGCGTGCTCCAGTGATGCTCTGGTGGGTAGTGGCGCGATCCTTGCGCGAGCGCCCAGAGAGTAACATCAGATCGCCATCTTGCGACAGATATCACATTTCATTTCTTTTCCTGACCATTGAGTCACCTCTTTCCTTCAGCCGCGTATTCCGCTCGTAAAGCGCGACCTGATGCTCATTTCCCCGTCCCAGCCCAGGAAACAGCTCGGCGCATTTGAGCCGAAAGGCCCCCGCTTCCTATGATCCGCGGCCATTTTCCAGCTTTGTATTTCTGCTCCTGCTGTATGGCGATCTGCCTGCGGCCTGAAGCCAGCAAGCCTCACCTCGCGTCACCCCTTGAAGATGTAGCCGATGGAACCGAACGCCAAGACTCCCTGCCCGCCAGATACACGGAACGACCCGAATGGCTCGCTTCCCGAAGCCCCCTCCGGCGAGGCAGCAATGGGGGTCTCGTATGCAATCGACGAGGGCGAAACATTTCCCAGCGAGCCGGCTCGATCGGTTCCCACGGAAGCCTTGAGCTCCTGGGATGGCCCCGGTACCACCTACACACTGCCGCCGCGCCCGGTGGCCGCACTGCCTGCCCCGCTCCCCACAATCGCCCGGCCGGCTCCGCAGGTGCCGGTCGAGCCTCTGCCGACGGCCGAGCCGTACTTGCTGGCGCCCGTCCCCCGACCGGCCGTCAACTGGCCGCTGATCGCCGGCGTCATCGTCGGGACGCTGGTCACCGCTCTGCTGCTGGCGCTGTGGCAACCCTGGGCTCTCGATGATGAACTCAATCTCCCGAGCGAACCCGCGCCGGACAAGCTCTCGCAGGTAGAGCCCGGTCAGCAGGGCGTGGTGGACCGATCACCGTCCCCGGCAGATAGCCTCGATACCGTCACCCAGGAACCCATGGACGACGGCCCCTTGGTCATTCCGCCATCCGAGCCGGTGCCGGAGGAACAGGCTGCCCCGCTCGCCGATGCAGCCGTACCGGCCACGCCGGCTACTCCCATCGATCCGGTTCAAGCAGCAGCACCAGCCCCGACGCCGGCGCCCCATGAAGTATCGGCTCCGGTGATGAAACGGCCGTCAGCTCCCATGGCCGCAGCCGAGCAGAAACACAAGCCTCATCCGCAGCGCACCCAGGCCATGCCCGTCACCGGCAGCAAGGCCATGAGCCCGACGCCACCTGGCAGTAAGCCTGCGCCCGTCGCAACAGGCACCCTGAGCGTCATCGTTCAGCCCTGGGGCGAAGTCTGGATCGACGGCAGGAAGCGCGGCATCAGCCCGCCCCTGTTCAAGCTGCAACTGCCACCGGGAAGTTACCGAATCGAACTGCGCAACCCCGACCTGCCGGCCTACAGACAGGATGTGCAGATTTCCGCAGGACAATCCGTGACGCTCCGACACAGCCTCCAATAAACGTCGGCCGGCCCCCTTTGACCGGTATGGATCCCTCCATGAAGACTCTGCGCACTCTCTCGACACCGCTGCTGATCGCCTGCCTGGCAACGGTTTCCGCTTGCAGCAGCCAGCCCGAGGCACCGCCCGCACCACCTGCGGATGATGCCCAGGTACTCGCCGAGCACACCTTCGACGAAGGCCTGCGCGCATACGAGGCCGGGCATTACTACCTGGCCGAACAGCAGTTCCTCTCGCCAGCCATCTGGCGCGCCGATGCGCAGGTGCAACTGAAGGCCCTCAAGTACCTGGCGTTCAGTTATTGCGTGACCGAACGACCGATCCAGTGCCGCTTCGCCTTTGACCGCGCCCTGCAGATCGATCCGACCTTCCACCTGGGTACCAGCGAGGCCAGCCATCCGCTCTGGGGACCGGTGTTCGTCCAGGCGGCGCGCCGTTGAACATCTCTACTGATCGCGAGGCTCCCATGCCGCTCACTTACCGGCTACGCCGCTGCATGCTGACGTTGGCGCTTCTGTCGGTGCTGCCGCTCGCCCAAGCCGAAACGCATGAAAGCCTGAACTCGGCTGTCGAGAGCCTCTGGAGCGTCGAACAGGTTTCCACCTCCGCGCTGGGCTCCCATTTCACCCCGCAGGAGTCGAAAGCCGGCACCGAATACCGCACCGACGTGAAGAACGCGCCGTCCTACCTGGAAATTGCCGGAGAGGCCGCCTCGGTGGTGATCGGCGGCAAGCGCTTCGACGCCATCGACACGCCCTGGGGCAATTTCCCCCGGCTGGACATGCGCAAAACCCGCCTATTGGACATCAAGCTGCCGAAACGCCATTACCAGGTACTGGCGGGCCCCGGCACCGGTCTGTTCGGAGCTGGCGACTGGCGACTCTACGGCTTTCTTCACGTTGTCGACGTCAGCACGCCCGCCCCCACTTACTATCCGCTTTATGCCGAGGCCTCGCTGGGGGAACACCTGCTGGGGCGCCTACCCGGTTCTGCCGTGCTGAACTATGCGCGTCTGGTTCCCGTCGACCGCGGCCAGGCCGGAGAAGCCGAAGCCTACGAAGTCACACTGTATGCCCTGGCGCGCGCGAGACCCGAGCCCGTGCTGAGGAACGGCGTGCCGCTGGCCTATTCGCTGAAACACGAAGGGGACACCTGGGTCATCAACAGCGTAGACAGCACGCCAGTGACCACCGCGCTCGACGAAGAGAAGCGCTCCTTCACCACCCCGCTGCGCCCAGCGCTGTTCCAGTTCAAGGAAAGCGTCCGCAGATGATCGGCAGCCACCGGTCTGGTGGCTGCCGCAGAACGTCCAGGGAGTGAGCCCGTCCGGCCTCAGGCCTGCCCGAAGGCCTTGCGTTTGGGCGTACCTCGTTGCGCGGCGCGCAGGTATTGCGCCGGCCACGGCACCGGCTGCCCGCCCAGCTCATCGGCGGCGTGCAGCGGCCAGTACGGATCGCGCAGCAGCTCGCGGGCCAGCAGGATCAGGTCGGCCTGCCCGGTACGCAGGATGTGTTCCGCCTGCACCGGTTCGGTGATCATGCCGACGGTGCCGCTGGCGATACCGGCTTCCTTGCGCACCCGCTCGGCGAACTGCGTCTGATAGCCCGGCCCCACGGGAATCTCGGCGTTGGCCGCAGTGCCACCGGAAGACACATCGATCAGGTCCACCCCCAGGCCCTTCAGGCGCCGTGCCAGCTCAACGGTCTCGTCGGGGTTCCAGCCGTCCTCCACCCAATCGGTGGCGGACAGGCGGACGAACAGCGGCAACTCCTGCGGCCACACCGCACGCACCGCCTCGGTGATTTCGAGGAGGAAGCGGATGCGGTTCTCGAAGCAGGTGCCGTACTGGTCGCGCCGCTGGTTGGAAAGCGGCGAGAGGAACTGGTGCAGCAGATAGCCATGGGCGGCATGCACCTCGGCGATCTTGAAGCCGGCGGCAAGGGCCCGCTCGGCGCCGCGCACGAACTGATGCTTGATGGTCGCCATCTGCTCTTCGCTCAGGGCGATGGGCGCGGTGTGCTGTGGGTCGAAGGCGATGGCCGAGGGCGCCACCGGTGTCCAGCCGCCTTCGCTGATCGGCACCGAGCCGTGCTTGCCCAGCCAGGGTGCCCAGGTACTCGCCTTGCGTCCGGCATGGGCCAGCTGCACGCCGGCCACCGCGCCCTGGGACTCGATGAAACGGGTGATACGCCGCAGCGGCTCGACCTGCTCATCATTCCAGATGCCCAGGTCCTCGGCGCTGATCCGCCCTTCCGGGGCGACCGCCGTGGCCTCGACTATCACCAGGCCGGCGCCGCCGACTGCCCGGCTGCCTAGGTGCACCAGGTGCCAGTCGTTGGCCAGGCCGTCCTGGGCGGAATACTGGCACATGGGGGATACGGCGATACGGTTGGACAGGGTCAGCTGGCGCAGGGTCAGGGGCTCGAACAACTGGCTCATGGTGGCACTCCCTCGGGTCTTCAGAACTTGTCACTTCAACTGTAGACCGGGATCGCCTAAGGATAGGTCCCGACGATAGGTGGCCGCCGCCGACCACTGACGGAGCCTGGCGGGTTCAATGCGCACGGCCTGCTATTGCACTGGCTGATGCATGAACGAAGCTTCTGCGCGAAATCTCGGCTCCGCCAGGGCCGATGGCGACGCGCTGAGCCGGCCTGCAGGCCGGATCGCGGAGATGACTCGCTCCCACAGGGGAGCCACCGTCGTCAATGCAACTCGCTCGACTTGCCCATGGCCGCCACCGCTCCGGGTGCCAGGCTGTAGCGCTTGTTCTCGTCACGTTCGAGCAGGCCGGAGAGGTGCAGGCGGCGCAGCGTCTGACTGACGCAGCTGAGGGAGATGGGCAGCCCTGGCTCCTCCAGGTAGGCGTGCAGCTCTACGGCAGTCGCCTTGCGGCAAGCCACCAGCGCATCGAGGATGTTCAGCCGCGGCAGGCTGCTGCGCAGGCCGGCATGTTCCAGCAGTTGCCGGGCCGGGCGCGGCAGGCGTGGGCGGATCACCGGACTGGCTTTGATCGCAACTCTCATGGGCGCACCTCGAAGGACAGGGTGGAAACGTGGATCACGCTGTCGTAGCGCTTGCCGTCGACGCTGGCACCGCCGTTGACCTGGGCCGAGACCTCCAGCACGTAGCGCGCCGGGAACGGCGTGGCCAGGGTCACGGTGCCGTCGGCTGCCGGCTTCAGGCTGCGACTCCACTGCTCGGAGGTGTACACGTTGACCTGCGAGGCCGGCACCACGGTGCCCTTCCAGTGCAGGGCGAAGGTATTGCCGCCGGGCGTCGTGGGCACCAGCTCCAGATCATTCTGCGCCCGGGTCTCGGTGCGTCCCTCGCGGGCCTGATAAATGGTCAGGGTGCTGCCTTCGGCACGCTGGGCGGCGACGCGCAGGTCGCCCGGCGGCACGGCGCCGATATCGAAGGACTCGACGCCAGCCTTCATCGGCGCCGTCTTGCCCTCGCCGAGCACGACGTGAGCGTTCTGCAACTGGGTCACCTGCAGGTGCTCGCCGGGCTGCTGTTCGCTGAAATAGCTTTTCGCGCTCTGGCCTGCATTGCGTTCCAGCCACAGGTAGTCCGCGTTGGCCAATGGCGCACAGCTCAGCGCCACGGCCAGCAGCGTGAGCTGGCGAAGGTAGAAGGTCATGCGGTTCTCCTGTTGTCTGGCTGAAGTTCGCTTCCGTTGCGAATCGATCGCTTTCACATACAAGACGGATGAGCCGCAAAAAACACGCACAGAAAATGTGTAAAGAAATGGAAAAGACCGCGAAAACCGCACCGAAACATTTATTTGCAACTGCAGATGGCCGGTTTTTCGATCTCATCCGTCCTTACTCCTAGAACACCGCTGCGACTGGGTGTCTTCGCGCCTCGCCGGCCTTGTCCGGCGGGGGCCTTTTCCATTGCCTTTCCCTTGCGTGGCCGTGATTCCCCATGTCCAAGAAATCCCGCTCCAGGCTCTGGTTCCTGGTCCACAGCTGGCTGGCCCTGCCCATCTGGTTCTTCGTGTTCCTGGTGTGCATCACCGGCACCCTGGCCACGGTGAGCCAGGAGATTGTCTGGCTGGCCGATCCGTCCGTGCGCGCCAATCCGCCGGATGATGACGCCCAACGCCTGGGCTACGACCAGGTACTCGCCGCCATGGCCCAGCAGCAACCGCAGGCCGCCGTGCGCATGATCAGCGCACCCAGCGAAATGCATTTTGCGCTGCGAGTCAGCGTCACCTATCCCGACAGCGCTACCGCCATGCTCTACGTGAACCCCTATACCGGGGTCATCCAGGGCAAGATGCCGCTGTTCGACTTCCGCCAGTTCACCCGTGCACTGCATGGCTGGTGGCTGGTGCCCTTCAACCACGGTTTCAGCTGGGGCTGGTACCTGGTCTCGCTGCTCGGTTTGCCGATGCTCGCCTCGCTGGTCACCGGCCTGGTGGTGTACAAGCGCTTCTGGCGCGGCTTCCTCAAGCCGACCCTGCGCCTGCGCCAGGGCGCGCGCATCTTCTGGGGCGACATGCACCGGCTGATGGGTATCTGGTCGATCTGGTTCATCGCAGTGATTTCCATCACCGGCACCTGGTTCCTGATCCAGGCGGTGCTGTTCGACAACAGCATTTCCATCTCCAGCGAGGGCGTACCGACCATCATCCAGCGCGACAGCATCCCACTGGGCGTGGACGGCAAGGCGCCACCGCGCATCGGCCTGGACGCCGCCGTGCTGTCCGCGCAGCAACGGATTCCCGGCTTCGAGCCGACCTTCTTCCGCCTGCCCTCCAGCGCCTACGACCCGGTGACGATCTTCGGCAAGGCCTGGTACCCGCTGATGTCCGAAAGCGCCCAGGTGAACCCCTACGACGGCAGCATCGCCTCGACTCGCCTGCTGGGCGACCGCTCGGGCCTGGAGTTCGTCACCGAGTCCATGCGCCCGCTGCACACCGGCGATTTCGGTGGCGTGTGGGTCAAGCTGATCTGGTTCGTGTTCGGCCTGATCCTCAGCATGATGGTGCTCAGCGGCCTGATGATCTGGAGCAAGCGCACCCTGATCGCCACCGCCAAGGAACTGAAGAAGCAGAAAGCCCGCGAGCGCATCGCTGTCGCGGCCACCGCGGAGGCCAGCCAATGAGCGGCAACAGCAAGCTGCGCCGCCTATGGCTGCGCTGGCGTTTCCACCTCAGCGCCCTGTTGGTGCTGATTCCCCTGGGCTTCATGCCGCAGTACTTCCACGAGGCGAAACTGGACCGTGGCCTACGCGGCCTGGGCGAGCGCGAGATCGGCAATCTGCAGGTCGGCCCCTGGACCGCGCGCATGGCCGAATGGGAAGTCGGCGAGCCGGAAGACGAAGGCCGCGCCGGCTTCGTCAAGGCCTTTACCCTGGCCCTCTGCGACAGCTGCTCTGCACAGGTGAAGGCCGCCTACCTGCGTATCGGCGAACCGCGCAGCCTGCGGGCCGCCGGCGGGCTGTTCGCCGGCACGCCGCACCAGCAGTTCGCGGAAGTCACGATCCCGGCTCGGGTCACCCCGGCCGACAAGCTGTGGCTGACCGTGGAAGGCTGGGATGGCGCCGTGCACCAGGCGCAGATCCCTCTCGACCAGGCCTCGCCTTCGCTGGTGGCCTGGCTGGAAAAGACCCGGAGCAATCGATGAAAGCGATCCTCAAGCACAGCGCCCTGCTGCTCGGCCTGGCCGCCAGCGCCAGCGCTCTGGCCCACGCGCCCTTCTGCGAATGCACGGCGCTGGATGCCGAGACCATCCGCTGCGTTGGCGGCTTCACCGACGGCAGCGACGCCCCGGGTGTGACCCTGGACGTGATGAGCGCCGCCGACAACCGGGTGCTGGCCCCCGGCAGGCTGGGCGCGGATTCCAGCTTGACCTTCAAGCGCCCCGGCGAGGACTTCTACATCCTCTTCGATGTCGGGCCGGGCTATCAGGTGGAAGTCGAGCCAAGCGAGATCCGGGGGCTCTGAGCGCAATCAGCCGAGCCCCCGTCCGGGAAGCGAGGGTGCGCCAATAGCGGCGCACCGTCCCTCAGGCAGCGGAGGACTCGCCCTGCCCCGGCAGCACCAGCGCGGCCGGCACTGAGCGTTGACTCCTGGCGGCCAGCCAGTAGTAGGCCAAGGCCGGCAGCAGCAGGCCGATAAGCCAGGAGATATCCACGCCCCCCAGCGTCTCCACCAACGGCCCGGTGTAGAAACCGCTGTCGATGAAGGGCATCTGCACCAGCACACCGAAGCAGTAGACGCCGATGCCGGTCCAGTTCCAGCGGCCATAGCGGCCGTCGGGATCGGACAGCGCGGGGATGTCATAGCGCTCGCGGGTAATGCAGTAGTAGTCCACCAGGTTGATCGCGCTCCACGGCGTGAAGAACGCCAGCAGGAACAGCAGGAACGACTTGAACGCGGCCAGGAAAGAGTGCTGCCCGGCCAGCGCCAGGCCGGTGGAGAGGCCGACGATCACCAGCACGAACAGCAGACGCTGCAGGTGCGTGACCTTCAACTGGCCACGGAAGCCGCTGATGATGGTGGCGATGCACATGAAGCTGCCATAGGCGTTCAACGTCGCGATGGTCACCTTGCCGAAGGCCACGCTGAAGAACAGTGCGGACGCCATCATGCCACTCGCCCCCAGGCCGACCACGTAAGCCACCGGCTGCCCGGAGAACTCCTTGCCGGCCAGCGCCGCGGCGAACACGCCGAGGACCATGGACGTCTGCGAACCGAGCACCGAGCCCAGGCCCACCGCGAAGAAGGTCTTCGGCGACGAGGTTTCGCTCGGCAGGTAGCGCGAGTAGTCCGCCACGTAGGGCCCGAAGGCGATCTGCCAGGACGCCGCCAGGGAAACGGCGAGCAGGAAGGTGTTCCAGGCGAAGTGGCGGTTCTCCAGCAGCACGCCGATGTCGTTGACCGACAGCAGACGCACGAACAGGTAGGCGAAGGCGACGATGCCCAGCACGCTGGCGGCCTTGCCCAGCCAGTGGATCACCCGGTAACCGCAGACTGTCACCGCGACGATGACCGCCGCGAACACCAGGATGCCGACGGTATCGCTGACATGGGCCAACTGGCCGATGGCCTGGCCCGCCAGCACCGTGCCGGTGGCGTTGAAGCCGACATACATCACGCAGACCAGCACCAGCGGGATCACTGCGCCGAACACGCCGAATTGCACGCGGCTGGAGATCATCTGCGGCAGGCCGAGCTTGGGCCCCTGGGCGCCGTGCAGCGCCATCACCACGCCGCCGAATATCTGCCCGATGAGCAGGCCGATCAGCGACCAGAACACATCGCCGCCCAGCACCACCGCCAGCGCGCCGGTGACGATGGCGGTGATCTGCAGGTTGCAGCCGAACCACAGGGTGAACTGGCTGAACAGGCGGCCGTGCCGTTCAGCCTGGGGAATGTAATCGATGGAGCGGGTTTCGATCAGGGACTTACCAGCCATGAAGCGTTCTCCTCGCCGCCGGACGTTCGCCCAGCCGCGCTGTTGTTGTTATGCACAGCGTTTCCTGATTCGCCGGGGCGGCAGCGGAGGCCGCCCCGTACCTGCCGTCAATGGCGGGCGGCATCCAGCACGGCGCGGGAGATGATGATCTTCTGCACCTCGGAAGTTCCCTCGAAGATCCGCAGGATTCGCGCGTCGCGCACGAAGCGCTCCAGCGGCAGGTCGCGGATGTAGCCGTAGCCGCCGTGCAGTTGCAGCGCGGCGTCGGTGATGAAGCCGCAGGCCTCGGCGGCGAACAGCTTGGCGGTGGCCGATTCGAGGCTGAAGCGCTCGCCGCTGTCGCGTCGGGCGGCGGCTTGCATCGTCAGTAGCCGTGCCGCTTCGAACTGCGCGTGCATATCGGCGATGCGCCACTGGGTGCCCTGGTAAGCCGACAACGGCTTGGTGCCGATCTGCCGCTCATCCACCCACTTCAAGGCGTACTCCATGGCCGCGCGGGCGATGCCCAGCGACATGGCGGCGACTTCCACGCGGCCGCGATCCAGCACTTCCATGGCGGTGCGGAAGCCCTGGTTTTCCTCGCCCAGCAGCGCATCCGCCGGCAGCCAGCAGTCCAGCGCCAGCTCGTAGATGGTGCTGCCGCGCAGGCCCATGGTCTTTTCCGGGTTGGCGAAGGTGACGCCGACGGTGCCCTTGGGAATCAGGAAGGCGCTGATGCCACGGGCGCCGGCCTCCGGGTCGGTCTTGGCGTAGAGCACGATGAAGTCGGCTTCGCGGGCATTGGTGATGTAGTGCTTGCTGCCGCGAATCCGCCAGCCGCCGGTCTCGCGCACGGCACGGGTGCGCATGTCCGCCGGGTTGGAGCCGGCTGCCGGTTCGGTCAGGCCGAAGGCGCCGAGCAGCTCACCGCTGGCACAGCGCGGCAGCCATTCCTGGCGTTGCTCCTCGGTGCCGCCGATGAGGATCGAATCGGTGGCGAGGAAGTGTGCGGTCAACGCTGACGCAGTGGAGGCGCAGGCCGCCGACACCGCCTCGACCACCCGGCTCATGGCCAGGCTGCCGATGCCGAAGCCGCCATAGGTTTCCGGCAGGTTGATGCCCATGAAGCCCAGCTCCCCGAGGGCCTGCAGGCTTTCGGCGCAGAAGGCCTCTTCTTCGTCATAGCGCTGGGCGTTGGCGGCCAGCACGTCGCGGCAGACCCGCTCGGCGGAGTCGACGATGGCCAGTTCGGTGGCGTCGATGTCGAAGTTCATTGCACAGCTCCTGCTTTATTCGTGAGGCCGAACGCGGCATTGGCTTCGCCCAATCGGGGAGCGCGCGTCGCGGCGTGGGGCTTGCGCCCGTTGAAGTAGACCGGTTGCGGCACCAGTGGCGGCTGGCCGTCGCCCGGCTGCACCAGCAGTTGGCGCACCTGCGCCTGTTCGCTGCCGGTAGCCTCGGCGAGGTTCCACACCGGCGAGGCCGGCACGCCGGCATCCAGCAGCAGGTCGCAGGCCTGCTCGACGCTGCGCTGGCCGGTCCAGGCCTCGATCTCGGCACGCAATGCCTGTTCGTTGCGGGTGCGCGAGGGGTCGTCGGCAAAGCGCGGATCGTCGGCCAGTTCGCCGCGGCCGATGCTTTCGCAGAAGCGCCGGAACAGCTTGTCGCTGGCCACCGCGATCACCACCAGGCCGTCGGCGGCGCGGTAGGTGTCGAACGGCGTCGACACCGGGTGGCGGTTACCCACCAGCCCCGGCGCCCTGCCGTGGGCGAACAGGTTGGACAGGCCGGTCATCTGCAGGCTGACCAGCACGTCGAACATCGCCACGTCGATGTACTGCGCGCTGCTGCCCTGGTGCTCGCGGGAGAACAGCGCGCTGCTGATCGCCCAGGCCGCATAGACGCCGGCGCACAGGTCGCCGAGTGCTTCGCCGCTGCGGGTCGGCCCGGTCTCGGGGAAACCGCTGACGCTCATCAGCCCGGACATCGCCTGGGCGACGATGTCGTAGGCCGGGCGGCGCGACAGCGGGCCGTTCTGGCCGAAACCGGAAATGCTCGCGTAGATCAGCTTCGGGTTGTGCTGCCTGAGGCTGTCGAAATCGATGCCCAGGCGCTGGGTGACGCCGGGGCGGAAGTTCTCCACCACCACATCGGCGTCCGCCACCAGGTCATAGAAACGTTGCAGGTCTTCCGGCGCCTTGAAGTCCAGCTCGACGCTGCGCTTGCCGCGGTTGATCAGGCCGAAATAGACACTTTCGCCGTCCTTGAACGGGCCGAGATGGCGGCTGTCGTCGCCGTGCCCCGGCACTTCGAACTTGATCACTTCGGCGCCGAGGTCGGCAAGCATCGCGGTGCAGTGCGGCCCGGCCAGCACGCGGCTCAGGTCCAGTACGCGCACGCCGTTGAGCGGCTGCGGTGTGGGCAGTTCAGTCACATTGCTCATGCTCGATTCCTCAGGCAGTGATCATCGGCAGGTTCAGGCCCTGTTCCCTGGCGCAATCGATCGCGATCTGATAACCCGCGTCGGCATGGCGCATCACGCCGGTGCCTGGGTCGTTGGTCAGCACGCGGGCGATGCGCTCGGCAGCTTCGTCGGTGCCGTCGCAGACGATCACCATCCCCGAGTGCTGGGAGAAGCCCATGCCCACCCCGCCGCCATGGTGCAACGAGACCCAGGTGGCGCCGCTGGCGGTGTTCAGCAGGGCGTT